>VYFQ01000014.1:116888-266922 GCA_009842325.1 Acidimicrobiaceae bacterium | reverse complement strand
GCTCAGGGGGGCGACGGCGGCGGCGCCGGCGCGGCGGCCGGGGAGGAGGGTCGAAGCCTCAAGCGGCCCCGGTGGTGGAAGCGGTCACCTACGACGAGCCGGTGGAGCTCGACGAGAAGAGCATGCGGGGCCGGCGAGGCCGTACCCGCAAGGGTCAGGCCGTGGGCCGGTACCTCATGTGCGTTCACGTCACCGATCGGGCCACGCAGATAGCGGTGCTCGAGGGGCGCCGCCTCATCGAGTTCAGGGTGTCCCGCCCAGCCGACGACGTCAGCCAGATCCACGGCAACATCTACCTGGGCCGCGTTCAGAATGTCCTGCCCGGTATGGAGACCGCCTTCGTCGACATCGGAACACCCAAGAACGCGGTGCTGTACCGGGGCGATGTCCAGTACGACCCGGAGGACATCGAGTCGGGCGACGGCGCCCAGGCGAAGCCGCGGATCGAGGACCTGCTCCGGCCCAAGCAGTCGATCCTGTGCCAGGTCACCAAGAACCCCATCGGCGAGAAGGGGGCCCGCCTCACTCAGGACGTCTCGCTGGCGGGACGGTTCGTGGTCCTGGTGCCCAACTCGTCCGGCTTCGGGATATCGAAGCGGCTGCCCGACTCCGAGCGCAAGCGCCTGCGGTCGATCCTCGAGCGGGTCAAGCCCGAGGGCCACGGCCTCATCATGCGCACCGCGGCCGAGAAAGTCACCGCAGCCGAGATCGAGCGGGACGTGGCTCGTCTCGTGGGCCAGTGGAACGACATCTCCAAGCTCGCCAAGTCGTCCTCCGCGCCCGCGCTGCTGTACCGGGAGCCGGAGGCCCCACTGCGCCTCATCCGCGAGGAGCTCAACTCCGACTACCGGGGCGTGATCATCGACGACCGGCAGCTCTACTCCGAGGTGTCGGGCTACGTCTCGTCCATCATTAGACCGCTGGCCGACCGGGTGGAGCACTACGACACGAAGAAGGAGAAGCTGCCGCTGTTCG
This sequence comes from Acidimicrobiaceae bacterium, assembly GCA_009842325.1. Taxonomy (GTDB): domain Bacteria; phylum Actinomycetota; class Acidimicrobiia; order Acidimicrobiales; family Aldehydirespiratoraceae; genus Aldehydirespirator. The sequence goes on along the minus strand of VYFQ01000014.1, from coordinate 265,947 downwards.
AGCGCTACTACGTCACTGAGCAGCTCAAGAAGGCGCTCGAGCCCAAGGTGTGGCTGCCCTCGGGCGGCTCGCTCATCATCGAGCACACCGAGGCTCTCACCGTCGTGGATGTGAACACCGGCAAGAACGTGGGCAAGTCCAGCCTCGAGGAGACGGTCCTAGCCAACAACCTCGAGGCCGCCGACGAGCTGGCCCGCCAGCTGCGACTGCGCGACATCGGCGGGATCATCGTCGTGGACTTCGTCGACATGGAACTGGCCGCCAATCGGGCTCAGGTCACCAAGCGCTTTCGCGACGCGCTGGCCCGGGACAAGACCCGTACCCAGGTGCTGGATATCAGCGGCCTCGGGTTGATGGAGATGACCCGCAAGCGCAGCGGCGAAGGACTCCTCGAGTCGCTGTCGGACATCTGCGGGGACTGTTCCGGCCGCGGCTACCGCCTCCTGGCCGACCTGATGGATTAGCTGTGCGGGCCGTGGATCAGGGGACCCTCGGAGGTACCCTCTGATGGCTATGTATGCAGTCGTTGAGACCGGTGGGAAGCAGTACCGCGTCGAGCAGGGTTCCACCATCGAGGTGGAGCGCGTCGCCGAGCCGGGCTCGGAGATCTCGCTGCGCCCCCTGCTCCTGGTCGACGGCGACGCAGTCCTGGCCACGCCGGATGACCTCGCCGGCACGAGCGTGACCGCGATTGTGGTCGACGAGCACCGCGGCCCCAAGATCCGCGGCTTCACCTACAAGTCCAAGAGCAACCAGCGGCGCCGCTGGGGTCACCGCCAGACACTGGCCACTCTCGAGATCACCGACATCCGGAAGGGCTGATTCGACATGTCCAAGACCAAGGGCGGGGGGTCAACCCGCAACGGCCGCGACTCGAACGCGCAGCGCCTCGGCGTGAAGGTGTACGACGGGGGTCGGGTCCTGGCCGGGGCGATCATCGTGCGCCAGCGGGGCACGAAGTTCCATCCCGGGACCAACGTGGGGAAGGGTGGCGACGACACGCTGTTCGCCAAGGCCGACGGCGTAGTGCGCTTCGGCTCCCGCCACGGCCGCAAGCTCGTCGAGGTAGTCCCCGCCGAAGCCTGAACGTCGGCGCGCCCGGCCGGCGGGTCCTGTCACGGGCGCGCCCTGGCGGCGCGGTGCGCCGCCATTGCTTGCCCCCGTGCCACCCCCCGGCCTTGCCGGTCGCGTCCGGCCCCGATCTCGGAGTAATCCCCGTGGTCGGTCCAGTCGGGAGGGCCTCCGCTTAGTCTTTATCGGGTGTCCGGGTTTGTTGATGAGTGCAACCTTCATGTCACCGCGGGTGACGGCGGGGCTGGGTGCGTCGCGTTCCGCAGGGAGGCGCATGTAGCCCGGGGCGGCCCTTCGGGCGGCGACGGCGGCCGCGGCGGGGATGTCTGGCTGGTTGCGGACCGCAACGTTGCCTCCCTGCTGGCCTTCCGCGACCATCCGCACCGCCGGGCAACGAACGGCAAGCACGGCTCGGGCAACAATCGCCACGGGGCCCGGGGCGAAGACATGGACGTGAAGGTGCCCGTGGGCACCGTGGTGCTGGACCACGGCGACCATTCACAGCTTGCGGACCTGTCGGCTCACGGCGAGCGCTGGCTGGCGGCCGGCGCAGGCGAGGGCGGCAGGGGGAACGCCCGGTTCCTCGCCAACCGGCGCCGGGCCCCCGCCTTCGCGGAGCAGGGCGAATTCGGTGAGCGTCGCTGGCTTCGCCTGGAGCTCAAGTTGCTGGCCGACGTGGCTATCGTCGGCTTCCCCAACGTCGGCAAGTCGACGTTCATCAGCCGGGTGTCGGCGGCCAAACCGAAGATCGCCGACTATCCCTTCACCACGCTGGAGCCCAACCTGGGCGTGGTCCGGATCGACGACGAATTCGAGATGGTGCTGGCCGACATCCCGGGCCTGATCGAGGGCGCCAGCGAGGGTCGCGGCCTCGGCCACCGCTTCCTGCGTCATGTGGAGCGGGCCCGGGTGCTGCTGGTGCTGATCGACCTGTGCGAGCTGGCCGACTGCCCGCCCGACGAGCAATTGGCGGTACTACTCAGGGAGCTCGGCCGGTACCGCCCCGAGTTGGTGGCGAGGCCCCGGTTGGTGGTGGGCAGCCGAGCCGACACCGCGCCCGGCGAATCGTTCGGCTCGGGGCCGGTCGGGCGCCTGTCTTCGGCTACCGGTGAGGGAGTGCGGGAAGTGCTCGGCGAGTTGAGCCGGATGGTGACCGAGGCCCGCCTCAACGAGCCGGTTCTAGAACTCCCAGTGGTGCATCGGCCCCTGCCGCCTGCGCAGGAGGTGACAGTCCGGCGCATCGACGCCCGCGTCTGGGCGATAGAGGGACGGGCCGCGGCCCGGGCGGTGGCCCTGAGCGATCTCACCGATCCCGGCGCGCTGGCCTATGCCCAGGATCGGCTGCGCAGCCTCGGGGTGGAGCGGGTCCTGGCCCGGGCCGGCGCGGCTTACGGCGACGAGGTCCGCATCGGCGACTTCAGCTTCACATACCAGGATGACGCAGAGGCCGCCGCGACCGGTACGGGCAGGTCGGACCGATGACCACCGAGGGCGACACGACAGTCGACGCCGGCACACGAGAGGCGGGCCGGACGATCGTGGCCAAGATCGGCACCTCGTCCATCACCGACGCGGCCGGCGCCATCGACCGCGCCTGCATCGAGAAGTTCTGCTCCGAGGTGGCCGACCTCAGATCGCGCGGCAACCGGGTGGTCGTCGTGACCAGCGGTGCCATCGCGGCCGGTCTGCCCGAGCTGGGCATGGGCGGCGACCGGCGTCCGGCGAACATGGAGACGCTCCAGGCAGTGGCCACCGTCGGCCAGAGCGCGCTGATGGGCATGTACCGGGAGGTGTTCGCCCGCCTGGAGGTGGTGGCCGGCCAGGTGCTGCTGGTCCCGCTCGACTTCGTGATCCGCACCCAGTACGTGCATGCCTCGTCCACCCTGCGCAAGCTCCTTGATCTGGGCGTGGTGCCCATCGTCAACGAGAACGATGCGGTGGCCGACGACGAGATCCGGTGGGGCGACAACGACCGCCTGGCCGCGCTGGTGGCCAACCTGGTCCAGGCCGACCTGCTCGTGCTGCTGACCGACACCGCGGGTGTGCTCACCGAGGATCCCCGCCGTAACTCGAACGCCTCGCTCATCGAGGAGATCGTCGAATTCGACCAGCATCTGGAGAGCCGCGCCGGCGGTGCCGGAACGCAGCGGGGCAGCGGTGGCATGGCGTCCAAGCTCACCGCGGCCCGAGTGGCGTCGCTGTCGGGCGTGCCCACCGTCATCGCCGACGCCAAGCGGCCCGGCGTGCTGGCCGACGCCGCGGCCGGTGTTGCCGGGGTGGGGACGCTAGTGCGGGCCTCCGCCCAGCGGCTGCCGGCCCGCAAGCTGTGGATCGGCTTCGCGGTGGGCTCCCAGGGCGAGATCGCGGTGGACTCGGGAGCCCGGGCCGCGCTCGAGCGGGGGAAGTCGCTGCTGGCCATCGGGGTCAGGTCGGTGTCCGGCTCATTCGATGCCGGCGCTCCGGTGGAAGTGCGAGAGACGGGTGGCGCGGTGTTCGCGAAGGGCCTCGCCCGCCACAGCGGTGACGAACTGCGCACCGCGGCCGGCCGCCGGCGCGAGGACCTGCCGCCGGGCGCGCCCCACGTGGTGATCCACGCCAACGACCTAGTGGTGCTGCCCAGCTCCTGATGGAGGCGGTAGTCGCCCGGCTTAGTCCTCAGCGGGTGTGGACTGCGGGATCTCCTGCGGTGCCGGGGCCGCGATGCCGAGCTGCTCCCGGATCTGGGTGAGTCGAGCCTTGGCCTCCTGATTGCGGGCTGCGGCCTCGATCTCCAGCATCCGGCCCTCGGTGCTGCCCTCCTCGACCAGTTCGGCCGCGCCCTTGGCCTTGGCGTAGCGGGCCTCGATCTTGTCCCGGACCTCGGCCAGGGTGGGCACATCCTCGCCCACTGCCTCCGACAGGGTGCTCATGGCCTCGTTCATCTGCTCCTGCATGCGGGCCTGATCGAGTTGCCCGAGCAGCTTCTGGCGCTCGCTGAGCTTCTCCTGGAGGCTCAATGCGTTCTGCGATACCGCGGCCTTGGCCTGGTCGGCGGCCTCGGATGTCTGGAACAGGAGGCTCTTCAGGCTCTCGATCTCCTCCTCGAGAGTGATGAGCCGGCCGGCCAGCTGCTCGGCCGCATTCGTGTAGGACGCCGTCTTGGCCTCATCACCGGACTGGGCTGACTCCTCGGCCATCATGATCGCCTGGCGGGCGTTGCGGTTGACCCTCTCCAGCTCGGAGAGGGCCCGGTTGAGCCGGATCTCGGTCTGCTTGTGGTTGGCGATGACGTTTGCCGCTTGCTCCTTGAGCCGCTTGTGCTGCTCCCGCGCCTCGCCGATGGCCTGCTCCAACTGGATCTTGGGGTCGGCGCTCTCCTCGAGCCGGCCGGCCAGCCGGGCTGTCAGGTACTTCCAGCGGCGCTTGAGGACTTTCCACATATCCACAACTCTACTTCCTCGGCGGCGTCCGGAAGTACAGTGACGCTCAGAGTCACTGGTTGCGGCGCTGCCAGATGATCCTGCGTGCGGGCTGGAGCAGCAGGTGGGCCTCTGCGACACCGCGGCGGTAGGCGACCACCGTGTACACGCCCATGGCGAACGCGGCCGCTATGGGGGCCGACAGGAGCAGGGGCCAGCCGTCGATCAGGAGCTTGAGCGCGGCCGTCGCGGCGAAGGCCACCGCGGCGGCTGTCGCCGGAGCACCGAGAGCCGAACGGACTGCCTCTTCGGTGCGGAGCCGCCGCGCGAGCAGGACTATTTCGGTCCACGCCGCCACGGCCGACCCCAGAGCCAGGCCTACTGCGCCCAACCGCACCACATCGCCCAGCGCTCGCTCGGCCTCTGGCAATGCCCATGCCAGGCCGATGCCCTCGGCCGCGCTGAGCAGCCGGTCACCGCTCACCACGACGCGGTCGAGGGGGAACATCACGACCATGCCTACCGCCGCGGCCACCGCCACCCGGACCGCGGCGATCCCGGCCGGGCCGGCCGTGTCCCCCCGGGCGTAGCAGACGTTCTGCAGCACCCGGCTCACGCCGGTGGCCGGCAGTCCGAGCGCGTAGGCCCCGACCACGAACCACACCAGCACGGTGTCGGCCTCCGAGAACACGCCGCCCTGGAACAGCAGACCCACCACCAGGTCGCCGGCCGCGATGTACACCGCGGCGGCCAGCAGCATCCAGAAGGCGACCTTGCGCATGGCCGACCGGGAACGGGTGGCCAGCGCGACCGGGTCGTCCGCCTGGCGCGACATCTCCGGAAGCTCGGCGGCGGCCACGCTCATGGCGAACAGGCTCACGGGAAGCATGTAGAGGATCTGGGCCCGGTACAGAGCCGCCATGGCGCCCGTGGCGAGCAGTGACGCCAGCACCAGGTCGACGTACGCGGACACCTGCACAACGCCGCGGCCCGCCACCGCGGGACCGAACCGGCGCCGGATCTCCCTCAGGCCGGCGTGGCCCCGTATCCATCGCAGCCGCAGTCCCCGGGCCAGGCGCAAGGTGAGGGGCAGTTGCACTAGCAGCTGGGCCAGCCCTCCGCCGGCCACGCCCCAGGCCAGGGCTCGGGCCACCCCGTCGAGGTCGAAGGCCAGGATCCAGGCCACCACCAGCGCACCGACCTGCACTGCGTTCCACAGAACCGGGGCCGCGTAGGACACGAAGAAGCGCCGGTGGCTGTTGAGCACCCCGAGGCACCACGCCGACAGCACGGCGAACCCGGTGCCCAGCGCGGTGATGCGCACCAGCGAGACGGCCAGATCGAAACGGTCGTCCGTCAGCCCGGGTGCCAGCACGAAGGTGATGGGACGAGCCAGCGTGACGATCAGGGCGACCGACAGCCCCACGACGCTCATGAGCGCGGCGGCCACCGCTCCGGCCACCTGGCCGGGATCGGTGGGGCCGTCCTCGTCGCGGGCACCCTCGTCGAGCAGCCGGCTGTACACGGGCACGAAGCTGGCTGAGAGAACGCCCTCTCCGAGCAGGTTCTGGAGCATGTTGGGGATGCGCATGGCCACCGCGAAGGCGTCGCCGGCCGCGGTATTGCCCAGCAGCCGGGAAGCGACCGTCTCGCGTCCCAGGCCGGCCAGACGGCTGGCCGCGATGCCCAGCGCCACCATCACCGAGCCCGAAGCCCGGCGAGGTCGCCTCGGTTCAGTCACTGCGAATGGAGTCCATGAACTTGCGGATCGAGGCTAGTCGCCCTGCCCCTATAGCCTGAGACGATGAGCAGCGCCGCAACCACCGTCCTGCCGTCCGCCGCGCCCGTCACCGAGTCCGTACCCGAGCCCTCGCCGGCGCCGGTAGCCGAGCTGGCCGCCCGGGCCAAGGCTGCTTCCAGGGCGATGGCCGCGGCTTCCACCGCGGTCAAGGACGCCGCCCTGCACGCTGCGGCCGACACGCTGGTGACCCGAGCCGAGGTGATCTGCGCGGCCAACGCCATCGACGTTGAGCGGGCCGTCGCCGGCGGCACCCCGGCTCCGCTCGTCGACCGCCTCCGGCTGTCGACCGCCCGGATCGACGCCATGGCCGGCGGACTCAGGCAGATAGCGGCCCGGCCCGATCCGGTGGGCGAGGTGGCCGACGGCTGGGTGAGGCCCAACGGGCTGCGCATCGAGAGGCTGCGGGTTCCCCTGGGCGTGGTTGCCATCATCTACGAGAGCCGTCCCAACGTCACCTCGGACGCGGCCGGGCTCTGCCTCAAGTCGGGCAACGCCGCCTTCCTGAGGGGGTCGTCGTCGGCCATCCAGTCCAATCTGGCCATCGCAGCCGCCATCCGCGAGGCCATCTCGTCGGCCGGCCTGCCCGCCGACGGGCTCGTCCTGGTGGAGGACACCTCGAGGGCCGCGGCGGTGGAGTTCATGCAGCAGAACGACTACGTCGACTGCCTGATCCCCCGGGGCGGTCCGTCGCTCCTCGAGTCGGTGATCGAGCACGCCACCGTGCCCGTGGTCATCGACGGTGCGGGCAACTGCCACGCCTACGTGGACGCCTCCGCCGACCTCGACGCCGCCCTGAACATCGTCGTCAACGGCAAGACCCAGCGACCGGGGGTTTGCAACGCCCTGGAGTCTCTGGTGGTCCACTCCGCGGTGGCGGCCGAGTTCCTGCCCCGGGCTGCGGCCGCGCTGGCCGGTGTCGAGCTTGTCGGCGACGAGCGGGCCCGCCAGGCCGTGCCGTCGATGGGGGAGGCGACGGCCGCCGACCACGCCACCGAGTTCCTCGACCTGAAGATGTCGGTGAGGGTGGTGGACACTCTCGACGAGGCCATCGCCCATGTGAACGACAATGGATCAGGCCACTCCGAGACCATCATCACCTCTGATCTCGCGGCGGCCGACCGGTTCACCAAGCAAGTCGACGCCGCGGCCGTTCTCGTCAACGCCTCCACCCGATTCGTGGACGGCGAGGAGTTCGGGTTCGGGGCTGAGATCGGCATAAGCACCCAGAAGCTCCACGCTCGCGGGCCGATGGGGCTCGACCAGCTCACCACCCTCAAGTTCGTCGTGCGCGGCGAGGGCCACGTCCGCTGACCGGTCACCATGTCGCATCGCTTCGCTGACGTCGCCGCGGTCCAGCAGGATCTCTCCAAGGTCGAGTACCTCTGCGACTCCGGCCTGGCCGGAGTCGTCTACCTGGCCGACCGGCTCGACAAACCGGTGCTCGTCGAGGGTCCGGCCGGAACCGGCAAGACCCAGCTGGCCAAGAGCGTGGCTGAGATGACGGGCAGCCGCCTGATCCGCCTGCAGTGCTACGAGGGCCTCGACGAGGCCAAGGCGCTGTACGAGTGGAACTACAAGAAGCAGCTGCTGCGGATCCAGACCGAGCGCGACGCCGACGTGGGTTGGGACGAGGTCTCAGACGACATCTTCTCCGACGAGTTCCTGCTGACCCGGCCCCTGCTGGAGGCCATCAGGGCCGTCGACCCGATCGTGCTGCTGATCGACGAGGTCGACCGGGTGGAGGTCGAGACCGAGGCCCTGCTGCTGGAGATCCTCAGCGAGTACCAGGTCTCGATCCCGGAGTTAGGCACCATGGAGGCGCTTCAGGTGCCGCTGGTGTTCCTGACGTCCAACAACACCCGCGAGCTGAGCGAGGCTCTCAAGCGGCGCTGCCTGTACCTCCACATCGACTACCCGACGATGGAGCGGGAGAAGGAGATCGTGCTGGCCAAGGTTCCCGACATTGCCGAGAACCTGGCCGACCAGGTGGCCCGGGTGGTCCGCTCCATCCGCCGGCTGGAGCTCAAGAAGCCGCCGTCGGTGTCGGAGACCCTCGACTGGGCCCGCACGCTGGTCCTGCTGGGCGTTCAGCACATCGACGCCGACGTGGCCGCCGAGACGGTGAACATCCTGCTGAAGTACCAGAGCGACATCGCCAAGGCGAACAAGGAACTGGCGACCGTCGAGGGCATCGAGCCCTAGCAGATGCAGTCGCCGGTCATGGGAAGACTCGGCAGTGACGGCCTACGAGACTGACCTCCCCACGCTCCCGGTCGAGGCGGGGGACCCCCTCCTGGACCTTCTCAACGGCTTCATCGCGGAGCTGCGGGCTGTCGGGATTCCCGCCAGCCTCACCGAGAACCTCGACGCCATGGAGGCCGTGAAGCACGTCCCCATCACCGACCGCGAGACCTTCAAGTACGCCCTGGCGGCCACGCTGGTGAAGAACCAGGCCCACTGGAAGGCCTTCGAGACCGTCTTCGAGGTGTACTTCTCCCTGCGGGGCGCCCAGTACGAGATAGCCGCCGATGATCTCGAAGAGGCCGACGAGGCCGACGGCGAGATCCGGGCCGAGGGCGACCGGGGCTCCGGTGGCGACATGCTCAGCCCTGAGGAGCTGGCTGAGATGCTCTACCGGGCGCTGATGCGGGGCGACTCCGAGATGCTCCGCGCCGCGGCCCGCGAGGCGGTGCGCCGGTACGCCGGGATGGAGCCGGGCCGTCCCGTCGGAGGCACCTACTACCTGTACCGCACCCTGCGGAACCTCGACCTGGAAGGCGTGCTGGAGCGTCTCATGGACGCGGAACAGCACACGGACGGCGACGTCGACGACTTCGACCTGCGATTGAGGCGCGACGAGTTCGAGTTGCGCATCGCCGAGCTCAAACGCCAGATCGAGGCTGAGATCCGGCGGCGGCTGGTGGCCGACCGGGGCGTCGAGGCCATGGCCAAGACCCTGCGCAAGCCGCTGCCGTCGGACATCGACTTCATGCACGCGTCACGCGAGGAGATGGCCAGCCTTCGCAAGGCCATATACCCGCTGACCCGCAAGCTGGCGGCCAGGCTGGTCCGCAAGCGCCGCCACGGACGGGCCGGACCGCTCGACTTCCGCTCGACCGTGCGCCACTCGCTGTCCTACGGGGGCGTGCCGGTGGAGCCGAAGTTCCGCCACCCGCGGCCCCACAAGCCCGACATCATGGTGGTGGCCGACGTGTCGGGCTCGGTGGCCGCCTTCGCCCGGTTCACGCTGCACCTGGTGTACGCCATCTCGAGCCAGTTCTCCAAGGTCCGGTCGTTCGTGTTCATCGACGGGCTCGACGAGGTGACCAGCTTCTTCGAGGGCACCGACGACATCGCGGAGGCGGTGCACCGGGTCAACACCGAGGCCGACGTGGTGTGGGTGGACGGCCACTCCGACTACGGCCACGCCCTCGGCGTGTTCTGGGACAACTACGCCGACGACGTCGGCCCTCGCACCACTGTGCTGATCCTCGGTGACGCCCGCAACAACTACCACGCACCCGAGAGCTGGATCATCAAGGCCCTGCAGCAGAAGGCCCGCCACGTGTTCTGGCTGAACCCCGAGCCCCGCAGCTACTGGGACACCGGCGACTCGATCGTGGGGGAGTACGCCCCCCACTGCGACGGCGTCTTCGAGGTGCGCAACCTGCGCCAGCTGGAAGCCTTCGTAGACCGCCTGGCCTGAGTTACGTTCAGTTCGCGCCGGAGAGCATCTCGGCCACCCGGAAGGCGAGGTCCACTGACTGGCGGCCGTTGAGTCGGGGATCGCACAGGGTCTCGAAGGCTCGCTCCAAGTCGGCGTCGAGGATCTTGTCGGCGCCCCCTATGCACTCCGTGACGGCGTCGCCGGTCAGCTCCACATGCACGCCCCCGGGCCAGGTGCCGCAGGCGGTGTGGGCCGCGAAGAAGCCGCTTATCTCGGCCAGCACGTCGTCGAAATCGCGGGTCTTGCGCCCCGACGTGGAGGTGTAGGTGTTGCCGTGCATCGGGTCGCACGCCCAGGCCACCGGGTGGCCCGAGTCGCGCACGGCCCGCAGCAGCGGGGGCAGCAGAGTCTCCACCTTGCCGGCCCCCATCCTGGTGATGAGGGTGAGCCGGCCGGGCACCCGCTGCGGGTTGAGCAGCTCGCACAGCGAGACCACCTCCTCGGCGGTGGCCGTGGGCCCGATCTTGCAGCCGAGCGGGTTGCGCACTCCCCGCAGGAACTCCACGTGGGCGCCGTCGAGCTGGCGGGTGCGCTCGCCGATCCACAGCATGTGGGCCGAGCAGTCGTACCAGTCGCCGGTAGTGGAGTCCTCGCGGGTGAGGGCCTCCTCGTAGTCGAGCACCAGGGCCTCGTGGCTGGTGTAGAACTCCACCTCGTGCAGCTGCGGGGTGTTGCTGGTGGTCACCCCGCACGCCGTCATGAACCGCAGGGCCCGGTCTATCTCATCGGCCATGCGTGCGTAGCGCCGGCCCGCGGGCGACGTGGCCACGAACTCCCGGTTCCAGCTGGCAACCCTCGACAGGTCGGCGTAACCGCCCCGCGTGAAGGCTCGCAGCAGGTTGAGAGTGGACGCGGCCCGGTGGTACGAGGTCAGCAGGCGGCGCGGGTCGGGCAGCCGCTCGGCCTCGCTGAAGCCGATGTCGTTGACCATGTGGCCCAGGAACGAGGTGAGCTCCACCTCGCCCTTGGTTTCGGTCGGGCTCGACCGCGGCTTGGCGAACTGCCCCGCGATGCGGCCGACCTTCACCAGCGGCACGCCCCCCGAGTAGGTCAGCACGATGGCCATCTGGAGGATGACCCGCAGCTTGTCGCGGATCGAGTCGGCGGAGGAGTCGAACGACTCCGCGCAGTCGCCCGCCTGCAGCAGGAACGCCTCGCCGTTGGCTACCCGCCCCAAGTGGCTCATGAGTGAGCGGGCCTCTCCCGCAAACACCAGCGGAGGCAGGTCGCGCAGCGCCTTGGTGGCCTGCTCGAGCTCGGCCTCGTCGGGCCAAGCCGGCTGCTGGAGAGCAGGCTTGGCCCTCCAGGACGAGGGCGACCAATCGCTTCCGCCGGCGAACAGGGTGGGATCTCCGGCGGACATGGCGTTAAGCCGCGTCGACCGTCTCGGCCAGACTCAGCTCCTCGGCATGCTCGCGCACGGCATTGATGGCGCGCTTCACCAGGCGGCGGGCCGCCTCGGCGGTGACGCCCAGCTCCTCGCCGACCTCGCGGTAGGAGCGCTTGATGCCGTCGGAGAGTCCGAAGCGCTGCTCGACCGCGTACTTGGCCCGGGGCTCGAGGATGTCGAGCAGGCCGGTCACCATCTCCTCCTCGGCCTTGGCCATTACCTCGAGCTCGGGCCCGGGGTTGGCGTCGGGGAGCAGATCGATCAGCTCGTTGCTGTCGTCGTCGCCGATGGTGCGGTCGAGGGAGGTGGGGGTGGTCAGCCTGTGCAGCCGGGCATGGTCGTCGTCCAGCTCGTCGCCGTCGCCGGACACCTGCCGCAGCGCGGCGCGCAACGACGCGGACCGGTCGCCGGGCAGGCGCACCAGGCTCGCCTTCTGATCGAGGGCCCGCCCGATGGACTGGCGGATCCAGAAGGTCGCGTAGGTGGAGAACTTGAAGCCCTTGCGCCAGTCGAACTTGTCGACGGCGTGCTCGAGTCCGAGGTTCCCCTCCTGGATGAGGTCGAGCAGTTCCATGCCCGGGGGAAGGGGATAGCGGCGGGCGACGCTCACCACCAGGCGCAGGTTGGCCCGGATGAAGCGGTCCTTGGCCGCAGCGGCCTCGCGGATCGCCCTGTCGATCTCGCGGCCGGTCTCGCCCTCCTCCTTGCGGAGACGGGCCTCGACGCCGCGCTCGATGGCCTGCGAGAGCTCGCGCTCCTCTTGGGCGTTGAGCAGCGCGACTGCGCCGATTTCATTGAGGTACTGTCCTACTGAGTCGCTCATGTCTGATCACCTGACCGGCCCCGCTCGCGTCGGCAGGGGCAGCCTTCTCGCTTTCTTTGTGGGGAGGATTTGGTGCCGGGCGCACACCCTCCAAGTGCGCTACTCCAGCCCAGACGAACCAATATAGATTAGGTGTTTGTTCCCGGCAAGTCAAGATGTGCGCCCGCGCGAGCTGTGACATTGGTCACGCGTTTGCAGTGCGGTTGACCGTCCCATCATAGACTTCCGCCGTGCAGCGACCGGACCCTCCTCGCATGGGTGTGCTGGGAGGGACGTTCGATCCGCCCCATTTCGGCCACCTCGCCGCCGGGTTGGAGGTACTCCACCGGCTCGCACTCTCCAAGGTGCTGTTCGTGGTGGCCAACGATCCATGGCAGAAGTCCGGGCTGCATCCGGTGACGCCCGCTCATCTGCGACTGGAGATGGTGACGGCCGCCGTCAGTGACCTCGACGGGCTCGAGGCGAGTGCGCTCGAGATCGATCGCGGCGGCGAGAGCTACACGGCCGACACGCTGCGCGAGATGCGCCGTCTGCATCCCGAGGCCGAACTGCTGCTGGTGGTGGGCTCGGACACCGCCCAGGGACTCGACACCTGGAAGCGCCCCGCGGACCTGCGCGAGCTGGCCACAACGGTCGTGGTAGATCGGCCGGGGCCCTCCGGCGGGCGTCCCCCGGCCGGATGGCCGGCCGTGGTGGTGGAGGTCCCGGCGCTGGACATCTCGTCGTGCGACATCCGGTCCCGATTCACGGACGGTCGACCGGTGGAGGCGCTCGTGCCCGCTGCCGTGATCGAAGTCGTCAGATCCAGAGGCCTTTACGGGTGCGGTCGCTGATGCCCGGCTGGCGCCCGCCCAGTTGGCGCCCGCCCAACTGGCGCCTGCCTAGCTGGCGTCACCGCCGGCCCGCTCCTCCGTCTCACCTGTTCTGGAGGCTCGTCTATCCGGGAGTTGTGGTGGCCGCGGGGATCGCGGTCCTGCTGCTGGCTCTGACGGGCGGCCGCGCTGTTCTCAGGACCACGGTGGACAGCGTCGAGGAAACTATCGTCCTGGAGCCCGACGAGCCCGGATATGTGGAATTGGTGGAGGCCACCCCCACGCTGCTCTCGCTCCACACCCACAACGGCGGCCTGACCGGCGTGGCCTTCATGGCACTGACGGGCATCGACGCGGGCGGTGGTGTGGTGCTGCTGCCGGCCGACCTCGTGGTCGTGCCCCCGGGCGGCTCGCCGGGGCAGGGCGAGCTGCTCTCCGGCACTTTCGCGCGGGGAGGTGTCGAGGCCGTCCGGCAGGTTGCCGAGGACATGTTCGGCCTCGGCTTCGGGCAGGTTGTCGAGGTGCCCACCGAGGTGCTCGCCCACAGCATCGGCCCCGCGGAGCCGCTGCCGTACCTGTTGGTCGATGATCTGATCGAGGTAGGCGCCGACGGAGCGCAACGGGTCGTCTACCAGGCCGGACGCTACGAGCTGACTGCGGCCGATGCAGCTGCTGTCTACGCCCACCGCAACCCTGACGAGGCCGACGGCAACCGAGCGCAGCGCCAGCGGGCCATGTGGGAGTCGTGGCTGGGTGTCATCGGTCGGGCGCCGGACCCCGAGGCGGCCATCCCCCCGGCCGACTCGCCCCTGGCACCATTCCTGCGGGCCCTCGGAGCGGGCACTACCGTGGTGGAGGTTGTTCCCTTCGAGTCCGTCGCATCCGATCCCGGCGCCGCCCCGGTCCAGTTCCTGGGCGCGGAGAGCAGAGCGTGGCTGAGGGCCGAGGCCTTGGAGCTGGCCCCGTGGCCCCAGCAGCCGGAGTCGTTCCTGCGCCCCAGGGTCCAGCTACTCGACGGCACGGGCGATCCAGCCATCCGGGATGGGCTGGCTGACATTGTGGTCGCGGCCGGGGGAGTGATCACCGTGATAGGCAACGCGGAGGCCTTCGGTGTGGAGGCCACCCAGTTCGCCTACCATCGCGAGGAACTCGTGAACGATCCCATCACCAACTCCATCGCCATCGAGCTCGGCGTCGACATGGCTCTCATTGAGCTGGGCGAGAGCGGGGCCGACGTGGTCGACATAACCGTGACGGTCGGATTGGACCAGGCGGCGCGGTGACGCTAGGAGCAAGCCCGGCCGATCCTGTCGCCCCGGCCGGTTCACCTCCTCTGGTCGACGGTGCCTACGCTCGGCGCTGGGCCGTGGCCGCGGCGGCCGCCGCCGATGAGCGCAAGGGCGTCGACACGGTGGTCATCGACGTCGGCGACGTGCTGGTGGTCACCGACCTGTTCGTGATCACCCACGGCAACAATGCCCGCCAGGTGCGCTCCATCACCGAGGGCGTCGAGGAGATGGTGAAGGAGGCGGGCGGACCGTCGCCGATGCGCATCGAGGGCTCTGACGACCGCCAGTGGGTACTGCTCGACTACGGGCCGTTCGTCGTGCACGTCTTCGACGCTGAGCGGCGCTCCCTGTACCAGCTCGAACGGCTGTGGGGCGACTGCGAGGTACTCGACTGGCAGACCGCGACCGACGGGCCGGTGCCCGCGGCGGAGGCTGCGCTGGACGCCTAGCGGCCGCGGAGCCTCACCGGGGTGGAGACCTCGGCGAAGAAGTCGTTCCCCTTGTCGTCGATCACGATGAAGGCGGGGAAGTCCTCGACCTCGATGCGCCACACGGCCTCCATTCCCAACTCGGGGTAGTCGAGCACCTCCACCCGCCGGATCGAGTCGCGGGCCAGGCGGGCGGCGGGGCCGCCGATGGATCCCAGGTAGAAGCCTCCGTGGCGGGCGCAGGCCTCGGTCACCTCTGACGAGCGGTTCCCCTTGGCCAGCATCACCATCGACCCGCCGGCCGCCTGGAACTGGTCGACGTAGGAGTCCATGCGGCCCGCGGTGGTGGGTCCGAACGACCCGGAGGCGTAGCCCTGCGGAGTCTTGGCCGGACCGGCGTAGTACACCGGGTGGTCCCGCATGTAGTCCGGCATCGGCTCGCCGGCGTCCAGGCGTTGCTTGATCTTGGCGTGGGCGATGTCGCGGCCCACCACCAGCGTGCCGGTCAGGGCCAGCCGGGTCTTGACCGGGTAGCGGGTCAGCCGGGCCAGGATCTCATCCATGGGCTGGTCGAGGTCCACCGGCACGACCTCGCTGGAGAGGTCGTCGGCGCGGGTCTCGGGAAGGAACCGGGCCGGGTCGGTCTCCAGGCGCTCTAGGAACAGCCCCTCGGAGGTGATCTTGGCTCGGGCCTGGCGGTCGGCCGAACAGCTCACCGCGATCCCCACCGGGTTGGACGCGCCGTGGCGGGGCAGGCGGACCACCCGCACGTCGTGGCAGAAGTACTTGCCGCCGAACTGGGCGCCGATGCCGAAGGCCTGGGTCAGCTCCAGGATCCGCTTCTCCCATTCGAGGTCCCGGAAGCCGTGGCCGGTGTCGGGGTCGCCGGAGGTGGGCAGGGAGTCGAGGTACTTGGCCGAGGCCAGCTTGGCCACCTTGAGGTTGTATTCCGCTGACGTGCCGCCCACCACCAGGGCGAGGTGGTAGGGCGGGCAGGCCGCGGTGCCGAGCAGCCGCAGCGTCTCGTCGCAGAAGTCGATCAGCGACTCGGGATTGAGCAGGGCCTTGGTCTTCTGGTACAGGAACGACTTGTTGGCCGAGCCGCCGCCCTTGGCCATGTAGAACAGCTCGTAGACGTCGCCGGGCTTGGAGTGGATCTCGATCTGGGCGGGCAGGTTGTTCTGGGTGTTCACCTCGGTGAACATGTCCAGCGGGGCGAGCTGCGAGTAGCGCAGGTTGGAGATGCGGTAGGTGTCGTAGACGCCCCGGGAGATGGCTTCGGCGTCGTCGCCGAAGGTGAGCACCTGCTCGCCCTTGCGTCCCATGATCACCGCGGTTCCGGTGTCCTGGCACATGGGCAGGATCCCGCCCGCGGCGATGTTGGCGTTCTGCAGCAGCTCGGTGGCCACGAAGCGGTCGTTGTCCGAGGCCTCGGGGTCCTCAAGGATGTTGCGGAGCTGCTGGAGGTGGTCGGAGCGCAAGTAGTGGTTGATGTCGTGCATGGCCACCGACGTGAGCAGCGTCAGCGCCTCGGGCTCGACCTTCAGGAACCTCCGGTCCGCGGCCTCGATGGTGGAGACCCCCTCGGTCGAAACCAGCCGGTAATCGGTGTCGTCGGCGCCGAGAGGCAGCATGTCCGAATAGGCGAAATCCTTGAGGTCGGACGAGGCGGCCATGACGTCCGTTCCAGTCGGAGCCTGTCTCAGGGCCTCGCAGGCGTTCCCGGGAACGCGACCGGGTCTTGCCCGTCGCCAATCACCGGGCGCTGCCAGTGCGTGTAGTCCGAAACGGTCTCGGCCACGTCCCGCCACTCCGCAGGGTTCCAGCCCTGGGCGGCCGCGGTGACCGACCCGTTCTGGAGGACGAAGGCGAACGCGGGCAAGGTGTCGAGCCCGAGCGCGGTGGGCACCCGGCGGTCGGGGTCGGAGAAGGTGAGGATCTCTTCGGCGTAGGGACCGAGGAAGCGCCGGGCGTCGTCGGGGTCGCAGGCGACTACCCAGCACGTCCGGCATCCGGCTTCGGCGTAGGTGACCAGGATGCGCCGGGCGGTGTGGAGGATCCAGGCGCTCTCATTGGTGTAGGGATCTAGGAGAACGGGCAGCAGCGGGAAGGTCGTTAGCCAGGAGGACAGCGGTCTGGCCTTGCCTCCTAGCGGGTCCAGTTCCAGATCTAGCGAGACGGCGGTCACGGAGCCAACGCTAGCGCTCGCGTTGTTCCGGCCGGCGGGTCCTTCCGGCCGGCGGGTCCTTCCGGCCGGCGGGTCCTTCCGGCCGGCGGGTCCTGTCGCCGAGTCAGATGACCGACACGGGCTTCGCCCTATTCGTCGGTCATCTGACTCGTCGCCACCCCCCGGCCTGGCCGGTCGTGCCACCGACGCGGTCTGGCGGCTTGTCTACGAACCCTGGTGCCCCGGCTGGCGCCTTAGGGTTGTGCGTAGCATCTCCGTCGTGCATCCGATTGAGCGGCTTCGGTATGTGGCTCGGGCTGGGGTTGTGCCGGTGGTGCCGCTGGTGCGGGAGTCGGCCTCGGCGCTGTCGTCGTTCGCTGACGATCCGAAGGGTCTGCTCACGTCGTGCCGCCGGCTGCTGGACCGGCGCAGCGACTGCGCGCCGCTGGTATGGCTGGCGGCCCGGATGCTCACCGCCATGGATCCTCGCTCTGAGGCGCGGCGGGTGGTTGGGGACCTTGAAGACGACGCAACTCCGCAGGTGCTCGCGAACGGCATGGATGCCCTGCCCGCCGGGTCGAGTGTTCTGGCCGTCGGGGACTTGGGCGCCTACGCCGCCGCACTGGACGACCGCCCGGATCTGCGCTGGATCGAGCCGGACGATCTCGAGGCCGCGGCCTCAGCCGATCTGGTGCTCATGACCAGCGACTGCGCAGGACCGTCGAAGGCGCTGGTGGTGGCCGAGACCGTGTCGGTGGCTGAGATGGCCCGCGGCTTCCGGACTCCGGTATGGCTCGTCTCGGGCGCGGGGCGGATACTGCCCGGGCGCATGTGGGACCTCCTGAGCGCCCGGCACCGCCCCGATGATCCGGCCATGCGGGGCCTGGCCGTGCTGGATCTCGACCGGTTCGTCACCAGGGTGGTCACGCCCTCCGGTTTGCGGACTCCCGCCGAGGCGGCTCGACGCTCGGACTGCCCGATCGTCCCCGAACTCTTCACCCGATGACCGGCGCCGTCCTGAGCGCCCGCCTCAGAGGACGGCGACCATGACCGGGCTGGACCGGTTCGAGGGGCGGCCGGGGGCCCGGGACGGGTACTGGCACTCGGCGTGGCCCGCGGAGTGCGGGGGCAACCGGCGGCAGAAGGCAGCCACCGGTCGCCTCGATGCCGGCGCGGGCACAGCTTCGGTGGCCAGCAAGCGCAACGGGCGCTGGAACGTGATGTTCGTGGAGCGCGAACCGGACCAGTGGTACCTGGGCGGGACCATGCCCGCCTTCAGCGGTCCCGAGCCCTACGGCTGGGTGGAGCGCCTGGACCTGAGCGCGGGAGGCGCTGACGCTCAGTTGCTGGAGCCGCTGGCCCGCTCGCCCCGGCTCCCGTGCGGAGGACACGTGTGGTGCGGGTCGATCCTGGCCCACGCCAACGGAGCGGTCTACAGCGTCAACGGCTCCTACTTGCACAGGCTCGACCACGACGACCTGTCGGTGCTGGCCGAGCGGCGGCTGCCGGCCGACCGCTCCCACAACGGGATGCTGGCCCTGCGCGACGGCACCATCGTCACCAAGGACCTGCGGCTCGAGGGCCAGGGCGGCACGACGCTGACGCGCCTGGAGCCCGAGTCCCTGGAGTTGGTGGGCGAGCCGCTGGTGCTGCCCGAGGGCTCGATGGGACGCATCGCCGCCGATGTGGTGGACATCGACGGCTCCACGGTGGAAGTGATCTACGTCCCCGGGACCGAGCATCTGTGGCGCTTGTTCGTGGGCGAGCCCGGCCGGAACGGCGGCGGGTGCGGCCTGGAGATCGACGCGAGTTGGAGGCCCCGGTACCGCGCCGCCCAGGGCGCCTGGGGCCTGTCCTGGGACTCGTGCCTCTCCGACGGGGACTGCTGGATCATGGACTGCGGCGACATCGAGTCGGTCCGGGCCATCCACACCACCGAGCCCAACGGCCGCTTCGACGAACCGCCCGGCAACCGGCTGTCGTGGCGCCACCCGGCGCCCTGGTCCGGAGCTCAGCGGTTGCTGCGGTTCAGCCTCACCGACGATGGCGACCGCGACGAGATCGAGCCCTTCGGCACACCCGGCGGCGGGATCATCGCGCCTCCGGCCCACATACCCGACGTCCGGCCCGGCGTTGGCATGGCCGTCGCCTGGGACTCGGTGAACAGCGGTCTCGCCGGGGTTGAGATCCCGGCCGGACCGCCACCCCGCGAGATGAGCGTGGCATGGCACCTGGATGTGCGCCCGTCCATGCAGCCGGTGGTGTACCCCGAGTCGGGGGAACTGGTCATCAACGACTTCACGTCAGGAGCCGACGGCGGCCCGCCGTCGGACGACCTGGTGGTGGTCGACATCGCCACCGGCGACCTCATCGACCGGGTCGCAACCGGCTCGCGAGTGGCCAACGGGATGTTCCTGAGCGCCGCCTCCGGCCGTCGAGTCCTCTACGCGAGCACCATCGCAGTGGCCCTGGTCGCCTGGTCGTAGTTGGCTAGGACGGGCCGACCAGGGCTTGGACCAGTTCGTCGAAGGCGGCGTCGGCAATGGCCGCCATCTCGTCGTCGGTGCGGTCCTGGATGGGGTGGCGGGTGAGCACCGCGGCTGCGTCGAAGCCGAGCGACTCGGCTTGTGCCTCGACGGCCGAAGCGAAGTGGACGGTCGAGACGAACACGCCGGGGACGCCGCGCCGCTCGATGTCGCTGATGTCGTGCACACTGCACGACACGCAGGAGCCTCAATCGGCGAGCGCCTCGATGACCGCGTCGCAGGTGGTGGCGATCTCGTGTCGCAGGTCAACCGGAGCGGGCTTGGTGAATGTGGGCTTGGTGTAGCGGTTGACCGTCGCGCCCAGTCCGGTGAGGCGTTCCGAGACACGATCGAGGAACACGTTGCCGCGGGGCTTGGAGATATCGAGCAGCCCGACGGTCAGCCCGGCCAGCGACTCGGGCCGGGTGGCCCGCTCCCGCGCTGCCGGGGCCTGCTCCGAGGTGGGATCGAGGACAGTGGTCATCAGGCGGCCTCCTTACCGGGGTGAGGGTAGTCGCGAGCTTCCTACGGCGTGATCTCGCGGGTGACCGGGTCGCTGCCCCTCGGCCCGTTGGCCCAGCCGCCGATGATCGCCGAGAACAGGCCGGCCGGGCCGCCGGAATGGACGACCAGCAGCCCGCCGGGGCGGAACTTGGGAATCTTCTGGCCGGCGGCCGTGGGGGGCAGGCCCGCCGCGATGCCGCCCACGCCGGCCAGCAGGTCGTCGCCGTCGAAGGTCAGTTCGGCCGAGAGTTCCTCCATGAAGCGGTCCCGGCTCCAGCCCGCGTCGGCGTAACGGGCCATGTGCTCGGGCGACAGCACCAGCATGGCATCCATGCCCAACATCATCCTGGGCGAGACCGTGGCCTGCAGCGCCTGGGCCAGGTGCCGGGTCAACGAGTCGGGAGTGCGGGACCGCTCGTCGGCGAGGATCCTGGGCGACTCTCCGGTGAACACGGTGACGGTGGACTGGTCCGCCCGCCAGCCCCGGCTCTCCGCCAGGGAGGTCCACGGCGAGCCCGCCTCGTCCTCGGCGAAGCAGAACCCCACCTTGGCCGGTGAGCCAAACGTGGCCCGGTCCACGCCCCCGGGATGCCCGCCGCCGACGTTGCGCACCACCAATTGCAGGGCCCGACCGATGGTCGAGTTGGCCCGGTTGCCCTGGCCCAGCGAGTTGATCCCGCTGTTCATGCCGATGCGCCCGGCCACGGGCCCGTTCACCACCAGCACCGGCCCGACACTCATGGTGGTGGCCAGCACGCCGTGCATGTTGAACTCGTCGGTGCACACCGCCTCCAGCGCAGCGATCGCCACCGGCAGGTGCTCGGGTGCGCAGCCGGCCATCACTGCGTTGACGGCCACCTTCTCGACGGTGCACTCGACCAGGCTGGGCGGCACCACCGCCACCACCTCGGATGGGTCGCGGGTCGTGCCCTCGAGCATCCGGAGCACCCTGGCCTCGGTCGGCGGCACCACCGGCAGGCCGTCGGACCAGCCCCGATCCCACATCGCCTCCCATTCGTCCTCCAGCGAGGCCAGCTCGACCCGGCGGCTCCGCAGGCTCGAACCGGAGAACCGCACGGCCAGCTCGCCGGCATGGGCGGGGTCCACGCTGAGCGATCCGCAGCCGGGCCGCCAGTCCGGGAGACCCCGGCCCAAGCCGTCCAACCCCGACAGCTGCTCCCACTCGGAGCGGGACCAGCCGACGGTGCGCTGCCCGCCTACGCCCCCGCTCACCTGCAGCAACGTGGGCACGGTCTCGATGTCGTGATGCCACGACAGGGCCAGATCAGCGTCGTGGCGCACCCAGTCAGCCTCGGCCGGGAAGTGCGGATCGTCCTGCGTGATGACGGTCAAGTCAGCCCGCTCATGGAGGTCGCTGAGCACGGGAGCCACCAGCTCGCAGGTCGGGCAGTCGCGCTTGACCACCGCCACCAGCCCGTCGGGCAGCGGCGGCACCGGGGGGAGGTCAGAACTCATCATCCGATTGTGCCACTGTTACCCTCCCGATGCGATGGGGAGAAGCAGCGGCGGGAGTGACTTCATAGACGGCCGCGAGTTCCGCCGGGTGCTGGGCCACTACCCGACCGGCGTCACGGTGGTGACCGCGGCCTGTCCCGGTGGCCCCGAGGGGATGACGATCGGATCGTTCACCAGCGTCTCGCTGGACCCGCCCCTGGTGTCGTTCTGTCCCGGCCATGACTCCGACTCGTGGATCCGGATGCGCGACGTGGGCAGCTTCTGCGTAAACGTTCTGGGCGATGACCAGGCCGACGTGTCCTCCACGTTCGCCAGCAAGGTCGAGAACCGCTTCGACGGCCTGCGCACCAGGGTGGAGATCACCGGCGCGCCGGTGATCGAGGGATGTGTGGCCTGGATCGATTGCCGCGTCGAGGCGGTCCACTCCGCCGGCGACCACGTCATCGTGGTGGGCCGGGTCGTCGCCCTTGGCACGGCCGACGGCGACAGCCAATCGGCGCCCGGGCCGCTGATCTTCCTGAAGGGCGGCTACGGCCGCGTCGCGGGGCTCTAGATGGCGATCTACGCGCTCGGCGACCTGGAGCCGAGAATCGATCCGACCGCCTACGTGCATCCGCTGGCGGTGGTGATCGGGAATGTCGAGCTCGGTCCGGAGGCCTCGGTGTGGCCCTACGCAGTGCTCCGCGGCGACGACGGCCTGATCCGGATCGGCGCCCGCAGCAACGTGCAGGACGGGGCGGTGATCCACTGCACGCCCAACCATCCCACCATCGTCGGGGACGGGGTCACCATCGGCCACCAGGCCCATCTGGAGGGATGCACCGTGCTGGACGGATCTCTGATAGGTGTCGGGTCGGTGGTGATGCACGATGCCCGCATCGGCCCCAACGCGCTGGTCGGGGCCAATGCCACCGTGACCGGCGGGACGGTCGTGCCGGCCCAGGCCATGGCGCTCGGGACCCCTGCCCGCATCCGCGAGAACGCGCTCGATCCCGACCACAACCAGCGCAACGCAGAGGTCTACGCCCAGCGCGGCCACCACTACCGCGCCGAGCAGCGCCGTATCGACTGATCTTCCACTATGCGACGGCACTCGGCGGGATTCGCGTATCGACTGATCGTCACTCCCCGCGCTAGATTGAGATGCAAGCACTAGCGGATCGGGAGATCCCATGACCACCGCTGACATCGGCGTCGATCTCAGCCGCTACCAACTCGGCTGGAGCGACGAGGAGGACTACGTCTTCAAGCCCAAGAAGGGCCTCAACAACGACATCATCACCGAGATGTCGTGGCTCAAGGGCGAGCCCCAGTGGATGCTCGACTTCAGGCTGAAGTCGCACCGCCGGTTCGAGCGCCGGCCCCGCCCGACCTGGGGCGGCGACACCACCGGCATCAACTTCGACGACATCTACTACTACATCAAGCCCACCGACACCCTGGCCAACGACTGGGACATGGTCCCCGAGTCGATCAAGAACACCTACGAGCGCCTGGGCATCCCCGAGGCCGAGCGCAAGTACCTGGCCGGCGTGACCGCCCAGTACGAGAGCGAGGTGGTGTACCACCGCAACCGCGAGGACCTCGAGGCCCAGGGGGTGCTGTTCTGCGACATGGACACGGCCCTGCGGGAGTACCCGCAACTGGTCAAGCGGTACTTCGGCACGGTGATCCCGCCCAACGACAACAAGTTCGCCGCACTCAACTCCTCGGTGTGGTCGGGCGGGTCGTTCATCTACGTGCCGCCCGGGGTGGAGGTGGAGGCGCCGCTGCAGGCCTACTTCCGCATCAACGCCGAGAACATGGGCCAGTTCGAGCGCACCCTGATCATCGCCGACGAGGGCTCCAAGGTCCACTACATCGAGGGCTGCTCCGCGCCCACCTACTCCACCGACTCACTCCACTCCGCAGTGGTGGAGATCATCGTGGGGCGGTCTGCCCGGGTCACCTACACCACCATCCAGAACTGGTCCGACAACGTCTACAACCTGGTCACCAAGCGGGCCCGGGTCGAGGCCGAGGGCCACATGGAGTGGATCGACGGCAACATCGGGTCGAAGCTGACGATGAAGTACCCGGCGGTGGTGATGGTGGGGCCCAAGGCGTCTGGCGAGGTGCTGTCGGTTGCCTACGGCGGCCCGGGCCAGCATCAGGACACCGGGGCCAAGATGACCCACGCCGCGCCCGAGACCACCTCGAAGATCGTTTCGAAGTCGATCTCCTCGGGCGGCGGGCGCACGTCGTACCGGGGGCTGGTGCGGGTCGAGGACGACGCCTACGGCTGCAAGAGCCACGTGCAGTGCGACGCGCTGATCCTCGATGAGGACTCCGTGTCGGACACCTACCCCTACATGGAGGTCGGGTCGGGCGACGCGGTGATCGGCCACGAGGCCACCGTGTCCAAGGTGGCCGACGACCAACTCTTCTACCTCCAGAGCCGGGGCCTCACCGAGGAGCAGGCCATGGGCCTGATCGTCAACGGCTTCATCGAGCCGGTCACCCGCACGCTGCCCATGGAGTACGCGGTGGAGTGGAGCCGCCTGATCGAACTGCAGATGGAGGGCAGCGTCGGCTGACCAATCCGCGCCGGGTGAGCGACGCGAAAGCCCGGCAGCCTGACACAATGTC
The DNA here is from genome assembly GCA_009842325.1 of Acidimicrobiaceae bacterium. Taxonomy (GTDB): domain Bacteria; phylum Actinomycetota; class Acidimicrobiia; order Acidimicrobiales; family Aldehydirespiratoraceae; genus Aldehydirespirator. The sequence continues at coordinate 241,908 of VYFQ01000014.1, read as the reverse complement.
AGTAATGCCGATGCGCCAGGACTGCAAGTACTTCGAGTCGCGCACCTATCCCAACGGGGAAACGGTGCGCAAGTGCGATCTCGACCTGGCTCCAGAGGCGCCGTGGCGCTGTCCCGACGACTGCCCGAAATACACCCGGCGGCTGGCCGACGTCAACTGGAGCTACGGCTCCCTGGTCACCCCCGAGACGCCGCCGGAGCCCGAGAGCCTCGGCAGCGACGACAGCATCGGTGCCCTGCTCGACGCGGCCGAGGACATCGTCAATGCGGCCGCCCCCGACGTGATCGCCGAGGTGGAGGCCGAGCGCCGCAAGCGTCGGCGCGCCCGGGGCCCGAAGGCGAAGGGCAAGAAGGGCAAGGGCGGCCGCGGATCCTCCTCCGGCGGAGGCGGGCTGGGGGAGCGCTTCCGCAGGCGGTACCGCGACGGCGGCTGACTACGAGTGCATTCCTTCACTACTGACGCGGCCCGCAGCCTGCCGGGCCCCGGCTGGCTGGCGGAACGCCGGGCCGTGGCGGCCGAGCGCTTCGCGGCTGCGAATCCTCCCACTTCGGCCGAAGAGGAGTGGCGATACAGCGCGATCGCCGACTTCGACCTAGCCGCCTACCAGCTGGCAGGAGTCGAGGAACCCTTCCCGCAGGACGGAGCCTGGGCCGGCGTGGATGCGGCCAACGGGGCGGTGGCCGCGGTCCTCGATATTGCCGACGGTCGCATAGTCGCCTCGAGGGGATTGGACGAGCTGTCGAAGCAGGGGGTCAGCGCGGGCCCACTGGTCGACGCATCCGATGGCGCCGAGGTGCTGGGCTCGGTGGCCGACGGGGCCAGCGACTACTTCACCGTGCTCAACGACGCATTCGCCGGGTGCCCCATCCTGGTGGACATCCCCGCCGGGGTGGCCGTCGAAGGCGTGATCGCGGTGCGCCACCACGCGGGCGCGGCCGGAGTGGCCACCTTCCCCCGGCTGGTGGTGCGGGTCGGGTCCAACGGGTCGGCCAAAGTGCTCGACATGCAGCGCTCCGCCGGTTCGGCGCTGGTCGTTCCCGTGGTCGAGCTCGATGTCGGCCAGGCCGCCTGGCTCGGCTACGTGAACCTCCAGCAGCACGACCACCGGACCACCCAGATCGCGGCCCACACCGCTCGGGTGGAGCGCGACGCCGCCCTCGTCGCTGCGTCGGTCGCGCTGGGCGGCGGCTACGCGCGCACCCGGACCGACACCCGCCTGGTGGGCCGGGGCGCCAGCGGCGACCTGCTGTCGGCATACTTCGGATCGGGCGACCAGATCCTCGACTTCCGCACCTATCAGGACCACGCCGCGCCCGACACCACGTCCAACCTGCTCTACAAGGGCGCGGTGGGCGACTCGGCCCGCAGCGTGTACACCGGGCTGATCCGCGTGCGGCCCGACGCTCGGGGCACCAACGCCTTCCAGACCAACCGCAACCTGAAGCTCAGCGAGGACGCTTGGGCCGAGTCCGTACCCAATCTGGAGATCGAGAACAACGACGTGCGCTGCAGCCATGCCTCCGCGGTCGGTCCGGTGGATCCCGACCAGGTCTTCTACCTGGAGAGCCGGGGCGTCCCGACACCGGTGGCCGAGCGCCTGATCGTGGCCGGCTTCTTCGACGAGGTGATCGACGGGCTGCCGGTTCGGGCCGTCGAGGGAGCGGCCCGCGAGGCGTTGGCCCTGAAGCTCAACCAGATGTTGAAGGCCGCGGCGTGACGCCATGACGGCCGAGGCAGACTGTTCGAGATCGGAGACTCCACAATGACGACCCACGAGCTGTTCCCCCTGGACGAGATCGAGACCGACTCAGCGCGGCGGGTCGAGGTGGAGGGCCGCGAGATAGCGGTGGTTCGCATAGGCGACGACGTGTACGCCATCGGTGACACCTGCTCCCACGCCGAGGTCTCGCTGTCGGAGGGCTGGGTGGAGCCCGACGACTGCGCTATCGAGTGCGTGGCCCACGGGGCTATGTTCGATCTGGAGACCGGGGAACCATTGTCGCTGCCGGCGACCCGGGCCGTGCCGACCTACGAGGTGTCGGTGGTGGACGGAATGGTGTTGCTGAAGCTCGATGCGGGCTCGGGCGGGGACGCTTCGTGAGCACCCTCGTGATCGAGGACGGGGACGTTTCGTGAGCACGCTGGTGATCGAGGGCCTGCGGGCGTCGGTGGCGGGCCGCGAGATCCTGACCGGCGTCGACCTGGAGGTAGCCGCGGGCGAGGTGCACGCGGTGATGGGACCCAACGGGTCGGGCAAGTCGACCCTGGCCCACGTGGTCGCTGGGCGGGGCGGCTATGACGTGCTCGACGGCTCGGTCCGCCTAGACGGCACGGAACTGCTGGGAATGCCGGCGTGGCGGCGGGCCGAGGCGGGCCTGTTCCTGGCCATGCAGTATCCCACCGAGGTTCCCGGCGTCTCGCTGCTCGACATGCTCACCGAGTCGGTGTGCACCCCCGAGGGTGCCGCCGTCGGCGAGCAGATGCGTTCCGAGGCCAGCCGAATCGGCCTCGACGAGCAGTTCCTGCAGCGCCCGGTGAACGTGGATCTCTCGGGAGGGGAGCGCAAGCGCAACGAGGCCCTGCAGCTCGGCGTGCTGAAGCCGGCCTTCGCGGTGATCGACGAGCTCGACTCCGGCCTCGACGTGGACGCGTTGAGGCTGGTGGCCGGCCGCATCGAGGAAGCCACCGAGCATGATGGGCTCGGCGTGCTGGCCATAACCCACTACAGCCGGGTCTTCGCTCATCTCAGGCCGGATTCGGTGCATGTGTTCGCCGGCGGTCGAATACAGGAGTCCGGCGGGTCTGAGTTGGCCGACGAGCTGGAAGCTGAGGGCTACGAGCGCTGGACCGGGGCCGTACCGCAGCCGGACTCGGACGCGGACGCCACCCCCTTCACCGATCCCTTCGGAGACCCGTTCGCCGACCTGCTGACGTAGACCTCGACACCCGGCGCCGATCGACGCCCAATATCATCGAGGCCCATGAGCAACAAGGACCTGCTGACTGAGGCCGAGATCGCGGAGGTGCTGGCCGAGCATCCCGAGTGGCGCCGCGACGGCAACGTGCTGCGCCGCTCGTATGTGTTCGCCGACTTCCGGGCCGCGTTCGCGTTCATGGCCCATGTGGCGCTGATCGCCGAGCGGCTCTTCCATCACCCCGAGTGGTCCAACGTCTACAACAAGGTAGAGCTGGCCATCACCAGCCACGATGTGGGCGGCCTCTCGGCCCGGGACCGCGACTTCATCGAGCGCGTCGACGCGGCCAGCGGCTAGGCGCCCTCGTCTGACTCGCCTCCCAGGTCGTGGTAGATGATCGCCACCGCGATCATGCCCACGACCGTGACGGCCGTTCCGACGACCGTCTGCACCAGTTGCGACACCAACTGGAACGTCAGCGCCGAGGACCCCGCCAGGGTGAACACCAGTCCGACCGCCAGGGTGACGGCCGTCAGCACCACGAAGATGAGCAGCATCCGACCCAGCGTCCCCCAGAACCGTCCCCGCACGAGGCGGGCACCATAGGCGAGTGATGGTGTGGCCGGCCCGACCGAGGCGTATGCGAAAGCCAGCGACATCACCACCGTGAAATAGACGGCGCCAACGATGAACGCCGGTATCAGCGGTATCAACAGCACAGGCGCAAAGACAGCCCCGACGATTACGGCAACCACCGCAATCAGGAAGATGGCGGCCACCTGGAGATCGAGGCCCATCAGCCGTGGGACCCGGCCAATGGCGCGTCTGAGCGCATCCGACCCTGTCAGAGTCCGGCCTCGTAGGTCGTTCAGCGCGACGCGCGTCACCGCCGCCTGCAGCACGTTGCTCCCAACCCACACGGCAACGATGCCCAGCACGATCGGCACGAAGTTCACGAGCGAGAGATCCACCTCCAGCGATTCGAAGTAGGCCGTCTGCTCGGGCGCCTCCGGATCGAAGTTGGGGTCGCTGACCCTGTCCCAGATCTCACCCAGCTCGCCCATCAAGATGTCGTTGCCGGCTATGAGCAGCAGTACCACCATGGCCACTTGTGCGGCCAGGTAAATGAGGGCCGCCGTAGCGCAACTCCGCCACCGCCGGCGGGTCATCGAGAGCATCTCGGCGATCAGCCGCCCCGGACGGCGCAACTGGCCCGGGCCGGACTCCGTCTCGCCATCCGGCTGGCTGTGGCGGGGGGCCCGGTGCTCGGTCCACGTCGACCCGTCCCAGTAGCGGTACTGCGACTCGTCCTCCGGGTCGGTGTACCAGTCGGCCGGCGGCAGATCGCTCACGCGGGCGACTCTAACGCGCACGCTCCTCAACACCGGGTGGGATGGCAGCGGCGTCGTGCGACACTGCCGGGCGTGGCGGATCACGCACCGGCAATGAGTCTGCACGGCGTCGTCAATGCTTCGCCGGATTCGCTGGCCGACTTCTCGGTGGCCACAACGGTCGAGGGCGCGGTGGCCCGGGCTGCCCAACTGCTCGATCAGGGCTGCGTGGGCATCGATCTCGGCGGCGCGGGCTCCACGCAGTTCGCCGATCGGGTGGATGTCGAGGCCGAATGGCGGCGCATCGACGGCAAGGTCCAAGCGCTGGCCGAGTTGTGCGAATCGCGCGGGGCGCAACTCTCCGTGGACTCGTGGCAGCCGGAGATCATGCGACGGGCTCTTGACTGCGGCGCCACGATGATCAACGCGGCCGACGGACTCCAGAACCCGGAAATGGTGCGGCTTGCCGCCCGGCGGGACGTGCCGGTGGTGGCGCCCTTCGTCTGGGGCGCTGACCCCAAGGCATCCAGGCCTGTGATCGGCGATCCGGTCGAGGTGATCTGCAAGTGGTTCGACCGGTCGCTGCAGTGCTGGCTGGGCGCGGGCATCGAGCGCAGCCGGCTGATCCTGGATCCGGGGACCGGCTTCGGCCCGCCCGACTGGGATTGGGCCGACCGCTACCGGTACCAGAAGCGGGTCTACGAGAACCTCGAAGCGTTGCGAGCCTTCGGGCTGCCGGTGTACCTGCCGTTGCCGTGGAAGCAGACGGATCAGCACGACGAGCTGCTGGAGATCTGCATCCGGGCCGGTTTCGACTACGGCCGCTGCCACCGCCCCGACCAGGTGCTAGCGGCGATGCGCCGCCTCGGCACCGCGACCGGGCCATGACGCCATCGGGGCCGGACTGCCTTGGTCGCAGCGTGCTGGTGTCGCCCGGTCAGCCTCCGCCCGCGCCGTGGGAGGCCTGCCCCCGCGTGCGGGTGGAGACAGCGTCATTGGACGCCTCAGTAGGTCGGCGGCTGCGGGCGGCGTGGCACGGGCGCGAGCGGCTGGTGATCGAGCTGGACGGCCCGCTGCCCGGTGCCCGCCCAGCCTTGGAGAAGCCTTGGTGGGAGCTGGGGCCGGGACTGACGCTGCCCGACGAGGTATGGCACCACCTGCTTACGGCCAACGCAGTGGACGCACGAGATCCCGACCGGCTGCGATTCGCCCCCCGCGACCGCGCCCTGGAGGCTGGTGCCCGTCCCATGCCGGGGGACAAGCCCGGCGATGTGGCTATCGAGGCTGGGAGCATGTGGTGCGACGGCGGTCCGTTGGACTCATTCGGTGCCTCGGAGTTGGACGGCGCGGCGCTGATCCCGGCGGCCAACCTCGCCGCGGGTTCCCTAGGCGGGCTGCGGAGCTGCGAACCCGTGGCCGATCTGGCGCCGGACCAGCGGCGGGCGGTGGGCCACCTCGGGGGAGGGGCCTGCATCGTGGCGCCGGCGGGGTCGGGCAAGACCCGGGTGCTCACCGAGCGGGCCCGGTGGTTGGTGCGGGACCTGGGCGTGGCGCCGTCCGCTGTGTGCCTCGTCGCCTACAACGTGCGGGCCCGGGCCGAGATGCAGGAGCGCACCGCCGACCTACCCGGCCTGGAGGTGCGGACCCTCAACAGCCTGGCGCTGGCGGTGTGCAACGGCGCCGGGCGATTCGCCCGACCCACGGGCCACGACCGGGTAGAGGTCATAGGTGAGCGGGAGGTTCGGAACCTGCTGCACGACTTGGTGGGGGAGCGGGCTCCCCGCAAGCGCAGGCGGGCCATGACCGACCCGCTGGCTCCGTGGGTGGAGGCGCTCAGCGCGTCCCGCCTCGGGCTGCGGGACCCGGCCGAGGTCGAGCGGGACTACGCCCCCGACGTTGACGGCTTCGCCGAGCTGGCCCCGGCCTACGCCGAGGCACTGGTCGAGCGGGGCGTAGTCGACTTCGACCACCAGATCATCCGGGCCATAGATGTGCTGCTGACCGATCCGGCCGCCCGGGCCGCGGCCCGCCGGGTGTGTGGCGTGCTTCTGGTCGACGAGTTCCAGGACCTCACCCCCGCCCACCTGCTGATGATCCGCCTGCTGGCCGGTCCGAGAGGCGACGTATTCGGCGTGGGCGACGACGACCAGACCATCTACGGCTACTCCGGCGCCTCGCCCCGCTGGCTCATCGAGTACGAGCGCTTCTTCCCCGGCGCGGCCCGCCACCTGCTCGGAGTCAACTACCGCTGCCCGCCCGCCGCGGTCGAGGCCGCCACCAACCTGCTGTCGCACAACCGCCACCGCATCGCCAAAGACATCCAGCCCCGTCTGGGTCACCCGTCCGCTTCGGGCGACCGCCAGGTTGACGTGAGATCCGTACGCGACGGCGGCTCGGCTGTGGTTGATCGAGTGCGGAGCCTCATGGACGACGGAGTCAGAGCCGAGGACATCGCCGTGCTGACCAGAGTCAACAGCACGCTGCTGGCCCCTCAGATCCTGCTGTCGGAAGCCGGAATCGACTGCATGACGCCCGTCGGCCCATGGTTTCTGGAGCGCACCGGAGTCGCCGCCGCGCTGGCGTGGCTCCGGCTGGCAACGGCCGGAACGGCTCAGCTGCCAGCAGCCGCGCTGGCCACAGCGGCCCGACGCCCGCCCCGAGGCATCTCTCCGAGGGTGGTCGAGTGGATAGCCGAGCAGCGCAACGTGGGAGCGCTGCGCCGGCTGGCCGGACGCATCTCCGACGAGCGGACCGCCCAGCGGGTGGAGGACTTCGCTGACGACGTGGAGCGCCTTGGGGACTTGGCCCGCGAAGGCGCTGACACGCTGCGCCTGCTGGAGGCGGTACGGGACGGGACACAACTCGGCGCCAGCCTCGACGAGCGACTCGACGCCTCCCGCCGTTCGGTGGACCGGTCCGCCCACGGCGACGACCTACGAGCCCTGATGTCGGTGGCGCCGCACTGCGGTGACCCGGAGGCTTTCGAGGACTGGCTGCGGGGTCGCCTGACCGACGGTCGCGCTGACGGCGACGAGGACGACGCCCGGCTCGGACGCCCGTCATGGGGCCGGGGCGTGCGCCTGGCCACCGTGCACCGGGTCAAGGGCCTGGAGTGGCCCCACGTGATCGTCCTGTCGGCCACCGAGGGCCTGATGCCGCATCGGCTGGCCAGTGACATCGAGGAGGAGCGCCGCGTGTTCCACGTGGCCATCACCCGCGGCTCGGAGTCCGTGCTGGTCGTCGCCGACGGCCCGAAATCCCGCTTCATCACCGATATGTCCTGGCGCTCCGAGCTCGAGCCCATGGACCCACGAGCCCGCCCGGTCCAAGCCCGCCTTCCAGAATCCGCCGAACCGTCCCCGCCCGCGCGGCGCGACGCTCCCAGAGCGTCCTCTAGAGCACAGAGCAGCCCCATCGACGAGGCGCTCGAGCCCGACGCCGCAGCCGCCTTCGAGCGCCTAAGGCAGTGGCGTCTGGAGCGAAGCAAGGCCGACGGCGTTCCCGCTTACGTGGTCTTCTCCGATTCCACGCTTCGCGAGTTGGCCCGATGTCGCCCCGACACCGACGATGCCTTGCTGGCAGTTTCGGGCATCGGTCCCGCCAAGCTGGCCGCTTACGGCGAGGCCATTAAGGACCTCTTGGCCCGGGACTAGCTCGGGAGGCCGCTCGACTGTTAGGCGAAGGTCTCGTCGAGGGCTTGCACCAGGGTGTTCCACGACAGTGTGGCGCACTTGATGCGCACCGGGAACTTGACCACGCCGCGCAGGGCCTCCAGGTCGCCGAGCTTGACGTCGCCGGCGCCGTTGCCGCTGTCACCGTCGTCGTCCAGGTCGTCGCCGGTGCCGCCGATCCCGGTGCCGTGGATGGACATCATGTGCTTGAAGGCCCGCACCATACGCCGCGCCTCCGCCACGCTGCGGCCCTTGATTGCGGTGGACATCATCGATGCCGACGACTGGCTGATCGAGCATCCCTGGCCGCCGGTGGACACGTCGGTGATCACGCCGTCCTGCACGTCCACGTAGACGATCACCTCGTCTCCGCACAGCGGGTTGAAGCCCACCGCCTGGACGGCGGGCGGCACCTCCAGCTCGCCGCGGTTGCGGGGGTTGCGGTAGTGGTCGAGGATGATCTCGCGGTACAGGTCCTCCAGCCCGGCCATGGCGCGCTCCCGCTACCTGGCGAAGAACTCGCCGGCGACGCCGAGCGCGTCGGCCAGGGCGTCCACGTCAGACGTGTCGTTGTACACGTAGAGCGACGCCCGGGTCGTGGCCGGCACCCCGAGGTGCCGCATCAGCGGCTTGGCGCAGTGATGGCCGGCCCGCACGCACACGCCGCGGTCGTCCAGCACCTGCGACAGGTCGTGGGGGTGGATGTCCCGGAAGCTCATCGACAGCACGCCGCCCCGGCAGGCCGGTTCGGACGGGCCGTGCACCGCGAGCTGGGAGCCGTAGCGCTCCTCGAGCGTGCGCAGCGCGTAGGCCGTGAGGCTGACCTCGTGCTCGCGCACCCGGTCCATTCCCAGGCCGTCGAGGTACTGGACCGCGGCACCGAGCCCGACGATCTCGGCGATTGGCGGGGTTCCGGCCTCGAACTTGTGGGGGATGTGGTTCGGCAGGAAGCCGTCCTTGCGCACGTCCAGGATCATCTCGCCGCCGCCGAGGAACGGCGGCATCGCCTCCAGCAACTCGGCTCGGGCCCACAACACCCCGATGCCGGTCGGTCCGCACATCTTGTGGCCGGTGAAACCCAGAAAGTCGGCCCCCAGAGCCTGCACGTCGGTCGGAAGGTGGGGCACGTACTGGGCCGCGTCCACCAGCATCAGCGCTCCGGCGTCATGGGCGGCGTCGGCCAGCCGGCGGATCGGGTTGAGCGTTCCCAGCACGTTGCTCATGGCGGTCACGCCCAGGAGCTTGGCCCCGTCGAGGAGCCGGTCCAGGTTGGCGAGATCGAGCTGGCCGTCGGCTTCGACGCCGATCCAGCGGAGCTCGAAACCCTTCTCCGCCGCCATGATGTGCCAGGGAACGATGTTGGCGTGGTGCTCCATCTCGGTGATCACCACGGCGTCACCCGGCCCGAGGTTGGCCCCGCCCCACGAACGGGCCACGAGGTTGATGGCCTCCGTGACGTTCTTGGTGAAGACGATCTCGTCGGCGGACGGCGCGTTCACGAACCGGGCGACCCCCGCTCGGGCCGCCTCCATGGCCTCGGTGGCCTGGGCCGCGATCTCGTAGGCTCCCCGGTGGACGTTGGCGTTGATCGTCTCGTAGTAGCTGTTCATGGCGTCCAGCACGCAGCGGGGCTTCTGCGACGAAGCGGCCGAGTCCAGGTAGACGATGGGCCGGCCGTGGACCTGACGCTCCAGTAGCGGGAACTGCGCCTTCGTCGCGGCTGCGAACCGGTCTCTGCCGCCGTTGCTCATGACCCGTACCGCTCGTAGCCGTCGCGCTCCAGCCGGTCCGCCAGCTCGGGACCGCCGCTCTCGACGATGCGGCCGCCGAGGAGTACATGGACACGGTCGGGCTGCAGTCCCGAGGTGAGGATGCGCTGGAAGTGGGTGATGGCCAACACCCCCAGCTCGGGTCGTTCGGCGCGCACCTCCTGCAGGCCTGTGGCCACAATGCGCAGCGCGTCGATGTCGAGGCCGGTGTCCGTCTCGTCGAGAATGGCCATGTCCGGCTCCAGGACTGCCATCTGCAGGATCTCGTTGCGCTTCTTCTCGCCGCCGGAGAACTTCTCGTTGAGGTGGCGGTCCATCAGCTCCGAGTCGATGGACAGGCGCTCCATCCACTCGACCATGGTCATGTAGGTCTCGATCGAACTGACGTCGGTGCCCTTGCGGGCTTGGAGGGCCTGGGTGAGGAAGTTCCGCACCGACACGCCCGGGATCTCCTGGGGGTACTGGAAGGCGAGGAACAGGCCGGCCTTGCCGCGTACCTCCGGGGGCCAGGCGGTGATGTCCTCGCCCTTGAAGCGGATCGAGCCGCCGGTGACCTCGTACTCGGGGCTGCCGAGCAATGCCGCGGCCAGTGTGGACTTCCCCGACCCGTTCGGCCCCATCAGCGCGTGCAGTTCGCCCGCGCCGACCAACAGGTCCACACCGCGCAGGATCTCAATGCCGCCGTCGACAGTTGCCACATGCAGGCCGTCGATCTCGAAGAGCGGTGCTGCGGGCACGCTGAAATCCTACGGCGCGCAGCGGGCACTACGGCCCTTCAGCCCCGATAGCTTGGCCTCACAGCTGGCCCTCACACCACTCCCAGGAGAGTCCCACGTGAACTTCGCATTCACCGACGAGCAGGAGCAACTCCGAGAATTCGTCCGCAGCTTCCTTGAGGAGAAGTCGCCCGAGTCCGCGGTACGCGAGCAGATGGACACCGAGCGCGGCTTCGACCCCGACGTCTGGGCCCAGATGTCAGATCAGATGGGCCTCCCCGCCCTGACGATCCCCGAGGCCTACGGCGGCCAAGGCTTCACCTGCGTGGAGCAGGTGGTCGTGCTGGAGGAGATGGGTCGGGCCCTGCTCTGCGCGCCGTACTTCTCCTCCGCCGTGCTGGCTGCCAACACGCTGGCGCACTCCGACGACGAAGCGGCCAAGCAGGCTCATCTGCCCGGCATCGCCTCAGGCGAGACCAGGGCCACGCTGGCCTTCACCGAGCAGAACGGCCGCTGGGACGAGCCCGGGATCACCATGGTGGCCTCACCGGACAACGGTTCGTGGAGGCTCGACGGCGTCAAGATGTATGTCCTCGACGGCCATACCGCCAACCTGGTGATCGTGGCGGCCCGCACCGGCGGCGGCGTCTCGCTGTTCACCGTCGATCCCGACGCGCCGGGTCTCACCCGCACGCCGCTGTCGACCATGGACCAGACCCGCAAGCAGGCCAAGCTCACCTTCGAGGGGGTGGAGGCCACCCTCGTCGGTGCCGAGGGGCAGGGCTGGCCGGTGCTGGAGACCGTGCTTGACCTGGCTGCGGTGGCTCTGGCGGCCGAGCAGGTGGGCGGCGCGCAGCGCTGCCTGGACATGTCGGTGGAGTACGCCAAGGTCCGGGTGCAGTTCGGCCGTCCCATCGGCTCGTTCCAGGCGATCAAGCACAAGTGTGCCGACATGCTCCTGGAGGTCGAGTCGGCCAAGTCCGCGGCCTACTACGCGGGCTGGTGCGCGGCCGAGATGAACGACGAGCTGCCTCAAGTTGCGTCGCTGGCCAAGAGCTACTGCTCGGAGGCCTATTTCCACGCGGCGGCCGAGAACATCCAGATCCACGGAGGGATCGGCTTCACCTGGGAGCACCCCGCGCACCTCTACTTCAAGCGGGCCAAGAGTTCCGAGCTCCTCTTCGGCGATCCCACCTACCACCGGGAGCTGCTGGCCCAGCGCATCGGCTTGTAGGGGCCCCGGTCCATTGGAGACCCCTTCCGGAGGGATCTTGCCGTGATCTGGCTGATCGCTGCGGTCGGCTTGGCTGCCGTGGTGGTGATCGCCTTCGTGTCGGTGGGGATCGCGGTCGGACGCCTTGAGCAGGAGACAGCACCGTCGGTGTACCGGCTGGCCGACGCGGTCACCTATGTGGCCGACCGCCTGCCCGGCGAGGTAACCGCCAGGATCAGCTACGACGACGTGAGGACGGTGCTGAGCTGGCATCTCGACTGGTTCGCGGCAGTGGGTCTGGCCACCTCCTACGGCCAGGAGCTCGGCGACCCGGCGGTGGCCGTCGGCGACATGGCCGTGGCCGACACCGGCGCCGCCTGCGACGCGGTGGTGGCCCGATCTCTGGAGGAGGGCGGCCCCGATCCGGTGGACGTGGTGTGCATCCTCGAAGCGCAGCTTGCCTATCTGGCCGAGATCGGCGCAGTCAGCGCAGGCGAGCCTCCGGCCTGACCGCTGAACTCCTACCCGCTCGATGCTTGGCTTGGGGGCCGGATTGTGGTTGACTGGTGTCACCAAGGAAAGGAGGTGGTCCAACTGAGTGCTTTATGCTTTGTGACCTTGGAGGTGGCTGGCCGCTAGCTACGGCAAGCTGGACCGACTGGCGAATTCCCGCCAGCTCCACCCCCGGAACCGAGTCGCCGGACCTTGTCACATCCGGCGCGGCATGAGCGGCTACTTGTAGCCGCGGTACCACATGGCTCGACCGGGATTTCCGGCAGAAACGACTAGTGGGGCGGGTCCTCGGACCCGCCCCACTGCGCGTCCGTCCACGCCGATACGGTGAGCCCGATGGACAGCCGGTTCACCGTCGACTCGAACGAGTTGACGGCCCATCTCGCCCGGCCCGCCCGGGCGCCGTCGGTGCAACCGGCGGTGGTCATCGTCCACGGCTTCCCGACCGAGCCCGGTGGGGGCATCAACTCCACCATGACCATGCCCGCCCTCGCCGACCTGATCGCAGCCGAGACCGGCTTCGCCGCTCTCACCTACGCATCGAGGGGAGTGGCCGGTTCCGCCGGCGATTTCTCGCTCGACGGCTGGCGGCGCGACCTCGTCGGGGCGGTCGACTTCCTGACATCGGAGGTGCCATGCGCCGGCGTATGGCTGATCGGCTTCGGAACCGGGGGCGCGCTGGCGGTGGTGGTGGCCAGCCGCGACGACCGGGTGCGGGGCGTGGCCGCAGTGGCCGCGCCGGCCGATTTCGAGGACTGGGCCCGCAACCCTCGCAAGCTGCTGGTGTGGGCCCGCGAGGTGGGCGTGATACGCGATCCAGAGTTCCCTCAGCGGTTCGACCGGTGGGCCGCGGAGATCAAGTCCGTGCGAGCCGTGGAGGCCGCGGAATCGCTCGCAGACCGGTCCCTGCTGGTGCTCCACGGCAGCGACGACGAGACCGTCCCGGTATTCGACGCCCGGGTCCTGGCCGATGCCCATCCCGGTGCCGATCTGCGCGTCATCGGCGGAGCCGCCCACCACCTGCGCCACGACCCGCGGGCCGTCGCCGTGCTGCTCGGCTGGCTCGAGCGCCAGCGCCAGTCGCTTCTGGCTTCGGCTGCTGGCGCCGGCGACCGGAACGCCAGCCTCTAGCGGCGAGCGGTCAGTCGCCGCTGTCGAGGGGCAGGGTGACGGTGAACTTCGCTCCGAAGCCCTCCCGCGAGGTCACGCTTACGTCGCCGCCGTGGTTCAGGGCCACATGACGCACGATCGCCAGCCCCAGCCCCGTGCCCCCGGTGCTGCGGCTCCGGGCCCGGTCGACGCGGTAGAAGCGCTCGAAGATCCGGGACTGCTCCGTCGCCGGGATGCCGATCCCCTCGTCCGTCACCGAGACGGTCAGAGCCTGCTGGTCGGCTTCGACGACCACGTCGACCCGACCGCCGGACTCGCTGAACTTGACCGCGTTGTCGAGCAGGTTGAACACCGCTGACTCGAGATGCAGCCGCGATCCTCGAATCGCAGTGGCGGCGGTCCTATTCGAGAGGACCACCTTGACGTCGTTCTGCTCGGCCGTCTCGGAGATCCGGTCAACGGCCGCGGCCACAACCGCACCGACGTCGACCCGCGCGCCGGGGCGGCCGCTCTCGTCCTCCAGCATGGCCAAGGTCAGCAGGTCGTCGATGGTGTTGGCCACACGCTGGATCTCGATCTGCATCCGGCCCGCGAGGTGGGCGGCCACCTCCGGGTCCGAGTCCGCCGCCAGCGAGTCCGCCAGCAGGCTCAGAGCACCGATGGGAGTCTTCAGTTCGTGGCTGACGTTGGCCACGAAGTCCCTCCTCACCGACTCGATGCGGTCGTGCTCGGTGATGTCGTGCACCAGTGCGACCGCGCCCAGCATCTCGCCCCCGCGTTCTACCGGCCCGGCCCTGACCTCGTAGCTGCGGCGCGGCTCGGCGTGGAGCTCGACCCTGGTCGTGACCAGCTCGCCGGAGCGGGCCTGCTCGAGCAGGTCCTTGATCACCGGGGCCACGAGGGCCTCGCCGTGGCGCGCTTGCAGGAACTGCGTCGCGGCGGTGTTCTGCGCCACCACCCGACCGTTGCGGTCGCACAGCACGAGCCCTGCCTGCAGGGCGTCGAGGCTCGCCTCCACCCTGCTGGCTGCGGTCTCAGCCGACAATTGGCCCGCCTCGGCCGACTCCACACGCCTCTCGGCGTCCTCGATCGCGTGGCGGGCTGAGCGCCGCCGGCTGCTGGCTGCCCGAGTCTCGGGAGCCGGATGGTGCCGCCGGGGGTCACGGTTCCTGATCCAGCGTCGCAGAAGAGACCGGTCCAGGGCGATGCCCACCATCGCGCCGCCCACCACCAGGAGCACTCCGATGATGAGCGAGGTCATCGGTATTCGATTCTAGTCGGCCTTGTCGTCGCCGTTGGAGGACATCTCCGCCGAGTCGGCGGCCAGCTCATGCTTTCTCGGTTCGTCCCTGACCCGGTGTCGAGCCAACCCGGCCCGCCATGGCATGACCCCGGAGACCATGTAGCGGACCCGGTCGCTGATGTTCACGGCGTGGTCGCCGATGCGCTCGTAGTAGCGGGCTATGAGGGCCAGCTGCATCGACGGCTGAACGTCGAGATCGTGCGTGCGGCTGGACTCCAGGAGGGTCTTGACGAAGGTCCGGTGCAGGCTGTCGAGCCGGTCGTCGATGTCGTGAAGGGCGCTGGCCAAGGCTGCGTCGTGCTCGGAGTAGGAGTCCACCGACAAGCGGATCAGCCGGATCGCCTCCTCGTTCATTTCCGCGATGAGGCCGCGCAGTCTGGGAGGCAGCTCGGTGCGGAACATCCGGCGGGCGCCCTTGCAGATGTTGCAGGCCAGGCCGCCGGTCCGCTCGAGCTCGCCCGTGATCCACATGGCAGCCAGTATCTGGCGGAGGTCGCCGGCCATGGGCTGTTGCAGGGCCAGCAGGCTCTGGCACCTCTCCTCGACCTCGATGGCGGCCACGTCGATGTAGTCGTCGTCGTCGATGATCTGCTGAGCCTCGGCCAGGTCGTACTTCAACAAGGCGTCGGTGGCCCGGGCCACCGCGTCGCTGGCCCGGGCGGCGAGCTGGACTATCAGGTCGCTGATCTCGTCAATCTCGGCGTGGAACCCCTTGCGGGTCTGTTCGGTCATGCTCGTCCCACTCTCAACCGAACCGGCCGGTCACGTAGTTCTCCGTCCGCTCGTCGGAGGGGTTGGAGAAGATCTTCTGGGTGGTGTCCACCTCCACCAGGATGCCGGTGCGAGTGTCGCGCTCGGAGTGAATGTCGGAGGTGAAGAAGGCGGTTGTATCGCTCACCCTTGCCGCCTGCTGCATGTTGTGGGTCACGATCATGATGGTGTAGTCCTGCTTGATCTCCTGCATCAAGTCCTCGATGCGGGCCGTGGCAATGGGGTCGAGCGCCGAGCACGGCTCGTCCATCAGCAGCACGTCGGGGTCGACGGCGATGGCCCGGGCGATGCACAGCCTCTGCTGCTGGCCTCCCGACAGTCCGAGCGCGGAGTCGTTGAGGCGGTCGCTCACCTCCTCCCACAGGGCCGCTTTGCGCAGCGAGTTCTCGACAATGTCGTCGAGGCCCTTCTTCTGGCCGGCGACTCGCGGACCGTAGGCGACGTTGTCGTAGATCGACTTGGGGAAGGGGTTGGGCTTCTGGAACACCATGCCGATGCGGCGCCGAACCTCGACCGCGTCGACTCTCTCGTCGTAGAGGTCCACCCCGCGGTAGGTGATGGTGCCGGTGACTCGGGCGTCTCTGATGAGGTCGTTCATGCGGTTGTAGCACCTCAGCACGGTGGTCTTGCCGCAGCCCGAGGGCCCGATGAGGGCCATGATCTCGTTCTTGTAGACATCGAAGGAGACATCGCGCACCGCACGAAAGCTGCCGTAGTACACGTTGACATCCCGCGAGCGGAACACCATGTCGCGTTCTGTCGCCAGCGACGGCATGGTCTCGGCCGGGCCGGCGTCATTGTCGCCGGTGGCTGAACGCTCGATGGCCGGGCGTTCGATGGCCGAATGCTCGATGGCAGTCTCGGTGCCGTCCGACATCCTTCGATCAGCCTCGCTTCTTCTCGAATCGGTTCCGTAGTCCGATGGCTGCGGAGTTCATCAGGAGCACGAACACGAGCAGTACGACAATGGCACTTGCCGCGGCCGCAGTAAAGCCGACGTCGCGGCCCGACTGCACGGTCCAGGTCGTGATCACGATCGGCAGCGCGGTGAACTGGTCGGTCAGCGCGCTCAGGTCGAACAGCCCGGGGTCGTTGCCGAGGCGGCCCGAGATCGCGCCGACCAGTATCAGCGGAGCGGCCTCTCCCACCGCCCGGGCCATCGACAGCAGCGTGCCGGTGAGGATGCCGGGAGCGGCGTAGGGGAGCACTTGGGTGCGGATCATCTCCCATTTGGTCGCACCCACGCCGTAGGCGCCTTCGCGCAGCTCGACGGGCACGGCCCGCACAGCCTCACCGGCGGTGATCACCACGATGGGCAGGGCCAGAATGGCCAGGGTGATTCCGGCCGACACAGTGGAGGAGCCGCCGGTGAGCCGGTCGAGGCCGAACAGGTTCCCCTTGACGAGCAAGGCGAGGCCGAGCAATCCGTACACCACCGACGGTACTCCGGCCAGGTTGCGGATATTGACCTCGACGAATTCTGTGAACCGGTTCCGCGGCGCGTACTCCTCGAGATAGACGGCCGCACCGATGCCGACGGGGAAGGCGAGCACCGCCACGATCACCGCAATCCACAGCGACCCGTAGATTCCCTGATGGACGCCGAGGCGGTCGTCGCCGGACTGCGAGCGCAGGGTGCCGCTGAGAAAGTCTCCCAGCCGGGTGCCGAGCTGGTCGGTGCTGTTGGTGACGACACTGATGATCAGCACCGCCAGCAGCGCCAGGGTCACCAGCAGGCAGGCTTGCAGCAGCGTGCGGAACAGCAGGCCCCGGGTGTCGACACGGCGCTTCTCGATCGACGCGGCGATGGCGGCTCGGGACCTGTCATCGGAGAGGCGGCTCATCATCGTGTCACCGCCTCTAGTACGCCTCGCGCACACGGGCCACGAATCGGGCCGCGACGACGTTCAAGCCGAGCGTGATTCCGAACAGCATCAGTCCCACGAAGTACAGGCTCTGGAATGTGAGTCCCTCTCCCACCACGCTGTCGGTGCCCGACGCCAGTGACGCCATGGCCGCCGTCATGGTCAGGCTGCCCTCGAACGGCGAGTCCGTGAACCGGGCCGCGTCGGCCGCCCCTCCGGCCAGGAAGACCACCATCGTCTCACCGATGGCCCGCGAGACAGCCACGATGAAGGCAGCCACGATGCCGGAGATGGCGGCAGGAAGCACCACCGTCGTGGCTGTGGTCATCCGGCGCGCGCCGAGGCCGGCGGACGCCTGTCGCAAGGAGTCGGGCACCGCGGCCATGGCGTCCTCGGAGATGGAGGCGACGAGAGGGATGGTGAGCACGCCCACCCCGATGCCGGCCGCGGCCAGTGAACCGGCCCGGGCCGGGGCGAACTCGAGCCACACGTTCAACAACCAGGCACCCACCAGCGCGAAGATGGCGACGAGCGCGGCGATGGCCCCGATCGCGACGATCAGCGACGAAGGCTCGGCACCGCTCGCGCGGTAGTGCTTGATCCGGTTGCGGGCGACGCCGGCCGCGATCACCGCGTACCCGATCAGGATCACCACGCCGACCACCAGGAACGTGTTCTTGCCGATGCGTCCCACCAGATTGGGGGCGATCCAGGTGAGGGCGAAGAAGCCCAGGACCACCGACGGGATCCCGGCCAGGATCTCCAGAGCGGGCTTGAGCCAGGCTCGGACCCTGCGGTTGGCGTACTCCGACAGGTACACCGCCGCGCCGAGACCCAGCGGCCCGGCGACCAGCATGGCGATTGCGGTGACAATGATGGAGGCGATGACGATGGTGGGGATGTCGTAGAGCCCCCTTCTCGGGAACCAGCCCAGCTGTCCCCAGGTGTCCGCCCACGCCACGCCGGTGATGAACGTCCAGGCCTCCGAGACCAGGCTCCACACGATGAGGGCGCTCACCACCACCGTCCCCAGCGCGGCCATCAGGAGGCAGTACCGGACGATCACCTCGCGGCGTCGACGGGTAGACGCGATCTGCAGGTTCTCAGCCGTCAGCGCCATGGGCTGGGCGACGCTCGCGTCGGTCACCGCGGGAAGCTACTCCGCTGACCGGTGGGAGTCTGAGCGTTCGGCACCGGCCGTCAACCGATGGTTGTGCGGCTGTGCCAGCGCTCGGCGGTCTCGGCGCGGGCCGCTTCGTTCAGGGGTACGTAGCCGACGTCGCTGACTGCGGCCGACAGGGCCTCTGAGACGTAGAAGTCCAGGTAGGCGACGATGGCGTCGTTGGCGGCGGCCTTGTCCGCGTTGACGTAGATCCACAGGTCTCGGCTGATGGGGTACTCGTTGGAGGCGATGGTCTCGTCTGTGGGGCTGACGCAGCCGTTCCCGCCGTCGACCTCAAGCAGCTTCGCGCCGGTGGAGTTGACGGCGAAAGCGAAGCCGACCCAGCCCAGGCTGGTGTCGCTGGACTGGATGCCCTGAAGGATGACGTTGTCATCGCCGGAGGGGATGTAGTCGGTGCGGGTGGTGGCTTCGACGCCGGCTTGCTCCGCGAGGTCCTCGAGGACGATCTCGATGAAGGAGTCGAAGGTTCCGGATTCCTCGCCCGGGCCGAATATGTCCAGCGGGGCGTCGGGTAGCCCGGGTGAGGCCTCGGCCCATGTGGCGGTGCCCTCGCCGTTGGGGCCGATGAGGTCGAACAGTTGGTCGAAGGTCAGGCACTCGACGGCGTCGTTGTCTTCGCTGGTCATCACGGCGATGCCGTCCACGCCCACCTTGAGTTCGACGATGTTGTTGATGCCGTTGGCGAGGCAGTCTTCCTTCTCGGCGGCCTTGATCTGGCGGGAGGCGTCGGAGATGTCGGTCTCGCCCTCGCAGAACAGCTTGAAGCCGTCACCGGTGCCGGGACCGTCCACGGTGACGGAAATGTCCGGCGCCACGTCCTCGAACAGCTCTGCCACCCGGATCGAGATCGGCTCCACTGTGGACGAGCCCGAGATGTTTACCGCGCCCGTCGTGGCTTCATTCGCGTCCTCGTCGTCCCCGCCGCACGCTGCGGCCACGAGCGAGAAGCTCACGAGAATCACCGGCAGCCAGAGGAGCTGGCGCCTTGGGTTGCCCACCTGGTTGTCCCTCCCTCGGGGAATCGCATGGCAAGCCCGCGCCAATCGCGAGCCGCAGGCAAGCTACGCGAGGCAAGGTTTCAGAAGGCTTCGGCCACCGTAAACCCGGAGTGAATGCCGGTAAACGGCGGGTGAATTGTCTAGCCGAGGCTGTCCAGTGCGTCCTGGAGGCGGTTCTTGTTGAATTGGCTGACCTTCTCGATCTGTGTTGCACCGGTCGCGTCGAGCAGTATCAGGTTGGGGTTGCCGGCGCGATAGTGGTTCCACGCCTCGAAGGAGCTGCCCCAGAGCATGTTGTCCGGACCGCCGGCGGAGGCCACAAAACTCTCGGCCTCGGCGCGGGTGTCCGAGCCGCCCACGCCTATGACGATGACTTTACCTTCGTTGTCTCGGGCGAACTGCCCGACCGGCGAGGCCTCTCGCCGACAGATCGGTCAATGCGGGGCCCAGAACCAGAGCAGCAGGGGTGTCGATCCGTCCGCGAAGTCGCGAAGGTTGACGGCCGCTCCCGTGCGCACTTCGATCATGTCCTGAGCCGGCACCTCGATCTCGATGACCGGCGCGGCGGTGGTCGTCGGTGCGGCTGTCGTGGTCGGGGCTGCGGTGGTTGTGGGCGCGGCAGTTGTCGTCGGGGCTGCGGTGGTTGTGGGCGCGGCGGTTGTCGTTGGTGCGGCTGTCGTGGTGGCCTCGGCTGCCGCTTGGGCTGCGGCCTCGGCGGCTGCAGTTTGGGCCGCTGCCTCGGCTTCCGCGGCTTCGGCTAGGGCCTCGGCCTCGGCGGCTATGGCTCGGGCTTCGGCCTCGGCGATTGCGGCTTCCGCGGCTGCTTCGGCCTCAGCGGCGGCTGCCTGTGCGGCTGCCTCGGCGGCGGCTGCCTGTGCGGCCGCCTCGGCCTCGGCTGCCTCGGCCTCGGCTTGGGCTTGCGCCAGCTGCTGCTCGAGTTCGTCGACCACTTCGGGGTCCACAGTTCCCTCAGGCTCCGCTTCAGCAGCCGCCAGCGCGAGTTCGGCCTCAGCCGCCTTGGCGGCCGCGGCTTCGGCCTCCGCTTGAGCCGCGGCTTGAGCGGCAGCCTCGGCTTGAGCGGCGGCTTCGGCTTCAGCGGCTGCCTGGGCGGCGGCTTCCGCTTCTGCCTGGGCCGCTGCCTCTGCGGCGGCGGCTTCGGCGGCCTCAGCCGCAGCCGCGTCGGCCTCGGCATGGGCCTGCTCAAGAGCGGCCTGATCCTCGGCGCTGGCGTTGATGCCTTGATCCCCGGTACTCGGGTCGGCATCACTGCCGCAGGCGGCGGCCGGCAGGGCGATGGCGAGGAACACTGCGAGAATTCGGGTGGAGAGCGGCATCTTCATCGCTCAGGTTAGGGCAGCAAGCTGGTCGCTGAGGCTCGCTGCGTCGAAGCTGCCGGGGCTGTCGTCGGCCAGGTTGCCACCGCTGTCGAGCAGCAGCACGCTCGAGTTCCTACCGACATCGAAGTGGCGCCAACTCTCGTTGGAGTCGCTCCACAGCATGGGGA
The DNA here is from genome assembly GCA_009842325.1 of Acidimicrobiaceae bacterium. Taxonomy (GTDB): domain Bacteria; phylum Actinomycetota; class Acidimicrobiia; order Acidimicrobiales; family Aldehydirespiratoraceae; genus Aldehydirespirator. The sequence continues at coordinate 221,046 of VYFQ01000014.1, read as the reverse complement.
AGGTGGTTCCGGTCTGGGACACGAATCGCTCGGCGTAGGCGAAGTCGTCCTGGGCGCCTATCCCCACGACCGTCACCTTGCCGGTGTTGTCTTGAGCGAACTGCTCAAGGGCCGGAGCCTCTCTCCGGCAGGTGGGTCAATGAGGCGCCCAGAACCAGAGCAGCAGCGGCGTCTCGCCGCTCACCAGCGACTGGAGATTGACGGTCTCCCCCGTGTACACGCTGACCATTTCGAGGTCGGGCACATCTCCCGAGGGGTTGGCGGGGGCATCGGAAGCCGCGACGTCGGTCCCCGTGGAAGCTGGTTCCGCATTGGTCGCGACGTCATCGGCCCCGCAGGCCGCGACCGTAAGGGCAACGATCACAGCGCACGCCAGGAGTCGGACTCTCATTCGTCCTTCCTCTTGCCAAGGGCCTTCTGCTCTTTCTTCCATGCCCGCACACGTTGTAGCGCTTCCGGGCTGTCGATGTCGGCTACCGATCGCGGCTCGCCGTCGGCGAAGGCTCCGGCCTGCGCCTCCCAGCCGTCGGGACGGACGCCGAAGCGCTTGGCGAGGACGGCGGTCAGGATCCGAGCCTTCTCGTCGCCGTAGCCGGGCAGGTCCCGCAATCGCCGGAAGAGATCCTCGCCGCTCGCCGCCGCGTTCCAGACCGCCCCGGCGTCGCCGTCGTAGTGATCAGCGACATGCCGGCATAGGGCCTGCATCCGTTTGGCCATCGAGCTCGGAAACCGGTGCAGCGCCGGCTTAGCCCTGACCAGGGCGGAAAACTCGTCGGGGTCCCGCTCGGAGATGTCCACCGCGTCCAGTTCGGCACCCAGCCGCTCGACCAGGCGATGAGGCCCCATGAAGGCCCACTCCAGGGGGATCTGCTGGTCGAGCAGCATCCCCAAGAGCAGAGCCAGGGGATCGGTGTTGAGCAGGCGGTCAGCAGCGTCGTCGCCCGTGACCGCCAGAGTGCCCGTCCCGACCTGCTTCACCCGTCTGAGGATAGCCGTGCGCCGGTGTCGGGATGGCCGGGGTCGTCGCGGTCGACGTCGATGCCGTACCGGTCGATGGCGGCCGCGACCTCGTCCGCTGACGCCTCGCCCGATTCCATCAATGCCGACAGCACGGCAAGCACGATGTGGACCCCGTCCACCTCGAAGAATCGCCGCAGCGCCTCGCGGGTGTCGGAGCGGCCGAACCCGTCGGTGCCCAGCACGTGCAGCGGCCTCGGAGTGAAGCGGGCGATCTGGTCGGGGACCAGGGTCATGAAGTCGGTCACGGCCACGATCGGGCCGTCGGAGTCGGACAGTCGCCGGGTGACCAGCGGAACGGCGGGCTCGTCGGTGGGATGCAGCCGGTTGCGGCGCTCGACGTCGAGGGCTTCGCGCCGCAGCCGCTGGTAGGAGGTTGCGCTCCACAGCTCGGCCGACGTGTCGTGATGCTCGGCCAGCAGCGCCTGAGCCTCGAGCGCGGCTCCCACCGACGCTCCCGAGAACAGGATGGTGGCCGAGCGTTTGCGGCTCCCCGGGCCGTCGTCGAACTTGTACAGGCCGCCGGTGATGTCGGAGTCGGTCACGTGGTCGGGACGGGGCGGCTGCTCGTAGTTCTCGTTGTAGATGGTGATGTAGTAGAAGACGTCGCTGCCGTCGGCGGTGTCCGGCGGGTACATCCGGTGCAAGCCCTCGTCGACGATGGCCCCCAACTCGTAGGCGAAGGCCGGGTCGTAGGACTCGCAGGGCGGCACCGTCGAGGCCAGCACATGGCTGTGGCCGTCCTGGTGCTGGAGCCCCTCGCCCAGCAGCGTCGTGCGCCCCGCGGTCGCGCCGATGAGGAATCCCCGGGCCCGGGCGTCGGCTGCGGCCCAGATCGAGTCGCCCACCCGCTGGAAGCCGAACATGGAGTAGAAGGCGTAGAACGGCACCATGGGCACGCCGAGGTTGGCGTAGGAGGTGGCCGCGGCCAGCCAGCTGGCCAGGGAGCCGCACTCGGTGATGCCCTCCTCGAGGATCTGGCCGTCGGTCGACTCGCTGTAGCTCAGCAGCAGGTCATGGTCCACCGGCTCGTAGAGCTGGCCGTGGGGCGCGTAGATGCGGAACTCCCGGAACAGCGAGTCCATGCCGAACGTGCGGGCCTCGTCGGGAACGATGGGCACTACCCGCCGGCCGAAGTGCTGGTCCCGCATCAGATCGCGCAGCAGGGCCGTGAATGCCATCGTGGTGGAGACCTCGCGCCCGCCCGAGCCCTTGCGCATGTCGATGAAGGGTCCGTCGGCGGGGAGCGTGATGGGGCGGCGGTCCCGCACCACCCGCCGCGGCACGGCCCCGTCGAGGGCGCGGCGGCGGTCCATCATGTAGCGGATCTCCTCCGAGTCGGCGGGCGGCCGGTAGTAGGGCGGGATCCCGTCGGCGAGGTCTGCTTCGTCGATCTCGTTCTCCATGTGCAGCCGCGAGCGGAGTTCCATCAGCTGCGTGGTGGTCATCTTCTTTATCTGGTGGGTGGCGTTGCGGCCCTCGAAGCCCTCGCCGAGGGTCCACCCCTTGATGGTCTTGGCCAGGATTACCGTGGGCTGGCCCTTGACCTCGGTGGCGGCTTTGAACGCGGCGTACACCTTCTGGTAGTCGTGGCCTCCCCGGGGCAGGACCCGCAGGTCCTCGTCGCTGAGGTGTGTAACGAGCTTGCGCAGCCGGGGGTCGGGTCCGAAGAAGTGCTCCCGGATGTAGGCGCCCGTCTCCACCGCGTAGCGCTGGTACTCGCCGTCGACGGTGGTCGCCATCTTGTTGAGCAGGGCCCCGTCGGTGTCGCGCATCAGCAGCTCGTCCCACCTGGTGCCCCAGATCACCTTGATGACGTTCCAGCCGGCGCCGCGGAACACGCCCTCGAGTTCCTGGATGATCTTGCCGTTGCCCCGCACCGGGCCGTCGAGGCGCTGGAGGTTGCAGTTGACCACCCATTTCAGGTTGTCGAGGTCGTTGCGGCCGGCCAGGGCGATGGCCCCCAGGGTCTCGGGCTCGTCGCACTCGCCGTCGCCCAGGAAGCACCACACCGTGCTTTGGGCGGTGTCGTCGATGCGGCGGTTGTGCATGTACCGGTTGAAGCGGGCGTGGTAGATGGAGTTGATCGGCCCGAGGCCCATCGAGACGGTCGGGTACTCCCAGAAGTCGGGCATGAGCCGCGGGTGGGGGTAGCCCGACAACCCGTTGCCGCCGACCTCCATCCGGAAGTTGTCCAGTTCCTGCTCGCTCAGCCGGCCCTCGAGGTAGGCCCGGGCGTACACGCCGGGAGCGGCGTGGCCCTGGAAGTAGATGTGATCGCCGACCAGGCCGTCGTCCTTTCCCTTGAAGAAGTGGTTGAAGCCCACCTCGTACAGCGAGGCCGACGAGGCGAACGTGGACAGGTGGCCGCCGATCCCGTCAGCTGTCTTGTTGGCCCGGATGACCATGGCGGCCGCGTTCCAGCGGATGAAGCGGCGGATGCGCCGCTCGACCTGCTCGTTGCCGGGGAAGAAGGGCTGCTCGGAGGCGGGGATGGTGTTGATGTAGGGCGTGGACGTGGTCGGTGGCACCCCCACCCGCTGCTCGTTGGAGCGTTCCAGGAGCTTGGCCACGATGTAGCGGGCCCGCTCCCGGCCGCCGGCCGCGATGATGGCGTCGAGCGAGTCGATCCATTCCTGGGTCTCGGCTGGGTCGATGTCCGGAAGTTGGCGCAGGAAGTTGTCGGCCACTGCCCTCCATGATGGCAGCAAAGGATGCATTCGCGACCTCGCAGCACCGATGCGCGACCATCAGGGCGTGGTAGCCGAACCCCTTCCCGGACTAGCCGCCGACTCTGCTGCCGAACCCGCAGCCGGAACCGTCGCGGAGCCCACAGTCGTGTACACCGACGGCGCCTGCCTGGGCAATCCTGGACCTGGGGGCTGGGCATGGGCCGTGCCCGGCGGCGCCTGGGCCTGCGGCCCCGACCCGCACACCACCAACCAGCGAATGGAGTTGCAGGCGGTACTGGAGGCGCTGCGGGAGTTGGACGGACCGGTCGAGGTGGTGTCGGACTCCACCTACGTCGTCCACTGCTTCCGCGACCGGTGGTACGAGGGATGGCAGCGGCGAGGCTGGCGAAACGCCAACAAGAAGCCGGTAGCCAACCGCGACCTCTGGGAACCGCTCATCGAGCTCTACCTGTCCCGGGCCGACGAGATCTCGTTCCACTGGGTCAAGGGCCACTCCGGCAACGAGTGGAACGAGATCGTGGACCAACTTGCGGTCGGCGCGGCCACCGACCAGGTTTCCCGCCGCGGCCCCTAGGGATGCCGGGCTAGTACCTCGTCGAGAGCGGTGGCGATGTCGGGATGGGTGAACCGGAACCCGCGGCGCAGCAGCAGGGTGGGTTCCACCCGGGCACTGCTGTAGAGCAAGGCCTCGGTGAGCTCGCGACCCAGGCGGGTCCACAGGGCGGGCTTGGGTGTGGGCAGCAGCGTCGGGCGGCGCAGTGCCCGCCCCAGAGCCGCGGTCAAGTGGCGGTTGGTGACCGGCTCGGGCGCGGTGAGGTTCACCGGCCCCTCCACATCCGCGGTCAGCAGCCATAGCAGGGCCTCGACCTCGTCTTGCAGCGTGATCCAGCTCATCCATTGGCGGCCGTTTCCGATGCGGCCCCCGATGCCCAGCCTGAAGAAGGGGAGCATCTCGGCCAGCGCACCCCCCGACCGGCTCAGCACGACGCCGGTGCGGGGGTGGGCAACCCGGATGCCGGCATCGCGGGCCGGGTCCGCGGCCGCCTCCCAGTCTCGGCACACCTGGGCCAGGAAGTCGCGCCCGCCGCTGGACGACTCGTCGAGGCGCTCGTCGCCCCGGTCGCCGTAGTAGCCGATGGCCGACGCCGACACGAGCACGCTCGGCGGCGCGTCGAGACGGGACAGCGCGCCGGCCAGCAGGGCTGTGCCCCGCGTCCGGCTGTCGGCGATGCGTCGCTTCTGAGAGGAGGACCAGCGTCGGGCAGCGATCGGCTCGCCGGCCAGATGCACCACTGCGTCAACGCCCTCCAAGGCTTCGCCCTCGATCTGGTCGACCTCGGGATCCCAGTTCACGGTGGATCCCTGCTGACCGGCCGCGCCAGCCGACCTCACCACCCTCACGGTCTGGTGTCCGTCGGAAGTCAGACGTTCGACCAGGGCCCGGCCGATGAGCCCGGTGGAGCCCGTCACCGCTACGAGCATGGTCGCATCACTGCGGTTGGTCTAGCATCCCCGCGGCCCGGCCGGAGAGATCGAGGGCTGATGTGGATGAAGACCTGACACCCCCGGACCCCGGAGCCTTCGACGCCGGACAGGCCGGCGCCTCCGACACCGGTAGCCGCAGCACCACGCCTGCGGCACGGAAGTGGTCGATCCGGCCCGGGGTGGTCCTCGCGCTGCTGGTTGCGGCGGCCCTGATCGTCTTCGTTGTCCAGAACGACCGCGAGGTGCCGGTCACCTGGTGGTTCGTTGAGGTGAACGGCCCTCTATGGGCGGTGATCATCGTGGCCGCCGTAGCCGGAGCAGTGCTGACCGAGGTCCTCGGCTGGGTGGTCGGCCGGCGCCGTCGCCGCCGTCGCCGCCGCTCGAAGTGAGCACCCGCAGGCTGATTCTCGCCGCGCTGCTGTGCGGTCTCGCCATCCTGGTGGCCTTCACCGTCCAGGTGCTGTCGGGCAGGTTCGGCTGGTTCTGAAGCCGGTAGGAACCGGTAGGGTCGCGCCATCATCCGGGAGGCCTTGTGAGCGACGCAGCACACGACGTGATCGTCATCGGCGGCGGGCCGGGCGGCTATGCCGCAGCCCTGTACGGCGCCAGCGCGGGCCTCGACATCGCCGTGGTCGAGAAGAGCAAGGTGGGCGGCACCTGCCTGCACGTCGGCTGCATCCCGGCCAAGGAGCTCCTGGAGGCCGCCTCGGTGTACCGCACGGTGGCCAGGGCGTCCGAGTTCGGGGTGGGCGCCGGCGATCCCAGCCTCGACTGGACCACAGTGCTGGACCGCAAGCAGCAAGTCATCGACAAGATGATGGCGGGGCTGTCGTCGGTGCTGAAGCAGCGCAAGGTGACCATCTACGAGGGCATCGGCTCCCTCGGCCCGTCCGGCACGGTTCTGGCGGCCGCGGCCGACGGCTCCGAGCGCACGCTGTCCGGAGGTTCGATCATCCTGGCCTCGGGGTCTACGCCCCGGACCATCGGGGGCTTCGACATCGACGGTGAGCTGGTGGTCACCTCCGACGAGCTGTTCTCGATCGGCCGGCTGCCCTCATCGGCCGCGGTGATCGGCGGCGGCGCAATCGGCTGCGAATTCGCGTCGATGATGGGCGACCTGGGAACCGAGGTCACTGTTCTGGAGGCCCTTTCCGACATCCTAACCGGCTGCGACGTTGAGGTGGCCAAGGTAGTGAGGCGGTCGTTCCGCAAGCGGGGAATCGAGGTGCACACCGGCGTGACGGTGCACGGTCATGAGCCTCGCCCGGACCGCTCCGGCACCGTGGTCTCCTTCGGGGAGGGCAAGCAGGTCGACGTGGAGATGGTCGTGGTGGCTGTGGGCCGCCGGCCCCGCACGGAGAACCTGGGACTCGACGCCGCCGGAGTTGAGCTGGACGACCGCGGCTTCGTGGCGGTCGACGGCCGCTGCCGCACGACCGCCGTGGGCGTGTGGGCCGTGGGCGACGTGGTCGACAGCCCGCAGCTGGCCCACACCGCCTTCGCCGAGGGCATGCTCGCCATCTGCGACATCCTGGGCGAGGACCCCGACCCCCTCGACTACCACGGCACGCCCTGGTGCATCTACTGCCACCCCGAGGTGGCCTTCGCCGGGCACACCGAGCAGAGCGCGATCGACGCGGGATTCGAAGTGGTGACCTCGATGCACCGCTACATGGCCAACGGCCGGGCCCAGATCTTGGGCGAGACCGAGGGCCTGGTGAAGGTGGTCGCCGAGAAGCAGGCCGACGGCACCGGCGGCCGCATCCTCGGGGTTCACATGGCGGGGCCATGGGTGACCGAGCAGTTGGGCCAGGCCTACTTCGCGGTGAACTGGGAAGCGACGGTCGACGATGTCGCCCGTCTGATACAACCCCATCCAACCATGAGCGAGCTGTTCGGCGAGACGATCCTGTCGCTGACGGGCCGCTCGCTCCACGGGTAAGGACTGCTGATGGCCGACATCATGATGCCCCAGCTGGGAGAGACGGTCACCGAGGGGACCATCACCCGATGGTTCAAGCATGTAGGTGAGGAGGTCGCCCTTGACGAGGCGCTCTTCGAGGTCTCCACCGACAAGGTCGACACCGAGGTGCCGTCCCCGGTGGCGGGAGTGCTGTCAGAGATCCTCGCCAATGAGGGTGACCTAGTGGAGGTCGGGCAGGTCCTGGCCCGCGTCGGCAAGGCGGGAGAAGCACCGCCCGCCGAGCCGCCTGCTGCTGAGCCGGTGCAGGAGGTGGTGGAGCCGCCTGCTGCTGAGCCGGTGCAGGAGGTGGTGGAGCCGCCTGCTGCTGAGCCGGTGCAGGAGGTGGTGGAGCCGCCTGCCGCTCCCGAACCGCCGCCCGAAGCGGCTGAGACGCCATCCGAGCCGGAGGAGCCGAAGTCCGCCGGGGCGTTCCGGGCGGCGGGGATCGTGCTGTCGCCGGTGGTGCGCCGCCTGATCAGCGAGAACAACCTCGATCCGTCCTTGCTGACCGGCACCGGCCTCGGCGGCCGCATCACCCGCGCCGATGTCGAGCAAGCCATAAGGGCCCGCGCCTCGGCTGAGGCTCCGGTAGCCGCTGAGGCTCCGGTGGCCGCTGAGGATCCGGCTGCCGCTGAGGCTGAGCCCCCGCCTCCGGCTGCCGCCCCTGAGGAACCCAAGCGCTCACGCCGGGCCAGACGATCAGCGGTGCCTTCAGTCGTTGTCCGCAGCGGCGACAGCGTGGTGCCCCTCAACAACATCCGGCGGCGTACCGCAGAGCACATGGTGATGTCCAAGCAGACATCGCCTCACGTCCTCACCGCCATAGAGGTCGACTACGAGGGAGTGGAGAAGGTCCGCCGGGCCGCCAAGCAGGCGTGGAAGGCGGAGGAGGGCTTCAGCCTCACCTACCTGCCATTCATCGCCAGGGCCGTGGTCGACGCTCTGCGCGACTACCCGCATCTCAATGCCAGCTTCGGAGGGGACGAACTGGTGGTCCACGCCGGCGTCAACCTGGCCGTCGCAGTGGACATCGACTTCCAAGGGCTGCTGGCTCCGGTGATCCACAGTGCCGAGGGCAAGCGCCTCCGCCAGATCGCCCGGGACATCGTGGATCTGGCCAACCGGGCCCGCAGCCGCAAGCTCGGACCCGACGACCTGGCCGGGGGCACGTTCACGCTCACCAACGCCGGCCAGTACGGGACGATGATGCAGTTCCCGATCATCAACCAGCCCCAGGTGGCCATCCTGAGCACCGACGGCGTCTCCCGCAAGCCGGTGGTGGTGACCGACACCTATGGCAACGAGTCCATCGCCATCCACTCGATGGGCGTGCTGGCCATGGCCTGGGACCACCGAGCGTTCGACGGCGCCTACGCGGCTGCGTTCCTCCACCGGACCAAGGAGATCATCGAGACCCGCGACTGGGAGGCTGAGATCCGCTGAGCTCGTCGCTGGTGGCCACTGACCGGCCCGTCCTGCGGATCCGCTGGCTCGGCCGTGTGGCCTACGACGATGCCCTGGCACTCCAACGCCGCCTTCACGGCCACTCCTCCGACGACCACCTTCTCCTGCTCGAGCATCCCCATGTGGTGACCCTGGGCCGCCGGGGCCGGCGCGAGCACCTGCTGGTCGACGTCGAGGCGCTGGGCGGCTCGGTGGTGGAGACCGACCGGGGCGGCGAGGTCACCTACCACGGACCCGGGCAACTGGTGGGCTATCCGATTCTCACCGTGCCCGGCCGGCGCGGCGGCGGGATGGCGGACACCGCCGCTTACGTGAGCGGCGTGGAGCAGCTGTTGATCGACGTCCTAGCCGATCTGGGGCTCGAGGCGGGACGTCTCGAGCGTCACACCGGGGTGTGGGTCGACCCCGAGGGGCTGCGGCCCCGGAAGATTGCCGCCATCGGCGTGAGGCTGTCGCGGGCCCGCTCCATGCACGGCTTCGCGCTCAACGTCGATCCCGACCTGGAGTGGTTCGCTCGGATCGTGCCCTGCGGGATCACCGGCCTGGGAGTGACATCGTTGGCGGCCGAGGGCATCGGCGTGTCGATGCAACAGGTCGTGGACCTCGTGGCGCAACGGGCTGCTGGGACATGGGGCGCGCACGGCCGCATCGACCGGGCCGATGTCGCCCACCGGGTGGCTCCTGCGGACATGGCCCGGTTCACCCGGGACGCGGCGAACGGCTCGGCGGATGCCGAAACGGCGACGGACGGCAGCCCCGAGGCCGGAGCCGCGGCCGAGGGAGTGTCGCTGCGCCTGCTGGGCCGGCTGGAGGCTGCCCGGCTGGACGGCGAGAGCCACGAGCCGGTGCCGCTGCGGTCACGCAAGCCGGAATGGATGCGGGTGCCGCTCAGCACCGGGCCGACGTTCCACGAGGTCCGCTCGACGCTGCGTGGTCTCGACCTGGTGACCGTCTGCGAGGAGGCCGGCTGCCCCAACATCTCCGAGTGCTGGAACGACGGCACCGCGACCTTCATGATTCTCGGCGAGCGCTGCACCCGGGCCTGCGGTTTCTGCCTGGTCGACACCCGCCGCCCCGGTCCGGTGGACTCGGAGGAGCCGGAGCGGGTGGCTGAGGCGGCCGTCCGGATGGGCCTCGAGCACGTGGTGGTGACCATGGTGGCCCGCGATGATCTGGCCGACGGGGGAGCAACCGTCGTGGCCGACACGGTGGCCGCGGTCCGGCATCGCCTGCCTGCGGCCCGTGTCGAGACGCTGATAAGCGACCTCGGTGGTGAAGCGGCCGCCCTCCAGACGGTGTTCGATGCACGTCCCGACGTGCTCAACCACAACATCGAGACCGTTGCCCGGCTCCAGCGAGCGGTACGCCCGTCAGCCGGCTATGCCCGCAGCCTGGCGGTGTTGGCCAGGGCGAAGGCGGAGGGACTGACCACCAAGTCGTCAATCATCGCGGGCATGGGCGAGACCCACGACGAGGTGGTCCAGACCCTGGCGGACCTGCATGCAGCCGGAACCGAAATCGTGACCATCGGCCAGTACCTGCGTCCCAGCGCACGCCATCTTCCGGTTGATCGCTGGTGGCCGCCGGAGGCGTTCGAGCGATGGAAGGAGATCGGCGAGTCGATGGGCATCCGCCATGTAGAGGCCTCGCCCCTGACCCGTTCCAGCTACCACGCCCGCCAGGCCGCCGACGCCGCCGTGGAGGCCGCCCCGGCACGAACCTAGGCTGCGCCCATGTTCACCGATCGGCTGGACAGGGCCCGGGCGTTGATGGCTGAGCAGGGCGTGGACGTGCTGCTGCTGTCGGTGGGGGCCGACCTGCCGTACTTCTGCGGCTATGAAGCCATGCCGCTGGAGCGTCTCACCATGCTGGTGGTGCCCTGCGACGGCGAGGCCACGCTGGTCGTGCCCCGGATGGAGGCTCCCCGGGTGGCCGAGCGTCCCGATGTCTTCGGGATGCGGCCCTGGGACGAGACCGAGGACCCGGTGGACATCGTGGCCGGCCTGGCCGGAGCCGCGACGGTGGCCGCGGTCGGGGACCACATGTGGTCCCGGTTCTTGGTGGAGTTGATGACGGTCATGCCGGACGCGGCCTGGAGGCGTGGCTCGGATGTCACCGCCCCGATCCGCTCAGTGAAGACGGCCGATGAGATCGAGCGTCTGCGGGCCGCTGGAGCCGCGGTGGACAGGATCGCGGGCCGGCTCCAGCGGGGCGAGATCGGGCTGGTGGGACGGACCGAGGCCGAGGTCTCGACCGAGTTGGGCCGCCAGATCGTGGCCGAGGGCCACGACCGGGTGAACTTCGCCATCGTGGCCGCCGGCGACAACGCAGCCAGCCCGCATCATGAACCCGGACCTAGGGTGATCGGCGCCGGCGAGGTCGTGCTGTGTGACTTCGGCGGCACGATGGTGGGCGACGACGGCGTCGGCTACTGCTCGGACATCACCCGCTGCGTGTACACCGGCGAGCCGCCGTCGGAGTTCGTCGAGCTGTACGGCGTCCTGTTCGAAGCGCAGGCGGCCGGCGTGGCCGCAGCAGCGGTGGGCACCCCTGCCCAGGATGTGGACCGGGCGGCCCGGTCGATCATCGCCGCCGCCGGATACGGAGACTTCTTCGTGCACCGCACCGGCCACGGGATCGGGACCGAGGCCCACGAGGACCCGTACATCGTGGAGGGCAACGTCCGGCCGCTGGAGGCGGGCAACGCCTTCTCGGTGGAGCCGGGGATTTATGTGCCCGGCCGGTGGGGTGCCCGCTTGGAGGACATCGTGGCCGCCTCGCCGGACGGTCCCGACCCCCTCAACCGCGCCGACCACAACTTGGCCGTCGTCGCCTGAGCGGCCTGCCTCGCCGCCATGGTCGAACTCGACGCCGCCACGCTGCTGGTCGGCTGGGCCGCGGGCGGGTGGTTCTTCCTTTGGGTGACCACCCGCCGCCGCGAGGTCGGGCTCGGATACGGATGGCTGATGCGGGGAGTGTTCCTGGCTTTGGCCGGGGGCTCTCTGGTTACCGCGCTATTGGCCGAGCCGACCTGGAGCCGCGAGGTGGCCACGATGGTCTTCGCCTTAGCCGGGCTGGTCGCGGGAGCAGTCTCGGTGGCGCGCCGGTCGGCGGGCGTGGCCGGTCAGCGGGCCCAGGTGGCGCGCCGGTCGGCCCGGGTGGCGGAGATGACCGGCATCGACCGGGCCGAGACCCGCTTCGATCCCGCTGCGCCCGAGTTCCCTCCGGTGCTGGATCTGCTCGCAGCGACGGCCGGTCTGATCGCGGTCCTGCTGGGCGCGTTGGCGGCCGGGGGCCCCGCCGGGCTGGCGGTGGCTCGCACCCTCGTCGGCGCCCTGTTCTGCGGGGCGGTGCTGAGCGCAATGCTGCTGGGCCACTGGTACCTGGTCCAGCCCGGCCTGGCCCGAGGGCCGCTACTGCAGATGATCCGGGCCGCGGCGGTGATCTGGGTGCCCGAGACGATCGTGATGCTGTGGCCCACGGGCATGGTGTCGGTGCTCAACGGCACCATCGACGACGGCTACAACGGCCTGCTGGGCTGGTTCTGGGTGGCCTCCACCGCCACGACACTGCTGCTGGTGGCGGTAGCGAGAGCCGCGCTGCGTGAGCGCCAGTACTCGGCGGTGATGGCCGCCACCGGCTTGGTGTACCTGGCCATCGTCACCGCCTTCGGTCAGGACCTGGTGGCCCGCATCCTGCTCGCGCCCTAAACTCAACTAGGCGGTGCGGAGGCCTGCGCGCCGGGTTCCGGCTACGCCGGGCCCGGGCCGATGCGAGGAGGCCAACAGTGCCGAGAGTGATCTGGAAGGGATCGATCAGCTTCGGACTGGTCACGATTCCCGTGCAGCTCTTCAGCGCGGTGAGCCGCAAGAACGTGCGCTTCAACCAGCTCGACGCCGAGACCGGCGCCCGGGTGCGCTACAAGAAGGTGTCGTCGGCCGACGACACCGAGTTGCCGCCCGAGCGGATCATCAAGGGCTACGAGCTGGCGTCGGGCGACTATGTCACCGTCACCGACCGCGAGCTGGAGGAGCTGGCCCCGGTCGCGGCCCGCACCATCGACATCGACGCCTTCATCGACCTAGCCGACATCGATCCCGTCTTCTACGACAGCGCCTACCACCTGGTTCCCGACGAGGCCGCGGCCAAGCCCTACAAGCTGCTGGCCGAGGCCATGGACGAGGCCGACAAGGTGGCCGTCTGCCACTTCGTGATGCGCTCGAAGCAGTACCTGGCCGCCGTCCGTCCCGTCGACGGGCGGCTGATGCTGTCGACCATGGTGTACTCCGACGAGCTGGTGGCGCCGGACGACATCGACGGCTTCGAAGGGCTGGACGGCATTGACGTGGACGAGCGGGAGACGGCCATGGCCCGCCAGCTCATCGCCGCCCTCGAGGCCGAATTCGAGCCCGACCGCTACACCGACTCCTACCGGGAGGCGGTGCTGGAGCTCATCGAGCGCAAGGCCTCCGGCGACACCACGGCCACGGTGGCGCCGGCCGCACCGGCGTCCGACACCGTTGTCGATCTCATGGCCGCGCTGGAGGCCTCGGTCGCCGCGGCCAAGGAGGCCCGCAAGCGCCACCCCACCGGGGGCGAGGCCGCCGCGGAGCCGGAGGCGAAGCCCGAGGAACCGGCGACGAAGATCCGCAAGTCGGCCTGAGAGGTCGAGCGGGGCGGGTCGCGGTTCGGGCGGATCAGTGAGCGCACCCGAGCGCGTGCCCGTCACCATCGATGGGCGCCGGCTGTCGGTCAGCAACCTCGACAAGGTCATGTACCCGCTGACCGGGTTCACCAAAGCGCAGGTGATCGACTACTACGTGCGGGTCGCGCCGGCGATGCTTCCCCACGTCGGCGACCGGGGTGTCACCCTGCGGCGCTGGCCCGACGGCGTGACCGCCGAATCGTTCTTCGAGAAGCGCTGCCCGAAGCACCGTCCCGACTGGGTTCCCACGTGCCGTGGTCCGGGCGACAGGGGCGGGCCGATCGAATATTGCCGCCTCGACTCCGTGGCCGCGCTGGCCTGGTCGGCCAACCTGGCCGCGCTGGAGATCCACGCCCCGATGGCCCGCTGCGGCGACCTCGACTCGCCCACCATGGTCGTGTTCGACCTCGACCCGGGCAAGCCGGCCACGATCGTCGAGTGCTGCCAAGTGGCCCTGCATGTCTGCGAGGTTCTGGAGTCGGTCGGCCTGTCCGGATGGCCGAAGACCTCGGGCAGCAAGGGGATGCAGCTCTACGTGCCCCTCAACCGGCCCCACTCCCACGACCACGCGGCCGGCTTCGCCCTGGCCGTGGCCCAGCTGCTCGAGAAGCGACTGCCGGCACTGGTGGTGTCGGTGATGAAGCGCAGCCTGCGGCCACAGAAGGTGTTCATCGACTGGAGCCAGAACGCCCGCTTCAAGACCACCATCGCCCCCTACTCGCTGAGGGGCCTGGACCGTCCCACCGTGTCCGCGCCCATCACCTGGGACGAGGTGTCCGACGGGGCCGACGGCGAGCCGCTGTCGTTCACCGCCTCCGAAGTCCTCGACCGGGTTGAACAACTCGGGGACCTGTTCGCGCCGACGCTCACCGTCGAGCAGGACCTCCCCGCCCCAGCATCGGGCTAGTCGGGCAGCCCATTAGTCTGACCGGATGCCGATCACAGTCCATGCAGTTCGCTCCGTGCCCAAGGCGGCCACCGCCAGTGTTTCTCTTGTCACCGCCGAGGATGTCGAAGCTGGCATAGACGGTTTCGACGCGGCGGTCTTGGACACCACCGGGTTCAGGGGCAAGGCGGAGCAGGTCCATCTGCAGCCGGCCGGCGGCGGCTTCGCCGGGCTGGTCGGCGTCGGCCCGGCTGCCGAAGTCACCGCGGCCACCGTCCGGCGAGCCGGCGCGGCGCTGGCTCGCTCGTGCTCGCGTCACGCACGGGCAGCGGTGCGGCTTCCCGCCGATTCCGACTTGGACGACGACGCCGCCCGTCAGGCGCTCGCCGAGGGCGTGATCCTGGGCGGCTACCGCTACACCGTCTACAAGTCGTCCGCCGACGGCTCCAGCGGCGGCAACGGCGCTCCCAAGCTGGCCAGGGTCGACGTGGTGGGAAGCACATCGGCCGCGGCCAAGAACGCCCTGGCCCGGGGCTCCACCATCGCCGCGGGGGTGTGCGTGGCCCGCGACCTGTCCAACGAGCCCGGCGGCTCGCTCACTGCCCCGGCCTTCGCCCGCAAGGCTGCGGCCGTCGCCCGCAAGGCCGGACTGAAGTCGAGGGTCTGGAACGAGGCGGAGATCAAGAAGCAGCGGCTCGGCGGCCTGCTCGGCGTCAACCGGGGCAGCACCCATCCGCCGCGCTACGTGGAGTTGACCTACGAGCCCGCGGACGACCCCGCCGCGACGCTGGCCTACGTGGGCAAGGGGATCACGTTCGACGCCGGAGGCCTGTCCATCAAGACCGCCCAGGGAATGATGGCCATGAAGATGGACATGTGCGGGGCCGCGGCGATCATCGGGGCCATGTCGGTGCTGCCCGCGGTCGGCGCGCCCGTCCGGGTCAAGGGGTACCTGCCCATGACCGACAACATGCTCGGCGGCGACGCCACCCGGCCCGGCGACGTTCTCACCATCCGCAACGGCAAGACCATCGAGGTGCTCAACACCGATGCCGAGGGCCGGCTGATCCTGGCCGACGCCCTGTCGCTGGCCTGCGAGGACGAACCCGACGCCATCGTCGACCTGGCCACCCTCACCGGCGCCTGCATGGTGGCGCTGGGTCCCTCCATCGCGGGGTTGATGGGGAACGACGAGCCGCTGATCGATGAGATCCGCGCCGCCGCGGACCGCGCCGGGGAGCGGGTGTGGCCGCTGCCGCTGCCCGCCGACTACGCCAAGCAGTTCGAGTCGAACGTGGCCGACATGAAGAACATCGGCGGCACCCACGGGGGCGCTCTGACCGCGGGGTTGATCCTGCAGCAGTTCGTGGCCGACGGCATCCCCTGGGCCCACCTCGACATCGCCGGTCCGGCCCGGGCCGAGTCGGACGACGGCGAGATCTCCAAGGGCGGCACCGGCTTCGGCGTGCGCACCCTGGTCGAGCTCGCTTTGTCGTACACCTCGAGCAACTGAGCCAAAGGGCGGGACTCAGAGCAGGTCAGTCAGGCTCAGCTCGGCGGACGGATATCCAGTAGGCGACCGTAGCCGACCACGCCCCCAGCACCGTCATCGCTGTAGCCGTCCACGAGATCGCGGACAGGCACGCTGCGCTGCTCAACCTTCATGGTCCCTTCCTGGTGGTTCCGGGGATGCGACTCATCACAAATCCATCAAGTCCGGGCGACAACTCCACGGTGGCTTCCCACGTTTCCCAAGACATGGGCTGGATGCCGGTGAGGTCATGCACGGGCTGTCGAGCTACATAATGATCTATAGCCCTTCTGTACATGAACTCAGCCTGGTCGTTCCAGGCGCGGTAGGAGTTTGTGCGCCACGACCTTCGCGGTTCAGTGTCGAGCCATTGGCGGAACCCGGGATCTTCCATTGTCGGAGGCGATATCAGGTACTGCTCGCTGCGATATACGGCCAAGTATGGGATCAAAGAAGCTGAGGTATCTGGTCCGGGCATCTCTCCAAAACTCGTCACGGCGGCCAATAGATGTCTGTTCCAGGGCAGCCACTCCCGATCTTTCATCTGTCCGCATGCCTTGTGCGCTGCTTGCAGATTGGACACGTCGTCCTTGCCTTCCATGCTCAAATCGCGATACCAGACCTTCGGCAGAATGTGCTCTCTTTCGTAGTTCTTGCTTGCCTTGGCCTGGTCGCTAATGGGGAGCCAACAGATCCCGCACAGACCATTCTGCTGATCCAGGAGACGATCTCGCTGGCGGCGCTGCGCCTTAGTGGTCATCTGTCCTCCGTATCAGGATGCGGTTGTATATTTTCTACCCCCTACCAACGTGAGGAACTCATCCACGGCCAAGCCTCGATCCCCGGCGATCAGCTTGTCGTAGGTGATCTCCCGGCCGAACATCGACGCCACCACCGCGGCCATCTGGTCGATGGTGTCCGCGTCGCGGATGTTGCGCTTCGCAGCGAACGAGTCCACATAGCGCTGTAGGTGCTTGGCGGACAGGCGGTAGTAGACGCCCTTGTGCGCCCGCTTCAGCGTGGACCACAGCGACTCGATCTCGTTGGTGTGGACCTTGACCTTGCCCTCCCGGCGGACGTACTCGCCGGTCGAATGCGACACCGAAGAACGGCGGGGCAGGCCCCGATAGGCGGCTTCACCGTCGGTGAACACGCGGGCACCCTCCGCGGTGCGGTCGGTGACGAACCCTTGCAGCGTTTCGGCGTCCACCGAGTCGATGACCTGAGCCGCGACGTGGCCCGTCGCCCGGTCGCGGGCACCGACGACGGCGGTCTTGCCGACCGGACCCCTTCCGGCGTTCAGCTTCTTGCTGTTGCTCGCCAACGGCGACTGCATCTTGTGGGTCTGTCCTAGAGCCTCGCGTCATGGTCGACGCCTAGGGTTCCAGTCGGCGGTCGCCACGAGAGGAGTCTGAACGGTGAATGTGAGCAACCGGACCTGGGTGGATGAGGCCTTACAGTTGCTGGCAAGAGGACTCAAGCCCTTCGTCCAACGTCACACGCCGATGACCTCAGCGGGCGCGGACTCCACAGGCGATCCCAGCTACTTGTTGCGAGTGATTGACGAGCGTTGGGAACAGGTCGGTGGCCAGTTCCCGACTTCAGATCGCGGCGTCATCAGGAAGCTAGTGGGAACACTTCGAGAAGAGCGCCATCGATGGGCACACCACGAGCGCATTGAGCGTCACGATGTTGCGATCGTAATCGGTGGCGTAGTCAAGCTGCTTGAGGCTGTGGACGCGATGGAGACGGACAAAGCCAAGCACCTACTGAGAGAGTTCAACGCCGCCGGGAACGAGACTGCCAGGGCCGACCCTTCCGGCGCCCACAAGGCGATGCGCTTGCCGCATGGCTCGCGCGGCAGTCGCACGGGCGTTCATGTGCCGGTCCACGCCTGGTTCGCGGTGGACAGTCCTCTTGGGTCCGTCTTCGTGGCCCACCACAGCGGGAGGGTCTCAGCCTTGCGGGTCGCACAGGATGGAGACCTCGCCTGCGATCCCGAGTCAGGTCTGAGCGCATCCAAATGGGGAGTCATGGATCCCAACGGGTTCGTCGCCCTTCTGCGTGATGAAATCGGCGTTGATGTGGAAGTTGGACCGGATCCCGACCGCGATCCGAAGCTGGTCAAGAAGGTGCAAGCGGCGTTAGAGGCAGGGCGCACTGATGTGCCAATCGATCTCTCGTCGCTAGCGAGCGCACCGGTCCACAGGGACGCTCTGTTGGCCACCACTCGCATTCCTCGTGGAGAAGTGAGGACCTACAAAGATGTTGCGCGGGTGATCGGACGCCCCAACGCATACAGACCGGTGAGCGAAGCGATGAGACGGAACCCTGTACCGCTGCTGGTTCCCTGCCACCGCGTTGTCCATGAGACATTCCGAAAGACCCAGGATGTCGGCAAGTGGGGCTATGGCAGTGTCATGAAGACTCGCCTCTTGGCTCGTGAGGGTGTCCTCTAGCAGCTGAAGGCGGTGCGACCGCAGGACGTCAGCATGGTCCTCAGCTCGCCAGCTAGCTCAGTAGCGTTGGCTTCCGCCACGATACGGTCGGCCCGATCGTCTCCCTTCTTGGCTGAGAGGCGCATGGCTGAGCGCGTCGCCCTCCGATGCGAGGGCGCTGAGTCAGCGTCGTAGAGCGACTGCTCGATCTCCGAGGCGGTGGCGGGGGAGAGGCTCCCGGTGACGAAGTAGGCCAGGTCGCCCACCGGCATGGGACTGGCCGATGACCTGGAAGTTGAGCAGCACGACCCGTCCGTCTTGATGCCCGCTAGGGAGCTTGGCTCAGCAATTCGTAGTCATTCGATCAAAAATGTCATGAAGAGTTGACAGGTTCCTTTATTTCTTGCTATACAGTTATTTCAGACGCCGGGTGAGCGGCAAGCAGAAAGTCACAGAACTGATGTTGCGTGTCACCTTGGCCCTTCTAGTGGTGTTGACGCTGGCCGGTGCTGGCCTCGTCGTGGACGCTGCCGTAGACCCCGAACCCGCCTCCGCTCACACCAAGTGTGAGGGCCGCTACGTCCAAGGCGTAGTTGGCTACCACACTACGCAGGTCGCCCCCAGCGGCCCGCAAGATTCCGGCGTGCGGCCCGACTACAGCCGACCGATATATGGGCCGGTGTGGACACAGGTCTGCGGCATTCCACACGGCCACTGGTACCACGTCGTCGTATGCACGACCGTCGCAACGGTCGCGGCATCGGCGGCGACCGGTGCGACTGGAGGAAACCCCGTGGCTGGCGGGGTCGCGGCTGGCGGCACGTACGTCGCCTGCGAACAGGTTCTGCGCTGGGCGCACAGCTAGATGCCCTGCTCAAAAGGAGCGTTGGGCGGGGCCAACCGGAACGCTTACCCGGCGTGGAATGGCCCCGCCCAACCACCCCTACTATTGACGACACGTAGGTACCTTGCCGTGCCGGGGGCAGTCCTGTTGTTGGTGCTGGCTGGCTGCGGCGCTTCGTCATCGGACTGTCGCGCCGCAGCAGTTGGTCAGGCCCGCGCCGAAAACGTCTGGGGATCAGCCATTGAAGCGCACAATGCTGCACACGAATCCGGTGACACAGATCACCCCGCCGTCGACGAGCAACTTCTCAACAGCCGAGTCGACCTGATTATTGCGAGCGAGTCCGTACGACGGGCCTGCCGGTGAGTTTTCTGCCGAAGACCCATATCGGAATCAACAGCGGCCACGACAATACGGCGACGGCGACAGGGTGATAGTTGCCGTTCAGCATCGCGATGCAGACCGCCACGAGGGGCACGGCCGCAATCGCGTTGATGATCTGGAATCTCTCGGTCATGACTAGGCGCATCAGCCAACTGCTAGTCTCGCTGTGCTCGGCAGGCCAGGCAGCCGGAGCATCGGGTGTTTGACTCATGGTCAACTCTCCTCGATTGTCGCTCACCCGGCTGCCTAAAGAGTATCACCCTTGCATCACCGGTGTCACATGGATTCCCTCGATGGCGAGATCTCCAAGGGCGGTACCGGCTTTGGCGTGCGCACCCTGGTCGAGCTGGCCTTGTCGTTCAGGGGGTCCGGCTAGAACGCCGCGCGAGAGTCGCAGCCGCTCAGAGCAGGTCCGTCAGGCTCAGCTCGTCGGCAGCCCGCTCGAAGCGCTCGAAGGTGGCCTCCAGCAATCCCCGCTGGCGCTCGTCGGTGAGGTCCATGCCCGCGCCGGCGATCATCGGGTAGCAGACGCAGAACAGCACCGCGCCGCGGTAGATGTCCCACATCCCGTCGAGCTCCGACTCGGGTGCCCCCTCCGATGCGAGGGCGCTCAGCCAGCGCTCGTACAGCCCCGGCTCGATCTCCGAGGCGGTAGCGGGGGAGAGGCTCCCGGTGACGAAGTAGGCCAGGTCACCCACGGGCATGGACTGGCCGATGACCTGGAAGTCGAGCAGCACGACCCGCCCGTCGTCGTCGAAGAACATGTTGTCGGCCCGGTAGTCGCCGTGGACCAGGGTGCTCGGCGTCGTCGCCAGCGACCCCAGCATCTCGGGCAGGGCCTCCACCCAGCCGTCGGCGACCGTCTCTACGACCCGGGGGACGCTCATCGCCCCCCGGACCTTGGCCCAGCCGTCGGAGAACACCGGCGGCAGCAGCATCGGGTAGATGGGATCGTGGATTGCCATCGCGGTGCCGCGCTCCACGATCGGGTCGGCCTTGCCCCACCAGTGGGCGTGCCAGGCGGCCAGCTCGTCCACGGCCTGCTCGGCGTCGGCCCGGCCCATGCCCCCGATCTGGCTGACGGCCCGGTACGAGCCCACGTCCTCCAGCACCAGCACGAACTCGTGGGTTTCGGGATCGACGGCACCGAAGTGGCAGTGGGGGACCCGGATGGGGCTCTCGGCGGCCAGTTCCCGGTAGAAGCCGACCTCGCGGATGTTGAGGCGCAGGATCTGGGCCGTGAAGCGGGCCGTCTCGTCGAGGCCGGGCATCTTGAAGACCACGGTGTCGGGGCCGTCACCCTCCAGCGTCGCCCGGTAGATGGCGCCGATCATCCCGACCCCGGTCCCGATGTCGTCGATGCCGGTGATCCGCACCGGCGAACCCATGGCGTGCGACAGCCATTCGTCGTCGATGTCGTCGATACCGGTGGGTATTCCGGGCTCCATGTGCACCCCCTGACCGGTTCCGACGCTACATCACGGCAGGAGCGGAAGTCAGGCCGCCTCGGGGGAAGACCGCCCGTGATGGAGGCTCCATGCCCAGCGGACTGCCTCGGCAACGATGGCGGGGTGGTAGCTCATCCGAGCCAGCAGCCTCTCTGTCTGTTCGAAGCTGTCACCGCACTCGATCAGGCACACGGCCAGCCGCCGGGCCCGCGACTGCTGCCGGCACACCTCGTCCCGACTCAAGTTGACCGCAAGGTACTCTTCATGGCGTCGCTGCACCGGTTCTGGCAGGCGTTGCACCTGGCGGTAGCTGAGTTGCGGCAGTCGAAGGCGGACGGCCAGGGTTGCCGACCCCACGGATCGTGCCGCCCGGAACCGGCAGGCTCTAGCAACCGTCTTTGACATGGCGCTGCGCGAGCCGCCCTCGTGTCCGATACCCAGGGTGCCGGCTGTTTCCCGCAGATTGACGGCCGTGCTGCCGGCGTCGTCGAGCAGGTTGGCGCAATGGCGCAGGAACCAGGTGGTGGAAGGGCCCAGCGTTCCGAGCCAGAACTGTTCGACGTAGGTGGATCTCGGGTCGTGACCGAAGGCGTCGACGCGGTGGTCGATCCATGGAATCAGCGTGATCACCTCTGAGTCGAGGACCGCAGGCGGGAGGTTGATGGACGAAGTCATGATGTCTCTCCAAGAATGCGGGCGCTCGCGAGCGCCTCAGTTGCAAGATGTCCGGGGGAAGTGTCAATGTCTGAACATATGTTGACAGTCGATGCTTGTCAAACAGAAATCTCAAGACATTTTTTCTGCTGATTTAGCAAGCAAGGCCGATGGCCGCGCCGGCTCCGCTACTCTGGCGGCGTGCTCGCGGATGCTGCGGCCGCGGTCGCCGCGGCCCGCCGGATGGTCGATGCCGCCGAACGCGTCACTGTCCTCACCGGGGCCGGCATCTCCACCGACAGCGGACTGCCCGACTTCCGGGGTCCGAAGGGGCTATGGACACGCGATCCCGCGGCCGAGCGGGCCTCGAACATCAACGTCTACGTGTCGGATCCCGAAGTGCGCCGCAGCAACTGGGCCCGCCGGGCTTCTGGAGCGCTGTGGGCTGACGTCGAGCCGAACCGGGGCCACGAAGCGCTAGTCCACCTGGAGCAGCGGGGCAAGCTCAATCTGCTGATCACCCAGAACGTGGACGAGCTCCACCAGCGGGCCGGCAGCGATCCCGAACGGGTGGTCGAGATACACGGCACGACCCGCAAGGTGCAGTGCCTGTCGTGCGACTACCGCGACGACATCGAGGTCGCTCTGGATCGGGTGCGGGCCGGGGAGCCGGACCCGCAGTGCCCCCTTTGCGGATGGATCCTGAAAGCGGCCACGGTGTCGTTCGGCCAGAGCCTCAACCCGGTCGACCTGGCCCGAGCCGAGCGGGCCGCCGTGGAATGCGACCTGTTCCTGGCGGTGGGCACGACGCTGGCCGTGTCGCCCATCAACATGACCGCCCCCCTGGCCGCGCAGTCGGGGGCCGGCCTGGTCATCGTGAACGGCGAGCCCACCGAGTTCGACGCGCTGGCCGACGTGCTGGTGGGCGGCTCCATCAGCGAAGTGCTACCGGTGATCTGCGGGCTAGATCCCATCGACTAGTCACCGGTCCTCGCTGGGGTGGCTAAATCCTGACAAGACAGGTAGGGTTTAGCCAGAGGCCGAGCTTGCGAGGCCGTGGCCCGAGCGGCCCGTGAGCGAAGCGAACAGGAGCGAACGACCGATGGCGAGCTTCAGAGAACTATTGCAGCAGGCCAAGGCCGAGATCCGCGAGGTCGACACCGCCGGCGGCGAGCAGCTGCTGAGCGAGGGCTGGACCCTGCTCGACGTGCGCGAGCCCGACGAGTACGAGCAGGGAGCCATCGCCGGCTCCGTGCACATCCCGCGGGGCCAGCTCGAGTCGAGCATCGAGAACCGCGTGTCCGACCGGTCCACCCCGCTGGTGGCCATGTGCGCGGGCGGCGTGCGCTCCGCCTTCGCGGCGGTGACGCTCGAGCAGATGGGCTACACCGACGTGGTGTCCATGGACGGCGGCTTCAACAAGTGGAAGGACGAGGGCCGGGCCTGGGCGCGGCCCCGCACCCTGTCGCCCGATCAGCGCAACCGCTACCAGCGCCACCTGCTGGTGCCCGAGGTGGGCGAGGACGGGCAGCTCAAGCTGCTCGACGCCAAGGTCCTGCTGCTCGGCGCGGGAGGTCTCGGCTCCCCGGCGGCGCTGTACCTCGCGGCCGCGGGAGTGGGCACCATCGGCATCATCGACATGGACGTGGTCGACGAGTCCAACCTCCAGCGCCAGGTCCTGCACAACGTCGACCGGGTGGGCGACCGCAAGGTCGACTCGGCCAAGAAGACCCTCACCGCGCTGAACCCCGACGTCAACGTCGTCACCTACGACGCCCGGCTCGGCGCCGACAACGTCATGGAGATCCTCGACGGCTACGACGTGGTGGTCGACGGGGCCGACAACTTCCCGAGCCGCTACCTGCTCAACGACGCCTCAGTGAAGCTCGGCATACCGGTGGTACACGGGTCGATCTTCCGCTTCGAGGGCCAGGTCACCGTGTTCGACCCCCGCAACGGGCCCACCTACCGCGACATGCTGCCCGAGCCCCCTCCGCCGGAGATGGCGCCGAGCTGCGCCGAGGCCGGAGTGCTGGGCGTGCTGCCCGGCATCGTCGGCAGCGTGCAGGCCCTGGAGGCCATCAAGCTGATCCTGGGAGTGGGGGACTCGCTGCGGGGCCGCCTGGTGGCCTTCGACGCTCTGGAGATGAGCTTCCGCGAGTTCAAGCTGCGGCCCGACCCCTCCAACGAGGTCACCTACGACAACCGGGACCGCATCCAGGTCGGCGAACTCGACGGCCTCTGCATGCCGACGCTCTCCTAGCTACCTCTAGCCTCGTCGCAATCTAGACTCCGGAGGTTCAAGTTCCTGCCTGAGGCCGAGCGCTAGCGAGGCCGTGGCCCGAGCGGCCCGTGAGCGCAGCGAACAGGAGCGAAGCAGAAGGACCGCGCCATCGGACAGTTGCTGAACAATCTCCGGGGGCGCGTAGTCAGCCTGCTGCCCTTCGGCACCTCTTGGATCCTCTGGGGGCTGGTCTTCAACGGCCTAACCACCTACGGGTACCTGGTGGTGGCCCAGAGCGCCCTGGGCGACGACGGCTACGGCAGCCTGGCCGTGCTGTGGGCCCTGGTCAACATCGGCGGCTTCGGGCTGTTCCAGCCCCTCGAGCAGGAGGTGGCCCGGGCCACCGCCGACCGGGCCAGCCGGGGAGTCGGCAGCGCACCGGTGCTGAGTCGGGCGGGAGTGCTGGGCGCGGCACAGTTCGTGCTGGTCATCGCGGGCCTGCTGGTGGCCTGGCCGCTCGGGCTCGACAGCCTGCTCGACGGCCGGCCCGAGCTGCTCCTGGCCCTCGTTCTCGCCCTGGGCGCGTTCGCCGGCTCCCAACTGGTGCGGGGCATCCTCGGCGGCCGCCACATGTTCGACCGCTACGCCTGGTACTTCGTGGTCGAGGGCGGGGCCCGCATGGCCCTGGCCGTGGTGCTGGCAATCGTCGGCGTGGCCGCGGTGGGCGCCTACGGGCTGGCCATCGCCTTCGCGCTGGTGGTCGCCACGGTCGCCGCGGCCGGCCCCCGCCGGCCCTTCGTGCGAGCCGGGCCCCCCGCCACGTACCGGGAGCTCACGCCGGCCCTCGGCTTCCTGCTCATTGCGGCCATCGGCGAGGCCTTCATACTCAACGTCGGGCCGGTGGCGGTGGACATCGTGGGCGGCGACGAGTTGGGGGCCGAGGCTCCCGGCGTGTTCCTCAACGGCATGCTCATCGCCCGCATCCCGCTGTTCTTCTTCCAGGCGGTGAAGGCCAGCCTGCTGCCCAGCCTGGCCACCCTGGCCGGCCACGGCGACCTTGTCGGGTTCCGCAGGATGCAACTCAAGATCGTGGCCGCGGTGGCGGCCGTGGCCTTGGCCACCACCGCCGCGGCCGCGGTGATCGGGCCGCCGATCGTGCGGGTCGTCTTCGGCGACGAGCTGGGCCGCAGCGACATGGCCCTGCTGGCCGCCAGCGGGGGAGGCCTGATGCTGATGCTGTCGCTGGCGCTGGGCCTGGTCGCGCTGGACCACACCCGGCTGGCGGTGGTCGGATGGATCGCCGGGATCGCCGCTTTCGCGGTCGTGGTCAGCTTCGACTTCGAACCGTTCCTGCGGGTGGAGCTGGCCCTGGTGGCCGCGGTCCTGGCCGGCACGCTGGTGGCCGGCAGCCTGCTGCAGCACCAGTACGCGGCCCACGCCCGCGAGTCCTGAGCGAACCCGACCCGCCGATGAGCCGCGTCGCCGGTTCAGTCGAAGCCGGCAAAGCTCAGGTCTAGACCGTCGCGCACCTCGCTGGCTCGGCCCAGGAAGTGGCTGTCGTCGACGGTCCACGTGTGCTCGTCGCCGTGTCGCACCCGCAGGTATCCGGCACCGTGGGTCCAGTAGATCCTGCCGCCGACCGCGACGACGTCCTGGGCGAGGGCGATGTCGACCCGGCGCGGGACGCGGCGCCAGCCGCCCGCGGCGTCAAGATCATGCCGCGCGATGATCAGCACGCCGCCGGACACGCCGACGAACGGTATGAAGCGTTCCGAGAACTTCTGACGGTGGGCGTCTCGCACCGTCTTGTCGAGTCTCTCCAGGTACACGTACTCGGCTGACTTCCCGACCAGCTCGGCCCGGGAGTACTCGTGGGCCAGCACCAGGTCCCAGACGTGCTCGCGGGCGTAGTGGTCGTCGTCGTCCATCTTGGTGAGCAGAGTGCCCGAGGATGCTTCGACGGCCGCGTTGAGGACGGCCCCGAGAGGCTTGTCCGCATCCACTCGCACCACCTGCACCGGATGCTGGAGGGTGCCGGTGAGCGCGGCGATCTCCGAGTCGCCACCGAAGCCGTCACCGTGGAGGGCGAGCACGAGCTCCAGGCGCGGGTAGGTCTGGGACCGCACGGTGTCGATGACCTCGCCCAGTCTCTCGGGCCGCCTCGTCGGCGCGAGGATGGAGACCTCCGGCCCGTGAGAGTCCATGCCCGTCGCGCCCAGAATCTGCTTGGCACGGCTTCGCAATGAATGGTCTCGCAGCGCGCAGCGCCGCATGGTGATGCTCAACAGCTCTCGCTCATGGGTGGAGGCACGCGCCACGGCCGGACCGGCCAGCAGGTCGTGCAGCTGCTCGCCGAGGCACTCCTTCAGGTCGGCGTCGGGGTCGGGGACGCTGACCAGGACGCCGGCCGCGGCCAGCGCGGCCAGAGCCGCCGCCCGCTGCTGGGCGCTCCGGTGGAATGTCGCCCGATCCTCCAAGTGGTGCAGGGAACGCAGCTCGTCCAGGGCGTCTCCGCCGATCCGGTGGCTGAAGACCCCGCGCCCGGCGGAGGGAAGCTGCGAGCGCAGCGTCGCCGATTCGGGCTCGTGAGCCGCCGACCAGCCGATGGGGTTCACGGCCTCCGCATCGAATGCCTGAACCGAGAGCCGGGGAAGCAACTCGTCCAGCACCGCCACAGCCGGGCGCGAGTGGGAGGCCGCCCCGCTCGCGACGGAGCGCGCCGCTCCGGGCGAGTCCACGAGCACGATGTCCACATGGTGGTCGCTGGCGGGAGAGGCCACCCTGGCCGACGCCGCCAGTACGGCCGACGCGACCCTCCCGGAGGCAGCTATCTCGGCCCCGAGCGGGTAGCGGGCCAGTCGGGCGATGTGGCGGCGGCTCCTGGCCTGCAGGCCCAGCCAGATCTTCAGCCTCCGGCGGACGTTCCTGAGGCGCCACCAGACAGCCCGGACGATCATCGCTGCGAACCGCCCCACATCCCCCGGGCTCCGGATCCGCAGCGCGACGCCGACCACGGTCGCCAGGTGCCGCCGGAACCGGGTCCACACTCTCAGCAGGGCCTTGACCGGTCCCTGCAGCCGGGCGGCCAGCCGGCTCTGGGGTTGCAAACCCTGGATGACCGTGAGGGAGTCAACGTCCAGCTCGACGACGTCTCCAACGTCGGATATGGCCAGGTTGCCGCGCCGAGCCCGATTGAGTGCCCAGGCCCTCGTGATGGTGACTCGGTGTCCCGAGGCGAGGTCGGACTGGCCCGAGGCCGCCTTTCCGAGCTGCTGACGCAACCGCCCGATCATCCTGGGTGTGACTTCCGCGCCGGCGGGAACCGTGACGAAGAACGCGGCGGCCCGATGGGCGTTCGCCGCGCCTCCAGCCGCCCCAACTTCTGCCCGCGGGTCCGGGTCGAGCAGCCGATGAAGTCTCTTGAAGCGCTCTGCCGGACGCTCCTCGACCCAGACGGACAAGTCGTGCACGTCGCTGGCCAGAACCTGCTCGACGGTTGCCAGGATGACGTCGGGCTCAGCGTCGCCGGGTTCCACCGTGACCACGATCTGCGGCACCGTGAAAGACCGTCCCGCAGCGGCGGAGCGCAGCCTCCGGTCGGGGATGAGATGCGACACCTTGTCGTGCTGCTGCTGCAGGCTTACGGTCTCGCTCTCAGAGAGCACCGCGCCCGGACCCTGGTGCCAGCAAAGGGCGCCGCGCTCGGGGGCCAGCACCGCTCCGAGGGCGTAGGCCCGCCAGCCGAGTTCGATGTCCTCGGCTCCCCACTGTGTGAATGACTCGTCGAACATTCCCACGTCGGCGAAGAACGCGGCGGACATGCCCAAGTTCCCGCTGGTAACGACTCTGAAGATGTCGTCGGTGCCGGCTGTGAGTTCGTCGGTACGTGCCATCCGGCGCTCTATCCATTCCGGGTGCTGCGCCGGTCGCTCTGCGAGGAGCTCCTCGAGCGAACCGGGTCGGTCCCTGACCTCGCCGGCGCCGATGCCTTCGAAGTCGACATGCCGGCGGAACCCGAGAGTCACGACATCGCGAGCGGCGTGGTGCCAGCGGGCGTGGGAGGCCAGCCACCCGGCTTCGGGCACCATGTCGCAGTCGAGGAACACGAGGATGTCGCCCGTAGCGGCTCGTGCCCCGTTGTTCCGGGCTCGAGCGGCCCCGAATCCCAGGTCCTCCTGGTGGATCACGCGCACCCGCAACGGCGTCGGCTGGTCCAGCTCCAACGGGGGATCCGAGCCGTCGTCCACCACGATCACCTCGAAGAGCTCCCGCGGGTAGGTCTGACCCTCCAGGCCGGCGAGCGTGAGGGCCAGCGCCTCGGGCGCCTCGAAGTAGGGGATCACGACGGTGACGACCATTTCAGGTTCGAAGAACTCGACCGGCGCGACGGGGAGGGAACGCCAGTCGTTTCCGCGCACTGGTGCAGGAGGTGGAACGATCATCTGCCCGCGCCCTCTGAATCTCGGTGAAGCGCGGCTGCGGGCAGTGGCTCCGCGGCGGCAGGGGACGGCCTGAGGGAAGCGGCCATCAGCAGCACCCAGCTGTAGGAGAACCACAAGATGAAGCTCTCCGTGAGGTTCTCCACGATCAGAAAGGCTACGAGGGCGGCTCCGAACCATGTGTCGGGTCCGGGGCGCCGCCACAGGGCCGAGCCGGCGTTGCCCGCGGCCAGCAAGACGATCACCGTGAACGGCACCGCGCCCAGCAGCCCCAGCCCCAGGCCCACCTCGACGAGGCTGTTGTGGGCGCTGCCCCGGCGCAGGAGCACGTGCTGGGTCAGCTCCTCGATATCCCAGAAGGTGAAGAAGCCGTGCCCGAGCAACGGGCGCTGCACGATCCGGTCCCACACTAGGCCCCACATCTCGCGTCGCTGGCCGAACGTGGGCACGTCCCACTGCGCGGCTACCGCGGCGACCATGACCGAGGTGGCCAGGGCCGTGGCCGCGGCCGTGGCCGTCCTGGCTGCAGCCGCGCTGCAGCGTTTGCTGAGCCAGGGGTGAGATCCGATCACGGTCGCGGCCGTGGCCCCGACCGCCAGCGAGATCCATGCGGTGCGACTTCCAGCGCCGACGAGCGCCGCGATCGCCGCGGCGGCACCGCCGGCCGCAACGACCCGTGGCCAGCCTCGGAACGCCAGCAGGTAACGGACACTGACCAGGATTCCCACCGCGGCCAAGGGTCCGAGCGAGTTGCGGTTGGTGTAGACGCCCTTCCAGCTGCCGTCAGAATGGAGTCCCAGGTCGGGGCGCAGCCACACCAGCAGGAGGCTTGCGGCCACCGCGGCGCCCGCGACCGTGGCCACTACCGCGGCTGCCTCGTCGTGGTCGAAGCCGGCGATCGCCCAGGCCAGTAGGGCCATGCCCACATAGACGGACGAGCGCCAGGCCGTGGCCGCGGGATCCACGCTCCACAGCGTGGACGCCAGCGCGGCCAACGTGAAGCAGCCCACCGCACCCGCCGCAACCCGCGAGGAACGAGCTTGCTGCCGGCCTGCAGCCCCCAGCACTCGGCGCGCCGCCAGCGCCGCACCGCATATGGCGGCAGCGGCCAGCACGGGCCAGACCGCGTGGTCCTCCCACCGGCCGGTGCGATCCAGCACATGCTTGGAGAACAGCAGGAGCGGGCCGTTGGTGAACACGAGCAGAGCCCCGGCGGCGACAGACGCGGCCCCCCATTGGAATGGGGTAGCGCCCCCGGCGGTTCCGGACGGTGTTTGGGGGCGTAGCGAGGCGGCCCGGCTGGAGGCTTCAGATGACGCCGGCGAAGCCGAGGTCGCAGCCGTCGTGAACCTCGACAGCCTGCTCCAGGAAATACTCATCGTCAGCCTCCCAGGTGTGTCCGCGAGCATGCCGCACCAGCAGGTAGCCGCGTCCGTGCGTGCGATAGAGCTGGCCCCCGCCGTCGACAACGTCCTTCATGAGAGCCCTGTCGACGCCGGAGGGCACCGGCCGCCATCCCACCACCGCATCAAGGTCGCTCCGGGCGACAATCAGCGCGCCGCCGGCCAGCGTCAGCTTCGGCCCGAAGCGCTCGGCGCCGCCGCGGAACCGGCGTAGGGTGCGGTCCACTCCCTCCAGGTACACGTACTCGGCCGCCTTGCCGACCAGCGTGGCTCGGGAGTACTCGTGGGCCAG
The DNA here is from genome assembly GCA_009842325.1 of Acidimicrobiaceae bacterium. Lineage (GTDB taxonomy): Bacteria > Actinomycetota > Acidimicrobiia > Acidimicrobiales > Aldehydirespiratoraceae > Aldehydirespirator. The sequence continues at coordinate 191,176 of VYFQ01000014.1, read as the reverse complement.
CACCAGGTCCCAGATGTGCTCTGGTCCGTAGAAGTCGTCGTCGTCGAACTTGGTGACCAACTCGCCTTTGCTGTGCTCCAGCGCCTCGTTGAGTACCTCGCCCAGTACGCGCTCCGCTGGCACGGGCAACACCCGGGCGTCCGTGCCGCTGCTGGAGGCCAGTGCCTCCAGCCGAGCGCGGTCGAATCCGTCGCCGTGTGCGGCCAACACCAGTTCGATGCGAGGGTAGGTCTGGGCCGCGACGGAAGCGATCGCCTCAGTCACACGATCCGGTCGTCGGGTGGCCAGCAGCACCGACACCAGCGGCAGGCTTCCTACGTTCAATGACGCTGCTTCGTACAGCTGACGGGCTCGCGACCGCAGAGAGTGCGTGCGCAGCGCCTCGCGTCGCATCTCCACGCTCAGGGCTTCGCGCTGAGCCTCGGAGGCTGTCTCGATGCGAGGATCGGTGAGCAGGGCAAAGAGCCGTTCGCCCAGCAGTCCGGCCAACTCGACGCCGCCGTCGCTGAGGCGGACCACCGCGCCGCTGGCTGCCAGTGCTGCTACGGCGCCCGCCCTGGCCTGGGCGTCGGCGTGATATGCGGCCACGTCGGCTACGTGGTGGTAGCGGCGCGCTCTCGCAAGGTTGGCCGCATCCACACTCCTGGAGGCTGTGTGCCCGGCCGGTAGCAGCTTCTTGGGCCCGAGAGCGGCTGCTCGCTTCCTTGCCTCGGGCCACCGGGCCGGGTTGACCTGCTCGGCGTCGAAGGCGGGCGTAGCCGCGGTTGATGCCATGTCACCCAGCGAGATCACCGCGGCACCCGCTCTGGGTTTCCAGGTGACCGGCAGGGTCATGCCGTCGCACAGCACGACTTGGGCGGGGACCGAGTGCTTGGTTCGGAGCCCCATCCAGGTCGCGAACACCGCCACGGACCGCGGACCACACGCTGCGATGGAGGGACCGAGGCGGTAGGTGGCAGGCCGGATCCTCGTGGAGCGTGGTCGCCCTTGGGCACTGTTGCGTACGGTCCTACGTACTCGTAACGCGGCCCTGCGTGCTCGCCACGCGATCCATTTCATCCGCCAGCCTGCGGCCCGGACGACCCATAGGCCGAGAGTGCGCGCCAGGCGCGCGGCGTCACCCGGGGTGCGCACCGCGCGCACCTCGGTGGCGGTGTAGGCGCCGATGCGTCTCAACTTCCGAAGCCTCGACACCTGACCCGCGTTCGCGGCGCTCGCCGGTTCCCGGAATATCGCCCGCGTGTCCGCGGGCAGATTCCCGGTGGAGCGCGGGCGCCGCCGCCGTGATGGGTCCGGATCGTCCGGTTCGTCGAGTTCTCGCCGCGTGGCAACTGGGTCTGTCGACGCGCCATCCGCGGCGGGGGGGACCTCGGAACCCACGACGGCGTCGCCGGGGAGGCTGGGTGCTCCGATGGGGATCGACTCCTCCCGGTGCCGCAGCAGCCTCGGAGTCAGGGTGGCCGCAGTGACCGATTCTCTGTCGAGGCCCCGGCGCAGTTCGCGGTGCAGCCTCCTGGCCCTCACCAGCATGGCGACGCTGCCGTCGGGCTGCGGCGCGGTGGCGCACTCCGCCGCGCCCAGCTGCTTGCGGAGCCCGGATACCAGGTCCGGGGCGACGGGCGTGCCGGCCTTGACGAAGATGTGGAACTGTGAGGCGGCGAACTCGCTCGGGGCGCCGCCCCGCGGGCCGAAGCGCACTCTCGGGTCGCCCCCGAGGAGGCGTCTGACGATCTCGGCCGCGTGGGCCTCCTCCTCGTCGGCTGGCTGCCTCTGCTCGATCCAGACGACCAAGTCGTGGACGTCGCCGGACAGGAGGCTCTCGACGGTGTCGATCTGAGCGTCGATGCCGACCCCGTCGGTCGCGACGCTGACCACGTACTGGGGAACTGCGAAGCTGCGGCCCGGCTTGGCCTTTCTGAAGCCGTGGTGAGCGATCAGTTGCGACAGCTTGGCCCGCTGCTGTTCAAGGCTGCGTGCCTCCGCGGCACTGGGGGCGGCACCTTCTCCCTGGTGCCAGCACAGCGCCCGGCGCTCGGGAACGAGGAGCGCGCCGAGCGTGAAGGCCCGGTAGCCGAATTCGATGTCCTCGGCGCCCCACTGAGTGAACGACTCGTCGTTGCCTCCGACCTCCCAGTAGAAGTGGCGCGACATCCCGAGGTTCCCGCCTGAGGCCACCCGGAACAGGTCGTCGTCATCGGAGGTCAACTCCGCTGTGCGGGCCATGTGGGACTCGATCCATTCGGGTCGGTCCCAGGGCCGGTCGGCGAACATCTCGCCGAGCGTTCCGCTGCAGTGGCGCACATCGTCGGCCGAGACGCCGGTGACATCGAGGTGTCGCCGGAACCCGATCGACACGGCGTCGCTGGCGGCGTGATGCCACCGGGCGTGGGCGGCGAGCCACTCGCGGGCGGGGATCATGTCGCAGTCGAGGAATACGACGATGTCGCCCTGAGCGGCTCGGGCCCCGTTGTTGCGGGCGCGGGCCAGGCCGAAGCCGAGGTCGGGCTGATGGATCACACGAACGCTCAGCGGAGACCGCCCAGGCGTCTCCAACGGCGGGTCCGACCCGTCGTCCACCACGATCACTTCGAAGAGGTGATGCGGGTAGCTCTGGCGCTCCAGGCCGGCCAGGGTGAGGGCCAAAGCGTCCGGCGCCTCGTAGTAGGGAACCACCACCGTGGCCTGCAGACGTGGCTCGAACCTCTCCAGAGGGATCGTGTCGAGGGACTTCCAGTCGTTTCCGTCGACCTTCGCCGGCTGCGGTGATAGGGGTGTCGCGGCCGTGGCTCGTTCGCCGTGCCCGGCGGGATCAGTCATGGCGGCATCTCAGTGTCGGCGGCGGGCTCGCGGTCATTGCGAGAAGGCGGTCGGCGCTGATCAGACGATAGTCGCCGCCGGAGCGGGCAGCGGTGCGGAGGCGACCGAGCGGCGGCCCGAACGGTCTACGCCGGATCACGTCCGGCAACGCGCCGAATCCCACCGCTGCATTTCGGCAATGTCGGCCGGTCGCATTTCCTCGAGGTGTTCCAGGACGCGCTCGCGGATCATCGGACGCCACCGCGGATCGCAGAACTCGAACGTCTTGGGGTGGCTGCGAAGCGGCCACTGTGACTCGATCTCGGGCAGGTCCGCGACCCTGTTGGTGATGAAGTCGGGGAGGCCGCTCACCGCGCGCCGTGAGTACGAGAAGACATGGCCCTCCGGCAGCGGGTCGCGGTCAAGGTGCTGATGGATGACGGGGTGGTCGTAGGCCTCCCATCTCACCGTATGGGTCGGATCGACTGCGGCACGGGTCAAGTCCTTTCGGAGACACTTCGAGCAGCGCATGCACGGCGCGCCGTGATCGAGCGCGCACGAGAAGACGCGCCCGGATCTGATCAGAGGAAGCGAGAGCCGCGAGGTGGCGAAGGCACTCGCGCCGCACACCGGCGAGAACACCGGCAGGCCTACCGCATTGAAGGCCGACTGCCAGTAGTTGCCCGTGAATCCGTGCCAGCCTCTCGCCTCGAACCGGTCGTAGTACCCGGTACCGGTCCGGAGCAGAGTCGCCTCCAGCCCGGAGCCCATCAGGATCATCCCGAAGTCGTGGTCGGTGGCCATGAGCAGAGTCGTCGCGAACGCGCACGGCCAGCTGTGCCACCCTTCGGGCCTGGAGACGTGTCGCTGGTTGGACAGGACCACCCTGGCGCGGTCCGACCCCATCTCGCGCACCACCCGGTGGGTGAAGGACGGCATGACGCGTCCGGCGCGAACATGGGCCTCGTGTACCACGAAGGCCTCGGGGAACATGGCGAGCACCGCAGCGGAGTCGGTACCGCCCCCGAACGCGAGCGCCAGGCGCGAACCGGTGTAGGGCTCGAGGCTCGGATCGACATTGCCGAAGCGGATCTGCCGGTCGAAGCAGCTGTTTTGGAACGCCGCCTCCAAGCGGGGCGATACCGGCGCGGGGAACACTGCCTGCTCACCGACGAAGGGGTAGTAGATGGTCAGCAACAACAGGCCCAGCAGGTCCGGATGGATCTCGTCGGGAAGGTAGTCGAACTCGATGACCTCGCCCGAGTATGTGATCGGCGTGCCCGTACCCTCTTCGCTGCGGCCCGTGTGGCGGTCGCCCGACTCGAACAACGCCCGGAGGACCGTCCTTGGACCTGAGAAGTCCGCCTCGAACCTCACGCCGCCGACCTGCGGGGTGTCGAGCCCTTGTTGGTTAGGTGCTGTCCTGCGAGGTGCCGGCTTCGAGCCACGGTTGCATTATTGCCGCGACCGGCGATCCTAGGATCGTAGTCGTGAGTGATCCGGACCAGCAGTTGGTCGACCTTACGCGGCCCTCCCCGCCGGTCGCCTATCTGGCCGAGGTATGGCGGAGAAGGGACTTCGCCATCCTGGTCCCCGTCCAGGACCTCCGGGCCCAGAACATGGGGTCCGCGTTGGGTCAGCTCTGGCACCTGCTGAACCCGGCGTTGATGGTCGCGGTCTATTTTCTGATCTTCGGGGTGATCATCGACACCAGCCGCGGTGTGGACAACTTCCTGGGCTTCCTCATCGTCGGTGTGGTCTGGTTCCATCTCACCCAGCGGGTCGTGCAGGACGCCGCGGTGTGCATCCCCCGCAATCTGGGACTGATCCGATCCGTTCAGTTCCCGCGCATCCTGCTGCCCGCGGCGACCGTCAACGGCCAGACCGCCGCGTTCGTGCCCGCGCTCGTGCTGGCCCTCGCGGCTGTGATCGCCACCGGTGAGCGTCCGTCGCTGCGGTGGCTGGCACTGATCGGGGTGCTGGCCGCGCAGTTCGTGTTCAACTTCGGGGCGGCGCTCCTGGTGGCCCGCATCGGCGCGGCGGTGCCAGACGTGCGCCAGCTGCTGCCGCACGTGTTCAGGCTGCTGTTCTACGCCTCGGGCGTGATCTTCAGCGTCGATGCGTTCGTCACTAGCGAGTTCTGGCGGCGGGCGTTCGCTCTGAACCCGATCTACGACGTGATCACCTGCGCCCGCTGGTGCCTGCTCGGCGAGCCGGTCGACTCCTGGGTGGTGGCCGGAATGCTGGCGTGGGGCTCGGTTCTGTTGGTGGCCGGATTCGCGGTCTTCTGGAGATCCGACCAGCGGCTGGGGGCGTGATGGACTCGGGTCGGGCTGTGACGGTGCGGGTGGACGATGCCCACGTGCACTACCGGGTGTACGAGGATCCGGCCGCGGGCATCAAGCAGCTGTTCGCGAGCGGGCGGACCGGGCGGCGCTACCAGACCATCCGGGCCGTGCGGGGCGTGAGCCTGGATCTCCACGAGTCCGAGACGCTGGGCCTCATCGGGGCCAACGGGTCGGGCAAGTCGACGCTGCTGGCGGCCATGACCGGGCTTCTGCCGCTGGCATCGGGCACGATCCTCGGCCGGAGTAGGCCGTCGCTGCTGGGAGTGTCCGCGGCGCTGCGCTCTGCTCTCTCCGGCCGGCGCAACATCCTGATCGGAGGGCTCGCCCTAGGCTTCACACGGGCCGAAGTGGAGAGCCGTATTGACGAGATCATCGACTTCGCCGGACTCCGCGCCGCCATAGATCGGCCGCTGCGCACCTACTCGTCGGGAATGAGGGCCCGTCTGAACTTCGCGATCGCCACGGCTCGGATCCCCGACATCCTGTTGATCGACGAGGCTCTGTCCGTAGGGGACGAGGACTTCCGGGTCCGCAGCGCCGAGCGCATCGATGAGGTCTGTTCGGCGGCCGGGTCGGTGGTCCTGGTGTCGCACAACATGGCGGAGATCGAGGGGTCGTGCGACCGCGTGGCGTGGCTCGACGACGGCGTGCTCAAGGCGGTGGGCGAGCCCGGCGAGGTCGTGGCCGCCTACCTGGCTTCGACCGCCTCCCGCTGAGTCCAGGGCTTGGTGCGGCCCGCCAGGAAACCCGCTCCCCACCCGAGGTGCATCACCGCGAAAGCGGCTGCGGCCCGCGCCCGGTCGAGCCGGCGGAGCAGCACACCGCGCAGACGGGTGGCGGCCACCGCGCAGGCGCCGGCATACAGCACCGGCAGGGCCGCGCCCCTCCAGCGTCCCAGGATCAGTTCCACAACCGAGAACGCCAGCCCGGCGGTCAGCGCGGGAGCGGCGAGCTGGCGGATACGAAGAGACCGGGGATTGCGTACCAGCATGGTGCGCTTCCATGCCCCGTACGAGAAGTACTGGCGAGCGAGACCGGCGTAGTCGGAGCGGGGCACGTAGTCGACCACGAGACTCGGATCGAGCCACACGGAGTGCCCCTGCTCGCGCAGCCGCCAGTTGAGTTCGTAGTCCTGGTTGCGTCCGAGGGTCTCGTCGAAGCCGCCGACCGACTCCAGGGCCTCGCGATCGAACACTCCGAGGTACACGGTGTCGGCCGGTCCGGAGTGCCGACCCCGGCGGAAGGCGGCCGGGCCGCCCCCGAATGGCGATCCCATCGCGGCCGCGATCGCCCCCGGCAGGCCGGCGGCGACGACGGGCCGCTGCACGCCGCCCACATTGGCTGCCCCGGTGCGAGCCAGCGTGGACACCGCCCTCTCCAGGTAGTCGGGCGGAACCCGTGACTGGGCGTCCACCCGGGCCACGATGGGGCCTTTCGATGCCGCCACTGCGATGTTGAGGCCCGCCGCCGTGGTTCCCGCGAGGTTCTCGACCACCTGCAGGGGCAGCTCCATGCCGTTGCCTGTGACCGCCTGCTCGGTGCCGTCGCGGCTGGGGGCGACGGCCACCGTCACGTCGACGGCACCGCGGTACGTCTGGGAGCCGATGGCTGCGAGACACTCACCTATCACCGCGGCGCAGTCCCGGGCCGGCACCACCACCGAGATGTGCGGCAGGTGGTCGCGGGCGGCTCGGGTGCTGTTCACCGGCCCGACCCGCGGGCCATCACGAGGAGGCTCTTAACCATGATCTCCCAGTCGAGCAACGGCGACCAGTTCACAACGTATTGCAGATCGTGACCGAGCTTGTAGGCGGCGTCAGTCTGGTAGTGGCCCTGAGTCTGAGCCAGGCCGGTTATGCCGGGAGGGATGTCGTGACGCCGGCCGTACCCGGCGATCTGCTCCTCGAGCCGGGCCACCAGCGCGGGCCGCTCGGCCCGGGGCCCGACCAGCGACATCTGACCGGTGAAGACATTCCAGAGTTGTGGCAGCTCATCGAGCCTGGTCTGCCGGAGCCAGGCCACGCCGGCGATCACCCTGGGATCGTCGGCGACGGCCAGCTCCGGACCGGCCTGCTCGGCGTCCGGGGTCATGGTCCGGAACTTCACCATGACGAACGTCCGGCCCTCCATGCCCACCCGTTCCTGTCGGTAGAGCACCCCCCGACCCGCCCGCAGGCGCACGTACAGGGCGACTGCGAGCGTCAGCGGTATCGCGAACGGGGCCAGAACCAGCAGGTAGACGAGGTCGAGAAGGCGCTTGAAACGCAGCCGGCACGCGGGCAGGGCGTGGGCTCTCAGCGCGACGAAGGGCATGCCGCCGATCTGGCGAGTCCGCTGCAGTCCTAGCAGGGTGTCGGACGGTGTGATGCGCCTGTAGACCCCCACCTGGCGTCCCTCGAGCTCGGCGAGCGGCTCGGGATAGATGATGTCCAGCGACTGGCGCGACAGCAGCAGCAGGTCGGTGGCGGCGCACCGGTCCACCTCCGCGGCGATGTCGGAGAACGTGCCTGCCTGTCCGGCGATCTCGGTGGCCTGCTTCGACTCGGCTAGATGGCGCCGCGCCGACTCCACATCGGCGGCGTCTCCCACCAGCAGCACGCGGGGCCGCCCGAAACGGCGCCTCCTCACTTGACGGGCCAGCCAGCGGTTGAACGACACGACGAGGCTCGCGGCCACGGCCAGGACCACAAGGTTGGCCCGGGGCATCAGGTAGCGGCCGCTGAGCAGGCTCACGGTGGCATCGGCCCCCACCGCCAGCAGGGTGAGCATCGTGGCTCTTGGCAGCCAGGGAGGCGGGCCGAGACGCTGCTCGTACTCGTAGAGGCCGCCGAAGTAGTAGACGGCCATATGCAGGCCGGTTGCCACCGCGAAGCCGACCGCATAGTGCGACAGCGGGTAGGTCGGCCAGTCGAGTCCGAAGCGCACCGTTGTGATCGCGACCATGAGCCCGAGGAGCGTGGTCGCGTCGATCAGGTACAGATAGCGGAATCCATGCCTTCGTAGGAAGCCGGTCCTCACGGCGATCGCATCAGGGGCGGCAACGGCACGTCGGTGTCGAACGCTGCGGGCGCGGCGGCCAGGTTCCACAGCAGCACGGCCATCCGGGCTCGATTGACGTTGTCGTCGGGATTGAAGTCCGTCGGGCCGTCGCCGGGCGGCTGGAAGTCAGCGCCGATCCAGAGGCGATGCTCCACCAGCCATCGGGCGGCCTCCAGGTAGTAGTCATTGATCCCGATGTCCGTGAACGGCACGGGGTGGTTGCTGTAGGTGCGTCCGGCGAAGCGCCACATGAAGGCCGCCAGTTGCGCGGCGTTGAGCCGATCGTGGGGACAGAACAGGGGCGAGTCGCCGCTGCACCCCTGGGTGATGCTCTGGTCCACCATCCACCCCACGGCCTGCGAGTAGAAGCTGTCGGGCTCCACGTCGTCGAAGGTCAGGGATCCGTCGACCGATTGCGGCTCGCCCGCGAAGCGCCACAGGAACGTGGCGAACTGGGCCCGAGTCACCGAGCGCTCGGGAGAGAACGTCGTTGCCGTCGTGCCCTGGGTGATCTCCGTCTCGAGCATCCACAGCACCGCCTCGGCATAGGGAGCGTCCCACCGGACGTCGGTGAAGGGAAGGTTGTGGACGGTGTAGCCGTTGCCGGTGTGGGAGCCCTGCAGCGTCAGCTTGGTGGACAGCAGGGGATTGCAGCCGGATGTGCGGCGGCAGCCCAGCACGAGGGCGTAGTAGAAGCGATACCCGTAGGGCTCCCCGTCCTCGTTGCGGACCTCCAGCGTCCGGTCCGATCCCACCAGGGTCACCAGCGAGTCGTCGATCCGGCCCGAGGGCCCGCCGGCTCCGATATAGATCTCGGTGATTTCGCCCACATCCAGATCGGCGAAGGGGTACGCCGCGAGCCACTCGCTGATCTGGTCGACCGTGTAGGTGCGCTCCCAGGAGTGGGTGCCATTCTTGGGTTGGCCGTTGGCGTCGGGAGCGGCGTCGAAGGGGTCCGGCTTGGCCAGCAGGTACGGCACCGAGTCTCGCCGGGGCTCCTCGTTGGCCGCGGTGTGGCCGCCGTTGGAGGAGCTGTAGAAGGCCACGATCACCTCGGGGCTGCCCCCACCGGCCGGCTGGTAGGTGAGCACCGTGTCGTCGGTGGCGTCCACCTGGTCGGTCCAGGCGTCGTGGCCGGTTTCCGTCTCGTAGTCCGACGCCCTGTACTCCTGGTCGCGGGTCGATGAGTAGAGGTCGAACGGCGATGACCAGTTGGCCCGATCCTCCATGATGGCCACGGCGTAGCTGCGGGCCGCCACGGCCTGGGCCTTCAAGGCCTCCACCGGCCAGGAGAGGGGAACCTCGTCGATGCCGTAGAGGTACTGCTGCATGGTTAGCTCGCCGACCACGAGGCAGTACTGGTTGGCGCTGGCGCTGCCGCAGTTGGCGACGCCCCCGGTGGCCGGGGTGAGCTGGAATTGCCCGTGCGCGTAGCGCTCGGCGCCGTTGCTCGTGTTAGAGACCCGGACGACCTCGCCGTCGTTGAAGCTCACCGTTAGCACGGTCCCGCTGCAGAAGCCCCGGCACCAGTCGATGTTGCTGGAGTTGATGTACCAGCCGCCGTCGCCGCGGCGCACGGTCAGCGTGTTGACGGTGGTGTCCAGGAACTGGCCGTCCATGGCCACGGTCAGCAGGCCTGAGGGCCTGAACACCGTCGTGTTGTGGACGGCGATGCGCACATCGACATCGTCGGGCACGAGACCGGGATCGGTCGTCAACGTGGTGCTGTCGTAGTAGAAGCTGAGGATCTCCTGGTAGGTGTGGCCGGCCTCCGCTCGCCCCAGGGCGCCGTACTGGCTCATGCCGCTTCCGTGTCCCCAACCCCCGCCGATGAAGGTGAACTCGTCATCGGACGGGCCGTGGGGATGGGCGGCGGCCGGCGCGGCGAGGACTCCGGCGAATACCGCAGCGGCCACTAGCAGGCCTACGAGCGAACGAATGGGATGGGAAGGCATGAAACCACCGTCTTCTGCCGACGCCCGCGGGCGAGAGGCTAGCGCCTGCCCGACCCCGTGAAGTGGACGGTCGCGGCGGGTTCTCAGGAGATGACTGCGATGGTGTCGCCGGCGCCTACCGAGTCGCCCACCTTCACCCGGATCTCGGCGACCGTGCCGGCCCGGCCCGCGGCGATGTTGTTCTCCATCTTCATGGCCTCGAGCACGGCCACCGGCTGGCCGGTCTCCACCTCGTCGCCCACGTCCACCAGCAGCTTGATGATCGTGCCCTGCATCGGGACAGTGACCTCTGCGGTGCCGCCGCCGAGATTCGACGGCCCCCGGGCCCTCCGGCGTGATGCGCTCGGGCGCTCGGAGTCCTCGCCGTCGGCCTGCGGGGTCCACAGCGCGACGCTGAAGCGCTTGCCGTCCACCTCTGCCTCGATCTCATGGCGCACTCTGGATCCAGAGGCACTGGCGCCGGCGTCGGTCACCGACGGCGGCGGCTCGGGCAGGGAAGCGAAGTCGAGTCGTTCCTCCACCCAGCGCGTCGAGTGGGTCACCGACGCGAAGTCTGGGTGAGCCAGGATGGCTTGCGCGGCACCGATGGTGGTCGCCACGCCACCGATCCGCGTCTCGGACAGGGCCCGCAGCGCGCGGCTGATGGCGATGTTCCGGTCGCGGCCCCACACCACGAGCTTGCCGATGAGGTTGTCGTAGTACGGGCTGATCTTGTCGCCCGCTTCGTAACCGCCGTCCCATCGGGTGGCGTAGCCCTGGGCGGGCCTCAGGTCGGTTACCGGGCCGGGGCAGGGGAGGAACGCGCCCCCGGCCGGATCCTCAGCGTTGACGCGCACCTCGATGGAGCAGCCATCGATCACGACGCCGGACTGGGTGAGGGTCAGTGGCTCACCGGCCGCGACCCGCAGCTGCAGTTCCACCAGGTCCACACCGGTCACCATCTCGGTCACGGGATGCTCGACCTGCAGCCTGGTGTTCATCTCCAGGTAGTAGAACGAGCCGTCGGCGTAGAGGAACTCGACGGTGCCTGCGTTCACGTAGCCGCAGCCGCGGGCCACGGCCACTGCCGCGCCGCCCATCGCTTCCAGGACAGCCGGATCGATGCTGGGCGCGGGGGCCTCTTCGATGAGCTTCTGATGCCGCCGCTGGGCCGAGCAGTCGCGGGTGCCGAGATGCACGCAGTTGCCGTGGGCGTCGGCGAGCACCTGCACCTCCACATGGCGGGCCAGGTCGAAGTAGCGCTCCATGTAGAGCTCGTCGCGCCCGAAGTAGGCGAGCGCCTCCCGTCGGGCCGACTCGACCGCGGCGGCCGCCTCCGCCGCCTGGTGCACCACCTTCATGCCCCGGCCTCCGCCCCCGTAGGCGGCCTTGACGGCCACGGGCCAGCCGTGGGCCGCACCGAAAGCCTCGACCTGTGCCGGGTCGACGATCGGCTCGGTGTTGCCCGGGACCGGCTCCACTCCGGCCCGGACGGCCGCGTCCCGGGCTGAGATCTTGTCGCCCATCACCTCGATCGCTTTAGGTGGCGGTCCGATGAAGGTGACGCCCTGGGCGGCCACGGCGCGCGCGAAGTCGGCGTTCTCGCTGAAGAACCCGTAGCCAGGATGGACGGCGTCGGCACCGCTGCGCTCGATTGCGGCCACGATGGCGTCGGTGCGTAGATAGCTCTCCGCGGCGGCCGTACCGCCCAGTGAGTAGGCCTCATCCGCCAGGCGCACGTGCATCGCGCCCCGGTCCTCGTCGGAGTAGACGGCGGCCACCGCGACGCCCATCTCGCGGCAGGCTCGGATCACACGGACTGCGATCTCGCCCCGATTGGCCACCAGCACCTTCGCGAACATCACCGCATTGGATAGCCGATCGCGGCCCGGATCACACGGAATGTCCTCCGATGTCGCTATTGCGGTAGCAGCCTCGAGGCGGAGATGACCACGAAATCGCCGTGAACGGCAAGCGGATTGCTAAGCGCTCCGTCCGGGAAATAGTCGGGCACCCGATCCGCGCTGAGAACCACCACATCGGATTCGTCCAAGTCGCCGAGGTTGTCCTCGTTGAGGTCTATCACCCGTGTGCCCAGGTAGTAGGAGACCCATGTGGGGCTGGTCACCGGGGGCACAGCCCATGCCAGCTCCGAGCCCGACAATCTCCCCACCTGCTCCAGCACGGTTCCCGCGTCGGCGGGATCGGTGATGTAGCGCTGCCGTGTCGAGCCGCTGGCCACCGCAACCAGCGTGCCCGCGATCACCACTGCCGCGAGCGCAGCCGGCAGCGGGCGCCATCGGCGGGGGATGGGACGGCGGACCCAGTCGGCGAGAGCCGCGAAGCCGATGGTCACCGGGGCCAGCCACGGGAAGTTCCACAGCCTGTGCACCCAGGCGCCCTGCTGAACCCCGAACGTGAGCGCAGCCGCTACCGCCAGCGTTATGGCGGTGGGTGCCCGTGTGCGCCGGTCGATCAGGCCGGCCAGGAGGCAAGGCACCAGAAGAACCCGGAGCCACACCGGCACGAGCATCTCCTCGGTGGCGAAACGCCATTGCCGGGCCAGGAACTCGCCGAAGGTGAAAGTCGGCCCGCTGGTGCCTCCCACCTCGTTGCTGGTGCGTATGGCCACCTGGTTCGCGAGATCCTCGACTCCGGCGGCGTTGAGCATCCACAGCGCAGTGGTGCCGGCGCCGAGCGCCGTGCCCGCGGCGACCGCGGCGAGCAACCGCTGCCGGCCGCCCGACGGCCATGACACCGCCAGCCTCCGGGGCCGTGCTGCGAGCACCGCGTCGACGCTCGGCCCCGAGCCACCTCCGGGCGGCTCGCTGCTGCCACGGTTCCCGGCGGCGAGCAGCCACAGCATCACGAGTCCCATGGCCGCTATCCCGATCCAGGATTGCATCGCGGCCAGCGCGGCGAATCCGGCCACGACGAGCGTGTGCCGACGGTGCGGTTCGGCGTGGCGCAGCGCCCACGACACCGCCGCGATGGCGGCCAACTGCAGCGAGAAGCTGACGCTGACCCGCGCGTACACGTAGTAGAAGCCGGTGCTCGCCATGGCCGCCACCGCCAGCAAGGTCGGCCCCCAGGCCAGGCCCCGGCCGCGAAGAAGCGACGCCATGAACACCACCGTCGCCGCGCCCACCAGCAAGCTAGGCACCCGCAGTGCCGCGGCGCTGTCGCCGAGAATGCCCGTCGACATCACCGACATGAACACCTGGAGAGGCGGATGATGGGCGTAGGTGACGGCTACCAGAGGCGGCTCGGCTCGGGGAGCCACGTCGTACACCGCCCTGACGTACGGCTCGACGGCTGCGCCGAAGCGCGAGTCCACGACGCCCAACTCCCAGAAGTTGCGTGCCTGAAGGCCGAACAGGCCCAGAATGCGGCCGTCGTCACTATTGCCGAGAGGCAGACCGAGATCGGGTAGCCAGACGGCTAGCAGAGCAGCCGCGATCAGGGCCACGACGGTCCATCCCGACGAGAGACGTGCTGCCAAGAAGCCGAGAGCCGCTCTCAACGCGGACACTCCCCGGCGTTCATCGGGCCACCCTAGAGCCCGCTCTTGTTCGCTGCGCTCACGGGCCGCTCGGGCCACGGCCTCGCCCGTATGGACTGGATTCGCTCGCCTGCCGCTCAGCCTCTGGGCTTTGGCTTTCACCGGGAAACTCTATGCTGTGGCGCGTGAGCGCCCCCGACGGCTGCCTATCGGTGGTAATGCCCTGCTACAACGAGGTCGCCACCATCGACGAGATCGTCTCCAGAGTGCTGGCCAGTCGCTTCACCGGCGAACTGATAGTGGTGGACGACGGTTCAACCGACGGAACGCGCCGCCGGCTGTCCCAGTACGACGATCCGCGTGTGAGGATCCTGCTACAGCCCGAGAACCGCGGCAAAGGCGCCGCGGTGCGCCGGGGCTTCGCCGAGGCAAGCCGAGAATTCGTCGTGATCCAGGACGCCGACCTCGAGTACGACCCCGGTGATTGGGAGGGGCTGCTGGCGCCCCTGGCGCGCGGCGACGCCGACGTGGTGTACGGAGTCCGCACACAGGACGGCTCGTCGTACAGGGTGCCGTACTACTGGCACATGATCTGCAACCGGATGCTGACACTGCTGTCGAACATGTTCACCGGTTTGTGGCTGTCCGATGTGGCGACCTGCTACAAGGCGTTCCGCCTCGAGGTCGTGCGATCCCTCGACCTGCAGGAGGACCGCTTCGGGATTGACACGGAGATCACCGCGAGAGTGGCCGCCGGAGGTTGGCGCATCTGGGAGACCGGCATCTCCTACACGAGCAGAAACTATGCTGAAGGCAAGAAGATCACATGGAAGGACGGCATCGCTGTCTTCGTGTGCATCGTTCACTACGGGATCTCCGTACGTGTCCGCAAGCTCGGCAGGCAGGCCTGACCGGGCTGCGTCAGCCGTCGACCCATTCGGCGAGAACTTCGAGAATCTCCTGAGACGGGCTTGACTGCGGCAGCCTCCGAGCGCGCCGGAAGCGTTCGGGGTCCGCTAGGAACGCTTCCACCACGCCGGGGTCATAGCGGCTGAGCACGGCGTTCTCACCGAGGCCGTCGGCCCGGTCGGTCCGGTCTCGCCACAGCAGCACGGGCACCCCCAGGAGTGCGCACTCCTCCTGGATGGAGCCTCCGTCGGTGATCGCGAACGGCGCCCGTGCGAGCGCTCTCACGAACTCGGCGTGAGGGACCATCGGCACAAGCTCCACGCCGGAGGCCTCGAGACCGGCTTGATCTGCGGACTTGAGCGCCCGTCGTGTGGGCTCGTGCACATACCAGCGCACCGGGGTCGTCTCCGCGAGCCGCTTGATCACATGCACTAGCCCCTGTCGCCGCCGTCGCCGGTGCAGGTTCTCCACCCGGTGCATGGTCACCACCACGGGCCGCGGCCGGTGTGTCGAGCTGTGCCAGCCGGCGCCTCCCGCCAGGGCGGCGCGGAGCGCATCGCTGACCGTGTTGGACGAGCCGGTGATGATCCGCCCCTTCACGCGGCGCTTGCGCAGCTCCTCGGCTGCCGTGCCGTCGGGCGCGAAGAGCAGGTCGGCGAGCCGGTCGACGGCAACCCGGACGATCTCCTCCGGGAAGGGATGCAGCCACCGGTGGGTGCGAAGGCCCGCTTCGACATGCGCCAGTGCCAGTCCGACCCGTTTCGCCATGAGCGCGCCGATCAGCGCCGTCGGCGTGTCGCCGTGAACCACGCAGATCCCCGAGCGCCCGCCGAAGACGGTCCGGTCGAGCTGCCGGGGCCGCGCCAGCTTGCGGCCGAGCCCCGCCGCCCACCACAGAGCCGCCGGCACCGAGTCGACGCTGCGGGTGCCTCCCATGACGTAGTCGGGCGCCCGCAGGCCCAACTCATCGCGGAACGACTCCGACCGGTCGGCGTGCTGTCCGGAGTCGATCAGACGGTAGGGGAGGCCGGCCGACTCCATGCGCCACAGCAGCGGCGCCAGCTTTATGTACTCGGCGAGCGTGCCGACGAAGACGTGGATCACGGCTCCGTGCCCTCCGAAGGCTGCACCGGATCCGCTGTGATCGGCTTGCGCCTCGCCGCGAGGAACTCCGAGACGGCCGCGGCCAGCAGGTCGCGCAGCAGCAACACCAGCCTGAAGCCGAATATCAGTAGGCCGAGAGCCAGGGGATCGGCTGCGCCGAGCAGCGACGGGACGGTCACCTCCACCACGCCGATCCCCTGTGGCGCGATCACCGAAAGGAATCGCAAGCCTCCCCAGGTGAGCACGAAGGCACCGGCGAGGCGGGCCGTCCCGAAGTCGTCGGCGGCCTCGAAGGCGCGCATGTACAGGCAGAACACGGCGGCTGCCGAAGTCCAGTAGCAGGCCGATGCCGCGATCATGTGCAGATAGCCCGGCCATGTGAAGCCGCTGACCGGCGCCAGGCTGTCCAGGCCGCGCCACCGCGCCACCGCCGCGACGGCACGTCCCGCCACCGGTGGTGAAGCGGCGACGATTACCCCGACCGCGGAGATCAACGGGATCGCCAGGCCTCCGGGCAGACCGCCGGCCCAGCCGAACAGCACCAGGCCATAGGCCACCGAGACGGCGAGGCTCACCGCCATCTCGAGCGCAGCGGTAAGGGCGAGAGGCGCCGCCGGAACGCCGCGGCGCTGCATCAGAGCCACACGGCTGATCGCGAACGTGACCATCAGCGGCACGTACCTCGCCGGCAGGGAACGGGCCGCGGTGACGGTCAGATCGCGGAAACTGGGGCGCTGGCCGAGTATGCGAAGGCTCACGAGCCAGAAGTACGCGCTCAGCGCTATCAGCAGGAAACCCGCCGCGAACGACGCCGCCACCAGCGCATGCCTTGCCCCTGCGAGGTCTCCGAGAAGGTCGACCACTTCGTCCCGGCGCGCCAGCACGAGCACGGGCACGGCGGCGGCGAGCAGGGCGAGGTATGCGATCCTCAGCCACTTCAGAAGGCGTCGCTGCCACGGGCGGCCCGTCATCGGACGATCTGGCTCAGGGTCGCCTGTCATCGGGCGGCCTGTTGTCGGACGACGTGGCTCGGGGTCGCTCAACGCTGCGTCAGCAGGTCACTGGATCAGCTCGAGCAGATCGTCGAGCGCAGCGTCGTTGACCTTCAGGCGTGCCCGCAGCGAGCCACGTGCCTCGGCTGTCCGTTGCGACTTGTCCTGCGCCTCGTTCGTCGCGTCGATCAGCGTGCGGGGCTCGAAGCGCCCAGCGTCGAGCGGAGCCAGGTCGACGAGTGAGGCCCAGCCTCCGCCTTCGGCGGCGAGCGATCTCATTTTTGGAGAGTAGTCCAGCACGACAGCCGCCTGATCGTTGAGCAGGGCGGCGATGGCGCCGTGATAGCGCATGGTGACCACGAAGCGACTCCGGGCGACCTCGGCCAGCACATTGTCGATGTTGAGCGTCACCATCTCTGCGTCCGTTCTCATCTGATGCTTCAGCGCCACGAGCATGGGGGTGTCCTGGCTCGGCTGGAAGGGCAACAGGCGCAATGACATGCCGCTGCGCTCCGCCAACGCGTCCAGAGATTGCGCCAGTTGACCAATCCATGGCTGCCAAGACGTGCGGGCCTTCGCCGCAGCCGTGCGGATGCCCCGGCGATTCGGTGGGCGCAGGATCACGCAGATCGTGTCGGTGGAGTCGCGGCGAGAGTGCGTCGAGCCCGTCGGCTCCACCGCAAGCGAGGGCGGCGGTCGGGTCGCAGTCGCCCGGCTCGAAACGAGCGCGGCGTCTCCGGCCAGCACCGGGTCGGCGCCGACCGCCACGTCGGGCACGCCCCAGTCGCGCAGGCGTCGTGCCGAGTCGGCGTCTCTTGTCACGACGTGACGGGCCCGGCGCATCGCTGAGACCGCCATGCGCCGGCCAACGGCACCCCGGACGTCTCCCGCTCCCAGACCGATGGCCGCCACCACGGCCCGCTCCCGCCTGTGATTGGCCGGTGCCGACGCCGACCGTCCGTAGGCGCGGAGGCGTGACATGTGGAACCACATGTTCCACGGAGACGTCTCCGACTGCACCACGCCGCCGGAGAGGACCATGGCTTGGGCGCCGCCCAGCGACCGCCGCAGCGCCGCGCCGTCCAGGGGCGAGCGATGAGCCACCGCCTCCACGCCATGGACGGCGGCAGTCCGCTCGGGATCGATCGACACTGCTACCGGCTCAACCCCCCGGGCACGCAGGGCGGCGGCCATGCAACTCAGAATCATCTCATCTCCCAAGTTGTCCGACCCGTACCAACCGGCAAGGGCGATCCGCAGGGCCATAGCAGGCGCAGCCTCCCAAGTGCTTGTCAAGCCATGAACTTACCCTGTGCCTGGGAGCACTTGAGAGCCGATCGCGGCTCGGATCGCACAGAATGTGGCCCGTGGGATCGATCACGCCGCGATCGCGATCAGCCTGGAGGCACCTGCCGCTCAGCTGTGCGGCCGCCCGCCGCGCAGGGCTGGGCGAGCTGCGCCACGCTGTCGCGACAGGCTCGACGAACGATGATCTGGCCCAGGAGGCCCGACGCGGGGAGCGGTCGCCGGCGGTCCTGGTGGCCGATCACCAGACCGCGGGAAGGGGTCGGCTAGGGCGTCGCTGGTCCGACGCGGCCACCGGCCCCCACGCCGGTGAGGCGTCGCTGCTGGTCAGTTTCCGGCTCGAGGCGCCCGTGGCGGGCGCCTTCGACCGGACCGCCGCGGTCTCGGCCGCCGCGCTCCTGGCCGTGTCGGGCACGCTTGCAGGCTCCGGAGCCGCTGTGCGGGCCAAGTGGCCCAACGACTTGCTAATCGAGGGTCCGGACGCGTCCGGCAAGGTGGCGGGCGCGCTGTCGGAGATCGTCGACGGCGATCCCCCGTTGGTAGTGGTCGGTCTGGGCTTGAACATCGCGGAAGCGCCCCCGGAGCCGGGGGCGGTCTCGCTCGCCCAGGCGGGCGGCGCCGCCACCCGAGACGAGATTCTTGCGTCGCTGATCGACGCCTTGCCCGGCTACCTGGCCGACCCCGGGCGGGCTCGCGAGGACTTGAGGGTTGCGTCGGCGACGCTGGGCAGGAGAGTGAGGGTGCAACGCACTAACGGTCTGTCGATCGTGGGCACGGCTGTCGATATCGACGGTTCGGGCCGCCTCGTCGTCGCCGGCGATTCCGGTGAGGTCGCGATCGACGCTGGAGACGTGTTCCACCTGCGCGGTTGAGCGTTCCAGACCTGTCGATCATGCAAAGGGCCTAGGGGGACCGGCGGTACGCTTGGCTCCCGTGACCGACCAAGGGAAGCCGCGCTTGAGGCGTACTTGGCCGCAGCGCTTGGTGGTGGTCGCGAGCCTCCTGGTGATCGTCTCGGCAGTGGCGTCGGCGAGGACCGTGCAGTACGTCGAGGAGGTCTGGGAGCAGGTCAACCGGGTGCCCGTAACCGGCACCGTCCGGTACGGCCAAGAGCTGCTTCGCACCGACACAGAGCCGGGCGAGCCCGTCAATTTCCTTATCGTCGGCACCGACAGCGGCACTGACGTCGCGGACACCGCGGCGGCAGCGCAGGCCAGCGGGGTTGCCACCAGCGGCAAGAGCCTGGCCGACGTGATCATGCTGCTGCGCCTCGACCCGAATGCGAAGTCGGCGTGGGTCCTGTCGATCCCCCGGGACCTGTGGGCCGAGATCCCGGGCGCCCAGGATCACAAGATCAACTCGGCCTTCTATATCGGGGGCGCCTCACTGCTGGTGGAGACCATCACGTCGATGTTCGACGTGGAGATCAACCACTACGTCCAGATGGACTTCGCAGGCTTCCAGCAGGTAGTGGACAGTCTCGGGGGAGTGCCGGTGTGGTTCCCCCATCCGGTCCGTGATCCCAAGTCGAAGCTGAACATAACCGAGCCCGGCTGCCATGTGCTGGGAGGCGAGCAGGCTCTGCAGTACGTGAGGAGCCGCCGGTACACCGAACAGATCGACGGAAGATGGAGGATCACCGGCGGCGACGACTTCAGTCGCATCGCCCGCCAGCAGGACTTCCTGGTGCTCGCCCTCGACCGGGCCATAAGCCGCGGCGCCAGGAATCCCACCACCATTGCCGGCATGATCGAGGCGGGAGCCGCCTTCGTGACCATCGACCAGGCTCTGACCCTGGGCGAGTTGGTGTCGCTGGCCCAGGACTTCTCGGACTTCAACCCCGAGAACCTGCAGAGACAGCGACTTGAGGTCTACACGCTGTTCTGGCCCGACGGCCGCTACAAGGGCGAGGCTGCATTGCGGCAGGCGAACGAGCCGATCCTCGGCGTCTTCCGGGGGACGGCGGACTCGTTGACTCCCTCCGAAGTGTCGTTGACCGTTGCCGGATTCAACGATTTCAACCGCGCGGATGCGTCCACGTCGCTGGCCGGCGAGGGCTTCGAGGTACTGGGGACTCTCTCGTCTCCGGCCCTTCCCGAGACCGTCGTGCTGCACGGCCCCGGCGACGCGGAAGCGGCCATGACCGTGGCCCGCTACCTTGAGCCAGTGCCCTACGTCGTGTCCGACGACGGTGTCGACGGCGTGGTGGTGGTGCTCGGCGCCGACTACGGCGGGGTGCTGTTCGCGTTCCAGGAGCCCATGAGCGTGGTGCGTGACCAGGTACGGGCCCGCGGCTTCCCTCCGGTCCTGCCCGATCCGGCCGCGGGACTCTCTCCGGAGGCGACCGGCAATGCTGCCCAGGCCGGGGGGCCGCAGGTCTTGGGGGCCATGCTGTCCGGGGGTGCGCACGTCTTGCGAGCCGCGCTGGGTGGGGGTGCCGCGGTCGAGGGCGCCGACTTTGTCGCCGCGCAGTCCACTGAGACGGATGCCGAACCGGTCACGATCCTGGGCCGCCCGCCCGAGGGAGAGTCCTGTGGTTGACGGTGACGTCCCCGCGATGCCGGCCGAGGGCGCCGGGAGGTCCGCCGCTCCGGTCGCGGTCGCCGTCGTCGGGGCGGGATACGTCGGTCTGACCACGGCGGCGTGTCTGGCTCGACTGGGCCACCGCGTGGTCTGCACCGATGTGGATGAGCACAGGATCACCGGACTGCAGCGCGGCGAGATGCCGATCCATGAACCGGGGCTGGCCGAGTTGGTGAGGGCCGGCGTCGATGCAGCCCGGCTCTCCTTCGTGTGCGGTTCGGCCGGGGCTGCCTCCCAAGCCGACTTCGTCTTCCTGTGCGTGCCTACGCCGTCGGGCCCTGGCGGCGGCACCGACCTCAGCTACCTGCAGGCCGCCGTCTCCGAGATAGGTCCGAGCTTGCGGCCGGGGGCGGTGGTAGTGAACAAGTCCACTGCTCCGGCGGGCACCGTGCAGCTGCTGGCTCGAGTGCTGGGACGGGCCGACGTCTCGGTGGCGTCCAATCCCGAGTTCCTGAGACAGGGCTCGGCCGTCCACGACTTCCTCAACCCTGATCGGTTGGTGGTGGGCGCGGCCGACGCCGCGGTGGCCGAGCGGGTGGCCGGACTCTATGCGGGCATTGATGCGCCTGTTCTCATCACCGATCCAGCGTCGGCCGAGACGGTCAAGTACGCGGCCAACGCCTTCCTGGCGACGAAGCTGTCGTTCTCCAACTCGGTCGCGGCGCTCTGCGAGGCGGTGGGCGCCGATGTCGACGACGTGCTGGAGGGCATGGGATACGACAGGCGGATAGGCCGCGACTACCTGCGGCCTGGGCCGGGATGGGGCGGTTCGTGCCTTCCAAAGGACACGCGTTCGCTAGTCGCCGTGGCCTCCTCAGCGGGCTACGACTTCGCGCTGCTGCAAAGCGTCGTGGAAGCCAATGAGGCGCAGTTCGCCAGGATTGTGGAGAAGGTCGCGTGCCGGGTTGAGCTGTCCGGGGCCCGCATCGCGCTGCTTGGCCTGGCGTTCAAGGCTGGTACCGACGACCTGCGAGACTCGCCCGCCCTGGAGATTGCCAGACGCTTGGTCGGGGCCGGCGCGGTGGTCCATGCCTACGATCCGGTGATCGGTGCCTGCGCCGCCACCGAGCAGGCCGGCGTGGCCGTTGCGGACGACGCGTACGCGGCCTGCGACCGCGCTTCCGCGCTGGTGGTCGCGACAGAGTGGGACGAGTTCCGGCGACTCGATTTCGACCGGTTGGCCAGGGTCATGGACGAACACCACGTGATCGACGCCCGGAACCTGCTGGACCGCGGCGAGCTGGAGCGCCGCGGCTTCACGTACAGCGGCGTCGGCGTGTGAAGATTGCACGCTGCATCCCCGTTCTTGTTCGCTGCGCTCACGGGCCGCTCGGGTCGTGTCTCCCGCTCACCCTCGCTGCGCTCGCGGGCCGCTCGGGCCCGCGGCCTCGCCCGTATGGGCCGGATTCGCGTATCTGCCTGCTCGGCCTCTGGGCCGATAGCGTGACGGCCCGTGGCCAAGCCGAGTTCGTCGAAGAAGGTCCAGCGCGCCGCTAGAGCGGCGGCCTCGTCGAAGGGCGCCCGCGAGCGCCGGGAGATCGCCTTCCCGCTGGCCCTGGCGGTGGTGGTGATCCTCGGGGTGGCCCTCGTGGTGTTCGCCCGATCCTCGCGCACCCCCGCGGCGGCCCCGAGGGTCGGCAACGATCACTGGCACTCGGCCTACGGGATCTACGACTGCGACCGGTTCCTGCCCGCCTTCACCAGCGCCGCGGATCCCGACGGCATCCACTCCCACCAGGACGGCGTGGTCCACATCCACCCGTGGAACAGCTCCGCGGCCGGTGATCGGGCTGATCTCGACGTGTTCTTCGAGGCCATGGGTGCGAGAGTCACCGACGACGAGATCAGCGGCCCCGGCATCGGCGTGTTGGAGGCCGGATCGGACTGCAACGGCGAGCCGACGGTGATCCGGGCCGTGCGCTTCACCCAGATGGATCCGGCCGCCGCCATCGACTCTGCCAGCGGCCTTTCCGACTTCTATGTGGCGACCGACACCTACACCGACGACTTCGGTGACATCCGCCTGCTGGGAGACCTGGAGGCGTTCACGTTCGCCCGGGTTCCGGCCGGGGCCGACATCCCGCCGCCGCCCGAGGACCGGCTCCAGATCGCCCTGACGGCCTCGGCGGGGAACCTGCTCTCCACCGGGCCGGAAACCGACCTCGATCCGACCGACGCCCCGCCCGCCCCATAGAGCAGGCGCCGGGGTGCAGGCGATCCTGCTCGTCGGAGGTCTCGGGACCCGACTGCGCCCGCTGACGCTGACAACCCCGAAGCAGATGCTGCCGGTGCTGCACCGGCCGATGATCGAGCACGTCGTGTCCGGTCTGGCCCGTCACGGCGTGGAGCGGGTTGTGCTGGCCCTGGGCTATCACGACGACGCATTCCGGGCCGCCTACCCCGACGGCCGCTGCGCGGGGGTGGACTTGTGCTGCGTTGTCGAGCCCGAGCCGCTCGACACTGCCGGCGCCATCCGCTTCGCTTACGAGGCGTCGGGCATGGGCTCCGCCCCGGGCACGTTTCTGGCCGCCAACGGGGACGTGATCACCGACCTCGACGTGGGTGCGATGCTGCGTCTCCACCGCTCGTCCGGAGCCGAGTCCACCATCCATCTGATCGAGGTCGAGGACCCGTCCCGCTTCGGAGTGGTGGTGACCAACGCCGGCGGGCGGGTGACCGCCTTCGTGGAGAAGCCGCAGCCGCCTGCGCCCAGCAGCTGGATCAACGCGGGGACCTATCTGATGGAGCCGTCGGCGATCGGGCGCATCGCTAGCGGGCGCCGGGTGTCGGTGGAGCGCGAGGTGTTCCCTGCCATGGTCGCCGACGGCACGCTGTGGGCTCTGCGACAGAACACCTACTGGGTCGACGCGGGCACTCCCCAGACCTACTTGCAGGCTCAACTCGACCTGCTCGACGGCCGGCGCGGACCGGCGGCGGACGGGGTGTCACCGGATGCCTCGGTGGATCCCGACGCCGTCGTTGAGCGCAGCGTGGTCATGTCCGGCGCCGTCGTGGCGGCAGGCTCTGCCGTGCGGGGCTCGGCCGTCCATTCGGACGCGGTGATCGAGGCAGGCGCGACTGTTCTCGATTCCGTGGTGGGGTCGGGAGCGACCGTCGGGCGGGATGCCCGGGTGACAGGCGGGACCCTGATCGGGGAAGGCTCCGCGGTGGAGCCGGGGGCGGCCCTGTCGGGTGCCAGGGTGCCCGAGGCGGCCTGATGGCGACGCTGGTCACCGGAGGCGCCGGCTACATCGGCAGCCACACCGTGGTGGCCTTGCACGGCGCCGGCCGTGATGTCGTGATCCTCGACGACTTCTCCAACGCCTCTCGCCGGGCAGTCGACGCCATCCGCAGCCTCGCCCGCTCGGACCTTCCGGTCGAGGAGGGCGACGCAGGCGATTCGCAGGTTCTGGACGCGGTGTTCGGTAGGCACCGGATCGACTCGGTGGTCCACTTCGCCGCCCGCAAGAGCGTGGCCGAGTCGGTTGCCGATCCGCTCGGCTACTACCGCAGCAACCTCGGGTCGGTGATCTCGCTGGCCGCAGCGGCTATCGATAGGGGCGTCCCGCGGTTGGTGTTCAGCTCATCGGCCACCGTCTACGGGTCGGCGTCGGCGCCGCCGGTCACCGAGGAGTCGCCGACCGTCCCGGAGAGCCCCTACGGCGAGACCAAGCTGATGGGGGAGCGCATCCTGGCCGACGCCGCGGCCGCGTCGGAGATGAGCGTGATCTCGCTGCGCTACTTCAACCCGGTGGGCGCGCACCCGTCGGGGCTGATAGGGGAGGACCCGTCCGGCGAGCCGGCCAACCTCGTGCCCCGGATCATGCAGGTCGCCGCCGGCCGCCGGGAACGGCTGGACGTCTACGGAGCCGACTACTCCACCGTCGACGGCACCGCAGTGCGCGACTACGTGCACGTCATGGACCTGGCCGAGGGTCATGTGGCTGCCCTGGATGCCGACATCGCCCCGGCCCACAGCCGGACCTACAACCTGGGCACGGGCTCGGGTACGACCGTGCTCCAGATCCTGGCCGCAGCCTCCGAGGTTCTCGGTACTCCCATCCCCCATGAGATGGCCGAGCGCCGCCCCGGCGACATCGAAGCCTCCTGGGCGGACTGCACCCGGGCTCTCGATGAACTCGGCTGGCAGGCCCGCCGAGACCTGGCGCAGATGTTGACCGACCACTGGAACTTCGTCCGCCAACAGTCCTCCTGCTAGCGGAAGAGGTCGTCGGCGGGGGAACGGACTATCTCGTCGACTACTGAGCCGGTGCGGAACCAGGACTCCTCCAGGCCGCGTACCACAGCCACGGGCACGCCCTTGGCCTTGCCCATGACCAAGTCGGCGGCCGATGCGATTTCGTCGACGACGGCCACCTCGGTCACCTTCAGCTCACGGCCCAGCGCGTCGGTGCTGCCCCGCAGGTCCACCACCGCGGCTATGCCGGCGCAGCCGATGGCGGTGTCGGTCACGCCCCGGCGCCACGGGCGGCCGAATGTGTCGGAGACCACCACCGCCACCTCGACGCCAGCGAGGGCCCTGATCCGGTCGCGGATCCGGCGGGCCGAGCGGTCGGAGTCGACCGGCAGCAGGGCTGCATACCCCTCTTCGACGTTGCTGAGATCGACTCCGGCGTTGGCGCATACGAAGCCCTGAGCGGTCTCCGAGATCACGAGGTCACCCCGGCGGCGCAGTACCCGCACCGACTCCGCCTCCACCAGCGGCTTGTGGCTGAGCGGGTCGGCGGGATCGACGGCCGCCAGTCGACCTTCGGCCTTGGACACCACCTTCTGGGTGACCACCACGCAGTCGCGGTTGCGCAGGCTGTCAGGCCCGGCCGCGGCGACAATGAGCGCGGCGAGGTCGTCGCCGGGCTGTACCTCTCCGATGCCCTCGATCCCGAGGATCTCCAGTGTCACGACGTCACCGCGGCGATCGTGCGGCGGGCCAGTTCGGCCGCGACCTCTGGCGAGGACATGATCGTCGGGGCGACCACGGCCCGGACCCCGACGTCGGCTACCGCAGGGGCCAGTTCGGCGTCGGCCTCGTCGATCACCAGGGTGCCGACCACTTCCCGGTAGCGGCGGGCCACGCCCACCACGCTCGACTCCTCACCCAGCTCGCGGAGCATCCGATCGGCCGGTCCCTTGCGGGCCGCTCCGGCCACAATGGGCGACACGGCCACATTGCGCTCCCGGCGGGCGGCAAGGGCCTCGGTCACGCCGCGCACGGCCAGCACGGGGCCGATCGACACCACCGGGTTGGACGGCGCGATCACCACAACGTCAGCGGCCGCGATCGCGTCGAGCACCCCCGGAGCGGGACGGGCGTCGTCCACGCCCGCGAACCGCACCCCGGAAATGGGCACGTCGTGGGCGAGGCGCACGAAGTAATCCTGGAAGCCGATCTCACCTCCGGAGGCCAGCGTCACCCGGGTCTCGATCCGCTGGTCGCTCACCGGCAGCACGCGGCAGCCCAGGCCGCGGGCCGACGCCAGACGCGCAGTCACCTCGCTGAAGCTCAGTCCCTCGCGCAGCAGCGTGGTGCGGAACAGATGGTTGCCGATGTCACGGTCTCCGAGGTTGAACCAGGCGTCGAGTCCCAGCGCCCTCAACTCGCCCAGAGCGTTCCACGTCTCGTCGGCGAGGCCCCAGCCCCGGTCGCGGTCGATGACCCCCGACAGGGTGTAGATGACGGTGTCGATGTCGGGACTGACGTGCAACCCGTGAAGCTCGACATCGTCGGCGACGTTCACGACCGCCGTCACATCCCTGTCCGGCGTCACCAGCAGTTGGCCGGTCAGGTAGCGGGCCGCGCCCACCCCGCCGGCGAGGACCGTTATCACCGGCCCGCGCCTATCACCGGGCCCCGCCGTCGGCGCCGGGACGGCTCTGGAGCAGCGCCAAGTCCCCGTCGACCATCAGCCTGACCAGCTCAGCGAACGACGTCTTCGGATGCCACCCGAAGGCGGCCGACGCCTTGGATGAGTCGCCCACCAGCAAGTCGACCTCCGCTGGGCGCATGAACCGCTCATCGGTGACGACGTGGTCGCGATAGTCGAGGCCCACGTATTCGAAGGCGAGCTCGCACAGCGTTCTCACCGAATGGGTCTTGCCCGTACAGATCACGTAGTCGTCGGGCTCGTCCTGCTGAAGCATCTGCCACATCGCCTCGACGTAGTCCGCTGCGTAGCCCCAGTCCCTCTGCGAGTCGAGGTTGCCGAGGCGCAGCTCGTCGGCGAGGCCTAGCTTGATCCGAGCCGCTGCGTGGGTGATCTTGCGGGTCACGAACTCCATGCCCCGGCGGGGGCTCTCATGGTTGAAGAGGATCCCGGAGGTCGCGTGCAGCCCGTATGACTCCCGGTAGTTGACCGTGAGCCAGTGACCGTAGACCTTGGCCACCCCGTAGGGGCTGCGGGGATGGAACGGTGTCTTCTCGTTCTGGGGAACCTCCCGCACCTTCCCGAACATCTCCGATGAGCTGGCCTGGTAGAAGCGGATGTCGCCGTCCACGAGCCGGATGGCGTCGAGGATTCGGGTGACCCCCAGCGCGGTGGTCTCGCCGGTCAGCACCGGCTGGCTGAAGGAGGTCTGCACGAAGGACTGGGCGGCCAGGTTGTAGACCTCGTCGGGCCGGTAGGTCCGCAGGATCTCGATCATGGAGACCTGGTCGAGCAGGTCGCCGGTCACGATGCGAATCCGGTCCTGGATGTGGGCGATGCGCTCGTAGTTGACGATGCTGGACCGGCGCACCATGCCAATCACCTCATAGCCCTTGCCGAGCAGCAGCTCGGCGAGGTACGAGCCGTCCTGGCCGGTGATGCCGGTGATCAGGGCGCGTCTGGCCATGGCGCTACTGGCTATCGCCCCAACTCGGCAGTTCCGACTCTGCAGTGGCACTTCCGCCAGGTGTGTCCGACAAATCCGCGGTCCGGCAACGCCAGAAGTCGAGGAGGTCGTCGAGCGTCTGCTCCAGCGGAACCTCTGGACGCCAGCCGGTGGCGTCGTGCAGTTTCGATGGGTCGCCGGAGACCTCGGCCACGTCCACGGGACGCAGCAGTTCACCGTCGGCCTCGAGGCGCATGGGGTGCCGGGCCCTGGCGATCAAGGCCTCCGCCAACTCCGAGATAGCGCGGGCGGCGCCGCTGCACACGTTGTAGGCCTCGCCGGACTCGCCGTTGACGGCCAGCAGCCGGTAGGCCCGAACCACGTCACGCACGTCGGTGAAGTCGCGCTTGGCCAGCAGGTTCCCGACCCGCACTACTTGCGAGCCGTTGCGCTCGTTGGCCGCGACCCG
The DNA here is from genome assembly GCA_009842325.1 of Acidimicrobiaceae bacterium. GTDB lineage: Bacteria > Actinomycetota > Acidimicrobiia > Acidimicrobiales > Aldehydirespiratoraceae > Aldehydirespirator. The sequence continues at coordinate 163,367 of VYFQ01000014.1, read as the reverse complement.
CGACGCCAGCGCGGCGGCCACGAACCGGTCGCTCTGGCCGGGGCCGAGATGGTTGAAGGCCCTGGCCCGGATCACGTCGAGCCCGCGGCCCAGGCCTGCCTGAAGGCACACCATCTCGGCCGCGGCCTTGCTGGCGCCGTAGGGAGTCACCGGCAACATCGCGCAGGACTCATCGACGGGCAGGCACTCCGGCCCGACCTTCCCGTAGACATCGGCGCTGCTGATGACCACAACCCGGCCCGCGCCGGCCCGCCGGGCTGCGGCGAGGACGTTGAACGTTCCCTCCACATTGACCCGGAGCGTTGCGGCCGGATCGGTGAAGCTCGCCTGCACGTCGGCCTGCGCAGCCAGGTGGTACACCGCGTCGGGGCGGCTGCCATCGAAATCGGCCTCCAGCGCATCGGGCTCGGTGATCTCGGCTTCGCTTATCGCCACCTCGTCGCCGACCGCGGCCAGATGCGCCACGAGGTGGCGACCCACGAAGCCTGTGGCACCGGTGACCAGGGTCCGCACCGGGCGCCTACCGGTCGTTGCCTTCACAACGCATCACCGCGCACACTAGAGGCGTGCCACACTTGATCGCATGACGACGGCATCAGGCCGGGAGCTGGAGGGGCTAGCGGCGTTGGTCGATCCGGCCTGCACGGCGGTGCTGACCATGGAGCTGCAGAGGGGCGTCGTGGGTCCGGACGCCATGATGAAGGCCCTCGTCGAGCGGGTGTCGGCCGCCGGGACGGTGCGGGCCGCGGCTGCGGTGTGCGACGCGGCCCGGAGTGTGGGGGCGCGCGTCGTCCACTGCGTCGTACACACCCGCGAGGACGGTGCGGGCGCTGCGGTCAACTGCCGGATCCTGGGGTTGGCCGACAAGCTGCGCCGGGAGCAGGGGATCGCTCCGACCCTTGCCGGCAGCGACGGGGCGCGACTCGTGCCCGAGCTCGGAGATGACCGCCGGGACCTGATCGCGGCGCGCGGGCACGGCCTGACGCCCTTCACGGCCACTTCCCTCGATCAGACCCTGCGCAACCTGGGTGTGACCACGGTGGTGGCCACCGGCGTATCGGTGAATGTGGGCATCCTGGGCCTGTGCCTCAGCGCGGTCGATCTCGGCTACCAGGTGGTGCTGGTACGCGACGCCGTGGCCGGCGTCCCGGCGGAATACGAGGAAGCCGTGATCGAGCACAGCCTGGCGATGGTTGCCACGGTGGTCACCTCCGCAGAACTGTTGGAGGCCTGGGCCTAGCGGCCCGTGAGCGGAGCGAACAGGAGCGGCAGGCCTGGGAGACAGCCACCCCGTGAGGGTGGCACCCCGTAGAAGGGGCGGCCGTTAGCCTCGGTTGATCGCATCTTCCGTCGACAGCGCGGCGCCCGCGGTGGGCGCGAACGGCATCGCCCAGCATCAGCCGACGGTGCTGGCCGTCGTGGTCGCCCACGAGCCCGGCGATTGGTTCGTCGAGACACTCGAATCGCTGTCCCTACAGGACTACGAGGCCCTGGGCACGGTCGTCGTCGACGCGGCCTCCTCGGGGATCGGCGAGCGTGTCTCGGAGGTCATAGGTGATGCCGCCGTCGTCGACGGCGCCGAGACCACCGGATTCTCCCAAGCGGCCAACGCCGTGCTCGATGCGGGGATCGAGGCTGATTTCCTGCTGGTGTGCCACGATGACGTGGCCTTGGCGCCCGACGCGGTCTCGGTGCTGGTGGCCGAGGCGCTGAGGAGCAACGCGGGAATCGTCGGCCCCAAGATCGTCGAATGGGACCGGCCCGAGATCATCCAGCACGCCGGCTACGACGTCGACCGCTTCGGCGTGCCCGCGGAGCGGGTCGGCGCGGACGAGCTCGACCAGGAGCAGCAGGACGGCGTGAGCGACGTGTTCGCCCTTCCCTCCGCGGTGCTGCTAATCCGCCGCGAGTTGTTCGTGCGACTGGGCGGGTTCGACGGGGGTATGACCTTCCGGGGCGAGGACGTGGATCTGTGCTGGCGGGCCCAGATGGCCGGGGCGCGGGTGATGTTCGTCGGAGGCGCGGTGGCCCGGCACCGGGAAGGGCTCGTGTCCCGCACGGGTGTCGACGACACGAGGCTCACCGAGACCCGCCACGCGCTGCGGGCGATGCTGGTCAACCACGGCCGCATCTCGCTCACCGTGTTCTTGCCGGTTGCCCTGCTGATGGCGGTCTTCGAGGTCTTGCTGGCCATCTTCACCGCCCGTTTCGGCCGGGTGCGGGACGTGATCAAGGCTTGGGTCTGGAACATCTCCCGGCTCGACGTGGTGTCGCAGCGCCGCCAGGCCAACGCCCAGGTTCGCCGGGTGCGCCAGGCCGACGTGACCGCGCTCCAGTACTTCGGCAGCGTCCGCCTCCTGTCCTTCCTGAGAAGGCAATCCGGCGCGGAGCCGTCCGGGCTGCTCAGCGCCGCCGGGCGGGGAGTCTTCGGAGGGCTGCGCACCGGCACCAACCGGCTGGCGTGGATCGCGTGGATAGTGGTCCTGGCATTCGTGCTGTTCGGATCGCGCCGGCTCCTGTCCTCGGGCGTCCCCGCGGTCGGGGACTTCGCCGCCTTTGGAGAGGACGCCTCCGGCATGCTCAAGTCGTGGTGGGGTGGGTGGAGCGAACGCAACGCCGGTGCGCCGTCCTCGAACCTGGGGATCCTCATGTACCTCGGCCTGCTCGGCTGGGTCCTCGGCAGCATGGCCCTCGTTCGCACCCTGGCCGTCATCGCGCTGATCGTTGTTGGCTTGGCCGGGTCCTACCGCCTGCTGTCCGCAACCGGCTCCCGCCGGGCGCAGGCGAGCACCCTGTTCGCCTACCTCCTGGTCCCCCTCGCGCCGGCGTCGGTGGCGAGTGGGTCGGTGGCAGGTCTCGTCGGCTACGCAGCCGCTCCATGGATGCTGCGGGAGTTGCTGCGGGCCTCGCGAGCCGCGCCGTTCCGTCAGGGGCCCCAGGGATTCGCGAGCCACGCCGCGGTGTACGTGTCGCTGGGAGTGGCTGCCGGCGCCGCCGCCCTGATCGTCCCGGCCGCCGCCGCACTGGTGGTTCTGCTGGCCGCCGGCCTGGTGGCGGGCAGCCTTCTCGCGGGCCGACCCGAAGGCGTTCCCCGCCTGCTGGTCGCCGTCGTGCTGGCCGTGCCTACGGCTGCCTTCCTGGCCTTCCCGACCGTGGTGGACCTGCTGGCGTCGGGCCCGGACTGGGGATTCTTGGCCGACGGGCGCGACGGGTCTGCCGGCATGGTCTCATTCGGCGAGATCCTGAGGTTCGCGGTCGGGGCGAGCGATCCCGGATGGATCGTCTGGTTGTTCGCGCTTCCGATGGCTGTGCCGCTGCTGCTTGGAAGAGGGTGGCGCCTGGAGCAGTCGGTGCGCCTTTGGATGGTGGCCATCGTCGCCTGGGCGGTCGCCCTGGCTGCCCAGCGGGGAGTGCTGCCGTTCGGGCTTCCCGATCTGCATCTCCTGCTGGCCCCGGCCGCGGTGGCGGTGGCCGGGCTGTGCGGCATGGCTGCGCTGTCCATCGAGCACGACCTGCGTTTCAGCCACTTCGGCTGGCGGCAGGCGCTCGTGCCGGTGACGGTGGCCGCGTCGCTGCTGCTGGCGGTGGGCAGCATCGGCTCGCTGGAGGACGGGCGATGGCGCCTGGTCGCCAGCGATCACCATTCGGCTCTGCGCTTCGAGCCCCCGGTCCTGGAGGGTGCCTACCGCGTGCTGTGGATCGGCGCGCCCGAGTTTCTGGCCACCGAAGGGCACAGCCTGGCCCCGGGCGTGGCCTGGGCGGCCACCGTCGGCGACTCGGTGACACTCCTCGACCGCGCCATCCCGCTTGATCCGGGTCGGGCCGATCTCTTCTCCACGGTGATCGAAGAGATCGAACAGGGCCGCACGGCACGGGGCGGGCGCCTCCTGGCCGGTCTGGGCGTGCGCTACGTGGTGCTGCTGCACCGGCTTGCGCCGGCGCCGTTCGTCTCCGAGGAAGACTCCCGGCCGGTGCCACCGGACCTGATCGCCGCGATGCGCGATCAGCTGGATCTCGAGCTGGTGGAGGGCACCAACAGCGCGGTTGACATGTTCGTGAACACGGCGTGGGTGCCCATGCGGGCTCTCTACCCGCCGGGATTCGATGAGGGCATCGAGGACTTCACGGACCTCGAGGTCCGCCCGTTGAACGCCGGCTCGCCGATGTTCTCGGGCGACGGCCCGCCCTGGACGGCAAGGATTCCCGACAACGCCGAGATCCTCATCAGCCACACCCCGCGACCGGGCTGGGAGCTGACCGTGGACGGCGAGCCCGTGCCCAGGCGGGAGGCGCTGTCGTGGGCGAGGGCCTACCAGCCGTCGGAGGCGGGGGAGGTGCAGCTCTCCTACTCGGCGCCGTGGTGGCGTCACGGTGGTCAGCTGGTCGGCGCGGCCGCGCCCGTCGTGCTGGTGCTGGCGTGGCTGCGCCGGCGGATGGACCGGTCCTGATGCGCTCGATGCGAGTCCTGGCCATCATCGCGATAGGTGGCCTGTTGCTGGCCGGCGTACTGGTCGACATCGGTGATCGCGCCGTCCCGCACCGGGCTGATCAGTACGAATCGGCCCTCGTGGCGCCGGCAGGCGTCGTCAACACCTGGTTCTGTCCAGGCGGCAGCGGTGTCGCGGGCATAGCGGAGTTGACGGTCCAGATGATGAACAGATCCGATGAGCGGCGAACCGTCACTGTGTCCGTGCTGCCGGGCGGGTCCGCACCGCAGGACCTGTCGACCCTCGAGATGAGCATCGAGCCCCGCGGCCGGGTACTTCTCCAGCCGTCCGAGGCAGTGCCCGACGCCGAATGGGTGGGAGTGATGGTCGAGACGACGGGTGCCGATGTGGTCGTGGAACAGATCCTCACCGCCGCCGAGGGAGTGGGCCGCTCACCCTGCCTCACCCGAACGGCCGGGAGCTGGATCGTTTCCAACGGCGCGACCCGCTTGGCGGTGGAGAAAGAGCGCTTTGTCGTGATGCTGCTCAACCCGTTCCCTGACGTCGCGGTGGTCGACATCGAACTGGTGGCCGATGTGGGCCGCGACTCCATTGACGGGCTTGTCGTGCCCGCCCAGCGGGTAGCGGCGGTGGACATCACATCCGAAGTGACGGTGGCGTCCACTGTGGCCGCCTTCATCGATGTCGTGTCCGGCCGGGTGGCGGCGTCGTGGATACAGGTCGCAGACGGCCTCATTGCCGGCCGCGGCATCCGGACCGCGCCGGCAGTTCCCGGTGCCGCGGATCTCTGGCACCTTCCGGTTGCCGCAGTCGGGGCTGACCGCCGGGATGTCGTCGCCGTGTCCAACCCGTCGGCCACCGACACCGCCGAGGTCGACGTGGAGATCATCCCCGAGGATCCGCAAATCGACGTAGGTCCCATCGAGATCACGGTCCGGCCGGGCCGGACCGCTCTCATCGACCTGTCGCGGCAGGCGCGGCTGGACGGCATCGGCCACTTCAGCCTGGCCGTTCGCTCCCTGACGCCGGTGCCGGTGGCGGCATCGATCACCAGTGTCACGGCTGCTTTTGCTGATGCCGATAGTCCGGCCGACACCGGTGGGACCGCGGCCGCTGTAGCCGGATCAACGGCGACGATCGGCGCCGACGGGGCTGCTCGTCGCTGGCTGGTGCCCGCGGAGGTGCGCGATCAGGACGGCGCCACCGGGCCGGACTCCGAGACGGGGTCGCTGGTGATCGTCAACCCGTCGCCTGCGGGGATCGCACAGGCAGACGTCACCGTCGCCGGCAACCTGGTCAGCTCCGTCGAGATCGGACCCCTCCGGAGCCGGAGGCTGCCCCTGTCCGGGCTGGGCTCGGGTCACTTCGTGGTGGAGGTCGATTCGTCGGCGCCGGTTGTCGTCGGCCGCGAGGTCGTCGGGCTCACCTCCCGGTCGGCATCGCTGGGAGTGGCCGTGGACCAACCGGTACCGATCGCCGGGCTTCGCTGACTCCCGCTGAGTGTCGCTGGCTCAGGCGGCGGGGGTGGGCACGTCGGCCTGAGCGCCCGAGCCGTTACCGGCCGCCGGTGGGGGATCGGCCTCGGGCTCGGCGTCGGTGCTGGGCGCGCTCTCGGTGGCGTCGCCCGACGGGGAACCGTCGCGAGACACAGCAATGAGGCGCTCCACTTCTTCACCGCTGATGGTCTCATGCTCGAGCAAGGCCCGGGCCACCAGGTCGAGTCCGTGGCGGTACTCGGTAAGGGTCTGGCGGCACCGGTCCTGCTGTTCCCGCAGGATGCGTTCGGTTTCCTCGTCGATCACCCGGGCCGTCTCGTCGCTGTAGTCGCGGGTCTGCACTAGATCCTCGCCCAAGAACACCTGGTTCTGCGATCCCCAGGCCATGGGGCCGATCTCTCTGGACATGCCCCATTCGCGGACCATGGATCGGGCCAGCGCAGTGGCCCGCATCAGGTCGTCGGCTGCTCCCGTGCTGCTGATGTCGAACACGAGCTCCTCTGCGATGCGGCCACCGAACATCACTACGAGACGGTCCAGGATGTAGTCGGCCCGGTAGATGTGGCGATCCTCCTCAGGCAGCTGCATGGTGACCCCCAGCGCCATTCCGCTGGGGATGATCGTCACCTTGTGGAGCGGGTCGGCCGTCGGGAGCACGGCCGCGCACACGGCATGGCCCGCCTCGTGATAGGCGATGGCTTCCTTCTCGTCGTCGGTGAGGGCCAGAGACTCGCGCTTCTGGCCCATGATCACCCGGTCCCGGGCCAGCTCCACATGGCGGGCCGCGATCTCCTCGTCGCCTTCGCGCACTGCGTACAGAGCCGCCTCGTTGATCAGGTTGGCCAGATCGGCGCCGCTCATCCCCGGCGTGCCTCGGGCCACCACGTTCAGGTCGAGGTCCTCCGCGGTGCGCTTGCCCTTGATGTGGACCTCGAGGATCGCGAACCGGTCCGACAACTCCGGCAGCGGCACGACGACCTGGCGGTCGAAGCGTCCCGGACGCAGCAGCGCGGGGTCGAGGATGTCCGGCCGGTTGGTGGCGGCCATCATCACGATGCCCTCGGAGCCCTCGAAACCGTCCATCTCCGAGAGCATCTGGTTGAGGGTCTGCTCGCGCTCGTCGTGGCCTCCGCCCAGGCCCGCGCCGCGCTTGCGGCCGATCGAGTCGACCTCGTCGATGAAGATGATCGCCTTGCCCATCTTCCGGGCCGACTGGAACAGGTCGCGGACCCGGCTGGCCCCCACCCCCACGAACATCTCCATGAAGTCCGATCCCGTCACCGAGAGGAACGGAACACCGGCCTCGCCCGCCACTGCCTTGGCGATCAGGGTCTTCCCCGTGCCCGGCGGGCCCACCAGCAGCACGCCCTTGGGCACCCGGGCGCCTATCTCCGCGAAGCGCTCCGGCGTCTTGAGGAAGTCGACGATCTCGGTGATCTCCTGCTTGACGCCCTCGTAGCCGGCCACATCGTCGAAGGTCGTGCCGGGTCGCTCGGTGGTGTAGGTCTTGGCTCTGCTCCGCCCTATCGACATGATGCTGCCCATCTGTCCCTGGGCCCGGCGCTGCATCCACCAGAAGAACAGGATCAGCAGGCCGATGGGCAGCAGCAGTGGAATTATCGACAGGAAGAAGTTGGTCTGGGGAGTCTCGTAGCGGAACTCCGGGACATGCTCGTTGATCAGGGCCGTGTCGGCATCGGGCAGCGGCAGCGGTCCGTTGGATGAGTACTCGGTGCCGTCGACGGCCGTCGCGTTGATGCTCCCGCTGTTGTTGTTGTAGGTGCCCTGGACGATGCTGCCGTCGGTGACCCGATCCAGAAAGTCCGGATAGGAGATCCCGTCCCCGGAGTCGTCAGGGAGCATGGTGGTGGCCATGAAGACGGCGACGACGGCGCCGATCATCAGCCAAACCACCAGGCGCGAGCGACGTTGCGACTCCGGCGACGGCCGCAGCGGCGACCGGGACCCTTTGCCGTCCTGCATGGGCGGAGGAGGAGGCGGCGGCGTGCTGTCTGCCACGACGCTCAGGCTACCTGCCTATTGGCTGGGGTGAGTAAGGAGTGTCGGGTCGCAGAACGGCCAGCCGTGACGGTCGAGCATGAACTCGTCGAGGGCCGCCCGGTGGTTCGGGCCTCCCTGCCACCAGTCCGGGTCCGGGAATATCTGCGTGTATGCGTCGATCAGGCTGCAGCGGTGAGCGTTGCCCCGCTCGGTGGGGTCAATGCTCAATGCGGCCGCCGAGATCTCGTTGACGAGGGTCGACACCGGTGTCGCGCGGTCGATGTGGGCCATCCGGGCGTTGGCCAACAGGGTGAGAGCCACGCCGATCCCGACGATCGCGGCTGCCGTTCTCCACGTCACGCGTCGAATCCGGCTGCTGGACCGCCGCGAGGAATGACCGGCAGCCGCGGCGTTCGACCGGCGGGCGCGGGAGGCTGACGCGCCGGCGGCGGCGACGACCGACGCGATCATGAACGACCAGCCTGTTTGGACCAGGACCGACTCGCGCCATGCCTCTCCGATCTGCGGTGCCCACCATCGAAGCCAGGCGGACGGGCTCACGAGCAGCGCTCCCAGCAGGGTCGCAGCGGCCCCGAACGCGCCGAGGCTTGCCGCCGGCCTCAAAGAGCCGGTGGCCCCCGGCTCCGCATCGGCCAGCCGTGCGGCGCTCCGCGCGCTCCGGACCGTCACCAGAATTGTCGCGGCCAGTAGCACCGCGATCAGTGAATTGGCTGCGAAGTCCGACACACCGTAAGTCACCTCGTCGGCGCGGACGGCGCCGGGATCCACACCCGGCGGTATGGACGGCCACGGCGGGGTGCGAAGGTCGGCGTAGCGCACCAGTTCCGACACGTGGTGCCATCCGGCTGGAGGCGCGCCGCTCAGGGCCCTTCCGGCCGCCATCTGGACCATCTCGCCGGACACGTCGATCTCCGAGGCGGCATAGCAGTCGTTCTGGCCGCACCGGTCGGCGATGATCAGACGAACGGGAACGAACGCGGCGAGGAATCCGGCGCTGAACGCAGCCCAGCGGCGCAGCGCCGCCGTGCGCAGCACATTCTTGAGCGGGTGGCCGTTGGCTGCGTTGCGGGCCAGCATGAACACGGCCGCCAGTGGCGGCGCCACATAGACGAGGTCGTAGGTCAGGGACGCCGCGAGGCCCAGCGACGCCATCAACGCCAGTTCGCGCCAGGACACCGGTCGGGCCTGAAGGTCGCGGTCACGGGCCACGGCCAACGCCAGCAGCAGGATGAGGATCATCCAGCCGATGATCCGGAACGAGTACTTCGTCAGCGACCCGGCCGGTCCTGCGGCGACGAGGACAGCGGCGAATATCAGCGGGTATAGGGCCGTGGCCGGATGGAGCCGGGCGGTTGCCGGCGACGTCTGGGGGGAAGCAAGCGCGGCCGCGACCCGCGTCGCCACCACCGCCAGCACTGCGACGGCCAGCACCCGCAGCACGCCCTGCACGGCACTGAGCGTCAGGCCGGTCGCCTCGGCCGCTTCAACTGTGAACGACCGCTCGATCGCTTCGGTGAACCGGCCGATCGGCCGGAAGTTGCCGTGGTCGAGGAACACGCCGATGTCGGTGTAGACCCCGCGCGCCGCTTCGAGGGGGTTGGATCCGTACAGCCGGGCCGCCTCATAGGCGCGCTGGCGTTCGTCCCCCTGAAGTGAGAAGCCCAGCAGCGGAGCTGTGACGATCAGCGCCGGCGCGGCCGCAGCGGGCCAGAGCCACCGGGATCGCGGCGGCGTGCGGTCGGCCACGGTGTGCAGGCTAGGTCACATGCGACCTGGATGTAGCCTCAGCGACGATGCGACTGCAGCGGAGCATTCTGACGAAGCCCCTCCTGCATGTCGCCGGGCCGTCGGCGGTGATCATGGCCCCGTTGTTGGGGCTGACGTTCCACAGCGACCAGCGAATCATGATGTATTGGCTGACCGGCGCGTTCGGAGCGGACCCGTTCGCGATCGCGAATCAGAACCTCGCTGAGATAGGTGACTTTCTCAGGCAGGGGAACTTCCGTCCGCTGGGCCGGTTCGTCATATACATGGAGCAGACCTCCATCTTCGAGGTAGCGGCCGGAACCGGCGTTGCACCTCACGTGATCCAGGGAATCGTCCGCCTCATCATGGTGTCGGCCCTGGCGGTGGCTGCGATGTGCTTCGTCGTTGCGCTTTACGACTCGGCGAGATCGGCGTCCGTACCGGGCGCGGCGACAGGGAGACGCCGGCTGCTCGACTCGTCTGCGCCTGTGCCCCCCGTACTGGCCGCCTTCCCGTTGGTGGTGGGCTCGACGCTCGTCGTCTCCGGTGCGTTGCACCCCGTGTCGTTCTTCCCTTTCTTCTTCGTGTCCGTTGCGATCTATCTGTTGTTGGTCCCGCTGTATGTCTGCTCGGGCACTGCCATGACCCGGAGGGGCATCGGGATCCGACCCGCGATCCTGTGCGTCGTGCTGGGAATGGTCAGTGCCATGACGTCGGAGCTTCTCTACCTCGTTCCCGTCGTGTGCCTGCTCACCATCGCGGCTCGCGGGTGGCTGTCGCGCCGACCGGGACGAGAACTGGTCCGGAGCTCGGCCTTCTCCCGCCTCGTAGCGTTGTCGGCCGGGTTCCTGGTGGTGTTCGTGCCCAGCCGGTTGGCGATCGCGGCGGAGTGCTCCCGGGGCGAGTGCTACGAGGGCTCTTCTGCGGTCCTGTCGACTCTGGCGGTCGAGCAATGGCTTGGCCGGGCGGCGGCCGGACTGCAATTCGAGACGGTGTCGTCGACGCTGGCCGGCGACTACGACAATCTGTCCACGGCTCGCGACCCGATCGACTTCGTGACCAATGTGTGGCTGATCCTTGTCGCCCTGTCGCTGGCGTATCTTGCCGTTGTTGCTGCGATCCGAGTGTCGCGGGCGTCCGAGTCCGCTGATCGCCTCGGTGCCGGGGACCTGCGCAGGCTCGGTGCGGCGCTGTGTGGATTCGGGGGACTCCTGGCTCTGGTGACAACTCTGATGGTCAGCCTCTCGGAAGGCTTGCAGGGATGGCACGACCGCGGCTTCGGACTGGACCAGTGGCGTGATTCGCTGCTGGTCCAGATTGCTTGGGCACTCATCTTGTATGGCCTCGCCGTCATCGCGCTGTCCTACATCGGCCGAGGGAACGAAGGCCGCCGGGCCCGAAGGGCGTGGCTGGCTGCCGGGGTGACAGCATTGGTGTTCGTCATGTCGATGAACGCCTTCATGGCCAACGACAAGTTCTCGATCTGGAGACGTACAGGATCTGACAGCACTGCTGTCAACCTCATCGCCACAGCCAGCGTCGACTTCGACCGGTCGGAGCGGGGTCAGGCCATACGGTGCGAGCTCATATCGGCCTACACGGAGCGCAACTGCACCGATTGCTGGCATTCGGGACAGCGGGTGCTCGAGGAACTGAACCGGTTGTCGAGGTCCAAGCACAACGCGGACTTCTGTCCCGTTGGCCTTCTGTCCCGCTGATCGCCGACGACCGATGCCGGAGGGCCACATGCCGACGATGATGCCGGCCACCACCCGGCTGAAGTGGGCGGTGGTCGGATGGACTCTGGGGTTCTTGGGAAGTCTGGCCGCGGTGGTGGTCTTGGCCCTGTACGGGTTGGACCTTGGCGGCGACGACGCTTCCTCGGAGTTGACGCTGGGACCGCTGTTCCTGTTGCAGATTCCTCTGTGGATCGGCCTGCTGGGCACGCCGCTACTGGCGCGGACGCGCGGTCTGAACTGGAAGGAGCAGATGGGATGGCGAATGCGGCTCGTAGATGTGCCCACTGGCATCGCCGCCGGCCTGCTGCTGCAGTTCGTGTTGCTGCCGCTGCTCTATCTCCCGATCCTCGAGGTCTTCGAGGACCTCGACGTGGAGGGTCCGGCCCGTGAGTTGACCGAGATGGCCGAGGCGTCGCCGGAGGTCGCGATGCTGGTGTTCATGACCGTGATCGCGGCTCCGCTCACGGAGGAGGTCTTCTTCCGGGGCCTGCTGCAGGGAGCGCTGCGCGATCGGTTCGGCCCGGTTCGTGCGGTGGTGATCTCCTCGCTGGCGTTCGCGGTGGTTCACTTCCAGGTGGTGCAGTTCCCGGCGCTGCTCGTGATCGGCGTGGTGCACGCTCTGCTGGTGCTGGCCACCAGGCGTCTGGGCGCGGCCCTGTGGTCGCACGTCGCCTTCAACGCCGCCACCGTGGTGGTTCTGCTGTCGTGAAGCTGCCGGACGGCGTGTTGGAACCCAGCAGGCGAACCACCTCCGTACTCACGTCGGTACTCGTCGGCGCGGTGGTGGCGCTGATGACCGCGTTCTTGGTGGCCAACCTGAGGCCGTGGCTCTGGTTCACGGACACCACACCCACCGGAGGCGACCTCGGAGCCCATGTCTGGGCTCCTGCATACCTCCGCGATGTCCTGATCGGCGAGTTGAGGCTCACCGGGTGGACCCACGACTGGTACGCCGGTTTTCCCGCCTTCACGTTCTACATGGTGGTCCCCTCGTTGCTCGTTGTGGTCGTCGACGCGGGCCTCGGGCTTCACGAGGCGGTGTTCGCCCACCTCGCGGTGGCTCTCGCGGCCGGTGCGGCCGCGCTGGTGGTGGCCCGGCGGGCAGGACGGTCCGCCAGCCAGTGCTGGGCGATCGCATTAGTCGTCGCCGGGGTGGCCGGTGCGGCCAAGCTGTTCGTCGACGCCCCGGCGGCCGACCGCGCCCTGGCCGCGCTGCTGCTGCCGGCCGCCGTGGCCTGGTGCGCCTGGTACGGCCTGCGTCGCAGACCCTACTGGCGGGCGGGAGCGTCGGCGGTCGCGGCCCTTCTGGCGCTCGTCGTGGTCCCCATGCCGTACGGCGTGTCACTGAAGCTGGTGACGATCGCGGGAGTCGTGGTGCTGCCCGCGGCGGTGTGGGCGATGACCCGGCTGGGCGGGATCGGCGCCGAGGGTCAGGCGCTGGCCTCCGTGGCAACCCTGCTGTTCCTCTTCGACCGCTCCTTCAACATCTACGGCGGGAACCTGATGTCCACCATGGCGGGCGAGTTCGCCTACTCGCTGGGCCTGGCCACCGCGGTCCTCTACATAGGAGTCGCCGTCCGGGGCATGCAGACCGACCGGCACAGGATCCTGGCCGGCGCGCTGCTGGCCCTCACGGGGTTGATGCACCTGTTCTCTGCGTTCTTCGCGCTGGCCGCTGTGGCAGCCCTGCTGCTCGTTCTGCCGTGGCGTGCCGCCGAATGGCGACGCCGGCTGGTGTGGACCGTCTCCAGCGGAGCGCTGGCCGCTGCGCTCAGCGCGTGGTGGGTGCTGCCGTTCTGGTGGAACCGGGGCCTGCTGAACGACATGGGTTGGGGCAAGGAGCGCCGCTACCTGTCCTCGCTCTGGTCCCGCAGCTCCTTCGACTACAGCTTCCTTGAGAACGATCCGCCACTGCAGCTGTTCGTGGTGCTGGCGGCCGCCGGCGCGGTGCTGCTGTTCTTCCGGCGGGATCGGCTCGGCATGGTGCTGGCGCTGACCGGGGCGATCGTGGCCGCCGGCTTCCTTGTCCTGCCCGAGGGGCGCCTGTGGAACGTCCGGATCCTGCCCTTCTACTACCTCACCGTCTACCTGACGGCGGCTCTCGGCATAGGCGAGGCGATCCGGACGGGCCGCTCGGCCCTCGACCGCCGGCAGGCCGCCCGGGTCGCGGCTGGAGAGACCGACGAGGATGCCGAGGCCGTGACGGCCGGCGAGGCCGGGGAGGCCGACGAGGGTGCCGGGGCCGGTCGGTTCAGGGTGTCGGCGGGAGCGATCGTGGCCAGCGGCTCGGTCGTGGTGATGACGGCCGCGGTGTTGGTGATGGTGGGACTGCCGTTGCGGTCCCTGCCCTTCGGGAATCTCGGCGACGACGGCGTCTACCGTTGGGGGCCGTTCAGTTCCAGCGAGTCCAACCTCGGGCCGTACTGGGTCGAGTACAACTTCGAGGGCTATGAGGGCAGGGGACCGACGGCCGCCGGCGGGGGCAGCTCGGAGTATTGGGACCTCGTCGCGACGATGGACCGGATCGGTGAGAGCCGCGGCTGCGGCCCCGCCCTCTGGGAGTACGAATCCGGCCGGCTCGGCTCCTACGGCACTCCGATGGCTCCCATGCTGCTGCCGTACTGGACCGACCGGTGCATCGCGTCGATGGAGGGCCTCTACTTCGAGGCCTCGGCCACTGTCCCGTACCATTTCCTGATGCAGTCGGAGTTGTCGAGCGCCCCCTCTCGAGCCCAGCGGGACCTGCCCTATTCGGGACTCGATGTAGCCGCGGGCATCGAGCACCTGCGGCTCATGGGGGTTCGCTACTACATGGCGTTCTCCGAGGACGCGGTGAGTCAGGCCCGAGCCTCGGCGGACCTCACCGAGGTCGGCGCGACGCCGCTGGGCCCGTGGGTCGTGTTCGAGGTGTCCGGCCACGCGCCGGCGGTCGGGCTGTCGAGGCTGCCGGTGGTGGTCGACGGCCTCGACGACTCGAGCGACGAGTGGCTTGAGGCATCGGTGGGGGCGTTCCTGGCTGCCGGCCGGGACGGGCCCGTGCTCGCGGCCGACGGTCCCGACGGCTGGCCTCGGATGACTCTGCCCGACGTCCGGGGTGAGCGCCGCGATGACCCGTCCGGCGCCGGCCTGGGCCGCCAGCAGGTGATGCGGCGGCTGTCGGATGTCCTTGTAGATGTCGCTCCGGTCGAGAACATCGAGCCTGCGGCAATCAGCGGCCTCGTCCGCGGCGACCATTCGATCTCATTCTCGGTGGACCGGGTGGGATCGCCGGTTCTGGTGCGAACCTCGTACTTCCCGAACTGGTCGGTGTCGGGCGCGCAGGGGCCCTACCGCGTGACGCCCAACTTCATGGTGGTGGTGCCGACCGGTACCGAGGTCCGCCTGACCTACGGTCGCAGCCCGGTGGAGTGGTTCTCGATGGCGGTCACCCTGGTGGGACTGGCGGCGGTCGTGTGGCTCCTGGCGCGACGGCCGTGAGGTTCTCGGTGGTCGTTCCGGCCTACCGCGAGGCTGGCCGCATCGGCGACACGGTCGCCGCGCTGCGCACCGCCTTGGCCGGCGTGACGGCCGACGGCGGCGCGGAGATCGTGGTGGTCGACGACGGCTCCGACGACGGCACCGCCGATGCCGCTCGAGCTGCCGATGCCGACGTAGTGGTCGAGCTCGGCGTGAACCGGGGCAAGGGCGAGGCGGTAAGGGTCGGGATGCGGGCCGCTTCGGGACAGGTCGTGGCATTCACGGACGCCGATCTCGCCTACGCGCCGAACCAGCTCGTCGCACTGCTGGAAGAGGTGGAGCGGGGCGCCGATGTGGTCGTCGGCGACCGTCGCCACCCGCGCTCGGTAGCCGTCACCGACCCGTCCTGGCTGCGCAGCGCTGGGAGCCGGACCGTGGCCGGGGTCCGGTGGCTGCTGAGGCTGAGTCCCGGCCGTGACACGCAGTGCGGCCTCAAGGCCTTCTCGCGGGAGGCCGCCCTGTCGCTGGCCGGGGCGTCGGTGATGGACCGGTTCTCGATGGACGTGGAGATTCTCTGGCTCTCCGACCGTCTGGGTCTGGATGTGCGAGAGTTGCCGGTCGAGGTCGTCAACCGGCAGTCATCCTCGGTCCGGGTGGTCAGCGACGGGTGGGAGCTGGTGCTCGACATGTGCCGCATCCGGACGCGGGCCCTGCTGGGCCGTTACCCGAACAAGCACGGCGGGTAGGCGGCGGTGGCCGACCTCGACGCCATCTTCAAGGCCTACGACATCCGTGGGATCGTGGGATCCGAGATCGACGCCGAAGCGTGCTTCGCCATCGGAGCAGCCTTCGCAGGTCACGGCCGCGATCGGGGTTCGGCCCGTGTGGTGGTCGGCCGCGACATGCGTCCCGACGGCGCCGAGCTGTCTGCGGCCTTCTGCCGGGGCGCGGCTGCGGCCGGCGTCGACGTGATTGACATCGGCCTGTGCGCTACCGAGATGGTGTACTTCGCGTCCGGGCTCTTCGACGTTCCCGGTGCGATGTTCACCGCATCGCACAACCCGGTCGGCTACAACGGCATCAAGCTCTGCGGCCCGGGCGCGACCCCCATAGGGACCGGCACGGGATTGGAGGCGATCAAGGCCCGCGCCTCCGCCGGGCCGCTGCCGGCGGCCACCGGAGGAACGACCACTCGACACGACATCCTGGCCCGGTACGTCGAACATGTCCTGTCCTTCGTGGATGCCGGCGGGCTGCAGCCGCTGCGACTGGCGGTCGACACCGCCAACGGCATGGGCGGCCTGGTGGCGCCGGCGGTCTTCGATCCACTGCCCTTCGAGGTCGACTACCTCCATCCTGAGCTCGACGGCACGTTCCCCAACCATCCGGCCGACCCGCTCCGGCCCGAGAACCTGCAGGATGTCCAGCGCAGAGTGAGCGCCGTCTCGGCCGATGCCGGACTGGCCTTCGACGGCGACGCCGACCGGGTGTTCGTGGTGGACGAGCAGTCCCGGCCGCTCTCGGGCTCCCTGACCGCATCGATCATCGCGACCGTGATGCTCGAGCGCGAGCCCGGCGCGACGATCGTGCACAACGTGATCTGCTCCAGGGCCCTGCCGGAGGTCGTCGAGGAGCGGGGAGGCCGAACGATGCGGACGCGGGTGGGGCACTCGTTCATGAAGGAGGCCATGGCCTCCAGCGGCGCGCTGTTCGGAGGCGAGCATTCCGGCCACTACTACTTCCGGGGCAACTACGGAGCCGACAGCGCCATGATCGCGGTGCTGGTCCTGCTGGAGGCGCTCGGCCGGCACGACGGCAACCTCAGCGACCTGGTCGCTCCGCTGGAGCGCTACGCCGCGTCGGGCGAAGTCAACCGCGATGTGGTCGACCAGGTTGCGATGATCGAGCGAGTGGCGGCCGCGTTCGCGGGCTGCGAGCAGGACCGCCTCGACGGCCTGACCGTCGATTGCGGCGACTGGTGGTTCAACCTGAGGCCGTCGAACACGGAGCCCCTGCTGCGGCTGAACGTCGAGTCCAGCGACCCGGCCGAAGTCCGAGTTCGGGTAGCCGACGTTCTCGCGCTGATCACTCCGTAGCATCAGGGGGATGTCCACCGTTCGAGGAGGTGGCCGCGTGACACTCGATGCCCGCCTGCTGGAGATTCTCGCCTGCCCCAGCGACAAGGGACCGCTGCTGTACTTCTCCGACGAACAGATCTTGTACAACCCCCGGTTGCGTCTCCGCTACAGGGTGGAGGACGGGATTCCCGTGATGCTGCTGGACGAGGCCGATTCGATGGACGACGCCGAGCACGGACGCCTGCTGGCCAAGGCGGAGGCCGACGGAGTCGGTCCCACGTTTCTCGAGGCTGGCGGCGGCGACGGCGCGGGCTGAGCAAGACAGCGCACCATGGCCACCGACGACCTGTTCGAGGCGCTCCGACACCTGCCCGACCAGGTGCGAGACGCGGCCGTTGCCGCCGCGGATGTGGGAGGCCTGCCCGCGCCCGGCGAGATCTCCGAAGTGGTGATCATCGGTGCGGGCGGGGGAGGGGTGGCCGGCGACGTGGTGGAGTCGGTCGCGCAGCTCCAGGGCTCGGAGCCGGTCCTGGCCACCGGTGGCATCAGCCCCGCCTGGCTCTCGGAGTCCTCGCTGGTGGTGGCGGTGTCGCAGTCCGGCGATGACCGGCCGACGGTGGCCGCAGCCCGTGTCGCTCGCGCCAGCGGTGCGCACATCGTGGCGGTCACCTCCGGGGGAGAGTTGATGTCACTGTGCACCGGCTGGGGCGTTCCGATCACGCGGGTGGACCCCTTCGCCGGCCCCGCGGCAGGACTCGGTGTCGTGATCGTGCCGGTGCTGGTGCTGCTCGAGCGCGTCGGCGTGCTGGAGGGCATGAACAGGCTGATCTCTGAGAGCGCCGAGCAGATCGAAGCCCGCCGCCGGCTCATCGATGCCGATCCCGTACAGCTGGAGGCTCTGGCCACGAGCGTTCAGGACCGGATGGCGGTCGTGTGCGGCGCTGGGGGCGTGGGCAAGCACGCCGCCCGCCGGTGGGTCCACCAGCTGGACCGGATCGGCGGGGTGTCGTCGGTGCGCCGCAACCTCCCGGCCGATGAGGCTGAGGCCGCGTCGTTCCGCACGCTGGCCCAGCGGATTCCGGCTGGCGTCGCCACGATCGTGCTGCGCCACGACTTCGAGCCCCCGGGGCTAGCCGACCGCATCGACCTGCTCGGCGGCGAGGTGGCAGCCCTACACGAAGTGAGAGCGGCTGGGGAGGGTGCTCTCGCGCAACTGCTGGACCTGGTCCTAGTCGGTGACGCGGTCGCGGGGTTGGCGTCGCGGCGCGTTCGGGAGGACCCATGATCGAAGGTGATGGCCGTGGTCCCGACCTCTGGTAGCGATATGCGTGTCGCCGACCTCTCGCTGGCACCGCTCGGGCGCGCCGAGATCCGTCTGGCCGAGCACGAGATGCCGGGGTTGATGGCGCTGCGGGGCCGCTACATGGACGATCAGCCCCTGGCGGGCGCCCGGATAGCCGGGTCGCTGCACATGACGGTCCAGACCGCGGTGCTCATCGAGACGCTGGTCGCTCTGGGTGCGCAGGTCCGGTGGGCGAGCTGCAACATCTTCTCAACCCAGGATCATGCGGCTGCGGCCGTGGCCGTCGGCCCCGGCGGCACCGTCGACGAGCCCCGTGGAGTGCCGGTGTTCGCCTGGAAGGGCGAGACCCTGGAGGAGTACTGGTGGGCCACCGAGCAGATCTTCCGCTGGCCCGACGGCCGCGGGCCGAGCCTCATCCTCGACGACGGCGGCGACGCCACCCTGCTGGTCCACAAGGGGCTCGAGTACGAGCGGTCCGGAGCGGTGCCCGAGGCGACCGACGACGACTCCGAGGAGTGGTCGGTGGTCCTCGACCGGCTGCGGTCGATCGCAAGCGACGACGGCGGGTTCTTCTCGCGGATCGTGCCGTCCATCCGGGGGGTGTCGGAGGAGACGACCACGGGCGTCATGCGGTTGCAGCAGATGCTGGAGCGGGGCGAGCTGCTGTTCCCGGCCATCAACGTGAACGACTCGGTCACGAAGTCCAAGTTCGACAACCACTACGGCTGCCGGCACTCGCTGCTCGACGGCATCAACCGGGCCACCGACGTGATGATCGGCGGCAAGGTGGCCGTGGTGTGCGGCTTCGGGGACGTCGGCAAGGGCTGCGCGGCCGCTCTGAGGGGCCAGGGGGCCAGGGTGATCATCACCGAGATCGACCCGATCTGCGCGCTGCAGGCGGCCATGGAGGGCTACGAGGTGAACACCCTGGAGGCGGTGGTGTCCATCGGCGACATCTTCGTGACCGCCACCGGCAACGCGGGCGTCATCAGCGCAGGCCACATGACCCGGATGAAGCACCAGGCCATCGTGGGAAACATCGGACACTTCGACAACGAGGTGGACATCGCCGGCCTCAACCGGATGTCGGACGTCCAGAGGGTCAACATCAAGCCCCAGGTGGACGAGTACGTCTTCGGCGACGGCCACTCGGTGATCGTGCTGTCCGAGGGGCGCCTGCTGAATCTGGGCAACGCCACCGGACACCCCAGCTTCGTGATGTCGTGCAGCTTCACCAATCAGGTGCTGGCCCAGATGGACCTGCACGCCAACGCCGACTCCATGCCGGTATCGGTGACCACCCTGCCCCGCCGCCTCGACGAGGAGGTGGCCCGGCTGCACCTGGACGCGCTCGGCGTCCGCCTGACCAGGCTGAGTCCCCAACAGGCCGACTACATCGGCGTGAACGTCGACGGCCCCTACAAGCCCGACCACTACCGCTACTGACCGGTACCGTAAGCCGGCAACCTGGTCCGAAGGGAGCACAGATGGCGATCGAACGGGGATGCTGGACCGCCCCTGAGGCGCTCACCGGAGCCGATGCGGCTGCCTTCGCCACGACCGTGGAGCAGCTCGGCTATTCGCAGCTGTGGGTGGGGGAGACCTTCGGGCGCGATCCGTTCGCCCTGGCCGCACATCTGGGCGCGGTCACGTCGACTCTCGGGCTGGCCAGCGGGATCGCCAACGTCTACAACCGGCACCCTGGTGTGATGAAGCAGGGGGCGTACACGGTCGCGGAGCAGACCGGTGGCCGGTTCACGCTCGGCCTCGGCGTGTCGAGTCCGGTGATCGTTAGCAAGATCCGCGGCATCCCCTACGACAAGCCGCTGTCGTTCATGCGGTCCTACCTGGATGCCATGGACGAGGCTCGCTACACCTCGGTGCCGCCCCCCGAGGCGGTGCCGGTGGTCCTGGCCGCCCTCGGCCCGCGGATGCTGGAGCTCGCCGCCGAGCGCACCGCCGGCGCCCACCCCTACAACACGACACCGGAGCACACCGCCTTCGCCCGCTCGGTGATGGGACCCGATGCGCAGCTCTGCGTGGAGCAGAAGGTGATGCTCACTTCCGACGCCGAGCAGGCCCGGGCCACCGGCGGCAACGTGATGAAGTTCTACACCCGGGCCCCCGGCTACCGGAACTGCTGGAAGAGCCTCGGCTTCGACGACGACGACATCGACGGGCTCTCGGACCGCTTCGTGGACGCCATGGTGGCCTGGGGCGACGTCGACGCCATCGAACGCCGGCTGGCCGAGCACGCCGACGCCGGGGCCACCCAGGTCTGCATCCAGGTACTGCACCCCTCAGCCGGCGCGGCCGCCGTCGACTACGACGCCCTGTCCGCCCTAGCGCCGTGAAGGATCTAGCCGGCCGGGTGGCGGTGGTCACCGGCGGTGCCAGCGGCATGGGCCGGGGGATGGCCGAGCGCTTCGCGGCCGAGTCCATGCAGGTGGTGGTGACCGACATCGAGGAGCCGCCGCTGCACGAGACGGTGCAGTCCATCCGGGACGCCGGGGGAGAGGCGGTGGCGGTCACCTGCGACGTGTCCTCGTGGCCGTCGGTGGAGGCGCTGCGCGACGCCTGCGCGGCTGCCTTCGGCCCGGCCGACGTCCTATGCAACAACGCGGGCGTGGCCGCCACCGGCCCGATCTCGGAACTCTCGCTCAAGTCGTGGGAGTGGTGCCTAGGGGTCAACCTGTGGGGCGTCATCCACGGCTGCCGGGCCTTCCTGCCGTCCATGATCGAGCGGGGCTCGGGCCACATCGTCAACACCGCTTCGGTGCTGGGCCATATCACCTCGGCCGGGATCGGCCCCTACAACGTCTCCAAGCACGGGGTGGTGGCGCTCAGCGAGACTCTGCACGCCGAGATGCTCGCCGACGGCACCGGGGTGGGGGTCACGTGCCTGTGCCCCGGGCTGGTGTCCACCAACATCCTGGACTCCGAGCGCAACCGGCCCGAGCACCTTCAGGACCAGCCCGGCGTGACCGGCCTGTGGGACTCCGACGCGGTGGCCGGCGGCCCGGAGTCCGAGATGCGAGCCGCGATACGCGACCTGTACGCCCAGGCGCTGCGCCCCTCCGCGGTGGCCGACATGGTGGTGCGGGCCATCCGGGGCGGCGAGCTCTGGCTGTTCACCGACCACGACTTCGACGGCGCCATCGCGGCCCGCCACCGCTCCATAGAGGACAGGCGCACACCCGACAGCGCCGCATCCCTGGGCGCTGCCCTGCTCGAGGACCACGACCCGTGAGCCATCCCCGGGCGGGAGGGGGATAGCCGGTGAAGGTCCTGGTCACCGGCGCGACCGGCTTCGTGGGATCCCACGCGGCCAAGGCGCTCCAGGACGCGGGCCACAGCGTGCGGGCCCTGGTACGCACGCCGGCCAAGCTCGAGACGGTGACCGCCCGGGTGGGGGTCGACCTGGCCTCGCTGGAGACCATCGAAGGCGACATCCGCGACTCCGTGGCCGTCACGGCCGCCATCGACGGCTGCGACGCCGTGGTCCACGCCGCGGCGGTGGTGAGCATCGCCCCGGCCGCGGAGGCCGAGGTGTCCGAGACCAACCTTGCGGGCGCGCTGAACGTGCTGGGCGCCGCGGTCGAGGCGGGCTGCGACCCGGTGGTCCATGTCTCCACCGGAGAGGCCCTGTTCCCGTTCCGCACCGATCCGGTGACCACCGACCACCCGGTGGGCACCGCCCGCGGCGCCTACGCGCGGTCCAAGGCCGACAGCGAGCGCCTGGCCCGGCGGTACCAGGCCCAGGGGCACGGCGTGGTCATCGTCTATCCCGCCCTGACGATCGGACCCGGTGACTATGGCGGGTCGGTGCAGCTCCAGCCGATGAAGCTGTGGCTGACCAAGCCGCTGCCCCGGTCGGGCTACACGATGACGATGGTCGACGTGCGCGACGTGGCAGCGGTGATTGCCGCCTCCATCGAGGCGGGCAGGGGTCCGAGGCGCTACCTGATGTTCGGCCACCACCTCAGCGCAGACCAGTTGCTGTCGGAGCTGCAGAGCGTGACCGGCCGGGACCTGAAGTCGGTGCCGGTGCCCAGGGCGCTGTTCTCGGTATGGGGCCTGGTCGGGGACGTCGCGAACCGCTTCGGCCGGGATCTGGTGCTCAGCACCGAGGCCGTGGACTACATGTTCAACTACTGCGCCGGCGACAACTCCGACACAGAGCAGGACACCGGCATCGTCCTGCGACCGGTGGCCGAGTCGCTGGCCGACACCATCGCCTGGATGCGCGACGAGCGACACATCACCGCCGCCCAAGCCGGAGCCGTGCCCTAGTCTTCTCAAACCCTCGGGAGGCAGAGTATGAGAGTCCTAGTCACCGGCGCAACCGGCTTTGTGGGATCCCACGTGGCCAAGGCCCTTCAGGACGCGGGCCACACCGTGCGGGCCCTGGTGCGCACGCCGGCCAAGCTCGAGACGGTCACTGCCCGGGTGGGAGTGGATCTCACCTCGCTCGAGACAGCCGAAGGGGACATCGCCGACGCGGTGGCGGTCACCGCCGCCATCGAGGGCTGCGACGCGGTGGCGCACGCGGCCGCCGTCGTGGGGACCGACCCGAGTTCCGAGGCCGACATCGAGGCCAGCAACTTCGCGGGCGCCCTCAACGTGCTGGGCTCCGCCGCGGACGCAGGCTGCGACCCCATCGTGCACGTGTCCAGCACCGCGGCGCTGTTCCCGTTCAGCACCGACCCCGTGACCGGCGACCATCCGGTGGGGAGTTCCCGCATGCCCTACGCGCGGTCCAAGGCCGACAGCGAGCGCCTGGCCCGGCGACTCCAGGACTCGGGGCACGGCGTGGTCATCGTCTACCCCGGCGGCGTGTTCGGCCCGGGCGACTACGGCGAGTCGACACAGTTCAAGCCGCTCAAGCTGTGGCTCACCAAGCCCTTCATGCGCTCGTCGGGATACACGATGAACCTGGTCGACGTGCGGGACATAGCTGCGGTGATAGCCGCGTCCATGCAGGCCGGCCGAGGCCCGAAGCGCTACGTGATGTTCGGCCACCACCTAACCGCCGATGAGCTGCTGTCGGTGCTGTGCGAGGTGACGGGGCGGGACCTGAAGTCGGTGTCGATGCCCAAGGCGATGTTCTCGGCGTGGGGCCGGATGGGCGACCTCACCCGCCGCTTCGGCGTCGACCTGATCCTCACCTCCGAGGGCGTGGAGTACATGTACAACACCTGCGCCGGCGACAACTCGTACACAGAGCAGGACACCGGCGTGACCCTTCGCTCCACCGGGGACTCCCTGGCCGACTCCATTGCCTGGATGCGCGACCAGGGGCACATCACCGCCGCCGATGCCGGCGCCGTGCCATGACACCCTCACAACTTCCTAATTTTCAATAAGTTTCCATACTTTTCAGTTATTTTGGATACCTAGCGCTAGGCTGCTCGGATGCAGGACGTGCGGATCGACGGCGTGGACGCACTGTGGGCCGGCTGGTGCCACGAGGGCGCCGCGGCCGAGTTGGTGCGGGCCCTCAAGTACGGACGCAAGACCGCCGTGGTCACCCTGATCGCCGACCGGATGGCATCCGTCGCGTCTGCGGGGCCAGCGCCGGACCTGGTCACCTGGGTTCCCTGCAGTCCGGCGCGCCGCCGCGAGCGCGGCTTCGATCCGGCCGAGCTCCTGGCCCGGGCCTTCGCCCGGCGCCTGGGGTTGCGGGCTCGCCGGCTGCTGCGCCGGCTGGACGACGAGCCCCAGACTTCCCGGTCTCTTCAAGGGCGCCTGGCTGGCCCCAGGATGGCGGTCCGGCGCGGCCGGTTGGGCGGGCTGATCCTGGTCGTCGACGACGTGTGCACGACCGGCTCGACGCTGCGGGTGGCGGCCACCGCGCTCAGGGCCCGCGGCGCGGCGGCGGTCGTGGCGGCGGTGGCTACGGTGGCGCCCGCGGCGCCGCGGCAGCCCGTCGCGCTACCTCTACCATGAGGGCGCATCGAAGCCACAGGAGGCCACAGGAGGTTGGACGTGGAGATTTCGATCAGCAGCCGCCACACAACCGTCACACCGGGCCTCGAAGAGGCCGTGAGAGCCAAGATCGGGCAGCTCGACCGCTACCTGGACGACTTGGACACCGCCGAGGTGCACTTCGACGAGGCCCGCAATCCTCGCATCGTCGACCGTGAGACCTGCGAGGTGACCCTGACGGGGCACGGCCACCATCTGCGCTGCAAGGTGAACGCCCCCGACGCCTTCACCGCCGTGGACCTCGCTGAGGCCAAGCTGGAGCGCCAGATCCGCAAGCTAAGGACCAAGCTCCAGCATCGCCACCGCGGCCGCGGCGACACGATACGAACCAGCAGTGACGGCGAGGTGCAGCCGGTCCCCGAAGCGACCGCGGGCTCCGGCGCGGTCGACGGCGGCGAGACCGAGCCGGAGTTGAGGATCGTCAAGACCAAGCGGTTCCACCTCGGCCCGCTCAGTCCGGAGGACGCCGCGCTGAAGATGGATCTGATGGGCCACGGCTTCTTCTTCTTCATCAACTCGGCCACGGGGCGCTCCGCGGTGGTGTACCGGCGCGACGACGGCGCCGTGGGCCTCATCGACGAGGCCGATTAAGGGAAGCGCGGTCACCGCCGATGTCGCTGCTGAGGAGAGTCCTGCGCTCAGGCGAGGGACGCAAGCTCAGGGATCTCCAGGCCCTCGTCCCCGACATCAACGCGCTCGAGGGTGAGATGCAGCGCCTCGACGATGACGGGCTGCGGGCCCGCACCGGCGAGTTCCGCGGCCGGCTGGAGAGGGGCGAGTCCACCGACGAGCTGCTGCTCGAGGCCTTCGCGGTGGTGCGGGAGGCATCGGTGAGGGTGCTCGGCCAGCGCCATTTCGACGTGCAGCTCGTCGGCGGCGCGGCGCTGCACTGGGGAGCAGTGGCGGAGATGCGCACCGGTGAGGGCAAGACCCTCACCTCCACGCTGCCGGTCTACCTCAGCGGACTGACCGGCCGGGGCGTCCATGTCGTGACGGTCAACGACTATCTGGCCGGACGGGACGCGGAGTGGATGGGCCGGCTCTACAAGTGGCTCGGCCTCACTGTCGGGCTGATCGTCCCCGGCAACCGGGGATGGGAGCACAAGCGGCGGCAGTACGCCTGCGACGTGACCTACGGGACCAACAACGAGCTCGGCTTCGACTACCTGAGGGACAACATGGCCATGTCGCGGGCCGAGCAGGTGCAGCGAGGCCACCACTACTGCATCGTGGACGAGATCGACTCGATCCTCATCGACGAGGCTCGCACCCCGCTGATCATCAGCGGCCAGGTGGCCGACGCGGCCAAGCTGTACACCCGCTTCGCGGGGATCGCACGCGGCCTTCAGCGCGACGTCCACTACGAGGTGGACGAGGAGAAGCGCTCGGTCGCGCCCCTCGAAGAGGGCGTGCACGCGGTCGAGCGGATGCTCGGCGTGGAGAACCTCTACGACATGGTGGCCCAGAACCTGGTGCACCAGTTGCAGGCCGCGCTGAGGGCCAAGGAGCTGTACCGGCGCGACCACGAGTACATCGTGCAGCACAACCAGGTGAAGATCGTCGACGAGTTCACCGGCCGGGTGCTGGAGGGAAGGCGCTGGTCCGACGGGCTGCACCAGGCGGTCGAGGCCAAGGAGGGGGTGGCCATCAAGGAGGAGAACCAGACGCTGGCCACCATCACGCTGCAGAACTACTACCGGATGTACGAGCGCCTGGCCGGCATGACCGGCACGGCCGAGACCGAGGCCAGCGAGTTCGCCTCCACCTACGGACTGCACGTGGTGAGCGTGCCCACCCACCGGCCGATGATCCGCGGCGATCGGGCCGACCTGATCTACAAGACCGAGGACGCCAAGTTCGCGGCGTGCGCCGAGGACATACTCGAGCGCAACGAGCGGGGCCAGCCGGTGCTGGTCGGCACCGTCTCGGTGGAGAAGTCCGAGAAGCTGTCCCGACTGCTCGACAAGCAGGGCATCGCCCATGAGGTGCTCAACGCCAAGCAGCACCACCGCGAGGCCGAGATCGTGACCCAGGCCGGCCGGCTGGGCGCGGTCACCGTGGCCACCAACATGGCCGGGCGCGGCGTCGACATCCTCTTGGGAGGCAATCCCGAGGGTCTGGCCCGCCGCGACCTCAGAGCCGAGACCCTTGAGGAGGCCACGCCCGAGGGCGCCGAGCGCCTGGCCGAGCTGACCGCCAAGCACCGGGCCGCCACCGACGCCGAGCGTGAGGAGGTGCTCGAGCTCGGAGGGCTGTACGTGCTCGGTACCGAGCGCCATGAGAGCCGGCGGATCGACAACCAGCTGAGAGGCCGCTCAGGGCGCCAGGGCGACCCCGGCGAGAGCCGGTTCTACCTGTCGCTGGAGGACGATCTCATGAGCCGGTTCGCCACCGGCGCCATGAACTGGGTGATGGACAAGGCCCTGCCCGAGGACGTGCCGATCGAGGCGGGCATGGTCACCAAGGCCATCGAGCGGGCCCAGAACACCGTGGAGCAGCGCAACGCCGAGACCCGCAAGAACGTTCTCAAGTACGACGAGGTCATGAACGAGCAGCGCAAGGTCATCTACCAGCGCCGCTCCCAGATCCTCGACGGGACGGACCTCCGGTCCGAGGCTCTGGAGCACCTGGAGGCGGCGGTCGCCGCAGCCATAGCCACCCACTGCGAATCCGAGCACGCCGAGGAGTGGGACCGTGAGGGGTTGGGCACGGAGTTGGCCGGGCTGTGGCCCGGCGGGGTGGAGGCGGCTCGACTCGATGCGGTCGTCACCCACGACGAGTTGTCCGATGTCGTCAACCAGGCAGCCCTGGATCACTACGGTGAGCGGGAGGAGCAGCTCAGCGCCGACGTGATGCGCCAGGTGGAGCGCCAGGTGATGCTCCGCCTGATCGACCAGAGGTGGCGGTCCCACTTGCGCGAGATGGATCTGCTGCGCGAGGGCATCCATCTGCGGGCCATGGGGCAGAAGGATCCGGCCACCGAATGGCAGCGGGAGGGCTTCGAGATGTTCGGGCAGATGATGGACGGCATCGCCCTGGACTTCGTGCGCTACGTGATGCACGTCCAGCTCGCCGAGCAGGCGCCCGAGGACGACCCCCGCCTGGTGGGCGTGACCGCCAGCAAGAGCGAGGCTACCTCTCCGGCGCTGGCGGGCGTCGGTGCCTCGGCTCCACAGCCGGCCGCGGCCGCGGCGGCTTCATCGGGCACAGCCCGGGCTGCGGTGCCGAACCAGCCACCGAACCGGGTGCCGGTCGTCAAGAGCGAGCTGGAGAAAGTCGGGCGCAACCAGCCATGCCCCTGCGGAAGCGGCAAGAAGTACAAGATGTGTCACGGCCGCCCCGGCGCGGGTTAGGCAGCGGTGCAGGACTTCAGCGACGATCTGCGCCGGCTGCGCGGTCGCCTCGAGGAGGCCGAGACCTACCTTCGCATCGACGCGCTGCGGGTCCGGCTCCCCCAGCTCGAGGCTGAGTCGTCGCGCCCCGATCTGTGGGATCAGCCCGAACGGGCCCGGGCCGTGACCTCCGAGCTGGCTTCGATCAGCGACGACCTGGCGATGTTCGAACGTCTGGCCGACGGGATCTCCGACGCGGAGACCCTCAACCAGCTCGCCGTGGAGGAGGGGGATGCCTCAGAGGAGGCTGAGATCGCGCGGCTGGTGGCCGACATCGCCGCTCGGTTCGACGAGCTCGAGCTGCGATCGCTGTTCACCGGCGAGTTCGACGAGCGGGACGCCGTCTGCCAGATCAAGTCGGGCGAGGGCGGCACCGACTCGCAGGACTGGGCCGAGATGCTGCTGCGGATGTACCGCCGCTGGGCCGAGCGCCGCGGCTTCGAGCTGGAGGTAACCGCCCTCTCGGAGGGCACCGAGGCCGGGTACTCCAGCGTGGACTTCCTGGTGAAGGGCCGCTGTGCCTACGGCTGGATGCGCTCGGAGCACGGCGTGCATCGCCTGGTGCGCATCTCCCCGTTCAACAACGAGGGCAAGCGCCAGACTGCGTTCACCGCGGTCGACGTCGCCCCCTTCTTCGAGGAGGTCTCCGACGAGGTGAACATCGACGAGAAGGATCTGCGCGTCGACACCTACCGCTCCTCGGGGGCCGGGGGCCAGCATGTCAACGTCACCGACTCGGCGGTGCGGATCACGCACCTGCCCACCGGGATCGTCACCAGCTGCCAGAACGAGCGCAGCCAGCACCAGAACAAGGAACGGGCCATGCAGATGCTGGCCGCGAAGCTGCTCAACCTGGAGCGCAAGCGGCTCGCCGACGAGATCGCCGGCATCAAGGGCGAGCAGCGAAAGGTGGGTTTCGGCAGCCAGATACGTAGCTACGTGATGCAGCCCTACCAGATGGTGAGGGACCAGCGCACCCGCCATGAGACCCCCAACGTCGACGCGGTGCTGGGCGGGGATCTCGATCCGTTCATGGAGTCGTGGCTCCGGTGGAGCCGGGCCTCCGGTGCCGCGGGCTCAATCGAGGGGGCTGGTACTGTCGCCACGTCACCGAAGGCCCCTGGAGGCGACGCCTGATGATCAAGATGGAGAAGGTCACGAAAGTCTTCAAGGGCGACGTGGTGGCCCTTCGCGATGTGACCATCGACATCGGCAAGGGGGAGTTCGTCTTCCTGGTGGGTCCCTCCGGCTCCGGCAAGTCCACATTCATCCGCCTGCTCAACCGCGAGGACGTGCCCGAACACGGCCGGATATTCGTGGCCGGCCGCGACATCGGCGGGCTCAGCGGATGGAGGGTGCCCTACCTCCGGCGCAACATCGGTTATGTGTTCCAGGACTTCAAGCTCCTCCAGAAGAAGACGGTTGCCGAGAACGTGGCTTTCGCGCTGGAAGTGATCGGCAAGGGCCCCCAGGTCATCAACCGCCAGGTGCCGGCCATCCTCGAGTTGGTCGGGCTGTCCCGCAAGATGGACCGCTTCCCCCGCGAGCTCTCAGGAGGCGAGCAGCAGCGGGTGTCGATCGCCCGGGCCTTCGTGAACCGGCCGCTGATCCTGCTGGCCGACGAGCCCACCGGGAACCTCGATCCCACGACATCGGTAGGCATCATGCGCCTGCTGGAGCGGATCAACGAGATAGGCACGACCGTGGTTATGGCCACCCACGACAGCAGCATCGTGGACAGCATGCGGCAGCGTGTGGTGGAACTCGACCGAGGGATGGTCGTGCGCGACCAGGCCCGAGGCGTCTACGAGTAAGCCCCCTCGATGTTCAGCGTCGCCCCCTGTCGCGAGTAGGCCCCGGTGTTCAGCTTCCGCTACGTACTGCGCGAGACGGGCCAGAACCTGTGGCGCAACATCCTGCTGGCGGTGGCCACCGTGGTCACGGTGGGGGTCTCTCTGGCCATGTTCGGCGGCTTCATGCTGTTCCAGGTGGCCGTCGACAGCGCCACCGCCCGATGGCAGGACGGCGTCGAGTTCATCGTGTGGATGAACACCGACGCCGGAACGGACGAAGACTCCAGCGTCCGGAACCAGCTAGATGAGAGCCCGGGCGTGGAGAGATGGGAGTACGTGGACCGCCTGCAGTCCTACGAGGAGTTCAAGGAGTTCTTCGAGGACACACCCGAGGTGCTGGAGATCTTCACCGCCGAGGGCGTGCCCCCGTACTACCGGGTGGTGCCGACCGATCCCGACCCCGACGGGGTGGAGGAGTTGGGCAGCCAGTTCAAGGGGAAGCCCGGGGTTCGCACGGTCACCTTCGCGGGTGACGTGATCCGCGATGTGCAGAACCTGTCGAACCGGGCCGGGCGCGTGCTGTTCATCGGCTCGATCGTCCTGCTCGGCGCCTCGACGCTATTGATTCTCAACACGCTGGCGGTGGCCATCGGCAACCGGCGTCCCGAGATAGAGATCATGCGCCTGGTGGGGGCCACGAAGTGGTTCATCCGCGTGCCCTTCATGCTCGAGGGGCTGGTGCAGGGACTGCTCGGCGCCATTGTGGCCATGATCAGCAACTCGCTCTTGCGCAACTACGTGATCGATCAGTTCAGCGATGCCGATGGTTTGCAACTGCTGGCCGGGTTCAAGGTCGACGACGCCGCCATGCTGCAGGTCAACCTCCTGGTGGTGGCGATCGCAGTTGGGGTCGCGGTGATCGGATCGAACCTGGCCGTGGCCATGCACCTGAACGAATAGCCGTCACGGGGCCCCGGCCGGCCCAGGCTGCGATCAGCCCAGGGTGGCGATGGGCTCGGTGTATTCCAGACTGAGGGCGTCGGCCACGGCGGGCTCGGTGATCCGGCCGTGGCGCACGCTGAGGCCGTCCTGCAGGCCCTTGTCGGCTGCGATGGCTTTGACGACTCCTTGGTCGGCCAGCTTGTGCACGTAGGGGAGCGTCGCGTTGTTGAGGGCCTGCGTGGAGGTGCGGGGGACCGCGCCGGGCATGTTGGCCACGCAGTAGTGGACCACGTCGTCGACCACGTAGGTGGGCTCGGCGTGGGTGGTGGGCCTGGAGGTCTCGGCGCAGCCGCCCTGGTCGATGGCCACGTCCACGATGACGGTGCCAGGCCGCATGACCTTGACCATCTGTCTGGTGATCAGCCGGGGCGCCCTGGCACCGGGCAGCAGCACGGCCCCGATCACCAGATCGGCGGTGAACACGGCCTGGGCCAGCCGGCTGGGGCTGGAGTACAGGGTGCGCAGCGCCGGACCGAAGCGGGCGGCCAGCGATTCGAGCACGGCCATGTCGCGGTCCAGCACGGTCACGTCGGCGCCGAGCCCCAAGGCCATCTCCACAGCGTTGGTGCCGACCACCCCGCCGCCGATCACCGTGACCGGAGCCGCGGCCACACCGGGCACCCCGCCCAGCAGCACTCCACGGCCGCCCGCGGATGCCTCCAGGCAGCGGGCGCCAGCCTGGATGGCCAGGCGTCCCGCCACCTGGGACATGGGGGCGAGCAGGGGGAGCCGGCCCCTGTGGTCGGTAACCGACTCGTAGGCGATGGCAGTGGCCCCGCTGGCCAGCAGGTCGTTGGCCTGGTCGGGGTCGGGAGCGAGATGCAGGTAGGTGAACAGGGTGTGGTCGGCCCTCAGGCGAGCCCGCTCCTCCGCCAGGGGCTCCTTGACCTTCACGATCAATTCGGCGACCTCGAAGAGCTCGTCGGCAGTGGGCACCATGATGGCCCCGCGGTCCTTGTACTCGTCGTCGTCGAACCCGGCGCCTGTACCCGCGTCCCGCTCTACGTACACCTCGTGGCCGCGGTCGGTGACCTCGCGCACACTGTCGGGAGTCAGCCCGACCCTGCGCTCCTCGCTCTTGATCTCCTTGGGCACTCCGATGCGCATGTTGGACCCCTCCACCTGCGATTCATGAATGCGACTTGTGAAATATTACACGCGTGTACAAGACATATTCTGAGCAATATTCCTCGGACCAGCCATTCTTGTGCCCATTACTTGCACATAATCGCCGATTCAGCGCAAAATACTCTCATGCAAGACTTGGATCCGACCGATCGTCTCATCCTCAACGAACTGCAACTCGACGGGCGCGTCTCGCATGCAGAGTTGGCCACGCGCATAGGCCTGTCCACGTCGGCCTGCCACCGGCGGGTGCGCCGGCTGGAGGCCGAGGGCGTCATCGACGGCTATGTCATGATCCTCGACACCGAGGCCATCGGCCGGGACTTGAACGTGTTCGTGGAAGTCTCCCTGGTCAGCCAGAGCGAGGAGTCGCTGCGCCGCTTCGAGGAGGAGGTGCGCGACTGCCCGGAGGTCATGTCATGCCACCTGGTGGCCGGCGACGCCGACTACCTGCTACACCTCGCCGTGCAGGACCACCGCGACTTCGAGCGCATCCACAACCAGCACCTGTCCCGGCTCGCCGGCGTAGCCCGGCTGCGCTCCAACTTCGCGATCCGCACCGTCTACCAGACCACCCGCCACCTGCTGTAGGGCGCTGGTCAGCTGGTCTGGGTGCCGACCTTCAGGTCGCTGAAGGGAACACCCCGGTCGACGCTTATGTCGCGGGGCAGGCCCAGCACCCGGTCGCCGATGATGTTGCGCTGGATCTCCGATGTCCCGCCAGCGATCCCGGCCTGGAGCGAGGTGAGGGCCTGGCGCTGCCAGTGGCCGTCGGCGTCATCCTCCCAGGCCACTCCGGAGGCCCCGGCGATGGCCATGGACACCTCCGTGTGGAGGTCCGCGATCTGCACAGTGGCCAGCTTGCCGACCGAGCCGCCCGGGCCGGGGGTGCGCCCGGCCTTGAGCTCGGCCCGCGTGCGCATGGCCACCAGCGAGAGACAGGTCTCCAGGATGCGCAGCCGCATCAGCTTCTGACGCAGGGCTGGGTCGCGCTCTAGGCCCCGCTTGCGGGCCGCGTCGATCAGCCGGTCGGTGCGGTCGGTGGTTATCCCGCCGGTGGTGCCCGAGCCGATGGCTACCCGCTCGTACATCAGCATGGCGGTGGCCATGCGCCACCCGTTGTTGAGGTCGCCGAGCAGGTTGCCGGCACCGATGCGCACGTCCGTGAAGAACACCTCGTTGAAGTGGGTGCCGCCGTCGATCTGGTGGATGGGGCGGACTTCCACGCCGTCGGCGTCCATGGGGACGATGAACATCGAGATGCCGGCGTGCTTGGGGACGTCGGGGTCCGTGCGGGCGATGATGATCCCGTAGGAGCACAGGTGGGCCAGGGTGGTCCAGACCTTCTGGCCGTTGACGATCCACTCGTCGCCGTCGCGCTCGGCCCGGGTCTGGAGGCTGGCGACGTCGGAGCCGGCGCCGGGCTCGGAGAACATCTGGCACCACACGT
This sequence comes from Acidimicrobiaceae bacterium, assembly GCA_009842325.1. Classification (GTDB taxonomy): domain Bacteria; phylum Actinomycetota; class Acidimicrobiia; order Acidimicrobiales; family Aldehydirespiratoraceae; genus Aldehydirespirator. The sequence goes on along the minus strand of VYFQ01000014.1, from coordinate 130,329 downwards.
CCTCCGCGGAGATGATGCGGGCCAGGTGGGCGGACTTCTGGGTGTGGGTGCCGTACTCGGCCATCATGGGGAGGCACATCCCGTGGGAGATGAGCAGGTCGTAGGTCATGTTGGGGTAGCGGCTGTACTCGTCGCGCCAGACCTTCTCGTGGGCCTTGGTGAGCCCGGCGCCGCCGTACTCGGCGGTGTAGGTCAGTCCGGCCAGCCCGGCGGTGGCCAGCGCCCTCTGGAACTGCTGGGCCGCCCGCAGGCGCAGCTCGCCCCGAGGGTCGGGCCGGCCGCCCAGGTCGATGCCGGTGGCGTGCTCGTCGAGGAAGGCCCGGCAGCGGGCCCGGAACGCGTCCTCCTCTGCGGGGGCTAGGACGTCGTCGGCCACGGTGGCCAGCGTAGTGGTGACGCTGGGCTAGAACTCGGTGACCACCGCCACGCCGCTGCCTCCGAAGCCCTCCATGGTCTGGAACGCCTCGGGCAGGTCCTCCAGTGCCATCGTGCGGCTCACCAGCAGCCCGAGGTCGATGTCGGTGGTCGCGATCAAGTCCATCAGCGCGGGGTACTGGCGGGCAGACATTCCCTTGGTACCGAGCACCTCCAGTTCCTTCGCCACCACGGTGGCCATTGGTAGCGCAGTGGCCCGTGCCGACAGCAGTCCGGCCTGGACATGGCGGCCCTGCTTCCGCAGGCAGCGCACCGAGTTGGCGGCTACCTCTGCATTGCCGAGCGCGTCGACTGACACGTGGGCCCCTCCTCCGGTCGCCTCGCGCACCGCGCCCACCGTGGCCCGACCGTCGTCGGGATCAGCGACGACGGTGGCGGTCGCTCCCATGGCGGAGGCCAGCCGCAGGGCGGGTTCCTCGATGTCCACGGCCACGACCCGAGCACCGACGGCTGCGCCGATCATCACCATGCACAGACCGAGCCCGCCGCAGCCATGAACCACCAGCCACTCGCCGGCCGCGAGCCGGGCCCGCTCCAACAAGGCCCGGTAGGCCGTGATCATCCGGCAGCCCAGGATCGAGCCGTGTTTGAAGGAGAGGTCGTCGGGCAGCGCAGCCAGATTGGTGTCGGCATGGGAGATCGCGCAGTAGCGGGCGAAGGAGCCCCAGTGGGTGAAGCCGGGCTGGAAGTAGTTGTCACAGATTTGCTCGTTGCCCGCGCTGCACTGCTCGCATCGGCCGCAACCGCAGCAGAACGGTGCGGTCACCCGGTCGCCCACTGACCAGCGGGTGGTGGCAGGCCCGGCCTCAGCCACCACGCCGGCTAGTTCGTGTCCGGGCACGTGCGGCAGCGCGAGGCCAGGGTCGTGGCCATGCCAGGCGAAGAGGTCGCTGCGGCACAGCCCAGACGCCCGAACCTCGATCACGACGCCGTCGCGGGGCACGGCTGGGTCGGGAAGGTCCTCTACGGTGATCGGTCCGTTGAAGGCTCGGAACAGGGCGCCTCGCACTGCCGCCACAGTACCGCTCCAGCGAGGTAGATGCCTCGACGTGAACGTGGGCCAGCCCCCTGTGCAGAGGCAGCCGAACATGCCATGTGATCGAACGAAAAATCCGGCATTCGGGGCTACTAATAGTAGTAGGGTTCATATGGCCGGTTGTAGTCAGGGCGAACGGCCGAGGATCGAGGAGAGCCATGAACGCCAGCTCGCGCTCAGCGCATCACTTGATTGTTCCCGACGAGGTCGCCACTGCTCAGTCAGCGGACGCGGTTCGGGCTCTCAAGCACTACCGCGAGCAGCATCCCGTGGCGTCAAGCGTGTCACTGGTGCTGTCCGGCGCCGAGGACGCAACCGCAGAGGTGCCCGTCGAGGTCCTCGATCTCTTGATTCTGGTGTTGACGCAGGCTGCCAGCGGCAACGCGGTTGCCGTGTCGCCGGTCAAGAGGGAGCTCACGACCCAGCAGGCTGCGGATCTGCTCAACGTCTCGCGGCCCTATCTCGTCAAGCTCCTGGACCAGCGGAGAATCCCGTTCCGGCGTGTCGGCAACCGGCGCAGGCTCCTGCTGTCCGATGTCATGGCGTTCAAGCACGTCGACGAGTCGGAACGGCGGGCCATCGCGGCCGAACTAACGGCCGACGGTCAACACTACGATCCGGAGAACGAGGCAACAGAACAACCCTGAGCCTGCGCCGCGGTGATCGTGGTAGCAACAACTGAGGACGAACTGGCCGGGATATGCAACCGGCTCCGAGTCCTCGGCGTGCGCTCGGTGGACGTTGTGGCGCCCAGCGATGCCCGTCGGGTGGTGCTGGCCTCGGTAGAGGACGCGGCGGGGGCGGCCGGCCTCGTCGTGTCGCTCAGGGCCGAGGGCGTGATGGCGGTGACGAGGCCCGACGGCGGTGCTGCGCTCGAGGCGTGGTACCGGGACACGCGCCCCGTCTCCTTCGGTGAACGACTCAGCGTGTGCCTGGCGTGGTCGGAGCACGATCGCAGGCAGCTCCCGGGGTTGATCGAGCTCGGGCCGGGCGGATTCGGCAGCGGCCATCATCCGACCACGAGCCAGATCATCGAAGAGCTTGCCGGCCGGGTTGTCGGCGGGGAGCGGGTTCTCGACGTCGGCTGCGGGAGCGGCATTCTCGGACTGTGTGCCCTTCAACTCGGCGCGGCGGGAGTCGTGGCTGCCGACATCGAGCTCGATGCAGTCGAGGCGGCTCGACGCAACGCATACATCAACGGTATGGGTGGCCGCCTGGAGGCGACGCTCGATCCTCTGGGCCGCATCGAAGGCCCTTTCGACATCGTCCTGGCCAACATCGCCAGGGCGGGAGTCGTCGAGCTCGCCCGGGAACTGGTCGCGCATGTGTCGCCGGGCGGATGGCTCGCCGTGGGTGGGATCTCTCCGTCGCAGTGCTCGCAGGTCGTGGACTTCCTTCACCCTCTGACCGAAGTCAGTCACCGGACCTCCGGAGCGTGGTCCACTGTCGTTCTCGCCCGAGCTTGATCCAGCAGAGCGAAACCGGATGTATTGTTGGCCCCCATGTCGGCACTAGAGGATCTGCCTTTGCTCGGTGCCGACACGCCGCGCCGCCGGAGCGGAACGGATCGAACAACTGAGCGGCTGCTGCAGGCCGCCGCTAGGGAGTTCGTGGAGCACGGCTTCGACGCGGCCCGTGTCAGCGCCATTGCCCGTCGCGCCGGACTCACTTCGGGAGCGGTCTACGCACGCTGGCCCAACAAGAGCGACGTGATGGTGGCCGCCCTCGACTACATCTTTCACAAGGTCCTGCCGGCCAGCCGGATCAAGGAGTCGGGCGCCGACGGGATGAGGCCACCGGACGTGATCGAGACCCTAGGACCGAGCCTCCTGGAGGCGGACGAGTCGCGAGACGTGCTGGTGCAGGCCTTCGGCAGCGCACGCAACAACGAGCAGATCAGAGAGTGCCTGCTGAAATTCCTGAACCAGGACGCTCAGCAGATCGCCGACATGATCGAGGAGGGCAAGCAGGCCGGCTCCGTGGACCCCGAACTCAGCACGGCGGCCCTGTCCCTGGTGTGCCGGGCCACCGCGCTGGGTGCCCAACTGCTCGTGTCGGCTGGCTTGGACGACCGCCACGTCCCGACCCACGAGGAGTGGAACCGGGTCATCTCGACCCTCATCGGCGCGACAGCCCCGTCTAACTCCTAGCCGAAGGCGGGCATCACCTTTCTGGCTCCTAGCCGAAGGCGGGCATCACCTCGTCGTGGATCAGCTGCAGCTGGCCCTGCACGTCGGGCACCTCGATGTCCCGTCCGGTGAACGCGTTGAGCAGGAACGAGTCGGTGATGCAGGCGATGAAGTGGTTGACGCCGCTCGGCTCGATGTCCGACTTGATCTTGTCGACCACTTCTTCGGGGGTGCCGGCCACCGAGAGCTTCTCGGCGATGTCGACGGTCATGTTGTCGATGGCTCCCTGCACGTCGCCTTCGCCGAAGGCGTCGAGGATGGGCTGCACGTCCGACTGCGAGACGCCGTGGCGCTCCATCTGCTCCACCGCCATGGCCGGGATGTAGAACGCTCCGATGGTCTGGGCCGCCTGCTTGGCCTTGGCCGAGTCGGGTCCGATGGCGAACACGTTCCACACCGCGATGTCGAGGTCCTGCCAGTTCTTGCCGGCCCGCTCAGCGCCGATCCGCAGGTTGTCCACCATGTAGCTGCACGCCTCCTGGGAGTACTGGGCGAAGGCGTGGGTGCCGTCGGAGAGCTCGCCCGCGGCCTGGAAGGACTTCGGGCCCCGTAGTGCGCCGATCAGCAGAGGCAGATGCTCCTGCACCGGGCGGGCGAAGGTGAACAGCCCGGCGTAGTTGAAGAACTCGCCCTCGAAGGTCAGAGCGCCCTCGTCGAGGAAGGTGCGCATCACCTGGTGGGCCTCCTTGACCCGGGACAGCGGCTTGATGCCCGTCCAGTCCGTCGCGTACTGGGCGAGCAGGCTGAAGTTCCCGCTGGAGATGACGCATTCGGCCCGGCCGCCGGTGAGCTCGTCGAGGGTGGCCACCGCCTGGGCGACGAGGGTCGGCTCGCGCAGAGCGATAGGCGCCAGGCTGGGACCCATGCGGATCTGGCTGGTCTCCGACGCCGCGGCCGCGAACAGCACGTACAGGTCCTTGTGCCAGGTCTCGTCGGCGGCGTAACACCCGTAGAAGCCGAGTTCGTCAGCCGTCTTGATGTGCTCCAGGGACTCCTGTAGCGGGTAGTCGGGCAGGGTTACGAAGCTGAACCTCATTGTCTCCTCCTTGGCGAGCCGATGGCGGAACCGCGAACCTAGACCACAATGAGGCTGCGGTCGAGATCGACGGACTGGGCCTGACGGCCCGGCGGATAGGGGAGAGGCTGTCGCCATGATGAGCCCGGAATCGCTGGCTGCTGCCGACGGCAACATCGCCCGCTGGTTCGAGCAGGACTTCGGCGGCGCGGTCATAGAGCTCACCCGCCAGACGCGTTGGCGGCCGGTCTGGTTCGCGACCGTCGACCGGCGTGGCACGCGGCACGAACTGGTGGTTCGGGGCGACCGCACGGACATGCCCCTCATCTTCCCTCTCGAGCACGAGATGACCTTCCAGCGGCTCCTCGGCGAGCACGGCATCCCCGTGGCGACCGTGCATGGATGGATCGACGAGCCCATGGCCTACGTCATGGACCGCGTCGGCGGCCAGGAGCACTTCGGCGACACCAGCGACACCGAGCGGGCCGCGGCCGTGGACGACTATCTCGCCATCCTCGCCCGGCTCCACGCCCTGCCGCTCGCGCCGTTCGTCACGGCGGGCATCCGGCGGGCCGTCGATCGAACGGAGTCCGGGCTGGTCGGGCTGCGCCGGTACGAGGAGCACTACCGCTTGATGAAGGCCCATCCCGACCCCTTCCTCGAGTTCTGCCTCGGCTGGCTGCGCCGCAACCCGATCGACACCGCCGGCCGGGAGGCGCCCGTCGTCTGGGACTCGGGCCAGTTCCACCATGCCGCCGGCAGGATCCTGGCCGTACTGGATCTCGAGCTGGGCCACCTCGGCGACCCGATGATGGATCTCGCCGCCTGGCGAATGCGCGACACCATCGTCGGCTACGGCGACATGAGGAGGCTCTACGCCCGCTACGAGGAGCTCTCGGGCGCACCGGTCGACCTCGACGCCATCCGTTGGCACCACATGGCGTTCACGCTGTCCAACCAGCTGGCCTACAGCCACGCCCTGCGCGATCCGTCGGCGGCCTCCGACCTGATGACGAACCTCCAGTGGTGCTGCGAGACCAACCTCTTCGCCACCGAGGCCTGGGCAGAGCATCTCGGCATCGACCTGCCCGCCGTGGAGGAGCCCGAACCGCGCTTCTCAACTGCCGATGTGGGCCATCGACATCTGGTGCGGGCCCTGCGGTCGGTGGCCACCGACGACCCGTTCGTGCGGCACGAGCGTCGTATCCTCTTCCGGCTGGCCCGCCATCTCCAGCGGCGTGACGAGATCGGCGATGCCGTCGAGAGGGCCGACCTCGACGACCTCGAGCAGCTGCTGGGGGCCCGCCCGCACGACTGGCGAGACGGCGAGGCCAAGCTCGAGGCCTTCGTGCTGGCCGACACCGCCGGAAGGCACGACACCGATCTCGTGAGGCTCTTCCACAAGAGGAATCTCCGAGCCCACATGCTGCTGGGTCCGGCTGGATCAGCCATGACCCACCATCACACGATCCAGAAGTTCTGACCGGCAATCACCGGCTGCGGATGTGCGGATCGATGCTGGGAATCAACGAAAGGTGAACTCTCCCGACATCACGGTTGCATCCTCGACGGAAGCCTGGGCCCGCGCCGCGTCTGTGCCGGCATCGACCGCGATCCGCAGCTCGCAGCCGGGATAAACGGGATTGGAGAAGCGCACCCGGGAGGCGGACAGGTCGGCCGGATGGGCGCCCACGGCGGCTGCGACAACTCTGGCCGTTATGCCCATCGTGGCCAGACCGTGCAGGATCGGCCCGTCCAGTCCCATGGCCGCCGCCACCGCCGGATCGATGTGGACGGGATGCTTGTCGCCGGTCAACCGGTAGAGCGCCGCGGCGTCGGGTCCGATGTCCGCTGTGCCGGTCCAGCTCGGGACGAGCGGCGCGGGCTGCTCGGACGGCGGTGGCGGTTCCCCGCCCCAGCCTCCGATGCCGGGGAGCAGGATCGTGTAGGTGGCCTCGAAGCTGGGAGCAGCCATGCCTATCTCCACGATCGTGAGCCTGCCCTTGTCGAAGACGGACCGGATCGAGCCGTGCGTCTCGAACGGCTCAGGTCTCAGCGGCTCGTGCACCGTCAGGCTCTGGCCGACGTGCAGCGACCGGGTGCGGTCGTAAGCACCTAGTTCGCCGGCTGCTTCGACCGCCCACAGACCCAGAGCGCAGCCGTACACAGGCAGGACCCGCAGATCCTGCTCGTAGACCAGGTCGAGCTGTGCCGCGGAGGTACCTACCGCCAGTGCGTAGAGGATGGCGTCGTCGGGTGAGAAGTCGACGAGGCGCTTTCCCAGATCGCAGCCGGCCAGATCCTTCAACTGCATTCGCCCTGATCCTTGCTGATCGCGGCGCGCCGGGCCTCCAGCGCGCCACGGCGTGCCGGTGAGGCCAGGAGGGCGTTTCGCTGTGGCTGCCACTCGGCAGGATCGAACCCCTCGCCGCGGTCGAGCGACGCCAACAGTGCCTTGGTCGCGGCGGTGGCTTCAGGGTCGGAGGATTGGGCCTCCAGCATGCTCCTGGCCGTCTCGACGGTGGTCCCGGCCCGCACGACTACTGCTGCGCCGGGCGGAAGTTCCCGGCCCGGCAGCTCTTGCTGGAGCACCATGAGGCGGCGCACGGTGGGCGAGCCGAGGCGGGCGTGCAGACGAGCAGTCGATGTCGGGTTGTACAGGATTCCCAGTCTGGTCGAGGGCAGGGCGAGGAGCGCCTCGTCGGAGACCACGACGACGTCGCAGGCCCAGGCCAAGTCGAGAGCGGCGCCGTAGCACGGGCCCTCTACCGCGGCGACCACCGGCAGCGGGCTCAGGGTAAGGCGTCGGCAGAGCCGCTCGAGCTCATCGTCGAATCCGAGATCGTCAGTCGTGCCGGTCAGCTCGGACAGGTCCGCTCCGGCGCTGAAGGCTCTTGGGCTACCGGTTAGCAACAGGCCGGCCGCGCCGGCGTCTGCATCGCGGGCCGCGTCGGATATGGACCCCTCGGCCCGGTTCAATACCGCACCGATCTGGCGGATCGTCTCGCGCCGTAAAGCGTTGGCCCGTTCCGGCCGGTCCATCCTGATCTGCCAGATCGAGCCATCGACACTACCGATGACGTCGCTCATGGCGTTGACGAGCCGACGGGCGTGCGAGCGAAGGGATGCACGTCCAGTTCGGTCTCGAGCTGTTCGGCGAGCGACAGCAGCTCGTTGTCGCTCCCGTGGCGTCCTACCAGTTGGACGGCGGCCGGCAGGCCGTCGACGAACCCGGCGGGCAGCACCACCGCGGGATGTCCGGAGACATTGAAAGGCACTGCGAACGGGAAGGCCCCCCACAGCCGGGCCACCGGCTGACCGTCGATGGCCTGCGGGCGGCGCCCCAGATCGAAGGCGGTGGTGGCGGTGGCGGGAGTGACGATCACGTCGTAGTCACGGAAGTGGCGGTCCACGCGCTCCCGGTACTGCGCCAGGGCGGAGCGGGCCGCCGACACGACACCCGGACCGAGTCTCTCGGCCGCCATCAAGGATCGCCGGTGATACCAGGTCAGCTCGTGCGGACCACGAAGGAGATGGCCGCGGCGCTCGCCTTCCTCGGCCAGCACGAGCGGACCGAATATCTCCTCCCAGCCCCCGACGTCGAGTTCCACCAGGCTCACATCGTGGCCGCAGGCCGCGAGCTGCGCCACCGCGGCTGCCGCTGCGTTGCCTACGCCCGCGTCGATCGGGCGGCCCTCGGGCTGGGGACACCAGGCGATGCGGTACGGGCTCCGGCCGGGCGGGGAGTCTGCGGTCCCGGCGCCGCCGGCGGACAGCACCGAGTGCAGGCAGCGGGCGTCGGCGACGCTTCGAGCGAGCGGCCCGACGGAGATGAACGGGCTGAAGGCACGGAATCCCCTGTCGTCGTCGATGGTCCCGTAAGTGGGCTTGAAGCCCACGAGGCCACAGAACGATGCCGGGATGCGGATCGAGCCTCCGCCGTCGGACCCGAGGCCGAGGGTGCAGGCGCCTGAAGCCACCGAGGCCGCCGCGCCACCGCTTGACCCGCCGGCGGTGCGCGAAGGGTCGAAGGGGTTGGCGGTGTCGGGCCCCAGCAGGTTGTCCGTGGTGGCCGACTGGCAGAACTCCGAGACATTCGTCTTGCCGACGACGACTGCTCCGGCCCGGCGCAGGCGGCGCACCGCACCGGAGTCGTGGCGGGCCACGTCGTTGGCGTGGGCCAACGAGCCGAGCGTGGTGACGTGTCCGGAGATGTGGAAGGCATCCTTGATCGAGACAGGAACGCCGGCGAGGGGGCCGGCGCTGCCGTTGCGGTACGCCTCCTCGGCCGCGGCGGCCTGGCGGCGGGCCAGTTCCGGTGTGGGCAGGACGAAGGCGTGCAGGGTCGGGTTGACCTCGGCAATGCGCGCTTGAGCGAGCTCGGAGACCTCCAACGGTGACAGCGAGCCGCACCGGTAGGCGTCGATGAGCCGCTGCACCGGCCACCAAAGGGGGCTGTCATCCACGAGCCGACACGCCTCCGGAGACGGTGAGCACCTCACCGGTCACATAGCCCGCCTCGTCCGACGCCAGGAACGAGACCATGCTGGCGACGTCGTCGGGCCTGCCCAGGCGGTCGAGGAACGCCTTGTCGGACAGGTAGCTGTCGAAGAACTCCTGGGGGTAGATCTTGCGCAGGAAATCGTTGTAGATCAGGCCCGGAGCCACCGCGTTGACCCGCACCCCGTGGACTGCGTTCTCGGCCGCGGCCACCCGGGTCAGGGCCAGCACGCCGGCCTTGGCCGCGGAATAGGCGGCACCGTGCTCGGTGGACATCTCCCAGGCCGCGATCGAGGAGATGTTGACGATCGAGCCGCCGCCGCCGGCGATCATGGCTTCCAGCGCGTAGCGCATGCAGACGAAGGTGCCTGTCAGGTCGACGTCGAGGCAGCGCTGCCAGGTGTTCAGCGACATCTCGGCCACCGGCTCGATCTTGGACCAGCCCGCGTTGTTGACCAGAACATCGAGCCCGCCCTTGGAGGCGGCCACTTCCGAGATCACGCTGCGCACCTGGTCGTGGTCGGTGACGTCGAGGTGATGGCTGCTGACGTCGCGCCCGACCTCGTCGGCCAGCGCGGCGGCGAACTCGCCGCACCGGCGCGGGTGGGCGTCGGTGACGACGACATCCAGTCCGTCCTGGGCGAGCCGTCTCGCCACCGCTGCTCCGATGCCAGCGCCGGCGGCCGCGGTCACCAACGCCACTCTCGGGGTTCCTGCCATCAGCTTCCTCCTGCCTCGACTGCGCTGACCACAGTGTCGGCCAAGTACGCCAGTCGCTGCTCGCGCCCGCCCGACAGCAGCGCGAAGGTGATCCGGTCGATGTCGAGTTGCCAGAGCTGGCGGAGCCGGCCGACGCACGTGTCGAGGTCGCCTGCCAGAGCCACCGACTTGACGAAGTCATCGGACACCGTGTGCTTATGCTCGGCCTGCAGCGACAGGTGGTCGACGAGGCCGTAGGCGCCCGCGGCGCGCGCGAACTCGGGGCGGAACCGCTCCCACGCGGGCGGCATTCTCTTCCACGGGTGGAAGGTGGCCGCCTGGCTGGTGGCCCACGCCCTCACGTCGTCAATGGCCTTCTGCTCGTCGTCGTCCACCGACATGGTGACGAACAGATCGACAGTCAGCTGTCCGCGGTCGCGCCCGGCGGCCCTCAGCCCCTGGTGGATGTAGTCGAGCTGCCAGGAGCAGAACTCGGGGTCGGCGGCGCCCATGAGCACCGCGCCGTCGCAGGTCTCGCCGGCTAGCCGCAGCATGGCCGGCTGTGAGACCGCGAGATAGACGGGGATCTGGCGCTCGGCGGTGGCCAGGCGTACCTGGGTGCCGTAGAGGTCGCACGGCTCGCCGCTGAAGAGTCGACGGAACTCGTCGATCCCCGAGCGCAGATCGCTGATTCGGGACGGTGCGCTGCCTGCGCCCAGCACGGCCGACCAGCCCGCACCGAGGCCGAGCACGGCGCGGCCACCGGAGAGCTCGTCGAGGGCGGCGGTGGCGTTGGCGGTCACGGTGGGGTGGCGGGTGACGAGATTGGTGACACCGGCTCCGATGAGCACGTTCTCGGTTGACAGCGCGGCCAGGTTCATGGCGGCGTACACGTCCTTCATGCCGAGCTGGAAGTCGATGTACCACAGCGCCTCGAAGCCTCCGGCGTCGACGGCGCGGGCCAACTCCGCGGTGCGGCTCAGCGGCTCGCGGGGGCTGACCCCCAGGGAAATGCCGTAGCGATGCCTCATGCAGCGCCCCTCTCGTGCAGGAGCCGGGCGACCAGCTTGCCGTAGGCGTCGGGTTGGTCGACGGAGAGAAGATGACCGGCTCCGGCCACCTCGTGGTACCGGCAGCCCGCTACCGCGTCGACGATGATGTCCGATGCCCGACGCGGGCAGAAGACGTCGAACTCCGCCCCGACGACGTCCACGGGGACCTCGATCCGTGCCAGCAGAGGATTCAGCGGTTCGGAGCGGACACCTGTCATCGCTCGGGCGGCGTTGATGTAGCCGCGGCCGTCGCCGACGGCGTCCAACCGCTTCGAGGCGAGTGTGCCGATGTCGGCCTCGGTGACAACCTGCTTGGCCGTGTCGTCGCGCAGGCCCGCCGCGAAGCCGTGCCAGTCGTGGTCTTCGAGCTGGGCGATGCGACCGTCGAAGAACTCGGCGGCGGCCGTTCCGACCACCGATGACGTGGCGACCACGATGAGATGCCGGATCAGGGCCGGTGTGTCCACCGCAGCTCTCAGGCCGATGGTGCCGCCCAACGAGTAGCCGACGACGGCGGCGGGACCGGTCACGGCGTTCAGGAAGGCGGCCAGGTCGTCGCTCAGCTGCGACAGGGTGCCGGCGCCCTCTCCGGCAGTAGTTCGACCGTGTCCCCGGAGGTCCAGCGTGTAGACCGCGAACTCGCCGAGATGGGCCGCGACGGCGTCCCAGGAGCGGAGGTCCTCGGCCAGCCCGTGCAGAAGCACGACCGGCGGCCCCGAGCCTCGCCGCCGGTAGTTGACCACTAGGTCGCTCAACTCGACGGTGGTCATCGGTCCGAGCCCCGATCCGAGCCGGCGCCTCCGGTGCTTGCCTCGTCAGTGGAGGCGAAGGCGGTCACGAGTTCATCGCGGAGCTGTTGCTTGCGTATCTTGCCGGCGGCTGTTCGCGGGAAGTGGTCGACCTGAATCAGCCGTTCGGGCCAGTATCGCCGGGCCAGGCCCTGTTTCGCGCAGAAGGCGACGACATCGTCGAGATCGAGAGGAGCGCTGGTCGCCACGACCGCGCAGATGCGCTCGCCCAGACGCTCGTCGGGCCACCCGATCACCGCCACCCCGACAACATCGGGATGGCCCGCGATCGTGTTCTCGGTCTCGACCGGCGAGATGTTCACCGCGCCGCGGATGATCAGGTCCTTGAGCCGTCCGGTGATCGACACGTAGCCGTCGGGATCGATGCGGGCGAGGTCTCCGGTGCGGAAGAACCCGTCGCCGATGATGTGCCCGGCGTACAGCTCGGGCTGGCCGTAGTAGCCGTTGAACACGCCCGGCCCGCGCATGAGGAGTTCGCCCTCGCCCGAGGTCTGCAGCCGCATGCCGGCGTCGAGGGCTCGCAGCTCGAGACCCGGCAGCCCGACCCCGACCGTGTTCTCGACCTGCTCGTCGGTCGAGCCGGACACGCAGGTGGTGAGGCCGCCCTCGGTCATGCCCCACAGCGGTGTGACGAACGTGTTGGGGAACTCTGTGCGGCAGCGCCGGAGCAGGACCGGCGGCACCTGGGCGCCGCCGCACAGGAAGCTCCGCATCGGGTCCAGCTTCGGTTCGGCGCCGCGCCACTCCGCATCGGCCAGATCGGCCAGGAACGGTGTCGCCGCCGCGGTGAAGGCGGCGCGGTGGCGGGCTACGAGGTCGAGGGCGGTTGAGGCGTTCCACTGGTCCTGGAGAATGAGGGGCGCACCCAGGAACATCGAGAGGCGGGCACCGTGAATCGCGCCGACGCTGTGCCCCAGCGGTGACGGCATGAAGACGGGGGTCTCGGAGCTGAGCGAGAAGCGTTCGGCGAACTGCCGGTTGAGCGTGGCCAGGGTGTCCTCGCTGTGGCTCACCGCCTTCGGCGGCCCGGTCGTGCTCGACGTGAACATCAAGTGCGCGGTCTCCTCGGGCGCGTTGACGGTCCGATCACCGCAGATCGCCGATCCGTGCACCTCCAGTCGGGCTCCGTCCGCGGCGGCGACCGGGACGGAGGCCGCGGTGGCCGCTCTGGAGATTGCTTCAGCCGGAGACCCCAACCGGTTCGGGCCGGTGCAGATGACCAGAGCCGGCTCGATCAAATTGAAGATGTGGCGCAGGTGGGTCTCGGGGGTGGTGACCGGGGGCGTGGCCGGAACATGGCCCGCCCTCAAGGTGGCCAGGAACATGACGACCCAAGCCGCGGAGTTGGGGAGAAGGATCACAACGACCCGCCTGCCGCAGCCGATGATCGAACGCATCTCCTCCGCAGCCAGGCCGGCTGCGTGCCACAGTTCGGACCTGGACAGTGAGTCCGGACCGCTCACCAGGGCCAACTCATCCGGTCCCTCGGCGACGTGCGACTCGAAGTGGTCGATCAGTCTGCGGCCGGTCCACCATCCAGCGAGCCGGTAGCGCTCAGCCAGGTCATCGACCACTGCTCTCCTCCGTTTCCGGTCGGGGGGGGGGGGGGGGGGGGGGGGGAGGGGGGCGGCGGGGGGGGGGAGGAAAGCCACAGAATGTTGTTTTGGTCGTTCGGGCCGGGGGGGGTGAACGACGAGCGAGCCGGG
>VYFQ01000014.1:101295-116878 GCA_009842325.1 Acidimicrobiaceae bacterium | reverse complement strand
GGCCGCCCCCCACTCCTGCGCCCGGTTAGCGCTCCCCCCGGCCCCCCACCCTTGCTCCCCTGGGTTGCGGGGCGGGGCGCCGGCGTCTTTTGGCCCGGCCCGCCCCACTGTCAGAAGACCGACATCGCTTTTGCTTTAGTGAGAGGAAGGCGCACGGAGCGGTAACATCGTCCGCTGCGGGCTTCCAGACCCGAGCCGACCCGAACAGGGACCAGCCAGATCGGGACCAGTCACGTGCCTTACACCGTACACACGCCTTGCGACCAAGTGAGCGCCAATGGCCACTGAGCCGACCACTCCGAAGGGTCAGAGAACACGGCAGTCGATCCTCGACGCAGCGTCGAAGGTCTTCACCCGTGACGGCTACGTAGATGCCCGCATGATCGATGTCGCAGCCCAGGCCGGACTCTCCCTCGGTGGCCTGTACCGGTACTTCGAGAACAAGGAGGACCTCTTCGGAAGCGTCATCCGGGACCTCCACGAGGAACTCTTCCGGCGGAGCCGGTCGTCGACGTCCCTCGCCGAGGATCCTGAGGCCGCCCTGTTCGAAGCCAACCTCGGATACCTCCAGCACTACCACGCCAACAGCGGCGTACTGCGGGCCTTCATCGAGGCGACGACGGTGGAGGATCGCTTCACCACGATCTGGTGGACGATGCGTGAGCGCCACGTCGCCCGGTTCGTGCATGCGGTTGAGAACGACGATCGCGTCCAGCTCGACGGTCTCGATCCGGCCACGGTGGCCCGAGCCATGGCCTCGCTGGTCGAGCAGACGGCGTACACGACGTTCGCCCACGCCGCGCTCAACACTGCGCCGGTGGACGTGGAGACGGTGGCGCGCATCGTGACCAGGGCTTGGTACCGGAGTTTCTACGGCGATCATGCCCCGAACCCAGATAGGTAGCAGCCAGCGTCTCATCGGCCAGCAACTCCCGATTGGTGGCCTCCAGGGCCACCTCCCCGGACTCGAGGACGTAGGCCCGATCGCAGACCTCGAGCGCCTCGTGGGCTCTTTGCTCGACGACGATCATGGCGGTCGTCTCGCTCTTGAGCAGCCGGGCGATTCCCTCGAAGATGTCGTCTGCGGCGCGGGGTGCCAATCCCATCGAAGGCTCGTCGAGCATGAGCAGCCGGGGGCAGGCCATCACTCCCCGTGCGACCGCCAGCATCTGCTGCTGCCCTCCCGACAGGGCGCCCCCGTCCCGGCCGAGCATGTCGGCCAGCGCCGGGAAGATCTCGAGCACGAGCTCGCGGCGCTCGTCGTGGCGGTCCCGAGCAGTCCTGCGGTGGCCGCCGAGGCGGAGGTTGTCGGCCACCGTCATCGACGCGAAGATCATCCGCCCCTGGGGCACGTGCACGATGCCGGCCTCGACCCGCTTGTGCGGTGCCTGTGAGCGAAGGTCCTGGCCGTCGAGGCGGATCGAGCCGGAGTCCGCTTCCACGGTGCCGCTGATCGTCTTCAGCAGGGTGGTCTTTCCCGCGCCGTTGGGTCCGAGGATGGCTACGTGCTCCTGCTGACCGACCCGGAAGTCGATAGAGCGCAGCGCGGGGACTCCGCCATAGCCGGCGCAGAGGTCACTGATCTCTAGCATGTTCCATCCATCTCGATCCGAGGTAGGCCTCGATGACGCGGGGGTCCGACACAACCTCGCCGGGTGGGCCTTGGGCGATGATGCGGCCCTCGTCGAGCGCGACGACCGATTCGACGTACTGGATCAGCGAGCGGACCGAGTGCTCGATCACGACGATCGCTGTGTGCGGCGAGACGAGTTCGTCGACGGTCTCGAAGAAGCGGACCCGCTCGGTCTCGTTCAAGCCGGCAAGCGGCTCGTCGAGAAGCAGCAGGTCCGGGTCGCTGACCATGGCTCGCGCCAGCTCGAGGCTCTTGATCTCTGCCGTGGTGAGGGCGCTCAACTCACCGAGCGCCTTGCCGGCGAGGCCGACTCGCTCGAGCATGGCCATCGAGGCGACCACCGGATCCGGCATCGAGGCACCGATGGCGGCCACGACGACATTGTCGAGTGGAGACATGAGATGGAAGCCCTGGGGAACCTGGAACGTGCGTGACATGCCGAGTTCGTAGCGCCGCGGCGCGCGCATCCGATCCACCTGCACCCCTTTGAACATGATCCGTCCGGCGTCGGCCCGCAGGTGGGCGGTCATGATGTTGAACAGGGTCGTCTTGCCCGCTCCGTTGGGGCCGATGATGCCGACGCGCCGGCCGGCGTCGACGTTGAAGGCCACGTCGGACAGCACACGGTTGGCGCCGAAGCTCTTGGCCACGCCCTCCACCTCGAGAACCGGCGTATCGCTCGGTTGGGGCAGCCTCGACTGGAGGGGTCTTCGCGGCATTCTCAGAAGCGGCGACGGCCGCGGCGCCGGTGCCGCGAGACGCTCAAGAAGGCTTGGGCCTGCCTGCTCGAGTGACGTACGGGGCCATGTCGCCAGCCGGCGGCAGCCCTTCTCGATCGCGGGAAGGATTCCCCTCGGTATCAGCAGCGCGACGAGGACGAGTGCGGCCGCATAGACGAGTTCTTGAGCGCCGGGGACGGACTCGCCGATCGAGTCGTCCAGGAACATCGCCAGCGGGATCAGGAACGCCGCGCCGACGACCGGTCCCCAAGTCTGGCCGACCCCGCCGACGAAGGCCACCGACAGCATCACGATCACCACGGTGATGCCGAAGACCTCCTCGGCGACGGTCACCCGCAGCACGGCCTTGACCCACAGCACGGCCATAGCGGCCGACAGCGCGGCCGAGATCATGAACGCGGCCGACTTCCATGCGACCGTGCGGATGCCCACGGCCCGGGCCAGAACCTCGTTGTCGCGGATAGCGCGGAGGGCGAACCCGAAGGAGGTCACGTCGATCAGCTCGCTGATCGCCAGTGCCACCACCAGCATCCCCAGGCCGACCCACACGTATGTGTGGGAGTTGGAGAACTCCATGAACCTCCACTCGCTCTCGGGATGGAACGGAACCGTGAGTTCAGGGTCTCCGTAGTGCGAGACGAGCAGTTCCATGATGAGCGGGAAGGAGATGGTGGCCAGGGTGAAGTAGAACCCCCTGAGCCGGAAGGTGGGCAGGCCGATCACGAGGGCCACTGCCGCGGCGACGCCCATGCCGATGGCCATGCCGGTCCACGGGGAGGTTCCGCCGCCGCGCAGCAGGATGGTGAAGCCGTACGCGCCGATGCCGACGAATGCGCTGTGGCCCAGCGAGATCTGTCCGGCCTTGGCCATCAGGTTCCACGCCACACCGGCGAGCGCCCACACGACCGAGAGCGTCAGCACCCGGACATAGAAGCGCTGGTCGAGCCAGCCGTTGAGGACGGCAACAACCGCGATGAGGACGACGAAGGGAACTACGCGCCGCATCAGATGGCTCGCTGAACCTTGCCGAACAGGCCGTTGGGCCGCACATAGAGGATGAGCAGGAAGAGGGCGAACACCCAGACGTTCTTCACTGCGGCCGAGGTCCACACCTGTGACACCGACTGGATGATCCCGATCAGGACGCCTCCCACGAACGCGCCGCTGACGCTGCCGAGGCCGCCGAGCACGACCGCGGCGAACATCACGACCACGAACCGGAATCCCACGAACGGCGTGATGCTCTGGAAGGTCACCAGGGCCGATCCCCCTACCGCGGTGAGGGCCACGCCGACTCCGAAGGCGATGCGGTTGGTGCGGTCGATGTCGATGCCCATGTAGGTGGCCGCCTCCCAGTTCTCCGACGCGGCCCGGATGGCTCGCCCGGTGCGGGACCGGTTGAGGAAGAGGAAGAGGAGCGCCGCCACCAGCACCGACAACAGGAAGGCGTAGAGGCGCACCCGGCTGATGAAGATGTCGCCGATGAAGTCGCCGGCGTTGGCGTACGACGGCGCCACCACGCGCGGCTCCGACGAGTACCTGATGAGGATGAGGTTCTGGAAGATCAGCCCCAGCCCGATGGTGAGTATCACCTGGGCGTCGTGGTTCTCGCGCTTGCCGATCACGAAGCGGATGAACAGCCAATGGACTGCCATCCCCAGCACCAGGAACAAGACGAAGACGGCGGGCACGGCCAGGAACGGGTCCAGGCCGAAGCCTCCTGCGAACAAAGCCCACGAGAGGTACATGGCGAGCATCATGAAGTCGGCCTGCGCGAAGTTCACGACCCGCATCACGCCGAAGATGAGCCCGAGGCCCGACGCCAGCAGCGCGTAGACGCCGCCGATCAGGATCCCGGGTACTAGGAACTGGAGGAATTCGACCATCACGTCAACCAGCCCCGCCCCCAGTCAGTCGGGGACGGGGCCGGCTCCTGGGAGAAGGTATCGAGTACCGCGGGGAGATGGACTCTCGTCAGCTCCAGACGGGCTGGCACACCGCGAACTCCACCGGATAGACGGTGCACGGGATCAGGCGCCCGTCCACCTCCTGCCACTGCGCCAGCACGCCGAAGTGCTGGTCGACGCGGCCGGTGGAGCTGAAGCTGATCGCCGAGGTCGGCATGAGGTCCACCGCGACGCCTTCGGTCAGCTTGACGGTGTTGAAGGCCTTGGTGACCGCGGCCGGGGATGGGTCGCCGGCCTGCTCCAGCGCGGCTGCGATGAGATGCACCACGAAGTAGCCGCCGATGTGGTCCTGGCGGGCGTAGGGCTGGTCGATGGCGGCCGCCAGCTCGTCGAAGGCGTCGGTTCCTGCGAGCGGGTTGGCGTACACGAAGGTCGACAGCCCGGCCACCTCGGGGCCGAGGTCTGCCCATGCGGGCAGCAGTCCCTGCCCGCCGTTCTGGACCACCGGAGCGGTGACGCCGCGGGCGATCAACTCGTTCTGAAGCCCGCTCACATCGCTGAAGGCGAAGGCGATGTTGAAGATAACGTCGACGTCGGCGTTGGCGATCTTCGTGGCCACGCCGGAAGGATCATCGAGTCCGCCCGGGGCCCAGGTGTCGGTGACCGCGACCTCGATCCCCCGCTCGTTGAACTCGGCCAGCAGGGCCTCCTGCAGTGGCACCGCGGCGGCCGAAGTGGAGCCCACCACCGCCACTGTCTCCATCGTGATCCCGGCCTGATCGAGGCCGGGCTGGATGGCGTCGAGGATGAGGCCCTTGATGGCCGACGCCGGCGGTGAGTAGCCGAACACGTGGGTGAAGCCCTCGCGGTCGGTGACCGAGTCGGCGAAGCTCTCGGTGACGAACGGGATCCCGGCCCGTTCGGACACCTCGGTGGCGGCCAGGCTGAACGAAGACAGCCACGAACCGGCTATGGCTGAGACGTCGGGCTCGTCGTCCAGGAGCCGCTCGACCGCGGTGGCCGCGTCCTCCGCTGAGCCGCCCGCGTCGTAGATGGCGAGCCGCAGCGTGGCGCCGCACAATGATTCGATGCCACCAGCCGCGTTGATGTCCTCCACCGCCTTGGTCGCCCCCGCGATCTCGGCGCTGCCCACGAAGCTGAACGTGCCGGACATGGGCCAGACGGTGCCGATGACCACTTCATCGACGCACATGCGATCGTCGACGGGGACGGCTGCGGCAGCAGCCGCGGCAGCCTCCTCGGCCTGCGCCGCGGCTTCGGCCTCGGCGGCCGCGAGGGCTTCGGCCTCCGCCGCGGCCTCCTGTGCCTCCTGCAGCTGTTGCTCGAGATCGGCCACAATCGACGGGTCGACGCCTTCGTCGGACTCGGCCTGTGCCATCGCCTCAGCCAGGGCGGCCTCGGCCTCCGCGGCTGCGGCGGCGGCCGCATCGGCCTCTGCCCGTGCCGCGTCCGCGTCGGCCTGGGCCTGCTCGAGCGCTTCGGCGTCGGCAGAGTCGACCGCGGCGGGCGCGGGCTCCGGGGCGGCGTCATCTGACGAGTCGTCGCCGCATGCGGCCGCGGCGAGGCTCACAATCGCGAGCATCGCGGCCAGCAGGCGCCACCCGCTCATTTTCCGTGCTCCGTTCGTGGGTCGGGTCATCTGCATGGCTACTCCTTGAACTGGCCGGGGCCGATTCCGTCTGCATGATCGACTGACGCCCGACGATAGATGTCTCCACTTCAACTGTCAAGAGAGTGACATCGCTTTTTTGAATATTCGGAACGGAAGGTACTGGATACCGCCGATCGCTTGGTGCTCTAGTGGCTCTGCCGGTGGTTCAGCCAGCAGCCAGAGCTGCCGCGATCCACGGATCGATCGTGTCGCGGTTGTCGGCGATCCACTCGGCGGCCGCGGCGGCCATGTCATCGTTGGGGTCGGCGCCGGCGTCGATGGCGACAGCCTGGACTGCTACAGCCAGGGGATCCATCTCGAAGTTCTCAAGCAGGCTGGCGGCGGCCGGGTTGGCCGCAAGGAAGTCCTTGTTGGCCGCGGCCGTGATGGGCGATGGTGTGAACATCGTCGTGCAGGGATCCTTGGTGCAGGCGTCGCCGACGGTGGAGATGCCGTCCTGGCCTTCCAGAGTCTGCTCCGGCTCGATGGCGAGCCACAGCACGTCCCGGCCCGGAACGAGCTTGCCGATGAAGGCCGCGGGCGTCCACACGTACTGGAGCACCGGGCCGCCCTCTGCGAAGCTGGCCTGGGACTCGACGAACAGTGCGGAGTGGGTGGCAGACACCTGCGCGGCGCGGTCGTCCCAGCCGTTCTTGGCGAGCGTGTCGTTGATCACCTTCTGGCAGCCCCAGCCGTCGTCGCAGCCGTTGATGTCAGCCTTGCCGTCGCCGTCGGTGTCGAAGTGGGCGACCGCGCCGGGGTTGTCGAGCAGCTCCCCGAGGGTGCTGAAGCCGAACTGCTCAACGCTGGCAATATCGACCAGTAGGCCTTGCAGGGCCCCCGCAGCCATCATCGTGCCGATGAACCTGGCCTTGTCGCCGAAAGTGCCGCCGTCGGGGCTCTCGCCCTCGAGGAGAGGTGTGTGATTGATGGTCCACGCCGACGCCCACAGGTCGTAGTCGCCCTGAGCGAGGGCCGGGTAGAACGTCGCCGGGGCGATTTCCTCCGGATCGGCGACGTCGTAGCCGAGCTCCTGCAGCAGTTGCTGCAGGACGTAATGGTGGAAGTTGGCCTCGGGCCAGTTGCCTCTGCCCATGGTCACGGACACGCCCTCGCCGGGCAGCGCCACCTCGGGTTCAGGTGCTTCGGCTTGGGTCTCGGCAGCCTGCGGCGCCGTCGCCTCCGGTTCGCTGCCGTCGCCACAGCCGGCCGCCAACAGACCGAACGTCAGGAGGATTGCGGCCAATGCTCGCGCTGGGTTGGTGCTCATCTTCGGTGCCTCCTTGTTGGACGGGCCTGCAGGGTTGAACTCCGGGCGCTGAAGTCCTACCCATTTCATAGTCTGAAAGCAGTCTTATTGCAATAGCGATGTCTTCTTTGCTTTCATGCATCCACAGGCATTGTCCGGCTAATGTTGCGAGCCACGGGGCCAGGTTTGGGAATGGAACGCATGCCGACCAAGGTCAAGATTGCGGACACAACGAAGATCTTCGGCGACGAGCCCGACGGCGAGGCTCTCGCGCTGTTGCGAGCCGGCTGCTCGAAGGAGGAGATCAAGGAGCGAACCGGCCATGTCGTCGGCGTGAAGGACGCCAACATCGATGTCGAGGAGGGGGAGATCTTCGTGGTGATGGGCCTGTCCGGATCGGGCAAGTCCACACTCCTCCGCTGCGTGAACCGGCTCTACGAGCCGACCACGGGCACGATCATCGTCGACGGAATCGACGTGACAGCCCTCAACCCCAAGGAGCTCCAGGCCTTCCGCCGTGACAGCACCGGCATGGTGTTCCAGCACTTCGCCCTGTTTCCCCACCAGGACATACTCTCCAATGTCGCCTTCGGCCTGAGGGTCAAGGGCGTCGACCCCAAGACCCGCAACGCGGCCGCGGAGGGAGCGCTCGCGCTCGTCGGGCTGGCCGGCTACGAGAACAGCTACCCGCGGCAGCTCAGCGGAGGCATGCAGCAACGGGTCGGGCTGGCCCGCGCCCTCGCCACCGACCCGGACATCCTGCTGATGGACGAGGCCTTCAGCGCCCTCGATCCTCTCATCCGGCGCCAGATGCAGGACGAGCTGATGGAGATCCAGGGCAAGCTCCACAAGACGATCCTGTTCATCACCCACGATCTCAACGAGGCGCTCCGGGTCGGCTCGCGGGTGTGCATCATGAAGGACGGAGCCATCCACCAGATCGGGGCGCCCGAAGACATCCTCATGCGCCCCGAGACCGACTACGTGGCCGAGTTCGTCCAGGATGTCGACCAGGGCCGGGTGCTGGTCGTGGACACGGTGCGCGAGGACGCGGCGACGGTGCCGGCCAGCGGGTCGGTCGCCGATGCGCTCGACGCCATCGCCGGCCTCGGGTCGGATGCGGCCCACGTGGTCGATCCCGACGGCCGACCCCTCGGCGTCGTCACCCGCCAGTCGGCCGAACGGGCCCGAGCCCGCGGCGACCAGCGATTGGAGCCCCTTGTCGAGGCGGTGCCGGCCGTCACGGTCGACACGACGCTGGCCAAGGTGTACCAGCTCTTCGGGTCGGGCCTTCCGCTGGCCGTGGTCGACGGAGAGGGCAGGCTGATCGGGGCGGTTCGCCCCCTCGAGGTCCTGGCCGAGCTGGGTCGCGTCGAAGGCGTCTCCGAGCAGTTGCAGCAAGCCAAGGCCCAAGAGGCTCAGACATGAGTCGGCGAGTGCTCGCCACCAGCTTCTGGGACAACGCCAACCTCGACGCCTGGGAGATCCCGTTCGGTCTGTGGATCGAGGAGATCGTCTTCTGGCTGACCACCCACATCAAGGGGTTCCTGGACGCCGTCAAGTGGCCCGTCGACAAGCTGCTGGAACTGATCATCGACAACCTCCTTCAGGACTGGCTCCCGTGGCCGGTCGTGCTGCTGCTGTTCTTCCTGCTGGGGGTGGTCACCAGGAACATCCTGGTGGGGCTGGGCAGCGCGGCCGGCCTCCTGATCTGCGGCCTGCTCGGCAACGAGTACTGGGATCTCACCATGGAGACGCTCGGGATGATCATCGTGGCCGTGCTGATCTGCACGGTGATCGGCATCCCCCTGGGGATCCTGGCGGCCCGGGTCGACGCGTTCTGGAGCCGGCTCCGCCCGGTCCTGGACGGGATGCAGGTGATCCACCCCTTCGTGTACCTGCTGCCCATCATCTTCCTGTTCGGCGTGCGCCGGACCCCCGGCGTGCTGGCCACGCTGGTCTTCGCTCTGCCGCCCATCGTCAGGCTCACCAACCTGGGCATCCGGCAGGTCGCCGCCGACGTGGTCGAGGCGGCCCGGGCGTTCGGAGCGACCGAGTTCCGGATCCTGCGCGAGGTCCAGATGCCGCTGGCCCGCCCCTCGATCATGGCCGGCCTGAACCAGACCCTGCTGCTGTCGCTGTCCATGGTGGGAATCGTGGCCATCATCGCCGGCGGCGGCTTGGGCAAGCCGATCCTCACCGCGCTGAACACGGCCGACATTCCCGTCGGCGCGTCGGCGGGGGCGGGCCTCTACTTCGTCGGGGTGCTCCTCGACCGGATCTCGCAGCCCGAGGAGACCGACGACCGGCGCAACCTCCTGGCACGGATGCGCAGCGCCTGGGTCACCCGGATCGACCCTGTAGTCCCTGGCGTGCCCGGAATGCAGGCCGACCCGGAGACTTCCACCGGTCCGGCCGCACCGGCTGCACCGGCTGCGCTGGCGTTGACCGTCTCGCACCGCATCGGGGCCGCGGCCGCTCTCATCGGCGGTCTGCTGGCCGCCTTCTCGGTGCTGCTGACCTGGGGGAACGACGCCGGGCTGCTGTCGGGTTGGGCCCGCTTCGACGACAACGACCTTCCCGGCGCCCACAGCGGGCTGGACGCCACCGGCGGCTCCTGGTTCGGGATCGTGTTCGGCCTCGTCGCCGTGGCTGTCGCCTTCGGGGGCGCGTCGGCGCTGTGGCAACCGCGCAGCCGGGAGAAGTTCATGGCCGGCGGCGGCGCCTTCCTGGCGGCCGGGCTGGTGCTGGCCTCGCTGGCGGCGGCCTACCTGACCGTCTCGCCCCGGGGCGAGAACTACAGTCACGGATCCGGCGTGTGGCTGGCTCTTCTCGGCGCGCTGATCGTCCTCGGTGGAGGTGCCGCGGCGGCCCTGCGGATGCGGTCAGCCGACGAGCCGGTCCGTGCGAGCCCACGCGAGCTGGCGGGCATGGTCGTGCTGACCCTGTTCCTCGTGTTCGCGGGAGCTTCGGGATCATGGATCCTGGACCAGCGCAGCGACGCCGCTCAGATCGCCGCGGAGCTGGCGGCCGAGGCCGAGGGCGCCGATCAGGGCGGCCTGGCGGCCGAGGTGCTGGCCGAGGCCCTGGCCGAGACCCGCCGGGTGGTGGTCCGCGGCCTGGATACTGAAGGGCCGGGGATCGGCTACATAGTCCTGGCTCTCACGGTGGCATCCTTGGCGGCCACCCTCGGTCGGTTGGTGCGCAGCCATGCCGTCCAGCGCTACCTCGGCATTGTGCTGTTCGGCCTGGGATGCGCCATCACGGCCGTCGGGATGGCCTGGATCGCCTCCTTCGTCCGCTTGGCGACCCCGGCGCTCTCACCCGGGGCCAGCGCATTCCTGGTGGTGGTCGGCGGCCTGATCGTCGCCGCTCGCGGCTGGCGCGTCAGCAGCCTGGCCTAGGCGCCCCCGACCGTTAGCGGCGGAGGAGTTGCTTGAGCCGGCGGACGGCGGGCGTCCACAGCCACTCGGGCTCGGTGTACCGGCGGAAGTTCTCACCCGGCAGCCCCGTGGGGTCGTAGAAGCTCTTGTCGGCGTGCTTGCGCATCTCGCTCGTGCGCTTCAGTATCTTCAAGGTGGCGTAGGCCGTCCCCTTGTGGGTCCAGCCCTGCCGCTGGTAGTTCCAGTTGTCGGGGGCCAGGTCCTGCGCCGCAGCGAAGTGCTTCAAGGCCCGCTCGCTGTCGCCCACTGCCTCGAAGTACAGCGCCAGCTTGAACGTCGCCTCGGCCAGCAGCCTGTCGTCGTCGACGGGCTTGAGTCGCTCGGCCAGCTCCCTGCTCGACCAGACGTGCTCGCTGTCGGCTCCCCGCTCGATCCAATCCCGGGTCGCCTCGGCGAACGAGTCGTCGCCCAGGCGGACCTTGCCCAGGCCGAACCCGACGGTGGTCTCAGCCGGGTACACCCCTTCGTTGCTGCGGACGATCCTCCCGTTCTCGTCGATCCAGGCAGCCGACGGCACGTTCACCCAGCCGAACATGGAGCTGATCTCGTGGGTCGGGTCGATGACGCACCGGTAGGTCGGCGAGGCCCGGTCGAACCACTTGTTGACCACCGGGGGACCCGCCGAGTCCTGGGCCACGCTGATCAGCTCGAACCGGTCCGGACCGATCGACTCGTAGAGCTCCTGCCAGACCGGCAGGCTGAAGCGGCAGCCTCACCAGGAGGCCCATGTGAACAGCACCACCTTTCGGCCCCGCAGGTCCGAGAGCCGCAGCGTGTCGCCGTTGCACTGGGTCACCTCGAAGTCGGGGGCGATGGCCGATTCCAGCCCCATCTGACGGACTGCGGGCACCGAGCCGAGGCTCCACACGTCGCCGTCGCGCACGTACTTCTGGCCGAGCATGTCGGCGAACTCCGAGTAGTTGAACCACACCCAGTCGTCGGCGTCGGCGATCCACTCGTCGCGCTTGTGCTCCGGCAGCGGCACGCAGATCTCGCCCAAGCACGCGCCCTCAGGCTTCATCTGCCAGCCGGTGGCGTCGGGCAACTCGTTGAGCCGCACCCACAAGGCCCCGTTGGCGTCGGTCCGCTGGGCGACCTCGTTCGTCTTGCCGTCTGAGAGGATGATCACGATTGCTCCGCGAGGGCCGATCCGCCCGGCTGGGCGTGCGCTTCGCCGGGAAACAGTAGTTGCTGGTACGTAGCTCTACCGGTAGCTAGCCCTCCGGCGGTGAGTCTGGGACTCCGATCCCGAGGAAACCCTCGATGCGCGCCAGGCGTTCACCGTTCTCGGACACTTGGCCGCGCAGTTCGCCCATCTCGGCTCGCAGTTCGGTGCGCAGGCTGTCGGTGGTCTGCTGCTGGTTCCAGATGATCGCGAACACTCCCAATACGACCGCAACCAGTTGCGTGATGGCGAGGAGTTGCGGCCAGCACGGCCACGCGGCGCTCGACGCGAGCACTGCGGCCGGTTCCGGTCCGGCACCTGGCGGGGCCGCGGTCGCCGGGCTCTCGCCCTGAACGCTGAGCGCTTCCGATGCCGCCACACCGCCACACTACCACGCACCCCAGCTCATTGCAATACAAACTCATGAAATATACTTTCAAGCACTAAGAAGCGCCGAAGCCCGCACCCAGGGTCACCAGGCTGGCGTTCCTTGAGCTCCTAGTCGAGTCCGTCCTAGCTGCCCGAACAGCCTGCCGACACGAGCAGCGCCGCGCCTCCCTGGCTTTATCTACGAATGGAGCGGAGATTAGGTTATTGTTGTGCAAACTACCGCGCAGGGGAGCATTGTATGGAGGCTCGGCCGTGCCGGGGTTGTGATTGTGCTTGGGGCGGCGCTGATGCTGTTCTTGGCGCCGTCGGCGGTGTTTGTGGGGCTGGGCGGATCGGGATCGGTGCAGGCTCAGGGGAGCAGCAACCAGAGGGCGGTCAGTATCGACGTCACCTTCACCGGCAACTTCGTCCAGGATGCGCTGGCTTCCGGTGAGACGCTTCCGACTAACGCGACCTTCGGCAGCGTGGCCTTCGCGACGCACGAGAGCACGGTCAGCTACTTCAATGCGGGCGAGGCGGCCAGTGCCGGGCTCAAGGCATTCGCCGAGACCGGTTCGACCGAGCTGCTAGTCGAGGAGTTCGCCGCACAGACCTACGGCTCCAACGTCTATCCGACGAAGAAGAATGGGGGGACTTTCCCCCAGGGTGCGACGGCTGCACAGGTGTTCGAGTCCCAGCGCGCCTCTCGCGGCCAGGACCATCTGACTTTCGTGGCCAGTTTGAGCGAGTCGCCCGACTGGTTCGTCGGGGCTCGCAATATCGAACTGCGACCGGGCGGCGTGTGGATTGAGGAACTGGAAGTGGACCTGTTTGCCTGGGACGCCGGCACGGACAGTGGCACGGACTGGGACTCGGCGGATTCGGCCACCGATCCACCGGCGAGCGTTACCTCCCTGAAGGGCGCGGGCAAGTTCAGCGATACGCCGATCGCCAAGTTGACGATCACCATGCTCGCCCCGCCGAGCAGCGGGACCGACCGGCGGGTCCTGAGGGCGGACGCCAACTCACTGGACGGCGCGCTCAACGTCTTTTGGGATGCGTACCCGCCCAAGTTCGTGGTCATTCGCAACCGCCTGCGCACGGTCGACTTCGACCGCTACCTGGTCGCCTGGAAGTCGGGTAACGAGGAGTTCCAGACCGACCTGGATGGGGACCGGGTCAAAGTGGTCATGGGCCGCGACAGCACGAACACGGTGCTCGAGGGGCTCACCAACGGCACCGAGTACACGGTGAGGGTGACCCACGCCAATGCGGTAGGCGCGGCGGACCATCACTCGCGGACATCGGTGGCGACTCCGGTTGCGAGGGAGCGGGTGCTGGTCAGCACGTTCGGCCGAGGGCTCAGCCACAGCTGGGGACTGAGGCTGAATGTGACCGCCAACAGTCGCGGGAGCAAGTTCGCGTACAACCGGTTCACCACTGGCCCCAGCGCGGCCAATCTGGGCAGCGTCACGTTCGCGAGGCTTCAGCCCCGATTCGGTTCCTCATCGCCCACCGTCCCGAAGCTCGAACTGCACTTGCTTGAGGACTTGCCGGGCGGCGAGATCGGTGACTCCAAGTTCTCCCAACCGGGCCAACCCGGTGCGCTGATAGGGAAGTTCGTCTCGCCGCCGGAATACCACGATGGTCCGGCCAAGTTCGTCGCGCCGGGCGACGGTTTCGCTCTGTCGGCCTCGACCGACTACTGGCTGAAGCTGGTGTTGGTGCAGGGCGAAGTGGTGATTCCGATGACCATGATCGGCGGTCCGGATCCACACAACGGTCTGGATCCGGACAGCCTGACCGGGTGGGACATCAGCAATGCATGCCAGTGGAGCCTCGTTGACATCTGGATGACACAACGCATCCGAATGTGCAGCTATTACTCGAACTTCATGGTCTTGCTGAGCGGTCCGGTCGAGTCAACTTTGCCTCTGGCGAGCATCAGCGGCGGATCGGCGGTCGAGGGGGAGAGCATCGAGTTCACGGTCGAACTGTCCAGCGCACCCAGCGCCCAGGCCACCGTCCAGTACGACACCGTCGACGGCAGCGGCCGCCTGTCGGCGACGACCAGCCACAATGACTACACAGCGGTCAGCGGGGGCACGGTCACGTTCGGCCAGGGCGAGACCACCAAGACGATCTCCATCGCGACCGGCGACGACTCGATCGACGAGCACGACGAGCGATTCATCGTCCGCCTCAGCAACCCATCGAGCAATATCGCGCTCAGCGAGCTTGACCGCGCGGCCGGCTGGATCATCAACAACGATCAGACCGCGTCGAGCGATTCGACGTTGGCCGGGATCACGGTGACCGACCAGGACGGCAACACGATTGCTCTGAACGAGACGTTTTATCCGCTCCAGTTCGTCTACACGGCGGATGCCGGCGCCAGCGTGGACACGATGAACCTGAATCTGTCGTTCGGTGAGGGCATAGACCCGAACTACCTTCGCTACTTCGACGCATTCGGCAAAGTCAAGGAAGGCAACAAGTCACGAGCCAGCAGCGCGGAGTTCAGCCGCATCGGGCCCGGCCTCAACCTGCTCAAGGTCCTGATCACCTCCAAGGACCGCAGCCGGGAGTCGCTCTACAAGGTCATGGTCGACAAGGCCGCCTCGTCGGACGCGTCGATCGCCACGCTCGTGCTGCAGGACTTCAACTTCAACGACTTCGTCCTGTCGCCGGCGTTCAGCCCCTCGGTCACCGAGTACACGGCAACCGTTGAGAACAACCCGCCGTTCTACGTCGATGTTGGCCTCAACCACGGCGGCGCGGATGCCGAGGTCTCGGTGAACGGCGAGGTCGTCATTCCCTACAGCTTTGATTACCCCTCGGACGCCTTCGACATGCCAGCGGGGGACAAGACACTCGCCATAGAGGTCACCGCCGAGGACGGCACGATCCAGACCTACACGTTCACGTTCGAGGCACAGGAAGGCGATGTCCCCGCCAATCAGACCGCCACCGGCCAACCCACCATTACGGGCACACCTCAGGTGGGTGAGACGCTCAGCGTGGACAACTCTGGGATCGATGACGCCAATGGGCTCGCCAACGTGCAGTTCAACTACCAGTGGATACGCAATGACGGCAACACCGACATGAGCATCCCCGGCGCCACCGGACAGACGCACACCCTGACACGCGACGATCAGGGCAAGACCGTCAAGGTGAGCGTCTTGTTCACCGACGACGACGGGTACGCGGAGAGTCTGACCAGCGCGGCCACCACCCAGGTCTCACCGCCGCCGAACCAGGCCGCCACCGGCCAGCCAACCATCACCGGGACGGCCGTGCTGGGTGAGACGCTCAGCGCGGACACGTCTGGGATCAGCGACGCCAACGGGCTCGCCAACGTGCAGTTCAACTACCAGTGGATACGCAATGACGGCAACACCG
>VYFQ01000014.1:0-101285 GCA_009842325.1 Acidimicrobiaceae bacterium | reverse complement strand
GGGCTCGCCAACGTGCAGTTCAACTACCAGTGGATACGCAATGACGGCAACACCGACATGAGCATCCCCGGCGCCACCGCCCAGACGCACACCCTGACCCACGACGACGTGGGTCAGGCCATCAAAGTGCAGGTCAGCTTCACGGACGGCGACGGCTACTCAGAAAGCGTGACAAGCGCCGCTACAGCCCCGGTTTCAAGGCCGCCAAATCAGGTCGAGACGTTGTGGTCGGGAGAGATGACGGTGGCGGACTATGGCAACAGCAGCCTGGGCGCCTACCTTGACGACACCCTGTTCTCGAACGTAACGGGCAGCATCCAACTTCAAATAAAGTGGCTCTGGTACTTGGAGTCGGAGCGGAAGCTCTATCTGGCCTTTAGGGCACCGGTTGCCGGCACAGGAGACTGGACACTGCACATAGACGATGTGGCGCTCGATTTTCCCAGCGGAGATTCGAACTTCGTCTTCAGAAACGTCGACGTGTCCTGGACGGAAGGCCAGATCGTCAACGTGAAAATCGTTCGATGAGAGCTTGCAGAGGTGCGTCTTGTGGCCGTCTCATGGCTACCCCACCTCAGAACTCTGTGCGTGCAGCTGCCCGTCAGAGGATCGCAAGAGGATTGACTGGGGACCCGGTGCCTCCCGGTATCTGCAGTGGGGCCACCACGAGCTGGAACTCGTAACGACCCTCCTGCTCGCACGCATGCGACAGCGGTTCGAGCAGGGCGTTGTCGACCAGAGCGACGCCGAAGGCCCACGCCGCGGCATGGACCGCCCACGGGATCGCGAGGCCGTAGGGCGTGAGATCCATCATGTCCCATACGAGGACCGCAGTGTCGGTCTCCCTTATGAACCGGAGGCAGGAGGCGTGCAGGCCGGGCCGCTCGTCGCTGGCGGACGGTAGGGAGCCGGCACCGGTCATGCCTCCCCACGGCCCATACATGGCAAAGAGCGTCGACATGCGTCAGTGCCAGTCCGTGGCAGTTGACGCCTATGAAGTCGACCGCCACCCCGCCCCCGGATCTCGAGGGAATCGCTGCATGAAGTGGCGGGCCGGGTGCGGATTGTCCGGTCCCGGCCCTGTGGGGAGGGGGCGGCTCAGCGACACTGTCCGGCCCGTGCGCACCGCGGCCGCCGAACTCAGCCTCTTCTCGGCCGTGATCAGGTTGATCGCCCCCAGCTCGTCGTCGTGCCCCCATCGTCCCCAGTTGCGATGCTTGGCCAGGTAGGCGTTGATGTCGTCGGCCTTCAATCGATCGTCGGCGGTGGTGTCTGACATCGCAACTCCTAGACGCTCACTTACCGGCCGCTAGACGAGTCGATCCTACGGACGAGACCGATTGAGGCAGCGATCCAGCTGATCCGCTTCCCCTTGATCTTCCGTCCGGGTTGCGTGTAAGATAGTTCGTGTACGAACTATCTTGTCGGCGGCGGCGCCTCCGGCAGGCAAGGGAGGAGGATCCCACATGACTCGTCGGTCACGATGGGGCAGGCCGATCAGCCTGCTCGTTGCCCTGACGGCACTAGCGCTCATGGCAGTCGCGTGCGGTGATGATAACGACGGCGACTCGGCCGAGCCGGCCGCCACGGAAGAACCAACCGAACCAGAGGGCACCACGCCCGCCGCCACGGAAGAACCAACCGAACCGGAAGGCACCACGCCCGAGCCGGCTGCCACAGACGAACCAGTCGAACAGGACGACGACGGTATGGCAATGGCCGACTTCGGCACGCTGGACTACATGGGCTGGGAGGGATACGACACGTTCTTCGGGGTGACCGAGGCGCAGTTGGCCGAACTCGGCATCGAGATCAACGCCACCTACATCGGCGCCCCGTCCGACATCGTCGCCCGGTTCGCCAGTGGGGGCGGCGCGGGGATCGACCTTCTCGGGTGGACCTCGGCCGAACATGCGCCGTACCGGGCCACCGAGGGCGTGCTGTCGCCGATCGCTCCCGAGGAGGTCCCCAATCTGGAGGGTCTGATCTCGCAGTTCGCCGACGACGAGTGGGACCACTTCAAGGACGAGGACGGGAACTGGCTGGCCATACCCTTCAGCTTCGCTCCTCTCGGCATCACCTTCGACAGCTCCGCGATCTCGCCCACGTCCTACGCCGACCTGCTCGATCCCGAGTTGACCGGCAAGGTCGCCATCCCCGATGTGCCCGGGTTGCACCTGCAGGCGGCCGCGGCTGCCCTGGGCTACCCGGCTCAGACGCTCACGCCGGACCAACTCGATGACGTCATCGAGTTCATGCGGGGAATCTGGGCGCAGGCACGGGTCCTGTCGCCCTCGTTCGGCGACGTGATCGGTCTGCTGGCCTCCGGCGAGGTGCTGGCTAGCTACGGCGGGTACCCCGGGCTGGGCGCGTTCACCGAGAACCCCGACATCGTCACGGTGTTTCCCGAGGAAGGAACGTTCTCGTTCGTCGAGGTCTATTCGATCCCGGCCGACGCTGACAACCGCGACGGAGCGCTGGCGTTCATCAATGCCATGCTCGACCCAGAGGTCAACGCGGCCATCAACGACGCCTTCGCTCAGGCCACGCCGGTCCAGGCGTCGATCGAGTTGATCAGCGACGCCAACCGGGCGTTGTACCCGTACGACGATCTCGATGCCTTCCTGGCCGCCAACCCGGTCTCCGCGTTGCCGACGGGCGAGGGCGGCGTCATCTCGATGGGCGATTTCATCGAGGCCTACGCCTCGCTGAGCACCGGCGGCTGATCAGGCGTCGACAGCGGCTTCGTGTTGTAGGAGAGTCGTGAGCTGGTCGGCGACGCTTCGGAGCGCGTCGGCCAGTTCGCGGCGCCCGTCGGGGCCGAGGTGCTCCGAGAGCTGCTGCTCGCAGCGGTTGAGTTCGGGCCAGACCCGCTCCAGCACGATCCGCCCCTGCTCGGTGAGCGAGAACAGTACCGCCCGGCCGTCATTGGGGCTCTGGCGCCTTTGAATGAGGCCGCGTTGCTCCAGCCGGTTCGCCAGCCCCGAGAAGCTCGAGCGGGCGATCCCTACCTCGGCCGCGACCTCGCGGCCCTCCATCTCGCCGCTCACCCGCAGGGCCCACAACGCGACGAAGCCCGACATTGAGAGCCTCTCCTCCGCCAGCGGCCCGCGCTCGAACAGTGCCTTCATCAAGGTGAAAGTCCAGTGCAGGTTCGATGCCACCTGGAAGGAACTCTGGTCGATGCCGAGTTCGCGGGCGAGCGCCACACCGCGTTGCTCGATGCCGTGGCGGGCCTCGAGCGGGTCGGTGAGACTGGTCCGGGACTGCTCAGCCACAGCCAGAAGAGTATGAGATGATCGGTCGAACGAGTCGCAACCTCGCCACTCGAGCCAGCCGGGCGTCGCTTCTGGTCGCGACCCCGCCGGCTTTGGCGATGCTGGTGTTCTTCGTGGTGCCGATAGCAGTGGTGGTCGTCTACAGCTTCCTGACCGGAGAACTGTTCCAGATCGGCAGGCCCGCGACCGCAGTCAACTACGAGAGTGCGCTGACTCTGGGCGTCAACCGGACGATGGTGTGGAACTCGATCGTCACCGGGACGATCACCGCCAGCGTGACGGTGGCCGTCGGTCTGCCCGTTGCCTATTGGCTGCAGTTCAGCGCGGGCCGGATGGCCACATCGGTGGTATCACTCGTAGTGGCTTCGATGTTCGCCGGCTACCTGGTCCGGATCTACGCCTGGCGTACCGTGCTCGGCTCCAACGGCGTCGTGAACGCCAGTCTCGAACGGGTCGGCCTCATCGATGAACCGGTCGGGTTTCTCATCTTCAGCCGGACCGCGGTGATCATCGCCGAACTCCACCTGTTGCTGCCGTTCGCCATCATCATCCTGTATGCCGCCATCCGCCCGGTGCGGTCCGAGCTGCTCGAGGCGGCCGAGGATCTTGGAGCCGGCCCGGCCGTTCGCTGGCGGCAGGTGATCCTCCCGCTGATGGCCTCACCGATCGCGAGCGCGTGGACGTTCGTGTTCATCATCAGCTCAGCGGACTTCGTCACCCCGCAGTTCCTCGGCGGGCTGCGCGGCCAGTTGATCGGCACCCAGATCAACCGGTACTTCCGCGAAGCCGGCGACTACGGCAAGGGCGCAGCCCTGGCAATCCTGATGATCTTGTTCTACGCCGCGCTCTACGCCCTGATCCGGCTCGGCCTGCGGCTGGCCCGACTGAATCGCGTCGACTGGGGCTGACATGCACACGAGGAGAAGCATCCCCACGGCTGCCATCACTGTGGTCGCTGTCGTGTTCCTGTTCGCTCCTCTTGCGGTTGTCGTGCTGTTCTCGTTCCACAAGACGAACTCGCTCACACCGCCCTTCGAGGGGCTGTCGACTCGCTGGTATCGCGAGGTGCTCGCCGATCGCGCGTTCCGCAGCGGGCTGGCGACTTCGCTTCGGGTCGCGCTGCTGACCGCGGCAGCCACGTTCGTGTCCGGCACGGCGGCCGCCTACGGCGTGAGCCGCACCGAGTCTCGCCTCAAGGCCGTCTACGGCGGGCTGTTCCTGCTGCCGGTGACCATTCCGCCGCTGATTCTCGGCATCGCGATGCTGTCATTCTTCAGCAGTCGAGGCATCCCGCTGTCGACCATGACGGTGGTCATCGCGCACGCGGTGTTCGTCGCGCCCGTGTTCTTCGTGATCGCCCGCACCGCCTTCGACCGGGTGGAGGTCTCCCAGCTCGAGGCCGCGGCCGACCTCGGCGCGCCGCCGTGGTACCGGTTCTGGTATGTGATCCTGCCCCAGGTCCTCCCGGTACTGCTCGCAGGGGCGGCGATGGCCTTCGTCATCAGCTTCGACGAGTTCATCGTCACGTTCTTCGTCATCGGCAACGAGTCGACCCTGCCGCTGGTGATCTTCTCGCGGCTGCGGCGAACGATCGATCCGTCCGTGAACGCCATCTCGTCGCTGCTGCTGTTCGCCAACCTCGCGATCTGGCTGGTTGCGGTCCTGTATGCCGTTCGCCTGGAGCGCCGGCGAAGGCGCGACTCGCTCGCCCAGCGGGACGGCCAACTATGACGGACCCGATCCGGCTGGCAGTGCAGGGACTCACCCACCGCTTCGGCGACACCGAGGTCCTCACCGACGTCAACCTTGAGGTTCGCGACGGCGAGTTCCTCACGTTCCTCGGTCCCTCCGGCTGCGGCAAGACCACCACGCTGCGAGCGATCGCCGGGTTCCTGACCCCCACCGAGGGCAGGATCGTGCTCGACGGCCAGGACATCACCGGGCTGCCTGCGCATCGCCGCCCGGTCAACATGGTGTTCCAGCAGAGCACGCTGTTTCCCCACCTCGACGTGGGCCGCAATATCGCGTTCGGCCTGCGGGTGGCCAAGGTCTCCAAGGCAGAGGTCAACGAGCGGGTGGCCGAGGCGCTGAGCCTCGTGCGGCTCGAGGGATTCGAGCGGCGCCGAACGACCGAGCTGTCGGGAGGACAGCGCCAGCGCGTCAACCTGGCCCGGGCCTTGGCCAAGCGACCCAAGGTGCTGCTGCTGGACGAGCCGCTGTCGGCCCTCGACCTCAAGATCCGCCTGGAGATGGAGGCCGAGCTGCGCAGAGTCCACCGGGAGCTGGGAGCAACCTTCATCTACGTCACGCACGACCAGCGCGAAGCCCTGGCTCTGTCGGATCGGATCGCAGTGTTCAACGGCGGCCGGGTCGTGCAACTCGGCAGCGCCGAGGCGATATACCGCGAGCCTCAGTCGGACTTCGCGGCCAGCTTCGTCGGCGACGCCAACGTGTTCGCCGTCGATGTCGCCCGCTCCGACGCCGACGAGGTGAGCACCACCGACGGACTCAGGTTGCCGATCGCAGGGTCGGAGGGTGTGAGCGGGCCTCACTGGCTCGTCGTGCGCCCCACCGACGTCCGGTTCGGCCCACCGGGTGGCGCGCTCGAGGCGATCGTGACCGACGCCGCCTTCCGGGGGTCAGCCCTCACCTACCGGGCCGAGTGCACTGCACTGGACTCGACGGTCAAGGCCGAGATCCCCGACGAGTTCGGGACCGCGGCCGTCGGATCGCGGGTCACCGTGACCTGGAACCCGGACCGGGCCAGGCTGCTGCCCAGGCGCGACTAGGGCCTGATCGACACCGACGCCAGGGTGTAGTCGTCGTCGGTGCCGCCCACGAGGCGGCGCTCGCGGATGAACGGCAGCGCCACCGACGGGTCGGGCGAGTCGAACTCGCGGGCCAGGCGGTGGCCGCTGAACACGCTCTGGGCGATCATCCCGGGCGTGTGGGCGTCGCCGATGAGATGGATCGACGCGATCCCGGCGTCGGCTAGACGGTCGTCGTCGGTGTGGAGTTCGTCGTAGATGTCGCACACCGAGTTGCGCTGGGTCACCAGTATCACCGAGTCGAAGTCGACGGCCCGCTCCCGGCCCGACCACAGGTGCAGCAGGCTGCCGACGCCGCCCTCGACCGACAGCGTCAGGTGCTGGCTGAGAACCTCGACCCCCAGCTCGGTGAGCCGCTGCCACATGCGCTGCTCCTCCAGCGTGAAGCGAAGGTACTCACCGAGGCTGTCCCAATGGGTCACGTAGGTGACATCGCAGTCCTTCTCGGCCGCGAGCTGAGCCATAGCGCTGCCCATGTAGTAGTTGTCGTGGTCGACGACCAGCACCCGCCGCCCCAGCTCCTTGCCGTCGACGACCACCTGCTCGGGAGTGCAGACATGGGGTTGCGAGGCGTCGGCGCCCGTGATCGGCTCGTGCATCGGGCCGTTCATGCCGTCGGCGGCCCACACCGAGCCGGTGGCGATGATCACGTGCTCGGCGCCGTAGTTGACGATGTCGGAGGTCGACAGCCGGCTCGAGCCCACGAACTGCACGTTGTCGAGCTTGTTGATCTGGGTCTCGCGCCAGTCGATGACCCGCCGCCAGGCGCTGAAGCCCGGCATGGTGGACACCCAGCTGACGTGGCCGCCCATGCGCTTGTGGCCGTCGACGACGTGGACGGCCTCATAGCCTCGCTTCCCGAGCACCATCGCCGCCTCCAGGCCCGCCGGTCCCGCGCCGACCACCAGAATGGCCGTGTCACGGTTGGAGGCCGGGGTGTAGTGCTCGGGGTGCCAGCCCCGCCGGTACTCCTCCCCGGAGGTCGGGTTCTGGGTGCACCAGATGGGCGGGCCGCCGATCTCCCAGCGCGACACGCAGACGTTGCAGCCGATGCATTCGCGGATGTCATCGAGGCGGCCCTCCTCGATCTTCCTAGGAAGGTAGGGGTCACTTATCGAGGGACGGGCCGCCCCGATGACGTCGCATTGCCCCGAGGTGATGGCCTCGACCATCACGTCGGGGTCGGTGAACCGGCCGACGTTGACGCACGGCTTGGCGGTGTGCTGTTTGGCGATGCGGGTGTAGTCGGCTTGATGGTTGGTGGCGAAGAACCGAGACGATCCGGCGTCCTCTCCCCAGTTGAGGGTGCCGACATTGAGGTCCCAGTAGTCGACCAGGGGGTCGAGGGTCTCGATGTACTCGGGCGCGTCGTGCTCGGCGCGGAAGCCGGCGTCGCCGTAGCCGTAGGGTTCGTCGAGGGTGTCGATCGGCATGCGGATCCCGATGGCGCAGTCGTCGATCACCTCCCGCATCATCTCTAGAACCTCTTTGGTGAAGCGCAGCCGGTTCTGGAACGAGCCGCCGTAGGAGTCGGTGCGTTTGTTGTAGAACGGGTACATGAAGAAGTTCGTGATGTTGGCTAGGCCGCAGAACAGGGTGAGCAGGTCGAACCCAGCGGCTCTGGCCCGCAGCGCGGCATCGACGTGCTCGCGCTGGATCTGACGGATCTCGCGAACAGACATCGCCCGGCAGTTGGCCGCCGAGATGTCGGAGGGGATCTGGCTGGCGCCCCGGGCCGGCAGGCGGGTCTCGGCGTTGTGGTTGAGCCCACCGCCGTGGGTCAACTCGACGCCGGCCAGTGATCCGTGGGCCTGGACCTTCTCGCACATGAGGGCGAGGTTGCGGATGTCTCCGTTGTCCCAGATCCGGGATCCGACCCACGGCAACGGATCGGAGTCGGGGGTCATGAGGCAGATTTCGGTGAACACCGCAGCCCAGCCCCCCTCGGCCTTGATGCCGCGGAACTCCGCCTGCATGCCCGGCTTGTCACTGCCGGCCCCGTTGCAGTGAGGAACCTGCCAGAAGCGGTTGCGCAGGGTCTTCGGTCCCACCGGGACCTGGTCGAACAGTACGTCGTACTTCGCCTCTCGGGCCATGGGTTCTCCTTCGTCGATGGGTCCGCGGTCAGCTGCGCACACGCGTGCGCTCGGGATCGAACACGGGCGTCGCCACGACTTCGGCTCGGAACGAGGCACCGCTGGCCTCGCCAGTCAGGGCGGTTCCCACCGCGGCCGCCGACTTCCTGATGCGGGCCAGGCCGAGCGTTCGGCCTCCGAGATGCGGTGAGGGCAGCGCCATCGTGACCACGCCGACCGGTTCGCCATTGAGGGCGACGGGAGCGAACTCCGCCTCGGCGATGCCGTCGATCACGACGCTCACTACACAGTCCCGGGCGCTGTCCTTAGCGGCCACCAAGGCGTCGCGTCCACGGAACGGGCCCTTGTTGAAGTCCACCGTCCAGCCGAGGCGGCACTCGAACGGCGTCGAGGTGTGGTCGTACTCCAAGTGGGCCATGACCATGCCAGCCTCGACCCGGGCCATCATCACTGTGGCTGCCCCCGCCAGCCGCACGCCGGCGTCCTCGCCGGCCTCCAGCAAGGCAGTGCCGAAGCTCACTGCGTCCTCGGCGCCAGTGATGAACTCGTATCCGAGCTCGGCGGTGAAACCCATCCGGTTGAGCTGGCCTCTGATGCCCGCGATCTGGACCTCACGGATGAAGTGATAGTACGGCAACGCCTTATTCGACAGGTCGGCGGCAGTGAGCGACTGCAGTATTTCCCGGGACTTGGGGCCTTGGAACGACAGTTGTGCGGTCTCGTCGCGGCGCTGCACGACACTGACAGCCGCAGGTGCCGCATCACGGAGCAGGGCGTCGTCGGCTTCTTCGTTGCCGCCAATGACCCTGACGAACCCGTCGTGGGGAGTCACCACGGTCACGTCGTCGAGCATCGTTCCGTCGTCGGCGACGAACACGCCGTACGCGATACGGTCAGGGCCGAGTCGTCGCAGATCTCGCGAGAACACCGAGTTGACCGCCTCGACCGCCCCGGGGCCGATGACATCCCACCGGAAGAGCATCGAGAACTCCATCGCCGCCGCAGCCGTGCGCAGCGCCGTGTACTCCGCTCCGATGTCACCGCAGTGCACAGGCACAGCACAGCCGAACACGTCTATCCACTCCGTGGCGAGATCATCCGGATACAGCGGGCTATAGGGGGTCGAGCGCAGATGCTCCGGTGCTGGCACAGATCCTCCTGCGTACGACGGGGTCTTGCAACGACAACGCGTTGCGAGACGACGACGCAATATAGTTCGTGTACGAACTTTATTGGCCGGTTGCGCCCAGGTCAACAAGCGCCAGCTGGCGACTTCCAATAGCGCGACAACCTTCAGGCCGCTCGCGCCAACCTCTCGAGCTCACCCCCGCGGTCGTCTTGGATTGAGTTGCGCGTCGGTGCCGTCAATGACCTCTAAGGCTGCGGTGACCCTGCAATGGTGACACTGCAAACAACATTGCGGCTACTTGAGTCAGCGAATATTGCCCTGTGACCTTGGGTTATATGGCTACTGGTGGTGGAGCTGGGGAGAATCGAACTCCCGTCCGTCAGGCGGATACCGGGCTCGCTACGACCATTCCCGAGTCTGCGGCTTGCGGCTGCCGCTACGCCGGGTCGTGCGGATCAGATGATCCGGCCGCCGGATCTTTCTCCGGTGTCAGCGGTCTTTGCCGGCTGTCAGCGGGTCTCTCCCCGTCGTCCACCCCTGCTTCTGGTGCCAGGCTGCAGCGGTCCGGCCCCGCGTGCCATTGCTGGTCGCGATGATTCTCAACTGCTAGATCAGATCTGATCAGGCGGCGAGAACGAGAGCGTCGTCTTCGGCGTCTCTTTGGTTGCCCCGTTTAAGGAGTCTGAGCAACTCCGGTCGCACTCCGCGGCCTCCTGGTCCCGACGTCGAAACCGGTCAGCCCCTCGTGCAGTCTCTTTTCAAGCTGCCGTCCCCGAAGGGACCAACCATGATACTCAGGCGACCGACACTCAGGCCGGGGGACTGAGCGCGGCGCGGATCCGGTGGCGGGTCATCCACAGCCGCACCAGCACGCCGACCGCCAGCAGGATCGCAGTCGACCCGTACACCACGATCGGCACCGCGGCCACCAACACTCCGTAGAGACCCCACTTGAAGCCCTCCAGCACGGTCAGCCACCAAGTCCCGGGGGACACTCCGACGGGGGCGTAGGTCCGCCACGCCGCGATCAACGCCGGTCCGAGATACAGCCCGTTGGACAGGCCCAGCACCGTGCCCAGCACCGTCCAGCCCGCCGCCCGCTGGATCACCACGCTGGCCACTATCACGGCTGCGCCTACCAGCAGGGAGGCGCGCACGCTCACGCCGTTGCGGTACAGCAGGAACAGCGCCAACCCGAAGCTGGAGATGGCGGCAAAGATCGACGGGATCGTCTCCCAGAACCCGTTCTCCACCACGTAGGTGAGCCAGCCCAGATTGATCGTCATGCCGGCCGCGGCCCAGACGGGTGACACGCCCTCGGTGCGTCCCGTGCGGATCAGCCTCGCGATCTGCGGGATGATCTGCACGAACGTCACCCCGTTGGCGACCACCGCCACCCAGAAGGCGAGCTGGTCGCGGCTCATGGCGGCGGGGGAGTGCGGCGCCGGCGGGCTGCGGCCATCGAGCGGGCCGCCTCGGCGTCGGCGTCGCGTTGCTGGATGTCGCGGCGGCGGTCGGACCGGGTGCGCCCACGGGCCAGGGCCAGGGCCAGCTTGGCCTTGCCCTCGTTGAAGTAGAGGGCGAGCGGCACCAGCGCCAATCGCTCCTGGTCGACCCGGGACGCCAGGCGCTGTATCTCGCGCCGGTGGGCCAGCAGCTTACGGACCCGGTCCGGCTCGGAGCGGAACGACGCCGCCGCGTGCGAGTAGGGCGAGATGTGCAGGTTGTGCAGCCACAGCTCGCCCCGGTCGATGCGGGCCCAACTCTCCGCGATCTGCACGTTGCCCTCCCGCAGGGACTTGACCTCGCTGCCCTGAAGCACCAGACCGACTTCGAGAGTCTCGAGGATGTCGAAGTTCCGGCGGGCGCGGCGATTGGTCGCCACCACCGACGCCCCTTCCGGGACGTCCCGACGCTTCTGCGACTTGGCCACAGCGTCACGGTACCGGTGGGTGAGGCAGGCGGGAAGCGGCCCGCCGGTAAGGTTCTCCCGCGATGCTGGAGATGTCGGCGGAGATGCATACGGCGATGGTGGATCACGCCATCGCCGGGCTTCCTCATGAGGCCTGCGGCCTGTTCGCCGGGCTGCCGGGCTCGAACCGGGTCGAGCGCTTCTTTCCCATGCGCAACGCGGCCGAGTCCCGCGAGATCTACGTGCTCGATGGCCTGGAGATGATGGACGTGGAGCGCACTGCCGACGACGCCGGCCTGGCCGTCATGGGCGTGATGCACTCACACACCCACACCACCAACTACCCGTCGCCCACCGACATCGCCGACGCGGCCCGCTTCGACCCCTTCGGCGCCTGGCGCTTCGTGATCGTGTCGCTGCGCCATCCCGAGCCGTCGCTGCGGTCGTTCCGCATCCTCGACGGCAAAGTCACCGAAGAGCCCGTCGCCATCGACGGCTCCGCGTAGCGTCATTCGACGAACCTCTGTCGATTATCCACCTGCACGGTGGTTTCTTGACAGAAGTTCCCGGACCGCGGCGGCGGCCACCACGCCGGGCGCCTCCAGCGGGCCGAAATGGCTCAGGCTCTCGAAACTGAGGAAACGTCCTTGGGGCAGCGCCTCTGCGATCGCGGGGCCGAAGATCCCAGGGTTGGACACGCCGGCGACCACCGTTCCGGCCGCCACCGTCGCGGGAACGTCGATCGCCGACGTCTCCTCGGTCGGCAACCCGCCGCTGGCCTCGAAGGTGCGGGCCTCGGTCTCAGCCGAGCAGGCCAGGCGCACCCGCCCGTCACCGAGGTCGACGAAGCCGCCCTCGACGTAGGCGGCCAGCGCGTCGGCCCGCATCACCGCCAGCGGCGACCGGCTCG
The DNA here is from genome assembly GCA_009842325.1 of Acidimicrobiaceae bacterium. Taxonomy (GTDB): domain Bacteria; phylum Actinomycetota; class Acidimicrobiia; order Acidimicrobiales; family Aldehydirespiratoraceae; genus Aldehydirespirator. The sequence goes on along the minus strand of VYFQ01000014.1, from coordinate 89,132 downwards.
AGTAACGCTGGAGGGCCTCGGCTCGTGAGTCGAAGACCTCGCGCCGGTTGCGGGCGCCCGCCGACAGCGGGTTATTGCCGGGCTGGTCGAAGAATCCCCGCGGCAGCACGATCGGCTCGTAGAGGAACAGGCGCTCGAACGTCCCCGGCTGCGAACGTTCGGCCATCAGCAGCGCGGCGCCTCCCATCGAGTGCCCGAACCCGTACAGCCGCTCGGCGCCGATCGCGGCCGCGCACGCGGCGACGTCCGCGCCCATGCCGCTCCAGGCGTAGTCGTCGCCCGGCGCGGGTCCCGAGGAGCCGTGGCCCCGGAAGTCCAGAGCCCAGACTGTGAAGTGCTCCTTGAGGGATTGCGCCAGCGGCCGGTAGGCCAAGCCGTGGAACCCGGTGGCGTGACACACCAGCAGGTCCGGGCCTGATCCTCCCATCATTCTCAAGTTCAGCTTCACACCGTCGGCGGATCGGACCTCGACGGAGTCCCTCGTGGCGGAGGAATCGGCGTCCGCATCCCACTCGGGGTGACTCGTAGTGCTCTCGCCGGTTGGGTGGCGCCGGCCGAAGAGGCCTCGTCCGTGGAAGGTCATCACCACCCGGCCGTGCTGGTTGGTCATCTTGCAGCCGATGAACACCGTGCCCCGGTCCGCATGCCTCGACGACGGTCGGGTGTTGAGGATCTCGACCGTCGCGGTGAGCGAGTCGCCCGGACGCACCGGCTCGAACCAGCGAACCTCCTGCATGCCGCCGGAGCCCCGGCCGTCGGCTCTCGAGACCACGGTGTCGATCCACAAGCGGGCCCAGGCCGAGACTGTGTGCCAGCCGCTGGCGATCAGTCCCCCGAACGGAGAGTCCACCGCGGCCTCCGGGTCGATGTGGAAGTACTGGGGGTCGAAGCGCCGACCGAAGTCGATGATCTCGTCCTCGGTCATCTCGTAGGTGCCGAGTTCGATCACATCGCCGGGGGCAAAGTCCTCGAAGAACAGTTCGGGCTCGGGCATCCGCGTATTTCTATCGGCTGCACCCCGCCGATAGCTTCGGGCGGTGACGCGCGCCGGGGCATCGGGCCTGCTGGACCCCAAGTACCGGGCTGCGTCCCTCTCGCTCATGGCCCTGGTGGTCATCGCCTCCTACAACCACCTGTCGGTCACGGCCGCCCTGCCCGACATCGGCGACGACCTCGGACGGGTGGCGCTGCTTCCCTGGATCATCACCGCGGAGTTGGTGGCCGCCGCCGTTGCGGTTCTCGCCGTTGGTCCCTTCATCGACGGGTCCGGTGCCCGGCGGGCCTTCCGGGTCACGGTGGTGGCCGCCCTGTTGAGTTCCGCCATGTGCGCCGCCGCGCCCACGATGGAGCTGCTGGTGGCCGCCCGGCTGGTTCAGGGACTCGCCATGGGCGCGCTGATAGGCACGGCGCTCACAAGCATCGGGCTCGTGTACGACGACGCGGCCCGACCGTGGGCCTACGCACTCATGTCCTCGGTGTGGGGCATCATGGGCATCGGCAGCCCGGCCGTGGCTGCCGTGCTGGTGAGCACGCTCGGGTGGCGGTCCGTGTTCCTGGCGAACCTCCCCGTCGGCTTGATGGCGGCCGCGGTGGGATGGAGCCGCATGCCGGCCGAAGCCCAGGCGGCCGAAGAGCCGCTGGACGGCCGGGGCTTGCTGATACTGAGCGGGTTCACCGCCGCGCTGCTGGTCGCCACGTCGTACCTCAGCTGGTACAGCATCGTGCTGGTGGCCGCCGGCGTCCTGCTGGCCGCGCTGTACGTCAGGCACGCCCGCGGCTGCGAGTCGCCCATCGTTCGGATGCCGCACGTCACCAAGCCCCGCTTCTGGCCGATCCACATGGTGGCCGTCCTGGCGGTGTCGGGCGGCACCGGCGCCAGCGTCTTCCTTCCCCTGTACCTCAAGGCGGCCCGGGGCTCCTCGGTGACCTTCGCGGCCTTCGCGGTGGTGTGGCCCACATTGGGCTGGTCGACGGCCGCCTGGGTGGCGGGCAAGCTCCAGCAGTACGTCAGGGCCCAGACAGTGATCCTGATGGGCGCGGCGGTCATCGCAACCGGCGCGGTCTGCGCCACGGCGGCAACCGCGGTCGGGGCGTCGGTCCCGGTGCTGCTGGCCACCCTGATCTGTGTCGGCTGGGGAATCGGGACGATCACAACGTCGAGCCTGTCGCTGCTCCAGGGCCGGGCCGACCTTCAGGAGATGGGCCGGGTGAGCTCGGCGCACCAGTTCATCCGGTCGCTCGGCTTCGCCTACGGAGCCGCGGTCGGGGGCTTGATCATGTTCTGGGTGGTCGACCGCCGCACCGGTGACACCGAGCTGGTCCGCGATCTGCTGAGCGATGCGGAGGCGGTGGTCGACAGCGCCGTCGCCGACGCGGTGGCCGTCGCCTACTCGTGGTCGCTGGGCGCCATGGCGTTGCTCTGTGTGCTGACTCTGCCCGCCGCGTTCGCATTGTCCCGCAGTTATAATCCTGAGCGAATTACTCGGGATTAGGACGACCACAGGACCACGCCACATGGCCCTCAAGCGGGACGCACTCGACCTCATCGGGAACACGCCGGCCGTGGATGTCTCGCAGCTGAGCCCCAACCCCGACGTCCGGCTGGTGGCCAAGCTCGAGAGCGCCAACCCGACCGGCTCGGTCAAGGACCGCATCGCCAAGGCCATGGTGCTCGACGCGGAGGCCGACGGCACCCTCGGCCCCGGCAAGCGGATACTGGAGCCGTCCTCGGGCAACACCGGCATCGCCCTGGCGATGATCGCCCGGATCCGCGGCTACCCCATAACGGTTGTGATGCCCGAGAACACCTCGCCCGAGCGCCGCCAGATGCTGGAGGTGTTCGGAGCCGACATCGTGCCGTCGCCCGGTGCCGAGGGATCCAACGGCGCGGTGCGCCTGGCCCGCCAGATGGCCCTGCACCAACCCGACTGGGTGTTCCTGTACCAGTACGCCAACGAGGCCAACCCCCGTGTCCACTACGAGACAACCGGGCCCGAGATCCTGCGCGACGTGCCCGACGTGACCCACTTCGTGGCCGGCCTGGGCACGAGCGGAACCCTCATGGGCGTCGGGACCTACCTCAAGGAGGCCCACCCCGACATCGAGGTGTATGCCGTGGAGCCGCCCGCGGGCGAGATGGTCGACGGCCTGCGCAACCTCGACGACGGCTTCATACCGCCGGTCTACGAGAAGTGGGGCGGGTCCGACCTGCTCAGCGGCAAGCGGATCGTGCGGCCCCGCGAGTCGGTGGAGTACACCCGCCAGCTGGCCGATGCCGGCATCTTCGCCGGCCTGTCGTCGGGCGCGGCCCTGGCCGGGGCGGTCCGGGTGGCCGAGCGGATCGACGCCGGCACGGTGGTGTTCATCGTGTGCGACGGCGGTTGGAAGTACCTGTCGAGCCGGGCCTGGACCGGCGACCTCGACGAGGTGGCCGAGCGGGCCTCGGAGATCATCTACTTCTAGTGGCGGCTGGCCGACGCCGGCCGCGGTCATCCGTCACATTCCAGTGGAGCGCGGGCGGAGCCTCGCTACCCTTTCTCGAATGTCCAAGATCTGCCAGGTCACCGGCAAGAAGCCGCAGTTCGGCAAGCAGCTCTCGCATTCGCACCGTCGCTCCAGCCGTCGCTGGGATCCCAACGTCCAGACCAAGCGCTACTACCTGCCCAGCGAGAAGCGCTGGATCAAGCTGCGTCTGAGCACCAAGGCCATCAAGACCATCGACAAGCGGGGCATCGAGAGCGTGGTGGCCGAGATGCGCCGCAACGGCCGCAAGGTCTAGAGCAAGGAGAGGGCGATGGCCAGCGACAAGCGTCCCATCATCAAGCTGCGGTCCACCGCCGGCACCGGCTACACCTACGTGACTACCAAGAACAAGACCAACACCCGTCACCGCATCGAGCTCAAGAAGTACGACCCGGTGATCCGCAAGCATGTGGTCTTCAAGGAGGAGCGCTAGGGGAGCGCCGGGCGCTCGACCCGGAGTACTCCGGTGGCGCTGACGGTCACGGTCCTCGGGTGCAGCGGCAGCTACGCCGCGCCCGACAACCCCTGCACCGGCTACCTGGTGCGAAGTCCCGGTGCCTCGGTGCTGCTCGACTGCGGCCCCGGGACGCTGGGACCGCTGCAGGAGTCCATCGATCTGGCCGATCTCAGCGCCATCATCACCACCCACTGCCATCCCGATCACTGGCTGGAGTTGCCGGTGATCCGCAACGTCTTCATCTGGTTCGTGCCCCGCAGCAACGTTCCCGTCTACGGAACGGCCGAGACCCGGGCCATGGACCGGGCCATCACAGTGTTGCGCTCGGGCAAGTCCGATCCTCTGGCGTGGACGGTGATCGACGCGACTTCGAAGGTGACCGTGGGCGATCAGCGGTGGAGCTTCGCCACCACCGACCATCCGGTGGAGACCATGGCCGTGCGGGTGGACTCGGGCGGCCGATCCTTCGCCTTCAGCTCCGACTCCGGGCCCGGGTGGGACTTCCGCTCGCTGGGTGAGGGCATACACGTCGCCATGTGCGACGCCAGCCACGGCTGTCAACACGAGGGCCAGGGCATCCCTCACATGAGCGCCCGCGAGGCCGCCCGGGCCGCGTCGGTAGCCGGAGTGGAGCGCCTGGTGCTCACCCATCTGGCTCCAGGCTGCGATCCCGACGCCCAGTTCGCAGAGGCCAGCGAGGTGTTCGACGGCCCCGTCGACGTGGCCCGCCCCGGTCTGGTCATGACGGTGTGAGGCACCTGCAATGACCGCCATTGATGCCGACGGTCGGCGCGCCGACGGTCGCAGGCCCGACGAGCTGCGACCGCTGAGGTTCCGGCGCGACTACACCACCATGGCCGACGGATCCGTGCTGGCGGAGTTCGGGGCTACCCGGGTGCTGTGCACGGCGTCGATCAGCGACGACGTGCCCCGGTGGATGCGCGAGCGCGGCAGCGGGTGGCTCACCGCCGAGTACTCGATGCTGCCGGGATCGTCGCCGGAGCGGGTCTCCCGCCGCGTGGGCGGCCGCACCAAGGAAATCCAGCGCCTCATCGGTCGGTCGCTGCGGACGGTCGTCGACCTGGCTGCGCTTCCGCAGCGCCAGGTGATCGTGGACTGCGACGTGCTGCAGGCCGACGGCGGCACCCGCACCGCGTCGATCTGCGGGGGGTATCTGGCCCTGCACGACGCGGTGACCCGGCTGATACAGGCCGGCGAGCTGAAGGCGTCGCCGATTGTGGGGGAGTGCGCCGCGGTGAGCGTCGGCCTGATAGACGGCGTGGCACTGCTGGACCTGCCCTACTCCGAGGACTCCCGTGCCGACGTGGACTTCAATGTGGTCATGACCGGCGAGGGCGAGCTGGTAGAGGTGCAGGGCACCGCCGAGGGCCGACCCTTCACGCGGTCCCAGCTCGACGAGCTTCTCGACCTGGCCTCGAAGGGGATCTCGGAGATCGTGGCCGCGCAGCGGTCGATGCTCGCAAGTCCTCCCGCTCCCAGATGATCGAGCTGGTCTGCGCCAGCGCCAATCCCGACAAGGTGGCCGAGATGGCCGAGGTGCTGGAGGGCCACGCCGTGCTGCTGCCCCGCCCGGACGGCATGGGCGAGGTCGTCGAGGACGCCGACAGCCTGGAGGGCAACGCCATCCTCAAGGCCCGGGCCGTGTGCGACTTCGCGGGAGCGGCGGCCCTGGCCGACGACACCGGCCTGGAAGTCGACGCCTTGGGCGGCGCCCCCGGCGTGTACTCGGCCCGGTACGCAGGTCCCGGCGCGAGCTACGCCGACAACCTGGCCCGGCTGCTGGACGAGATGCGCGACGTGGAGCCATCGCAACGGACGGCCCGGTTCCGGACTGTGGCCGCGGTCTGGTTCCCGGACGGTGCCAGCGTCGTGGCTGAGGGCACCGTCGAGGGCGCCATCACAACGGTGCCCCGAGGCACGGGCGGCTTCGGCTACGACCCGGTGTTCGCCCCAGCCGAGGCCGGCGGCCTCACCTTCTCGGAGATGGGCCCGGCCGCCAAGAACGACATGAGCCACCGCGCCCGAGCACTCCGGATGTTGCTGGAACTGCTCCAGGGCTAGCCGGCGTCAGCCCAGTGCAGCCTTGATCGTGGCCGCGATGCGGTCGGCATCGGGCAGGGCCAGATCCTCCAGGTTGGGAGCCGAAGCGAGCGGCAGGTGCGGCGTTGTGATCCGCACGATCGGGCCGTCGAGATCCCAGAACGCCTCCTCGGAGACGATCGAGCAGATCTCGGCGCCCCAACCGCACAGGCGCGGGTTCTCCTCCACGGTGAACAGCCGGCTGGTCTGGGCCACCGATCGGAGGATCGTGGCGGTGTCCAGCGGGACCAGGCTGCGGAGGTCGATGACGGTCAGGTGGATGCCCTCGGCCGCGAGACGGTCAGCCGCCTCCAGCGCTCGCGGCACCATCAGGGCCAGAGCCACCACCGTGGCGTCGGATCCCTCCCTCAGCACACGGGCTTTGCCCAACTCGTCGACGATCTCGCCCTCGGGGACCTCGCCCTTGGAGGGGTAGAGCGCCTTGTGCTCGAACAGCAGAACGGGGTCGGGATCGCGGACCGAGGCGGCCATCAGCCCGATCAGGTCCTTCGGCGTGGATGGTGCGACCACCTTGACGCCGGGGACGGCCATGGCCCAGTTCTCGATGCTCTGCGAATGCTGGGCACCGAAGCGCAGGCCCGCGCCGTTGCCGGACCGGATGACCAGCGGGCAGCCGACCATGCCGTCGGTCATGTAGCGCGACTTCGCGATCTCGTTGGCGACGAAGTCCCAGCAGACCGCGAAGAAGTCCGCGAACATGATCTCGGCGATGGGCCGCAGCCCCGTCATGGCCGCTCCCATGGCTGCGCCGAGAATGGCCTGCTCGGATATGGGCGTGTCGACCACCCGGTCGGGTCCGAACTCCTCCAGCAGGCCGGCCGTGGTCTTGAAGACGCCGCCGGCCCCGCCCACATCCTCGCCGAGGAACACGACGGAAGGGTCTCGGCGCATCTCCTGGGCGATGCCGGCCGCCACCGCCTCCCGGTAGGTCAGTTCCGCCACTGGGAGCCCCCATTCGCCCACACGTTGGTCCAGAGCGCCTCCGCGGGAGGCTCGGGAGCGCTCTTGGCCGCCTCAGCGGCCCGGTCGATCTCGGCCGCCACCTCCTGGATGATCGCCGTGAGACGGTCCTCGCCGACACCGAGATCGAGGAGACGCTGGTGGTACATCGGGATGGGATCGTGCTCCAACCACGCTTCGACCTCGGGGTCAGGGCGGTACTTGCCCGGATCGGCGCGGCTGTGACCACCGTGGCGGTAGGTCTTGGCCTCGATGATCGACGGCCCGCCGCCGGTGCGGGCCCGCTCGATCGCAGTCCGAGCCGCGAGGTAGACCGCGTCGGCGTCGTTGCCGTCGACGATGGCGGCGTCCAGTCCGTAGGCCGGGGCACGGTCGGCCGCCGGATGCGTCACCGGGGTGACCTCCGCAATTGGCGTGTACTCCATGTAAAGGTTGTTCTCGCACACGAAGATGGTGCCGAGCCGGTAGTTGGCCGCGTAGTTGACGGCCTCGTGGAACGCCCCGATATTGGTGGCCCCGTCGCCGAAGAATGCCACCGCCACCTGGTCCGTGCCCCGCAGCTTGGCCGACCACGCCGCGCCGTTGGCGATGCACAGGTGGGCGCCGATGATGGCGTAGCTGCCCATCATCCCGTGCTCCACCGAGGTCAGGTGCATCGACCCGCCCTTGCCGCCCACCAATCCGGTCGCCTTGCCCAGCAGCTCGGCGATGATCGGCTCCGGTGGGACGCCCCGGGCGACGGTGTGGCCGTGGCCGCGGTAGGTGTTGAAGCTGTAGTCGTCGGGGCGCAGCGCCGCGCCGAACGCCGCGCTGGTGGCCTCCATGCCCATGGACTGGTGGCTGGTGCCCCTCACCAGCCCTTCCAGGAACAGGGTGTACAGCCGCTTCTCGAGTTGCCGGATCTGGTGCTGCTTGCGGAACATCTCGATCCGGGTCTCGAGATCGATGGGGGCGTCCTTCAGCGACTCGTCGAATGGCTCGGGCAAGACGATCTGGTGCGCGCCGTACGGCGCTCCACTCACCGGCATTCGACTCAGGCTAGAGGCCGAGCGGAAGGGCGGCCTAGTGGTAGAAGGCACCCCCGTTGACCACGATGTTCTGGCCGGTCAGGAAGTCGGAGCCGCGGCCCGCCAAGTAGAGGATCGTTCCGACCATGTCCTCGGGGACCTGGGTGCGCTTGATGGAGCGCCCGGCCACCACGAACTCGTCGCTGGCGGTGTCGGAGGGACGCAGCAACGGATTGGGTATCAGGTCGGGGGTGACGGTGTTGACCGTTATGCCGTCGGGACCGAGCTCTTCGGCCAGGCAGCGGGTCAATCCGATGAGGGCGGTCTTGCTCACTACGTAGTGGGGAAAGCCGACCGTGCCCTTGAAGCAGGTGGTGGAGGAGATGTTGATGATCTTCCCCGACCCCTGCTTCTTCATGTAGGGGTAGACCGCGCAGCAGGCGAGCCAGGCGCCCCGCACGTTGACCTCGAAGGCCCGGTCCCATTCCTGTAGCGAGACCTCGTAGAACGGGCTGCGGGTGATCTGGGAGTAGTAGGCGGCGTTGTTGATCAGCACGTCGATGGTGCCGAACGCGCCGGCTGCGGCCGCGGCCAGAGCCTCGGTGTCGGCCGCGGAACTCACGTCGGTGCGGCAGCCGATGGCCCGGCCGCCGCCGGCGGTGATCTCGTCGACGGCCTCGGTGGTGTCGAGCAGGTCGGCCACGACGATGTCGAACCCTTCGCCGGCCAGGGCCGCGCAGTAGACCCGGCCCAGACCTCTAGCTCCGCCGGTGACGATGGCTGTGGGCACCTGGTTGCCTCCCTTCGTGGGTGCGGACGGGGGGATTCGAACCCCCACACCCTTGCGGGTACTGGGACCTAAACCCAGCGCGTCTGCCTGATTCCGCCACGTCCGCGAGTCCGATCAGGGTATCGGTCGGCCCACCGCCGTCAGGTCCGCACGATGGGGTTCTGCCCGCGTGCGGCACCGGTAGCCTCCTCTCCATGACGTCGCATTCACCGCCGCCCCGGCTCCGTCCCGATCCCGACGAGGTCGGCTTCGAAACGCCGACCACTGTCGCCAACCGTCACAGCGAGGTGTACAACCGGCTGTTGCAGGACCGCATCGTGGTGCTCGGCTCAGACGTCAACGACGAGATCGCCAACTTCATCATGGCCCAGCTGCTGTACTTGGAGGGCCAGGACGCCAGCAGGCCGATCTGGCTGTACATCAACAGCCCCGGCGGCTCGGTCACGTCCGGCATGGCGATCTACGACACCATGCAGTTCATCCAGCCCGAGGTGGGAACGATCTGTATCGGCCTGGGCGCCTCGATGGGGCAGTTCCTGCTGTGCGCGGGGGCTCCCGGCAAGCGCTACGCCCTGCCCCACGCCCGGATCATGATGCACCAGCCCCTCGGAGGGGTTCGGGGCCAGGCCACCGACATCGCCATCCAGGCCGAGCAGATGGCCTACACCAAGAAGCTGCTCCAGGAGCGCATCGCCCACCACACCGGCCAGACCGTCGAGCAGATCGAGGCCGACTCCGACCGCGACCGCTGGTTCACGGCCTCGGAGGCCATGGACTACGGCATCATCGACCACGTAATCGTCAAGCGCGGCGAGATGCTCTAACGCCCCCGGCGGTCGGAGGGCGCTTCTACGAAGCTCCGACTGGCCTCAGCGGGCTTCGCCCTATCGTTCGGCCAGGTCGGACTTCGTGCGCCCCCTCCGCCCGCCTGCACCAGCGGGAACTGGCAGCGGGACGAAGCTCAGACGCTGGCCGACAGTTCCTTTATGGCGATGGCTGGGCCCTCGCGGTGACCAAACACCGCTGACCCCGCGACCAGCACGTTGGCGCCGGCGGCGACCGCGGCAGGAGCCGTGGCCGCGGTGATGCCGCCGTCGACCTCCAGGTCGATTTCGCGGCCCGATTCTTCGATCATCCGGCGCACTTCCGCGATCTTCGACTCGACTGAGGCGATGTAGCGCTGCCCTCCGAAGCCGGGGTTGACCGTCATCACCAGCACCTCGTCGATCATCGGGATCACTTCGGAGATGCTCGACGCCGGGGTGTGGGGATTGAGCACCACGCCGCAGCGGGCGCCGGCTTCGGAGATGGCGGCCAGCGAGCGGTGCAGGTGCGGGCAGGTCTCGGCATGGATCAGCACGGTGTCGCACCCGGCCTCGATGTAGAGGGGGGCCAGCTCGTCGGGCTTCACCACCATGAGGTGGGCCTCGAAATGGAGGTCTACCAGCGGCCGGCAGGCCGCCACCACGTCGGGTCCGAAGGTGAGGTTGGGCACGAACACGCCGTCCATCACGTCCCAGTGGACCCGGTGAGCGCCCGCCTCGGCGATGGCCCGGCACTCCTCGCCCAGCCGTGAGGCGTCGGCCGCCAGCACCGAAGGCGCTATCTCCACAGCCACGCTTGAACCCTAACCGCGCCGGGACCGGGCGAGGAGCCTGGTCGCAGCCGCCGCCAGCTCACCGGACGGAAGCCGATCGGGGAGGGCGGTCGCTATCGCTGATCGCGCCGATACCGTCGCCTCGTGGAGTTGCGGGTGACGGCCACGGCGCGCGACGGCGTCGGGGTGGCTAGGGGCTGCGACGGGCGAGTTGTGTTCGTTGAGGGCGCCCTTCCCGGGGAGCTTGTGACCGCCGAGGTCCACACCGTCGATCGGCGCTGGGCCAGAGCCAGGGTGATCGAGGTGCTGGAGGAGTCGCCGAACCGCGTTCCGATCGCCTGCGAGCACCACCTGGAGGGCTGCGGCGGCTGCGACATGCTCCATGTCGACTCCCGGGCCCAGATGCGGATGAAGGCGTCGATCGTGGTGGACCAGCTCACCCGCCACGGCGTGGACGCGCCCGCCCCCGCCCTGCGGATGCTCGACGCCGACCGGGGCCGCACCACCGTCCGGGCCAAGGTGGTGGACGGGAGGGCCGGGTTCATGGCCCGCTCCAGCCACGAGGTGGTCATTCCCGAGGACTGTGGGGCGGTCGACGATGGGGCTGAGGAGCTGCTGGTCGAGGGCCGTTACGGCCCCGCCGACGGCGTGTTCATCCGGGTCGGATCCCGCACCGGGGAGCGGATGGTGGTGGTCAACCCCACCGTGGACGAGGTGGCCGTCCCCGACGACGTGATGGTGGTGGGCACCGACGAGCTCGACAGCGACCGGCGGGCCTGGATACATGAGGAGTTGTCGGGCCGTCGGTGGAGGATCTCGGCCCGGTCCTTCTTCCAGAACCGGCCCGCGGGGGCAGAGGCCCTCATCGACGAGGTGGCCGAGATGGTGGAGGATCTGGCTACCGACGGCCCCCTGGTGGACGCCTACGCCGGTGTCGGGCTGTTCGCTGGCACGGCGGGATCCGGCCGCAAGGTCACCGCCATCGAGCGCAGCGTCGACGCCGCGGCCGACGCCCGGATCAACCTGGGCGAGGGCGCCAAGGTGCTGCGGATCCCGGTGGAGAAGTGGCGGGCCTCGCCGGCGAGCGTCCTCGTGGCCGACCCGGCCCGCTCCGGGATCGGCGAGGCGGCCGTGCGCCCCCTGCTGTCATGCAAGCCCCGCCTGGTGGTGCTGGTGAGCTGCGACCCGTCGTCGTTCGCCAAGGACGCCGGCCGCCTAATCGAATGCGGCTACACCCTGGACCGCTGGACCGTGGTCGACCTGTTCCCGCTCACCTCCCACATAGAGACGGTGGCGGCCTTCATCGCGACGGCCTAGCCCGATCCGGCGCGACCGCCGGGCCGCCCGCTCAGTAATGCCAGGGGAAGGGGGACCAGTCCGGGGGACGCTTGTGCAGGAAGGCGTCGCGGCCCTCGGCGGCCTCGTCGGTCATGTAGGCCAGCCGGGTGGCCTCGCCGGCGAACACCTGCTGGCCGATGAGCCCGTCGTCCACCAGGTTGAGGGCGAACTTAACCATCCGCTGCGCCGTCGGGCTCTTGGCGTTGATCTCCCGCGCCCACTCCAGGGCGACCGTCTCCAGCTCGCCGTGGGGGACCACCTTGTTGACCATCCCCATCTCGAAGGCCTCCTGGGCCGAGTAGGTGCGTCCCAGGAAGAAGATCTCACGGGCCCGCTTCTGGCCGATGAGCCTGGCCAGGTAGCCCGAGCCGAATCCGCCGTCGAAGCTGGCCACATCGGTGTCGGTCTGCTTGAACAGGCCGTGCTCGGCGCTGGCCAGGGTCAGGTCGGCCACCGCGTGGAGGCTGTGGCCCCCGCCCACCGCCCAGCCCGGCACCACCGCGACCACCACTTTGGGCATCATGCGGATCAGGCGCTGCACCTCCAGGATGTGCAGCCGCCCCGAGCGCCCGGCGTCGATGGTGTCGCCCGTCTCGCCGGAGGCGTACCGGTAGCCGTCACGGCCCCGGATGCGCTGGTCCCCGCCCGAGCAGAAGGCCCAGCCCCCGTCGCGGGGTGACGGCCCGTTGCCGGTGATCAGCACGCAGCCCACGTCGCCGGTCATGCGGGCGTGGTCGAGGCAGCGGAACAGCTCGTCCACCGTGTGGGGGCGGAAGGCGTTGCGCACCTCGGGCCGGTCGAAGGCGACCCGCACCGTTCCCTGATCCACCGCCCGGTGGTAGGTGACGTCGGTGAGGTCGTCGAAGCCGTCGACAACCCGCCAGGCGCCAGGGTCGAAGAGTTCCGAGACCACGACCGCACACTACAGTCACCGGATCAGAGGGCGATGCTGCTGACGATCGGGGACTTGGTCGAGGAGCTCGTGGTCGAGCTTCCCGACGGAATGCGTCGGGGCCACCTCGCGGAGGCGCGCACGCTCAGAGTGCGGGGCGGCTCTGCGGCGAATGTCGCGGCCATCACCTGCGAGCGGGGCGGGTCGGCCCGCTTCGTGGGCCAGGTCGGTGCCGATGCTCTGGGCAACTCGCTGGTCGCCGACCTCCAGAGGAGAGGGGTGGACACCCAGGTGATCGCCCACGGCGTGACCGGGGTGACGGTCAACCTGCTGCAGCAGGGATACCGCACCACCCTGGTGGACAGGGGAGCCTCGTCGACGCTGGCCGCCGCGGACGCCGAGGTGCTCGTGGGCGCGGTGCAGCTGTTCGTGCCGGGCCGCTCGCTCATGTCCGACCCACTCGCCACCGCGGTGGAGGGCATCGTCACCGGGGCAATGGAGCGCCGGGTACCGATCACCCTGACCGGGCTGTCCTCCGACGAGGCCGCGGACTACGGCCCGGCCGCGTTCGCAGAGATGGTGACGGCGGTACAGCCTGACACGGTGATTTTCACCCGGCGCGATCACGCCCGCCTGGGCCTCGAACCGGACCAGCTCGTCGAGGGGAGCGGCTGCACCATCGTGATCGGACCGGAGCGCACCACGGTGATCACCGCCGAGGGCATTCACCGCCGCGAGCCGTCTCTTCCGGCCACCGTCGTGGACCGCACCGGCGCCACCGACGGGTTCGTGGCCGGCTACCTGATGTCGAGGCGGGCCGGGGCCGCCCCGACCGCGGCCGTCGACGCGGCCCACCGGGTGATGTCGCTAGTGATGGCCCGGATGGGCCCCACCACACGAGGCGGCCCCTTCGAGGCCTGAGCACTCCAGGAATTGGCAGCGGAGAGTGCCCGTTCGGGAGTTCTGCGCTGCCAATTCCCGTAGGCGGACCGAAGTAGGGTTACGGCCTGTGAGGGCGGCCCTGCTGACTGATCCGGCGTCTCCGCTGGAGATGGTCGACGACCTGGAACTGGCCGATCCCCGGCCCGGCGAGGTGTGCGTGGCCGTGAGTCACAGCGGCATCTGCCACAGCGATCTCACCATCATCGAGGGGGGATACCTGTTCCCGGCGGTGCTCGGCCACGAAGCGGCCGGAGTGGTGGCCGCGGTCGGCGATGGGGTCGGCCACGTGTCCGAGGGTGACAAGGTGATGGTCACGCCGCTGGCGCCGTGCGGGCACTGCGACGGCTGCGCCCGCCAGCAGGCCAGCCGCTGCGCGCAGGCCATGAGCTTCGTGGCCGGCACCCGGCCCGACAGCACGTCGCCGTTCTCACGGGCCGGCCAACTAGTGCACCGCGGCCTGGGAGTCGGTGCCTTCGCCCAGCAAACGGTGGTTCCGGCCTCGGGTGTGGTGCGCCTCGACGACGACATTCCCCTCGAAGTGGCCTGCCTGATCGGCTGCGCGGTGCAGACTGGCGTCGGTGCCGTGCTCAACACGGCCAAGGTGGAGCGGGGCTCCACCGTCGTGGTCACCGGCCTCGGAGGCGTCGGCATTTCCGCAGTCCAGGGAGCCCGCATCGCAGGGGCGGCCCGCATCGTGGTCTCCGACCCAGTGGAGTCACGCCAGCAAGCTGCTCTGCGCCTAGGGGCCACCGACGCCGTCGGCGGGGATGCCTCGGAACTTCGCCAGGCAGTGGCCGATGCCACCAGCGGCCGGGGCGCCGACTACGCCTTCGAGACAGCGGGCGTGGCTGATCTGGTGCGACTGGGCCTGGAGGTCACTGGAGCCGGAGGCACCACGGTGGTGGTCGGCGCGCCCCCGCCCGAGCACACCGTCGACATCGGCTCCGTGACCGTGTTCATGATCCAGCAGAAGCGCTTGGTGGGGACCCTGCTGGGCGACTGCTGGCCCAACCGCGACATCCCCCGCCTCGTAGGCCTGTGGCAGCGCGGCGAACTAGACCTCGAATCCATGATCACCCACCGGGTGCCCCTGGACGGCGTGAACGAGGGCTTCGACCGCCTCCGAGCCGCCGGAGGCGTCCGCACCGTGGTGGAGGTGGCCGCTCCCTCCTAGCGGCCCCTGGTTTTCCTGCGCAAACAAGCTGCCTCAGTCGGCATATCTGCTCACAGAACGCGGTAACCCGTTTCTGTGCGCAAACAAGCTGCCTCAGTCGGCATATCTGCTCACAGAACGCGGGGGTTCGGGGGTGTGGGGGGCTGAACGAAGGCTTCAACCGCCTCCGCTCAGCTACCGGAGTCCGAACGGTAGTAGAAGTAGCCCCCGCGCCGTAACAAGGGCCGAGAGCAACCGGCCAGGCCGGGGGGTGGCGACGGGTCCGGGCGGTCGACAATGGGGCGAAGCCCCGTCGACCGGACGGAGCCCGGCGACAGGACCCGCCGGCCGGAAGTGCCTTGCTGTCAGACGAACGCCGAAGCGAAGACCAGCGAAACGATCGTCATCACCTTGATGAGGATGTTCATCGACGGCCCCGCAGTGTCCTTGAACGGATCGCCGACCGTGTCGCCCACCACGGCGGCCTTGTGGGGATCGGACCCCTTGCCGCCGTGGGCGCCGGCCTCGATGTACTTCTTGGCGTTGTCCCAGGCCCCGCCGGCGTTGGCCATGAAGATGGCCAACGCGAAGCCGGTCACCAGTGCTCCGGCCAGGAAGCCGCCCAGCGCGTCCACATCGATGAAGCCGATGACCAGCGGCACCACGACCGCCAGCGCGCCCGGGGCCAGCATCTCCCGCAGCGACCCCTTCGTGGAGATGGCCACGCACGCCGCGGAGTCCGGCTCGACTCCGGGGGTGCCCTCACGCAGCCCCGGGATCTCGCGGAACTGGCGGCGCACCTCCTCGATCATCTTGTTGGCGGCTCGGCCCACGGCGTCGATGGTGAGAGCTGCGAACAGGAACGGGACCATCGCCCCGAGGAACAGCCCGATGAACACGTCCACGGATCCGACATCGAGGCTCAGCGCGAAGTCGCGGCCCTCCTCGGCGGCGGCGCTGGTCAAGGCCACCTCGAAGGACTTGAACAGGGCCAGCGCGGTGAGCGCGGCCGACCCGACCGCGAAGCCCTTGGCTATCGCGGCGGTGGTGTTGCCGAGCGAGTCGAGCGCGTCGGTCACCTCCCGGACGCTCGGGTCGAGTTCGGACATCTCGGCGATCCCGCCGGCGTTGTCGGCTATGGGCCCGTAGGCGTCGACGGACACGACCACGCCGGTGGTGGCCAGCATCCCGACCGCGGCCACCGCGATGCCGTACACGCCGCCGAATGTGGTGTCGCCCAGGGTCTGCTGGCCGCCCCAGTAGGCGATCAGGACGCCGACGGCGATCAACCCGACAGAGGCGGCCACCGACACCATCCCGGCCGACACTCCCGACAGCACGGTGGTGGCCGGGCCGGTCTCGGCCTGCGCGGCGATGCGCCGCACGGGCTTGAAGTGGTCGCTGGTCCAGATCTCGGCCACCTTGCCGATGCCCCAGCCTGCGACCAGCCCGCCGATCACCGACAGGGGCAGCCCGTACCACGCCTCGAACAGGTCGCCGTCGCCGAAGAAGACCCCGCCCATGATCAGGGTCCCGATGACGGTTAGGAACATGGCCACGGTGGTGCCCCGGTGGAGCTGGCGGGCGAGCGCCTTGACCTCGCTGCTGTCGCCGCCGCGTACCGCGAACGAGCCGATGATGGCCGCGATCATGCCCACGAAGGCCACTGCGATCGGGAACATGAGAAGCTGCACGTTCCAGTCGTTGGACGCGGCGTCGGCGGTCAGGCCCAAGCTGAAAGCGGTCAGGGCCACCGGTGCGATGATCGAGCCCGAGTAGCTCTCGAACAGGTCGGCGCCCATGCCGGCGACGTCGCCGACATTGTCGCCCACGGCGTCGGCGATGGTGGCCGGGTTGCGGGGGTCGTCCTCGGGGATCCCGGCCTCCACCTTGCCCACCAGGTCGCCGCCCACGTCGGCGGCCTTGGTGTAGATGCCCCCGCCCACCCTGGCGAACAGGGCGATGGAGCTGGCGCCCAGGCCGAAGGCGGTGAAGATCTCGAAGGCGTCGTTCGTGCCGATCCACTCCACGAAGAGCAGGTAGGTGAAGGTCAACCCCAGCAGCGACAGCCCGGCCACCGAGAAGCCCATCACCGCGCCGCCCCTGAACGCCAGCGGCAACGCCTTGGCCGGCCCGTCGATGGCCGCATTGGTGGTGCGGGCGTTGGCCATGGTGGCCACGGTCATGCCCGCGTAGCCGGCGCCCGCCGACAGGGCCGCCCCCAGCAGGTAGCTGACGAACGACAGGGCCACTCCGGTGACGACCGGTATCAGGACGGCCATCGCCACCACGAAGCCGGCCACCCAGGTGTACTCCTGGCGCAGGAAGGCGCGGGCCCCGGCCTGGATCTGCTTCATGATCGAGACCATGCGCTCGTTGCCGGCCGGCGCCGACGACACGTTCTTGTAGTAGAAGGCCGCAAGGGCGAGCGCTGCCAGAGCCGAAACCAGCGCGATATAGGGGATTGCTTGCAAGACACTGCTCCCTTTGAGAGTCCTAGAACTTGGCGAGCCTACTCTTGGGGGATGGATTCGGTGTCGGATGCCAAGGCCCGCCTCCGGGCCGAGATGAGGGCCCGCCGCGCCGGTTTGAGCGCGGCGGCCGTGGCCGAGGCCGGAGCAGCCGTGGCACGGCGGTTGGATGCCTTTCCGGCGATAGCCGGGGCTCGCCGCGTTGCCGCCTACCGGGCCGTGCGGGGGGAGATTCCGCTCGACGGGCTGCTGGACGGCCCGCGCCGGGAGGTGTTCACGGTTCCCCGCGTGGTGGGCGACGACCTGGAGTTCGTGGCCTGGTGCGAGGGCCAGTCGTTCGCACGGGGCTCCTTCGGCATTCCCGAGCCGGCGGACGGCGAGGTGGTGGCCTTCGCCGACCACGATGCGGTGCTGGTGCCCCTGACTGCTTTCGACGGACGCTGCCACCGGCTGGGACAGGGCGGGGGGTTCTACGACCGGGCCCTAGCGTCGCTGCCGTCCGGCGGGCCCCGACCCACGGCCATCGGCGTGGCCTACTCGTTCCAGGAGGTCGCCGACGTTCCCCAGGACCGGTGGGACGTGCCCCTCGACGCAGTCGCTACCGACGCTGGCATCGTGATCGCCGACGGCGGGTTGCTCGCCTGATCACGCGGGGCGATAGTCATGTTCGCGGCGATTCGCGGCTAGAAAATACCCGTGCATGTCATCGTGGTGGGGGCCGGCGAGGTCGGCTCCTACGTGGCTGCCCGGCTCAGCCGTGAACGCCACAACGTCGCGGTGGTGGACATCGACGCTGACCGCCTCCGCCAGATCGGCGCCGATCTCGACGTGCTTACGGTGGAGGGCAGCGGCACCCATCCCAGCGTGCTCTCCGACGCTGGCCTCGACAGCTGCGAGTTGGTCGTGGCGGTCACCAGCAACGACGAGGTGAACCTGGTCGCGTCGCTGCTCGCCAAGCAGCGGGGCGTGGACAAGACCATCGTTCGCATCGAGGCCGAGGAGTTGCGCGGCAAGGCCTCGGCGGAGCTGAGGCAGACATTCCGCGCCGATCTGGTGATCGATCCCGACTACGAGACCGCGGAGCGGATCCTCGACCTGCTCGACTACCCCGGGGCGTCCGAGATTGCGGTCATGGCCCACGGCGAGGCCATCGTCATGGGCGCCCGCCTCGAGGCCGATGCCCCGATCGTCGGCCGGAGGCTGTCGGAGATCGCGGCCGAGTACGAGCCCGACTGGGAGTTCATGGTCGGGTCGATCTCCCGGGGCGAGGACACCTACATACCCCGCGCCGACTACACGCTGCTCGAGGACGATCTGGTGCGGGTGGTGTGCAAGCGGCGGGCCCGTCACCGGGTGGCCAAGCTCCTTGGCCTGGGAGCCGGTGCGGTCCGCCACGTGCTGCTGCTCGGCGGGGGCCGCACCGCCGAGATCCTCGCGGCCCGGCTGGTGTCGAGGGGAGTGGAGGTGGTCATCGTCGAGCGCGACGCACCGCGGGCCCTGGAACTGGCCGAGCACCTGTCCGATGTGCAGGTGTTCGAGGGCGACATAACCGACGCCGACCTCCTCGAGGAGACCAACCTCGGCCGGTTCGACGCGGTGGCCGCGTTGACCGGCGAGGACGAGTCGAACATCCTGGCCTGCCTCTACGCCAAGTCCGTGGGCGCGTCGGAGACGATCGCGGTGGTTCATAAGCTGGCCCTGCTGTCGCTGCTGGACTCCGCGGGCGTCGATGTGGCCCTTTCGCCCCGCACCGCCACCGCCGACGGGGTGATGCGCTTCGTGCGCGGCGATGTGGCCGCGGTGACGACCTTCCTGGAGTCCGACGCCGAGGTTCTGGAACTCGAGGTGGCTAAGGGCAGCCCCGCCGACGAGGCTCTCGTGAAGGACCTCAAGCTGCCCAAGGGCGTGCTCATCGGGGCCATTGTGCGCGACGGCAAGCCGCAGATCGCCCGCGGCCGGAGCCGGCTACGCGGACGCGACCATGTGGTCGCGTTCGCCACCCCGGGCTCGGCTCGGGAGGTCCATCGGCTGTTGACGTGCGACGACTAGGCATTGCGGGGGGTCGACCGGCTGGCGGCTTGAGACGCTTGGGTGGGCTGCGACGCACCCGCCCCCTGCTCCCCGGCTCGGCGGAGCGGCCTCCGGCGCGGATCGTGTCCTGGGCGCTCGCCTCCATCATCGATGCGGGCCTCGTCCTCGGCGTGGCCACCATGCTGTGCGGCCTCGCCGGGATAGGCGACGACAACGCCGACGCCGTCGCGTTCACCTGTGTGGGGGCTGTCCTCGCGGCTCTCGCGGCCGTGGCCCGACGGCGGGTGGCGCCGCCGGAACGGCCCGGAACAGGCCGGGTGTTCGCCGGAATCGGCCTCCTCTGGACGGTGCTGGTGCTGTTCGGCACAGTCCTGTATGCGGGCACCGGCAGCCTGGCCCGCCTCGACGACGCCCTGGTCGAGTCCGCAGCCGGCTTCACCACTACGTCGCTCACCCTCCTGGATGCCGCCGAGGCGTCGCGGTCGGTGGTGCTGTTCAGGGCGGCCACCAGTTGGGTGGGGGGTCTGTTAGCGGTGTGGATCGGGGTGGTGACCCTCCCGGTCGTGCTGCGGTCCACGGCCTTGATCGGCTACACCACCGGGCGCAGGGGGCTGGACCTCGTACCCAGCGCATCCACGGGCAGGCGCCGGGTGCTGATCCTGTACTCCGGCTTCACCGCGGCCTGCGTGATCGCCTACCTGCTGACCGGTCTCGGAGTCACCGAGGCCCTGGTCGTAGGGCTGGGCACGGTGTCAACCGGGGGCTTCACCGGCCGGGCCGACTCGCTGGCCGGCTACGGGGGTGCCACCCAAGCGGTTGCCGGCGTCGGGATGTTCCTGGCCGGCGCGGGGATCTTCGTTGTCTGGTGGATCGCCCGGGGCCGGCTCCGCCCGCTCTGGCGCTCCCAGGAGCTCAGGACGTTCGTCGTGCTGCTGGTGGCAGCCACGGCGGCTATGGCCCTGCACCGGGGCATCGGCTGGGGCGAGGCTGGCTTCATGGCGGTGTCGGCGATGAGCACCACCGGGTTCGCGGTCGTCGACTGGACGGCGTGGGGGACCGCGACCACGGTAATCCTGCTGGTCGCAGCCGGGATCGGCTCCATGATGGGCTCGGCCGGTGGGGGCATGCGGGTCATGCGAGTCCAGCTGCTGATGGGCTCGGCCGGGGGGGAGCTTCGCCGCCAGCTCGACCCGTACGCGGTCGTCCTGGTGCGGCGCGATGACGAGACCCTCTCCCAGCGCACCCTGGACCGCTTAGGGGGCCACCAGGTCGCCTACGTCGTCCTGGTGGGGGTCGGGGCCCTGCTGCTGGGCGTCTCGGGCGTCTCGCTGCTGGGCAGCGTGTGGGGGTCGGTGAGCGCGGTGACCACCTTCGGTCCGGCGTTCGGGGAGATCGGCGCCTTCGGTTTGCTCGAAGGCGTCGACCGGGCGGAGCGGTTGGCCCTGGTGCCGCTGATGATGGGCGGCCGGATGTCGGTGCCTCCGGTGCTGGCCGGCGTCGGCCTGGTCATGAACTGGTACAAGGCCGCAGTGCGGCGGGGCCGCTTCTCGGTCAGGTCGGCGTCCCGCCGCCTGGAGGCTCTGGTCGAGTCCAGGTCCGGCGATGGCTAGCGGTCCCGTCCCTGAGGTCGCGCCGGCCGGACACAGCCCGCTTCGGGACCGGTTCGCCTCCACGACCCTTCACATCCTCGGCATCGCCCTGGCGGCGGTGTCGCTGGGGATGCTGGCCTGCGCCCTGCTGGAGGCGGCCACCAGCCGGCGCGACACGCTGGCACTGGGAGCCTCCGCGCTGGTGGCCGGCGCGGCGGGAGGCCTGCTGTGGTACCTCACCCGGCCCAGCGCGATCCGCAAGCGTGACATCTTCGCCACGGTGGCGTGGACCTGGATCCTCACCACCGTCGTGGGTGCCCTTCCCTTCGTGCTGGCCGGCACGTTCGCCGGGCCTGGTGCAGACTTCGTCGAGCAGGTCGTCAACAGCGTGTTCGAGTCGGCGTCGGGCTTCTCGGCCAGCGGCTCCACCGTGCTGACCGACTTCGAGTCTCCGGGCCGGGGCCTGATGATGTACCGCCAGCTCACCCACTGGTACGGCGGCATGGGTGTAGTGGTCCTGGCGGTGGCGGTGCTCCCGTTCCTCGGTGTCGGCGGGCTGGAGCTGATCACGGCCGAGGCGCCGGGGACAACGTCAGACCGCCTCACACCGAGGGTGAGCGAGACGGCCCGGCGCCTGTGGATGGTGTACATCGGCTTCACGGTCTGCGCAGCGGTGGCCTTCTTCGTGGCTGACGGATTCTCATCGCTCTACGACGCGGTGGCCCACGCGTTCACGCTCGCGGCCACCGGCGGCTTCTCGGTGCACGCCGACTCGATCGGGCACTACGACAGCGTGGCCGTCGAGACGGTGGTGATCGTGTTCATGGTCCTCGGCGGAACCAGCTTCTCGCTGCATTGGCGGGCGGTGACCACCGGCCGGGTGCCGTATCACCGCAACAGCGAGTTCCGCTCGTACCTCGGCGTGCTGGCCGTCGCCTCGGCCGTCATCGTGATCCTGGTGTGGCTGGAGAACGGCCTGCCGCTGGGCTCGGCGATCCGGGGAGCGGTCTTCACCGTGGTCTCGTTGGGCACCAGCACCGGCCTGTCCAACGCCACCGGGTCCGGCTCGCCCGGCGACTATGTGACCTGGGTCGCCGGGGCGCAGCTCGTGCTGCTGTTCCTGATGGTGGTGGGCGGCTGCACGGGCTCGACGTCGGGCGGCATCAAGGTGATGCGAATGCAGGTGCTGGGGCTGGTGATGCTGCGCTCCGTCCAGCACTCCCAGTCGCCCCGGGCCGTGATCCCGATCCGCCTCGGCCGCGACACCGTCAGCGAGAGCGTCGTGTCCCGGGTGGCCGGGTTCTTCCTGCTTCATTTCATGCTGGTGATCGCCGGCCTGCTGGCGGTCACAGCACTGGGCGGGGATCTGGAGACCTCGCTCGGATCGGTCGTCTCGGCGCTGGGGAACATGGGCCCGGCTCTGGGCGAGGCCGGTCCGACCTCCAACTACGCGGTGGCGTTCAGCCAGCCGGCCCGGCTGGTGCTGGCACTGCTGATGATCATCGGCCGCTTGGAGATCCTGCCCATCCTGCTGGCGGTAGTGCCCTACGTCTACCGGTCCAAGGACCTGGCCCGGGTAGCCCGCCGCTGATCCGGCGAGCCCGCCGCTGGCGGCGCCATGGCGCCGGCTGACGGACAGCCCGGCTTGACGGTCTGGTGGATCTGTCCGGTAGGTTGTCTATACGCGTTTCGAGCGGTGAGCGGCCAATGACGTCCCTTCCGCCGCCGTGCAAGCCGCGGTTCGGGCACACCAGTTCTGCCTGAGAAGCGCTGCCAACAACGATCCAGCCTCCCGCGAGGAGACCGATGGCTGCCGACCCCGCACAGCCCCAGGGCCTCTACGACCCGCAGAACGAGCACGACGCCTGTGGCGTCAGCTTCGTGTGCAACATCAGCGGGCAGGCCTCCCACAGCGTGGTGTCTCTGGGTGTGCGGGCCCTGTGCAATCTTGAGCATCGGGGGGCACTGGGCGCCGACCCGCTCACCGGCGACGGCGCCGGCATCCTGATCCAGATACCGGATCGGTTCCTGCGCGATGTGGTGGACTACGAACTCCCGCCCGCGGGCCAGTACGCCACCGGTATCGGATTCCTGCCTCCCGCCCGGGATGACGCCGAGAAGGCGGCGGCCCAGGTGGAGCGCATCGTGCGGTCCGAGGGACTCCATGTGATCGGGTGGCGGGACGTCCCCGTCGACACCGCGGTGTTGGGATCGGGCTCGCGGGCGGCGATGCCCAGCTTCCGTCAGGTGTTCATCGCCGGCGACGACCTCGCGGGCATCGATCTGGACCGGCGGGTCTACATCGTGCGCAAGCGCATCGAGCACGAGATCGGGCCGGAGGGCGCCGGCTACGAGGCGGCCGAGGACGACGACGCCGCGATAGGCAACGCCGCACCCCCCCACACCGGCGTCTACTTCCCGAGCCTCAGTGCCCGGACGCTGGTCTACAAGGGGATGCTGATGTCCCGCCAGCTCACGTCGTTCTACGCTGATCTGCGCGACGAGCGGATCGAGAGCGCGCTGGCGCTGGTCCACTCCCGCTTCTCCACCAACACCTTCCCGTCGTGGCCGCTGGCCCACCCCTACCGCATGATCGCCCACAACGGTGAGATCAACACCATCGCCGGCAACCGCAACTGGATGCGGGCCCGTGAGACGCTGCTGTCGTCGCCGTCGCTGGAGGGCCTGGAGAGGGCCTTCCCCATCTGCACGCCCGGCGCCAGCGACACCGCCGGCTTCGATGAGGTGCTCGAACTACTGACACTGGGCGGCTACTCCGTGGCCGAGGCGGTCCTGATGATGATCCCCGAGCCCTGGGAGCATCACGCCGAGATGACTGCCGAGCGCAAGGCCTTCTACCAGTACCACGCCACTCGGATGGAGCCTTGGGACGGCCCGGCCTCGATTGCGTTCACCGACGGGACCGTGATCGGCGCGGTCCTAGACCGCAACGGGCTGCGTCCCTCGCGCTACATGGTCACCAGCGACGGTCTGGTGGTCATGGCGTCGGAGACTGGCGTGATCGATGTTCCCCAGAGCTCGGTGGTCGAGAAGGGACGCCTGCAGCCCGGGCGCATGTTCCTGATCGACACCGCCGAGGGTCGCATCGTGCGCGACGACGAGATCAAGGACCGCCTAGCCTCGGCCCGTCCCTACGGCCAGTGGCTGGACCAGAACCTGGTGCACGTCGACGACCTGCCCCGGCGCGATGTGACCCACCGTGACGAGGGGTCGCTGATACAGCGCCAGCAGATGTTCGGCCACACCCACGAGGAGCACCGCCTGCTGCTGGCTCCCATGGCCATCGACGGCAAGGAGGCGTTGGGCTCGATGGGCACCGACACGCCGCCGGCGGTGCTGTCAGACCGGGCCCGGCCGATCTACGACTACTTCAAGCAGCTCTTCGCGCAGGTCACCAACCCGCCGCTGGACGCCATCCGGGAGGAACTGGTCACCTCGCTGTACGCCCGGGTCGGCGGTGAGGGCAACCTCTTCGCCGCCCAGCCGTCGTCGTGCCGGACCGTTCACCTCGACAGCCCGGTCATCACCGACGAGGAGCTGGCCCGGCTGGTCGGCATCGACGGGCCCGGGGGTCTCGGGGACTTCCGCACGGAGGTGCTGCCCGCCCTTTTCGCTGTCGCCGACGGGGGCGACGGCCTCCGCCGGGCGCTGGACGGGCTGTGCGACGCGGCCTCCGACGCCATCGCCGCCGGAGCAAGCGTCCTGGTGGTGTCCGACCGGGGCAGCGACGAGCGGATGGCGCCCATCCCGTCGCTGCTGGCCGTCTCGGCCGTGCACCAGCACCTGGTGCGGGAGCGCACCCGCACCCGGGTGGGGCTGGTGTCGGAGTCCGGCGACGCCCGCGAAGTCCACCACCTCTGCCTCCATCTCGGCTACGGCGCCAACGCGGTCAACCCTTACCTGGCCTTCGAGACCATCACGCAGATGGTTTCGGAGGGACTCCACGGGCTGGACCCGTCGACGGGGGTCGAGGCCGCGCACCGCAACTTCGTCAAGGCTGCGTGCGCGGGGGTCCTCAAGGTGATGTCCAAGATGGGCATCTCCACAGTGGCCTCCTACACCGGCGCCCAGATATTCGAGGCCATCGGGCTGGGGCCCGAGCTGGTGGACAAGCACTTCACCGGAACGGCCAGCCGCCTGGGAGGCATCGGTCTGGAGGAGATCGCGGCTGCGGTGGCGGTGCGCCACCGGCGGGCCTTCCCGGCGAATGCCACCCGGCGGGCCCACCGCACCATCGAGGCCGGCGGCGAGTACCAGTGGCGACGCGAGGGCGAGTACCACCTGTTCAACCCCGAGACCGTGTTCAAGCTCCAGCACGCCACCCGCGAGCGTCGCTTCGACATCTTCGGGGAGTACACCCGGCGCGTCGACGACCAGTCCAGCCGCCTGGGCACCCTGAGAGGGCTGTTCCGGTTCCGCACCGGAGAGCGGCCGTCGGTGCCGCTCGACGAGGTCGAGCCGGTGGCGGAGATCGTCAAGCGGTTCGCGACTGGCGCCATGAGCTACGGATCGATCTCCAAGGAGGCCCACGAGACGCTGGCCATAGCCATGAACCGCATCGGGGGCAAGTCCAATACCGGCGAGGGCGGCGAGGACGCCGACCGCTACGTCAGAGATCCCAACGGTGACTTGAGGCGCAGCGCGGTCAAGCAGGCCGCGTCGGGGCGCTTCGGCGTGACCAGCGAGTACCTGGTCAACGCGGACGATATCCAGATCAAGATGGCCCAGGGGGCCAAGCCCGGCGAGGGCGGCCAGCTGCCGGGCCACAAGGTCTACCCGTGGATAGCCAAGACCCGGCACTCCACGCCGGGGGTCGGTCTCATCTCCCCGCCGCCCCATCACGACATCTACTCCATCGAGGACCTGGCCCAGCTGATCCACGACCTCAAGAACGCCAACCCCGCGGCCCGCATCCACGTCAAGCTGGTGGCCGAGGTGGGGGTGGGCACGGTGGCCGCCGGAGTGTCCAAGGCCCACGCCGACGTCGTGCTCATCTCCGGCCACGACGGCGGCACGGGAGCATCGCCGCTGACATCCATCAAGCACGCCGGCGCGCCCTGGGAGCTGGGACTGGCCGAGACCCAGCAGACGCTGCTCCTCAACGATCTGCGCGACCGCATAGTCGTGCAGGTCGACGGCCAGCTCAAGACCGGCCGCGACGTGGTCATCGCCGCGCTGCTGGGAGCCGAGGAGTTCGGCTTCGCCACCGCGCCCCTGGTGGTGATGGGCTGCGTGATGATGCGGGTGTGCCACCTCGACACCTGCCCGGTGGGCGTGGCCACCCAGAACCCCGAACTGCGCAAGAAGTTCTCGGGACAGCCCGAGTTCGTGGTCAACTTCTTCGAGTTCATCGCCCAAGAGGTGCGAGAGATGCTGGCGGAACTCGGCTTCCGCAGCATCGAGGAGGCCGTCGGGCAGGTTGAGATGCTCGACGTGACCGACGCGGTCGACCACTGGAAGGCCTCGGGCCTGGACCTCACGCCCATCCTGCACCTGCCGACCATCCCCGAGGATGCCGTGCGCCACCAGCGAGCGGAGCAGGACCACGGTTTGGACCGGGCCCTCGACCAGATGCTGATCCAACTGGCCGAGGGCGCTCTGGAGGACAGCCGCCCGGTGACCATCGACATTCCCATCCGCAACACCAACCGCACGGTGGGCACGCTGCTGGGCAGCGAGGTGACCCAGCGCTACGGCGCGGCCGGCCTGCCGGACGACACCATCGTCGTTAACTTCACCGGCTCGGCCGGAACGTCCTTCGGGGCGTTCGTGCCCCGCGGCATAACCCTGCGCCTCGAGGGCGACGCCAACGACTACGTCGGCAAGGGCCTGTCGGGCGGTCGCATCGTCGTGCGACCGCCGGCCGACGCCAACTTCGCGGCGGAGCGCAACGTCATCGCCGGCAACGTCATCGGCTACGGCGCCACCTCGGGCGAGATGTACCTGCGGGGTCTGGTGGGGGAGCGGTTCTGCGTGCGCAACTCCGGGGCCATCGCGGTGGTCGAAGGCGTCGGCGACCACGGGTGCGAGTACATGACCGGCGGGCGCACCGTTGTCCTAGGCCCGGTGGGCCGCAATTTCGCGGCCGGAATGTCGGGCGGTATCGCCTTCGTCTACGACCCCGGCGGCAAGTTGCCGGTTCGGGTGAATCCCGAGATGGTGGAGCTGGAGGAGCTCGACGGCGAGGACTTCGTGTGGCTGCGGCACCGGGTGGAGCGCCATCGCCACGAGACTGGCAGCGAGGTGGCTGCGCGTCTGCTCGGCGACTGGGCCGCGGCATCCAGGAACTTCGTGAAGGTGATGCCCATCGACTACAAGCGGGTGCGTCAGGCGGCCGAGCAGGCCAGGGTCGAGGGCATCGACGAGGTGGCCGCGGTGATGGCCGCGGCTCACGGGTGAGCGGGACGGCAGACTGATGGCTGATCCGCGGGGGTTCCTGGTGCACGACCGGGAGCTTCCGACCCGCCGGCCGGTGCCGGTACGGCTGCGCGACTGGCGGGAGGTGTACGAGCACTTTCCCGAGGACAGGCTCCGGCAGCAGGCGTCGCGCTGCATGGACTGCGGGATCCCGTTCTGCAACAGCGGCTGCCCGCTCGGCAACCTGATCCCCGACTGGAACGACCTGGTGTACCGGAAGCACTGGCGGCGGGCCATCGAGCGCCTGCATGCCACCAACAACTTCCCCGAGTTCACCGGCCGGCTGTGCCCCGCGCCGTGCGAGGCGGCCTGCGTTCTGGGCATCCACGAGCCTCCGGTCACGATCAAGCAGGTCGAGGTGGAGATAGTCGACCGAGCCTGGGCCGAGGGCTGGATCGTTCCCCAGCCGCCCGCGTTGCGCACCGGACGAAGCGTGGCCGTGGTGGGGTCGGGGCCGGCCGGGCTGGCCGCGGCCCAGCAGCTCACCAGGGCCGGCCACGGAGTGGTCGTGTTCGAGCGGGCCGACCGCATCGGCGGCCTGCTGCGATACGGGATCCCCGAGTTCAAGATGGAGAAGCGCCATCTCGACCGCCGCCTGGCTCAGATGGAGGCCGAGGGAACCGAATTCCGGGCGGGTGTCGATGTCGGCTCCGACGTGACCGCCGAGGATCTGCAGGGCTCCTTCGATGCGGTGGTGCTGGCGTGCGGGGCCACGGCCTGGCGCGATCTTCCCATCCCGGGCCGGGAGTTGCGGGGCGTGTACCAGGCCATGGAGTACCTGCCGCTGGCCAACCGGGTGCAGGAGGGCGACCTCGACTCCTCGCCCATCACCGCGGAGGGCAAGCGGGTGGTGATCATCGGCGGTGGCGACACCGGGGCCGACTGCCTCGGCACTGCCCACCGCCAGCGGGCCGCCTCCATCCGGCAGTTCGAGATCATGCCCCGCCCGCCCGACGAGCGTCCCGACGCCAACCCGTGGCCGACATGGCCCATGATCTACCGGGTGTCCTCGGCCCACGAGGAGGGCGGCGAGCGCGACTACGCCATCAACACCACCGAGTTCATCGGTGATGGCGAGGGCAACCTGGCCGCGCTGGCCACGATCCGGGTCGAGCAGTCGTTCCAGGACGGTCGGATGCAGTTCGATCCGATTCGGGGGACCGAGGAGGAGATGCCCGCGGAGATGGTGCTGCTGGCCATGGGCTTCGTCGGTCCGGAGCGGGGGCCGCTGATCGAGCAGTTCGGGGTGGAGTTGGACGCGCGGGGCAATGTGGCTCGCGACGAGAACTGGGCCACCAGCGTGCCGGGCGTGTACGTGTGCGGCGACATGGGCCGGGGCCAGAGCCTGATCGTGTGGGCTATAGCCGAGGGACGGGCCTGTGCGGCGGCTGTGGACGCTTACTTGATGGGCTCGACCGATCTGCCTGCTGTGGTCACGCCTGCTTCGATGCCGTTGAGGTAAGGGTGTTGTCTGGGCCTGCTGGTGGGGCGTCCCGGCCGGCGGGTCCTGTCGCCGGGCTCCGTGCGGTCGACGGGCTTCGCCCATTGTCGACCGCCCGGACCCGTCGCCACCCCCCGGCCTGGCGGGGCGCCGCCCGGGCCGCCGCAGCCGTCTTGCTCGTGTTCTCGGTGGTCGCTTCTGGGTGTGGTTCGGATGGGCCTGGTGAAGGAGAGGAGCCTGTGCCTGTTGTCGAAACGGCGCCGGTGGAGCCTGAGCTGGACGCTGACGCGGCTGTGGAGCTTGATGACGACGCGGAGGTTGTTGCTGAGGCTCTGGTGACTGCTGAGCCGGTCGCTGAGGAACCCGTCGAGCCGGCTGAGGCCGCGGTCGAGGACGAGGCTGTAGAGGAGGAGTTGGTTGAGTATGCGACGGTTCGGTTTGTTAGTCAGAACATCTTGCATGGGGTTGGGTGTTCGCTGGATAGTGACTCTTGTGCGGTGACGGAGCGGGTTGCTCTGTTCATGGATCAGCTTGTGGCGGCGGGGTGTCCGGAGCTGGTGTCGGTGCAGGAGGCCAATGAGCGGATCGTGGGCCTGATGGAGGCTGGAGTAGATGCCTGTGGCTACGAGGTGGTTTGGGACGGCGATCCTGGGTTGGACCGGGAGGTTGTGCTGACCACGCTGGAGGTGGTCGGTGCGCAGCGGCGGGTGCTGGCTGATCGGTTCCGCTCGGCGTATCTGGTGAGGGTGGCGTCGCCGATCGGGGTGGTCGACTTCCTGACCACGCACCTGGCCTCAGGGAGCGACGACCGGGCTTGCAGCGTCGAGCTGTGCCCGCCGCCGTGCGACCCGGCCGGGAGCCTGCGGACGTGCCAGGCCCGGCAGGTGCTCGAGTTCGCCCGCGAGGCGGCCGTGCCCGGCGGAGCGACCGTCGTCGGGGGCGACCTGAACGACATCGCCGGCAGTCCGACGTTAGCGGTGTTCGAAGAAGCCTCGTTCGTGGACTCGCATCTGGCCGCGGGACATCCGGAATGCGATGCAGCCACCGGTGCGGGGTGCACGGCCGGGCGAGACGACACGACGCTGGCCGACATGGCCGATCCGGCCAGCCTCCAGCACAGGCGCATCGACTACCTGCTGTTCTCGGCTCCGGGCCGGGATTGCGCAGTGGCCGGCGGTACCGGGCTGTTCAACGCCAAGCCGGCGCCCGGCGAGCTGGCCTTCCCGTCCGACCACACCGGCGTGGCCCTCGCGCTGGTCTGTGTTGCGGCCGCAGTCGATCCGGCCGCATCGGACCTGGCCCTGCCCGATCAGCCCGAGCCGCCGACCGGACCCGGGGGCCAGCCTGTCGATCCGGTCACGGCCCAAGCGATCACCACCGCGTTCGAGGTCTTCTTCGACGGGTCCATCGCCGACATCGAGGCGCGCATAGACCAGATTGAGGACTTTGTCGGGATGCGGGAGGCCGCCCGCCTCACGTTCGAGAGCTCCGGGGACACGGGCGCCGCCGTCCGGGGCCGAGTCGACTCGATCTCGCGCACCTCTAGCACAACCGCCGAGGTCGCCTACTCGATCCTGTTGAACGACCAGGTCATCTTCGATGGTCGGATCGGTGAGGCGGTACTGGCCGAGGGGCGGTGGCTCGTGTCGATGGCCACCTTCTGCGATCTCGTGGCGCTGTCACCCGTGGCGTCGGAGATCGACGCATGCTTGAGCCGCGCCTAAGAGGCCGAGCGAGTAGGCGAGCGAATCGGCTGCATACGGGCGAGGCCGTGGCCCGAGCGGCCCGTGAGCGCAGCGAACAAGAGCGGGAAACACCCTGTCCCGGCGCGGCTGGCTTGCACCTATCCGCGCGTGCTCTAAGGTGACGGCGCCGTCGCAATGACCATGGAGGTCCAAGCATGACCCAAGCCCCGATTGACAATCCGGCTGGCGCCGTGATCGACGCGCTCGACGCGCTCATCGCAGATGACACCGCATCGCTCGCGACCGGAGAATCGGCTGGCGCCGTGATCGAGGCGCTCGACGCTCTTCTCGCCGCCGGCGCCGCGGCCCGACAACGGCGGCAGGACGGCGACGGCTTCGCCAACCGCATCCAGCATGTCACCGCCTTGCGCGATGCGCTGGAGGCAGCCGACGGCGATGCCGGTGGTCGGTTCCGGGATCTCATCGACGCTTTGGATGCCCGCATCGAGCGTCTAGGGATCTTGCGCGACGGCCTACGACGCGTCGCGGACACCCAGGTCGAGGTGGGCAAGCGCCTCCACGGCCTGCGCAGCCGGCTCGCAGAGTCCGGATCCTAAGCCGGACTGGCTCCTCCAAGCCCTCTGCGGGGTCCGCGGCCTCATCGACGGCACTGGACGCGCCGAGAGATACTCGTCTTGTACCGCTAGAGCTATGCGTGCGCTCGGCACTGCGGCCCAGGTCTCGATTCAATCCGCGGCGCGGGTAGTTTTTCTGCCGCTCCTGGTAGTGGAGATTGTCGGCGGCGCGGACGCTTCGTGGGTCATCGTTGCCTCGCTGGTCGTTGGTGCCGCGGTCACCGCAATGTCGATGATGCGTGTGGGCCCGCTGCGATCAACCAGCCTCTATGTCGCGGTGGCCGACCCGATGAGCATCCCGTTCTGCGTGCTTGCCCTCGAGCTCGGCGGAGCCGTGACGCTGGCGGCACTGGTAGTGGTCGCCGGGCTGTCTCAGATCGCCGCCGGGCTGTGGCTGGCGAACCTACGAAGGTTCATCACCCCGGGCTTCTCCATCACCCTCGTGGCGCTGGCATGCATATCGGTTCTACCGGTATTCGCGCGTGCCATCGATGCGCCAGCAGGCGCTCGATGGGCGGGCGCCGTGCCGGTGTGCATGGCGCTCACGGCCGCAGTGATCTTCGCAATGAACAGACTCGGGTCCCCTGTGTTGAAACAATGGGCCCCGCCGGTGGGGCTCGCGGTTGGCGCCGCCGCGGCTGCCGTCTACGGAATTTACGATGCAGATCTCGTCGCTGATGCGGCATGGATCGGCCTGCCCGCATCGGGGTGGATTCCCACCGGAGGCATCGACCCGTTGGCGGTGGCGATGCTGGCTCCGTCGTTTGTGATCCTGGCGCTGGTGCAGGTGGCCAGGGCCAACTCGTCGTCGCTGATGACGCAGCTGGCCTCCGGGCGGTTGGTGCTGGACTTCAGGGAGGTGCAGAGGGCCAATGCCCGGATCGGTGCCGGGAGCGTCCTCGCCGGTATCGGCGGCACCATTCCGTTGGGCTATTCGCCGGCCGGGCCCGCTGCGCTGTTTCAGACCGGCGGAGATCCCCGACGCCTCCGGGCCCCATTCCTTGCGGTGTTCGTCGCAGTGGCGGCATCCCCGAAACTGCAGGCGGCCTTGATAGCGGTGCCGCGGGCCGTCATCGTCGTGTTCTTTGTGTCCGTTCTGCTCGTGCTGGTAACGAAGCTGGTCGCGGTCAGCCCGTTCAAGGGGCGGGGCGCCCCGGCGGTGTTGTGGGCACCGATCGGCGCAGGAGTCGTCTTTGAGGTCGCCGGGGCGGTGCTGGGGGACGCTAGGGGCCTTGATGCCATGAACGGCCTCACGGCTGGAAGCGTCGTGCTGATCGCGTTGACGGCGCGACGGGCGCTACGCACCGAACGGCACCGCGTCGACTTGGCGCTCGCCGCCTTCAGTGCCGACGAGATCAAGGAGTTCGTCTCGAGCTTGCCCGTCGACCGCGGGGAGCTCAAGGACAGGCTGACGGCAGTCTCCGAGGAGGCGCTCATGGTGCTGATCCAGTCCGACATCCACTCATATGACCCCAACCGGCAGGTTCGGCTGACCGTGACCCTGCAGGGAGCCACTATCGAAGCAGAGTTCGTGGCCGCGCCGTCAGGTGCCCAGAACCTTCAAGAGCGCATCATGCTGCTGTCGGAGCCCGAGGCACGCGACTTGGAGGCGGTCGTCGAACGTGATGCCGCGCTGCGGTTGTTGAACCATTACGCGACATCGGTGACTCACCGTCAGTATCGCGATGTGGAGGTCATTACCGCGGTCGTGGCTTGAGAAGCAGGTGCGGGGCGTCGGGCCCGGCGTGTCGGTGGTGCCCGAAGTATTGGTCAGGCCAGTGAGGCGAAGACGATCACGTTGTCCTCGTAGGTCCTCACGCCGAAGTCGAAGTCCCCGCCGCAGGTGACCAGCCTCAGCGTCGGCGCTTCGGTCGGCCCGTAGACGGCGTCGGTGGGAAACTCGTCCTTGTTGTGACGCTCGGTCGACTCGACCACGTAGGTGATCGTCGATCCGTCCACCCGGTCGATGTGGATCTCGTCACCGGGGTCCAGGTACTGAAGGTAGAAGAACACGGCCGGCCCCTCCTCCTGGGAGTCCACATGGCCGAGAATCACGGCGGGACCCGTCTCGCCCGGCTCGGGGCCGCCCAGCCACCAGCCCGCCTGGTCCGGGTCCTCCGGTACCTCGATCGAGCCGTCTTCTTGAAGGCCGAGGGGGATGATCGAGGCTTCCACCTCGAGTCTCGGGATGCGGATGACCGCGGGGTTGGGCGCCTGCATCCGTGCGTCGGTGACCGCGTCGAGGCTCAAGTGGTCCACCAACGGCGAGTAGTCCCACGACGCGGCGGCGATACCGGCACCAGTGGCGGTGGTTACGGGGGCCACGGCCGGTTCAGCGACCGAGGCCGATGGCTCCACCGCGATGAGCGTCGTTCCTGCGCTGGGCGTCGGCGCTTCTGTGTCGGTCGCGGGCGCTGTTGCATCGGTCGTCGACATCTCCGTCGCGGCTTCCGGTGCTTCCGTCGCGACCGTCGGTGTCGACTCTTGAGCGGCTGTGGCCGCGGGGTCGGCGGCAGCGGTGTCGCTTGAGGTCGTCGACGTTGAAGTGGCGGGCGCGGGTACGACGGTGCGCGGCGGGCTAGCGCTGCAGGACGCGACTACGGCAGCGGCGATGAGTGCCGCTGCCGCAGTCCGCAGTCTTGCCGCTGAGGGCTTGGTGTTCGCCATGAACTCCCGCCCCTAGCGGGTTGGTTGTCTGTTAGGCGTGACGCCGAGTGACGATCGCAGCCCCGCCGAGCAGGACTACTGCCGCCAGGGTGGCGGCCAGCGGGACGGCCACGCTGTTGCCGTCGGATCCGGCCATGCCGCCGAAGCCCGTCTCGGCCGCACCCTCCGGCATCATGTCGTCGGCCATGTCGTCGGCCATGTCGTCGCCCATGTCCTCCGCGATGAACAGGACCGGAGCAGCGCCGTCCTCAGTGCCGGCGGCATCTCCGGCACCGAACACGAAGTTCGCCGGGACATCGTGGGTGACCTCTACGGTGAAGGTGCCATCACCGCCGACGACCGCTGTACCCATGGGTGCAAGGACGCAGTCGTCCTGGCCCATGGGCCCCAAGGTGGCCGCCATTTCCTCGACCGACGACGCGGTCGTGAGCTGTTCGCCGGAATACGAGCACGGCACGATGAAGACCGCCAGGCCCGGACTCCAGCCCGATCCGGTGAGCGTGAAGGTGTATGTCCCCGGTCCAGGCACGGCCGGCGGATCTGCTGTGAGCAACGGCCCGTCCTGAGCCGAAGCCTGGCTGGTAAGCACAAACAAGGCCAACACGCTCACGATGGCTGTCAGTGCCATGATTCTCTTCATAGGTTCTGTCCTTTCGCGGAGCTAGTAGCTCGTACCTGTACCAATACAGCTCCCGCTGCACGCGCCTTTAAGCACACGCAACTGCGGGCGAGTATACACACGCCGTCCCCTTCGGGCTGAGGTAACGCGGCTGCGGCAGCGACCATGAAGGCCGCTGCCGCAGTCCGCAATCTTGCCGCCAGGCTCGGCGTCCGTTACGAACTCCAGCCCCCGGCGGGTTGGTTTGTCGTTAGCTGTGGCGCCGGGCCACCAGGGCTGTTCCGCCGAGCAGGGCTACTGCCGCCAGCGTGGCGGCCAGCGGGACGGCCACGCTGTTGCCGTCGGATCCGGCTGTGCCGCCGAAGCCGGTCTCAGCCGCACCCTCGGGAGCCATGTCGTCACCCATGTCGTCACCCATGTCGTCCATCGGCTCGACGATGAACACCGGCACAGCGCCAGCCTCCGTCTGTGCGGCGTCGCCGGCGATCCAGACAAAGTTCTGGCCCACTGTCGCCGTGGCGGTGAGGCTGAAGGTGCCGTCGGCGCCGACTACAACCGGCGTCATGCTGCCGAGGTTGCAATCGGTCTGGCCGATGGCCGCAATTGCCGCGGCGACGTTATCGGGGGTCATCGGCTCGCCGGGGGCGGTGCACGGCAGCACGAACAGAGCAAGCCCGGCGGTGAACCCAGACCCGCTGATGGTGAAGGTGTACTCACCCTCGGCCGGCACGGCTGGGGGGTCCGCTGTCAGGGACGGCCCGTCCTGGGCGCTCGCCTGGCTTGCCAGCGCGAACAGGGCCAACAGGCTCACTGCGGCTGTCAGTGCCATGATTCTCTTCATCTGGTCTTGTCCTTTCATGGAGCCGGCAACTACTGCGCCAGCACCTGCTTATTTCGCGGGGGAGTATACACATTGGCTGACGGCGGCCTCAGTGCATGATCGTGGCCGGGACGCGACGGAGCCCCGAGTAGCCTCCCGGCTTTCGCCGCTTAACTTCTCGGGGCTCCGATTGCGCCTATCCACCGACCGCCTAATCCCGTCGGATTCTGCGGTACTCCGGGACACATCCCCGTATCCGGTTCTGTGCCCTGACCCCCGCCCCGGACGGCTCCGTGGCGTTGGCCTGAATCACCCGGCGGTACCCGTCGGCACCTCCTGAGACTCCGGTTCTCCCCGTTCCCCGTCGGGATCGGACTCGACCCGGTGCCTCGGCGACACCCTCACCTTGAGGCGTATTCCGGTGACTCCCTCGCTCACCCGGCGGTGTGCTCGGTTGTCGCCGGGCCTCCCGGCGAGGTGACCCTCCTCCGACCTTGCTGTCACCCTCCCCCGTCGGGGATTCCTACCGCTAGCTCGGAGGAGAACCTCCGTGTCCCCGGCTGACCCACCGGCTCCTGAGAACCGGTCTGGCTGGCTGGGTGTCCTCTGCGGACCGCTCCATCGACTCCGTTCCGCTGTCTCCGGCCGAGGCCCTCGACTACTGGTCCGGTGTCTCCGTCGCTGCTCACTTCGGACGCTGGGCATCTTGGGGGGTCTGCTCCGGGTTGTCAACCCCAAAACGCGAAATCCCCATCGAAATCCCGAGCATTTTCGAGAAATCCCCAAGCGGCGCCCAGTTATGCACAGTGAGGTCACAGTCTGGCGCCGAATCGGGGGCTCCGAACGGCCCGATCAGGCCTCCCAGTGGCCCCGCTCGATCATCACCTGGCGCAACAGCGAAGGCCGGTCGGTCATGATGCCGTCCACCCCCATGTCGAGGAGGCGGTGCATCTCAGCCGGCTCGTCAATGGTCCAGACATGGACCGCGACGCCGTGGCGATGGGCCGCGGCCAGCATCGCGGGCCGCACCAGCGTCAGGCCCTTGGAGCGGACCGGCACCTGAGCGGCGTGGAAGTCGAAGGACGCCGGCGCACCGAGCCGGGCCGAGGCAGCCAGCAGGCGGGCGATGCCGCGAGGGCCGGCACCCACGCACAGCGAGCCCCCGATCTGGTCGCGAACCTGCCGGGTGCGCCGGTCCGAGAACGAGCACACGCATACCCGCTCCACCGCGCCGGTTCGCCGGAGCACCTCCACCAGCGGCCCGACCGCGGCGTCGCTCTTGGGATCGATGTTGATCCTGGTGTCCGGCAGCTCCTCCAGGAGCTCGTCGAGCAGCATGATCGGGTCGGTGCCGGCCACCCGGGCTTGCCGGACCCGGCTCCAGGGGAGGTCGCCCACGACGCCTTTCCCGTCGGTGACCCGGTCCAGGGAGTCGTCGTGGAACGCCACCGCGACCCCGTCGGCGGTGGCGTGGACATCGGTCTCCACATGGGTGTAGCCCAGGTCCACGGCGTGGCGGAAGGCCCGCAGGGTGTTCTCGGGGAACTCCTCGGCCCCGCCCCGGTGGGCGAAGGCGATGGGCCCGTCCACGTCCAGGTACGGGTGGCGCGCCATGCCCGCACCGTAATGGGCGCATGGCACAGGCAGGCAGTTATCCACAGGTGTCCACCGCCGGCGATAGCGTTGTGGACATGCAGCGCCGCACGAAGATCGTCGCCACCATCGGTCCGTCCAGCGAGGACGAGTCCACGCTCCGGGACATGATGGCGGCCGGAATGGACGTGGCCCGCATCGGGCTGGCCCACGGGACGCTCGACGAGGCCATCGAGCGCTACCAGCGCATCCGCTGGGTCTCCGAGCAGGAGGGCCGGCCGGTGGGGATCCTGGTAGACCTTCCCGGACCCAAGGTGCGGGCAGCCAGCTTCGGCGAGGATCCGGTGCGGTTCCACGCCGACAGCACCGTCGAGCTGGTGGTCGGCAGCGACCGCTCGACCGACAGCGTCGTGGAGGTGGACTACGACGGCCTGATGGACGACGTGCTGGTGGGGGACACCCTCGACGTGGGCGACGGGCGGGTGGTGCTCGATGTCATCGACAAGGGCGGCGACCGCCTCAAGGTCCGCGTCATCCACGGCGGCGTCCTGTCGGGCTGCCCCGGCGTGCACATCCCCGCCGACCGGCTGCGGATGTCCACGCCGACTCCCAGCGACTTCGTGGCGCTCGACGCCTTCATCGAACTAGGCGTGGACATGGTGGCCATATCGTTCGTGCGCTCCGCCCACGATATCCGGCGAGTCGGCACCGAGCCCCATCCCCGGGGCCCGCTGCTGATCGCCAAGATCGAGACCAGGGCAGCAGTGCAGAACCTGGCCGGCATCATCGACACCGCCGGAGCGATCATGGTGGCCCGCGGCGACCTCGGCAGCGAGTGCAGCATCGAGGAGTTGCCCCATCTCCAGAAGCAGATCATCCAGCAGTGCATCGCCGGCGGCCGCCCGGTGATCACCGCCACGCAGATGCTCGAGTCGATGGTGTCGCGCCCGTCGCCCACCCGGGCCGAGGCCAGCGATGTGGCCAACGCCGTGTTCGACGGCTCCTCGGCGCTGATGCTCTCGGGCGAGACCGCTGTTGGGACCGATCCTGCGAACGTGGTCCGCACCATGGACCGCATCGCCCAGCGGGCCGACGAGGAGTTCGACTACGAGCTGTGGGCCGAGCGCCTCGCCGAGCTGCGTATGACCGACGATTCCACCCGCGACGCCGCCTCGATCACCGACGCCATGACAATGGCCGCTTGGCGGGCCGCCGACGGGCTGGGGATCTCCACCATCCTGGCCATCTCCGGCACCGGCTTCACCGTGCGGTCCATGGCCCGGTTCCGGCCCCATGCCCGGATCATCGGCCTGTCCCACAACGCCAGGACCGTGCAGCAGCTCACCCTGAGCTGGGGCACCACACCGGTGCTGGTCAAGGACAGGGGTTCCAACGAGGAGATGGTCCGCCAGGCGGTGGCGGTGGCCCGCGACCGCGACTTCGCTCGCTCCGGCGAGATCGTCGGGATCCTGGCCGGCGCGGACAACCGGTCGCGCAGCGCCAACGTGCTCCGCCTGGAGCGCGTCCCCTAAGCGAATTCGCCGGCTCCAGCCGGGCCCATGGCCATCGATTTCACGTTGTCGCCCGAGGTGGAGGAGCTGCGGCGGAGGGTCCGCGCCTTCGTGGAGGAGGTCATCGCTCCGGTCGCCGACCGGATCGAGGGAAGCGACGGCGGCGAGGGTCTCGCCGGCGCCGAGCGCGTCTCGGCCCTGATCGGCCTGCGCAAACAGGCCAAGGCGGCCGGGCTGTGGCTGCCCCACATGCCCCCGGAGTGGGGCGGGATGGGCCTCGGGCACGTCGAGTTGGCCATGGTCCAGGCCGAGGCGGCCAAGTCCTACTACGGACCGTGGGTGTTCAACTGCCAGGCACCCGACGAGGGCAACATGCACACGCTGCTGCACTGGGCGACGCCAGAGCAGGCCGAGCGATACCTCAGGCCGCTCTGCGCCGGTACGGCGCGGTCGTGCTTCGCCATGACCGAGCCCGAGGTCGCCGGCTCCGATCCCACGTTGATACAGACCCGTGCGTACACCGACGGCGACGAGTGGGTGATCAACGGCCGCAAGTGGTTCATCTCGCAGGCCCACCGGGCCGACTTCGCCATCCTCATCTGCCGCACCGAGGACAACCCCGACATCCCGCAGGCGGCCAACACCGCGTTCATCATCGACCTTCCCCACGATGGCTGGAACGAGGTCCGCGAGATCGAGACCATGCACGGCAGCACCGGCCATTCCGAGATCCTCATCGAGGACCTCCGGGTCCACGACGACCAGCGGCTCGGCGGCCGCGGACAGGGCCACCTGCTCGGCCAGTATCGGCTCGGACCGGCCCGCCTAGCCCACTGCATGCGGTGGATCGCCCAGGCAGAGACCGCCCTCGACATGATGGTGGACCGGGCGCTGAACCGCTTCTCGCACGGTTCGCTCCTGGCTGAGAAGCAGGGGATCCAGTGGATGATCGCCGACTCCGCGATGGAGGTCTACCAGTCCAAGCTCATGGTCCTCCACGCGGCCTACAAGATCGACCGCGGAGAGGACTTCAAGTCGGAGGTGTCGATGGCGAAGCACTTCGTGGCCAACACCCTCAACCGTGTGATCGACCGCTCGATCCAGGTGCACGGCGCGCTCGGCTACTCGACGGACACGCCGCTCGCCCACATGTACCAGCACGCCCGCTGGGCCCGCTTCGCCGACGGTGCCGACGAGATACACCAGATGCGGATCGCGCAGCGCACGATTGCGGCGTTCAGCGACACCGGATCCACCCGTCGTGCCACGGGTGACCTTCCCATCTGAGGCACCAGGCTGGCCGGCACGAGGAGGGTGATCGTGGGAGTGTTCGGTGCAGAGTCGACGACCGACGAGGTCCTCGAGGGTGTGGACCTGTCAGGTCGCATCGTTGCGATCACCGGAGCGTCGAGCGGTCTGGGCGAGGAGTCGGCGAGGGCGATGTCGGCCAGGGGCGCACGGGTCCTGATGCTGGCGCGCGATCGGGAGAAGAACGCCGAGGCGGCAGCGCGCATCCGGGGGTCCGTGCCCGGCGCCGACCTCACCCTGTACACGGTCGACCTCGCCGACCTCGCCAGCATCGAATCCTTCGTCAATGCGGTCGGGGCCGACATCGACCGCATCGACGTTCTCCTCAACAACGCGGGGATCATGAGCTGCCCCGAGGGGAGGACCGCCGACGGCTTCGAGACCCAGTTCGGCACCAACCACCTCGGGCACTTTGCGCTGACGGCGCGACTCATGCCCTTGTTGCTGGCGGCTGACCGGCCCCGTGTGGTGACGCTGTCGTCGGGCGGTCACAGGATCTCCGACGTGGCGCTGGACGATCCGAACTTCGAGAGGGCCGACTATGACCCGTGGATCGCCTACGGCCGGTCCAAGAGCGCCAACGCACGCTTCGCCGCCGAGCTCGCCCGCCGCCACGGCGAGCGACTGCTCTCGGTATCGGTGCACCCCGGCGCGATCGTCACGAACCTTGGCCGCCACATGACACCCGAGATGATCGAGCGCCTGATGGCCCGGCGAGCCGAGAACGAAGCCGAGGGAAAGGGCGGCGGCGGGCTGAAGTTCAAGAGCGTCGAGGCCGGCGCGGCCACCCAGGTGTGGGCCGCCACAGCCGTCGAGGCGGCCGGCCACAACGGCGCCTACCTGGCCGACTGCGGGCCGACGGTCGTCGGGCCGGGCGAGAAGGGGCGGATGGCCTATCTCGACGATGCGGAGACCTCGACGCGGCTCTGGGCGTTGAGCGAGGAACTCGTCGGATTGACGTTCGACTGAGAACTGCCCGGTCGGGCTCCGGTCAGGCGCAGTTGGGGTTGGCGTCGGCGGGAACGGCCACTTCCTGGCCGTACAGCTTGCACGAGCAGGTCTCCACGCAGTCCTGCAGATCGGCGCGTTGCAGCCACAGGCTCGCAGCCAGCGCGCCGATGAGCACCACCAGCACGAGTCGCAGCAGCAGCCTGCGCACGACCCGCATCACCAGCGCGGCAAGGACCCCCAGGGCCACGATCGCGCCGAGGAGGATTGCCTGCAGGGACTCGGCGTCGACCCACTCACCCATCACTCTGGCGGAGGGTAGTTGTAGCCTCGGCGGCGATGAGTGACGCCGGTGTTCCCCTCCTGCGGCACGGTCCGCCTGAGACCGTTCTGCCCCCTGAGCCCGACGAGGTCCGGGCCGCGCTGGCTGGGGCCGCCGCCAGCGACGATCCCGTGGCCGCAATAGGCGCAGTCTGCGAGCGCCGGCCGGTCAGCCTGGAGGCCTGGGCCTCGCTCGGCGAGACCCTCGAGTCGGCGGGCGCGCCTCCGGCTCTGGCCTACGCCGCGTTCCGCACCGGGTACCACCGCGGCCTGGACCGGCTGAGGGCCAGCGGCTGGCGCGGCTCCGGCTACGTGCGCTGGAAGTATCCGTCGAACCGCGGCTTCCTGCGCGCCCTCAGCGGGCTGCAGCGTGTCGCCGGGCGGATCGGGGAGACCGACGAGGCCGAGCGGTGCGCCTTGTTCCTGGTGCAACTCGACCCTGACTGGCCTCATCCAGACAGCTCGGGGCCGCGTGGATAGGTCGGCGTCACCCCTCCGCTGCATGGGGGCCGTGCTGGCGGGTGGAGCCAGTTCCAGGATGGGCACCGACAAGGCGTTCATCGAGATCGAGGGAGAGCCGATGGTGGTTCGTGCCGCGGGCGCGCTGCGGGCCGCGGGGGCCGCTCCCGTGCTGGTGGTGGGCGGAGACCGTTCTCGTCTCAGCGCCCTGGGCCTGGATCACGTACCGGATCGCCATCCCGGACAGGGCCCGCTGGGAGGGGTGATCACCGCCCTCGACGCGCTCGACCCGCCCGGCGGCTCCGGCCCGGACACGGTGGTGACTCTGCCCTGCGACGCAAAGGCGCCCGACCCGACCGCAGTGCGGTTGGTGATTGATCGCCTCGCCGATGCCACCGACCGTTCTGGAGCCGGCCCGCCGCCCGCCGACCTGGTTGTACCGCTGGGCGGTGGGGTTCCCCAGTGGACGCATTCCGGGTGGCACCGGAGATGCCTGCCGCGGCTGTCGGAGGCGTTCGCCACAGGAGTTAGGGCACTGAACCAGGCGGCCCAGCAGTTGCGGACGGTCGCGGTCGAGGTGCCCGGAACGAACTGGTACGCCGACGCGGACCGTCCCGAGGACCTTGCCCCAACTACGCTTGGCGACGGCCACACAGAAGAGGCGGGCATGCAAGACGCCGACATCCCCGAGATAGACATCGACGAGCTAGAGCGTCGGCGCGCCGCCGGAGCGGCCGTGTTCGATGTGCGTGAGCCCGACGAGTACACCGACGTGCGCATACCGGGCGCAGTGCTGGT
This sequence comes from Acidimicrobiaceae bacterium, assembly GCA_009842325.1. Lineage (GTDB taxonomy): Bacteria > Actinomycetota > Acidimicrobiia > Acidimicrobiales > Aldehydirespiratoraceae > Aldehydirespirator. Next base: position 47,019 of record VYFQ01000014.1, on the reverse strand, counting down.
GCCGCTTGCATCGGTCCCGGAGGCAGTCGATGAGTTCAGGATGGCGTCGGCGGGCCAGGCGGTGTGCGTGGTGTGCGCGGTCGGGGGCCGCAGCGGGCAGGCCGTCGGGTTCCTCCGGTCCCTGGGTGTGGACGCGGTCAACGTCGCCGGAGGAACGAACGCCTGGCACCAGTCGGGTCGACCGGTGGAGACGGGCCCCGCGTCCGCCTGACGGACCCAGTGCCCCGCGATCGCCGCTCCCGCTCTCGCTCCCGCGGCCGCGCCGCGGTGTCCTACCGCTACATCGACTCCGACCAGGGGCTTCGGGACGTGGTGGGAACGGTTTCCGCCGAGCCTCGCTTCGCGCTCGACACCGAGTTCCACCGGGAGCGCACCTACCGGCCCCAGGCTGCGTTGATCCAGATCGCCTGGCCCACCGATCTGGTCCTCATAGACCCGCTGGCTGTGGATGTGGCCCCACTGGCCGAGGTCTTCGGAGCGGGCGGTCTGATGGTCGCCCACGCGGCGGGACAGGACTTGGAGGTGCTCGACCACTGCTGCGGGGCGGTCCCCGGGCGCATCTTCGACACGCAGATCGCGGCCGGGTTCCTGGGCCTCGGCACGCCCGCGCTGTCTTCGCTCTATGAGAGCGAGATCGGCTGGAGGCCCCCGAAGGCGGACCGGCTCACCGACTGGCTGGCACGGCCGCTGAAGGCTTCGCAACTCGACTACGCGGCCAGCGATGTGATGCACCTGCTGGAGATCCACGAACGGCTCGCCGCTCGGCTCGAGGAGTTGGGCCGGCAGGACTGGGCCCAAGCCGAGTTCGAGCTGCTGCTCGAACGCAACCGGCAGGGCCAGCGACCTGAGGAAGCCTGGTCCCGACTCAAGGAAGTGCGACATCTGAGGCGCCGCGATCTGCCTGTGGTCCGATCGGTGGCGATGTGGCGTGAGCTTCGGGCGGCCAAGGTCAATCAGCCGGTCCGCCACGTCCTGTCAGACGTCGCGGTGGTGTCAGTCTCGCAGGCCGCGCCCCGAACGACCGAGGAGTTGGCCGCGGTGCGGGGCGTGGGTGAGGGCGTGGCCCGCGGCCGTCTGGGGCCGGCCATCCTCAAGGCGGTCGCCGACGGGCTCGTGTCCGACTGGCGCCCACCCCCGAAGCGCACGGCCCGCACCGAGGCGGCCGACCGCCTTCGCCCGGCCGTGGGCTTGGTGACCTCCTGGGTGAGCCAGCTCGCCCGCAACCGCATGATCGAGCCGTCGCTGCTGGCCACGAGGGCCGACATCGAAGCCCTGATCCGCGGCGACGCAGACGCTCGGCTGGCCCGGGGATGGCGTTCGGAGATGGTGGGTGAGCCGTTGCGGCGGCTGGTCGCGGGCGAGGCCGCTTTGGCATTCGACAACGGCCAACTCGTCCTCGAGGAGCGCAGTCACCGGCCGGTGGCCTGACCACATTCCGACCAGCCCCGCAGTAGCGATTCGGGTGGGCCGGCGGCACCCGTCCGGTACAATGAAAGCTCTGCGAATCCGTCAAACCGGGAGTTGGGCCGTGAAGAAGGGGCGACACCGAAGGTATGAGGAAGCCCGCAAGTTCAAGCGCTCGCAGGTAGACGATCTCCAAGGGCTGATCGAATCCTTCAACGAGCCGGACGACTACGTGAAGCCCGAGCACGCGTCCTGGGCCGAGGAGTTCGCCGACGAGGAGTTGGCCGAGGCGGAGTTCGCCGCCGACGACGACTGACAGTCTCTCCGCGGTCAGCCCTCGGTTTCCTCGAGGATCTCGCCGAGCCGCACGACGTCGTCCTCGGTGACTACGCCGATGAAGTTGCCGGCGCTGTCGGTCACGGCCAGCACCTCGACGTCAGCCGCCTCCATGGCCACCACCGCGTCCCGAACAGTCCACGACGGCGACCCGGCCGGGAGGTCCGTCGCCATCACGGACTCGACCGAGGTGGTCTCCCACTCGTCGCGGCTCACTGAGGACAGCTGCGAGAGCTGGGCCATGCCCAGATACGTACTGCCCGACACGACCGGCACAACCCGCTCGCGCCGGCCCAGGACGTGCATGTACACGAACTCCGACACGGTCGCGTCGGGCGGGACCGTCAGCACGTCCGTGGTGAGGATCGAGCTGAGCGGCAGGGTGAAACGCTGCTCGATATGGCCCAGCCGCTTGGATCGCTGGTACTCGGTTACCGAGGCCGGGCCGCCCACCACCTGGCTCACCGCCGCGGCAACCAGCGCAGGCACTACGAATGCGGCCGCACCGGTGGATTCGGCCACGAACATCACCGCTGCGATAGGGGCCCGGTAGCCGGCGCCGAGGAATGCGGCCAGGCCCAGCGTGGCGTACAGGCCTGTGGACTCTGCGTCCAGGGCCACGCCGACGAACTGGCCGCCGATCACCCCGAGAGTGGCCAGCGGGATGAACAGGCCCCCTACGCCGTCGCCCAGCACCGTGGCCAGTGTGGCCGCGACCCTGACCCCGAAAAGCAGGGCGATCAGCTCAAGCGCGTCCTGCTGCACGACCCATTCCATCGCCCTGGTTCCGGGTCCCAGGCTGAGGACCTCGCCGAAGGCGGCGTCGGCCAACACCGTAAGGCCCGCCATGACCGCGGCGGCCGCCACTGCCCGCCTGGGCCAGGAGACCGTGTGGGTGGCGTGCTTGGCTTGGCGCACCAGCCAGGCGAAGCCCCGGCCGCCCAGCCCGGCGGCGATACCCAAGATGAGGGCTCCCAGCAGGTCCCCGATCTGCACCTCGAGCAAGGCGGCGGCACCGTCGACGTCGACGGGGCCCTCGCCCAGGAATGGGACGACAGGGGTGCTGCCGACGAGGAACACGAACGTGACGTAGCTCGCGGCCGACGCGATCAGCGAGGGGAGCAGCGCCTGGGGGGTCACGTCGTCGCGGTAGGGGGCCTCGAGGGCGAATATGACTCCGGTGGCCGGGGTCTTGAACACTGCCGCCACCCCGGCCGCAGCTCCGGCGGTGAGCAGCAGCCGGGCCTCGTCGCGCCTGAAGAAGCGGCCCAGGCGCTCGTGAACGAACAGCCCCACCGACGATCCGGCGTACAGCGAGGGGCCCTCAAGGCCCACTGCGCCCCCGGAGCCGATGGTGGCGACCCCCGCCAGCAGCTTGGCGGGAAGGAACCGCATGGGAATGCTGGGGTGGCGCTCATGGAACGCCCTGACGTACTCGTCGGAAGTGGAGCCCGACGTGCCGCCACCCACGGTGCGCAGCACCAGCTTGGAGGCTGCGATGCCCAGCACGGGGGCCAGCGCGAGCACGGCCAGGTTCTGGTGCAGGACCCGCTCGAGCACGACGTGGAGCGCCAGCGTCTCGAACGCGGCCACCACCAGCGCCACGATCACGCCGGTGGCTGCCGACGCGGCCAGCAGGCGCGGGTTGCGGGCCTGGCGAAGAGTCTTGGTGAGCGGCCGCATCCGCCTATTGTGCGCTTATGGTGTCAGGCATGGTTGATAAGCGTCATGATATTTCAGAGCGGCTCTCGGCCATCGCAGAGGAGATCGCGGATCTGGCCCTTGAGAGCTTGCGGGATTCCATTGAGGCGGGCGAGACGAAGTCGTCGGACGAGGAGAAGCGCCTCACTCGGGCCCGGCGAGCCGTCGAGAAGGCCGCGCACCTCCTTGGGTCCGATCTGTAGGCGCCGCGTGAGCCCGAGGCTAGCGGGCCGCTCGGTCGTCGTAGCGGTTCAGCGCCATGGCGACCCCACGCTAGTGGGGCCCACTCGTGCCGCCACCGGGTTCGCGCACCCGCCGCAGCACCTCGGCCACTATCTCGGCCGACGCCTCCGAGACGTCGGTCTCGGCCGTGCGGACGCGCATTTCGGCCTCGGCCGGCGCCTCGTAGGGGGCTGACACGCCGGTCAGGTCGGAGATGGTGCCGGCTCTCGCCTTGGCGTAGAGGCCCTTGGGGTCGCGCGCCTCGCAGACGTCGAGCGGCGCGTCCACGAACACCTCCATGAAGGTGCCCGCGGGATGCAGGTTCCTCACCCGGTCGCGGTCCTGGCGGTAGGGCGAGATGAACGCAGCCAGCACGACTGCGCCGTACCGGTGCAGCAGAGCGGCCACCTCGCCGGCCCGGCGGATGTTCTCAGCCCGGTCCTCGGGCGCGAACCCCAGATCGGCATTGAGTCCGAATCGCAGGTTGTCGCCGTCGAGCACGCAGGCGAAGACTCCGGCCGCGGCCAACTCGGCCTCGGCCGCTCTGGCCAGCGTCGACTTTCCCGAGCCGGGCAGCCCGGTGAACCAGACCGTCAGGGCCCTATGGCCCAGCAGCTGCGCTCTCGTCTGGGGCGACACCCGGCCGGCGCTGGGAACGATGTGGGCGGCCCGGGTCGCCGCCTTGATCATCCCCGCGGCCACGGTGGCGTTGTCGCTCGGGTCGATGAGGATGAACGACCCACAGGTCCGGTTCTGCTCGTACGGGTCGAACATGAGCTCGGCGTCGGTTCGCAGCGTCACCGAGGCGATGTCGTTGAGTCTCATGGCCGGCGCTGGCGCCGAGGTGAGCGTGTCGACGTCGAGGCGGCGGACGGGCTCGGTCACCCGGCAGCGCAGTCTCTGTCCGGCCTGCTGGAGTTGGTAGTCCCGGCCAAGGACGAGATCAGACTCCGACATCCAGACCAGCGTCGCGGTGAACTCTCGGGCCCGCTCGGGCGGCCGGTCCGGGCTACACAGGATGTCGCCGCGGCCGATGTCGATCGGATCGGCCGTGGTCACGGTCACGGCCCGGCCCGGCCCGGCCTCGTCGAGGTCGCCGTCGAAGGTGACGATCCGCTCGACGGTGGTGATGAGGCCCGAGGGCTCGACCCGCACATCGTCTCCCGGCCGCAGCATTCCCGAACAGACGGTCCCCGCGTATCCCCGGAAGCTCTGGTCGGGCCGGATGACCAGCTGCACCGGCAGTCGCAGCGCGTCGACGTGCTCCGGTGCGCCAGCCGGGCCGGCGGCGCGGCCGACATCCACCTGCTCGAGGTGTTCCATGAGGCAGGGTCCGTCGTACCATCCCATGCTCGCGCCCTGCTCAACGATGCAGTCACCGTGCAGCGCCGACATGGGAATGCATACGGGGGCGGGCAGTCCGAGCGCGCCGGCAAGACCGGAGGCCTCGGCCGCAATCGCGTCGAACCGGTCCTCGGCGTAGCCGACGAGGTCCATCTTGTTGATCGCCATGACGACCGCCTTGATGCCCAGCAGGCTCACGATGGCGCTGTGACGCCGGGTCTGGGTGGTCACACCCTTGGCTGCGTCGACGAGTATCACGGCCAAGTCCGCGGTGGAGGCGCCCGTGGCCATATTGCGGGTGTACTGCTCGTGGCCGGGAGCGTCGGCGATGATGAAGCTTCGCCGGGAGGTCGAGAAGTACAGGTGGGCGACGTCGATGGTGATGCCCTGCTCACGTTCGGCCTTGAGTCCGTCGGCCAGCAGGGCCAGATCGACTTGCCCCCCGGCATGGCCCGAGACGGCCGAGTCCTTGCGCACCGCGGCCAGGTGGTCGTCGTAGAGAAGGTCCGAGTCGTGCAGGAGCCGTCCGATCAGTGTCGACTTGCCGTCGTCCACCGAGCCGCACGTGAGCAGGCGAAGCAGATCGTGCCGCGGGCCCGGGCCGCCGCCTGCGGCTTCCGCGGGGGCCATCAGAAGTAGCCCTCCCGCTTCTTCTCCTCCATGGAGCCGGCCTGGTCGTGGTCGATCACCCGGCCCTCCCGTTCGGAGCGGGTGGCGCCGGCCATCTCGGCCACGATCTCCGGCACGGTGGCCGCGGTCGACTCGACCGCGCCGGTGAGCGGGTAACACCCCAGCGTGCGGAAGCGCACCGACCGCGCCTCGGGCCGTTCGCCAGCCTCGAACCTGAACCGGTCGTCGTCCACCATTATCAGGGTCCCGTCCCGTTCGACCACCGGTCTCGGCGCGGCGAAGTACAGCGGCACGACCTCTATGCCGTTGGCCTCGATGTAGTGCCACACGTCCAGCTCGGTCCAGTTGCTCAACGGGAACACCCGGATGCTCTCGCCGGCGGAGATCCTGCCGTTGTAGTGGTTCCAGAGCTCGGGCCGCTGGTTCCTCGGATCCCATCGGTGGAGCCGGTCCCGGAAGCTGAAGACCCGCTCCTTGGCCCGCGAGCGCTCCTCATCGCGCCGCGCCCCGCCGAAGGCGGCGTCGTAGCGGCCGGCGTCGAGGGCCTGCCTGAGGGCCCGTGTCTTCATCACGTCGGTGTAGTGCTGCGACGAGTGGTCGAAGGGGTTGATCTGTGCTGCGACCCCCTCGGGGTTGGTGTGCACCACGAGTTCGAAGCCGATCTCGTCGGCCATCCGGTCCCGGAAGGCGATCATCTCGGAGAACTTCCAGGTCGTGTCGATGTGCAGCAACGGGAAGGGGATCGGGCCGGGATGGAACGCCTTGCGGGCCAGGTGCAGCATCACCGAGCTGTCCTTGCCGATCGAGTAGAGCATCACGGGGTTGCTGAACTGCGCTCTGACCTCGCGGATGATGTGGATGCTCTCGTCCTCGAGCCGCTGCAGCCGGTCCGGTAGCTCCCCGGCCCTGGGGCGGCTAGGAGGGGCGGGAGGCGGCGTGGAGGTCGTCGGCCTTGTCACCTAGCACCCCTAGGAGCTCGTCGAAACTCTTGGCGAAAGCGGCGACGCCCTCGTCCTCGAGTTGGGCGGTGACGGCTTCGAGGTCGACGCCCACCGCTGCGATCCGGTCGAGCACCTCGACGGCCTCGTCGGTTCCCGACCCGAGCGTGGGCTCGACGGTGCCATGGTGCTCGAAGGCCTCCAACGTGGCGTCGGGAAGGGTATTCACCGTTCCAGGGCCGATCAGCTCGTCGACGTAGAGCGTGTCGGGATAGGCCGGGTTCTTGGTCGATGTGCTCGCCCACAGCAGGCGCTGAGGTCGGGCCCCTCTGGCGGACAGCGCCTGCCAGCGCGGCCCGGAGCAGAGCCTCTGGAAATGGGAGTATGCGACTTTGGCGTTGGCGATGGCAGCCTTGCCCCGTAACTGCAGAGCCTCGTTGGTGCCGATCGCCTCGAGGCGCCGGTCCACCTCCGTGTCGATCCTCGACACGAAGAACGACGCCACGCTGGACACTCTCGAAAGGTCCCCGGACCTTCGCTCGAGCCCGGACATGTACGCGTCGGCTACTTCGAGGTAGCGCTCAACACTGAAGATCAACGTGACATTGATGCTGTTGCCCTCCGCGATCATCTGGGAGATGGGCGCGAGACCCTCAGCCGTTCCCGGGATCTTCACGTAGAGGTTGGGCAGCGCGAGCTGATCGTGCAGGTTCCGGGCGGCTGCGGCGGTGGCCTCGCCGTCCCGGGCGAGATCGGGAGCGACCTCCACCGACACATAGCCGTCGAGTCCGTCGGACTCGTCGTAGACCCCGCGCAGGACCGCGGCCGCAGCCGATATGTCGGAGGTCACTAGGCGCCAGTAGGACGATTCGACGTCGAGCCCGGCATCGATGGAGGACCGGAACTCGTCGTCGTAGTCGGCGGTGGCGGTGATGGCCTTCTGGAAGATCGACGGGTTCGAGGTCAAGCCCCGGACACCCTGCTCGACCCATGTCTGGAGGTCCCCGCCGGTGATCCAGCCCCTGCGGATGTTGTCCAGCCAGGGACTCTGGCCGCAACGGTCATAGAGCTCGTGCAGTCTGGTGGTCGCAGTCATCTCGGAGTCGTCCTCCTCTCAAATCACAGGGCGGCCCGTGTTTGCGTGCCGGCCAGCAGAGCCCGGGCCCTGCCGACCACGTTGGAGGCGGAGATACCGAGTTGCTCCATCACCACCGCGCCGGGCGCCGAGGCGCCGAAGCGGTCGATGCCTACCGCCTCGTCGGTCCAGCGGCTCCATCCCATGGTGCTGCCCGCCTCCACCGCCAATGACGGGAGATCGGGCCGAAGCACCCGGGCCTGCTCGGGGTAGGGCTGCTCGGCGAACAGCTCCCACGACGGCAGCGACACGACGCGAGCTGCGACTCCTTCGGCGGCCAGGATCGCGGCCGCGTCGCAGCACACCGCCACCTCGCTGCCCGTCCCCACCAGCGTCAGGCTGGGTTCCGCGGGCTCTCGCAGCGCGTAGCCGCCCGACGCGACCGCTTCGGCCCGGGTGCCCTCGAGCACGGGCACGCCCTGGCGGGTGAGGATCAAAGCAGTCGGACCCTCGGACCCCACCGCAACCCCCCAGGCCCCCACCGTCTCGGTGGCGTCGGCGGGCCTGATGACCCGCAGGTTCGGGATGGCTCGCAGCGAGGCCAGATGCTCGATGGGCTGGTGGGTGGGGCCGTCCTCTCCCACGCCCACCGAGTCATGGCTCCACACGAAGATGACCTTGGCTTCCGACAGCGCGGCGAGCCGCACCGCGGGCCGCATGTAGTCGGCGAACACCAGGAACGTGCCCACCACCGGTATGGCACCGCCGTGAAGGGCCATGCCGTTGGCGATGGCTCCCATGGCGTGCTCGCGCACGCCGAAGTAGATCTGGCGGCCTCCCGGCCCGCGGGTCGAGAACACCCCGGCGTCGGCTATGGCCGTGCCGGTGTTGCCGGTCAGGTCGGCGCCGCCGCCCGTGAGTCCCGGAACCACCGGTAGGAGGGCCTGCAAGGTGGCGCTGGAGGCCTTGCGGGTGGCGACCGACTGGCCCGGCTCAAATGACGGCAGCGAGTCCTCCCAGCCGGCACGGCCGGTCGCGGCCAAGCACGCCTCGAGGCCGTCGCGGTCGCCATCGAAGGCGGCTGTGCGGGCCTCCCAGGCGAAGCGCTCGTCCTGGCCGGCGGTCCCGGCGCGGCGGTAGTAGTCGAGCACCCCGGAAGGAACATGGAACGTCTCCGCGGCGGGCAGTCCCATCAAGTCCTTGGTGGCCGCGATCTCCTCGTCGAAGATGGCGTAGCCGTGCGCGGCCGGCGTTCCCGATGCCTGGGGCGCGGGATGGGCGATCACAGAACGCAGGATCACCAACGACGGGCGGTCCTCGACGGCGGCCGCGTGGCGCAGCCCGGCTTCCAGTCCGTCGAGGTCCTCGGCCGCCTCGCCGAGTTCGATGACATGCCAGCCGTAGGCCCGGAATCGCTGCGCGGCGTTGTCGGAGAGAGCGAGGTCGGTGCCGCCGTCGATGGTGACCTCGTTGTCGTCATAGACCACCACCAGCCGGCCCAGGCCCAGGTGTCCCGCCAGCGAAGCCGCCTCATGGCTGACACCCTCGGACAGGTCGCCGTCGCCGGCGATCACGAAGATGCGGTGGTCGCAGACATCGGCGCCGTAGCGGGTTCGCATCTGGCTCTCCGCGATAGCCATGCCCACCGCGTTGGCGATGCCCTGACCGAGCGGGCCGGTGGTCACCTCCACCCCCGGGGTGCAGCCGACCTCGGGATGGCCGGGCGTGGACGACCCCCACTGCCGAAAGTCCTTGAGGTCGTCGAGGGTGAGGCCGTAGCCGGTGAGGTACAGCATGGCGTACTGCAGGATCGAGGCGTGACCGGCCGAGAGCACGAACCGGTCCCGGTCGGGCCAGTCCGGCCGCTGGGCGTCGTAGCGCATGATCCGGGTCCACAGAACGTGGGCGAGCGGAGCCAGGGCCATGGCGGTGCCCTGGTGGCCTGAGCGGGCCGCATGGGGCGCGTCCATAGCCAGCGCCTTGATTACGTTGATTCCAAGCCTCTCGATGGAAGTCACCGGCCCTCCAACCGCTCGCACTCCGCGCACGCGCGGCTCACCATAGCTACTACTGCGGACCCGGAGGGGGAGGAGTCCAGGGCACGGCCGCGCGGCCCGGGTTCCGGGGAGGCAGCGGCTAGTTCGGGGGCGGCAGCAGGGTGTAGGGGACCACCGTCACCGGTCCGGCATCGATGCGAGCCCGGGCCTCGACCGTGCCGTAGTCGGCGAACTCGAGTTCGGCCCGGACCAACCGGTAGTTGAACTTCCCCGGCTCGACCTGCAGCGGCTGCACGTTGCGGGCTATCCGCTCCTCGTCCCGGAAATAGGCGACCTCGAGAGCCCCGACGCCGGGCTCTTCGGGAGCGCAGCGAACGATCACCACAAGGTGGGGGGCCCACACCAGCGGCAGCTCCGTGGGGGCGACCGCCGAGAACTGCACGCCGGTCAGGTCGATGCGGGTGGAGGGCCCCGGCACCTGGCGGAGCTGGATGTCGTCGATGAACAGGGCGGCCACGATGTCCATGCGCCGACCCTACCGAGACACTGTCGCGGCCGGGCAGCCCGGCCCGGAGCGGCGGGCGGCGTACGATGGCGGAGTGCGTCGGATCCTGGTCTCGATCCTGCTGGCCGCGCTGGCGACCACCGCGATCGGGTCGTATATCCAGGCGCGGCGCATCAACGCCGACTCCGATCCGGGCTGGGTCGCCGACGCCGGCCCTCCGGAGATGGTGGTGTCCACGCCGCTGTTGAACGTTCGCCGGACGCCTTCGTGGCTGTCGGGTCCGGTCACCGAGGCCCGCCTGTTCGAGCGGCTCTCCGGCGTAGACGAGCTGCCCGGCGTTCCGCCGCAGACGTGCCGGGCCGTCTACCGCAACGGTGAGCTCGTCATGAGCGAGCAGGCCGAGGTGCCGCTGGTGCCGTCCTCGCTGATGAAGATCGTCACCGCGGCCGTGATCCTCGAGACCGCGGGGCCCGAGGCCACCTTCACCACCGAGGCCTTCGTGCGCACCGCGGACCTCAGCGCGGCTGCCGGCGGCGTGCTCGCCGGCGACGTCTATCTGGTTGGACGGGGCGACCCCGTCCTGTCGACGCTCTCCTATATAAGGCGCTTCCCCGAGCCCATGGTCCACACCGACTTCACGGACCTTTCCGTGCAGGCCGTGGCCAGCCTGCGCGATCGGGGCATCTCGGTGGTGGAGGGCAGCGTCCTCGCCGACGAGTCGCGCTTCCCCGAGGCGGAGCGGGACTACTCGGGCCAGATCGTTCAGCCCAGCAGCCAGCCCATCTGGAAGCAGTCCTACGTCAACAGCAACCAGGTCGGTCCCCTGTCCGCTCTGCTGCTCAACGACGGGTACGTGTCCTTCCCGGCGTCGGCGGACTACGCCAGCAGGCGGGAGAACGTGCGGGCCGTCGATCCCGCGCTCCACGCCGCGCAGGTGCTGGACGGATTGATGGAGGCCCGCACCATCCGCATCTCGGGGGAGGCCGCCAAGGGCACTGCGCCGCCGCTCTCTGAGCTTCACTCGCTGGGCAGCGTCGAGTCGCCGCCCATGTCCGAAATAGTGGCCCGGATGCTGCGCTACTCGGACAACACCACTGCCGAGATGCTCCTGAAGGACATTGGAAGGCGTTTCTCAGGCTCGGCCCGCGCCGAGGCGGTGACCGACGTCCACGACGTGCTGGAGCGACTGCTGGGCGTCTCGACCACCGGGATCGTCATTGCCGACGGCTCGGGACTCTCGCTGCACAATCGGCTGACCTGTGACCTGATCGCCAAGCTGCTGCTGCGCGCCGGCCCCGATTCGCCTCTAGTGAGCGGTCTGGCCGTGGTGGGGGAGAGCGGCACCCTGCGGGAATGCGAGGCAGAGCAGCCCTCCGACGAGGCCGTCGCCGACTCGTCCGGCTTGACCGGCGGTGCGGTGGACCAGCCGGTGTGGGCCAAGACCGGGACCCTCAACGACGTCTCGGCGCTGGCGGGGGTGACCGTGGCCCGCAACGGCGACGTGCTCACGTTCGCGCTGATCTCCAACCGCGACGGCCTCATCTTCGATCCCGCTTGGCAGCGTCAAGCCCTCTCCTGCAACGCCTTTCAGGAAGACCTCATCGCGGCTGCGGCCGGCCACCCGTATGGACCGTCCTCGGCCGACGCGCTGCTCCATCCGCAACCGGCGAGGGCGCCGGTAGTCGACACGGGCACCGACACCGGCACCGACACCGGCCAATAGGAGCGAGGCCACCGTGGCTACGCCGATGTTCGCGCTCCAGTCGGTGCTGCTCCCCGGATCGCCGCTGCCGCTGCACGTCTTCGAGCCCCGCTATGTGGCCATGCTCGACACCGTCATCTCGACGGACACCGAAATGGGCGTCGTGCTGATCGAGCGGGGCCGCGAGGTAGGGGGCGGAGATGTGCGGTGCGATGTGGCCACCATGGCCCGAGTGGTGGAGGCCCGGGAGCTGGCCGACGGCCGGATGCTGGTGATGGCGCTGGGAGTCCGTCGCATCCGGGTGCGGCGGTGGCTGCCCGACGATCCGTACCCCTGCGCCGAGACTGAGGATTGGCCCGATGAGCCCGAGGGTGAGTCGCCGCCGACCGGCGAGCAGCTGCGGCAGTTGGGCGCGCTCGTCTCCGAGGCACGCAGCCTGGCCCGGCGTCTCGAGATCGCGCCCGGGCCGCAGCATCCGGCAGCCGAAGTGGTTCCCGTCGATATGGGCCGCGACGTTTCCCAGGCCTCCTACCGGGCCGCCGCTCTTGCGCCACTCGGTCCGCTCGACCGCTACGAGGTGCTTTGCACGCCGGGCGCCGGCCAGCGGCTCGCCGTCGCGCACCGTGTCGTAGCCGACGCCGTCGAATTGTTGAAGGCTCGGATCGAACTCGGCGCCGGGTAGCGTGGGGGGCCTGAGCGGCCCGTGAGCGAAGCGAACAAGAGCGGGCAACAAGGTCGCTGAAGGGCCGGAGGGACCAGGTTTGGCACGCAGGCAGGGCGTCGCAGAAGTCGTGGACCTGATCAAGGCCTACGTGCGCCAAGAGTTGCTCGGCCCGCTGCGGGGAGCCGGGCGATGGGTGTCGATGGGTCTCGCCGGGAGCGTCGCGCTGGTCGTGGGTGTGATCCTGCTGCTGCTCTCGTTGCTGCGGGCCCTGCAGACCGAGACGCGAGGCGCCTTCGACGGGAACTGGTCGTGGATCCCCTACCTGATCGCGATCGGCGCGCTCGCCGCGGTCATCGCCCTGCTGTTGCGCCAGGTCGGCAAGCGAGGCCTCCGGTGACCGCGGAACCGGACCGGATCACCCGTGATTCGCTGGTGGACGCGCTGCGCGACCTCCAAGCCGACATCGACCGGGACACCCAGCCGCTTCTCGTCAAGGTCGCGTACGGAGCGGCCGCGGCGGCCAGCGTCTTGATCGGCCTCGCCTACCTGCTCGGGAGAAGGGCCGGCCGGCTTCGCAGGACTGTCGTAGAGGTGAGGCGGGTCTGAGTGATGGGGCTGGTCGGCGGCAAGGCGGCCGGAGCCTGGATCACACGCCAGGCCGTGCGACGCGGGCTGCTCGGCAGCTCCCGGCTGTGGTTCGCGGCATTCGTCGCGCAGGGCGCGTTCAAGCTGGCGCGCCGGGCGATCGGACCTCGCGAGCCCACGACAGTGTTGGAGGAACGGCTCGAGCCGGGTGCCGGCATCGAGATCCGGCACCTCAAAGGGGACCGCGGCTGAGCCGGCCGCGCCACGCTGGTCCGATGCGAGTCGTGCTGCGCAACCCGACCAGGGAGATCGATGTCGATGGTCCGATGACGGTGCACACTCTGCTGCAACGCCTGGATCTGAACCGGGAGTCTCATCTGGTGATATGCGACGGCGAGCTGGTCGCGGGCGACCGTACGCTCCCGTCGGGGGCCGAGGTGGAGATCCGAAGCGTGATATCGGGCGGGTCGCGGTGAAGTGCCGGGCGGCCGTTATGGCGGCGTCGCAATGAAGTGCCGGGTGTGCCGCGGTCCGGCGGTGATCGACATCCGGCGTCACAACGCCAACTTCTGCCGGGAGCACTTCCTGCGGCTGTGTCGTGACCAGGTGGAGAAGGCCATCCGCCGCTTCGGGATGCTGCAGCCCGGCGAGCGGGTGCTGGTGGCCGTGTCGGGGGGCAAGGACAGCCTGGCTCTGTGGGACATCCTCGTGGACTTGGGCTATTCCGCGGACGGCTTCTACCTGGGGCTGGGCATCGGCGACTACAGCGACGAGTCCGCCGGCTACGCCCACCGCTACGCGGAGAGCCGGAACCTCACCCTTCACACCGTCGACCTGCCGGCTACCCACGGTTTCGACATTCCCGGCGGCGCCCGGGCGGCCAAGCGGGCACCCTGTTCCGCCTGCGGTCTGTCCAAGCGGCATCTCTTCGACGAGGCAGCCCGTCGCGGCGGCTACGACGCCCTCGCCACCGGCCACAACCTCGACGACGAGGCGGCGGTGCTGATGGGCAACACGCTCAGGTGGCAGACCGAGTACCTGGGCCGGCAACTGCCCGTGCTGGAGGCCCGAGACGGCTTCCCCCGCAAGGTCAAGCCGCTGGTCCGGCTGAGCGAGCGAGAGACCGCGGCGTACTGCCTCCTGAGGGGCATCGACTACATCGTCGAGGAGTGCCCCATGGCCGTTGGCAACAAGCACCTCGCCTACAAGGCCGCGCTCAACGACATCGAGGTCCAGTCGCCCGGCGCCAAGCACGACTTCTACTTCGGCTTCCTTGAGAGGGCCTCCGAGCGCTTCCGGGCAGAGGTGGAACAGGATCGGGCCGCGCTGGCCGCGTGCGAGCGGTGCGGGTCGCCCACCGACGCCGGGGTGTGCGCCTTCTGCCGCCTGACCGAGCGGGCGACGGCTAGAGCCCCGGTTCACTTCTCGGACCGCGGCAGTCCATGACTGCCGGGGCGTTCGAGCCGGGCGAGCCGGTCCTGTTGATCGACCGCAAGAACCGCCGCTACCTGGTCGACCTGGCCGCGGGACGGGAGTTCCACACCCACACCGGCGTGATCGCCCATGACGACATCATCGGCGCACCCGAGGGCGCCAGGTTGAAGTCCTCGCGCGGTTCTGCCTTCCTGGCCGTGCGTCCCACGCTGGCCGACGCAGTGCTCAAGATGCCCCGAGGAGCGCAGGTGGTGTATCCCAAGGACACCGGCGCGATCCTCATGCTCGCCGACATCTTCCCGGGCGCCCGGGTGCTTGAGGCCGGGGTGGGCTCCGGGGCGCTGTCGATGTCGCTGCTGCGGGCGGGCGCGGTCGTATCGGGCTACGAGCGGCGAGAGGATTTCTGTGCCCGGGCCCGGGCCAACGTGGAGCGCTTCTGCGGCCCGGAGGCGCTGGAGCGCTACCGCACCGAGGTTCGAGACGTCTACGAGGGCATCGACGAGACCGGCCTCGACCGGATGGTGCTCGACCTGCCGGAGCCGTGGCGGGTGGTTCCCCACGCTGCGCTGGCGCTGCGCACCGGCGGCGTCCTGCTGGCTTACACGCCGAGCATCGTGCAGGTCCAAAGGCTGCGCCGGGCACTGGACGACTCGCCGTTCGATCTGCACGACACTGTCGAAGTCCTGCATCGGGGCTGGCATGTCGAGGGCGACGCGGTGCGTCCCAACCATCGCATGGTGGCCCACACCGGCTTCCTGACGGTGAGCAGGCTCACTGCTTCGTGAAACGTCCGGCTGGGTGGCGCGCCGTTGCGGCGGCCGTCGCGGTGGTCCTGGCGGGGGCGGGTGTGGCAGTGGCCACCGATGCGATCCGGGATGCCTTGACGGACTCCGGGCCGGACGGGCTCCTGTCGACCCCGGCTGAATCCAACCCCGTTCCCGATCCCGGTCCAACTTCTACCCGTCCGCCCTTGGACGATCCTCCCGATCCGGGTCCGGTGCCGGACGGTCACGGCATATCGGAGGCGGACATGGCCGCGGCTGTGGCTTCGTCGGTCCGGGTCGCGGCACCGGCATGCCGGGGGATCGTGCGCGAGGGCAGCGGGTTCGGGGTCGGGGACGGTGATCTCGTCGTGACCATCGCGCACCTGGTGGTCGGGATGGAGGAGCCCGAGGTCGAGCTGGCCGACGGCCGCAAGCTGGCTGCGGTGACGGTGGCCTTCGATCCCGACAACGACCTGGCCGTGCTGCGGGTGCCGGGCGCGGGCCTGCGCCCCCTTCCCCTCAGCGAGGCCGCGCCCGACGGGACGCTGGGAGCGCTGCTCGCCTGGGAGGCGGAGGGCATGCCCGACCCGACGCCGTTCCTCATCGACCGGCCGGTGACGGTGCGAACCGAGCCGGTGGGCGGCGGCGACCGGATCGAGCGGCCCTCGTGGCTCCTGGCCGCCGACACGGAGGTGGGCGACTCCGGTGCTGCGCTGGTGGCCGAGCTGGACGGACGCATCACCGCGGTGGGCGTCGCCTGGGGCGCCTCCCGGCGTGGGGGAGGCGGGGTCGCCTACGCCACTCGGGCCGGCGCGGTGAAGACGCTTCTCGACACGTCCGATCTCTTCCAGCCGGCGGTGCTCCCCGAGTGCGGGTGAGCCACTGAGCCGCTCACACCTCGATGAAGATGCACTCCCCGGGGCATTCCTCGGCCGACTCGATCACGGCCTCTTCCTGTCCCGCAGGCACCGCGGCGAGCCCGTCCGGGCCACCGGGATCGGAGAACACGTTGCCGTCTTCCACTACGTAAGCGAGCCCGTCGTCGAGGAGAGTGAAGACGTCGGGGGCGATCTCCTCGCACAACCCGTCCCCCGTGCACAAGTCCTGATCAATCCAGACCTTCATGTCGGTAGCGGTACCTCTCTTCAGTGGGGCTCTCTACGTAGGGGCAGGCCCGACTCGGTCGGAGCAGCCCGCCGCGGACCGCTCTTCATCGCAGCATAGCGGATGCTGGTCCTAAACATTGCCAGGAAGCCGGGGCCATTGCCAACATCTCCGGCCCGGGAGTCTTCCAGTCTGGCGCTGCCGAGTACCAAATGCACAGTCTGGCGCCCGTGCCGTCTAGGGTGTCGTCCTACCCGAAGTCCAGCAAGCCGCGTAGGAGGTGAACCGTGAGCGAGGCCGGCACCGGCGATTCAGCGAGAGATCTGGACCGTCTGCGCCAGCTTGTGTCCGAGCTGGAGAGCGAGGTTGCCTCGCTGCGGCGGCGCCTGCACGACGCGCCCAAGCGGGTGCGGATGCTCGAGGAGCGGCTGGCCGACACGAAGGGCCGTCTCACCCAGGCCGTGTCGCAGAATGAGCGGCTCACGACCATGCTCCGCGACGCACGCGAGCACATCGGCTCGCTGCGCGAGGAGGTCGAGAAGCTCACCCAGCCGCCCAGCGGCTACGGCACGGTGCTCGGGTGCAACGACGACGGCACCGTGGACGTGCGGGCCGGGGGCCGCAAGATGCGGGTCGCGGTCCATCCCGAGCTCGCCGACGACCTCAAGGCCGGCGAGGAGGTCGCTCTCAACGAATCATTCAGCGTGGTGCTGGCCCGCCGGCCGGATCGCACCGGAGAGGTGGCCACCGTCAAGGAGCTGCTGCCGGGGGGCGACCGGGCCGTAGTGTTGGGCCGCGCCGACGAGGAGCGGGTTGTCGAGCTCAGCGCGGTGGTCTCGGCCGAGCCGATCCGCAGCGGCGACAACGTGCTCATCGACGCCTCGGGCGATCTCGTCATCGAGCGCCTGCCACGCCCCGAGGTGGAGGATCTCATCCTGGAGGAGGTGCCCGACACCTGCTACGACGATGTCGGAGGCCTCGACGTCCAGATCGAGCAGATCACCGACGCGGTGGAGTTGCCGTTCGTGCACCACACCCTGTTCGCCGAGTACGACCTGCCGGCGCCCAAGGGCGTGCTGCTCTACGGGCCCCCCGGGTGCGGCAAGACCCTCATCGCTAAGGCCGTGGCCAACAGCCTGGCCAGCAAGGTGTCTGAGCTGTCGGGCGACGCCCGGGCCCGCAGCTTCTTCCTGAACATCAAGGGTCCCGAGCTGCTCAACAAGTACGTGGGCGAGACCGAGCGGCAGATCCGCCTGGTGTTCCAGCGGGCCCGGGAGAAGAGCGAGCAGGGATGGCCCGTCATCGTCTTCTTCGACGAGATGGAGTCGCTGTTCCGCACCCGGGGCTCGGGGATCAGCTCCGACATCGAGTCGACGATCGTGCCCCAGCTCCTGGCCGAGATCGACGGCGTGGAGGCTCTGCGCAACGTCATCGTGATCGGAGCCTCCAACCGGGAGGACCTCATCGACCCGGCCATCCTTCGTCCCGGGCGCCTCGACGTGAAGATCAAGATCGAGCGGCCCGACGCTGAGGCGGCCGCGTCCATCTTCGCCCGCTACCTGATCCCGAGCCTGCCGATCGCGGCCGAGATGGTCGACACCGTCGGCGGGGGCGACCCCGACAAGGCGGTGCGGGGCATGATCGAGCAGACCGTCGAGGACATGTACCGTCCTGCGGACCCCAACCGGTTCCTTGAGGTCACCTACCAGAACGGTGACAAGGAGGTCATGTACTACCGGGACTTCGCCTCGGGGGCCATGATCGAGAACGTGGTCCGTCGGGCCAAGAAGCTGGCCATCAAGCGGGAGATCGCGGGAGGGACCCGCGGCATCATGACCGCCGACCTGCTCGCCTCGGTGCGCCAGGAGTTCAAGGAGCACGAGGACCTGCCCAACACCACGAACCCCGACGACTGGGCCCGGATATCGGGCAAGAAGGGCGAGCGGATCGTGTTCGTGCGCACCCTGGTGTCCAGCGACGAGGAGGACATCGCCTCCGGCGGCCGTTCCATCGAGAGGGTGCAGACCGGCCAGTACCTGTAAGCGGACGGCGCGTGCGAGCAACCCCGACCGCGCCGACGCTGGTGCTGCTGATCGCCCTGGCTCTAGCAGCCGTCGCGTGCTCGGTGGATCAGCCTGCAGGCAGGGCCGCCGCCGACGCGGTGGATCCCACGGCCGACGGCGACCTGCTCCGAACGGTGCAGGAGCGCGGCCGGCTGGTGTGCGGCGTGTCAGGCACCAGGGTGATCTTCTCGGAGACCCGGCCCGACGGCAGCGTGGTCGGGGTCGATGCCGACTACTGCCGCGTCGTCGCGGCGGCAGTGTTCGGCGATGCTGAGGCGGTGGAGTTCGTGTCGCTCACCACGGGGGAGCGCTTCACGGCCCTCCACACCGGTGTCATCGACGTACTCATTCGCAGCACCACGTGGACGCAGAGCCGCGACACCGAGCTGGGCCTGGACTTCGGACCGGTGATCTACTACGACGGCCAGCAGCTCATGGCCCGCGAGGGCGACGGCTTCTCGGGAGCGTCCCAGGTGGTCGACATCGCCGGGGCGGTGGTGTGCGCCCTGGCCGGGACGACGACCGAGCAGAACGTCTCCGACGCGGCCGACGCCGCCGGGATCGACATCACCGTCACGACCTTCGAGGACTTCGACCAGATCACGGAGAACTTCATCCAGGGAGCCTGCGACGTGATCACCGCCGACGGCTCTGCGCTGGCCGGGCGCAAGGCCAAGCAGCAGCCCGACGACCAGGAGTGGGTGATCTTCCCGGCCACGCCGATCTCCAAGGAGCCTCTCGCCCCGGTGTACCCCCAGAACCAGTCGCGCTTCGCCGACGTCGTGAACTGGGCTGTGTACGCCACCATCATCGCCGACGAGAAGGGCATCACCCAGGCCAACGTCGACGCCATGGCGGCCGACCCGCCCGACGCGGAGACAGCCAGGCTGCTGGGCGCCTCCGACGACGAGCAGCAGTCGAACATGGGTCTGGACCCCGACGCCTTCCGTCAGGCCATCTCCCAGGTGGGCAACTACGGCGAGATCCTCGGCCGGCACCTGGAGCCGGCCAGCCTCACGCGGGCCGGCTCAATCAATGCGAGCTGGCGCGACGGGGGCCTGATCTACGCCCCGCCGGCCCGCTGAGTGCGCACCGGATCGGCTGAGTGATTGTTCACACTACTGTCCAGCGGGAGCTTGAAAGACGCGCGCCAAGCCAATACCGTGGCAGCGTCATTGACAACCAGCCCACGGAGGGAACCAGTGACCAAGAACAAAGCACTGCTATGGCGCGCGCTTGCCGTGCTGTTTGCCGTGACCTTGATCGCCGCGTCATGCGGTGACGACGAAGGCGACGTCGAGGTAACGGCGCCTACTGAGACGGCGGCCCCGGCTACCGACGATGAGCCTGCCGACACCACCACGACGGTGGCCGATGTCGTCGACGACACCCAGGACGGCGACCTGCTCGACACGGTCCTGGCCCGCGGCGAGCTGAACTGCGGCGTCTCCGGTTCTGCGGTGGCGTTCTCGGAGACCCAGCCTGACGGCTCTCAGACCGGCTTCGACGCCGATTACTGCCGGGCGGTGGCCGCGGCGCTGTTCGGCGACGCCGAAGCGGTCGTCTTCACGCCTCTGACCGCGGCTGAGCGGTTCACTGCGGTGCAGACGGGCGAGGTGGACGTGCTGATGCGCAACACCACCTGGACCCAGAGCCGTGACACCGAGGTGGGCATGGACTTCGGTCCCACCACCTACTACGACGGCCAGCAGCTCATGGCCCGCGAGGGCGACGGCTTCTCGGGAGCGTCCCAGGTGGTCGACATCGCCGGAGCGGTCGTGTGCACCAACGCCGGTACCACCACCGAGCAGAACATCGCCGACGCCGCCGACGCCGCTGGGATCGACATCAACCTCACGACCTTCGAGGACTTCGACCAGGTCACCGAGAACTTCATCAACGGCGCCTGCGACGTGATCACGACCGACGGCTCGGCCCTGGTCGGGCGCAAGGCCAACCAGCAGCCTGCCGGCGAGAACTGGGTGATCTTCCCGGCCACGCCGATCTCCAAGGAGCCACTCGGCCCGACGTATGGGCAGAATCAGTCCCGCTTCGCCGACGTGGTGAACTGGACCGTGTACGCCACCGTCATCGCCGATGAGAAGGGCATCAACTCGGGCAACGTGGCCGACATGGCGGCCAACCCGCCCGATGCTGAGGCGGCCCGCCTGCTGGGCGCAGCCGACGACGAGCAGCAGTCGAACATGGGCCTGGCCCCCGACGCCTTCTACCAGGTGATCGCCCAGGTCGGGAACTACGACGAGATCTACTCCCGCCACCTGAACCCGGTCGGGCTGACCCGCGAGGGCTCGGCCAACGCCGGCTGGCTCGACGGAGGTCTCATCTACGCACCGCCGGCCCGGTAAAGGCGACGGCTTCAAGAAACTTCACCTGAAGGACATACTTCGTCTAGGTTGACGGGGGTCCGGGACAAGAGTCCCGGACCCCCGTTGCCGTTTCCGTACTCGAAGACCGCGACCCACCGCCCCGGAGGCGCCCCCGCGTGTCCAACACCGATCAAGCCACGCTGGCCGCGACCCAGTCGCAGCGCCCGCCGTTCTACCGCGACGTCACCGTCGTCAAGTGGCTGGCCCAGGTGTTCACCCTCCTGCTGGTGGTCTTCGCCCTGTTCTTCCTGACCACGCAGGCCCTCGAGAACCTCGACCGCCAGGGGATCGAGATCAAGTACGACTTCCTGAGCATCGGGCTCGGGAGCGACCTCCGGGAGGGCATCGACACCGATCCCGACACCGCCGGCCGGGCGCTGTGGGCCGGCGCGGTCAACACGCTCCGCATCGCCGCGGGCGGGATAGTCGCGGCCACCATCCTCGGGGTGCTGATCGGGGTCGGGCGGCTGTCCAGCAACTGGATCGTCAGCCGCATGTGCAGCGTCTTCATCGAGACGGTCCGCAACATCCCGCTGCTGGTCCAGATCGTCTTCATCTGGGCGCTGGTGGCCACCTTCCCCGACGTGGAGCTGGACCAGGGGCCCATCAACGGCCTCCTGCACGTCTCCAACAAGGGGGTGTCGGTGCCGCGCGTCCACATCGACGACGGCTTCTACCAGTGGCTCATCTTCATCGCGGCCGGCTGGCTGGTCGGCTCGTTCGTGAAGCGCCGCCAGGAGCGCCGTCACGACGCCACCGGCCGCGACACCTACCCGGTGCTGAGCTTCCTGGCGGTGCTGGCCGTCTTCGGCGCGGTGGGCTGGGTCGCGCACCCGATATTCGGCTGGGTGGGCGCCATCTTCGACTTCATCGGCGACGGATTCTCCTCGTTGACGCCCGTGATCGTGCAGGTTGTGCTGTCGCTGGCCGCGCTGGCCGCGGCGGCATGGTGGATCCGCCGCTTCCTGGCCCGGCTCCGCACGCCGGCCGGGCTCATGAAGCTCACCGACGACGACAAGTTCCGGATCATCTTCGCCGGGGTGGGCGCCCTCGCGGTGATCGCATTCGTGCTGGTGGGGTGGCCCGGCCTGTCGAGCTGGATCATCAACTCCGGCACCGACCTGCTCGGGGTGATCGCCGACAAGTTCGGGGACGGCCGCACCGGGCGGCCCATCGACATCAAGGCGCCCGATGTCGAGCAGGTCGGCCGCTTCCCCAATCCCGGCCCGGCCGGGCTGAACCTCACCCAAGGCGGCGCCGCGGTGTTCTTCGGTGTGGTGCTGTACACCGCGTCGTTCATCGCCGAGATCGTGCGGGGCGGCATCCTGGCTGTCCCGAAGGGCCAGACCGAGGCCGCCCAGGCGGTCGGACTGCGCCGGGTGACGATGCTGCGCCGGGTCATCCTGCCCCAGGCCTTTCGGGTGATACTCCCGCCGCTGGGCAACCAGTACCTGAACCTCACCAAGAACACCTCGCTGGCCATCGCCGTGGGCTACAGCGACTTCGTGCAAGTGGGCCAGATCGTCTACAACCAGACCGGCAAGACGCTCGAAGTGATCTCTTTGTGGATGCTGTTCTACCTGGCCTGCTCGTTGACGATCTCGGTGGTGGTCAACTTCTTCAACATCCGCATGAAGATCGTGGAGCGCTGAGATGCCTGGAGTGCTGCGATGACCGCGACGATGGGTGATCCGGCCGCCGGCGCCGGTCCGGTGGAGCCGTGGGACGGCGAGCGCGGGCCGGCCCAGAAGCCCGAGGAGCCGAGCCTGTCGGCGGGCGAGTGGCTGGGAAGGAACCTGTTCTCCTCTCCGGTCAACTCGCTGCTCACCGTCGTGTTCTCGCTGCTGGTGCTGCTGGCGGTGCGGGGCCTGCTCAACTTCACGTTCAGCGAGGAGCGGACCTGGCGGGCCGTCAAGACCAACATGCGGTTCCTGTTCACCCACGCCTACCCCCAGGATCAGTACGCACGAATCTGGGTCTGCGTGGGCGCCATCGCGGTGCTATCCGGGCTGTCGGTGGGGCTGCTGGCCCGGGCTGGCCGCGGCATCTCGATGAAGAAGCTGTCGATGAACCTGATGGCCACCGGCGGCGTGATCGCTCTGGGGATCGTGCTGCGCGAGCCATCGGCCATCGTCGACGACGAGGGCGTGGCCCTGCACCGCGACGCCTCAGCGGCCGGCGGCGACTCCTTCGTCGGCTGGCTGGACGCCAACGCATTCGCGGTGCTGGTCGTGCTGGTGCTGGCCAACGTCGCGCTGGCGGTGTGGTTCCACCTCCAGGGCACCTACCTACGGGGCGGGCCGGAGCCGAGGACCGCTCACGGCGCGCTCGTACTGGTGAGCGTCGGGGTGCTGATCGTGCAGCAGTACGCAACCGGCGAGGTCGTCCGGGAGTCGTTCGCCGACGCCATGTCGGACCGGGCCTGGTGGTGGCTGGCCGCGGCCTTGCTCGCCGGCGCTGGCGCGGCCTTGTGGCTCGGGCTGGGCGACGCCCGCCGGCGCAACACCTTTGTGCCGGCCATGTATGTGTTCTTCGTCGGCGCCGGGGTGATGGTCCTGTCGGCGTGGGTGTACCCGTGGGGGCACTACGGCTTCCTGGAGGGCGAGTTCATCAACGAGCCCGGCCGCACGGTGGCGATGACCACGAAGCTGCCGTGGACGGTCATGCTGGTCCTGCTGGTGGCTACCTTCGAGCTGGGGCGGGTGCTCCGGGCGGCGGGGGCGGGCCCCAAGCTGCGGGTCCCGCTGAACCTGCTGTGGGTGCTGACCCCCTTCGTCCTGTACTGGGCCGTGCTGCGCGACCCCGACCTCGACTGGGACCACGTGCTGTCCACCGACCTGCCGATGGCGGTGTTCTTCGCCGCCTTCGGGGGCCTGGTGGTGTGGTTCCTGGCCCATCCCCGCATCGGCGAGGCCGGGAGGGTGATCGCCGTCGTGCTGGTGGCGGTGGCCGCCCTCAACTGGGTGGCCGCGTACTTCGGTTGGTACCCGATGCTGCAGAAGGCGCGAATCAGCTTCCTGCTGCTGGCGGTGGTCGCCCTGCTGGCCCACAACTTCGCCGGGGACCGCGCCCAGCGAATGAAGCTGGTGGCCGTCTGGGTGGCGACCATGGCCGTGTTCCACTGGTTGGTCACGCTGGTCAACTCTCCCTCGACCGTCGACACGCCCACCGACGCCCTGATCGGCGGCTTCGGCATCACCCTCATCGTGGCTGTGTTCACGCTGCTGCTGGCCTTCCCGATGGGTGTGCTGCTGGCGCTGGCCCGCACGTCCAAGCTGCCGATCTTCAGGGTGCTGTCCACCGCCTACATCGAGGTGTTCCGGGGCGTGCCGCTGATCACGGTGCTGTTCTTCTTCACCCTGATCTTCAACCTGTTCCTTCCCGACAACATGACGCTGGTGGACATCGCCGGGGCCACCATCGGCTTCTCGCTGTTCTCGGCCGCCTACCTGGCCGAGAACGTCCGCGGCGGCTTGCAGGCCGTCCGCCGCGGCCAGTACGAGGCCTCCGACGCGGTCGGGTTCACCACCGTCCAGCGCACCCTGTTCATCGTGCTGCCCCAGGCGCTGCGGGTGTCGATACCGCCGCTGGTCGGCCAGGTCATCGCCACCTTCAAGGAGACCTCGCTGCTGGCCATCGTCGGCATCTTCGACTTCCTGCGGATCGCCGACAAGGTCATCTCCGCCCAGTCGGAGTTCCTGGGCGTCAAGCGTGAGGGCCTGCTGTTCGTGTCGTTCATCTACTGGATCTTCGCCTACAACATGTCCAAGCACAGCCAGCGCCTCGAGAAGCGGCTGGGAGTGGGGGAGCGCTAGCCGTGCCGACCGTCCACACACACCGCAGGGGGATGAAGCCATGAGTGTCAGCGACGCCACCACCGCCTTGACCGAGGAGCTCGCCGCCCGCGACGACATGATCGTCTGCGAGGGGGTCAACAAGTGGTTCGGGGACTTCCAGGCCCTCGACGGGATCACCGCCGTCATCAAGGAGCGCGAGGTGGTGGTGGTGCTCGGCCCGTCGGGCTCGGGAAAGTCCACCTGGATCCGCTGCATCAACCGCCTCGAGGCCCATCAGGAGGGCCGCATCGTCATCGACGGTGTGGAGCTGACCAACGACCTGCGCAACATCGAGAAGATCCGCTCCGAGGTCGGCATGGTGTTCCAGCAGTTCAACCTGTTCCCGCACCTCACCGTGCTCGACAACATCATGCTGGCGCCTATCTGGGTCCGCAAGAAGCCGAAGGGGGAGGCCGAGGAGCTGGCCCGTTCGCTGCTGGAGCGGGTCGGCATACCCGAGCAGGCCGAGAAGTACCCGGGCCAGCTCTCGGGCGGCCAGCAGCAGCGGGTGGCCATCGCCCGGGCGCTGGCCATGGAGCCCAGGATCATGCTCTTCGACGAGCCCACCTCGGCGCTGGACCCCGAGATGATCAAAGAGGTTCTCGACGTGATGAAGGAGCTGGCCACCTCGGGCATGACGATGATGGTGGTCACCCACGAGATGGGCTTCGCCCGCGAGGTCGCCGACCGGGTGATCTTCATGGAGGACGGCCAGATCGTCGAAACCGGCACCCCCGAGCACTTCTTCACCAACCCCCAGGAGGAGCGCACCAAGCTGTTCCTCTCCCAGATCCTCTAGCCCCGACAGCCCCGACCGGCAGCCAGCCTGGGGTAGCGTGCCGCTCGATGGCTGTCCCCAAGACGCTCGGGCTCGAAACCGAGTACGGCATCGTCCACCGGGGCGCTCCGGAGCCCAACCCGATCTCGGCGTCCTCGCTGCTGATCAACGCCTACCTGATCGCCACCCATCAGGCACCCGAGCCGGGCCGGGCCGCGGTGGGCTGGGACTTCACCGACGAGACACCGGGCAACGACGCCCGGGGCGGCGCTCCCGCGGGCTCGCTCGCGCCCGAGATCGAGACCCACCTGGTGAACGCGGTGCTCACCAACGGCGCCCGCTACTACGTCGACCACGCCCACCCGGAGCTGTCCACCCCCGAGTGCGCCGATGCCCACTCGGTGGTCGTCTACGACCGGGCGGCCGAGCTGATCGCGGCCCGCTCCATGGAGGCGGTGCGGAGGCTGCTGCCGCCCGACGAGGAGATCGTGGTCTACAAGAACAACTCCGACGGCAAGGGCAACAGCTACGGCTGCCACGAGAACTACCTGGTGAGCCGGGCCGTGCCGTTCTCGCGGATAGTCACCCATGCCACCGCGCACTTCGTCACCCGCCAGATCTACTGCGGCGCCGGCAAGTTGGGCACCGAGACCCCGGGGATGCGCCTGGACGAGGCGGGCTACCAGATCTCCCAGCGGGCCGACTTCATCGAGGAGGAGGTCGGCCTGGAGACCACTCTCAAGCGTCCCATCGTCAACACCCGCGACGAGCCTCACGCCGACGCGGCCAAGTACCGGCGCCTGCACGTGATCGTGGGCGACGCCAACATGTCGCAGGTGGCCACGTTCCTCAAGGTGGGCACGACTGCGCTGGTCATGGCCCTCACCGAGGACGACGCCGTTCCCCGCGAGCTGCGCTTCGCCACGCCGGTGGCGGCGCTTCGCCAGGTGAGCCGCGACCTGTCGCTGCGAGAGCCGCTGGAACTCGTCGACGGCTCCACCATCACCGCTCTGGGCGCGCAGTGGGAGCTGATGGCTGCGGCCCGCGCCTACGTGGAGACGAGGGGCGCGGACGCGGTGGGCGGGGAGGTCGCCCACCAGGTCCTGGATCGCTGGGAGGCAGTGCTCGGCGGTCTGGAACGAGACCCGATGGAACTGGCCGCGCAGATCGACTGGGTGGCCAAGCTCCGGCTGCTGGAGGGCTTCCGGGAGCGACACGACCTCGACTTCCAGGACGCCCGGCTCCGGGCCCTCGACATCCAGTACCACGATCTGCGTCCCGCCAAGTCGCTGGCGGCCAGGGCAGGGCTGGAGACCCTGGTGCACGAGGACGAGGCCGAGCTGGCCATGACCGAGCCGCCGCCCGACACCCGCGCCTTTTTCAGGGGGCGCTGCCTGCAACGCTTCGCGGCGGAGGTGGTGGCGGCCAACTGGGATTCGATCGTCTTCGACGTGGGCGAGGGCTCGCTGCGGCGGGTCTCCATGACCGAGCCGACGAGGGGAACCGTCGCCCATGTGGGCGCGATGTTCGACGAATGCGGCTCCGCGATCGACCTGCTTCGCCGCTTGGGGGCCGCGGGCGCGTAACCTCCTTGTGGAAAACTGAGGTACGCATCGAGCCGGGAGGATTCCAGTGGCCGAACGAGAGCAGATCCGCAAGCCGGCGCCGGCGAACCGCGACCAGTCCGTGGAGGAGGCGCCGCCCGCGTCCGAGCGGGGCTCGGACATCAAGGCCCAACTCGACGACCTGCTCGACGAGATCGACGAGGTGCTCGAGACCAACGCCGAGGACTTCGTGAAGAGCTACATCCAAAAGGGCGGCGAGTGAGCCTGCCCCGCTTCGGGCCCCACGACGATCCCGGACCCGACTTCGCCGCGCTGCTGCGTCTTACCGGCGCCGGCCCGGAGTCCGGTCCGCTCGGCGCGGCCGCCCAGCACCCGCAGGCGCCGCCGGAGATCCCCCACGGCACAACCTGCGTGGCCGTGCGCTACGACTCGGGGGTGGTCCTGGCGGGTGATCGGCGAGCGACCGCGGGGCATCTGATCAGTAACCACCGCATCGAGAAGGTGTTCCCCGCCGACCGGCATTCTGGTGTGGCCATCGCCGGCGCGGCCGGCCCCTCCACAGAGATGGTGCGGCTCTTCCAACTCCAACTTGAGCACTACGAGAAGGTGGAAGGAACCCAGATCAGCCTCGAGGGCAAGGCCAACCAGCTCGGCCAGATGGTGCGAGCCAACCTGCCCGCGGCCATGCAGGGCATGGTGGTGGTGCCCATCTTCGCGGGCTTCGACACTGCGTCCTCTAGGGGCCGCCTCTTCGAGTACGACGTCACCGGCGGGCGCTACGAGGAGCGCGACCATGCGGCCACCGGCTCCGGCTCACTGCACGCCGACACCGTGGTGAAGCTGGGGTTCCGGCCGTCGATGACACGGGCCGCGGCTGTCGACCTGGTGCTGGACGCGCTGTACGTGGCCTCCGACGCCGATTCGGCCACCGGAGGCCCTGACCCGGTGCGGGACGTGTTCCCCGTGGTGGCCGTGATCGACGCCGACGGCTACGTGCGCCTCGACGACGCCGAGTTGCGCCGCCGTACCGAGCGGCTGCTGCGCCGCCACCGCACCCGCCGCGAGGGCGAGGGGGGCGCATCATGACGATGCCCTTCTATGTGGCGCCCATCAGGAGGCTCGATCAGCGATGACGATGCCCTTCTACGCCCCGCCTGAGCAGATGATGAAGGACAAGGCCGACTACGCCCAGAAGGGCATCGCCCGGGGCCGCAGCCTGGTCGCCTTCCGCTACGACGGCGGCATCGCCATCGTGGCCGAGAACACCTCCAGCACGCTGCGCAAAGTGAGCGAGATCTACGACCGCATCGCCTTCGCGGGGGTGGGCCGCTACAACGAGTTCGACCAGCTCCGCATCGCCGGCGTGCGCCACGCCGACCTGAAGGGCTTCGCCTTCAGCCGCGAGGACGTGGACGCCCGCAGCCTGGCCAACGCCTACGCCCAGAGCCTCGGGCACGTCTTCACCAACGAATTCAAGCCGATGGAGGTGGAGATCCTGGTCGCCGAGATCGGCCTGGAGGACGACGGCCGCGGCGACCAGCTGTTCCACATCCTCTACGACGGCACCGTGGTCGACGAGGACGACTGGGTGGTGCTGGGCGGCGAGACCGAGGAGATCTCGGAGCGCTTCGAGGAGGCCCTGCCCGACGCGCCCCGCTCGCTGGCCGACGGCGTGCGGGCTGCGGTTGCCGCCCTGGCCGGCCCCGAGCGCACCCTCAGCGCCGAGAGCCTCGAAGCCGCGGTCCTAGACCGAGGCAACGACCGCCGCGCCTTCCGCCGCCTAACCGACGAAGAAGTAGCCGCCATCCTGGAGGCCTAGCAGCCCGCCCGCGGATAGTCATGGCTAAGGACGAGACCATCTGGTTCCTCATCACCTACGACCGCAGGAAACTCCGCATGGCTGACATGGAGCGGTTCCACGACGGCGAGAAGGCTGTCGACCTGTACGGCGAGCGGGAGCGCCAGTACGCCGACCAGCCGCACATGGAAGTCGTGCTGCTCGGCGCCGACTCCGAAGATGCCATCCGGGTCACCCACCCGACCTACTTCCGCGACTTCAAGGCCGAGCCCTTCTCCATGGAGGAGTTCGAGTGTCACCTGCCCTGGCTGAATCCCGAGCGCACCACGACTGGATGAACGGCACTGCCAAGAGAAAGCAGCCTGTTGGCTATCGCCGCGGTGAGCCATTCATGTAGGCTTGTCTCATTCTGATGGCTCCCCCTTGGGGAGCCGAGCGAGGGCCCCTCGTGGGCCCTCGCGCTGCTTATGGGAGGTGACTGACCGTGGCCCGCTGCGCTGTATTCGTCGAGGCTTGCAACCTGTACGCGGAGGGAGGCAAGCTCATCGGACTCGCCCCTTCGCGCACGGAGCTGGAGGCCGCTTACTCCTTACGCCATCCCGGAAGACGAAAGTGCATGACACGATGCTGAAGTTCGCAGAGGGGTGCTAGCGCTATGTGGCTGACACCGGCAGATGCTGCGAAGCAGTACTACGACTCAAACCTTCGGAGCGCGGTTGCGTTGTTGATGTCGATCGTCAAGGATCGCCGCTCACGCGGGTCCGGGAGACCCCCGGGCGAACCGCAGGCCGAATGGCGCGCAGTACTAGTCTTGGCGCTCGCTGCTCTTGAGGCGGGCCTTGTGGATGTAGGGCTCGCCGCTCATCATCATCGCATTCGCTTCCGAGGTGGAGCGAGCACGGCCGCAACAGATGAGGAGTTAGCTCGAGCGCGCGGTCGGCTCCTCACCTCCTTGCCGCTATCAGCACCGAACGCTCAGAAGGTTGAGAACTTCATGTTGGCACAGTTCGGAGTCCTCCCAAGCCAGATCGTCGTTCCCCCGCAGGCCCACTTCACGACCCGAGTCAAGGCTGTCGCGCTGGGCGGTGCTGGCTCGGGAAGCCCAGCTGAGTTTGCGGGGGAGTGGCAGGAGCTCGCCGCCCGACTTGACGCGATTCAGTACTTCCGAAACGCAATCGTCCACGCCGACTCACAGAAGCTGGAGACCGTTCCACCGTCGGCGCAGAGCTTGTCCGACGGCGCGAAGGGCAGCATCTGGGCGCTTACCAAGGCAGGTGACTGGTCGCTGCAGATGCCACATGCCGTGACAGCAGTTCGGACTACGGTGGCCGTCTTCAACACCGTGTCCTACACGATCTATTCGGCCGTCGGGCTGAGCAGTTCAACATCGGGAGGGCTAAAGCGACCAGACGAGGTTGTACCGTTCGAAGATGACTGAGCTGGAAGGCATCGTGCTCATGTTGCGGAACGAAGTGTCGGGACGCTTGGGGCGGGATGCTAAGGGTCTCGCCGACTCGGCAGCCGGTCGGTCCACCAAGTGATCAGTTCCGCCGAGTCCCGGATCTCGAAAGCACGGCACATCCACTGGGCGAGCAGTTGCAGGTGCACCGCCCGTCCGTCCGCCGACTCGGACAGGAAGGCGTCGTGGGCATGCGCGGCGGCGGCGTCCCACGCTTCGGACCCTTGTGGCAGCGGTAGGTCCTCAATCTGGCGAGCGCTGAGCTTTAGCGCGGACGTGCTCAGCGAAGCCCCGAGGTGGCGCGCCGCTGCCCATGCGGTTAAGGCAGGTGCACTCAGCAATGCGGCTGCATGCCAGATCGAGATTGACTTGGGCACCACGGTAATAACCGGAACCGACGGGAGCATGATCCCCTCCTCATCGGGCACCACTTCGAGTACCGGAGTCTGCGTGGCCACCAGCAGCTTTGGCACCAGCCTGCGATCAACCCACTCACTTAGGTCGCTCTCCGATCGAAGCCGACCGATGTCGACTGCTGGCGCATTCCATTTGCACTTGTTGAAGCGGGTGGGCATCTTCCCCCAGAGGCTGTGTAGCGGGTCAATCAGTCCTACCGTGATGAGGGGCGCGAGACGCCTGAGGGCAGCGTCTTCGTTGCTGTCCGTTCCGACCTCGGTAACGAATGGCGCAATGCCGTAGTACTGGTCGCGGAAGTCTGCGGTCGCACTTAGAACGTCGCCCAAACGCGCTGAAGTCCGCAAATCAACGCGGGGCACCCCGAATCCGTCTGCGATCAACGGACTCCATGTGGGCATCTGGACCAGTTCTTCCGTCGATAGCTGAAGGTCGGACAGAGGTTCAAAATCGGCCCCGCGGGCGCGTCTGGTGGCTTGTGACCGGACGGGATGATCAACCCGGACGACTAGGACGCAGGTCAGCACATTCGCATTGAACATCTTCTCGCCAGCTACCCAGAGGAATTCAAATGACGCCATGGATGGGAGTTGATGGCGGAGTTCTTGAGCGCCGTCGGCAGCGAGGAGGCTCTCGGGCTGCACCAGGCCGACATGTCCGCCGGTCGGTCGCGCGGCTTGGCACGAGAGCGTCAAGAACAGATACGCACTATCGGTCAAGCTCGAGACGAACCCACTAAAGCGAACGGCTTGGAGGTTTGCTATCCGGCGATGCGTAACCGTCAGGTCGCGAAGCTGGTTGAGGAACGGGGGATTCCCGACCACAGCGTCGAAGCCTCCAGACCAGCCGGTGTGGTCGTTGGTGGCGTCGTCTGGGTCTTCGGGGACTGTGAAGACGTTCGGGAACGCCAAGTGGAGGTGGGTGAACTGATACTCATAGGCCAGACGGCGGATGCTGTTGACGGCGGTCGCGGCATTCTCCGATGCGCCGTTCTGGTGAGATGCCCAAACGTCGACTACCAACTGGTCGGATGAGCGAGCCTGTAACGCCCTGAGGGTCTTGTCGGTGATCGGGGGATCGGCGGGTGTCTTGCGTGCTACAAAGGCTGCGCACCATGCGTCCGCGATCAACTTTGCCTTCTCGGCCGGAGCCGAGGCTCGCAGGCGGGCGTATTCCTCCTGCTTGGACGCGACCTGCTCGGCGGTGTCGTCCGCGGCCACATCGATTTGGTGCAGCCCTGAAGCCAAGAGGGCGGCCTCGGAGGCTGCTGTCCAGACCGGGGCTAGCACGCCCTGCGATGGGTCTTTGCGCTCCTTCCTATTGGCTTTCCTCAGAGCACTGACATGCTGCCTGTCGTCACCTTTCAGGAGCTTGAAGGCCGTGTCAGGGACGCCTTCGGCCAGCAGCCTGGGAGTGGTCCCCAGGAGGCTGTTGCCGCAGATGATCCGGTGATCCAAGAAGCTAAGGGGCTTCCCAGGCGTGTTTGACTCCAGCCAGAGGCTCACCTTGCAGAGTTCCACCGCCATGGGGTTGATGTCGATGGCGTACAGACAGTTGCCCACGACCTCGCGCAGGGCAACACGCGACGCCTCCGGGGAAGGCTCGACGCCGCCCTCGCGCGTAGAAGCGAGCGCATCAGCGATGCGGTGTGCGGCCGCGATCAGGAAGTGGCCGGAGCCGCAGGCCGGATCAAGCACCTTCAGGTCCAGCAGCGCCTGTTCGGGCTCGGACTTCGCCCTCGCCTCCGCTATGACGGGATTGAGAGCTTCGTCGAGAAGTCGGGAGATCAGCTTCGGTGGGGTGTAGTAGCTGCCGGTTGTCTTGCGCTCGCTGCCCGCTGCCGATCCCAGGCCAAAAGAGCGGTCGTCGGGGTCAACAATGGCATGCAGCTCCAAGAGAGACTCGTAGACCGAGCCCAACTCTTCGGTGCCGAGATTCTGATAATCCACAGGGCGCAACAGCCTGGCCTCATCATCGTGGACGAACGCCAGGTGGCGCACCGCCTCAAGCAGGTGGGCATTGTCGATGCGGGCCAGGTCGAGGTCGGCGGTCTCCTCCTGCGCCCACAGCAGGCTCCCCAGCGATGTCAGGCCGAGCGCCTTGCGGGCGGCTCGCTGGGGCAACTCGTCCCCGATGTCGAGCGCTGCCATCGTCACGCCCAGCGCCTGCCACAGGTCGCTGTGGGCGCCACCGCGCCTGGCGCTGGCCAGACGGCGCAGCCGCCTCATCGAGTAGAAGCGCTCGTAGCGGTCCTTGGCGTCGGCAGGCGCGTCGGGCGCAAGCAGGAGGCTACGGGACTCGGCAACCAGCAGGAACAGCATCCGGTACACGACCCGCAGGAGCTGGCGCTGGAGGTCGTCCGCGGTCAGCTCGCCGCCACGCAAGCGGGCTCGAAGCTCCGAGTTAGCGCTGTGGGCGAGCACGCCGTTACCGAGGCACACGATGGCCTGTTCCACGCCTGAGCGGAGCTTCTCTCGGGCTCGCGTCCCCTGGGCAGCTGCCTCTTTGTGCCACTGCTCCAGCAGGCAGCGCGCCGGAGTGTCGCCCTCAAACCGCGTGCGGTGGCAGCAGAGCCACAGCTGGGTGAAGTCCGCGAACGACTCGCCGTCGAAGATCGATGTCAGGTCGAACTCCACATAGGCCTGCCGGGTCAGCGACGCGTTGTCGCGCAAGAGTCGCAAGACCCTGCCATTTGAGACGATGCCCCACAGGTGTGCGTCGGAGCTGTTGAGGAACTCCTGCAGTAGCCCGTGCGGAGACGCCTTCGCGGCACCGGGCAGGCCGGGGGTGCGGCGATCGATCGGCGTGCGCCAGCCCATGAGATGCACCGGCACGCGGCCGCGCCACTCGTGGCTGATGGCGTAGGTCTTGCCGTCGCTGCCGGGGGTGAGGCTCTGCACTGCATCCAGGCCGGCGAAGCCGAGTTCGCTGAGCAGCGGCAACAGCCAGCGCTCCCTGGTGAGCCTGGTGGCGCTGTCATCGGTGTCTGGAAGTGCCTGTTCCTCCCGCTTGAAGGCTGTCCACAGCGCCGCGAGCCGGTTCCATGAGCGGGTGACAGCGTCGCGGAGCCGCTCGCTCGGCGCGAGCTCGAAGTTGGTTGGCTTCAGACCTAAGAGCGCCGGGTCGCCGTGGTTAAGGCGTTCGAGGAACTCTCGGGTCAGCAGTCCCCCGACCGTTGAGATAGCGCCTGCGGTCACGAGGTGCGCGCCTCGGGCAGGAAGTGGTAGATGGAGAGCACGTCCACCGGCAGTTGGGCCCTGACGGCCACGGCTCTCGGGGCCGAACCGGGTCGCCGGTCGGCCTCGCGAACACCGCGATGGGCGTCGGCGAGGGCCGCGGCCCGGTTCTCGGCCTCGGCGTGGATCTGAGGCCTCCATGCCGCTTCGTCCTCAAGGATCCGGGCGATGCGCTCCGACGCGGCCGCGGGAGCGACATTGCCCGCCGGCTCGGCTGCGAGCAGCCCGAGAGTCTCGTCGGGAGCGAGCCATCGCGGACTGTCGGACGAGCCGGTGAACGCCAAGAGCACGGCCTCTTCGGCGAGCATGTGGTGGTCGTCGCCACGGGCGCTCGCCGTGATCGACATGCGAACGCGACACAACAGCAGCGTCGTGATGATCGGCACTGCGTCGGTCCTCATCACACCGCAGCGGGCTGCGACCGGTGGGTTGCGTCGGGAAGGCTGGTCGCCGTTGGCATAGCCGGCATTTCGTCCGTCGGTGCCACCGGAGTCGAGTGCCCGATCGAGCACGTAGGACGCGAGCCCACCAACGGTGGGATGAGTGCGCGACAACCTCATAGCACCTTCGGAGACGCTCGGGCCGAAGCCGATGCTCAGACGGTCGGCGTCGCGGCTGGCAGCACGGTCTGCGCTCGGCGTGGCTAGGGCGTCGCGCACAGATCCGGGCACTTCGGACAGGTCGATGTCGTAGGACGCTGCCTCCGGAGTGCCTCGGGGAGCGACCGCGGCGCCGTGGGCCTCCAGGGCCGCCACCATGAACCGCTGGGTGTCGGCGCCGGAGCCGATGGCCTCCTGCATCTTGAGGAGTTCGGCGTGGACCTCCTCCGGGTCGATCCGGCTCTGGGCGAACAGGGATCTGCGGCGCTGCTCATTGCGGGCCGAGCGGTCCCATTCGGCCTCAAGCGCGTCTGTTTGGGGACGCAGTTGCTCGAGGATCCCTTCCAGAGGCATCTGTAGCGCCTGGCCAGAGGATTGCAGCACCTGCTCCGCCAGCGCCTCCACGACCTCGTTGGTGGAACCGGGCACCGGGATGGAGATGCCAAGCGTCGAGCGGATCGTCCGGTGCTTGCGAAGTAGCACCTCGAGCACCGTCTCGTCGATCCGGTTGTCTGTTCCCCAGCAGGTGACCACCCTTACCTCTGGTGCCGACTGGCCGTAGCGGTCGACCCTGCCCTCTCGCTGCTCCAAGCGCGTGGGGTTCCAGGGCAGGTCATAATGGACGACCGCGGAGAAGTGTTCCTGCAGGTTGATGCCCTCACTGAGGCAATCTGTGCACACCAGCACGCGGCGGGGGTGCTCGCCCAGCTCAGCGATGCGGGCCTCTCGCTCGTCGGGCGGCAAGCGTCCTGTAACGGCGGCGATCTGCGGACGGTCTCTCCTGGGCAGCCGGGCAGCGAGGCGTTCGGCAACATACTCGGCGGTGTCGATGAAGCGGCAGAAGACGATGGGATGGAAGCCGTCGATGACCAGCCGGCCGAGTATCTCGATGAGCCGGTCAAGCTTGGCGTCGGTGCCCTTAGAGGTCGAAGCTGAAGCGATCTCGTCGGCCTGCTTGGCGAACTGACGCAGCCGGCGAGACACCGCAGACTCCGCCTCCGGCTGATCGAGTTGGCTTCCCGGGACCACGTCCGGTGCCTCCTCAACATCGTCTAGGTCGAGGATCAGGCGGCGGCCGCGCTCGTCGATGTCGTCGTGGCCGACAGCGTCCGCAGTGAATGCTCGGGTGCGAAGCGTCGCGGCTGCGGCAGCCGGACTCGATGCCAGAGCCCGCAGCAGGCCCAGGGCCGACCACTTACGGATACGTTGCTGGCGGCTGTCGCGCTCGTGCTCGGAAAGGCTGCCCCGCGCGTACGACAGCACCTGGTCGAACAGGGTCCGGTAGTCCGTGGACAGCTCGTAGCCGACCTCCGTCTCCGCCCGCTCCGGGAATCGCGTGTCGGTGCCGAGATAGTCCTGGATCTCGGAGCGGCGACGCTGCACGAGGTGGCGAGCGAGCTGCTCGCGATGACGGCGGTTGGCCTCGCCTGCGAGATCCTCGGGAAGATCTGCGAATTCCGAACCGAGCAGGCCGAGCAGCGAGCGAAACGCGGCGTCGTTGCCGGAGTGGGGCGTGGCCGTCACCAGGATCAGATGCCGGTCGGACCGGTTGGCCAGGTCCCGGACCAGGGCGTGGCGCTGGTGGCGGCCGGAGGAGGCCCGCTCGTCGGAGCGGGCGCAGGTGTGGGCTTCGTCCACGATCACCAGCTCGGGGCAAGCCCTGATGAAGTCGTTGCGGCGGCGGTCGGACTTGATGAAGTCGATAGACACGATCACGTTGCGGTGCCGCTCGAAGATCGACTGGCCCAAAGCGAGGCCGCGTTCCAGGCGGCGGGCGGTGGAGGCCAGCACCAGTTCGGCATCGATGTGGAACTTGTCGCGCAGCTCGGCCTGCCACTGCTCGGCCAGGTGCGGCGGACACAGCACAGCCAGGCGCTGGGCATCACCCTGGGCGATGAGCTCCGACGCAACCAGCGCGGCCTCGATGGTCTTGCCGACACCCACGTCGTCCGCGATAAGCAGGCGGACCGGATCGAGGCGCAACGCCATCAACAGCGGCACGAGTTGATAGGGGCGCGGATCGCAGCCGATCCGCGCCACAGAGCGGAACGGCCCCGCGCCGGAACGGAACCCGAGCCGCAGGGCGTCCCGCAGAAGGCGGGCCGAGTGGGCGTCCCCGAGGTGTCGAACTGGGTCGGGCAGGCCGAAGCTTGCTGGCTCGACCGACTCGACCGCGGTGAGGATGCCGGTGGTCTCGTCGTCCGTGCCCCCGAGCGGCCGCACCATGACCAACTCGGGTGCATCGTGCGATAGCACGACCCAGTCCCGGCCGCGAGCGGTCACAAGCGCGCCGGGGGAGAAGGTCATGAGCCGTCTCCTTCTCTGCCCCGCCCGAACACCGCCGGATTGTCGCCGACGATCTGACTCCAATCGTCGCGGTAACCGAAGCGGATCACCTGGAAGCCGAGATTCTGCATAGCGGCGGACTGCTCGGCATCACGTCGGGCGCGTTCCGGATAGTCGTGATGCGGACCGTCCACGTACACCACCGCGCAGGCGTCGTCGTAGACGAAGTCGGGCCGGGTACGGGCCTCCTCGAAGAAGACCTGACCGCGGTCAGGCCGCCGGTAGCCGTGCTCCCCCAGGAACTCCAAGAACTCCCGTTCGAGGCCCGACTCAGCCCCCTCTGCGAGCGTGGCGTCGTGAGCGTCGGCCAGGAACGACGCGCCTGTGACGAAGGGTGCCAGGAACTCGACCGCCAACTCTCGATAAAGCAGGTCATGGTCGGGCTGGTTCGAATACGACATCAGGCAGTCATAGCAGGCCCCTTCGCAGGCGCCGTCCTCTCCTGTGCCCGCGTCGTCCTCGTGTCTGGTTCCAGGGTCGGTGTGGCAGATCCGCAGAGCCTCGGCGGCTACGTGCGACCACAGGGCCGGGTCGTCCACGAGCTGCTTCAGGACACCCGCACCACCCTCTTCGGCCTCGTAGACGAGAAGCAGGCGACGATCGTCACGCGACGGTAGGGGTTCCGCAGCGACCTCGTTGGACTCCAAACGGAACACCACCTGTAGCGCTTTGGAAAGCGCCGCCTGCACGGATGCCATCGTGGCCACATCGGGAGCATCTTCGGCCGCTTCGGCATCATCCAACCCCGGAAGCACCTCCGACGGCGAGTTCGCTACAGGCTCGATCAGCAGCGCGTTACGCGTGTCGGTCACATACGGGATGACACGCTCGGTGCGTCGAGCCGTCGGCGGAGCGTCAGCGCCGTCATCGGGCTGCTCGTCCTCGTCGTCGCTGCTCCAGTAGCCAGTCGCCACATCGAGCACGAACCCGGCCCGGCCGACCGGATTCCTTGAGTGGTGCAGTCCCCGGTTGATGCGCCAGATCGTGGCCGCGTCGCCATAGCGAAGTCGGAGCAGTCTCGGGGTCTCGACCTCGATGCCCGATCCAGCGGGCGGCATCGCCGTCACGAACCGTTCGACATAGGAGGGAACTCGTGAGCGATGACTGAAGCGCACTGCCGA
This sequence comes from Acidimicrobiaceae bacterium, assembly GCA_009842325.1. Lineage (GTDB taxonomy): Bacteria > Actinomycetota > Acidimicrobiia > Acidimicrobiales > Aldehydirespiratoraceae > Aldehydirespirator. Next base: position 9,012 of record VYFQ01000014.1, on the reverse strand, counting down.
GAGGATCTCGTAACCCTGGCGCCGACGCTGCTCCTCGTCGGAGGTGATCCGGTCGCGGCGTCGAGTGGACACGTTGCGCATACGGAACATGTTGCGTGTGGCCGGCGGCAGCCGCTCCAAGCAGAGTTCGCACAAGTCGGGATCGCTCGAAGCATCGACCTGATGTATGTAGCCACAGGACTCGCAGCGCTTGACGGAGGTCTTGAGGATCGATGCACTGCCGTCGGCTTCGTCCAGGTCGGCAGGTACCAGTTGCACCCGGTTCGACGAGTACTGGCTGCCCTCGTGGTAGATGATGCTGTGGGGGCCGAACTCCGAGATTGCCAGGAACCGCGGCCGCTGGAGCAGATCGCCACGGAGGGCGCCGCGGCGTGAGACGTATGCCGACAGCGGAAGGCGCGGGAACGAGTAGCCGGGCAGGAAGCCTTCGGAGGCCAGATAGCGGTAGGGGTAGAAGTCCGAATTGAGGCCCGCGCCGCGCTCGCCCGTCAGCAGTTCGATCTGGTGCTCGGCCTCGCGTCGCAGCACCTCGGCTCGGTCCCGGTCGGCCTTGCTGCGGCCGTGCGCCAGCCTGATCCGCCCTTGCTCCGCTGCTTGCCGGTATGCCGACCGGTACAGCGACCGCCAACGTGACAGCGCCTCCTCGAAGCGCTGCGGGATGGCCCGCATCGTGTCGTCCAGCCAACTCGGTGTGAACCAATCTGCGTCCGCCAACTCGGAACCCAGATCGTCGAGTATCCCCTGGGCGCGCCGGTGGGCTGTGTTGCGAACCCCCCGGTCCGCGAGCACGTCCGCAGCCTGGTCCAACAGCCTCAACGAAGGCTCCTCGCCCTCGCTTGACAGATCGAGCAGATCGCCCATGCCACTGCCGAGGTCGAGCCCGCTGCACGCCAGCCACACCGAGTGGACGTGGGACCGGACCAACTCCTCGTTGGCGAGGTCCAGCCGGGGTGCCTCCACTTCGCCGGACACCATGAGCTCCTGCTCGCGGAAGAAGTACTGGTCGTGGCTGCTGCCCGACGAGCAGAACGTGGTGACCAGAGCGGGCTGCCCGCCGCGTCCCGCCCGCCCCGAGCGCTGCGCGTAGTTGGCCGGCGTCGGAGGCACATTGCGCATGTTGACCACGTTGAGCTCTGCGATGTCCACGCCCAGTTCCATGGTCGGCGAGCAGAACAGCACCGGCAGGTCGCCGTCGCGGAAGCGGTGCTCACGCTCCTGGCGTAGTTCGTGGGTGACCTGTGCGGTGTGCTCCCGAGCCTCAATGTGGCTGGCGGACTCTTCGGTGGGATCGGTACTGCCGGGCTGCGTTCCGAGAGCTGTGGCGATGCCCTTGTAGAGGTCGACAAAGTACGGGTTGAGCGACATTCCCGTCTCGGGCGCAGACGGTGTGCGGATCGGATCGTGGTACGGCGTGCCGTCACCCAGCTTCCAAACCATCGCGGCCGCCGGGATCTGCCAGGTTCGGGTCTGGCCCTCTTCTTCTACGAGGCGCAGCAGCCCATAGCGCATCAGGGCCTCGACGAGATCGTCGATGAGCACCAGTCGCTCGTCTAGGGGCAGATTCTCGGCTGCGCCGAAAGTGTCGCCGCGGTTGAGGAACCGCCCGAACCCGCTACGCGGTGTGAGAGACGTGATGCGCCGACGGCCAACGGGGCTGCGCGGCCCGGTGGCGATCAGAGACGACCATGTCTGCCGCTCGCCTGCCACCGACCACTGGTCGATCAGATGCTGCTCGCTGCGCCGTTCCATTGGACCCCACTCGTCGGGGTCGAGGACTCCGACGAAGATGCCTAGACCGCGACGTCCCGTCTCAAGCAGCGCCCTCAGAACAAGGAGACGAGTATCAGGGCTCGCGCCGGCGGTCAGGGGATGGCGCCACTCGTCGGCGTCTGCCGCAAGTTCTTCAAGCCCCGGATAGTCGAAGCGCAGCATTCCGCATTGCTCGAGATTCGGCAGGTTGACCCGCCAGCCCCGGCGCAGGTCGAGGTAGAGCCGGTACTCGACTACCTCTGTGAGAGCCTTGAGTGCCATCGACTGGATGCGGCCTCTCGCCCCAGGCTGCAGCGCGTAGGCCTCCTCGTGCAGGCCGAGCGCTTGGACAACCCGAGACGCGAGCAGGTCGTGGCTCAACCCTTCCGCGCCGGTATCGCTGAGCGCCCGCCAGAGCGCGGCCCGCAACGTCGTGACGTTCACGAAGTCGTTCAGGTGCCCGGCCTGAAGCGAGGCGTCTTGGCGGTTGTCGGTGAACGACAGCAGTTTTCGCGCCTTGCGGGGCAGTTCGTCCTCTCGTCGCAGGTGGCGAATTGCGGCTAGTGAGGTGATGGTCGTTGCGGTGGAACGGCCCTGCGAGTCGAGCGGTGCCAGCCGGCTGAAGTCGCTGCCCCGCGGGTCGGCGTAGGACATCTCGCAGCGCATGCAGAAGCGGAAGGGCGCCGTCAGCCAGAACCCCATCGTGGTCTGAGTCCCGTCCGAGGCATCCGAGTGGTGCAGGGAACCGTCAGCGGCTACCCACAGCGGGACAGGCACATCGCCGCGCCGGGCGTCACGGAGCCGATCATCAGCGTCGAACCAGTCCGGAGGCAGGCGCGCACGGATGCCCTCCGTGTCGACAGGCCATGGCTGATCCCACTGGTCGCCCGGCTCGGGGGCAATGAACAGGAAGCCCGGCTGAGCATCGGATGCGGTGCGTTCCCCCAGGTCTCGGGGAGCGAGCACTTCGCCTTGGCCGCTGGTCTCTGAGGTCTCGCGGAACACGACGTAGTACTCCTGTCCGCAGGCGCGGCAGAACGCCAGGGGCAGGTACTTTCGGTGGGGCTCATTGCGAACGAAGCGCTGAGCCCGCATCGTGACGCTTCGGTCATCAGGCGCCTCCGGGGTGGCGTGAGCGGCGCCGCCGGCGCTGAGGAACTGGTGGAGCCGGAAGGCGAACACGGGGTTGCCGTTCTTGGGGCTTCTGATCCTGGTGCCGGCCAGCAGCCGGCGCCTGATGGCGTGTCCGCAGTCCTCCTGCGAGAGACCGGTTTCAGAGGACAGCATCTCGGCCCCACCGATGTCGCCCTCGATCGGGATTGGGTGCGCTCGCACCAGCCGGCCGTCGCGTGTCTCCAATCCGAAGCTGGACTCGATCCATGACGAAAGCGGATCACGGCGCATGGCGTCGTAGGACGTCGGCTCCGGCGTATCGACAGTGATGCTGCGAATCAGAGCCTCCGTGAAGTCTGGCCGGTCGGAGGGTTCTGGAGTCGTGCGTCGCAGGGTCTCCGAGATGACCTCGGAGGGCCGAACCTCGGTGCCGAACAGTCTCGAGGCGACCGTGGCCACCTGGACGTTGCGCTCGGCGTGGCTTCCCTCAGTTGAAAGTGTCGCCGAAGTTCCGACGCACTGAAGCTCGGTCGCACCACACGCCTCACGGATGCGGCGAACGAGCATGGCCACGTCGGCGCCCTGGCGGCCGCGATACGTGTGAAGCTCGTCCAGCACCAGGAATCTCAGCGACGCCATGGCGTTCACCAGCTTGATGTCGTTGTAGCGGGTGAGGATGAGCTCGGCCATCACGTAGTTGGTGAGCAGCACGTCGGGCGGGTTGTCTCGGATCGCCTGTCGTTCGGCTTCGTTCTGCTGGCCGGTGAACACGGCGAACGACACGGGCCGCTGTCCGGTCGGCACCTCCGCTGAGCGGACCGCGTCGTTCTCAGCGGTCCATGGCCCGTGATCGAGGAACTTGCCGAGTTCCTCGTACTGGCTGTTGGCCAAGGCGTTCATCGGATAGAGCACCAGCGCCTTGATGCCCTGGCCTGATCCGGCGCGCAGCACGTGGTCCACGATCGGCACGATGTAGGCGAGGCTCTTGCCCGATCCGGTACCTGTTGTAAGGACGTAGCTCCGGTTGTCTGCAGCCGCGTCTATCGCCTGCACCTGATGGCGGTGCAGCGTCATCGGCTGGCCTTGAGGATCCTCGTCGGACTTGTCCTTCCGGAAGATCTCCTCGGCAAGAGGGTGCAGGCGTCCGCTGCTCACGAGCTCCTCCACGGTGGCGCCCGGCTCAAAGGAGGGGTTCAGCCCGATCCGGGGATCCGGCCAGAGCAGCCCCCTGTCGAAGGCATCGTCCACCGCGCTCCGGATTCGTTCATCGGCGATCTCGACGAAGCCCTCCGAGTAGCCCCGATACTCGGAGATCACCCGATCCCTCAGCGAGAAGACATCCATTGGCACAGGCACACTCCGTCCGCGCGATTGGCCGCTCCGGGCCGAGCGGTTAGCTAGGGCGGCTGCCTACTATCGCACACCGATATGACATTGGCGGCAAGTGCTGCCGAACCGGCTTCTAACGACGGCGGACAGCGGTGAGGCGATTGAGACAGCGCGTCTGCCTCCAGCGGCAAGGACGCCGCAAGGACACGGCACTTAGTTGCGTTTCTAGTCTGTCCTATGTAACATCAGACCTTCTGATGGCTCCCCCGATGGGGAGCCGAGCGGGGGCTCCTCGATGCCCCCGCTCTACTTCTAGGAGGTGACGCCACCCATGGAGCGCTGTGCGGTGTTCATCGATGCTGGCTACGTGTACGGCGTTCAACCAGCTGCGCAGCATCGGAGCGCGCCGCGCCGATCTGAAGGACTTTGCCTTCAACCGCGAGGACTTGGACGCTCTCAGCCTAGCCAATGGCTGAGCCCAGAGCCTCGGGTAGATCTTCACCCACGAGTACAAGCCGATGGAGGTGGAGGTCCTGGTGGCCGAGATCGACCTCGAGGACGACGGCCGTGATGACCAGCTGCTTCACGATGACTGGGTGGTGCTCGGCGACGAGTGCTTCGCGGCCGAACTGCCTGAAGCGCCCCGCTCCCTGCCGGACGGCGTTCGGGCCGCGGTGGGAGCCCTGTCTGGGCCGGATCGCACCCTCAGCGCGGAGAGCCTCGAGGTCGCGGTCCTCGATCGGGCCAACAGCCGTCGCGCCCTCGGCCGCCTCAGTGACGATGACGTCGCCGCCATCCTGGAGGCCTAGCCCCCGCAAGAGTTGGTCTCGCGCGCCAATAGTCGAGTGTTCACCTGATACAGACTCCAAACAATGGCGTGACCCATGGAGGAGAGCAGCACCAAAGCTCACTTCAAGTGATGCAGGGAAGCTACGCTCCCGTCGCGATTCATAAGGAGGCACGAAGACGATGGTTGCTCACATTGAAGAGTTCCAAGGGCGAAGCGTCTCAACGATTCCTGTTCACATCAGCTACGAGATCATTCAACTGTTCTCAGAGGGCCTTTACCAGAGTCCGCATAAGGCTGTTGAGGAGCTCGTCAGCAACAGCTACGACGCCGGAGCTCAACATGTGCATGTGCTCCTGCCGGAGGATGCTGAGGATCAGTCAGCCATCCTGCCGCTCTGGGTCATTGACGACGGTAGTGGAATGGACCCGCACGGATTCATGCAGCTCTGGCGGGTAGCTGATTCTGCTAAGGCATCGGTCACCCTGGAAGAAGCTGATCGACCACCCATAGGGCAATTCGGCATCGGGAAGCTAGCTGCTTATGTTCTCGCTTGGCGCCTGACGCATGTAAGTCGCTCAGACGGCCAGATTCATTACACTGTAATGAATTACAGATCCCTTCAGGGGCGCCATCAGTACGAAGACCCCAAACCCTTCGCAATCGATCTCTATCAGTTGAACGAGGATGAGGCTAAGAATTTTCTGAGAGACATAGAACTTCGGAGTCCTGAGACGTGGGAGCTACTGTTTGGGAGTCAGTCATCTCCGACATGGACCGTTGCTGGATTAAGCGACTTCAAGAGACTCTACGACAAGCTATCGGCAGGACGACTACGTTGGGTGTTGAGTACAGGACTACCTCTTGAGAGTGACTTCGCTATCCGATTGAATTCTGACGAACTCGTATCGAGTAAGCTAACAGGGCCCAAGATCACTACGTATACCGTTGGCGGACACGATGATCCAGTTGCCAAGTCACTCGATCTCTCCGTGAGTGAGGGTTCCATTGAGATTGATGGCATCGACGGACCTATCACAGGCAGTGCAACGATCTTCGAGAGACGTCTAACAGAAGGGAAATCAGATCAGTACGGTAGAAGTCATGGTTTCTTCGTAAAGGTCCGCGGCCGCATCATAAATCTTGAGGATGAGCTCTTCGGACTAGATGCTCTGAATCACGCCGCCTGGTCGCGGTTCTCAATGACAATAGAGGCCGAGGGACTTCGCAAACATCTCCTATCATCACGTGAAGGCGTCAGAGAATCTGAACCAATTTATCTACTCCGAGATTACCTACACGGCGTGTTCAACTCTGCACGCGTCGCCTATGAGAACTTTAGCGAAAAGGAGCAGCAGGGCATAGATATTGACACGTTACTGCGAGATGCGCCGAGTGCCTTTGTCGTCGAGCCAATAGTTGAAACCGTCAGGCAAAGTCTCTCCAGCCAGTTGGAGTCGTTCTATATATTGCTACCGCAGCTTGGAGAGGGGGAGGATCAAGATCGGTGGCTTGAGTCATTTCGAAATAGCGTTTCACAGCGTCTCATCGCGAGCGTAGAGTTTGAGAAGTCTGGCCCAAATGGACGGGCCTTACGATACCGGCCTGATGACCAGTGTCTTCTGGTGAATACTGACCACCCATTCGTCGATAAGTTGTTGGCAGCTTCAAAGAATCAAGCCTCCACGATTCTCTTCTGTTCATCAGAGTTGCTACTCGATGCACTCATGCATGAGCATCGCCTTAGTCGGGAGACGAATTTCGCTATACTCGAGAATCGTGACAGAGTCTTGCGCCTGATTTCGGGCGACCAGCCGTCCACAGCGCGAGAAGTACTGAGGTTGCTAGAAGTTGCGAATCAGGATGAACAAGCTCTTGAGAGAGCAACCGGCATCGCATTTATGACTCTCGGCTTTAAGTATGAACGTAGGGGTGGACATGAAGGTGGACCCGATGGCGTGCTGCACGCGAATCTGGGACGAGGAGAACGCACATTAGACAGCTACTCGGTGGTGTATGATGCCAAGCAAACGAGCAGTCCGGCGGTACAGGCAGGGAAGGTCGACTTTAGTCAACTCAACCGTCACAGGACAGACGAGGGAGCTGACTATGCATTCTTTATTGCTGATAGGTATGCGGGAGAAGAAGATGACAACTCTGCACTAAACAAGAAGATGAAGGCGGCGAAGGATCTGGGCCCCTTGACGCTTCTAAAGATTGATCATGTCCGACGCATCATCAGGCTGCACTATCAATATGGTGTAACGTTGAGCGCCCTGCGAACTCTCTTCTTAGATTCCCGCAACATTCCGACAGTCGAAGAATGGCTGGATCAATTTGAGCATCAGTTGCGTCACGCTGAACCGAGTATACCGCTAGATCGTTTGCTCGAAGGGCTTGAAGAAGCTAAGGGGGATCAGAAATCTCGACCGAATGTATATGCGGTACGAGCAAATGATGAGACATTGAAGCAGTTTTCGCCGGAACGCCTCATAGCGGCACTAACTGCTGTACAGACTATCGCTGGCGAGCGCTGGATCGAAGTCGAACGAGGCGGTAACGTGACACTACATAGTGGAGTGGATCAGATACTGGCGAAAGTTGATGAGCAGCTAGGCATTATGGTCGCAACATCAACTGAATCGACTGGACAAGGTGATGACCCGTGAAAGCCATCCATCCCTTTCCAGCTCGCATGGCACCAGAAATCGTGAAGACGTATATCGATAGAGTACCCAAGGATTCGCTAGTGCTTGATCCGATGTGCGGTTCGGGGACTGTGCTCAGGTATGCGGTTGAGGGCGGACTTGACTGTGTGGGTTATGACATGGATCCCTTAGCTATCCTTATGGCGAGGGGTTGGACCCAACGGTTCCACGGTGAGCGGCTGATGACCGATGCCGAGCTGATTGTTGAACGTGCTCTTTCATACTCTGATGCGGATCTTCATACACCCTGGATCACGGAGGAGACTGATGCGTTCGCTCGATATTGGTTCGCCCCGGCACAGTTCATAGGTCTCCAACGTATCAGTCAGGCCTTACGACGGTCGCGCATGTACACGCGTCCGCTGCTTTGGCTTTGCTTGAGCCGCTTAGTGATTACGAAGGAGCGCGGTGCATCACTTGCACGAGACGTTAGCCATAGTCGGCCACATCGAGTTAAGTTGGATAACGATTTTGATGTTGCAGCTGGATTCCTTAAGGCAGCGAGAATGATGACAGTACGGCATGAACCAGACCGTATTGTGGGCAGTGCAGTGGTGTTAAATCGGGACGCTCGATGTCTACGCGAACGCGGTCGATATGATCTTGCGATTACTTCGCCCCCATATCTTAACGCAATCGACTATCTTCGTGGTCATCGCCTAGCTCTAATATGGCTAGGATATGAGATTGAGGCTCTCCGCGAGATCCGCGCGCGATTGGTTGGTGCAGAGCGTAAGGAAGTTTCACCCCCGATTGACGTATGTCGGTTTATTGATGAGACAGAGGAGAGTCGAATTGGGAGTCGAGAGATTGGTTGGTTTCGACGGTTCGCAGCAGACATGCTGGCAGTCATGGGATCGCTGAGGCGGGCAGTTCGTCCGAGAGGTCGAGTCGTATTAGTTGTTGGTAACTCAATGATCAAGGGTGCCGCACTAGATAATGTCGGTATTGTCGTAGCGCTTGCGGAAGGCGTTGGTCTTCGCCTGGAGAGCAGAAGTTCCCGGGAGATCCCGGCACGGCATCGTTACTTGCCTCCTCCGACTGTGGGCTCGGCGCTTGCGCCCCGGATGAGATCAGAGGGAGTGCTTGAGTTCATAGTTGATGAATGAGAAGCTTCCCAACTCTTGTGCTGGTGTCGGTGGGAGTTTCGTGGACGTGGATTGACCTCTAGCAGTGGCTAAGGGTCATGAAGTGATGAGATAGGACCCGCATCATTGAGGCCTCTTGGAGAGTGCACGGCCGGAACTCGGAGAGATCCAGACGCCATTCGGATCATGCCTGCGATTCTGGGCCGATCCGGCGGCGGGGGGTCGCGGGGGGTACGGT
>VYFQ01000039.1 GCA_009842325.1 Acidimicrobiaceae bacterium | reverse complement strand
ACACGGGCTTCGCCCTACTCGTCGGTCATCTGACTCGCCGCCACCCCCCGGCCTGCGGGTCTGCGACTACTACCAGCGGCGTAAGGCTTTGCGGATCTTGGCTATGCCCTTGTCGTCCGCAGGTGTCGGCACGGACACGAAGGTGGTGCGGCAGCGCTTGTGGGCGCTGAGCCGCAAGGTGCGGGCCGTGGTTCGCTTGCCCGCGTCGCGGGATCGCAGCCTTCTCAGCCGACCGTGCGGGCTCGTGGTGATCGCTCCGATCCGCCGGATGTTCTGCATGCCGGGCCTGACGCGGTGCCTGTCGTCGAACACGAAGGCCACCCCGGGAACCAGCACCCGCTCGAGCCAGCCCTTCGTGGTCGCCGGCACGTTGAACGCCAGCGTGGGATAGCAGAACAGCAGCGCCTCCGCGAGCTTCAGGCGATCAGCGGAGTCGCGAACGTCGTCGGAGATCACGGGCTGATCGCTGTGGTAGGCGACCCGTTCGGCCGGCGACATCACCGGGTTGAAGTCGTGCAGGCGGAGCAGGTCGACCTCGTGGTGCCCCGCATGCAGTTCCTCCACCGCCTCATCGACCGTTCGGCGGTCGGGATCCGCCGGGTCGTAGCCGTCTAGCAGGAGGACTCTCACGATTCGCTACCCGGTCTGGTCAATGACTGGTGGCGGTACTGTATGGTCTCCGCTGCGATCAGCAACTGTCAGCGTCGTCGGCCACGAAGGGGGAGACGGATCTGGTGACCATCGCGACCACAAACGGTGCCCTGTCCTTCGAGGGGATAGGCATGATCTTCCCCGACGGAACCGAAGCGCTGCGAGACATCACGCTCTCGATCGACAAGGGCGAGTTCGTGACCATCGTCGGCCCTTCCGGGTGCGGCAAGTCCACCCTGCTGCGAATCGCCTCGGGCCTGCTGGAGCCCACCGCCGGCAGCGTAGAGGTCGACCGGGACCGTCTGGGCTACGTGTTCCAGGACGCCACGCTGCTGCCGTGGCGCACCGTGCGCCAGAACGTGGAGCTCTTTGCCGAGCTGCACGGCTTCGACTCCAGTGAGCGCCGATCACTGTCGACCGCAGCCATCGAGCTCGTCGGCCTTACCGGCTTCGAGAACCACTACCCGAAGTCGCTGTCGGGCGGCATGAAGATGCGGACCTCGCTGGCCCGCACCCTCACCCTGAAACCGCCGCTGTTCCTGTTCGACGAACCCTTCGGCGCGGTGGATGAGATCACCCGCGAGCACCTCAACGAGGAGACTCAGAGGCTCTTCCAATCCGAGGGGTTCGCCGGGCTGTTCATCACCCACTCGATCGGCGAAGCCGTGTTCATGAGCACCAAGGTGTACGTCATGTCGGCTCGACCGGGACGCATCGTGGCCGGCTTCGACGTGCCGTTCAGCTACCCGCGCCAGCCCGAGTTGCGGTTCGAGCCCGACTTCGCCCTCCTCAGCGGCGAGGTCTCATTGGCCCTGAGAGGTTCCCACTCATGACCCTGCAAGCATCCCCTGAGTCCAAGGCCGGCACAGTCACCGCGCCCGAGGAGCACATCAGCGCACCGGCCGACGGGCAGTTCGCGCCGGAACTGCCCGACGACGCCCCCAAGGCCTACCGGGTGAAGTCGCGCCGGCGGGAGGCGGCGGAGGCGATCCTGCCTCCTCTCGTGCTGGGCATGGGCGTCATCGGGTTCTGGTACTACATCTCCTTCATCGCCATCGACGAGAGCCGCCGCTTCCTGATGCGGCCGCTGCACGACGTCGTCAACGTCGGGTTCCTCGACTCGGCCAACTTCACCGAGATGCTCTCGGGGCTCTGGTCGAGCACCAAGGTCGCCTTGATGGGGCTGGCCATCGCCATCTCGATCGGCTTCTTCCTGGCCACGATCATGAGCCAGGCCAAGATCGTGGAGCGGGCCGTGTTCCCGTTCGCGGTGACGCTCCAGGCGATACCGATCCTGGCCATCGTGCCCCTGATCGGTTTCTGGTGGGGTTACGGGCAAACGTCGCGGGTGGTGGTGTGCATCATCATCTCGCTGTTCCCCATCATCATGAACACGCTGTTCGGGCTGCTGTCGGCCGACAGGGCCATGCACGACCTGTTCACGCTGCACCACGCCAACCGCGTCACCCGCCTGCGCAAGCTCATGTTCCCGGCGGCGTTGCCGGCCGTCTTCGCAGGCCTGCGAATCTCCGCTGGGCTGTCGGTCATCGGCGCCATCGTCGGCGACTTCTTCTTCGGCCGCGGCGAGGTCGGCATCGGCCAGCTGCTCAGGCGCTACGCCAACAACCTGAACGGCGAGGAACTGCTGGCCGCAGTGATGATGTCCTCAGCGCTCGGCATAGTGGTGTTCTGGACCTTCGGGTGGTTGCAGAACCTCATAATCGGCAAGTGGCACGAGACCGTTCAGAAGTGACGGTCTGAGGCTCGCATTGGCGAGAGCCCGCCGCAGCCGCTAAACCTTCACTTCGGCAAAACACGCGACCCGGCGCGGGCCGGGGCGAATCCCCGGGAGGGAGCACGTGAGACACAGGAAGACACTGCGCTGGATTACGGTCCTGCTGGCCTTCGGCCTCGTGGCCGCCGCATGCGGCGACGACGGCGATGACGGCACTACGGGCGCCGACACCGCGGCGGCCGAGGCCGCCGCGGCCGCTGCTGAAGCTGAGGCCGCCGCGGCCCAGGCCGATGCCGATGCGGCCCAGGCCGAGGCCGATGCGGCCGCCGCTCGGGCTGACGAGGCCGCGGCCGCCGCGGCTGAGGCCCAGGCGGCCCTCGACGAGGCCATGGCCGCGGCCGAGGGAACGGTAGCCCCCGAGGTCGTAGCCGAACTCGAGGCGGCCCTGGCTGAGGCTGAGGCCGAAGCGGCTGCTGCTGAAGCCGAGGCCGCTGAAGCCGCCGCTCGGGCTGAGGAGGCTGCAGCCGCCGCGGCAGCTGCCGCTGAGGCCGCCGAGGTCGAACCGGCTGCGGTAGAGCCGGAATCGGTGGCTATGGATCTGTCGGATGTGTGTCCGTCGCCGTTGGTGGTTCAGACGGAT
>VYFQ01000037.1 GCA_009842325.1 Acidimicrobiaceae bacterium | reverse complement strand
CGTACAGCGCCTCGATGTCGGCTGCGTGCACGCTCGACTCGTCCACGTCGGTGAACCCGGCCCGTGTCTCGGGTGCTGTGAGGTTGAGGGCGCGGGCCAGGAAGGTGGCCATCTGGGCGCGGGTGACTGGTTGGTCGGGGCAGAATTGCAGGCCCTGCTGGGAGGGGCATCCGAGGGTGATCCCGGCCGCGTACAGCGCCTCGATGTCGGCTGCGTGCACGCTCGACTCGTCCACGTCGGTGAATCTCGGCGCCTCGGGTTCGGGTTCGGGTTCGGGCTCGGGCGGTGGCGCCCCCCCACCGCCGGTCGGCCCCGGCCCGGTCGGCCCCGACGGCCCCGTTGGGCCACGTGTCCCCTCAGGCCTCTCGAGGGTCTGGAAGTACTGGAGCTGGGCGTCCTCGAAGTCGCTGTCGAACGACACCTCCACGTCGTAGTCGGTTTCTGCCGACAGGCCCGTGAGCGAGAAGGTCGTCGTGGACGCGGAGGCCTTCGATGTCGAACTCCAGCTCCCGCTCGGATACACGCGGCGGCGGAGGTAGAGGAGCGAGCCGTCGGCGTCGTCCACCTCGACCGTGATCGTCGCCGACGAGTGGGTGATGCTGCCGATCTCCACCGACGACACCGACGGCGGCGGTGGCGCCTCTGTTGTGAACGTCCCCGAGGCGACACCCGTCGTGAAGGTGCTGCTGAACGACGCCTGCATCTGGTACTCGGTGCTGGCCTGCAGGTTGTCGAGAACGAACGTCCCCGGAGAGGACGACGAGGCTTGCGCCGATGTCGTGGTCCAAGACCCCGAGGACCCGACGCGGTAGCGCAGGAACACGGTGGCGTCTTCTTCGAGGTTGGACACCGCCAGCCTCACCGTCGCCGATTGATATGTGATGCCGCTCGCGGTCACCGACGACACCGACGGTGCCGACTTCGTGGTGAACGTCGCGGCCGCTTTGGTCGAGAAGTCACTGTCGAAGGATGCCTCGAGGGTGTAGGTGGTGGCGGCGGTGAGGCCTGTGAGCGAGAACGTCACCGGCGACGAGGACGCCGCCTTCGGCGTTTCAGTGATCCAGGTTGTGGCGCCGTCGGGCTGGCGGCGCAGGCGCACGCTTGTGCCGTCGGGGTTGGCGACCGCGACAGTGGCCGTCGCTGATTGATATGTGATGCTGCCCGCGGACACCGACGACACCGACGGTGGCGGTGTCGTCGTGAACGAAGCGGTCGACTTTGTCGAGAAGTCGCTGTCGAAGGACGCCTCCACGTTGTAGGTGGTGCCGGCGGTGAGGCTTGAGAGCGAGAACGTCACCGGTGACGATGACGCTGTCTGCGAGCTCTCGGTCCAGGTGGTGGCGCCGTCCGCTTGGTGGCGCAGGTGGAGCGTCGAGCCTTCGGGGTCGGCGACCGCCACCGTGATCGTCGCCGAGGTCTGAGTGATGCTGCCCGGGGACACCGACGACACCGACGGCGCCACGGTGGTGGTGAAGGACCCGGATCTAACGCCGATCTCGAAGTCATCGTCGAAGGAGGCCTGCACCTGGTACTGGGTCTCGGCAGTGAGGCCGCTGAGCGAGAACGTCACCGGCGATGCCGACGCGGTCTCCGAGGTCTCGGACCAGCTCCCCGAGGTCCCGGCGCGGTAGCGCAGATGGAGCGTTCCGTCGGGGTTGCGGGCCTCTACAGCGACCTCCGCGGAGGTGGACTTGATGTTCTGCGCCGCCACCGACCGCGCCGCGGGGAGTTCCTTGAGGAGTATCGGCACCATGTTGTCGACTAACTGTGACAGGCCGGTGTAGCCGCTCTCCGCGAGGGCCACGTAGAAGACCTCGTCCACACCGCCGCTGTTCGCCACATTGTCCTTGAGTTCGATGGTGATCTCGACCGTGCGGTTGGCTAGGGTGGCCCTGCCGGTCAGGTCGAACTTCTCGTACCCGTAGGTGCGGTACACCGAGCGCGAGCCACCCGAGAACAGCTCTCCGTAGCCGTGGTTGAGGGCCTCGCGCGGTGGCTGGTCGTCGCCCAGCGCGACATCCTTGCTGTACACCGGGTCGGTGTCGGGGATGATCGGGTCCTCGGCCACCAGCGCCCGGGAGGCACCGTCGGCGGAGCTGTGGAGGACTGCGACCACCGGCCAGACATGCGGCGCGGTAGCGGTCAAGGTGCATCTCACGACGGTGGCTTTGGCGACCTCCGCCGGACAGGTCAGCGTGAAGAACCGGACGGAGACGGAGACCGTGGAGGCGTCTCCCAGTTCCTCCCGGACGACGCTCACCGTGTGGGTGCCGGTGGTGGTCCCGTCCTCGGCCGCGACGGTAAGGGTCACCGTGGTGGTGCCCACCGCGAGCGGCACCGCCGCGCTCTGCTGGCCGCTGAGCACGTCGATGCTGGTGGCGCCCCTGCCGTCGAGGTCCAGGCTGCTGCCGCCGAACGACGCGCTCATGGTCATGGTGGCCTCGCCGTGGGCCGCCTCCGCTGTCAGCGTCGCCTCGGTCACCCCGTAGGCGACGGTCTTCGACTGCGACGCCTCCGTCGCCGACAGTGTGAGGCTCTGCCCGGCGAACATACTCAGGCTGCTCAGCGACACATCGGTGCTGGCACTGTCGTCGTCGGTGACGGTGACGCTCGTCTTGTTGTTGTAGAGCAGGCCGACGCCCTTGCTGCCGTCGGGACCGAGCGCCACGTAGAACGTCTCGCTGTCCTCGTCGAAGGTGTCCTGGCCGGCGACGATGCTCACCGTGCGGCTGTTGCCCGGCGCTCCCACCGTGGTGGTGGTCTGCGTGGGGTCGGCGCCGGCGTTGCCGGACCAGTCGAAGCGTGAGTAGCCGACGAGGGTGTCGCCGATCCAGGTGACGCCGCCGTCGATGGTGGCCGTAGGACTGGGGGTGCCCAGGGTCACATCGATCGAGGCGCCCCGCACGAGCGCCCGGTCGGCGTCGGTGGACAGGTGCAGGATCGCCACCACCGGCCACGGCTTCGCCTCCGCGGAGGTGTTGGTCAGCGTGCACGACAGCGTCGCGCCTTCCGCCACGGTGTTGCTGGGGCAGGTCAGCGTGAAGTCGCCCTGGGTCACCGTGATCGACGAGGAGGAACTGGCCACGCCGCCCAGCAACAGGAAGCCGATCCCCGCGGCCAGCACGGCGGCCACTCCCAGCCACCCAACATGCCGTCGTCCGGTATCGCGTCTTGCGACATGCCGCCGTCCCATATGCGAGCGAGCACTATAGCGAACACCCCGGTCTACATAGGCGAATTCTCATGTAGTTGATTCACATGGGCGAATAACTATGCACGCTCCTCATGGCTGTATACACTTGTGGCAGTCGTTGGTTGCCGGCCGAGGGAGTCATCGATGGGCTCACTCCTCCTTGGTGTGTTGCGCAGCAGCGGAAGGCCGCGGGCAGAGCGGCCGCGAGGATCCGCGTGACTAGGGGGGGGTGAGCCGGTGCGGGCAATCCGGACCTGTGGCCCTGACGCCGAGCGAGGGCGGGGAATCGCCGCCCTCGCTGCGCTCATCCTTGTCGCCGCGCTGGCGGTGGCCTGGGCCGTCGCTGTCCTCCCGCAGCCGGCGCAGGCGCAGACCAGCTCCACCCTGGTAAGCAACACGGGCCAGACTGATGGCGCCAAACAGTTCCTCACTGTAGATTTGGCTCTACCGTTCACCACCGGCACCAACACCGGCGGCTACAGGCTGACCTCGGTCGATATCGAGGGGGGCTTCGATACTTCCACGGGTACCGTCGACCCGACCTTCACCGTCGGCATCCACTCGGGCAGCGGCACGTCCGTCGGCGCGAGCGTGGGTTCGCTGACCAGTTCGGGCTTCACCAGCGGAACCAACTCCTTCACGTCATCCAGCGGTATCGACCTGGACGCCAACACGTCCTACTTCGTGGTCTTTGACTTGACCGCTTCGGGCGACAAGGACCCTTGGATCCGGACAACGGCCTCCAACGACGAGGACAGCGGAGCGTCGGCGGGCTGGACCATCGGGAACCGGATCACCACGCGCGACCTCACGTCAACCTCGTGGTCGTTGTCCTCAACGACCAACGTCGTTGAGATGAGCATCAAGGGCCTGCCGAGGCTCTCCTTGACCGTGAGCCCGTCGAGCCTGACCGAATCTGCGGTCTCTACGAAGGTGACGGTGACCGCGACGGTGGGGACCGCGCCCGCAGCCAATCTCACCGTCACCCTCTCGGAGGACGGTGCGTCGACGGCGACCAGCGGCACCGACTACACCGCCCTGGGGACGCTGGCCTCGATCACGATCGCCAGCGGCTCGACCAGCGGGACGGCCGAGGTCGACATCGACCCGACCGAGGACACCATCGACGAGGGCACCGGCGAGACCATCGTCCTCGCCGGCAGCGCGACGGGCTTCGCGCCCGCGACAGCCACCGTGACCATCACCGACAACGACACCGCGTCGCCCATCAGCCTGAG
Source organism: Acidimicrobiaceae bacterium (assembly GCA_009842325.1). Taxonomy (GTDB): domain Bacteria; phylum Actinomycetota; class Acidimicrobiia; order Acidimicrobiales; family Aldehydirespiratoraceae; genus Aldehydirespirator. The sequence continues at coordinate 85,997 of VYFQ01000037.1, read as the reverse complement.
CACGAGCCCGTCCAGCATCGACGAGGACGGCTCGGCCACGCCGGTGACGGTCACCGCGACGCTTCCTGCCGGCGTGACGAGAAGCACCGACACCGTGGTGACGCTGAACTCGACGCTGGCGGGCACCGCGACCGGCGGCGGCACCGACTACCGCCACAGCGGGCTGCCGGCGAGCGTGACGATCACCGCGGGATCCGCCAGCGGCAGCGCCACCGGCCTCAGCATCGACCCGACCGACAACGACGAGGCCGCGACGGACAAGACCATCATCGTCAACGGCAGCCTGACCGGGTACACCGTCAACAGCGCGACCATCACCCTGGCCGACGACGAGGATCCGGAGATCACGCTGCGCTCGGAGCGGGTGGGGGACGGCGACGATGGCAGCGTGGACGAGGGGGACTCGGCCACGTTCCGGATCACCGCCACCCGCAACACGACCGACAAGTCGGCGACGGTGAGCGTGAGGCTGGCCCTGGTGACCACCGGTGACGACGCATCCACCGCCGTCAGCGGCACCGACTTCACGGCGCTGAGCAGCACGACGATCACGATCCCCCGCGGTGCGGCCAGCGGCGCGCGCAACTTGACCGTCCGCACCACCGAGGACCGCCTCGACGAGGGCACCGGCGAGACGATCGTGCTCGGCGCCACCGTGGCGGAGTTCACGGTGAACCCGGTGACGATCACCATCACCGACGACGATGAGCCGTCCGACGACTTCATGCTGACAGTGAACGACGACAGCATCGGCGAGGGCGATACCACGAAGACCACGGTGACGGTGACCGCCGAGGTCGACGACGCCGCCCCCACAGCGAATGTGACGGTGGCGCTGTCGTTGGCGGGCAGCGCAGTCGCGGGCACGGACTACACCGACCCCGGTGCGCTGACATCGATCACCATCATCGCCGGGCAAGTCAGCGGCACCTCCACGTTCGACATCGACCCGACCGACGACAGCATCGACGAGGACGACGAGACGATCACGGTGGAAGGCTCGGCAACGGGCGGCCTGACGGCGACGGCCTCGGTTGACATCACCCTCACCGACAACGACACCGCGGCGCTCACCCTGGATACGGGCACGACGACCAGCGTCGGGGAGGGCGACTCGCCGACGCCGGTGACGGTCAATGCGACGCTGGACATCGAGCGCAGCAAGAGCACGACGGTGGCGCTGTCCCTGTCGGGCAGCGCAGAACAAGGCACCGACTACACGGTTCCGGCGACGCTGCCCTCGATCACGATCGCCGCGGGCAGCAAGACCGGCACCGCGTCGCTCACCATCACCCCGACCGAGGACCGCCTCAACGAGGGCACCGGCGAGAAGATCACGATCTCGGGATCCGCCACCGACGTGACCGGCGGCTCGGTGGACCTCACCCTCGCCGACAACGACTCGCCGTCCACGACGGTGACCGTCACCGCCAAGACCGCCAGCGACACGACGAACGTCGGCGAGGGCGACTCGGCGACGTCGTTCACGGTTCGGGCGACGCTGAACGACGCGGCGTTCTCGACCGAGACCGAACTGGCGCTGACCCTCGCCGGCACCGCGACGGCCGCCGACTACTCGTTCACTCCGGACGCGCCCAAGGTGACCTTCGACGTCGGGGAACCCAGCGCCACCACGACGATCAGCATCAACCCGACGCAGGACAAGATCGACGAGGGTGCATCCGAGACGATCGTCGTAGGCGTTGCGACCAGTCTCACCGTCATCACCGCGGACATCACCCTGACCGACGACGACACCGCCTCCAGCGTCACCCTCAGCTTGGATGATTCGATCGTCTTGAGGGAATCCGACGGCGACAACCTCACCTCGTTGCCGGTCGAGGGAATGTCGACGACGGTTACGGTGACCGCCACCATCGACGACGGCATCACCCGGGTGGTCCCCACCGTCGTGACGCTGTCTCTGTCGGGGACCGCCACCAATCACGCCGACGACTCGGTGGCGGCTGACTACAAGACGTCGCCCAATCCGGCGGGGTCGATCACGATCACCGGAGGCGAGAGCGAGGCCGAGGTCGACATCACTTTCACGCCGGTGCAGGACCAGCGCACCGAGGGCGACGAGACCGTCATCGTGGGAGGAGCCGCGCCGGACTTGACCGTCAACAGCGCGCAACTCACGCTGTCCGACGACGACTCGCCCTCAACCAGCCTCACGCTCGGCGCGCACGTGTCGCCCGCACTGACCGAGACGTCGGGCGCCAGCAGGGTGCGGCTTCACGCGACTCTCGACGGGGGGACCCTCGACGCGGCCGTGGTGGTGAGTCTGGTTCTGAAGGGCCCCGCCCAGGGCGGCGGCGTCGACTACACAGTGACCGAGAACCCCCTGCCGCAGATCACCATCCCCGCCGGCGAATTGGAAGCCGTCGAGACCATCCACATCGACCCGGTCGATGACAATGTCCAGGAGGGCGTGGCGCGCCCCGGCGTTCGTGAACGTGATCGTGCACATGAGCTGATCACCATTGGCGGCAGCGCTACCGTGAGCGGTTCCACCGACACCCTGGACGTGAACGACGGCACTGTCACGATCAGAGACAACGACATAGCGTCGACTCGCATCGGGCTCAGCGTCGACGACAGCAGCGTCGATGAGGACGCCACAGGCGTCGCGTCCGTCACCGTCACGGCCACCCTCGACGGCAGTGTGACGCGCTCCGACCCCACCGTGGTGGCCCTGACATTCGGCGGCTCCGCCATCCAGGGCACGGACTACACCGCCGCACCGGCAAGCCCGACGGTCACCATCCCGGCGGAAGCCTCCACCGGCACCGCGACCCTCATGATCACCCCCGTCAACGACGAGGACGACGAGGGCCCCGAGACCATCATTGTCAGGGGAACCCTCGACGAGTTCAGCGTCCGGGAGACGACCATCAACCTGATCGACGACGACTTGGTGGTGATAGGAGCGGTGGAGGACCTCGCCGTGTCGCTGCAGGGCCGCAACGCGGCCAGGCTGTCCTGGACCCCTCCGGAACCCGGACCGGTCACCGGCTACCGCCTCCAGCGCAGAACCGCCGACGGCGATTGGGCCAACGTTGCGACCCCGCAGACCAGTGCCACCGCCTACACCAACGGGGGCCTCCGCTACAGCACCGAGTATGTGTGGCGGCTCTACGCCAGCAACGAGGACGGCGAGGGTCCCGCCTCCAACGAGGTCACCTTGACCACCGGCAGCCGCCCGCCGCCCAGCGGGGGCGGTGGCTCGCCCGGCGGAGGTGGTGGCGGCGGCTCGCCCGCCGAGTCTCCGGCGGGGCTCTCGGTGCCCGAGCCGCTGTCGCGGCCGCCGCGCTTCACGGACGTGGACCCCGGCTCGGTGCTGGCCCGCGGCATCGAGCGGGCCGCCACGCTGGGCATCATGCCGGGAACCAGCACCGACCGCTTCGAGCCCGAGCGGCTGGTGACCCGCCTCGACACGGCCGCGCCGATGGTCAGGCTGTGGCAGGCGCTCGGAGGGACGTGCCCCCGCGTGACGCGCTCGCCCTTCCGCGACCTGCCCGCCCGCGGCAGCGCCCGAGTCGACATCGCCTGCCTGCACGCCCTCGGCATCACCAACGGCACCGGCGCCAACACCTACTCCCCGGAGCGGATCCTCAACCGGGCCCAGATGATGACGCTGATGGCGCGCATCTGGCGACTCAGGGGCCACGACTGCCCCGACGACACGCCCAATCCCTTCGCCGACATCTCCGACGGCCATTTCCACAGAAACGACATCCTCTGCATGTATGCCGTAGGCGTCACCAACGGCACCTCTGCCGACACCTTCTCGCCCGACTGGCAACTCACCAGAGCCGAAGTGGCCGTCTTCGCGGCCAGATTCCACGACGCCGCCCGACCTAGCTGAACGGCTACCGGAGCGGGCCGCGGTCTCTCTGGCTCACTCCGGCGCTGGATCCGGGACTCCGATCCCGAGGAAGCCCTCGATGCGGGCCAGGCGCTGACCATTCTCGGCCACCTGGACGCGCACCTCGGCGATCTCTGCCCGCAGTTCGGTGCGCAGGCTGTCGGTGGTCTGCTGCTGGTTCCAGATGATCGCGAACACCGCCAGGACGACCGCGATCAGCTGCGCGATGGGGATGAGCTGCGGCCAACGCGGCCACGCGACGCTCGACGCAGGCACTGCGGCCGGGTCCGGCGCGGCGCCGGTTGCCGGGCTCTCGCGCTGGTCGCTGAGCGCTTCTGCCGTCACGAAGCCACGCTACCATGCAGCACAATTCATTGCAATGCAAACTCATGAAATATCCTCAAGTATTAGGATGCTCTGAAGAGAGTGAACTCCGGCGGCTCTCTAGCTGCCTCGTGGAACGGGCTGGTACGCTCGGCTGGGCAGTGGGCTTCCGATACGCGGGAAGCGCGTGGGAGGGAAGGTTCAATGTCCTCAGCAATCGTGGCCGGCATCGCCGTGGCGCTGGCCGTGTTCTTCGTCATCCTGATCGTGCGGTCGCTGATCGTGATCTGCCCGCCCAACCGGGTGGCGGTCATCTCGGGCCGCAAGCGGACCCTGTCCGACGGCCGCACCGTGGGCTATCGCATCCTCAAGGGCGGCCGCACCCTGCGGATCCCGCTCATCGAGAGGGTCGCCTGGATGGACCTCAACACCATCCCGTTGGAGGTGTCGGTCACCAACGCCTACTCGAAGGGCGCCATACCCCTCAATGTGCAGGGCATCGCCAACGTCAAGGTGTCAAGCGGCGAGGGCCTCTTGGAGAACGCCGCCGAGCGCTTCCTTCACGTCGACCACATGCACATCGGCAAGATCGCCAAGGAGACCCTCGAGGCCAACCTGCGGGGCGTGCTGGCCACGATGTCCCCCGAGGAGGTCAACGAGGACCGGCTCAAGTTCAGCCACCAGCTCATCGACGAGGCCGACGACGACATCAAGACACTGGGGCTGGAACTCGACGTGCTCAAGATCCAGAACGTCACCGACGACGTGAACTACCTCGAGTCGGTGGGCCGGCGCCTCACCGCCCAGGTGAAGAAGGACGCCCGGGTGGCCGAGGCCGACCGCGAGGCGGAGTCCGAACAGGCCGAGGCGGCCGCCCGCCGCGCCGCGCAGGTCGCCCAGATCGAGGCCGACAAGAAGATCGTCGAGGAGCAGAACGCGCTGCGGGTGCGCACAGCGGAGCTCGAAGCCATCTCCAGGGCCCGCGAGGAGGAGGCGCTGGTGGCCGGGGAGACGGCCAAGGCGGTAGCCAGCCAGGAGCTGGAGACCGAGCGCATCGAGCTGGAGAAGCGCCGGGTGGAGGCCGATGTGGTGGTTCCCGCCCGAGCCGAGCTCGAGGCCCGCCAGCTCCAGGCCCAGGCCGAGGCGGCCACCATCGTCGAGGACGGCAAGGCCCAGGTGGAGGTGTTCAAGCGGCTCACCGACCAGTACCAGGCGGCCGGCGCCGACGGCCACGACGTGCTGGTGCTCAACATGCTCCCCGACCTGATCGACAAGATCGTCTCCACCGTGCAGAACGTGAGCATCGACCGGGTCGCGGTGGTGGACACCGGCGGCGGGGGCGGCAACGGCGACGGCAACGGCGACGGCGGCTCGCGGGGCGGGATCCCGGGCCTCATGAGCCAGCTGCCGGCGTCGCTGGTGGCCATGACCGAGCAGATCGAGGCGGCCACCGGTGTGGACATCCTTGCCTCGCTGCGCCGCCGCGACGCCGACCACGGCGACCAGGGCTGACTCCGCAGCCCTCGGTTGAATTGGCAGCGGTGGGGGCCGTCTTGGGCGCTCTGCGCTGCCAATTCGGTGTGGCGGGGGGCCGTCGAGGTGAATTGGCAGCGGTGGGGGCCGTCTTGGGCGCTCTGCGCTGCCAATTCGGGGTGCGGCCGCGGGTGATGTTGGGCGGGGGTGCGTGAGCGGGCATCTCGAAGGGCGCTCGATCGCGGTCACGGGCGGTGGCCGAGGCATCGGCCGGGCCGTGTCGCTGGCCTGCGCGGCCGAGGGCGCCAACGTCGTCGTGGCCGACTACGGGGTGAGCCTCGACGGCTCGGAGCCCTCCAGCGAGGTGGCCGACGCGGTGGCAGCCGAGATCCGGGCCGAGGGCACCGACGCCGTGGCCCTGGCCGGTGACGTGTCGCGGTTCGACGTCGGCGCGGCCATCGTGGAGGCGGCCTGCGACCAGTGGGGAAGCATCGACGGGGTGGTGTGCGCCGCCGGCGTGCTGCGCGAGCGGATGCTGTTCAACATGAGCGAGCAGGAGTGGGACCAAGTGGTGGCCGTCCATCTCAAGGGCCACTTCAACGTGTACCGGGCCGCGCTCGCACGGATGCGCAAGCAGCCGTCAGGCGGCTCGCTGGTGGGGTTCACCTCCGGTGCGGCCATTGCCTCCACCGCTCAGGCCAACTACTCGGCCGCCAAGGGCGGCGTCATGAGCCTCACCCGCTCGGCGGCCATGACCGCAGCCTCGATACGCATGCGAGGCGGGCCCGCCATCAACGCCAACTGCATCGCACCGGTGGCCCGCACCCGGATGAGCGACAACGTCCCGTTCGAGATGGAGACGGGCGATCCCGCCGCGGTTGCCCCCATGGCCGTCTACCTGCTCAGCGACGCCGGCCGGGACGTCAACGCGCAGATCTACACCGTCGTGGGGAGACGGATCTCGGTCTGGAACCAGCCGCAGGAGCTGCGCTCGATGTGGTCGTCCGGCGAGCAGTGGACTCCCGAGGAGATCGCCGAGCAACTGCCCCGGACCGTCGGGCAGGAGCCCAACTGGGTGATCGCCGACCTGGAGCGGCGCATGGCCGAGATGGCCGGCGGCTGAGCCGTGCCAGCGGCGGTTGAACCGTGACCACCGAGCCGGGCGACTGGCCCTGGCCGGCGCCTCCCGCCGAGCCGCCCGGGCGGGGGCTGCTCGAAGGCCGGCGGGTGGTGGTGACCGCCGCGGCCGGCACCGGGATCGGATCGGCTGTGGCCCGCCGCGCCCTCATCGAAGGCGCCCGGGTTCTGATCTCCGACACCCATGAGCGCCGCCTGTCGGCCACCCGCGACCGGCTGGAGGCCGAGACCGGCTCGCGTCCCGAGGCCGTGCAGTGCGACGTGACCGCCGAGCGCGACGTGCAGGCCCTGATGGACTCGGCCGTCAACCTGCTGGGCGGCATCGACGTGATGATGAACAACGCCGGCCTCGGCGGTTCGGTCCGGCTGGTGGACATGACCGACGAGCAGTGGTCGGCCGTGCTGAACGTGACCCTCGACGGCACCATGCGCTGCACCCGGGCCGCACTGCGGCGCATGATCGACCAGGGCACCGGCGGCGCCATCGTCAACAACGCCTCGGTCTCAGGCTGGCGGGCCCAGGTCGAGCAGGCCCACTACGCGGCGGCCAAGGCGGGGGTCATGGCCCTCACCCGCTGCGCGGCGCTGGAGGCCGCCGAGCACGGGATCCGGGTGAACTGCGTGGCCCCCAGCCTGGCCTGGCACCCGTTCCTGGCCAAGACGACCGACGAGGCCCTGCTGGCCGACCTGGCCCGCAAGGAGGCGTTCGGCCGCCCCGCCGAGCCCTGGGAGGTGGCCAACGTGATGGTGTTCCTGGCCAGCGACCTATCCGGCTACATGACCGGCGAGGTGGTGTCGGTCAGCAGCCAGCACCCATGAGCCGGAACCCCGGATCATTGGCGGTGCCATGGTGTCGTCTGGCAAGATGTTTCGAATAGCCGCCGGCATGCCGGCTCACACAGAAGGGCAAGTGGAATGACTGCTCGACCGGTTCACAAGCGTTGCGCGTCTTGGTTGGCGGTGCTGCTGGCGTTCGCCGTGGTTGCCGCGGCGTGCGGAGGCGATGACGGTGATGGCGGTGAAGCGCAGCCGACCCAGGCGGTGGAGACCACCGAGACGGCCGCTCCCGCCGCGCCGGACGAGCCGGCCGAAGCACCCGTCGACGATGACGGTGAGGAAGCGCCCGCGCCGGCAGAGCCGGAAGACGAGCCCCTGGTCGCCCCGGTGGACACCACGACCACGACGACACCGCCAGACGATGGGGAAGCGGTGGTCGAAGCCCCGGCCGAGCCCGAGCCCCAGTTCGGCGGCACCCTGAAGGTCGCGGTCGAAGCCGAGAGCGACGGCTTGAACCCGGCGGCCAACAACTTCGCAGTGGCGGCCTACGTGATGACCTACCCGGTGTTCGATCCGGTGGCCTACTGGAACACGCAGGGACAGTGGATCCCGTACCTGGCCGAGTCGTTCACCCCGATCAACGACGGGCAGTCCTGGCAGATGAAGCTGCGGGAGGGGGTGCGCTTCCATGACGGCACCCCGCTCGGCGCCGACGACGTGATCGCTACCTTCAACGCCCAGCTGGCCGATCCGATCGTCTCGCTGGCGGTGCGCCCCTACTACCCCGAGGACATATCCGAGGCCCTCGTCAAGATCGACGACCTGACGGTGCAGTTCAACCCCCTCGACAAGTTCGGCTTCTTCCCTCAGTTCATTACCAGCCAGCTCGGGATGATCGCCCCGTCGGAGTGGCTGGCCGCCGCCGCGGACGACCCGGAACTGAACCAGTACCCGATCGGCACCGGCCCGTTCATGATCGAGGAGCGCAAGCAGGACGAGGTGACCGTGCTGGTGCGCAACCCCGACTACTGGGCCGCCGACATCACCGACATCTACCTCGACCGCATCGAGGTCTATCCCATCACCGACCCCGTCATCGGCGCGGAGCGTGTCGCAGCCGGCGACATCGACCTCACAGTGACCAGCAACTCCGACGCCATATTGACGCTGCGCGACTCCGAGGGGGTCCAGACCATCGAGAACGTCCGCTCCAGCGAGGACTTCGCGATGATGAACATCGAGATGCCGCCCTTCGACGACATCAGGGCCAGGAAGGCCCTCACTCACGCCACCGACCGGGACGCCTACGTGGCCCTCATCCGCCAGGGGGTGTCCCCGCCGGCCGACACGATGTTCCATCCCGACCTGATCTGGCACAACCCTGACGTCAAGCAGGAGTCGAACATGCCCGAGCTGGCCGGCCCGCTGGTGGACGCATACTGCGCGGACTTCCCGGACAACTGCTCGGGCGGCAAGATCAACATCGAGCTCCAGTACTCGGGGCCGTCGGTGGCCCAGACCCGCATCGCGGAACTGCTGATCGACAGCTGGGACCCGTTCTTCAACGTGACCGAGCAGGAGCTCCTCCAGGACGACCACATCACCGAGGTGGCGCTCGGCTTCTACAACGTGGTGACCTGGCGACAGTTCGGTGCCGTCGACCCGGACAACGATGTGCTGTGGATCGAGTGCAGATCGATCAGCTTCATCTCGCTCAACTGGCCGCGCGACTGCAGTCCGGAGCGGGACGCGCTCATGTACGAGCAGCGGGCCACCAACGATCTCGACCGGCGAGTCGAGATATGGCACTGGATCCAGCAGGATCTCAAGGACTCGTACACGTACATCTTCTTCAACCACGCCAACTGGACGATCGGCGCTGGCGACCACGTGCAGAACATCTGCGGCCAGACCTCGCCCGACGGCGTCGAGCTGTTCTGCAACAACCAGGGCAGGGTGCAACTCCATCAGGTCTGGCTGAGCTAGTGCCTTATCGATTGACGCGCAACCCGTCGGCGCGCCTGCTGGCGGGGCTCCTGACGCTCGCGCTGGTAGCGGCGGCGTGCGGAGGCGACGACGGCGGGGAGCCTCCGGCCCCGACGGCCGCGGCCACCACCGAGACAGCCGCTCCGGCCGAGCCGGCCGACTCCGGTGGAGCAACCGGCGAGACGCCCGCCGCCACCGACACCGAACCGGAGGTCGTGGAAGAAGAGCAGGAACTCCTGGTCGCCCCGGTGGACACGACCACGACCACCGCGCCGCCGCCCGACGACGACGACGAAGGCGTCGCCGAGGCCCCGGCCGAGCCGGAGCCCCAGTACGGCGGCACGCTGAGAGTAGGCGCCTTCGCCGAGGGCGACGGCCTCAACCCAGCGTCCAACGCCTTCTCTACGCCCGTGTACCTCATGGCCCACCCGGTCTTCGACCCGCTGGCCTACTACGACACTGAGGGCAACTGGATCCCGGTCCTGGCCGAGTCGTGGACCAAGATCGGCGACGGCGCGTCCTGGCAGATGAAGGTGCGCGAGGGGGTGCGTTTCCATGACGGGACCGAGCTCGACGCCGACGATGTCGTGGCGACGTTCCAGGCACAGATCAGCGACCCGTTGCTCTCGATCGCGTTCCAGCCGGGCTTCGACCTCGACGAGCCCATCCGCAAGATCGACGACTACACCGTCGAGTTCGTCGGCGTCCGGCCCTCGGCCCACCTGCCCAACGCGTTCACGACCCAGATCGGGATGGTCCTGCCGTCGGAGTGGCTCGCCCGGGCCGCGGCCGATCCGACGCTCAACCAGATGCCGGTCGGCACCGGCCCCTTCATGGTCGAGAGCCGCATCCAGGACGAGGTGACGGTGCTGGTGCGCAACCCCGACTACTGGGCCGCCGACTTGATCGACATCTACCTCGACCGCATCGAGGTGTACCCCATACCCGACTCCGCCGTCGCCGCGCAGCGGCTCATAGCGGGAGAGCTCGATCTGATAGTCGCCGCCGAGACAGGGGCCATACTGACCCTGCGCGACGCCGCCGAGCAGGGCGTGATTACCATCGAGAACCAGCGCTCGGACGAGACGATGATGATCATCAACACGCAGAGCCCGGTCTTCTCCGACATCCGGGCCCGCCAGGCCCTCACCTTCGCGACGGATCAGGACCTGTACGTGGAACTCCTGCGCGAGGGCACCGCCCAGGCGGCCGACACGATGTTCCATCCCGACCTGATCTGGCGCAACCCGGACATCCAGCAGGAGACCAACATGCCGGAGCGGGCGGCGCAGATGGTGGCCGAATACTGCGCCGACCACTCGCAGAACTGCACCGACGGCAGGATCAACATGCGCTTCGGCGTTCCGGGCCCGTCGGTGGAGAGCGATCGCACCGTGGACCTGATGGATGCGACCTGGGGTGAGTTCTTCAACCTGGACACCTCGGTGAAGCTGTTCGACGAGCTGATCATCGATGTGGCGCTAGGCAACTACGACGTGGCCCTGGCCGACGCATTCGGGTCGGTCGATCCCGACAACGACGTGCTCTTCATGGAGTGCGGGGCTATCGGCTTCATCTCGCTGAACTTCGCCCGCTACTGCGATCCCGAGCGCGACGAACTGATGTATGAGCAGCGGGCCATCGACGACCTCGACCGGCGGGTGGAGATCTGGCACCGGATCCAGGAGATCATCCGCGACTCGTACAGCTTCATCTTCCTCACCCACTCCAACTGGACCATCGGGGCGCGCGACAACGTGCACAACATCTGCGGGCAGATCGGGCCCACCGGCGACGAGCTGTTCTGCAACAACCAAGGCAGGATCTGGCCGAACCAGATCTGGCTCGGCTAGAGCCAAGAGGCCAATGGCTCGCGGGGGTCTGCTCCGGTGGCCGGCGGCGTTGCTGACGTCGCTCCTGGTGGCGGGCGCGTGCGGAGGCGGCGGCGCGGACCCGTCTCAGCCCGACACGGCGACAGTCGCGGCGACCCAGCCGGAGTCCGACCAATCCGGCACCGCCGGCTCCGGCAGCGGAGAGGACGCCACCGGCGAGGGCCAAGCCGCCGACGATCCGGCCACGGTCGCTGGGGATACAGCCCAAGAGCCCGGGGCGGACGACGGTCTGCTGGTCGCTCCGGTCGACACGACCACTACGGCGCCGGCGTCGACGGAGCCGGTCCCGCAGTCCGGCGGCACGCTCCGGGTCGCCGTCGAAGCCGAGAGCGACGGACTCAACCCCGCGGCCAACAACCTCGCGGTGCCCGGCTACGCCATGGCCTACCCGATGTTCGATCCGCTGGCCTACTTCGACGCTGAGGGCAACTGGATCCCGTACCTCGCCGAGTCGTTCACCAGGATCGACGACGGAACGGTCTGGCATATGAAGTTGCGCGAGGGGGTGCGGTTCCACGACGGCACCGAACTGGACGCCGACGACGTGATCGCCACCGTCACCGCTCAGCTCGCCGACCCGGTCCTCTCGCTGGTGTACCGCAACACCATCGACGCCGACCAGTTCATCCGCAAGCTTGACCGGTACACCCTCGAGTTGCGTGTGGCCAACCCCTCGGCCCGGTTCCCGCTGGCGTTCACCGGGCAGCTGGGGATGGTCCTTCCCTCGGAGTGGCTGGAGAGGGCCGCGGCCGACCCGGTGCTCAACCAGGCGCCGGTGGGACAAGGACCGTTCATGATCGAGAGCCGGATCCAGGACGAGGTCACGGTGCTGGTGCGCAACCCCGACTACTGGGCGGCCGACCGCACCGACATCCGCCTGGACCGCATCGAGATCTACCCGATCACCGACATGGTCATCGCCGCCGAACGGCTGGCGGCGGGCGACGTCGACCTGGTGATCACCGCCAACGCCGAGGCGACCCTCATCATGCGGGAGACGTCGGGCGCGACCACCTTCGAGAACATGCGAGCCAGCGAGGGCTTCGCGGTGATCAACACGCAGCGACCGCCGTTCGACGACATCCGGGCCCGCCAGGCCCTGACGTTCGCGTCGGACCGGGACGCCTACGTGACCCTGATCCGCCAGGGCACCTCCCCGCCGGCCGACACCATGTTCCACCCCGACCTGGTCTGGCACAACCCCGCCGTGAAGCAGGAGACGAACATGCCGGAGCGGGCTGGACCCCTGGTCGACTCCTACTGCGCCGACCACCCGGGGAACTGCTCCGGCGGCCGCATCGACATGGAGCTCCACTTCGGGGGCCCGTCGGTCGAGAACACCCGCATCGCCGAGGTCCAGGCCGACTCCTGGGGGGATTACTTCAACGTCACAACGGTCGAGGTGCTCCAGGACAAGCTGATCAACGACGTGGTGCTGGGGAACTACAACGTGGTCAACTGGCGGCAGTTCGGCTCGGTCAGCCCCGACAGCGACATCCTGTGGTTGGAGTGCGACATGGTCGGCTTCATCTCGCTGAACTTCGCCCGCTACTGCGACCCCGAGCGCGACGCGCTCATGTTCGAGTCGCGCCAGATCGACGACCTCGGCCGGCGGGTGGAGATCTGGCACCGGGTCGCCGAGATGATCCGCGACGCCTACACCTACATCTTCTACTACCACACCAACTGGGTGGTCGGCGCCCGCGACAACGTCCGCAACGTCTGCGGCCAGACCTCGCCCGACGGTGCCGAGCTGTTGTGCAACAACGCGGGACGGGTGCTGCTGCAGGGAGTCTGGCTGAGCTAGGGGGCGGGCGCTGCCGGCCTCTGGCGGCCCGGCGACCTACCGGCGCGGACCGGTGGGCAGTAGTAGGATCACCGGCCGCAGTGATGGCCAGAGTTGAGCTGGGCGGTGCCTCGGTGAGCGCACTGCGGCGGTCGGGGCGGTAGGGCTCGTGGCCCGGTACGTGGTGCGCCGAGTGGGGCGGTAGGGCTCGTGGCCCGGTACGTGGTGCGCAGGGTGGTCCTGCTGGTGGCCGTGCTGTTCGCGGTGACGTTCCTGGGCTTCTCCGCCATGAACCTGCTGGGAGACCCGCTGGTGAACGTGGTGGGCGTGCTAGCCGAGCTCGACTGCGAGGGCATCGAAGCCGGCCTCGTCGAGGACACCACGGTGGATGCGGCCAGCCGGGACTGCGACACGGTGGCCGCGGCCCGGGACCAGTACCACCTCGACCAGCCTGTTCCCGTGCGCTACGTGCTGTGGGTGGGCGACTTGATCACCGGGGACTTCGGCACCTCGTTCCAGAACGACCAGCCGGTGAGCCAAGTGATCCGCGAGAAGCTGCCCGAGACGCTGATCCTGCTGACAATGGCCCAGATCGTGTCGCTCGGGGTCGCCATCCCCTGGGGTGTGATCGCCGCCTACCGGGCCAACCGGGCCTTCGACCGCGGCTCCACGGTGGCGTCGTTCGGCCTGCTGTCGGTGCCCAACTTCGCGCTGGGCGTCGTGCTGCTGTACCTGCTGGCCCTGCGATGGCAGGTCTTCCCCTCGGCCTACGAGAGCGACAACCTGGGCGCGCTGGTGTTCTCCATGGTGCTGCCCGCGGTGACGCTCGGCCTGCCCTTGGCGGCCAGCTACCAGCGGCTGCTGCGCACCGACCTGATCACTACGCTCCAGGAGGACTTCGTTCACATGGCCCGGGCCAAGGGCCTGCCGCCGCTGCGGATCATGTTCCGGCACGCTCTTCGTCCGTCGATGTTCTCGGTGGTCACCGTCTTCGGCGTCAGCACCGGTGCCCTGATCGGCGGGTCGCTGGTGGTGGAGCAGATCTTCGGCATTCCCGGCATCGGCCGCGAGATCGTGACCGCGGTGGTCCGCGACGACTTCCCGGTGGTGCTGGCCATCGTGATGTTGGTGGCGTGCACCTTCGTCGTGCTGAACTTCCTGGTGGACCTTCTGTACAGCTGGCTCGATCCGAGGGTGCGGGCCCGGTGACCGCCGACGACCGGAGGACCGGCAACCTGACGGCGTCCGGCGAGGGGCCGGTGTCCCGCAAGGGGCGGGCGTCCCGGGAGCGGCTGCTGGAGCGGTTCCGGATCCTCCGGCTCGTGAGGTCCAGCCGGGTGCCCGACGATGGTCCCGCCGAGGACGCCGCGGTGCGCCGCCGGCTGGGCTTCTCCTTCTGGCTGGCGGTGGCCTGGCTGCTGATCATGGCCTTCGTGGCCGTGTTCGCGCCCATGCTGCCGGTCGCCGACCCCACCAAGGTCGCCTTCAGCGGTCCCCGGGAGCCCCCCTCGGCCGACGCCTGGTTCGGCACCGACGCACTGGGCCGGGACGTGTTCTCCCGCACAATGCACGGCGCCCGCATCAGCCTGGCCGTAGGCGGGTTCGCCATTGTGTTCGGGATGGTGGTCGGGGGCAGCCTGGGGATCGTGGCCGGCTACTTCCGGGGCCGCCTGGACCAGGCGGTCGGCTTCGCGTTCTTCGTGCTGCTGTCGTTCCCGTCGCTGGTGCTGGCCATCCTGATAACGGCCACCCTCGATCGGAGCTTGCTGGTGGTGAGCCTGACCATCGGAATCCTGGCAGTGGCGCCGGTGGGCCTGCTGGCCCGGGCCTCCACCCTGGTGTTCGCCGAGCGGGAGTTCGTGGCCGCGGCCCGGGTGCTCGGCGCCCGCCACGGCCGCATCATCGTGCGAGAGCTGCTGCCCAACGTGGTCATCCCCATGGGGGCGCTGACCCTGCTCGGCATGGCCATCGCCGTGGTGGCCGAGGGCTCGCTCGCCTTCCTGGGCCTGTCGGTGGCCGGGGAGGACGCCATCTCGTGGGGCAAGATGATCGTTGATGGTGCCGGCTTGCGCGACCTGCAGAACGCCACCCACGTGACAATGTTCCCGGTGGTGGTGATGTTCGTGACCGTGCTGTCGTTGAACTTCGCGGGAGATCGCATACGCCAGTACTTCGATGTCAAGGAGCTGGCCTTCTGATGGCGGACCAGGCCCCTTCCGCCCCGCTGCTGTCCGTGCGGGACCTCCACGTCAAGTTCCCCACGGAGAGGGGCACCGTGAACGCGGTCAACGGCGTGAGCTTCGACCTCTACGAGGGCAAGACCCTCGCCATCGTGGGCGAGTCGGGCTCGGGCAAGTCGGTCACCGCCAAGACCCTTATGAACCTCCTGCCCCGGACCGCCCGGGTGAGCGGCGAGGTGACCTACGACGGCAGGGACGTGCGGGCCCTGGCCGCAGAGAAGGTCAAGCACTTCTTCGGGGTGCAGATGACGATGGTGTTCCAAGACCCGATGACATCGCTCAACCCGGTCAAGAAGGTGGGCGAGCAGATCGCCGAGACCCTCCGCTACCACCTCGGCCGGTCCCGCAGCGAGGCCCTGGAGGAGGCCGTGGAACTGCTGGACGTGGTGGGCATGCCCGAGCCGGCGCGGAGGGTGACGCAGTACCCCCACGAGCTGTCGGGCGGCCTGCGCCAGCGGGTGGTCATCGCCATGGCGCTGGCCTGCCAGCCTCGGCTGCTGATCGCGGACGAGCCCACCACCGCAGTGGACGTCACCGTGCAGAAGCATCTCCTGGACCTGCTTGATGAGCTGCGCCGCGATCGGGGGATGTCGATGATCCTCATCACTCACGACCTGGGCGTGGCCCACGGCCGGGCCGACGACGTGGCCGTGATGTACGCGGGCCGGGTCGTAGAGACTGCCGACGCCCGCACCCTCTTCTTCGACATGCGCCACCCCTACACCGAGGCGCTGCTGCGCTCGATCCCCCGCATCGACGACCCGGTCCATCACCGTCTGGACCCGATCCCGGGACGACCGCCCGAGTTGATCGACCCGCCCGACGAGTGCGCCTTCGCGCCCCGGTGCATCTACGCCCAGAGCGACTGTCTCGGCGGTGTTCCCGAGTTGAGCGGGCTGGTGGGGCTGCACCGCTTCGCGTGCCTCCATCCGACCGGCACCGAGCGGGGAATGGCCGCGATGTCGTCCAACCGGGCCGCCGGGGTGACCGCGGCCGGGCTGCCCGTCACCGGCAGCGGGGGAGGCAGCGGCTGATGGCCGGCACCGGCCACGCGCAACTGCGCGACCGCGACGACGTGCTGCTGCGGGTCAAGGATCTTGTGGTGCACTTTCCCGCGGGCCGCAGGCGCGTAGTCCACGCAGTCTCGGAGGTGACCTTCGACGTCGTGAGCGGCGAGACTCTCGGGATCGTGGGCGAGTCCGGCTGCGGCAAGTCGACGGTCGCCCGAGCCATCATCCGCCTGGTCGACATCACCGCGGGCGAGGTGCTCTACGAGGGCCGGGATCTCGCCGGCCTCGAGGGCGAGGACCTTCGCCGGGTTCGGCCGCAGGTGCAGATGATCTTCCAGGATCCGATCTCCTCGCTCAACCCCCGCCGCCGGGTCCGTGACGTGATAGCCGAGGGCCTGGCCGTGTGGGGTGACGACATAGGGTCGTGGAGCCGTGACCGCATAGACGAGTTGATGGACGCGGTCGGGGTGGAGGCGAGGTACGGGGCCCGGCGCCCGCACGAGTTCTCGGGCGGACAGTGCCAGCGCATCGGCATCGCCAGGGCGTTGGCGCTCGATCCCAAGGTGCTGATCTGCGACGAGCCGGTGTCGGCGCTCGACGTGTCCATCCAGGCCCAGATCCTGAACCTGCTGCAGGACATGAAGCGTCGCTACGGCCTGACCGTGCTGTTCATCTCCCACGACCTGTCGGTGGTGAAGAACGTCAGCGACCGGATCGTGGTCATGTACCTGGGCAAGGTGTGCGAGATCGGCAGCACCGCCGAGATCTACTCCCATCCCGCCCATCCCTACACCCGGGCGTTGCTGGCCTCCATTCCCGAGCCTGCCCCGACCGTGGATGTGAGCGAGGGGGACATCGGCGACGAACTGCCGTCAGCGACCGATCCTCCCAGCGGCTGCCGGTTCCATACGCGGTGCCCGCGGGCGACCGACGTCTGCGGCGAGGTTGAGCCGGTCAGCGAGCAGATCGGCGACGCGGACCACTACGTCGCCTGCCACCATCCCGTCGCGGTAGAGATCACCGCCCGCTGACCGTCTATGTGGCGCACTCCGAGGCGCCGGTCTCCACGGTGTACGGGCCGGTCTCGTCGAAGTCGACGTAGAACGACGGGTCGTCCTCGTAGGCAGGGAACTCGTCGAGGTCCTTGAGGCCCTCGGCTACGGCGCGGGCGCCCCCGGCGCGCTCCATCCAGTCCCGGAAGCCCTCCGAGGCCTGGCGCTCGTCGACGAAGCGCCGGATCACCCGGGCGGTGGCTTCGGGGGCGTTGCGGGCGGGGAGGCGCAGGGCCTTGTCGCCGAAATGCATCTGCTGCTGGCCGACGTAGCCCCCGAGCAGCATCTGGTAGCCGGGGGCGCTGCGGCCGTGGGCTCGTCTCTCCGCCCCGAAGAAGCCGATGTCCGACGCGTGGTGCTGCCCGCAGGAGTTGGGGCACCCGGAGATGTTGATGCGGAGGCCGCCCACATCGGCCAGCCCCTCCTCTTCAAGGCGCTCGCCGATGGCGCCGCCCAGGCCGCGACTCTGGGTGACGGCCAGATTGCAGGTGTCCGACCCGGGGCAGGCCACCACGTCACGGGCCAGCTCCGCGCCCGGGCGGGCCATGCCGATGGCGTCCAGGCGGTCGTAGACGGTGGCCAGGTCGTCGGGGTGCAGGCCCCGGAACACCACGTTCTGGCGGTTGGTCAGCCGCACGTCGGCGTCGAGCTCGCGCTGCAACGCAGCCAGGGCCCGGAACTGGTCGCCGGTGATGTCACCCAGGTGAGCCTGCGCGTAGACGGAGACCGTGCCGTCGCGCACGCCTCGGACCACGTTGACCCGCTCCCACCGCTCGTAGGCGGAGCCCGTGCCGATGGTGACCGGCGTGCCGTGGCCGATGGCGGTGACGGTGTCGGGGTTGGCTGCGCCGGCCGGGTCGTCGCCGTCGATCTGCACCTCGGCGGGGATCCCGCCCGGCCACGAGGTCGACGCCACCAGGAACTTGCGCTGGGTCAGCACCCGGCGCTGGACCTCCTCGAAGCCGAGCGTGTCCACCAGCCACTTCATGCGGGCCCGCAGCTTGTTGTCGCGGTTGCCGGCCTGGTCGAACACTCTCAGGCAGGCCTCGATGGTGGGCAGCAGCTCCTCGCGAGGGGTGAAGTCCTCCAGGGCCAGAGCCGGGTGCGGTGTCGTGCCCAGCCCGCCGGCGATGAACACCCGGAAGCCACGCTCGACCGTGCCGTCGTCGGTGCGGCGCGTCACGCCGATCACGCCCACGTCGTTGAACATGGCCTGGCCGCAGTCCGTCTCGCAGCCCGAGAAGTTGATCTTGAACTTGCGGGGCAGCCGCTGGCTGATCGGGTTGCGGACGAAGTGACGGTAGGTGGCCTCGGCCCAGGGCGTCACGTCGAGCTCCTCGTGGGGGCAGGCGCCGGCCAGGTGGCATCCCTGGACGTTGCGGACGGTGTCGCCGCAGGCCTCCCGGGTGGTGAGCCCGACCGCGGCAAGATGCTCGAGCACCTCGGGGATCTGGTCGAGTTGCACGAAGTGGAACTGGATGTTCTGTCGGGTGGTGATGTGGCCCCAGCCCCGGCTGTAGGTGTCGACCAGCCAGCCGATCATCTCAAGCTGGTCGGGCTGGATGGACCCGTAGGGCACCTTCACCCGGACCATCTGGTTGGTGCCGCCCTGACGCTGCCCGTAGATGCCGTTGGTGAGCCGGTAGACCCGGAACACCTCGTCGCTCAGCTCCCCGGCCTCAAAGCGCGCGTACTGCTGCCTGTACTTGTCGACGTCGGCCCGTATGGCGGGATCGATGGGGCCGCTGGCGGGGGGCGGCCCCGGCGTTGTAGGAGTGCCGAGCGGGGCGATGCGGGGCTCGAGCAGGGTCATGGCGCGGCTCCTAGAGATGTCAGAGCGCCGGAGGCGCTCAGTTCGGAGAGGGCGAGAACGTCGGCGGCTGCGACCGCTCCCACGACGATGGTGGCCGGGCTGGCCACCCGGAGGTGCCGCAGGCCGGCCAGGTCGGTGCGGTCGATTTGCTGGCGTGGGGTCGTGGCGGCGCTGATGACCGCCACCGGGGTGCTCGAAGCCATACCGCCGGCCCGCAAGCGGTCGGCGATCTGCTCGGTGCGGGCCGCTCCCATCAGGATCACGAGCGTCGTGCCGGCTTGGGCCAGGGCGTCCCAGTTGAGCCACCGGTCGGACGACGGGTCCTGGTGGGCCGTGACCACGGTGAAACCGCTGGAGACGCCGCGAAGGGTGACGGGAATGCCGGCCGCGGCCGGGGCGGCCACCGCTGAGGTCACACCGGGCACGATCTCGGTGTCGACGCCCGCGGCTCGCAGCGCCGAGGCTTCTTCGCCTCCACGCCCGAAGACGAACGGGTCCCCGCCCTTGAGCCGTACAACGTGCTCGAAGCGGCGGCCGCGGTCGATGAGAATGGCGTTGATCTCGTCCTGGGAGGGACTGGGCGCGCCAGGCGTCTTTCCCACGCAGATGAGCTCGGCCCACGGCGGCGCAAGTTCAATCACGGCCTGATCCACGAGCCGGTCGTAGACAACCGCGTCAGCCTGGCGCACTAGGTTGGCGGCCCGGACGGTCAGCAGGTCCGGGTCGCCGGGCCCCGCGCCCACGAGGTGCACGGTCACGATGCCATCGCCTCTACCGGTGCAGTCTCGGGCGTGTCGAGGGCGAGGTGGCGGCGAAGGAGGGAACGGGCCTCGTCGGTGCGCCCAACCCTGACGAGTTCGAGCAGTCCGTCGTCGAGGGCCGTATCCCAGCCCGTCACCTCGGAGGTGCCGAATCGGGCTTTGGCATCGGCTCGGGCCTCGGACAGCAGTTCGAGCAGGGCCGCGTAGCCGGAGTCGATCTCACGCTCGATCCGCTGCCGGAGCCAGCGGGCCAGGGCAGGACTGCGTCCGCCGCTGGAGACCGCCACCTGCAGGTCGCCGCGCCGGGCGACCGACGGCAGCGTGTACGTGCAGTTGGCCGGGTCGTCCGCTGAGTTGACGAAGACGTTGGCGGCCTCGCAGTCTCGGGCCACGAGCGAGTTCACCGCGGGATTGTTCGTAGCGGTGACGACGAGACGGTACGAACCGGCCTCCCCGCGTAGGTATCCGCGCGGTTGCCAGGTGACCTTGGGGTGCTGGGCGATGGCGTCGACCGCGGCAGGCGCGACCACCGTCACCTGGGCGCCGGCTCGAAGCAGAGCCTCAACCTTGCGGGCCGCGACCGGACCGCCGCCGACCACCAGGACGCGCTGTCCCGAGAGGCAGAGGTTCACCGGGTAGGGGACTGGGGTGCTGGACATCTGAATACGATAATTCCGATAAGATAAGTCGGGATTTGGCGAGGGTAACGCACTCGCGAGCGCGATACAACATAAATCCGATCAGATTTGTCGTATTTGTGCGCGGCGGGATGGACCAGCCCGCCCGCGGGACTCCCGGCCTATCCGTCGACCCTCTCGGCAGTGCGAATGAGGTGTCGGCCGACCGCGACGTTGACTATCACGAACAGCACGTCGATGAAGTACCACATCACCTGCCGCAGGTCGGGCGGGGGGTTCTCGGCCGCGTCGAACACCCACCAGGCCAGCCAAAGCCGGTAGTAGAGCAGGAACAGGGCGGCCGAAGCGATCAGCATGCAGACCGCGTTGAGGTCGGCGCCCTGTTCGGACCGGCGCGACCGTTGCACCCGGATCAGGCTGAAGACCACAGCCGATGCCGCGCCCACCGCCATGGGGATGGTCAGCACGTCCCAGACGTCGCCACTCGTCTCGATGTCGTAGGTGGGGGAGGCCACGAACTGCACCGCGACGGCGAGGCCCAGCAGCACATGCAGCCAGCCGCACCAGCGATTGAACGTCGTCATGAGTCCACCATTGTCGCCTTGGAGCGGTCATAGCGGGAACTCGGGGGACTTGGCTCGGGCAGTCGAGTCTGCGCGGCCCGTGTGGCTCGGGCGACGCGCCACATGATGAAGGCGACGGCGGCGGCAACTGCGCCCAGGGTGACGAACTGGAGGCTCCCGCCCCGGTCGCCGGAGTGCTGGGGCTCGGGTCCAGGATCAGGCGAGCCGATGATCCGGTCGGCGCCCTCGGGGACCTCGTACACCGGTCTCAGGCCGCCGTCTGTATCAGCCGGCAGAGGCTCCTCATCGCCCTCATGGGCCCAGACGCCGGATGGTGCACCGAGCAGCAGCGCGGCGGTGGCGATCACCAGAAGGGCGACACGTCTTCCCCCGCCGCGTATTACGACCGTCACGACTCCGGCCCGGGTCGGTACCTGGCCACCTCGCCGGTGGTGGCGAGCAGGTACGAGGGCACCTCGCCGCCGCCGTGCACCGGCACCGACGCGCCCGACATGAACGACGCCAAGGGCGAGGCGCAGAACAGTACGACATCGGCGATCTCGTCCGGGTTGCCGAGCCGGCCGAGGGCGAGCGTCTGTCCAACGGCCTCGATGCCGGCCTCGTCGCCGTAGTAGAGGTGGGCCTGCTCGGTGCGGAGCAGACCGACCATGACGCTAAGCACCCGGATTGATGGTCCCCATTCGTGAGCGAGTGTCTGGGTGAGGCTGTCGAGCCCGGCCTTGGCCGCTCCATAGGCCGCGCCGGCGGGAGTGGGTCGGATGCCGGACACCGACGAGATGTTGATGATCACCCCGCCGTCCTCCTGGGTGTTCATCACTGGGTAGACGGCCTGGGCGAAGGTCAGCGGGGCGACCAGGTTGAGGGCGATCACCTTCTCGTTGAACCGAGGCGACACGGTGGCCGTCTCGGCGGGAGGCGCGCCGCCGGCATTGTTGACCAGCACGTCGATGCGCCCTGTCAGCCGGACCGCCTCGGCAACCACAGCCCCGATCTGGTCAGGATCGCGAACATCGGCGGTCACGAAGGCTGCTTCCCTCCCGTCGGCCGCTATGGGCTCCTCCGGCTCGCGGCGGGCGCACGCGATCACGTCGGCGCGGTGCTCCAGGAACCTGGTGGCGATCACCCTGCCGAGGCCCATCGTGGCGCCGGTCACGATCACGGTCTGGCCGGTCATGTCGAGAGGATTGTCGGGCACGCGGCGCTCCCCGGATCGGCGGGCCCACCAGGCCCTGCGCTACCTTGAAGCTATCGCCCCAAGGTAATTGGCAGCGGTCGGGTCCCTATAGGGGGTCGTCTGCTGCCAATTCGTGGGCGGGGATCGCAGGTGTCGAGAATTGGCAGCGGTTAGGTCCCTATAGGGGGCCGTCTGCTGCCAATTCGTTTGGTGGTAGCGCTTGCGACTTGGACGCTCTACCGTCGGGCGGTGGCCGACAAGCGCATGACCGAGGACGAGGTCGTCACCGAGCTGAGCAGTGGCATGACCATCGGCATCGGTGGCTGGGGCTCGCGCCGCAAGCCGATGTCGCTGGTGCGGGCCATCCTTCGAACCGATCTGACCGACCTTCACGTGGTGAGCTACGGCGGACCGGACGTCGGCCTGCTGTGCGCCGCGGGTCGGGTCCGCAAGATCACCTACGGCTTCGTGTCGCTCGACTCCATCCCTCTCGAACCCCACTTCCGGGTCGCTCGCCAGACCGGCTCGGTGGAGGCCCGCGAGTTCGACGAGGGCGCCTTCTACCTGGGCCTGCTGGCCGCGGTGCACCGTGTGCCCTTCTACCCCACTAGAGCAGGGCTGGGTTCGGACATGCTCACCTACAACCCCGAACTCAAGACGGTGACTAGCCCCTATGGCGACGGCACCGAGCTGGTGGCGGTGCCCGCCTTCGACATCGATGTGTCGCTGGTGCACATGAACCGGGCCGACGCCGCCGGCAACGGGCAGTTCCTGGGGCCGGACCTGTACTTCGACGACCTGTTCGCCATGGCGGCCAAGCGCACGTTCATGTCGTGCGAGCGGGTGGTGGCCACCGAGGACCTCCTTGCGGAGGGCTCGGTCCACACGCTTAAGATCCCGCGCCTGCACACCGACGGCGTAGTGGAGGCGCCCGGCGGTGCCCACTTCACCGAGTGTCCACCCGACTACAGCCGCGACGAAGCCTTCCAGAGGGAGTACGCGGCCACGGCCCGCGACACCGACGCGTGGACCCGGTTCCGTGCCGACTGGCTTGACCTACCGTCCCACGACGCCTACCGGGCCCGCCTGGCCGATCGAGCCGATTCCGACGGAGCCGAGCAATGAGCAACGCGACGATCGATGAGATCTGCCTGGTCGCGCTAGCCGAGGCCTTCCGGGGGGACGGGGAGTTGCTGTGCCATCCGATGGGTCCGTTCCCGGTGGCGGCTGGGAGGCTGGCGAGGGCCAGCTTCGAGCCCGACCTCATGCTCACCGACACGATCGCCTACGCGGTCGTCGGCACCCTGCCGCTGGGCGCGACCGTTGGTCATCCTGGCGCGGCGGACGAAGGCATCGTGGTCGAGGGCTACCTGCCGTTCCGAACCGTCTTCGACCAGGCGTGGTCGGGTCATCGCCATGTGGTGATGGGCGCCAGCCAAATCGACGGGCACGGCAACCAGAACTTCGCAGCTATCGGCGACTACCGGAAGCCGAAGGCGCAGCTCCTCGGGCTGCGAGGCGCGCCCGGCAACGTCATCAACCACACCACCAGCTACTGGATCCCCAACCAGGCCCGAGCCTTCGTCGACAGCGTCGATGTGGTGTCCGGTCCGGGCTATGACCGGGTGGCTGCGCTGCCGGAGGGCAGCGGCCGATTCCACGAGATACGCAGGGTCGTCACGGAACTGGCCGCCTACGACTTCGAGACACCCGGCCACACCATGCGCCTCAGGTCCGTCCATCCCGGCGTGTCGCTCGACGCCGTGCTGGCGGCCACTCCCTTCGAGCTCGCCGTGCCCGAAAATGTTCCGGCCAGCCGGCTCCCGACAGCCGAGGAACTCCACCTCATCCGCGATGTCATCGACCCCAAGGGCATCCGCAAGCACGAGTTCCGCTAGCGGCGGGAGACGGGTGCCGACGATGGGCGAGCGGCCGGTGGTGTACATGGTGTGCACCGGCAACGCGGCCCGATCGCCCATGGCCGCGGCCATGCTGCGGAACCTCGACGCCGACGGTCGCCTTGATGTTCGCAGCGCGGGCATCCTCACGCTGGAGGGCCACCCGATCGGAACCCGCACCCGGTCGGCGCTGGCCCGCCACGGGCTCGTGGACCACGCCCACCGGTCGCGGCAGTTCCGCGGAGACGACGCGGCGGAAGCCGATTTGGTGGTGGTGATGGAGCCGCTGCACCTTGGCTGGGTCCGCCGCAATCTGCCCGAGGCAGCCCCGATCACCGGGTCTCTACGCCGGCTGGCCCGGGATCTGAGCCCGCCGGAGGGCGGGGCTGACGCCGGCGATGTCGGCCCGAGGGTGAGGGCTCTGGAACTGGACACGCTAGATCCGGAGCCATGGGAGGAGATCGTCGATCCCGGCGCTGGAGAGCAGGACGACTTCGACCGTTGCTCCGACGAGTTGCGCCTGCTGGTGGCCGAGCTGCACCGTCGATTGGTATGACCCACTGTCGCCGGTTACACGGTGAAGGTGCGGGGCCAGTCGTCGGATCGGATGAGGGCGTCGGTGCCGCCGTCGACGTAGAACACGGATCCGCAGGCGAATCTCGCCACCGGTGACAGCAGGAACTCCACCCACTGGGCCAGCGCGTCGGCGTCGGGCGTCTCGGTTACCGGTACCGGGAGTGCCTCCATGAGCGGGCCGTACACCTCGTCGGCCTGGCCCTGGCGCAGCAGCGGCGTGTCGACGGGCCCCGGCGCGATCACATTCAGCCGGATGTCCTCACCCACCCATGGCTCCGTGACCGCGGCGCGCCGGCACCAGCGGGTGACGGCCAGCTTGGCGCCCGCGTAGGCGACGGCCGGAGCGAACGCCGGATCGGCTTCGTTCACGATGGCCACCGCGTCCTCCTCGCGGCCCTCGAGGTAGGCGGCCACCAACTCGTCGGGCAGATTCGGCGTGATGGTCGACGAGTTGGACCCGAACTGCACCACCTGGGCCGCACCCGAAGCGGCCAGGGCGGGCCGCAGGCCCTCCAGCAGTGCCACCGATCCGAAGTAGTTGACCCGGGCTATGAGCGCCCCCGCCGTCGGCGGGCCGAGGCCCGCGGCCGAGACCGCGCCGTCGAGGACCCCGCCAGCCGCGTCGAGGACGGCGTCGACCGCTTCAGCCCGACCCTCGGCCGTTCCTAGGTCGGCGCACACCTCTGCGTCGCGCCGGTCGATGCCGATCACTCGGCTTCCCGCGGCCTCGAGCCGGGACCGGGTGGCGGCCCCCATTCCCGAGGCGGAGCCACTGATCGCGTAGATACCCATCCGCCTATCCTGCCCTACCCAACCAGCAGTGGCGCGACTGGCCGATCTGAGGGCCAGACTGTGGCTCATGGACTCCGAGGCAATCGTCAACCAGATCGAGACCGACGGGCGGCGCCTGATCGAGGTGGCCCGAGCCGACCTGGGAGCGGCCGTGCCCACCTGCGGTGACTGGACGCTGCGCGACCTGGCCGGTCACATGGGATGGGTGCACGGGCTGGTGGGGAGCTACGTGGCCGGCCGAGCCACCGAGCCCCTGGGCCGCGAGCAGATGCCGCAGGTGCCCGACGACGACTCGGCGGTCGACTTCGCGGCCGATGCGCTCGACCGGCTCGTCGACGCCCTGGCCGGCATCGACCCCGACACGCCGGTGTGGAACTGGTCGCCCCGACCCGACGCCGGCTTCTACTTCCGCCGGATGCTGCACGAGACGAGCGTCCATCGCTGGGACGCCGAGAACGCGGTGTCCGACACCGGCCCGGTGGACGGCGAGCAGGGCCGCGACGGCGTCGACGAGTTCTTCGATTTCGTGCTGCCCAACGCCCAGCAGCGCAATCGCCGGGACCTTCCGGAGGGCAGCCTGCACGTGCACCGCACCGACGGCGAGGGCGAGTGGATCGTGCACGCCGACGGCGACGAAGTCGTCATGGAGCGCGTCCACGTCAAGGGCGACGCCGCCGTGCGCGGGCCGGGAGGGGCGTTGTTCCTGGCCATGTGGAACCGGCTGCCGCTCGACGACCCCTCATTGTCGGTAGTGGGCGACGAGGCCACCGCCCAGGCCTGGGCCGCGCTCGCCCCGTGAGCGAGAGAGCCGAACCGGCGCGGGCCGAGACGGCTGAGGCCGGCACCTCGCCCGAGGTGACCGGAGCAGTCGAAGCCGCGGGCGGCGAGGGTGCGGTCACCGATCCCCGGGACTTGGCCAGGACTTCCCGCCAGGCGGTGTGGGGCTGGCGCAGCAACCTCGACCAACTCATGCCGGTGGTGCTGTTCCTGTTGTTCTTCAACCTCGACGCGCTGCGGCTCGCCTGGCTGAACAACA
This sequence comes from Acidimicrobiaceae bacterium, assembly GCA_009842325.1. Classification (GTDB taxonomy): domain Bacteria; phylum Actinomycetota; class Acidimicrobiia; order Acidimicrobiales; family Aldehydirespiratoraceae; genus Aldehydirespirator. The sequence continues at coordinate 59,177 of VYFQ01000037.1, read as the reverse complement.
TCGAGATCGCCATCTTCGCGGCCACGGCATGGTCGGTGAAGGCGGCCTTCAGCCGGCGCCGCCGGGGCCTGCCGATCGGCGCCTGGTTGCCGGTCATCACCGGCTACCTGCTGGTTCGTGCCGCCATCGCCATCTCCGTGGAGCGCGACCTGGTCGACTTTGGGGTGAGCACGGAGGCGGTGTACTTCGGCATCGGGATCGGCACCAAGATGCTGGTCGGAGTGGCTGCCGCGGTCACGATCCTCATCGGCAAGCCCTTCATGCTGTGGGCGGCCCGCCGATTCGTGCCCCTGCCCGAGGCGGTGCACCGCGACCCCCGCTTCGTGTCCACCATGCGCAACGTCACCTGGGTGGTCACCTTCTACGAGGTCGGCTCGGCCATCTGGGACATCTGGCTCTACAACAACGCTGGGGTCAACCTGTTCCTGGTCACCCGCCAGTTCGTGAACTTCTTCGCAGCCTTCGTTCTGATCTTCGCCACCCTCGTCTACGTCGACCGCCGCTTCTCGAAGATCGACGGATGCCCGAGTCTCGTGGACCTAGTGAGCGGGGCCACCCGCCGCGCGCCGGCCGACGACTCGTGACGGGCGACACGCCGGTATCGGGTCGACTGGAGGGCAAGTCGGTACTGGTCACTGGGGGCGGCACCGGCATTGGACGGGCCTGCGCAGCCCGGCTGGCGGCGGAGGGCGCGACCGTCACCATCTGTGGACGGACCACCGAGACGCTGGCGGCGGCCGCGGCTGCCGTCGAGTGCGACAACGGGGGATCGGTGTCCTACGTGGTGGCCGACGTGACTTCCGAGGACGACGTCGCCCGGGCGTCACAGGCTGCGGCCGGCGCCGACGGCCACCTGCACGGCGTGGTGGCCAACGCGGGCGGGGGCGGGGGAATGGGCCCGTACCACCTGCTCGACACTGACGAGTTCAAGCGGGTTCTCACCCTCAACGTGGTGGGAACCATGCTCACCATCAAGCACACGGTGGAGCGCCTGGCCGCGGCCGGGGGCGGGTCGTTCGTGGCTATGTCGTCGCTGGCCGGGAACGTGACCCATCCGTACTTCGGGGCCTACACCGCGGGGAAGGCCGGCATCGAGGCGATGATCCGCAACGCGGCCGACGAGTTCGGACCGTCGGGGGTGCGCTTCAACGCGGTCAGGCCCGGGTTCATCGCCACCGAGATCATGGAGGCCATACCCCGGGACTCCGCGGTGTACTCCAGCTACGTGCAGAACACGCCGCTGGGCGGGGTCGGGCAGCCCTCCGACGTGGCCGCCCTAGTGGCGTTCCTGATCTCCGACGAGTCCCGCTGGATCACCGGCACCGCCATCAACATCGACGGCGGGCACAGCCTGCGGCGGGGACCCGACTTCGGGTCGTTCCTGCCCTACGGCGACGACGTGAAGTCAGGCCGGGCCCGGCCCCAGAGGCCGAGCGGGTAGGCGAGCGAACCCGGTCGATACGGGCGAGGCCGTGGCCCGAGCGGCCCGTGAGCGCAGCGAACAAGAGCGGGCATTACGCAGAACGTAGTCGCTCCCATTCGTCCAGCAGGCTGCTGTCGACCTCTCGCACCAGCTCCCCCAGCCACTCGCTCACCTCGGCCAGACGGTCGTCTACCGCGGCCGCCGGCACGGTCTGCACCAGCGCCTTGTAGCAGTCGGTGAGGTAGCGCAGCACCAGTCCCTCGGAGCGCTTGAGCCCGTAGCGGCTCACGTACTGGTTGAACGTGTCGGCGTGCTCGACCATGTCGCGCACCACCGACTTGGGGCTGGGCCGCAGATGCCCGACCCACGGGTGATGGCGGGCGAAGGTGTCGAAGGCGGGCTCGATGAACTCGGCCTCCGGCTTCGGCCAGGTCACTTCGGCCAGCCGGGCCATCCGCTCCTCGTACTCCACCCCCTCCTCCTTCATGCGGGTCATCAACTCGTCCCGGGCCGCATCCCTCTGGGCCAGCAGCACCGCCAGCGGGTCCTCCAGCACCGACTCGGCCACGCTCAGCGCCTGAAGGTGGTAGTCGGGAGCCTCCGGGTCGAGAACCGAGATCGCCTCCACCGCGAACAGCCCCAGCGGCTGGTTGAGCCGGAACTCGTCCTGAAGGTCGATGTTGACCCGCACCGGCCGGCCCGACCCGTCGGGCTCGGGCAGCACCTCCACGATCTCGGCGTCGATCAGCGACCGGAACACCCCGACCGCCTTGCGGATGTGCCGCCGCTGGCGGGAGCGGGGCTCGTGGTTGTCGACCAGCAGGCGCTTCATGGCTGCGCAGCCGTCGCCGGGCCGGTCCAGGACGTTGAGCATCATGGCGTGGGTCACGTCGAAGCTGGATTCCAGTGTCTCGGGTGTGCCCTCCCACAGCCGGGTCAGGGTCTTGTCGTCGTAGTGGGCGTAGCCCCTGTCCGGAGGCTTCTTGCGCACCAGCTTGCGGAGCTTCTTGGGGTCGCCGGCGGCCCGCATCTCGGCCCGCTTGTTCTCCACCGCGTGCTCGGGGGCCTGCACCCACACGCTGCCCACCGTGTCGAAGCCGCGCCGGCCGGCCCGGCCTGCGATCTGCTGGAAGTCGCGCACCGACAGCACCCGGGTCCGGCGTCCGTCGTACTTGTAGAGCTGGGTGAACAGCACGGTGCGGATGGGAACGTTGACGCCCACGCCCAGCGTGTCGGTGCCGCAGATCAGCTTCAGGTGGCCCTGCTGGGCCAGCTTCTCCACCAGCAGCCGGTACTTGGGCAGCATCCCGGCGTGGTGCACGCCGATGCCGGCCAGCACGAAGCGGCGCAGGTCCTTGCCGATGGGCGTGTCGAAGCGGAACCCGCCCACCGCCTCCTTCACGGCTGCCTTCTCGTCGGCACTGAGCACGTTGAGGCTGGTGAGGCTCTGGGCCCGGGCCGTGGCCTGCCGCTGGGTGAAGTGCACGATGTAGACGGGGGCCTGGCCCGCGGAGAGCAGCTGCTCGATGGAGACGTGCAGCGGGGTCTCCCGGTACTCGACGTCGAGGGGGACTGGCCGCTCGGCCGAGGCCACCAGGGCGGTGTCGCGCCCGGTGCGCGCGGTGAGATCGCGGCGCAGCCCGGTCGTGTCGCCGAGGGTGGCCGACATGAGCAGGAACCGGGATTTCGGCAACTCCAGCAGGGGAACCTGCCAGGCCCAGCCCCGGTCGCGGTCGCCGTAGTAGTGGAACTCGTCCATCACCACGAGGTCGGCCGCGGTGTCGGAGCCCGCCCGCAGGGCCCGCTGAGCCAGGATCTCCGCTGTGCAGGCGATGACGGGGGCATCGGCGTTGACCGAGGCGTCGCCGGTGACCATGCCCACCTCCGACGGTCCGAAGGCCGCTGTCAGCTCGAAGAACTTCTCACTCACCAGGGCCTTGATAGGGGCGGTGTAGACGGCGCGGCGTCCCTGGGCCAGCATGGCGAAGGCACCGGCCAGGGCCACAAGCGACTTGCCCGATCCTGTGGGCGTGGACAGCACCACGTTCTCGCCGGCCAGCAGCCGCAGGACTGCCTCTTCCTGATGCGGGTACAGCTCGAGCCCGGCTGCGAGAGACCACTCGATGAAGGCATCCAGCAACTCGTCGGCGCCGGGTGTCTCCGGCAGGAAGTCGCCGAGTGCGGGCAGGGCCATGCGGTCCCGAGGCTAGGAGAGCATTAGCGTTCCGCGGATGCCTAGCCAGGAGTCGAGCGGACCCGGCGCCGGGGAGCAGACCGGCCCGCCGGGGCGGATCGAGCCGCGGCTCTGGGCGCTCTTCGGGGCGACCTTCTTCTCGATGGCGTTGACCATGGGTCAGATCACGTTCCTGGGCAAGCAGGTCTTCGACATGACCGGCGAGCCGATCTTCCTGGGGCTGCTGGGGTTGGCCGAATTCGTGCCCGCCTTCCTGCTGGCGCCCATCACCGGCATGGTCGCGGACCGCTTCGAGCGACGATTGGTGTTCGCCTGGGGTCTCGGCGGAGAGGCCGTCGCCTCCCTCAGCCTGTTCTTCTATGTGGCGTCGGATCCCACGTCGGTACTTCCGATCTACGGTCTGGTCGTAGCGTTCGGCACCGCCCGGGCCTTCCTCATGGCGGTGAGCCGGGCCATGCCGGTGGACCTGGCACCGGAAGGGGCCCGCGAGCGGATGGTGGCCTTGAACGTCGCCGGTTGGCAGGGGGGCTACATCGTCGGCCCGGTGGTGTTCGGGCTCGCCTTCGACATCGATCCGGCCCTGCCGTACCTGCTGGCGGCCGGGTGCGCGGCAGCCGGGATCAGCCTGCTCATGATCGTGCCGCCGAGCGACGTGCGGCGGGCTGCGTTCGCGGCTGGAGCCGGAGCGCGGGCCGTGATCTCGCAAGCCCTCGAGGGTCTGCGGTACGTCCGTCGCAACCGGGTGGTGCTCGGGGCGATCTCCCTCGATCTGTTCGCGGTGTTCTTGGGCGGCGTGCAGTTGCTGCTGCCCGCCATCGCCGACGAGCGCCTGGGAGTGGGCGCGGTACGTCTCGGTTGGCTGGCGTCCGCGGTCGGCATCGGCGCCGCGGTGGTGATGCTGACCTTGTCGGTGCGGCCGTTTCAGCGGCGAGTGGGCCCGTCGTTGCTGGGCTCGGTGGCCCTGTTCGGCGTGGGGACGATCGTTCTCGGCTTGACCCGTTCCTATGTCGTCGCCTTCGTGGCGTTGCTGGTGTTGGGCGGGGCGGACGCCGTGAGCATCTTCGTCCGCGGCACGATCGTCCCGCTGGCCACGCCGGAGGAGATGCGGGGACGGGTCCTGGCCGTGGAGTACGTCTTCATCGGCGGCTCGAACGAGCTGGGCGGATTCAGATCGGGCGTGACCGCGGCGCTGCTCGGCGTGGCCGGCGCAGTGGTGTTCGGCGGGGTGGGCACCCTGGCCGTGGTCGCCATCTGGTGGCTGGTGTTCCCGGAGTTGCGCCGGATCGACCACTTCACCGAAGTCCGTCCCGACGCCTAGAACGTGCGGGACCCGCGGCTGCGGGTGACCGCGTCAGGCGAGGCCGGCGAAGTCGATCTGGTTGGTGGTAAACCAGGCCATGAAGCCGTGGTCGGCGACCATGTTGTGGCCGTTCATGGCGGCGCTGGCGTCTGAGCCCAGCATGACCAGCGTGCGGGCGATGTCGGCCGGAGTGAGGATCCCGGCTGATTGGTCCACCATCCAGTCGATGACCTTCTCGGTCATGTGGCGGCGGAAGTCGTGCAGCAGGGGAGTGTCGATCACGCCCGGGCACACGCTGTTGGTGCGCACTCCGTAGTCGAGGTAGCTGCGGCGCGAGCCTTGCATGGTCCAAACCTGGGCCAACTCCTTGGAGAACTCGTAGGGGGCGGGATCGATCAGTTCGCCGTGGTCCGCGATCCAGGCCAGGGCGTCGTCCCAGCCGTCAACAGCGATCAGCTCCAGGATCTCGGCCAGGTGCTGGGGCCAGCGCTGCCCGGCTACCGAGGCTGTGTTGACGATGGCCCCGCCCCGGGTCATCGTCGGCAGCAGCCCCTCGCTGAGCCGGCGCAGGCCCAGGTAGTTGACCCGCAGCACGAAGTCCGATGAGTGCACCCCGGCCACTCCCGCGTTGTTGAACAGCACGTCCACGCCCGGGCCGATGGCCTCGCAGGCTGCGTCGATCGAGTCGGGGTCGCTCAGGTCGGCGGCCACGTAGGCGGTGGCCGGACCGGTGGGCTCGTTGCGGTCGAGGACGGTCAGGTCGGTGCATCCCGCCTCGGCCAGCAGCTCCACCGCGGCCGCGCCCACGCCGCTGGCACCGCCCGTGAGCACCACCTTCTTGCCTGCGTAACTGAAGAGACTTGACGACGACTCGGACACGTGGGACTCCTTTTGGGTTCGGCCGGACGGTCGGTTCAGGCCGGGGTGAAGGCTAGGTGGGCTTCGAGCAGGCCGTGGACAAAGGCGTTGGGCATCTCCACCTGCGGGGTTCCCTCGATGCGCTCGATGCGCGCCACCCGCTGGAGCAGGCGCTCGAAGAAGACCTGAATCTCCAGGCGGGCCAGCGCCGCGCCCAGGCAGAAGTGGGTGCCGAAGCCGAAGGCGATGTGGTGGTTGGGGCTGCGGGTGACGTCGTAGGTCTCCGGATCGCGGAAGTGGGCCGGATCCCTGTTGGCCGACGGGTACATCATGACCAGCTGCTGGCCCTTGCGGACGGTCTGGTCCCCCAACTCGGTGTCGGCGGTGGCCGTCCGGCACATGTTGTGGATGGGGGTGACCCAGCGGATGAACTCCTCGACCGCGGTCTCGATGTCGGCCCCAGCCTTCAGCGCGGCCCAGGCGTCGGGCCGGTCGGCCAGATCCAGCAGCGTGCGGGCGATCACGGTGCGGGTCGTCTCAGCCCCGCCGTCGAGCAGCAGCAGCGAGTCCGAGACGATCTGGTCCAGCCCGAACGGTGAGCCGCCCACCATCCCGCCGCCGTCGGACTCGACCTCGATCCAGCGCGACATCAGGTCGCCGGCCGGACATCCCTGCTTGTCGGTGTACAGCTCGGTGGCGGCCACCGCGAACTCCAGCACCGCCTCGACGCCCTCCTGGCTGCGGTACCGGGGACCTCCGCCGGTGGCGATCGAGGCCTCCGACCAGTGCTTGAGCTTGGGCCAGAGGTCGTCGTCGAAACCCAGCACCAAGCCGATCATCTTGGCCGGCAACGGCGCGGCCAGATCGTTCACGATCTCGGCGGTGCCCCGCTCGATAACTGGATCTAGCAACCCGTCGACGGTGGCGGTGATGTGGCCGCGCCACCGCTGCACGGCCCGGGGAGTGAACCTGCGAGAAACCAGCGAGCGCCGGGCCTGGTGCAGAGGGTCGTCGGTACCGATGATCGACTGGTCCGCGGGGAGGTTGGGCCGGTAGCCGCCCTTCTCCCGGTCGGAACTGGTGAACAGTTGTTTGTCCGTCTCCACCGCGACGATGTCGTCGTAGCGAGTGAGCACCCACAGCTCGTTGACGGCGTCCCAGTGGCACGGCGAGTTCTCCCGCAGCCAGGCGTAACGGGAATAGGGGTCGTTCACATAGAAGTCGCCGTCGAGGATGTCGAGGGGGCGGGGATCGACGGGCGTGATGGCCATGGCAGGGTCATCCTAGGTGGGGGACTGCTTACGGGAACAGGCTCCGGAGGGTCGTCCATAGCAACAGCAGGCCCGCGATGGCGATCGGTCCCGGTATGGCGATGACCAGCGTCCAGGTCAGGTACCGCACCCAGGCGGGCCGGTCGGCGAACCGTCTCTGGTGGAAGGCTGCGTCCAGGCGCTCGGCCTCGAGATCGGGTCGCTCCAGTCCGAGCAGCTCGGCGGCCGGGTCGGCGACCTCGGTGCGCACGACCAGCACGGCGAGGCGCTCGGTCACGTGGTGGGGGGCGACCTCGGTGGCGGGATCCACCAGCACCGTGGCCTCGTAGCCGGCCTCCTTGAGCCGGGCTGCGGCGACGTTGGCCTCCCATCGGCTGGGGTACTCTGCGATGGGCACCATGCCCGGCAGCGGCTTCACCCCCCTATCGTGCCCGCTCCAGCCGCGGATAGCGTGCCGCGGGTGGGTCCGGCCGTAGCCGTCAGCGAGCTCGTGAAGGACTACGGCGCGGTTCGGGCCGTCGACGGCGTGTCGTTCGAGGTGGAGCGGGGCGAGGTGTTCGCCCTGCTCGGGCCCAACGGCGCGGGCAAGTCCACCATCGTGGAGATCCTGGAGGGGCACCGCACCCGCACGGCGGGCACTGCGCTGGTTCTCGACACCGATCCGGCGTCGGCGGGTGCCTCCTTCCGGGACCGGATCGGCATCGTGCTGCAGTCCTCGGGCATCGACCCCGAACTGACGGTGCGCGAGGCGATCGACTTCTACGGCGCCGCCTACTCGCGCCCAGTCCCGACCGGCGAACTCATCGAGCTGGTGGAGCTTGACGAGAAGGCCGATGCCCGCATCTCCACCCTGTCGGGAGGGCAGAAGCGCCGCATCGACATGGCCCTGGGGCTGGTAGGCGATCCCGACGTGGTGTTCCTCGATGAGCCGACCACCGGATTCGACCCCGTAGCCCGTCGGCGGGGCTGGGAACTGGTCGAGAGGCTCGCATCGGAGCAGCGGGCCGTGCTGCTGACTACCCACTACCTCGACGAGGCCGAAACTCTGGCCGATCGCGTGGCCGTGCTGGCGAAGGGCCGCATTGTTGCCGAGGGCACGCCCGCGGAGCTGAGAGCCCGAGCGGGCTCGGCCCTGATCCGGTTCACCGTGCCCGACCGCGCCGAGCCGGTGGCCGATCTTCTGGCCCCCATCTCGGGTGACATAGTCGGGCGGGACCGCCAGGTGGAGATCACGACCGACGCTCCCACGGCCGACCTGGCCCATCTGACCGGGTGGGCTGCCCAGCGCGGGTTCGAGCTCGAAGGACTGACCGTCTCGACGCCGAGCCTCGAGGACGTGTACTTGAGTCTTGTCGGCGACGACGGCGATACGGCGGCGGGTGAAGGGGACAGCGAGCCATGAGAGCCATGAGGCTGCTGTGGCGCCGCACGCGCATCCAGAACCGGATCTTCTGGCGGACACCGGTCGCGGCCTTCTTCACGCTGGTGTTCCCGATCCTGATGATGGTGCTGTTCACCGCCATCTTCGGCAACGACCCCTTCGACACCGTCTACGGCCGGGTCAGCAGCAGCCAGTTCTACACGCCCGGTCTGGCCGTCTTCGCGGCGGCGTCGTCCACCTACACCAATATCGGGATCAACCTGGCCAGCCGGCGCGAGCTCGGCATCCTCAAGCGGGTGCGGGGCACGCCCCTGCCGCCCTGGATCTATCTCGGCGGGGTGGTGCTGTCGGCGGTCTGGATCGCGGCGCTGGGAGTGGCCGCCATGGTCGTTCTGGGGGTCGCGGCCTATGGCGTGAACGTCGAGGCGGCCAAAGTCCCGGCCATGCTCGTCACGTTCGCGGTCGGGGCGGCGTCGTTCGCCGCGCTCGGCCTGGCGCTCTCCTCGGTGGCCCGGTCGGTGAACATGGCGGTGCCCATCGCCAACGCCACCCTGTTGCCGCTGGCCTTCATCTCCAACATCTTCGTCCCCTTCGGCACCGACACTCCCGCTTGGCTGGACCTGCTGGGGAACATCTTCCCCCTCAAGCACTTCGGGCTGGCCTTCGGCGAGGCCATGAACCCGTTCTCGGATGCCCCCGCCTTCGAGTGGCACCGGCTCGGCGTGCTGCTGATCTGGCTGGCGGCCGGTGCGGCGGTGGCCGCGTGGCGGTTCAGTTGGGAGCCGCCGGTGATTGCCGGCCGGTCGTCCCGTCGCCGCCGCCGACCCGTCCCGGCCTAGCATCGCCGGATGGTCGACTACGACGAGTTCGGGCTGTTCGGTGAGAACGCCGCCGAATACGACCTGAAGTGGCAGGGCCCGCCCACAGTCCGCCGGGAATCAGTGGCGCTGCCGTCGGGGCTGCGACTGTCGGCCCTGGTGTGGGGCACCGCCGAGCCCGAGTTGGTGCTGATCCACGGCGGCGCCCAGAACGCCCACACCTGGGACACGGTGGCGCTGGCCCTCGGACGGCCGCTGGTGGCGGTGGACCTGCCAGGCCACGGCTACTCCGACCACCGGCCGGCCCACGACTACGGCCCGGCGTCGATGGCCGGCGATGTGGCTGTGGTGATGGAGGCGCTGGCGCCGAGGGCCGAGGCCGTGGTGGGCATGTCGCTCGGCGGTCTCACCGCTATCTGCCTGGCCGCCGACCACCCCGACCTGGTGAGGCGCCTTGGGGTGGTGGACGTGACGCCGGGCACCGACCACAAGAAGGCCGAGCCCATCATCGCCTTCATCGACGGCCCGGAGCACTTCGACAGCTTCGAGACGATCCTGCAACGCACCATCGAGCACAACCCCACCCGCAGCGAGTCATCGCTGCGCCGGGGCGTGCTGCACAACGCCCACGAGATGGACGACGGCCGCTGGACGTGGAACTACGACCGCACGCGGGACTGGCAAAGCGGCGACAGGGCCGAAATCGACTTTGAGGGCCTGTGGGAGAAGGTCTCGGCCATCACCGCGCCGGCCGCGCTCTGGCAGGGCGGTGCTTGGAGCGTCATCGACGATGCCGACGTGGCCGAGTGGAAGCGACGGCTGCCCGGAACGGTCCACGAGGTAGTGGACGGCGCGGGCCACTCGATCCAGGGCGACCGCCCCTTGGAGCTGGTCGCGTTGATTGAGGATCTGCTGCGAACTCCTGTCAAGTAACCACCGCACAGGTGGAAAACTGACAGAAGTTCATGTGGACGCTTCCGGCTGGCTCCCGTGCGCGGCTAGTCGGGGTCCGTGTAGCCGGACTCGTCGAACAGGTATCCGTCGGGGGTCATCTCGAGCCGGTGGCGGGGTCCGGGCACGGAGGCGTCGCCGGTCGCGTAGCCGGCGTCGCCGTACCACATCGACACCGGTCCGTGCTCCCCGGTGCCGAGCCGAGGCTCGTAGCGGCGGGGGCGGCGACGGCTCAGACCGTCCAGCGCGCCGGCCACCGTGGAGTAGCCGCCGAGGGTGTGCAGCGTCACCCACGTCGGAGCGATCAACTCGATCTCTCCGGCGTCGCGGCGTCGCATGGCCCCGGCCGGGGTCATCCACTCGTGGTGGGTTATCTCGCCGTCGTCGATGCGGACTTCCTCAGCGGGTGCCTCTGCCGCGAAGAACCACGTCGCGAAGCGCTTTGGCGCTATCGGCGGGGGCATCCAGTAGGAAAAGTGCACCAGGCCGGCGGCGTCGAGCGAGATCGCAGCCTCCTCCCGGGCCTCCCGGGCCGCGGCGTGGCGGGCGGCCGTGATCATGTCGCCGGAGCCGTCGTAGTCGCCGTCGTCGATCCGGCCCCCGGGGAACACCCACATCCCGCCGAAGGCGATGTGGGAGTTCTTGCGCAGCATCAGCGACTCCACGCCCTCGGGGCCGTCCCGCAGCACGACCACGGTGGCCGCCGGGATGGCGGGTGCCTCGCCGTCTCGCTCGAACTGCTTGCGCCACTCCTCGAAGAGCAGCATCTCGCGATCGAATGACGCCCGGGGCCCGGCACCGACGTCGTGTGCGGGGGTCTGCGTCACTTGATCACGCCGTCCGCTCGCAGTTCGTCGATCCGGTGACCCCAGCCCAGCTCTGCGAGCACTTCGTCGGTGTGCTGGCCGTGGATGGGAGACGACGGCCGGTGCAACTCCGCCGGCGTGGCGGAGAAGCGGGCCGCGGGCCGTGGCTGGCGGACCCGGCCCATGGCCGGGTGGTCGTGTTCCTCGAATATCTGGTTGTGGACGGCCTGAGCGTCAGTCGCCAGGTCCTCGACGCCCAGAACCACGCCGAAGGGGACTTCGTGGCGGTCGAGAGTCTCCATCGCTTCGGCCAGGGGCATGGCGGCCGCGGCGGCGTGAACCATGCGGAACACCATGCTGGTCTGCTCCCGGTGGCGCTGGCGGTCGGCCATGGTTGCCAGCCGGGGGTCGCTCGAGTCCACCCCGAAGGCCTTGGCCATGCCGTGGAACTCCGAATCGGTCAGGGCGGCCACCACGGCATGGCCGTCAGCGAAGGCAATCGCGCGCTGATGAGCCGAAAAAGACTGGGCGAGATGCCGTTGCTCGTTGTCGAGGGCTACCTCGTGGGCGGCCGCGTCCGCGAACAGGAACCCCACCGAGGCGTCCAGCATCGAGAGCTGCAGGTGCTGGCCGCCCGCGCCCCGCTCGCGGACGAACAGGGCGGCCGTGATGGCCTGCGCGGCCGTGTAGGCGGTGACCTTGTCAGCCGCCGCCTGGCGCAGGAACCGGGGGGACTCGTCGTTGGGGCCGGTCTGGTTGCCGACCAGCCCGGATTGGGCCTGGATCACCGAGTCGTACACCCGACGGTGAGCGTAGGGGCCGTCGGGGCCGAACCCGGATATAGAGGCGTAGACGATGTCGGGATTGCGGGCCGAGACCTCGGCGTAGCTGAGGCCGAGCCGCTCGATGACCCCGGGACGCATGTTCTGTGCGAACACGTCGGCCTCGGCGCACAGGTCGAGCACGACCTCGACGCCCCGGGGGTCGGTGCAGTCCATCGCCACCGAGCGCTTGCCCCGGTTGCACATCTGGAAGAGCGCCGAAATGCCTCCCGAGACGACGCCCGCGAAACGACCCTGGTCGCCGAAGCCGGGCTCCTCAACCTTGATCGCCTCGGCTCCCTGGTCAACCAGCAGCATCACCGCCAGGGGGCCGGTCACCGCCACGCACATCTCCACGATGCGCACTCCGTGCAGGGGGCCTGGCATGGTGTCGCGCGCTCCTTGCCGGGTGTTGGCCGCGCTCCGGCTCAGTCCTGGCCGGCAGAGTTGGTGCTGGCCGGCTTCTCGGGCTCGGGGACGCCGTCGAACCAGCTGGCCTCCTCCACCAGGGACCGGCTCCGCCAGCCCTCGGGTGTGCGCACCAGTTCGTGGTGGTACCACCCTCCGGTGGCCCACATAGGGCTGTCGGGAAGCTTCAGCGGGTTGTAAACCATGGCGGTGACCTTGGCCTCGTCGCCGTCGACGGCGATGTCGATGTTGGAGATCAAGTGCTGCATGGACTCGAACATCGGCATGACCTGCGCCAGGAAGCCGACGACTGTGTCGAGGTCGCCGGCGACGCCTCCCACCTGGGTGTAGTCGATGCGGGCGTCGGGGGTGAAGACGCTGCGGAAGAGGTCCCAGTCCTTCCGGTCGACGGCTCTGGCGTAGCGGGTCAGGAGATCGGTGATCTCGGCGCGGTCGATGAGGGTCTGCAGGTCCACCGCCCCACGATAGGGCTGGCCGCCACCATTAAGGTGGGTGCATCAGCACCTCTGAAGAGCGGCTAGCAGGTTGTCCCCTCGATCACGGAGCGCAGCGATGCCCCGCCGAGGGCGTCGACCTGTGGGACTTGGGCCTGTTCCAGCGCCAGGAGTACCACGAGGTCATGGAGCGGCTGCGAGAGACCGATCCCGGCATTCACTGGGTGGACGAGGGAGATAGGGGCTCCGGCTACTGGGCCGTCACCCGCCACGTTCACGTCAAGGAGGTCAACCGGCGGGCCGACGTGTTCTCGTCCGGCCACAGCGGGGCGCAGATGCGCGATCTCGACCCGAACCGCACCGTGTCGGGCTCGGCGCGCCATCCGACGCTGGTCGACATGGACCCGCCCCAACACACCCGCTATCGCAGGCTGGTCAACCGGGGCTTCACCCCCCGCATGATCGGCCTGCTCGAGGACTATCTCCAGAATCGCACCGACATCATCCTGGACAATGTCGTGGAGCAGGGCCACTGCGACTTTGTGCGCGATATCTCGGCGGAACTGCCCCTTCAGGCCGTCGCGGATGTGATGGGCATTCCCGTCGAGGACCGAGCCAAGGTCTGCGACTGGAGCAACGCCCTGATCGGCCGCGCCGATCCCGAGTTCATCAAGACCCGCGAGGACATCCTCCGGGCCGCGGCCGAGTTGTTCGGCTACTCCCACGAACTCCAGACGGAGCGTCGCAGCACGCCCGCCGACGACATCATCACCACGCTGCTGGCAGCCGATGTCGACGGCGAGGCCCTGACCGAGGCCGAGTTCGACATGCTCTTCCTGCTGTTGTGCGTGGCCGGCATCGAGACCACCCGCAACGCGATCACATGGGGGATGATGGCCTTCTTCGACTTCGGTGACCAGTGGAAGAAGTTCATCTCCGACCCCGACCGGTACATGGATACCGCGGTGGAGGAGATCGTGCGTTGGGCTACCCCGGTGCTGCACTTCCGCCGCCAGGCCCTGTCCGACTACGAGATCGGCGGGGTGAGGATCGCGGCGGGCGACAAGGTGGTCTTCTGGCACGCGGCGGCCAACCGCGATCCGCGGGCTTTCGAGGACCCGTGGCGCTTCGATATCGAGCGCACCCCCAACGACCATGTCGGCTTCGGCGGGGGCGGACCGCACTACTGCCTGGGCGCCAGCCTGGCCCGCATGGAGATCCGGCTGATGTTCCGCGAGATCGCCGGCCGGATGCCCGACATCCGCCTCGACGGCGAGCCCGACTACCTGCGATCCAACTTCATCGCCGGTGTCAAGCACCTGCCGGTGGCCTACTCGCCGTCGCGGCCGTACAGCACCGTGCCGCTGCCGCGCCTCGGCTCCGCGGCCGGCGTGTCGGGCACGGTCGGCTACGGCGGCCACGTGGAGCGCGCCACCTCCTGACGCCTCGGTGCCGCCGGGTGCGGAGTGCCGGGACTTGACAGGCCCACGGGGGATAGTAGAACTCTTTACTAGAGGTGGGACAGGCCGCGGAAGGAGAGCATTGTGGCCGTGTACTTTGTGATTCTGGATTCTGAGATCAGCGACCCCGAAGGGCTCGCAAGCATCTCGGACTCACTGGCCGAGATGGTCAGGGCACACGGGGGCAGATACCTGGTTCGAGGAGAGCCGACCGAGGCCAAGGGCGGAGAGCTGGCGCTCAAGCGCATGGCAGTGGTCGAATTCGACAGCATGGCCCAAGTGACGGCTCTGTTCGAGGTGGATGCGTTTGTCGAGTTGCGTGAACAACGCAGCAGGATCGCAGACACCAGCGCGTTCATTGTCGAGGGTGTGTGACGGGCGAAAGGCTCAACTTCGTCTGATCCCCCCAGGGTGATGGCCGTGGGTCTAGTCGAGGGCATCACCCACGAACCCGACGAGAAGTGCCCCCTCACCGTGTCGGCGACCGTGGGGCTGCAGGGGGTCCTGCTGGCCATCCCGCCGACGGTGCTGACCATGTCGCTGTTCGCTCGGGCCTCGGGCCTCGGCGAGCGCTATCTGGCATGGTCCGTCCTCGCGGCCATCATCATCAGTGGCATCGCGACCGCTCTTCAGGCGGCCCGCCTCGGGCGGCTCGGGGGCGGCCACAACCTGGTCAGCGGCACTGCCTCCGGCTTCGTGGCCGTCGGACTCGTCGCGGTGAACGAGGCCGGGCTGGAGACGCTGACCACTCTGGTCGTCGTGTCCTCGCTCCTCCAGCTGGTCCTAGGGGGGTGTCTCAGGTGGCTGCGCCGGATCATCACGCCGGTTGTCTCCGGCGTCGTGCTCATGCTGATCTCGGTCGGCATCATGCAGGTGGTCGTGGCTCGACTGGGGGCTGCCGAAGGCGCTCCTGCCTTGGCCGAGCCGGCCGTAGCCGCGGTGACGGTGGCCGGTGCCGCCGTCCTGGGGCTGCGAGCCAAGGGCGTTCTGCGGCTGTGGTCGCCTCTGGTCGGCGTTCTCGCCGGGTGTGTCGCCGCGGGGTTGTTCGGGCTCTACAGCGCTCAGCGCGTGGTGGACGCACCGTGGATCGGTGTGCCCGAGCCCTGGCTTCCGGGATTCGACTTGACTCCGGGCCGCGAGTTCTGGGCGCTCCTGCCGATGTTCATGATCGTGTCGACGGCGACCGCGATCAAGACGGTCGGCGGCAGCGTGGCCTTGCAGCGGGTCTCCTGGCGCGAGCCGAGGGTTACCGACTACCGGCTCGTGCAGGGCGCCGTCAGTGCCAACGGGGTATGCGGGGTGCTGTCGGGCATCGCGGGGACGCTGCCCACCTGGAGCTTCGAGGCCATGAGCGTCTCACTCACCAACTTCACCGGCGTTGCGGCGCGCCGGGTGGGGTACGCCATCGGCATCGTGCTTGTGGCTTTGACATTCCTGCCGAAGGTGACGGCGCTGCTGCTGACGATTCCCGACCCGGTCATCAGCGCCTATCTGCTGGTGATCATGGGCATGCTCTTCGTGGAGGGTTTCCGCACAGTCCTCCAGGACGGCCTGGAGCCCCGCAAGGCCCTGATCGTCGGCCTCTCGCTCGCGGTCGGGATCGGGCTGCAAGGCGAGAACGCAATCGCTGATCTCATCGGCGGCACCTGGGGGACGCTGCTCGGTGACGGCCTGACTATGGGCACGCTCACGGCGGTCCTCCTGACGGTGTTCATCGAAGTGAGCAGCCCCCGGCGCAGACGGCTCGAACTCGAGCTGAACATGAACGCGCTGCCCAAGATCGACGGGTTCCTTGAGACGCTTGCGACGAGCATCGGTTGGGACGAGGCCTCTACGAGCCGTCTGCGCTTCGTCGGAGAGGAGTCGCTGTCGAGTCTGCTGGAGATGAACGAGGACGAGGCACCGCGGCGCCTCATCGTGGTGGCGCGACCGGGAGCCGGGCTCGTCGAACTGGAGTTCCTCGCCGTGTTGGCGGAGGAGAACATCCAGGACCAGCTGGCCTATCTGAGCAACCAGACCGACGCGACAGAGCAGCGAGAGGTCTCTCTCCGCCTGCTGAGGCATTTTGCATCGGCGGTGCGTCACCGCAAGTACAGCGGCATCGACATCGTGACCGTGGAGGTCGAAGGCTCCCGCTAGCGCTCTGTCGGGCCGGTCGCTGGATCATCGGAGATGGATGCCAGGATCGCATCAATACAGATTTCTGAGTATTTATAAATATTTCTGTGATTTTTTGGGTTGTGTTGTCACAGGGGGTGGGTAGAGTGGCGGCCATGGAACGAACAGGTGTTCTGAATGGCAGTGGCGAGTCCGGCGGCGGGCTGGTAGAGGTGGAGGTTGGCTGCTCGAACGGCAGCGAGGTGGACCGCGGGTCCTCGGTGCGGATGCTGCTGGAGACGGCTTGCGAAGCCTTGCAGTCGATCTCTTTGGAGGGGTTGGACGAAGACGAACTGAGCGGGATGGCGGCCGGGGTTGGCCGGGTGACCGCTCTGGCCGATGCTTTGACTCTGCGGGTTGCGGGCGGGCTGGAGTCGCTGAGGGCAGGCTCGGCACGGGAGGCGCTGGTGGCCGGGGCGAAGCTGTCGGGTCGGGCGGTCAAGCGGGTGACTGAGGCGGCTAGGCAGGTCGACGAGATGCCCAACGTCGGTCGGCTGTTGGACGCGGGGGAGTTGACGCTTGAGAGCGTGTTTGCCTTGGGTTCTGCGGCCAAACAGTGCGGCGCTGCTCTCGTGGACAGTTCGGACGAACTGCTGTACCAGGCCGCCACCCGGGACGCCGGGTCGTTCAGCGGGGTGGCCCGGAGGTTCGCCCAGCGACATGACCCGTCGGCTGGTGGCGACCTGCTCAAGGGTCAGCGCAACAGCCGGAAGGCCGACCTGTTCGTCGGCAGTGACGGCATGGGCGTGCTGAAGGGCGAGATGGACCCGGTCAGCTTCGGTGTGCTGGAGCAGGCGGTGGACGAGCGCAAGGACTACCTGTGGCGCAAGGACGGCGGCCGTGACGGCACCCCCGACGCGATGCGGAACAACGGTCAACGGACGATGGACGCCATCTTCGAGTTGTGTACCGGGCTGGACGCTCTGACTCACGAGCCCTTGGCGGCTGACGACGGGCCGCGGGGCTGGCGGCGCCTGCCGCCGGGGCGGATCATCGCGGTGACCGTGGGCGTGGTTGACGGCACGGACCCCGACGGGTCCTGCGAGATCATCGGCGTCGGTCCGGTCCCGCCGACCGTGCTCGACAGCATTTCGCCCGATGATCGGCTGGTCGGCGCCATCTTCGGCGGGGACGGCCAGCCCTTGTGGCTGGGGCGCATGGAGCGATTGGCCAACACTGCCCAGTATGTGGCGGTCGCCCTGCGGGACCGTGGCTGCGTGCTGTGCCGGGCTCCGATGCATCGCTGCCGGCTCCATCATGCGGAAGAGTGGGACGAAGACTGGGGACCGACCGACGTCGAGAATCTGGTGGCGCTGTGCAGCAGCTGCC
The DNA here is from genome assembly GCA_009842325.1 of Acidimicrobiaceae bacterium. Taxonomy (GTDB): domain Bacteria; phylum Actinomycetota; class Acidimicrobiia; order Acidimicrobiales; family Aldehydirespiratoraceae; genus Aldehydirespirator. The sequence continues at coordinate 41,545 of VYFQ01000037.1, read as the reverse complement.
ATCTGTGGCTGCATCGGACTCGGCGGCGGATAGTCCGTACGGTGGACTCCTACGGGGTTGTCACTTGGGCCACCAGGCTTCGAAACCGGCCCGTCGGAGTGAGTAGAGGCGACCCGGTCTGCAGTGATCCGCCGATCGCGACCGCGGACGGCAACGGTGCGGCGGTCGGGCGTGCCCCGCCTGTGGGGATCGCCAGGTAGACACCTGGTCAACAGCCCTGGGATCACCTGATCGCGGCACGTCAGCCGCTACCTTCGATCACATCGGTGAGCCGCAACGGAATCCCCGTCGGGCCAGGCCCACGGCGGTACGCGGCACACGCCAAGCCTCACGACGAAGACCCCGGAGACGACTGTGTCACCACCACAACAGCAACTGACCACTGCGACCCTCGATCCAGTCCCGGCCCGCCAGGTGGACGACGTGCCGGTGGCCGAGGAGATGAGCGACTCGTTCCTCGCCTACGCCCTGTCGGTCATCACGGCCCGCGCCATCCCCGACGTGCGGGACGGTCTCAAGCCGGTGCAGCGCCGGGTGCTCTACTCGATGCTGCAGATGGGCCTGCGCCCGGGCACCCCGTACCGCAAGTCGGCGCGCGTGGTGGGCGACACGATGGGCCGCTACCACCCTCACGGCGACGCCGCCATCTACGACACCCTCGTCCGCATGGGCCAGGACTTCAGCCGCATGGTGGCCCTCGTCGACCCGCAGGGCAACTTTGGCAGCCTCGACGACCCGCCCGCCGCCTCCCGCTACACCGAGTGCCGCCTAAGCGAGGCAGCCATGGACATGGCGGGCGAACTCGACGAGGACACCGTTGACTTCCGGCCCACCTACGACGGCGAGGACACCGAGCCAGCGGTGCTCCCGGCGGCGATGCCGAACCTGCTCGTCAACGGCACCGCGGGCATCGCCGTGGGCATGGCCACCAACATGCTGCCCCACAACCTTGCCGAGGTCGGCGAGGCCATCGAGCTGGTCATGAGCAAGCAGTCTGACGAGGCCGCAGCCGCGCCCGGGCGCGAGACCGGCCGCAGGCGCCGGGCACGGCCGACGACCGACGAGCTGATGGAGGTCCTTCCCGGACCCGACTTCCCCGGAGGCGGGATGGTGGTGGGAGACGAGGGCCTCAGAACCGCCTACGAGACTGGCCGGGGCTCGGTCAGGGTGCGGGCCCGGGCAACCGTCGAGGCGGTCACCCGGCGACGCCAGGCCGTGATCGTCACCGAACTGCCCTACCTCGTCGGACCGGAGCGGGTGGTCTCGCGCATCACTGAGCTCGTTGGGTCTGGACGGCTCCTCGGCGTTGCAGCTATCGCCGATCTGAGCGACATGGACGGGCTTCGCCTCCAGATCGATCTCAAGCCGGGGATCGATCCTGCGGCCGCGATGGCGGAGCTCTACCGGCTCACTCCCCTGGAGGAGACTCTGAGCGTCAACAACGTGGTGCTGGTTGCGGGTGTACCCACCACGGTCGGCTTGCGTGAGCTGTGCGAGTACTACGTCGCCCACCGACTGCAGGTCGTGGTCCGCCGCACCCGCTACCGGCTGCGACGGGCAGATGAGCGCCTGCACATCGTGGAGGGCCTGATCGCGGCCCTCGACAACATCGACGACGTGGTGGCTCTGATCCGCGGCTCCAAGGACGCCGCCGAGGCCCGATCCTCGCTGATGGCTCGCTTCGGGCTCACCGAGGTCCAAGCGACCCACATACTCGACATGGCCCTGCGGCGGCTCACCGCGCTGGAGCGCCAGAAGCTCGACGAGGAGGCGGCCAGCCTTCGAGCAGACATCGACGAGTTCAAGGAGATCCTGGACAGCAGGCGAAAGCAGCGTGCCCTCGTGCGCAAGGAGCTGAGGCGGATCGTCGATGACCACGGCCGGCCTCGCCGCAGCCGGATCGTGCCGGCCGAGATCGCCGACCTTGAGCTGGCCGCGCATTCGGGTGAGGATCGTGGGACCAGCACGGCGACAGAGGCGGCTGATGCCGGACCCGACCTGCCTTGTCAGATCACGGTGTCGACCAGCGGCAACATCGGGAGGACCTCACTCAAGGGCAGCCGGCGGGCCTCGCCGGGACGCCACGATCTGATAGCGGCGAGCGTGATCGCCTCGACCGGATCGCTGGTGGCTGCCGTCACCAGCCGCGGACGGGTCTTCACCGTCCGTGGAGGCGAGATCGAGGAGGCAGTCAACCGGGTACGGGGCGTCGATGCGTCGTCCGTCTTCGGCCTGGGCTCCGGTGAGCGGGTGCTGGTCCTCGTCACCGCCGGCGACGACAGGCTCGTGATCGTCACCGCGGCCGGGATCGTCAAGAGGGTCGATGCCGAGGAGGTGCTCGACTCACCGACGGGATCCTCGTTGATCGCGCTGCGAGAGGGTGACAAGGTTGTTAGCGCCTTCACTGCTCCCGACGAAGCGGATCTCGTGATCGCAGCCGACGACGGCCGCGCGCTGCGGATGGAGGCGTCCTCGGTGCGGGTGCAGCGCCGCGGCGCGGCCGGGATGGCCGGCATCAAGCTGCGCGAGGGCGCGGTTCCCGTGGGAGCAGGCGCAGTGTCCGCCGACTCCGTGCTTGTCGTGGCCACCACAACGGGAGGAGCCGAGGGAGGCCTCAAGGCCACGCCCTGCTCCGAGTTGCCGACCCAGGGCAGGGGAGGGCAGGGCGTGCTCGTCGTCAAGCTCGCGGCCGGTGAGAGCGTGACCGCGGCCGCTGTGAGTGGCGCCGACGGCATGCTGGCCTTGATGGGCCAGGACGACAATCCCCGCAAGATCGATCCCCATCCTGTGCCTCTGCGACTGGAGCCCACGGCCCGCTACCGCTCGCCACAGCGTGTAGAGCGCCCCATCCATGTGCTGGCGCCGGGCAGGTGGTGACGACCGTGGCTGCCACCGTCTCCCGCACAGCCTCGCCGCAGGGTTCGGAGCTCCTCCTCGAGCTGGACGACCAGCGCGGGTCTCCGGAACCCGCCGAGGCCCGGTCGTCCGGCGACGAAAGCACGGCCGCAGCCAGCGGTGCCTCCAATGGCTCCTACGACGCCGACTCCATCGAGACGCTCGAAGGCTTGGAGGCGGTCCGCAAGCGGCCGGCCATGTACGTCGGCGGCAACGGCTCCGACGGGCTCATGCACCTCGTGTGGGAGATCGTCGATAACGCCGTCGACGAGGCTGCCGCCGGCTTCGCCACCAGGGTGGATGTGACGCTGCACCGCAACGGATCCGTCGAGGTTGTCGACGACGGCCGCGGCATCCCCGTCGACAAGCACCCCGACCGCGACGTGTCGGCCCTCGAGGTCGTGTTCTCGGAACTGCATGCGGGCGGCAAGTTCGGCGAGGGCGCCTACAAGGCGTCCGGCGGGCTCCACGGGGTGGGCGCGGCCGTGGTCAACGCCCTGTCGACCCAGCTCGACGTGCAGGTGCAGCGCGACGGGTACCTGCACGAGTTGAGCTTCAAACACCAGAAGCCGGGCCTCTTCGAGAACCGGCGCTTCGTCGAGGGAAGCGAGCTGCGGCGCACTCGCAAGCGCTCCAAGGCCACCGCCACGCGGGTGAAGTTCCTTCCCGACACGGAACTCTTCCACCCTGACGCGTCCATCGACGTCGGCGAGGTGCGACGGCGGTTCCGCCAGACCTGCTTCCTGGTGCCGGGCCTGAGGATGACATTGCAGGACAACCGGGCCGGGTCAGCGGGCGGCGAGCCGTTCGACTTCGTGAGTCGGGGCGGGCTTACCGACCTCGTCAAGGATCGGTCCTCCGTCAGCCCCGTGACCGGCGTCATCACCCTCAACGGGATCGAGACATTCACTGAGAAGGTTCCGGTGGAGGGCAGGATCACCGAGGTCGAGCGGGAGTGCAGGGTCGACATCGCCATGCGGTGGGTGTCCGGCTACGACACCGACGTCGCGGCCTTCGTGAACACCATCCCCACCCCCGCGGGCGGCACCCACCTCGCCGGGTTCGACCGGGCGCTCACCCGGGTGGTCAACAGCGTTCTGCTCAAGGACAACCGCAAGCTGGCCCGCATGGCCCGCCAGGACAAGAACGGCAAGACCAAGGCCACCAAGGACGACGTCCAGGAGGGGCTGGTGGCTGCGGTGAAGGTGACCTTCAGCGAACCGCAGTTCAGGGGCCAGACCAAGCAGGAGTTGGGCACCCCCGCGCTGGAGGGCATTGTCGCTCGGATCGCCTATGAACAGCTGAAGGAGTGGTTCGAGCCTGGTGGCGGTCCCCGGTCGCAGGTCAAGGCGCTAAGCGACAAGCTCGCGGATGCGGTCATGAACCGCGTCGCCTCCAAGCAGATGCTCGACACCAAGCGCAAGGCGGCCAGTCTCGGCTCGACCGGCATGCCGGACAAGCTGGCCGACTGCCGCATCCACGGTGACAAGGCCGAGTTGATCCTGGTGGAGGGCGACTCGGCGGCGGGCCCGGCCAAGCGGGGCCGCGATTCGGAGTTCATGGCCATCCTTCCGCTGCGAGGCAAGATCGTGAACGCAGCCAAGGCAAGCCCCAAGCAAGTGCTCGACAATGCCGAAGCACAGGCGATCTTCACCGCCATGGGCGCCGGCGCGGGCGATGCCTTCGACATTGAGGCCGCTCGCTACGGCCGGATCGTCATCCTGTGCGATGCCGACGTCGACGGCAGCCATATCCGCTGCCTGCTGCTGACCCTCATCCACGGGTACATGCGGGAGATGCTCGTTCAGGGCCGCGTCTTCTCGGCCCAGCCGCCGCTGTACACCGCAAGGGTCGGCGACCGGACCTACCGGGCCTATTCGGACGGGGAGCGCGACCGCATCACCGGTGAGCTCTGCCGGGGCAAGCGCAGGCCCGAGAACGTGAGGTGGCAGCGCTTCAAGGGTTTGGGGGAGATGAACACCGACGAGCTCCGGCACTGCGCGCTCGATCCCGACACCCGCACCCTGCGTCGCCTCACCATGGCCGACGCCCAGCAGGCCGACGCCGCGGCCGAGATGTTCGACGTTCTGATGGGCAGCGACGTGGCGGTGCGACGCGACTACCTGGTCGAGAACTCCTCCCTGGTGGACGAGGCGACCCTCGACATCTAGGAGCGGCGCGCCCGCTCCCGTCTGTGGCTTGCGCATCCGTGCTGCTGTCTCACCCATCAACTAGAACGGCGGCATGCAGCTCGAATTCGATCCGGCCGACATGCTCGACCCGGCGGGCGTCGGAGCCGTCGGCGATGACGGTCGGCCGAGCCCGCCCGAGAGGCTGTCACCGTCGGGCGCGGCGACGTTCGAGCAGTGCCCCCGCCGCTGGCGATTCCGCTACGTGGACCGCCTGCCTGACCCGCCGGGCGAGGACGCCCTGGTCGGCACGTTCGCCCATCGGGTGCTCGAGCATCTCATGCAGCGGCACCCGGGCCGGCGGACCAAGGACGACGCTCGCCGGATTGCCCGTGAATCCTGGCCCGAGATGTCGGGCAGCGACGACTACCGCGACCTGGAACTCGACGACGAGCAGGCACTGGAGTTCCGCTGGAAGGCCTGGCGGGCGATTGAGGGGCTGTGGGAGCTCGAGGACCCGTCCGGCGTGGAAGTGCAAGCCACGGAGCAGCAACTGTCCGTGACGCTGGACGGAGTGCCCTTCCGGGGCGTCGTGGACCGAGTCGAATCCGAGCCGGACGGTCTCGTGATCAGCGACTACAAGTCGGGCCGGGCACCCACACCGCGATACGCGCCCAGTCGACTCCAGCAGGTGTTGCTCTACGCGGCCGCCGTCGCTGCGGAGACGGGCGAGCAGCCGGTGAGGGCGCAGTTGCTGTATCTGGGCCAGAAGATCGTGGCTACAGCCGTGACCCCCGTTGAACTTGAGGGGACTGTCGAGCAGTTGAAGTCCACCTGGGGCGCTATCGGCGACGCCTGCCACGCCGATGACTTCTCGGCCCAGCCCGGGCCGCTGTGCGGCTACTGCCCGTACGTCGAACGCTGTCCCGAGGGTCAGGCCGAGAATCGCCGGCGATCAGAGATGCGCGCCGCCGAGGAAGAATCGCTGCTGAGGCTGGCCGGCTAGCGGGACCGGCGCCTCCAGGCCTTCCAGAGCAACCGGAGGACCACCAGTCCTACCGCTACGCCCAGCACCGTTGAGATCCCCACCGAGTACAGCAGCCTCTCGCTCCAGGCGTTGGGCGGTTCGGGGGCCATTTCGGGACCCGGTGCCGGAGGGGGCTCACCCTGGCCGGTTTGCGGCGGGGCGGTCACGGGGTCGAGGAGGGTGTCGACGACCGAGGACCCGTTCCCGCTGGGCCGGTAGCGGGGCTGGTCGCGCTGGGGGTCATAGACCATTGCGATCCTCCGGTGTTGGTGTGCCGACGACTAGATCGTAGAGGAGATCGAACTCGGCGCACGCCTCGGCTGCGCCTCGACGGGGCGGCAGGGCGTGTATGGGACGCGAGCGGGCAGCGGCCTCGGTCACGGCAGCCCGCAAGCGGACCGGAGGCAGCACCAGATTCCCGTGGTCGGCGATGAGCTGCTCGTTCCAGTAGCGGGAATCCCGGGTGCGAGCGAGCCGGTTAACGGCTACTCCCGCAACTCGGAGGCCCGACGGTTTCCTCGCCGCGACGCGTCCGATGGTCCGCATGATCTCGCTGACCCCGTCGGAGGCCCACGCGCTGGGCTCGGTGACTACCAGGGCCGCGTCTGCGGCGAACAGGGCGTTGATGGTCAAGAGTCCTAGCGACGGGGGACAGTCGATCAGCACGAGGCCCTGGCAGCCCGACAGAGCCAGCCGGAGGCGGTCCTGGGCGCCGACAGGGTCGGAGAGCAGTTGCCGCTCACGGCCCGCCAGCGCTGGAGTGGATGCCACAACGTTCGGAGGCAGACCCTTTTCGTCGGGCCATCCCGATGGAACGGCCAGGCTCGCGACGACTCCCGGCCGGTCGGACGCCAGGGCTTCGTCCACGTTGCTATCGGGTGCCCACAGCCCGAGTCCGGTGGTTGCGTTGCCCTGAGGATCGAGGTCGATCACAAGGCTCGGGGTCCGTCGTGTCCAAGCAGCCGACGCCAGCCCGAGCGCCGTGGTCGTCTTGCCGACACCGCCCTTCTGGTTGACCAGAGCGATCACTGTCACGCCTGCACGGTAGCCAAGCGAGATGATGACACGCGCAAGATCGCGCCGAAGCTCCGCCTGACGGAGCACACTTGCTGAATGGCTGCACGTGGTCGCATTCCTCACGCGCTGACGCGGGCGGCCACGCGCTGGGTGCGCGACCTGCTGGCGGTGCGCAGCGCGTTCGCTGCGCTGGTGATGGCTGCACTCGCCAGTCTGGTCGCCGGTCTGATCCTGGCGTCCATCACCGACACGCTCGAAGAATTGCCGGGCTTGCTGCTTCTGGTACCGGCGGCCATCGCGGTGAAGGGCAACATCTTCGGGGCGCTAGGCAGCCGGCTCGGCACCGCCATCCACGCTGGCACATTCCGGCTGTCGGGCCGGCGGGACTCGGTGATGGCGCAGAACGCGGTCGCGTCTGTGGCGTTGAGCCTGGCGCTGGGTGTGGTGCTGGCGATCATGGCTAAAGGCATCGCACTGGCCTTCAACGTCTCGCCGACGATGAGCCTCTCGGACTTTGTGGTGATCTCGGCGCTCGGGTGTCTGATCGCCGCCTTCGTCGTGCTGGCGATCACTCTGGCGACCACAGCCGGCGCGGTGCGGTTCGGTTGGGATCTCGACAACGTGGTCGCACCGATGGTGACGGTCGCAGGCGATGTAGTGACCCTGCCCTCGCTGGTGGTGGCGGCCGAACTCGCCGGGTTCGACATTCTCACGCCGTCGATGGCGTGGGCGCTGGGGGTCCTGGCCGCGTTGTCGGTGGCGTGGGGGCTGCGGAGCAGGCTGCTGGAGTTGCGCACGATCATGCGCGAGTCGATGCCCGTGCTGATCGCGGCGGGAATGCTCGACCTAGTGGCCGGGATCACGGTCGAGAAGCGCATCGAGGACTTCGTCACCTTCCCGGTGTTGCTCGTTCTGCTGCCGGGCTACCTGGCCACGGCCGGAGCACTCGGGGGAGTCCTGTCGAGCCGCCTGTCCACCAAGCTGCATCTGGGCCTGGCCAGGCCCTCCGTAGTGCCCTCGGGTGAGGCAAGAGTCGATCTTGCCACCACCTTCGCGCTGTCGCTCCCGGTGTTCGCGCTGCTCGGCCTGGTGTCGTCGATGGCAGCCGGTCTGACGGGCCACGCCGGCCCTCCGCTGGCCGACCTAGTCGCGGTGGCTGTGCTCGGCGGCCTCCTGGCCACGGTGCTGATCGTGGTGGTCGCCTACTACGGAACGCTCGCGGCCGTGCGGTTCGGGGTCGACCCCGACACCTACGGCATTCCCATGGTCACCTCGTCGCTGGACTTGGCCGGGGCGTTCACCCTGATCGTCTCGGTGGTCTTGGTGGGGGTGGTCTGATGGGCACGGCGTCGCGCTTGAGACCTACGATGATTCCAGGAGGGACCTGATGGAAGACAGACCTCGCAATCTGCGGGAGATGCTGGCCGAGGCCAAGGACACCTCCGAGTTGATGGTGGACCTGGCCTATGCCGCGCTCTACTTCGGAGACCCCGACATGGCCGACGAGGTGGGCGCGCTCGAGGAGCGGATGAGCCATCTCGTGCAGGACATGAGGGCGGTGTGCATCCTGGCCGTGCGCCACCCCCGCGACGCCGACGGTATGTCGTCGGTGCTGCAGGTGATCTCCGCCATCGAGCGCATCGCCAACGACGCCGTCGACATTGCCCGCATCGTCACCCACCGGGTCGGCATACCGGCGGAGCTCGTGGCCGACCTGAGTGCGGCCGAGGAGGTGTCGCACCGGGTGCTGGTCTCGGACGGCTCGCTTCTCGCCCACCGCCACCTGGCCGACCACGAGATGCCGGCCAAGATGGGCATGCGGGTTATGGCGGTGCGTCGGGAGCGCGAGTGGATCACCGATGTGGGAGGCGACACCGTCCTCGTCCCCGATGACGTGCTGTTTCTGCGGGGATCGCCCGACGGCATCGACGAGTTGCGCAGCCTGGCCGGGTCTCCGGACTGGACGCCGCCGGAAGTCCCCGACGGTCCGGTCGCCACGGATCTCGACCGTGCGGTGGACGTGCTGGTGGAGATGAAGGACCTCTCGGAGGTGGCCGTCGGCTTGGCCTACTCGTCGCTGGTGCTTCGGGACGAGAGCCTTGCCGCTGAGGTGCGCCACCTCGAGGATCGCCTCGACGAGATGAAGGACCGCCTGGAGGAGTGGGTGCTGCGCGCCGCCAGGGAACATGTGGACCACTCGGGTCTGAGGGGGCTGCTGCAGTTGTCGCAGGCGGCGGAGGATCTGGGAGACCAGGCCCAGCAGATGGTGTGGATCATCGAGCGCCAGGAAGACATCCATCCGATACTGGCTGTCGCGCTCGGCGACAGCGACGAGGTGGTGGTGCACATCCCCGTGGCAGAGGGGTGCGCGGTCGAAGGCAGGACGCTGGCCGACCTGAGGCTGAACATCGAGCCCGGCTTCACCGTGCTGGCGATCCGCCGTGGCGGCCAGTACCGCTACCGGCCGCGCGGCGAGGTGCGGCTCGCGCCCGGTGATGCTCTCATCGCCAGCGGCCCCGACGAGGGGCGAGGCCGCCTGGCCGAGATGTGCGGCTGGCGGCTCATCAACATCGACGACGACAGGGCCATGGTCTTCGAGCCGCTGGAGTCGAGCCTGCCGACTGCGTAGGGGCCCGGCGCGCCCGCCGAACCGGCGCGGTGCGCGGCGGTGCGCGGCGGCGCTAGCTTCACCGGCCATGGCGACTCCCGCCGGCCGGCTCTGCCTGCTCACCGTTCACGCCCATCCCGACGACGAGGCGTCCAAGGGCGCACCGACGGTGGCCCGCTACCACGCCGAGGGGGTGCGCACCGTGCTGGTGTGCTGCACGGGAGGAGAGGAAGGCGAGATCCTCAACCCGGCGCTCGACAAGCCCTCGATGGCCGAGAAGCTGGCCGAGATACGGGCCGAGGAACTGGCCCGGGCCGCGGAAGTGATCGGCTACGACGAAGTGGTGATGCTCGGATACCGCGACTCCGGAATGGAAGGGTCGGAGGCCAACGCCCATCCCGACTGCTTCGCCAACGCCGACCTGGACGAGGCGGTGAGCCGTCTCGTGTCGGTGATACGCCAGCACCGGCCCCAGGTGATCGTGACCTATCCCGAGGATCAGGGCGGCTACATGCACCCCGACCATGTGCGGGTCCACGACATCTCGATCCCTGCCTTCGAGCGCGCCGGCGACGCCCGATACCGTCCCGACCTCGGCGAGCCCTGGTCGCCGGCCAAGCTCTACTACACGCTCTGGTCCCGCAAGCGCATCGAGGGTCGGCATCAGGCGTTCCAAGACCTCGGCTTGGAATCGCCCTACAACGACTGGTGGTTCAAGCGCCCATCCACCGATGACCAGATCACGACTCAGGTTCCCGTGGACGGGTTCATCGACGCTCGCATCGAGGGACTGCTGGCCCATGCCACCCAGATCGATCCCGAGTCGACCTTCTGGTTCGGGTTGCCTCCGGAGGTCGAGCGTTCCATTCACCCCTACGACGAGTACGTGCTGGCCCGCGGCCCCCGCCCCGCAGAGCGGCCCGAGCGCGACCTGTTCGAGGGCTTGCGGGCCGAGGCGGCCGGCGGGTCTCCTTGACATGGCCCTCGAACCTCTCAGCGAGGGGTGGTTGGAGGCCGTGACGGCCGGTTTGGAAGCGGTCGACGAACCCGGCTCGGCCGACGGCGTGGCTCAGGTCATCGTGAGCGGCTCGCCTGCTGGTGCAGCCCCCTTTCATGTCGTGGTGGCTGACGGCCGCGTGGGAGTGGTGGCCGGGCGCCACCCGGAGCCCGACATGGTGCTGTCCGGGTCGTATCCCGACTTCGTACGGGCCTGGGAGGGCGAGCTGTCTGTGGAAGCGGCCTACATGTCGGGCCGGATGAAGCTCGAGGGGGACCAGGTTCTGCTGTTCGACGGCTGGCGCCCCCTTCTGCGGTCGTCCCAACTCCGGGCAGCCCTGGCCCCTCTGCGCTGAAGCCCACCAATTCAGATGCGGTGCCTGGCCCTCCTCTGGGCGCTGCGCAGCGCGCGGTAACCGACCAGCACGGCTCCGGATTCCTGGAGCATCCCGGTCACCTCGGCAGACAGGGCGAGCGCGAGGTCGTCCACCCGGCCGGCTGCCGCGGGATCGATGGCGTGAATCTCGGGCTCGTCCAGGGCCGGGTGCAGCGACAACTCGGTGACCCCCGGACTCAGATCGCCCAGTTGCTCGACTACATGACGGCGAGCGTCGCCCCGGACGAGCCGGAAGTGGTCCGGGAAGACGATGCCCTCGTCCGTCGCCAGCGACCGGAACGGGAACCCGGCCTTGGCTTCCGCGTCAGCGCCCTCGAGCCGTACGGGCAGGTCGAACGAGACGGCCAGGTCCAGCAGCACGTCGAAGAACTCCGGGCGCTGCTGAAGGGCTGACAGGTGGGTGGTGAGGTGGGTGACGTCGAATCCCCACAGAACGGCTCGCTCGACCTGGGCCCGGCACTCGCGACGGACCTCGTCGAGGTCCGCGTGGTCCCACAAGTCCTGCACTGTGCGGGGGAAGCCGCCGTCGCCGTCGAGCAGGCTCGGAGCGTTGGTGATGGGTGCCCAGCGGAAGCAGTCGAGCTCGGAATTGAGGGTGAGGTGGACGCCCAGGTCCTCGCCCCGGTACAGCTCCGCGCCATGGCGGGCCCACGCGCCGGGCATCACGATCGTTCCGGTGGTGGCTACGCCGTCGCGCAGCGCCTGGTAGCCCCCGGCAGTGGAGGAGTGGGTGGTCCCGATCCGGTCCGCGCTGACGATGACGAGCCGCGCGTCGGCTGGGTGCCCGAGTCGCTCCACCAGCGATTCCACAGCCCTGACGGTACCTCACACCGACACGGTGCCGGTCAGGTGCCTGCGAGCACGCAGTGTCGGGGTCAGTCCAGCGGCACGTCGGGACCCCCACAGGCGCTCCACAGCCCTAGACCGGAGACGACGGCCTCCGCCTGCGCCCGGTCCAGTACGTCGGCGTAGTGGTCGTTGGGCGGATAGTTCAGCACCGCGGCGTATCCGGCCGCGACCAGCTCCAGGTTGACGAAGAGGCCGTCGCTGGTTCGCACGACGTAGCCCAGCAGCCGGTCGTAGACGTCGCGGGCCTCCACATCCCGCATCACCGATATCTCGGTTCCCGCGGGGAGCATGTCCGCCAGGTAGAGCGAAGCCTCCTTGCCGTAGCACTGCACAGGCCGGGTGGGGGCCACCGACTCGGGAGCGTCGACACCGATGAGGCGGACCGTCTCGGAACGGCCCCCGATTCTCGCGACGATCGTGTCCCCGTCGACGACGCGCTCCACGACAGCGTTTGCCGCGTGGTGGTCCCGCGTGCTCGTGGTGGTGTCGGCGGGACTGCCTGCGTCAGTTCCGCAACCGCCCGCGATCAGCAGCAGTGCGACGGGTGCTAGCGCTCGGAGTGCTCGACACCGCATCGCGCCTGCCTCTCTTCAATGGGTCCTTCCACGAGTGGGGCCTGTTGCCATCTGAGGCCCGGCGGTCGGCGGCAGACCGAGGGGCGATAGGGCCACGCCCGCTGCGATCAGGCCGCGGCGGGCAGGTTGGGACTGGGGACGGTAGCGGTCTTCGTCTGATTGCGGGCTGCCTGCAGGGCCTGACGGGCGCGGGCCACGCCGCGCCGGCCGATGTCGCATGTGGCGGGGTCGAGCTGCCAGCTGCTCGGTGAGCCGGCCTTCTCTGCCGGAACGATGTCGATTAGAACCAGTTGATCGGTCATGTACACATATTGGCGAGGGGGTGTGACATCCTTTCGCCGTGACTCAGATTTCTGCCCAGAGACACGGCATCACCGTGCCCTTCGCCGGCCCCCTGCACACACAGCGGGAGCGTTTCGAGGAGTTGGTCGACCTCGGCTACACCGATGTCTGGTCAGCGGAGGCCGACGGCTTCGACGGCCTCACCACCCTCACCCTCGCGTCGGTGTGGGCGCCCTCCCTGCGGCTGGGTACCGCCATCCTGCCCGTCTACACCCGCGGCCCCGCCCTGCTCGCGCAGTCGGCCGCGTCGCTGGCCTCGGCCGCGCCCGGCCGTTTCGTCCTCGGTATCGGCTCGTCGTCGGACGTGATAGTCGGCCGGTGGAACGCGGTGGCGTTCGACCGCCCCTATCACCGTGTGCGCGACACCATCCGCTTCCTGAGAGCGGCCATGAGCGGCGAGAAGGTCACCGAGGACTACGACACCTTCTCCGTGCGCGGCTTCCGGCTCGGCGTCAGGGTCGACGAGCCCGTCCCCATCTTCGTGGCCGCCCTGCGAGAGCGCATGCTGCGGCTGGCGGCACGCGAGGGCGACGGCGCCATCATCAACTGGCTCTCGGCTCAGGACGCAGCCCGGGTATGCGGCATCGTGAGGTCCGAGAACCCGGCAGCCGAGATAGTGGCCCGCATCTTCGTGCTGCCCACTCCAGATCGTGAAGCGGCCATGGCCGCGGGCCGGTTCATTCTGGCCGCGTACCTCAACGTGCCGGTGTACCGGGCGTTCCACACCTGGCTCGGCCGGACGGACGCGCTGGGCGAGCATTGGGCCCAGTGGGAGGCGGGCGACCGTCGAGGCTCCCTCGGGAAGATCCCCGAGCACGTGGTCGATGAACTGCTGGTTCACGGCACGCCCGAGGATTGCCGCGATCACATCCGGCGCTTCGTCGACAACGGCGTGACCTGCCCCGCGCCCATGGTGCTGCCGGTCGAGGGTGTCGACGCGTTCGAAGTGGTCAGAGCGCTGGCGCCCGCCGCGGGCTAAGACCTGGAAGTTCCCAGCAGACCCTTCTGCATGCGCCGCATGCCGCGCAGCCAGCGCTCCCGGTCACCGGCTCGGCGCTGCTCGTAGGTTTCCACTTCGGGGTGGGGCAGTATTAGGAACCGATCCTCCCGAAGCGCTTCCACGGTTGCTGCCGCCACCTCTTCGGGCTCCATCAGACCCAGCGCCTCCACCTGGGCCACTCCGAGCATCCAGTCCGATTCCGTCATCGGGGTGCGAACCCCCTGGGGGCACAGGCACGACACCCTCACGCCGTCGTCGCCGTGGGTGATGGCGACCCACTCGGCCAGCGCCACCGCGGCGTGCTTGGTGACCGCGTACGACGCCGTCCCCAGTCCGGTCAGCAGCCCTGCGGCCGAGGCGGTAATCAGCAGATGGCCTGAGCCTCGCTCCACCCATCTCGGCACCAGATGGCGGCAGGCGATGACATGGGCCATCAGGTTCACGTCCCACACGAGGTTCCACTCCTCGTTGGGACGCTCCACTCCGCCCATGCGGGAGATGCCGGCGTTCCCACACCACAGCTCGATCGGGCCGAGGTTCTCGTCGACCGCATCGATCAGCGCGACCACCGCGGCTTCGTCGGTCACGTCGATCTCGGCTGCAAACCCGATCGGGCGCCCGGGAGCAGCCTCGGCGGCGATCTCGTTGGCCACAGCCTCGGCGCCGGTCCCGTCGATGTCGGCCACCACAACCACAGCTCCCACATCGAGCGCCAAGGCCCGGGCCAGCGAGCGTCCGATGCCGCTGGCCGCGCCCGTCACCACCGCGACAGCCCCTTCGAGTTCCACGTCTCGATCCTAGTTATGGCCTCGCCAGATTCTCAGGCCTCAGCGCCACAGGCGGCGGGCGACAGCGCCGAGCACCGCGCCGGTCCCGATCCCTGCGGCCACATCGCTGGCGTGGTGGATCCGGACGTGTATTCGGCTCAGCGCCACGACGAGGGCCAGCGCGTAGTACGCGGGCGCCCAAGGGCTGCGGCGTGACAGCAGCGACGCCGCGACCATGGCTGCACTGGCGTGACCGCTGGGAAAGCTGCTGGTGAGGGGCTGGCGTAGCGCATGGGGCCGGTTCCCCGCGAAGACCGGACGCCGCCTCCCGAAGGCTGTCTTGATGACGCCGTTGACCAGCACCGCTTCCGCGAGGAGAGAGATGCTGAGTTCCGCAGCCGGGCGATGGCTTCGCCGCGCCACGGCCTGAGCAGCCCCGAGAGCGTGCCACAGCCGCGAGTGGTTGGCGGCCTCCGATGCCGAGTACATGATCCGGTCCAGGGCGGGCTTTCCCCGCAGGGCGCGCTCCCACCAGGCGTCGACCGCCGTGTCGATGCCCTCGACGGGCTTGTCGGCATCGCTCATTGGGGTTCACCTGGGATGGTCGTGGAAGGCGTGACACTACTCCCCGGCTCACCCGACTCCCCGCCCTGCCGGCCGGGGTCCTCGCCGCCGAAGTCCGTTCCGGTTTCGCCCTGCTCCCAGCCGGCCTCCTCGCCCCACTGCTCACCCTCCTCGGATGGCACGACCGTGGTGGACGTTGTCGTCGTGACCGAGGGAGACCCGTCGCACTTGAGGCCCTCGGGGCGGTACTGGGCCCACACCGTGTCGGTCTCGGTGCGCCCGTCGTCGAGGAATGTGCGGGTCCGCTCCGTGGTCACCCGGGTGCAGGACGTTCCCACGGTCCGGGTCCACTGGTTGGTCTGCTCGGCCAGCACCCACGGCGTGGAGTAGAGCCTCACCGTGATCGAGTCCTCGGCGGTGGTGGGCCACAGCATCACGCCGTAGGGGGTGTTGTTCTCCAGCACCAGATCAGGCGCCGGATACGACACTGTGGCCTCGCGCCCGTAGGGGTAGCGGCTCAAGTAGATCGTGTGGCTCTGGTAGTCGATGAAGTCGAGCCCCGCGAAGAAGGCCGCGTTGAACACCGTGGTGGCGTACTGAGAGATACCACCCCCCACCGAGTCCACGAACACGCCGTCGAGGATCATCTTGGCTGGGACGAACCCCTTGCCGGTCGTGCGCGGCCCGACGTGGCCGTTGACCGAGAACCGCTGGCCGGGCTCGATGATGACGCCGCGGGTCAGCTCCGAGATACGGGCGATGTTGATTATCCGGTCCTGGGCCGGCGTGAAGCGCGTGGTGAACTCGCCGACCACCTGGAGGATGCCGAGCGACTCGGCCCACTCCCGGCCCCGGGGGTGGGGGTTGGGGGTGGCCGGCAGCACTATCACCGTCTGACCGTCGATCATCCCCTGCAGCAGCGCGTCGGCCGCCGTCTCGTCGCAGCACTTGAATCCGGCATGGCCCTCGGAGATCGTCACGGCGCCGTCCTCGTCCAGGCTGATGGTGGCGGGGATCCCTTCGCTGCCGATCCCCACGAACAGGCTGGCGAGGGTGGTCGAGATCCGCGGGTCTTCATCATCCTTGAGGCCGAGGTGGGTGTCGTGCTGCTCTCCCTCGAGGACGATGAACTGCCGGAGGGCCTGCTCGCCGATGGTGAAGGTCTCGGTGGTGCCCTCGAGTTGGACCTGAACCCCTCCCTCGGTGATCTCGTTGGCCTTGGTGGCGAAGGCGGCGGCCAGCGCCACCGCGATCGGGTCGGCCGGTTCCATGCCACTTATCGGAACCTCGACGGCAACCCGGCCGCCCATGTTGTTGAGCACGGCGTCTTCGAGCCTGCGGGCCAGCAACTCCATGTCGGGGACGGGAACATCGATGTGAAGAACCGGCTGGAAGGCTCCATCGACTGGGTCGAGCTGGATCCGGGGCGTCTCGGGGTCGGTGAAGGAGTCGACGGTGGCGGCGAGGGTTCCCAGGTCGGTGATGACCGATGGGCTCACGTCGCGGCTGGCGAACAGATCGAACAGCCAAGCGGCCGGCCGGACCACCGGCGGCGGCGGGTTGTCGGCCTCGGCCAGAATCCGCTCGGCATCCAGCGAGATTCCGAGTTCCTCGGCGGTGACTGTGATCGTTTGGTCCAGGAACTGCAGGTCGATGTCCGGGGACTGCAGGTCGATGTCCGGGAACTGGAGGTCGATGGTGGTCTCAGCCACCTCCTTGACGACGGGTTCGAGCGCTATGACTGCCTCTTCGGGCTCCAACCCGCCGATCTCGACGCCCGACACTGTCGCTCCCGGACGGATGCGGCTCTCCTGGCGCGCCTCGTAGACCTGCCATCCGACGATCAGAGCGCCGATCACCACTGCTGCTCCGACGAGGAACGGCCATAATCGCCCGTGCCGAACCTGCCGTCCTAGCAGCCGCCTGAGCACGGTTTGAGGGTATCCGCAGCAAGTGACATCACTGGCTCAACAGCGCCGCCTAGCTGCTCAGAACAATCTCAACTCCGGCGACTCGATACCCCGCAGCTCGTCGTAGTCCACCTCGACGCAGTCGATGGAGCGGTCGGCCGCGAGCACCTTGGCCTGGGGCTTGATGGTCCGGGCCACGAACACGCCCCGCACCGGCGCCAGGCTCGGATCGGAGTTCAAGTAGTGCAGGTACCGGGTCAGCTGCTCCACGCCGTCGATCTCGCCGTTGCGCTTCACCTCTACCGCCACCGCATTGCCGGAGGCGTCGCGGCACAGCAGGTCCACGGGGCCGATGGCGGTAGGAAACTCGCGGCGCACCAGGATGAAGCCGTCCTCGATGGTGTCCGGATTCTCTGCGAGGAGCGCTTGCATCTGCGCCTCGACACCGTCCTTCTGCAGACCGGGATCGGTGCCCATCTCGTGGGTGCTGTCGTGGAGGATCTCCTCGATCCTGATGACGAGAGAGTCGCTGCGGCCGGGCGCGGTGACCCTCCAAACGCCGGCCTCCTCGTCGATCACCAGCCGGTTGGGGGCGTTCATCCAGTTGAGCGGCTTGTAGGCGCCACCGTCGGCGTGGACGGCCACGCAGCCGTCGGCCTTGACCATGATGAGGCGGACGGCCGAGGGCAGGTGGGCCTGCAGGCGGCCGTCGTAGTCGACGGTGCAGCGGGCGATCACGAGCCGCACCGCGGCCAAGCTAGCGCGCCCGCCCGACTGACCTGCGGCGCTGGCCCGGGTGTCATACTCATCCGATGGAGCTTGCCGGCCGGACGGCGCTCGTGACCGGAGGAGCCAAGCGGGTCGGTCGGGGCATCACCCTGACCCTGGCTCGGGCCGGCGCCAACGTGGTGATCAACTACAACTCGTCGGCCGACGAGGCGCGCCGCACCGCAGCCGACGCCGAGGCGCTGGGCGTGCAGGCCCTGCCGGTAGCGGCCGACGTCACCGATGACAGCCAGGTCCAGGCCATGGTCGAGGCGGCGACCGACCGTTTCGGCACTATCGACGTGCTGGTCAACAACGCGTCCACCTTCGCCTTCGGAGAGTTCCCGACTGACGATCTGACCGTGTGGCACCGGTCGATCGACACTCTCGTCCACGGCCCCTTCTACTGCGCCAACCGGGTTGCTCCGGTCATGCTGGCCAACGGCTCGGGAGTGATCGTCAGCATCGGCGATCTGAGCGCGTTCGAGCCCTGGCCGGGATTCGCCGGCCACTCGGTGGGCAAGGGGGCGATCATCTCCCTGACCCGCCAGCTGGCCCTGGAGCTGGCCCCCACCATCAGGGTCAACGCGGTGGTCCCGGGCCCGGCTCTGCGCCCCACCGACTACGACGACGCCACCTACCAGCGGGTGGCCGACGAGACTCTCGTGGGACGGTGGGGCACTCCCGCCGAGATGGGTCAGGCGGTCCAGTTCCTGATCGAGGCCGAATACATAACGGGCGAGGTCCTCACCGTGGACGGCGGCCAGCGCTACGGGCACCGCAAGCACGCCCACGGCTGATCGGGCCGCGGACGCCTGAAGCAGAGCATGGTTGCCGCCGGGGTCCACATCGTGCCGCTGATGTCGTCCGGCGACGTCATCGCGGTGGCCACCGAAGCGGAGCGGCTCGGATACGACTACTGCCTGGTGGCCGACGAGGGGTTCCATCCCGATGTCTACGCCTGCCTGGGAGCCATCGCCCGGGCCACCGACCGGATAACCCTGGGTGTGCTGACCAACGCCTACACCCGGCACCCGGCGGTGACCGCGGCCGCGGCCGCCACCGTCAATGAACTGTCCGGGGGTCGGCTGGTGGTCACCCTGCTGGCCGGAGGGTCGATGGTGCTCAGCCCCATGGGAATCGAGCGATCCCGCCCCGCCCGGATGGTGGCCGATTGCGTGCAAGTGCTGAAGCGGCTGTGGTCGGGCCAGGAGGTGAGCTGGAGCGGTCAGACCTGCTCCCTCGATCGGGCCCGACTCGGCATGGGACCCCAACCGATCCCGATCTGGATCGCAAGTCGGGGACCGCGGCTGCTGGAGTTGGCCGGACGTCAGGCCGACGGCGTCATCCTCACCGTCAAGCCCGATCTCGGAGCCGCTCTCAGCCTTGTCGAGTCGGCCGCAGTGAAGGCGGGTCGTCCCGAGCCTCAGCGCTTCTACCTGGGGCGGATCTGCTACACGCCGGAGTTGCTGGAGGGTCAGCGCCGAACCCTGTCGTTCGTGCTGATGGATTCGCCCCGCCGGGTGCTGGAGTCGCTGGGCCTCACCGCCGACGAGATCTCGGTCGTGGAGCAGGCCGCGGGAACGAACCGTCCCGAACTAGTCGACGAACTGGTGACCGGCGACCTCCTCCGGCGCTACCAGGTGGCCGGGACACCCCAGGAATGCCGGGTCGAGGTCGAGCAACTGGCCCGCCGGCACAGCCTGAGCGGCGTGCTCATCGACGCGCTGTCGTCGGACCTCTCCGAGAACCTCGCCGTGCTGGCCGACTCGTTGCCGATCATCCACGACGCCCGGCCCTAGCATCTGCTCCTATGGGTTCTCGAGACCTCAGCCGCATCTTCGGCCCCGACGGGCGAACCGTGATCATCGCGCTGGACCACGGATTGATCGACGGCCCTTGCCCTGGCTTCGAACGGCCGGCTGAGACCATCTCCGCGGTTGTGGCCGGTGGGCCCGACGCAGTATTGACCTCCTACGGCGTCGCCGAGAACTTCGCAGCCGAGCTGGATCCCGTCGGGCTCATCCTTCGCAGCGACGGCGCGGTGAGCAACCTCGGATCGCCCAGCACCGGTTCCGTCGGGCGGTTCTTCGGAGTCGAGGACGCGCTCCGGGTGGAGGCCGACGCCCTGGCCGTGACCGCCCTGCCCGGCTCGGCTTCGGAGGCGGACACGCTGCGCAATCTGGCCCACACCATCGGCGAGGCTCACCGCTCGGACATGCCGGTCATGGCCGAGATGGTGCCGGGCGGGTTCGACTCGCCGCCGGAGATGCGAGGACCCGACGCGGTGGCTTTCGCGGCCCGCCTGGGAGCCGAGCTGGGAGCCGATTTCATCAAGGCGCCCTACTGCGATGACTACGCTCGGGTCACCTCATCGACGTTCGTTCCCGTGGTGATCTTGGGTGGGTCCAAGGGCTCTGAGGCCGACACGCTGGCCAACATCCGGGCCGCCCTCGACGCGGGCGCCGCCGGGGTGGCCATGGGCCGCAACGTCTTCCAGAGCGACAACCCCACGGCCATGACCCGGGCCGTGGTCGCGGTAGTGCACGCCGACGCCACCGTCGAGGAAGCCCTATCCATCCTGGAAGGATGACCCCGGTGAGAAGAACCGGGGTCGATCAAGCCGGCAGCCACGTTGTCCTGGGGCTGGATGCGGGGACGACATCGGCCAAGGCGGTTGTTGTCGACCGGGCGGGTGAGATCCTGGCGACCGGTGGGTCGGATCCCATCGCCGTTAGCTCGACCCCTGACGGCGGTCGCGAGCAGGATCCCGAGGAGATCTGGCAGGCCTTGGCAACGGCCGGCCGGCGGGCCGTCAGAGGGCTCGGACCCGGTGTCGGTGTGGCCGCGCTGGCGGTGGCCGCTCAGAGCGGTTCTGTGATTCCGGTGACGGTCGAGGGTCGTGCCGAGCGGGCCATCACCTGGATGGACACCCGATTCTGGTCCGTGCCGGAGAACTGGTCCGACGGCGTGGCGGCGAGGGTCCGCGCCGTCAGCGGCTGGATGCCCACCCCCGGGGTCGGCCTGTCGACCATCGTCGGGCTGCAGGCTCCAGGTACTCGCCAGCCGGGAGCCGATCCGGCACCCGTGTCCAGATGGGCCTCGGTGGACGACTATCTCGTGTTCCGGCTTACCGGGCAGTGGGCCACGAACCCGTCCAACGCGGCGGGCATGCAACTGATGGACGTCACCACCCGGACGTGGAGCGACGAGTTGTGCAGTTTGGCCGGCATCGATGGTGGCCAGCTGTCGCCGATCCGGGAGTCGGGCAGCACCGCAGGCGAGCTTGCAGGCGAGGCTGCGGCCGCATTGGCGTTGGATGCGGCCATACCGGTGGTGATCGGCGGCCACGACCAGGCCTGCGCCGCGCTGGGTCTGGGCGTCGTAGATCCCGGCCACCTGTTCCTGTCGGCCGGCACGGCATGGGTGTTGACCGCGGTCACCGACCGGACTGATGTCGCCTCCCTGCCACCCTCGCTGAACCTCAGCCCCCACGTGCTGGGTGGCGTGTGGACTGCATCCGAGAACCTGGGCGGGCTCGGCGCGATGCTGGCTGAGACCCCGCCGGCCAGGATCCAGGAAGCCTTCGAGAAATGTGGCCTCAAGGTGCGCCAGGCTCTCGAGGAGGCTGGCGAGTTCGCCGCCGGCGGCGACGAGCTGGTCATGGTCGGGGGCGGACTCCGGTTCTCCGAGCTGGTCGACGTACTAGCCAACATCATCGACCGGCCGGTGGTGACGCGACCTGAAGCCGCCTGGCCGGCCCTCGGTGCGGCCCGGCTCGCCGCGGCAGCCCTAGGGTGGACGCCTCACGAGGGAGCGCCGTGACCAGGCCAGCTGTTGCCATCACCATCGGACGATCCAACTACCGGCGGATGTTCAGCGATGCCGCACTGGCCGAACTGGCTGATGCGGCAGAGATCGTCCACCACCCCGGCGACAAACCGGCTGGCAAGCAGGACCTGCTCGCCGTTCTGGGCGAAGTCGACGCCTGCATCACAAGCTGGGGAGTGGCGCCGCTGGATGCCGATGTCGTGGCGGCCGCGCCCCGTCTCGGGCACCTGGCCCACATGGGCGGCAGCGTGAAGCGCTTCCTGTCCGCCGCCGTATGGGAGCGCGGCATGAGGGTCACCAGCGCCTCGGTTGCCCTGGCCCGCGACGTGGCCGAAACCACGTTGGGCCTGATGATCGTGGGCCGCAAGCGGATCTGGCCCCTGGGAAGCCACGTGCGCGACGGCGGCTGGCGCGACAGTCCGGCCTGGGACCGCTGGGATGCACGGGAACTCAGCCGCTCGACGGTGGGCCTGATCGGTGTGGGCAACGTCGGTCGCCACGTGATCGAGCTGCTGGCCGGGTTCGAGACGACCATCCTGGTGGCTGACCCGTACCTCAGCGACACTGAGGCAGCGGCACTCGGAGTGGAGAAGGTCGACCTCGCGGAGCTGATGGAGCGCAGCGACGTCGTGTCGATCCACGCTCCGGCCACCGATGCCACCAGGCACATGATCGATGGCGAGCTCTTGGGCCGACTGGGCGACGGAGCGGTGCTGATCAACACCGCACGGGGCAGCATCATCGACGAGGCCGCCTTGGTCGACGAGCTGGCCACGGGTCGGATCTTCGCCTTCCTCGACGTGACCGATCCGGAGCCCCCGGCACCCAACAGCCCGCTCCGGCGTCTCGACAACGTGGTGGTCACCCCCCACATCGCGGGTTGCATCGAGAACTGCCACCGCATGGGCGAGTTGGCCGTCGAGGAGGTCCGCCGCTACCTCGCGGGCGAACCGGCCATCAACGAGGTCCGGCCCGACATGCTCGACCGGATCGCCTGACCGTCAGCTGAGGATCAGGCCGCCGTCCACCTCGATGGCCTGGCCGGTCAGGTAACGGGCGTCGTCGCTGGCCAGGAAGGTGACGACCCCGGCGATCTCCTCCGGTCGGGCCAACCGCTTGACCGCGGTGTCATTGGCCCGCATGTCCAGCCACTCCTCAGCAGTCATCCCGACGGTCGGCCCGATCTCTCCCGCCACCTTGCGCACCATTTCGGTGAGGGTGTTGCCCGCGCACACCGCGTTGACGGTGATGCCGTGGGGGCCCAGTTCCATCGCCGCCGAGCGGGTGATGCCCACCACGCCGCTCTTGGTGCCCGAGTACTCTGCCGAGAAGGGCCAACTCGTCTTGGCGGCCATCGACGCGATGTTGATGATGGAGCCCCGCCCCTGAGCGGTCATGACCGGCGCAGCCAGGCTGTTGGAGACAAGGACCCCGGTGAGGTTGACGGCGACGATGTCCTCCCAGCGGTCGAGGGGTATCTCGGGCAGGGGCCCGCCCACGTAGACCCCAGCGCAGGCCACCAGCACGTCGATGCGGCCCCAGGCCTCCATTACCCGGTCGAACGCAGCTTGCTGGTCGTCGCTGGACCGCACGTCGCACCTCAGGGCCATCGCCTCGACCCCTTCGGCCCGGGCGGCGGCAGCGGTGGCGTCGTTGTCGGCCTCGTTGATGTCGAGGCAGGCAACGTTGGCTCCCTCAGCCGCGAAGCGACGGGCGGTGGCCGCCCCGATACCGGTAGCCGAGCCGGTGATGACCAACACCTGCTCGGCGAACCGCCTCATCACGCGACCCTACCAGTGCCGCTGGTCGCCATTGAGGGCCGACCACCGCTCATGCGGTCGTCAGGGCGGCGAGTACCGGGCCGGCCAGTTCGGGGCGGCAGACCACCAGGTCGGGCAGGTAGACGTCGGGCTGGTTGTAGCGAAGTCGGGAACCGTCGAGCCGGCTGACGAAGCAGCCGGCGGCCTTCGCCACGGCCGCCGGGGCGCACGAGTCCCATTCGTACTGGCCGCCGGCATGGACGTAGACGTCGGCGGTGCCCCGGACCACGGCCATCGACTTGGCACCGGCCGACCCCAGCGGCACGACGTCGGCGCCCAGCGCGGCCGCCACCGTGTCGGCCTGCTCCGGGGGCCGTGAGCGCGACACGACCATCCGGGGTGGGCCTCCTCGTTCGGGGGGCAGCGGGGGAGGATCGGCCGTCGAGAGGGTCAGCCCCATCCCGGGCAGGCTCACCGCCCCCGCGACCGGGCGCTCGTCGACGACCAGGGCCACATGAACCGCCCAGTCGGTGCGCCCCGGTTCGGAGAACTCACGGGTGCCGTCGAGCGGGTCGATCACCCAGACGCGTTCAGCACCGAGCCGGCTCGTGTCGTCGGCACCCTCCTCGGAGAGCACCGCGTCACCTGGGCGGGCCGCGGCCAGCTCGGAGACCAGCAGCTCGTGGGCCCGGCGGTCGCCCTCGGCTCTCAGCACGGCGGCAGGGGCCTCCTCGCCGACCAGCCTCGCCCTCAGCTCGACCAGCAACTCGCCCGCAACGTGAGCGAGCTGTGCCGCCAGGCGATGGTCGTCGGTAACGGGTGTCAAGCCAGCACGGCCGCGTCGAGCAGGTCCTGCTGTTCCTGGCCGTGCACGGTGGGGCTGCCGCCCGCAGGGCTGCCCGACTCGGGGCGGCTCACCCTCCGGATCTCGTAGTCGTCGCCGTGGGCCTCGTAGAGGCGCCCCTTGATCCCGTTCCAGGCGCCCATGTTCTCGGGCTCCTCCTGCAGCCAGACGATCTCCGTGGCGTTGGGGTACCGGCGAAGCTCGTAGTCGACCGCCCCGTAGGGCCACGGGAAGAGCTGCTCGACCCGGCACACGGCCAGCGGGGCCTGGTGCTCGTCGCGCAGTTCCATCGCGGCGTAGGCCACCTTGCCGCTGCAGAAGACCACCCTCGTAACGGCCTCCGGGTCCACGGTCCCAGCCTCCGCTCCGGGGTCGCCGAGCACCTCCTCGAAGGTGCCCGAGGACAGGTCGGCCACCTTCGAGCGGGCGGCCTTGGCCCGCAGCAGCGACTTCGGTGTGAACAGGATCATGGGCTTGCGGACGCGGTGGATCATCTGGCGCCGCAGCAGATGGAAGTACTGTCCTGCAGTGGTGGGCTGGCATACGTGCATGTTGTCTTCCGCCGCCAGCGTCAGGAACCTCTCGATGCGGGCCGACGAGTGCTCCGGGCCCTGGCCCTCCATGCCGTGGGGGAGCAGCAGCACGATCCCGCAGTGCTGGTCCCACTTGTCCTCGGCGGCCACGATGAACTGGTCGATGATGATCTGGGCGCCGTTGGCGAAGTCGCCGAATTGGGCCTCCCACATGACCAGCGCCTCCGGTTTGGCCACCGCGTAGCCGTACTCGAAGCCCAGCGCGGCGTACTCCGACAACAGCGAGTCGTAGATCCACAGGTCGGCCTCGCGAGCGCATACGGTCGACAGGGGCACGTAATCATCGCCGGTCACATAGTCCACCAGGGTGGAGTGCCGGTGCGAGAAGGTCCCCCGGCGGCTGTCCTGGCCGCTGAGCCGGACCGGAGTGCCCTCCATGAGCAGCGATCCGAAGGCCATCGCCTCGCCCACGCCCCAGTCGAACTCGCCGCTGCGGAACATCTTGTTGCGCTGCTCGAACTGCCGGGCCAGCTTGGGATGCACGGTGAAGCCCTCGGGCACGGTGTTGAGGGCCTCGTAGATCCGTTCGACGGTCACCGAGTCGATGGCGGTGCGGACGTGGGGCATCACCCCCATCGGCTCGGGCGGGCGCCGGGCGCGGATGTTGTGGCCGGGCGCGGCGTCGCGGGTCTCGTCCAGAGCGGCCTGGAGCTGGTCGCGAAACTCGGCCAGGGAGGCGTCGGCATCCTCGGCGCTTATGTCGCCCCGCTTCAGCAGCGACTCCCGGTACTGGGTGCGCACCGTGGGCTTGGCGTTGATGCGGCGGTACATCTCCGGCAGCGTGTAGCTGGGGTCGTCGCCCTCGTTGTGCCCGTGGCGCCGGTAGCAGATCATGTCGATCACGGCGTCCTTGTTGAAGCGCTGGCGGTAGGCGAAGGCCAGGCGGGCCGCCCGCACGCAGGCCTCGGGGTCGTCGCCGTTCACATGGAAGATCGGCGCGCCGACCATCTTGGCCACGTCGGTGGAGTACTGCGTGGAGCGGGCCGCGTCCGGCGTGGTGGTGAACCCGAGCTGGTTGTTGATCACCAGGTGGATGGTCCCGCCGACGCGGTACCCCCTGATGAGGCTCAGGTTGAAGGTCTCGGCCACCACGCCCTGCCCCGCGAAGGCGGCGTCGCCGTGGATCAGCAGCGGCATGACCGGGTAGGGCCCGTAGTTGCTGTCGGGCGGGATGTTGTCCATACGGGCCCGCGCCATGCCCACCACCACCGGGTCGACAGCCTCGAGGTGGGACGGGTTGGCGGCCAGCTCCACCAGCAGGTGCTTGCCCGACGGGCTGGTGTAGGCACCGATCTGGCCGAGGTGGTACTTCACGTCGCCGCTGCCCTGGATCTGGTCCTCGGTGATGGCTCCCTCGAACTCCTTGAACAGCTCGTGGTAGGTCTTGCCCACCAGGTTGACGAGCACGTTCAGCCGCCCACGGTGGGCCATGCCCATCACCACCTCCGCCAGCGGCGTGTCCGCCGCGCACGTCAGCAGGGCGTCCAGCAGCGGGATGGTCGACTCGGCGCCCTCCAGGCCGAAGCGCTTCTGGCCGACGTACTTGGTGCCCAGGAAGTTGCTGAGGGCCTCAGCCGCGTTGAGCTGGCTGAGGATGCGGTGCTGGTCCTCGGACTTGAGCGCGGTGTCGGCGCCCTCGATCTGCTCTTGGATCCACCGCTTCTCGTCGGGCTCCTGGATGTGCATGTACTCCACGCCGACGGTGCGGCAGTAGGCGTCGCGCAGCACGCCCAGCAGGTCGCCGAGCTTCATCCGGCGGTCCGGGCCCACGGTGGCGTAGATGCCCGTCTCGCTGCCGGTCAGGAACTCGCGGTCCAGGTCCCAGATTGTGAGCCCGTAGGTGGCCGGATCGAGCTCGGAGTGCATTACCGGCGCCTCGTCGCGCAGCGGGTTGAGGTCGGCGATCAGGTGGCCCCGCACCCTGTACTGGTTGATGAGCTGGTTGACTTTGGCCTGCTTCTCCAGCATGGCCGCCTCGCGGTCGACGGGGTTGAAGTCGCGCCGCCACTTCACCGCCTCGTACGGGATGTGCAGCGACCGGAAGGCCTGGCCGTAGAAGTCGTCGGTGCCCAGCAGCAGGTCGTGGACCCGCTGCAGGAACAGTCCCGACTCGGCGCCCTGGATGACCCGGTGGTCGTACGTGCTGCTGATCGTCACCAGCTTGCTCACGCCCAGATCAGCCAGCAGGGACGGGTCGGCGGCTTCGTACTCGGTCGGGAACGCCAGAGCCCCGACGCCCACGATCGTTCCCTGTCCCGTCATCAGCCTGGGCACCGACTGCTGGGTGCCGATCGTGCCGGGGTTGGTGATGGTGACGGTCACGCCCTGCATGTCGTCGGCACTGAGCCGCTTCTCGCGGATCTTGGCGATCTGCTCGTCGTAACGCTCCACGAACGTGGCGAAGTCGAGCGTGTCGGCGTCGTGGATGCACGGCACCATCAGCGACCGCGTGCCGTCCTCGCGGGCGATGTCGACCGCGATCCCGAGACCGATGTGCTCGGGCCGCACGATCCTCGGCTTGCCCGCCGCGTCGGTGGCGTAGATGTTGTTCATGGCCGGGACCGTGTCGTTGATGGCTCGCACCACCGCGTAGCCGATCAGGTGCGTGAACGAGACCTTCCGGACCATCTTGCGGCTGAGGTGGCCGTTGACGATCTTGCGGTTGACCTCCAGGAGCTTGGCCGGGACATCACGGAAGCTCGTGGCCGTGGGCACGGCCAGGCTGGCCTCCATGTTGGAGACGATGCGGGCGCCGACGCCCTTGATCGGCTCGCCGATGGGCGCGTCGGCCGCCGGCTCCCTCTTCGCCTCCTTCGGTGCGGGCGGCGGCGGCTCGCCTGCGAGCGGCACCGACATGGTGGCCGAGTCGACCTCAGGCTCCGTCACATCCGTGGCCGTGGTTTCGATGGTGGTGCGGGCAGCGGTCGATGCCGGTGGGGGAGCCGGCGCGATAGGAGTATCCGGCGTCTCTCCCTCGAACAGGGCGCGCCAGGCTTCGTCCACCGAGGCCGGATCGGCTGCCCACAGGTCGCGCATCTCATCGATGACCCAGGCGTTGGCACCCAGAGAGTCGCTCGCTTCGGAGCGGATCCGGTCGTTCATGGCCACGATCCTAGTTTCCTACTTTCTGGCCCGGATAGGGTCGGCTCGTGCGGGTCGTCACCTGGAACGTGAACTCTCTGAAGGCGCGCCTCGGCCGGGTGCAGCGCTGGATCGAGTCCTTCTCACCGGATGTGGTGTGCCTGCAGGAGACCAAGCTCGCCGACGACGCCTTCCCCGCGCTGACGTTCCAGTCGCTGGGCTACGACTGCTTCCACAACGGTGAGGGACGCTGGAACGGCGTCGCGGTGCTGAGCAGGGTGGGGCTCACCGAACCAGTGGCCGGGTTCGGCGACGGCATCGAGCCGGACCCCGACGCTCGCCTCGCTTGGGCCACCTGCGCCGGGGTGCGGGTTGCGTCGTGCTATGTGCCCAACGGGCGGGCCGTCGGCCACGACCACTACCACTACAAGCTCGACTGGCTGAGCCGCCTGCGAGCCTCGCTCGACGCCCAGGCCGACCCCGGTCGGCCCGTCTTGGTGTGCGGCGACTTCAACATTGCCCCCGACGATCGGGACGTGTACGACCCGGCCGCCTTCACCGACACGACCCACACCAGCGCGGCCGAGCGGGAGAGGCTCGCGGCCCTGCTCGAGTGGGGACTGGTGGACGTGTTCCGGGAGCATTACAACGGCGGTGGGCTGTTCACGTGGTGGGACTACCGGGGAGGCGACTTCCACAAGCGCAAGGGAATGCGCATCGACCTCGCGCTGGCGACCCGTCCGGTTGCCGACGCGGCCGGCTTCGCACTCATCGACCGCAATGAGCGCAAGGGACCCAAGGACGACCCGCCCAGCGACCATGCGCCCCTGTACATCGACGTGGACGAGGGCACCTTGCCATGCTGACCCCGCTGGACGAGCACGCCTTGCTCGTCTTCTGGACCCAGCTGCTGGTGCTGGTGGTGGCCGCACGGGCAGCGGGATACGCGATGCGCCGGGTCGGGCTGCCGTCGGTGATCGGCCAGTTGGCCGCGGGGGTGATCCTCGGGCCCTCGGTGTTCGGCGCGGTCTGGCCCAGCGGGTTCGAGTGGTTCATCCCCCACGAGGAGATCTCCTCGGGAGCCCTGTTCGCGGTCACGTGGCTGGGGGTGGCGCTGCTGCTGGTGACAGCCGGGTTCGAGACAGACCTGGCCCTGATACGGCGCCTGGGCCGCGCCGCCGCGCTGGTGACCGGCTTCAGCCTCGTCGTGCCCCTCGCCGGAGGCCTGGTGACGGGACTGTTGCTGCCCGGCGACTTCGTCGGCGGTGGCGCCGACCGCACCGTGTTCGCGCTGTTCGTGGCCTCGGCGCTGTCGGTGTCGGCGCTGGCCGTGATCGCACGGATCCTCTCGGAACTGGGGCTGATGAGACGCGACTTCGGCCAGATCACGGTGGCCGCGGGCATGGCCAACGACGTGGTCGGCTGGGTGATGCTCGCCGTCTTTGCGGGCTTCGCCACCGCGGGCGAGGTGTCGGTGGGGGGCACCTTGCGGACGGTGCTGGGCCTGGCCGCCTTCCTGTTCCTGGCGATGACGCTGGGCCAGCGCGCCGTGGACGCCAGCTTGCGCCGGATCAGGCGCGAGGGCCCGAACCTGCACGGCGCGCTCGGCATTGCGGTGATCACGATGCTGGTGTTCGGCGTGGCCACTCAGGCGCTGGGCATTGAGGCGGTGCTTGGAGCCTTCGTGGCAGGGGTAGTCCTCAACCGCTCGCGCTTCCAGCAGCACGAGGTCGTTCACCACATCGAGTCTCTCACCAACACCTTCCTCGCCCCCGTGTTCTTCGCCATGGCCGGCCTCCGGGTCGATCTCTCCCTGCTGGGCGAGGGCGATGCGCTGGCCTGGGCCGGCGTGGTGATGGTGGTCGCAATCGTGGCCAAGTTCGCCGGTGCCTTCGTGGGCGCGCGGCTGGCGGGCCAGTCGCAGCGGGCTGCGGTGGCCCTGGGAGCCGGTCTCAACGCCAGGGGCGCCCTAGAGATCGTTATCGCCTCGGTGGGGCTGTCTCTGGGCGTTTTCAGCGAGACGGCGTACACCGTAATCGTGATCGTGCCCTTGGTGACCTCGGTATTCGCCGCTGTGAGTCTGCGTCTGGCGGTGCGGGACTGGATGGGGTCCCCGGCCGAGCGCGAACGCCTCGAGCGCGAGGAGGCGCTCAGCCGGAACCTCGTGGTGCGCTCGTCCCGGCTCCTGCTCGCGTCGCGGGCCGAGCCTGCGTCCATCGCGGCCGCGCAGCTCATGCACTTCGCCTGGCCGGTGCAGGTGCCCGCCACCGTGATCTCAGTGGCGCCCGAGAGCCTCGGTGACGGCTACCACTCCGACGGCGCGACCAGGGGCCAGTGGCCCGACATAACCATCATCCGCAGCGTGCTCGACGGGCGGGAGGTCGATCATCGCCAGGTGCGGGCCCCCAGCGCAGCCGGCGCAGTCGTGGCGTCCGCCATCGTGGCGGAAGCCCGCCTCGGCTATGGGGTGATCTGCGTGGGTGTCGCCGGCCGGCACGAGGGCCAGTTGTACTCGCCGCTGGTCGACGAGCTGCTGCTGCACTCGCCTCTGCCTGTGGTCATCGTCAGGCGTGCCGACGGTCTGGAGACACCGCTGCCGGGTGCCTTCACCCGTGCGATCGTGCCGGTCACCGGGACGCGGTCCTCGCAGGCCGCGCAGGAAGTCGCTTTCGGGGTGAGCAGCCAACTGGGCACCGAGGTGGTCCTGACCCATGTGGTGCAGCGGCAGTGGCCGGAGCTCCGGATGCTGCCCAGGCGGCTTACCAGCAGCAGGCTGGCGACCCGGGTACTCGGTGATGCCCACCCCGAAGCAGCTCGACCGGTGGTAGATGCGCTCATGGACGCGGCCAGGGCGCGGGGCGAGGAGATGGGCGTGGAGGCCCGCACGCTGGTTCAGCCGGGCTCGTCGCCGGCCTCGACGCTGGTGTCGGTGGCTGAGGAGCAGGAGGCCGATCTGGTGGTTCTGGGCGCCTCGCTGCGCAACGTGGACGGCCGCCCCTTCCTGGGCCACACCGTCGAGACGGTGCTGGAACGATGCACCGCCAATGTGGCGGTTGTGGCCATGCCCCGCGCCGACTCCGGCTAGTCCGAGCCCATCTTCGCCCGGCGGGCCCGCTTGACGCCTTCGACGTTCCGGAGTCGCCGTGACTCGGCGTCGTCGAGACTCTTGGAACCTCCGATCGCCTCCAGCCACCGAGACGGCTCTCTCTCGACAGTCTGGCCTCCCAGGTCGCGGCGGTCGCACCACAGGACGTGCAGCTCCTGCTCGGCTCTGGTGACCGCCACGTGGAGCAGGCGGCGCTCCTCAGCCCGGGCCGCGGTGGTACGGGCGTGGGCGATGGGCACGAACCCGTCCTCCAGGCCCACGAGATGGACGACGGGCCACTCCAGTCCCTTGGCGCCGTGGAAGGTCATCAGGTCGACACCGTCGGATGACGGAGCCAGGCGGCTGTCGGCTCTCAGCGCGGTGATGAAGGCATCCACCGTGGAGTCGGGGTCGAGGGACAGGTGGTCCTCGGCGAACTCCAGGAAGGCTTCGATGTTGGCTCGGGCCTCGGGCGTGTGCGGGGCGGTCAGCTTCTGGGGATCCGCTCCGGCGTCCAACGGCTCGCGCAGTCGCTGGCGAGCGTCGGCCGTGCAGGAGGTGAGGCTGGCACCGGGGGGCCAGGCCTCGAGTACAGCCGCTATCTCGGGCCGGCGGAGCAGGCTGCCTTCGGAGACGGTGGCCACCGGGATGTTCTGGCGCGCCAGCGCCTTGCGGAGCGGATCGAGCTGAGCGTTGGTCCGGGCCAGCACAGCCTGCCGGCGCCAAGATGAGCCGGGCCGGTGGCGTTGCCTCACCG
Organism: Acidimicrobiaceae bacterium; assembly: GCA_009842325.1. Taxonomy (GTDB): domain Bacteria; phylum Actinomycetota; class Acidimicrobiia; order Acidimicrobiales; family Aldehydirespiratoraceae; genus Aldehydirespirator. Next base: position 9,753 of record VYFQ01000037.1, on the reverse strand, counting down.
CTCGGGCCAGCATCGCGGCCTCGCTGCCTCCGTCGCACACGGTGACTGTCGGGTTCTCCCCGGATGGCCGCATCGCGGGCTGGGGCGGCCGGTCGAGGATCCGTCCCGCCGCGGCAAGGACTTCGGGCGTGGACCGGAAGTTGGCGCGCATGTGCAGCACCGCGCAGCCGGGCAGGTGATTGCTGACGGTGTTGATCAGTTCGGGATCGGCACCGTTCCACCCGTAGATCGCCTGGTCGGGGTCGCCCACCATCACCAGCGTCGAATCCGGACCCAGCCAGGACTTGAGCAGGGCGAACTGCAGCGGATTGATGTCCTGGAACTCGTCGACGAGCAGGTGTTGGTGGAGCCAGCGGTGGGCGGCGGCGTGCTTGGGCTCGGTCTCCATCACCTCCAGCGACCGGGCCAGCACGTCGTCGAAGTCGAGCAGGCGGCGCTTGCGTTTCGCCGACTCATAGTCGGCGTAGAGCTGGACGAAGCGATCGGCCCGCCCAACCGGGGGCCGCCGGCCCGCGGCCCGCGCTGCAGTCGTGTAGTCCTCGGGCGACACCAGCCGAGCCCGGCACCAGCCGATCTCGTTGACGATGTCGGTCACCGTGCCGCGATCGGCTTTGTGCCGCAGTTCGGAGATCAGCCCGCCGGCGTTCTCGAGGATCCGGGGCGGGCGTCTGCCGGTGTCGGCAGCGTGGCGGCGCAACTGGGCCAGAGCGACGGCATGGAAGGTCCCGGCCCGTACCGCGTCGTTGAGGCCGAGCGTTCGCAGCCGGGACCGCAGTTCCCGGGCGGCCCGGCGGGTGAAGGTCACGGCCAGGGTGCGCCGCGGGTCGGCGTGGCCCTCGCCGGCCTGCCAGGCGATTCGCCTCGTCAGGACGCGGGTCTTGCCGGAGCCGGCTCCGGCGATGACGCACAGCGGCGACGCCTGGGTCGTCACCGCGTCGCGCTGCTCGGGCGTCAGGCTCTCCAGCAGCGGATGCTCGGGTTCAGCCACGATCCGACCCTACGGCCGTGCACCCCTCACGGCGAGCGCCGTTCGGCGCGCACCCGACCGGTACTGTCTGGCCGGTGTTCCTGATCGAGGAAGTCCGCTTCGAGCAGCTGGTGGGCGACGCTCTTGATTCTCTACCCCCAGCGTTGGGCGAGATGATGGAGAACATCGTGGTGGTGGTGGAGGACGCCCACCCGGAGGAGGATCTCCTCGGCCTCTACGAGGGGGTGCCGCTGACCGAGCGGGACGACTACGGCGGGATGGCCATGCCCGACCGGGTGACCCTCTACCGGCTGCCGATCTGCGAGATCTGCGACAACGAGGACGAGCTGCTCGACGAGATCTTGGTCACGGTGGTGCATGAGGTGGCCCACCACTTCGGCATCGACGACGAGACCCTGCACCAACTCGGCTGGGACTGACCGATCCCTAGGTCAGTCGGGGGAAGCGGCTTCGCGGCCCTGCTTCAGCCCAGTCCATGTGGTTGCGGACGTACTCGTTGGCCGCGTCGCGGACCGGGCTGTAGTCCCACGAGAGCGCACTGTCGGACTCGACGGCGGCGTGCAGTACCCGACGGGAGCGCTGCGAGTGGAGCACGCGCTGACGGATCCCGGCGCTGTCCCAGCGCTGGGCCGTCTCGATGGCGAAGGCGGCGGCTAGGCCGGCGGAGCCGGGATCGTCGGCCAGGTTGGTCCGCTCCAGCGGATCAGCCTCCACGTCGTAGAGCAGCGGGGGATCGGTGTCGCAGTGGATGTACTTGTGGCGGCCCCGCCGGATCATGAACATCGGATGCGAGGTCATCTCGGCCGTGTACTCGCCGGTGGTCTCGTCGGTGGCGTCCGTGCCGCCGGCTGCGAGCTCCCAGAGGCTGCGCCCGGCGAGCGGCGCCCCGACTCCGGGCCAGGTTCCGCCGCCTGTCGCGATGTCGAGCAGCGTGGGCAGCAGGTCCAGGTGCGAGCAGACGTGGGGGACTGCCCGGCCGGCCACCCCGGGCCCGGCCATGATCAAGGGCACCCGGGCCGAACGCTCGAAGAACGACATCTTGAAGAAGGCGCCCCGGTCGCCGAGCATGTCGCCGTGGTCGCTGGTCACGATCACCACCGTGTTGTCGAGACGCCCGGTCTCGTCCAGCACGCCCACCAGACGCCCGACCCACGAGTCGAAGTAGCTCGTGTTGGCGTAGTAGCCGTGGCGGGCGTTGCGGCACTGGTCCTCCGTGTAGCCGACCGTGTCGGCCTCGATGCCGCGCCGGATGCGCCGCGTGTGGGGGTCGAGCGCCCCTTCGGGCGTCGGCTCGGGCAGATCGATGTCGTCGTGGTCGTACAGGTCCCACCATTCCGGGCGGGCCACGTACGGGTCGTGGGGATGGATGAACGACGCCACCAGGAAGAACGGGCGCTCGTCCGGGTCGCGGGCCAGGTCGTAGAGGCGGCGCACCGACGAGAACCCGACCTCCTCGTCGTAGTCGATCTGGTAGGTGGCCAGCGCCTGACCGGCCTCCGCCAGGCTGTCCATGTTGTGGTACCACTTGCCGATCCTGGTGTCGGCCTCGTCCCAGTTGGGGGTCCAGGCGAAGTCGGCCGGGTAGATGTCGGTGGTGAGACGCTCCTCGAAGCCGTGGAGCTGGTCCGGTCCCACGAAGTGCATCTTCCCTGAGAGAACCGTGCGGTAGCCGGTCATCGCCAGATAGTGAGCGAGTGTCGGTACCGAGGCCGGGAATTCGGCGGCGTTGTCCCATGCCCCGATGGCCGACACCGGCTGGCCCGACAGCATCGTGAAGCGGGCGGGAGCGCACAGCGGGGAATGGCAGTAGGCCGCGTCGAATCGGGTGCCCCGTTCCGCCAGGGCATCCATAGCCGGCGTGCGCACCAACGGATGGCCGTAAGCGCCGGTGAAGTGGGGCGCGAGCTGGTCGGCCATGACCACCAGGATGTTGGGCCGGCCCATGCGCAGACGCTAACGGCGGCGGCACTCAGGGGCGAGCGAGGGTCCGCGGGCGGTCGCGCCTGGGTGTGTACGTTTCGGCTACATCACCCACCCCAAATGATTGGAAATACCGCTCGTGAACGTCGCTACCCGCGCAATAGCCGTCGCCGTCCTGCTTGCGTCGCTGACCGCGCCGTCGACCGCTCTGGCCCAGGCTGACGAGCCGGTCGACCGTGAGGCGCTGATGGAGCTCTTCGCTGCGGCCGACGGCGATGCTTGGGTTCGGAGTGCCAACTGGGGCTCGGGTCTGCCGCTGGATCGGTGGTACGGAGTCGGCACCGACAGCACCGGCCGGGTGGTGAGCCTGGTCCTGCCGTCCAACGGGCTCTTCGGGACGATCCCGGCTTCCATCGGCAGCCTGACCAGCCTGCGGCACCTCGATCTTGCCGACAACGACCTGTACGGCGAGATCCCCGCCGAGATCGGCGACCTGGTCAACCTGACCCACTTGAACCTGAGGAGCAACCGGCTGGACCGCCCGATCCCTCCCGAGATCGGCGAACTCGCCGGCCTGGAGGTGCTGGACCTGAAGCACAACCTGCTGTTCGGGGCGATACCGGCCGAGATCGGCAGCCTCGGCCGTCTCAGGATCCTGGACCTGCGGGGCAACGGACTCTCCCGCCAGCTGCCCGACACGCTCGGCGGGCTCTCGAGCCTCACCCGCCTGGTGCTGAGCGGCAACCGGCTCTCCGGCGGGATTCCACCCGAGCTGGGAAGTCTGGACAGCCTCGTGTGGCTGGACATGAGCCGCAATCAGCTGTCGGGGGAGATACCGCCCCAGATGGGCAGTCTTGCCGGCCTGACCTGGCTCGATCTCAGCATCAACAGCCTGTCGGGCCAGATTCCAGCCGAGCTGGGCCAGCTGTCGAGGCTGCAGACGCTCAGCCTGTGGCTCAACGGGCTGACCGGGGAGATCCCGCCGGAGTTGGGCGACCTGTCCTCGCTCGAGGATCTGAGCCTCGGCCTCAACGACCTGTCGGGCGAGATCCCGCCCGAACTAGGAGAGCTGGCTGCGCTGGAGCGCATGCGGCTCGGTCACAACCAACTGTCGGGGTCTGTACCCGACGAGTTCGGCGAACTGCGCGCCCTGCAATACCTGTGGCTGGACCACAACCAACTGTCGGGGCCGATACCCGCAGAGCTGGGCCGTCTGCGCTCCCTCAGAGATCTATGGCTCAACGGCAACCGGCTGTCGGGTCCCATTCCCGCCGAGATCGGCGGCCTGCGCACGCTCCGGACGCTGCAGCTCCAAGACAACCGGCTCTCCGGCGTCATCCCGGCCTCGCTGGGCGGATTGGACTGGCTGGAACGACTGCGCCTCGACGGCAACGAGCTGTCGGGGGAGATACCCCCGACTCTGGGTCGCCTCTCCCGGCTGGAGAACCTCGACTTGGCCGGCAACTGGCTTCACGGTTCGATCCCCATTCATCTCGCGAACCTCGCCGATCTCCAGCGGCTGAACCTGAACAACAACGAGCTGTCGGGGTCCATCCCCGACGGCGTAGGCCGCTTGAGGAGGCTGACGGAGCTCGATCTGCACAACAATTCGCTCTCCGGGGCCATCCCCGCGGGGATCGGCTCGCTGGCGGAGCTCAGGAGTCTGAGGCTCCAGAACAACTACCTGTCGGGGGCGATCCCGGACGCCGTCGGCAGGCTGGAGGACCTGAGGGTGCTCGACCTGAGGGGCAACCGGCTGTCGGGGTCCATCCCCGACAGCATCGGAGGCCTAACGAACCTGGTCCAGTTGAGGCTCGGTGAGAATCTGCTGAGCGGTGAGATCCCCGAGTCGATGGCCCGTCTCAGCAACCTCGAGTGGCTGGACCTCAGCCGCAACTCGCTGTCCGGGCCGATCCCGCCGGGTCTCGGCGACCTCGCCGGCTTGGAGGCCCTGTACTTCAGCTTCAACTTCCTGGACGGGGAGATTCCCCCGGAGCTCGGCAAGCTGTCCAACCTCCAGATCCTCAGGCTCCGCTGGAACGAGCTCTCGGGCGAGATCCCCGCCGAGTTGGGCGACTTGGCCAGTCTCAAGCAGCTGAACCTGTGGCACAACAGCCTCACGGGACCGATCCCGGCCGCGCTGGGCCGCCTCGCGAGCCTGACGCGGCTCGACCTCGACGACAACGAGCTGTCCGGGGAGATCCCCCCAGAGTTGGGCGACCTCGTCCTCGTGACGGAGCTATGGCTGAGGCGCAACGACCTCACCGGGGGCATCCCGGCCGAGCTCGGTGCCATGACGGGACTCAGGCGGCTTTACCTCGACGGCAACCGGCTCACCGGGGAGATTCCCGTCCGGTTGGCGAACCTGGCCAGCATCGAGCGGCTGTGGCTCCACGACAACGAGCTCTCGGGCGCGATCCCGTTCGAACTGGGCCGGCTTGCCGAGCTGGAACAGATACTCCTGGGCGGCACCAACTCGCTGAGCGGATGCATTCCCACGGAGTGGGAGTCGCTCGACACCCTGGCCGACGATCTCGACACGCTGGGCCTAGAGTTCTGCGCCGCCTCGTAGCGGCCGAGCGTGGTGCCCGGCCGCTGACGGACATATAGTCTCGGGCGACAACCAAAGACCGGGGAGCTCGGGACAGCCGGGCTGAGAGGGCATCCACGCGATCGCAGCGGTGTCGACCCGCCAACCTGATCTGGGTAATGCCAGCGGAGGAAGACCCATGGATCACCAACCCCAACCAACTCCCATCCAGCCGGGCGCGTCCCGTCGCACTGCCGGTCGACGGATCCGGGCGGTGGCCATCGCCGTGGCCGCGGTCGCCGTAGTGGCCGCAGCCTGCAGCGGCGACCCCTCCGGGGACTCGGCGGACCTCTCGGGCACCACTGTGACGCTGCTCACCCACGACTCGTTCGCCCTCTCGCCCGAAACCCTGGAGGCGTTCACGGCAGAGACCGGCATCGCGGTGGAGCAGCTCGCTTCAGGCGATGCCGGGGCACTGGTGGCCCAGGCGTGCCTCACCGCGGGGGAGCCGCTGGGCGATGTGCTCTTCGGCATCGACAACACGTTCCTGCAGCGCGGCCTCGACTGCGGCATGTTCGAGCCATACACGTCGCCCGGCCTCGCGGACGTGCCCGACCATTTCGAGCTCGATCCCGAGCACCGGGTAACCCCCATCGACTTCGGCGACGTGTGCCTCAACTACTGGATCGACGCCTTCGACGGCTCGCCGCCGCCGGCGTCCCTCGACGATCTGACCGACCCGGACTACGCCGGCATGCTCGTGGTGCAGAGTCCCGAGACCTCATCGCCAGGCCTGGCCTTCCTGCTAGCCACCATCGCCCACTACGGCGATGGCTGGGAGGAGTACTGGGCCGCCTTGCGGGACAACGGCGTGGCGGTGACCGCCGGTTGGGAGGACGCCTACTGGGGCGAGTTCGTTGCCGGCGGAGGCGAGCGCCCCATCGTGGTGTCGTACGCGTCCAGCCCGCCCGCCGAGGTGATATTCGCCGATCCGCCCGTCGATGAGCCGCCCACCGGCGTGGTGACCGCCAGTTGTTACCGTCAGATCGAGTTCGCTGGTGTCCTTGCCGGTGCCGGTAATCCCGGCGGTGCCCAGGCCCTGATCGACTTCATGCTCACCCCGACGTTCCAGAACGACGTTCCCCTCAACATGTTCGTCTTCCCAGTGGCGACCACGGCAACGCTCCCGGACGTGTTCGTGGCCCACGCCGAGATAGCTGACGACCCGTTCATGGTCGACCCGGCCGAGGTGGAGGCCCAGCGGAACGCCTGGACGGACCGGTGGGTGGAGATAGTCCTGCGCTGAGCGATCGCCGTCCTCCTGGAATTGGCAGCGTTTTGCACCGTATGGGGTGCGTCCTGCTGCCAATTCGCGTCCGGCGGGTGTTCTGGCACCGGTCCTCCTGGAATTGGCAGCGTTTCGCACCGTATGGGGTGCGTTCTGCTGCCAATTCGCGTTGGGCGGTGCGGCCGTGAGGCGCCCGGCGGGCGTTCTGGCCGTGGCGCTCCCGGCGCTCGGGGTCGGGGGGTTCATGGCTGTGTTCTTCGTCTGGCCCATCGGCGGCGTGATCGCCCGGGGCCTCGGCGAAACCGGCCCGGCCGCGGTTCTGGGCGAGATCCTCGGCTCGGGATCGCATCGCTCGGTGATCTGGTTCACAGTCTGGCAGGCAACCGTCTCCACGCTCCTCACAGTGGCCGTGGCCCTACCGGCCGCGGGGGCTATGGCCCGCCTGGACTTCCGGGGGCAGCGCTTGCTGCGGGCGCTGGCGACCGTGCCGTTCGTGCTGCCCACGGTGGTGGTGGCGGCCGCCTTCGAGGGTCTCTTCGACCGGTTCGGGCTGGCGGGCGGGGGCGCCGTGAACCTGCGCCACACGGTGTGGGCGATCCTGCTGGCCCACGTCTTCTTCAACTACGCCGTCGTGCTGCGAACCGTCGGGGCCCACTGGGCCAACCTCGACGCTCGGGTCGAGGACCAGGCCCGGGTGCTGGGCGCCTCACGAGCCCAGGTCTTCCGCCGGGTTGTGCTGCCTCGCCTGGCGCCGTCGATAGCCGCGGCCTCGGCCATCGTCTACCTGTTCTCGTTCACGTCCTTCGGAGTGGTCCTGGTACTGGGAGGCCCGGCCCGGGCCACGATCGAGACCGAGATCTACCGCTACGCCGTCGTCAGGCTCGACCTCGAGACGGCCGCGGCCCTCGCCGTGGTGCAGTTGGCCGCCGTGGTCGCGCTGGTGGCGGTGTCGAATGCTTTGGAGCGGCGACGCGCCGCGGTCGAGCCGGCCTCCTCGCCGGCGGCCGCGCCCCGACACCGAGGTCCCGGCCTAGTCGCCAACCTGACGGTCATGGGTCTGATCCTGGGGCTGCCGCTGGCCGTGCTGGTGGAGCGCTCGCTCGGGGCGGGCCGCGGCGGCGGCTACACCTTGCGCAACTACACGGCCATGGCCGAGCGCGTCAACCTGCTGCCGGATACGGCCCTGGCGGCCTTACTGAACTCGCTGACCTTCGCGGTTCCCGCGGCTGCGCTGGCGCTGCTCGTGGGTGGGGCGGCCACGCTGGTGGTGATGCAGTCAGCTTCCCACGGTACACGGGGGCTCAGCCGGGTTTTCGACATCGGTCTGACCCTTCCGTTGGGCACCTCCGCAGTCACTATTGGCCTGGGGTTCCTGCTGGTGCTCAACCGTCCGCCCATCGACATCCGGACCTCGGTGATCGTCGTGCCCATCGCCCACGCGCTGGTGGGGATCCCCTTCGTCGTGCGGACCCTGGTGCCGATGCTGCGCACCGTCAACCCCCGGGTTCGTGAGGCCGCTGCCGTGCTGGGGGCGTCGCCCCGCCGGGTCCGCCGTGAGGTGGACCTGCGGGTGGCCGCCCGTGGCGTGGCTGTCGGGGCCGGGTTCGCCTTCGCAGTTTCGCTGGGCGAGTTCGGGGCTACGTCGTTCATTCCCCGCCGGCCCGAGACGCTCACCGCCCCGCTGGCCCTGTTCCGGCTGCTGGGTACCCCCGGGGATGCCCTGCGAGGCCAGGCCATGGCTCTGGCGGTCTCGCTCATGGTGCTCACCGCTGTGGCAGTCTTCGTTATGGACCTTTGGGGCGACACGCGCAGGGGAGCCTTCTAGATGCGGGAACCGCTGAACCGGCCAGCCGGTGGAATTGGCAGCGGAGGAGGCCGTCTTGGGCCTTGGTGGCTGCCAATTCGCGTGGAGGGCTCTGAATGCTGACGGTGAGGAGCGCCACGGTCTCGTTCGGCCGGGTCAAGGCTCTCGACGAGGTGGACTTGGAGGTGGCAACGGGCGAGGTTGTCGCCATCCTGGGCCCGAGCGGATGCGGCAAGAGCACGCTGCTGCGGGCCGTGGCCGGGCTGCAGCCCCTCGACTCAGGCGAGGTTCATTGGGATGGCGAGGACCTGGCCGGGCTCCCCGTGCATCGCCGCGATTTCGGCCTGATGTTCCAGGAGCACGCACTGTTCTCCCATCGGGACGTGGAGGCCAATGTGGCCTTCGGGCTGCGGATGCAGAAGATGGACGCCGCCCGCCGCAGCTTGCGGGTGCGGGAGGTGCTGGGCCTGGTGGGCCTGGCCGGCTTTAGAGAGCGGCAGATCTCCACCTTGTCGGGAGGCGAGGCCCAGCGGGTGGCGCTGGCCCGCTCGCTGGCGCCGGAGCCCCGCCTGTTGATGCTCGACGAGCCTCTCGGCTCTCTCGACAGGCCACGTCGCGAGGAACTCACGGAGGAGCTCAGGGTCCTGCTGCGCGGCATCGGCGTCACCGTCCTGCACGTCACCCACGACCACGACGAGGCCTTCGCAGTGGCCGACCGGGTGGCCGTCATGCAGTCCGGTCGTATCGCCAGGATCGGCACGCCGGCCGAGATCTGGCACGATCCCCGCCACCCCGCGGTGGCCCGCTTCCTCGGCCATGCCAACGTGGTGACGGTGGGGGAGGGCGGCTCGGTGCCGTGGGGTCGCCTGAACGTGGACTCGGGGGTGGTGGTGGTGCGGGCCGATGCCTTCCGCCGCATGGACGGCTCGTCTGCAGACGCCGACGGCACCGTCACAGGAACGGTGGCCGACGTCCGCTTCCGGGGCGACCGCTTCGAGATGACCCTGCGCACCGACCCGGGCGATGTCGAACTGGAGGTCCGGGATCCGCGTCCGGTCACGAAGGGAGACCGGCTGCACTACTCCATCGACCGTGGCGCGGTCATGCCCGTCGGCGCTTCAGACGCCTGAGGGCAGGACGACGCGGCGTCCCGGTTCTGTGCGCAATTGAGCCGCCTCAGTCGGCATATCTGCTCACAGAACGCGGTAAACTGGGGGGGGGTC
>VYFQ01000006.1 GCA_009842325.1 Acidimicrobiaceae bacterium | reverse complement strand
CCTGTGGTACGCCCGCCCCCTGAAACCCGCCCCCGCCGCCTACGCCCTGTAAGCCGGTCGGCTCCGGTGGTTACAGTTGGCGGCGCGGCCGAGTGACAACGTACGGAGGTGCCGCTGATGAGCCTGAGCAACCCCACTGAAGGGGTCGACACTTCGAACGCTCCCTACGTGATCGTGTCCAGCGACACGCACGCCGGGCTTCAGTGCGAGGAGTACCGCCCCTACCTCGACTCTGCCCTGCACGACGAGTTCGACGTCTATGTGGCCGGGCGTCATGAGCATCGGCGGGTGCAGGAAGAAGTCAACGCCGAGTTCCTGGCCGAGTGGGAGGGCGAGAACGCCGAGGGGTTGCGGGGCGCCTACGACCCCGAGGTGCGCGACAAGGAGCTCGACGCCGACGGCATCGCGGGCGAGGTGATCTTCGCCGACGGCGACGCGGTGACCGGCCAGGAGTCGCCCCCGTTCGGCGCGGGCCTCTCCGCTGGCCAGATAACCGACCCCCGCCAGGCCTTCGGCGGGGCCCAGGCCCACAACCGCTGGTTGGTTGACTTCTGCGCCACCAACCCGCCCCGCCGGGCCGGGGTGGGCCTGGTGCCCATCACCCACGACGTGGACAAGTCGGTGGCCGAGATCGAGTGGCTGGCCGGCAAGCCGGGCATCAAGGGGGTCATGATCCCCACCATGTGGCACGGTTTCCCGCCCTACGGGAGCGACCACTACGACCGGGTGTGGGCCGCCTGCGCCGAGACTGGCCTGGTCGTGCACACCCACTCCGGCGAGGCGGACTTCCCGTCCTACGGCGACAACGTCGCCATGTACGTCTCGGAGGTGCCGTTCTGGACTCACCGGGCCCTGTGGCAGCTGCTGTTCTCGGGCAAGTTCGACAGGTTCGGTGGCCTGCGGTATGCGGTGGTGGAGTGCGGCTCCTACTGGATCGCCGACCTGCTGTGGAAGACCGATGTGAACTTCGGGGCCAGCAACAAGATCAAGAAGCTGGGCTCGCGCATGAAGGGCCTGATCTCGCGGCTGCCGTCGGAGTACTTCGGGACCAACGTGTTCATCGGGGCGTCCACCATGAGCAAGGAAGAGATCCGCCGCCGCCACGTCAACGGAATCGACGCGCTGATGTGGGGCACCGACTATCCCCACCCCGAGGGCTCGTGGCCCCACACCGCCAAACGCCTGGAAAGCGACTTCCGCGACGTGTCCATCGAGGACACCCGGCTCCTGCTCGGTCTGAACGCGGTGGAGTGCTACCACCTCGACTTGGAGTCCCTCACGGACATCGCGGCGCGGATCGCTCCCACACCTGAGAAGCTGCATCAGGACCCCAGCCTGCGCACCCCGTCCGGCGCCAAGCGCACCGCCCGCTGGTGGATAGACGAGTACGGCTGCGAACTCCAGTACTGATCCGGGTCGAGCAATGAGCTACGAGCCGAGCCCGTGGAAGCCGATCGCCGACCATGTGGACCGCTATCTCGCTACGGACGGCGCCGACGGCTTCGAGTGGGAGGGCGCCCAGTGCGTGATCCTCACCACCGTGGGGCGCAAGTCCGGCAGCCTGCGCCGGTCCCCGCTCATCCGCATCCGTGACGGCGAGCGCTACCTGCTGGTGGCGTCCATGGGTGGAGCCCCCCGCAACCCCAACTGGTATCTCAACCTGGTCGAGAATCCGGATGTAACCATCCAGGACCGGGCCGAGACGCATCATCTGAGAGCCCGCACGGCGACACCCGAGGAGAAGGCCGAACTCTGGCCCCTCGCGGTGAACCAGTGGCCCGACTACGACGACTACCAGGCCCGCACCACCCGCGACCTCCCCCTTGTCATCTGTGAATGACTGGAGTCAGGTTGTCGGGGTGTAGAGCTCGGATACCACCTCTAGGGCTTGGGCCACCAGGGGCAGGGGCTCTCCGGCGCGGGTGAGTAGCAGCAGGGGTACCGAGGCCCATGCCTCGAGCAGTCTCACATACGTCAAGCCGGGGGGCTGGAAGGTCCGGACGCTGGCCGGCACGATGGCCACTCCCTCGCCGGCGGCCACGAAGCCGAGAATGGTGGCGTACTCGGTCGCCTCGATGATCGGGTCGTAGCTCACGCCCTCCGCGCCCAGCATCCCGGCGAGCACCGCGTGCAGGCTGGGCGAGACGCGCCGATCGAATCCGATGATCGCCTCGCCGGCGAGGTCGCGCAGATTGGCGTCCGGTGCCGCTGCCAACGGGTGGGACGCGCCGGCGGCCACCAGCAGCGGCTCCTGCATCACCAGAGTGGCCTCCACCCGCTCGGGATCGGCCGCGGCCCGACCGATGCCCAGATCGATGCGACCGGCTCGGAGAGCCTTCACCTGCTCGTCGGAGCTCATGGTGTGAAGCTCGTAGTCCACCTGAGGCCATCGCCGCCGGTACTCGCTGAGGGCTCGGGGCATCACCTCGTACGCAGCCGAGTCCACGAATCCCACCCGCAGGGTGCCGGCCTGCCCGTGACGCCGCTGGTCCATGAGGCGGTCGACGCTGTCGGCTTCGGCCAGCAGGCGCACGGCTTCCGGGTACAGGAAGGCGCCGGCGTCGGTGAGGCTCACCCTGCGGGTGCTGCGGTCGAACAGTGCCGTGTCGAGTTCCCGCTCGAGCAGGCGGATCTGCTGGCTGAGCGGCGGCTGGGACATGTGCAGTCGCTGAGCCGCTCGCCCGAAGTGCAACTCCTCAGCCACGGCCACGAAGTAGCGCAACCGCTGCAGGTTCATTCCCTAATCATATTTGGAGCGACTCAATCAATCCATTATTGATACTCTGAATCGCTGAAGGGAACGGTGACAACGCCTACGCTGCGTGAGCAATGACCGGAATCGGGCGCCGGCTCCGGCGCCGCCCGCCCAAGTACTCCGCAGCCGCGCTGGCCTGGCGGGGCATGCGCGGCGACTACTGGCCCCGGGTCTGGCGCGACACCGAACTCAAGTCCTCGTACGACGCCGTGGTGGTCGGCGGAGGCGTGCACGGCCTGGCCACCGCCTACTACCTGGCCCGCAACCACGGCATCACCAACGTGGCCGTCGTGGACAAGGCGTACCTGGGCAGCGGCGCCTCGGGCCGCAACACCGCCATCGTGCGGGCCAACTACCTGACTCCTGAGGGTGTGGCCTTCTATGACCGGTCGCTGCAGCTCTACAACTCCATGGCGCTCGACCTGAACATCAATGTGATGATGAGCGAGCGCGGCCACCTCACCCTGGCCCACAACGACAGCTCCCTGCGCACCATGAACTGGCGGGCCGAGGTCAACAAGCTCCAAGGCGTCAACTCCAGCGTGATCGGCCCCGACGAGATCAAGAAGATCGCTCCCGCCCTCGACACCTCCTCCCATCCCCGCTACCCGATACTGGGAGCCCTCTACCACCCACCCGGCGGCATCGTCCGCCACGACGCGGTGGTTTGGGGCTACGCCCGCGCCGCCGACTACATGGGCGTCGAGATGCACCAGAAGACCGAAGTCCTCGACATCCTGTGCGAGGGCGGCAACGGTCCCGACGGCAAGGGTCCCGGCGGCAAGGTGGTGGGAGTGCGCACCAACCGGGGTGACATCTCCACCCCGGTAGTGGTCAACTGCACCGCCGGCTGGGCCGGCCTCATCTCGGCCATGGCCGGCGTGCGCCTGCCCATCACCACCCACCCGCTTCAGGCGGCGGTCACCGAGCCCGTCAAGGTGTTCCTGCCCACCGTGGTGGTATCGGGCTCGCTGCACGTCTACATCAGCCAGACCGACCGGGGCGAGCTCGTCTTCGGCGCCGCCGTCGATCCGGTGGCCACCTACTCGATCCGGGGCTCGCTCGAATTCACCGAGGAGCTGGCCGGCCACGTGCTCGAACTCATGCCCGGCATCTCCCGGATGAGGCTGCTGCGCCAGTGGTCCGGCCTGTGTGACATGACCCCCGACTACTCGCCGGTGATGGGCTTCACCCCGGTGGACGGCTTCCTCGTGGATGTGGGCTGGGGCACCTACGGCTTCAAGGCCGCCCCGGTCTCCGGCGAGCAGATGGCCGAGGCCGTCGCCACCGGCCGGACCCCGAAACTGATCGCACCTTTCGCCCTCAGCCGTTTCGACAGCGGCGAACTGGTCGGCGAGAAGGGCGCGGCGTCGGTGGGGCACTGATGTTGCTCGTGCCCTGCCCCAACTGCGGGCCGCGCAATTCCGCGGACCTGCGGTATGGAGGCGAGTCCCACGCTCGCCCCGACCCCGCCACTGCGACCCCCCAGCAGTGGCGGGGCTACCTCTACCTGCGCGACAACCCGGCCGGCTGGCTCCGGGAGACCTGGTACTGCCGGTCCGGTTGCCGCCGCTGGTTCACCCTCGAACGCAACACGGCCACCAACGAGTTCCGGACGCCACCCATGCCCGGCGACAAGCGAGGCGGCAAAGCATGACCATGAGCCGCCTGGGCCCCCAGCCCACCGAGGTGCTCGACCGTTCCACGAAGCTGCGCTTCCGCTGGAACGGCAAGCGATTCGACGGCTTCGAGGGCGACACCATCGCCTCGGCGCTGGCCGCCGCGGGGGAGCACGTCTTCTCGCGCTCAATGAAGTACCACCGGCCCCGGGGCATCCTCACCGCCGACTACTGGGACCCCAACCTGATGGTGCAGGTGGGCGACGACCCCAACGTGCGGGCCGGCAACCGCCTGCTGGAAGCGGGCATGGACGTGCGGGCCCAGAACGTGTGGCCGTCACTGCACCGCGACATCAAGGCAGCCAACAGCCTGTTCGGCCGCTTCCTGACGGCCGGCTTCTACTACAAGACCTTCATGCGCCCTGCGTGGCTGTGGCCCACCTACGAACGGGTGCTGGCCACCTTCGCACCGGGCGGGAAGATCGACCTGGACACCCCCCACCGCTACCACGACAAGCGCTACACGCATCCCGACGTCGTGGTGGCCGGAGCCGGCCCCGCCGGGATCGAGGCCGCTCTGGCCGCGGCTGCCGCCGGCGCCCGGGTGCTGCTCGTGGAGCACGAGCACGCGGTGGGCGGCCATCTGCGCTACAGCAGCAGCGACTCGGATCAGGCCGTCCTGGCCGAGTTGCGAGCCGCGTTGGACGCCTCCGAGGTGGAGGTTCTGACCAACTCCACCGTCACGGGCCGCTACGAGGACAACTGGCTCGGGATCGTCCAGCGCAACCACCCGATCGCGGTCGAGCGGCTCATCAAGGCCCGGGCCAAGGTGCTGGTGGCCGCGCCCGGCCTCATCGAGAGGCCCTACGTGTTCTCGGGCAACGACCGTCCCGGCGTGATCACCTCGGGTGCGGCCCGGCGTTTGATCAACCTGTGGGGGGTCAAGCCCGGCGAGCGGGCGGTGGTGTTCACCGCCAACTCCGAAGGCGACGCCGCCGCCGCAGACCTCGACCGGGTCGGGGTCGAGATCGCCGCGATCATCGACGGCCGCGAAGGCAAACGTGTCAGCTCGGCCCAGGGCTCGTCGAGAGCACTGGGAGCCGTGGTGGCCGGCGGGAACCGCATCGAGGCCGACCTGCTCGTGGTGGCCGCGGGCTGGACCGCACCCACTTCGCTGCTCAACATGGCCGGTGACCGGCCGGTCCACGATCCGGCTACAGCCCGCTTCTTCCCGTCGGATCCTCCCGGCAACGTCCTGGCCACCGGCGGGCTGGCCGGCGACGGCACCCTCGACGAGCTGCGAGCCCACGGCGCGGCCACGGGGCGCCTGGCTGCGCAGCGAGCCGCCGCCGTGGCTCATCGCTTGCAGGCGATGACCGCCCGGGCCCGGCCGGTCGATGGCGACGAGCCCGCCTGGGCGCCCGACGAGCGCACTCCACTGGGCCGAGACCCGCATCCCGAGCTGTACCGCTCGGACACCCACGGCATGGTCGACTTCTCCGAGGACGTCGGATCCAAGGACCTGGTGGCGGCGGCCCACGAGGGCTACGACTCGGTGGAGCTGGCCAAGCGCTACACCACCTCCACCATGGGACCCTCGCAGGGCAAGCTCGAGACGGTCAACACCGTGGCCGCCATCGCCGAGGCCCGGGGCGAGACCATCGCCCAGGTGGGCACCACCGTGTGGCGCCCGCCCTACGCGCCGCTAACTCTGGGCGCGCTGGCCGGGCGAGTGTTCGAGCCGGTGAGGGTGTCGTCGATCCATCCGTGGCACGAGGCCAACGGCGTGAGCACGATCATCGCCGGCCAGTGGATGCGCCCCGACCACTACGGCGACCCGGCCGCAGAGGTGCGCAACGTGCGCACCAACGTCGGGCTGATCGATGTCACACCGCTGGGCAAGCTCGACCTGCGCGGGCCCGACATCCCGAAGCTGCTCAACCTGCTCTACACCAACAAGTGGTCGAAGCTGCCGGTGGGCAAGGTGCGCTACGGAATGATGTGCGCCGAGGACGGCGTGGTGCTCGACGACGGCGTCACCGGCCGCCTGGGCGAGGACCACTACCTGATGACCACCACCAGCTCCGGCGCGGGCGGCGTCTGGGAGTGGGTCGAGAACTGGCTGCAGACCGAGCGCCCCGACTGGAAGGTGCACGTCACCCCGGTCACCACCGCCTACGTCAGCATCAACGTGGCCGGACCCAAGGCGCGGGAGCTGGTCGGCCGGGTGACCGAGGGTGTGGACCTGTCACCCGACGCATTCCCCTACATGGAGGTCCGGCTGGCCACCGTCGCAGGGGTGGACGGATGCTTCATGTGGCGCATCGGCTTCACCGGTGAACTGTCCTTCGAAATCCACGCCCCCTCCGGCCACGGCCTCCACGTCTGGGAGGCCCTCATGGACGCGGGACAGGACCTCGGCGTCGGGCCCTTCGGACTAGAGGGTCAGCGCATCATGCGCCTCGAGAAGGGCCATTTCATCGTGGGCCAGGACACCGACGGCCTGACTCTGGGCCCGAGCACCGGTCTGAGCCCGCTCATCAAGCTCGACAAGGACGACTTCGCGGGAATGCCAGAGCTGGCCTGGGCCGCCGACCGCAGCCTGCCCATGATCGTGGCCATACAACCCGACGACCCCAATGTGGTGCCCGACGAGGCCAGCCAGATCGTGCGGGGCAACACCAACGAGATACTGGGCCGCATCACCTCGGCCCGGATGTCGCCCACCCTGGGACGGTCGATCTGCCTGGGCCAGGTGGAGCCCGAGCTGGCCGCCGGCGGCACCAAGGTGACCGTGCTGCTGACCTCAGGTGAGCGCGTCAGCGCCACCGTCATGGACCACCACGCCCATTTCGATCCGGCGGGGGAGCGTCTCCGTGGCTGAGTCGCCTGCCTTCGAGAGCCCGGTTGTGCGGAGCTACGAGTCTTCCTCTGGCGGCCCCCTCATGCTCACCGACGCCAGCGCCACCACCAAGTGGCTGGTGCGGGCCGAGACCGGCGGTGCGGCCGCCGATCGGATGGACGCACCGTTCGGGTCGTCCCGGACCGCAGGGGGCGGCGCGTTCGTGATGGGCTCCAGGCCCGGAGAGTGGATCGTTACGGGTCCCGCCGACGCGGTGGCCGAGGTTGTGGCCGGCCTCGACGGGGTGGACTCGTCCGAGTTCGTGACCGCTCTCGACTGGACTCACGGTCGGGCCCTCTTCCTGGTCACCGGGACGGACGCGCCCCGGATGCTCGAGAAGGTGTGCAGCCTCGACTGGTCCGACGCGATGACGCCCAACGGCGCGGTGGCCTCCGCCTCGGTGGCCAAGGTCACCTGCGACATCGCCCGCTACGACGGTGACAGCGCACCCACGTACATGATCTTCTGCGATCGCTCCTTCGGCCAGTACCTGTTCGACGCTCTCATCGACGCAGGTGACGAGTTCGGCCTCGCCGTCGGCCTCCCCAACGGCTAACCGGCTCCCGGCCGCGAACTCGCGCCAGCTGAAGGAAGCCAAGCGCGGTCAGACCGCCTATCCTCATGTCGCCGGGGCTCGCCGCTCCGGCGTCGTCCGGTCCGCCCCGCACCGCCGATGGAGACGCTAAGTGGTCGAGGTACCTGAGTATCTGCTTCAGCGCTCGCGTGAGCGACGAGCCGAGTTGACCGGTACCGAACCCGCAGACGCAGGCGACGCCGCGCCCGCCGGTGAAGCCCCGGCGTCCGCTGCTCCCGCGGCCACTGCCGCGGTGCCGGCGCCGGCTGCCCCCGCTCCCATTCCTGAGGCCGCTCCCCCGCCTCCCCCCGAGCCGGACCCGGCCTACGTTCAGGCCGCCCAAGCCCGCAAGCGGATGCCCTACTGGGCCGCGTCGGTGATGGTGTTCCTCCCCATCTGGGCCATCTTCTACGTGGGAATGCTGGAGCCCCCCGACTCCGAGGAGCTGGTGCTGGCCGACAACGGCGCTGTCGTGTACAGCACGTGTGCCTCGTGCCACGGCGCCGACGGCTCGGGCACGGCCACCGGCCGCCAGCTCAACAACGGCGAGCTGCTGCTCACCTTCGGCCCGGCGCCCGGGTTCGACGGTCTGGCCCACCACCTGTCCTGGGTGTACCTGGGCACGGCCGACACCAAGCGCCTGGGACTCGACTTCTACGGCAACCCGGACCGGCCCGACGGCCAGCGCGAGGTGGACAGCTTCGCCAGCGGCATGAGCGGCTTCTCCAATCTGAGCCTGGAGGACCTGGTCTCGGTGGTGTACTACGAGCGGGTCGTCCACGGCGGTCTGGACGCTGAGACGGCCGCGCTCGAGGAAGAGATGCTGCTCGCTCTGGTGGCCGATGCACCAACCTTCGAAACCGGCTCACCCGACGAGATCAGCGCCCTGCTAACTGAGTCCGCTGTGGGTCACGGCATCGATCTCGCCGCCGGCGAATAGCCGGCCGGGCCACCGGAGGCCCACCCCAATGGTCCCCAGCGCCACCCACGCCAGCGACACCGCCGCCAGCGACATCACGGCCACCTCCGAGTGGGCCGCGCTGGCCCGCCACGCCCGTGAGCTGCAAGCCGGCGGCGTGGATCTGGCCGGGCTGTTCGAGACCGACCCGGATCGGCCGGCGCGCTGCACCTCGACCGCGGGCGAGCTGGTAATCGACTGGTCCCGGCATCTGGTCACCGATACCACTGTGGGGCTGCTGCTGGCCCTGGCCGAGCGGGCCGGCGTGGCGGCGCGTATCGAGGCGATGCTGGGGGGCGAACCGGTCAACGTCACGGACGGCCGAGCCGCTCTGCACACCGCCCTGCGGGCTCCGGCTGGTGAGGCCGTTGTGACCGGAGGCGTTGACGTGGCGCCGGCCATCGCCGCCGAGCATGAACGGATGAGGGCCTTCGTTCGGGCGATGCGCTCCGGGGAGAGGCGAGGGGCCACGGATCTGCCGATCCGCACGGTAGTGAATATCGGGATCGGCGGTTCGCAGTTGGGGCCGGCCATGGCCCACGACGCGCTGGCCGCGTTTCGCTCGGGTGGCATCGAGTGCCGGTTCGTGTCGAACATCGACCCGGCCGCGCTGGCTGCTGGTCTGGACGGCCTCGATCCGGCTGAGACGCTGTTCATCGTGGTGTCGAAGGGCTTCGCCACCGCCGAGACGCTGGCCAATGCCCGCGCCGCTCGGGCCTGGGCCGCGTCGGTGCTCGGTCTTGAGGCCGCGGGCCGGCACTTCGTGGCGGTGACCGCGAGCCGGGACGCGGCGGTTGAGTTCGGCATCGAGCCCGACGATGTGTTCTCGACGTGGGACTGGGTCGGCGGCCGCTTCTCGATGGGGTCGGCCGCCGGTCTGGCCGTGATGACAGCCATCGGCGAGGAGAATTTCGCGGCGATGCTGGCCGGGATGCGCGCCATCGACGAGCACGTGGCTGCGGGGCCGGCAGCCAGCGTACCCATGCTGCTTGGCCTGTTGTCGGTGTGGTACCGCAACTTCTGGGGGTTCCAGACGCGGGCGGTGGTGCCGTATTCGGAGAGGCTGCGGCTGTTCGGTGTCTGGTTGCAGCAGGTGATCATGGAGTCCAACGGCAAGCGGGTCCGGCTCGACGGCAGCCCGGTGGGCTGCGAGACCGCCGAGATCGTGTGGGGAGGTCCGGGAACCGACAGCCAGCACTCCTTCCACCAGCTGCTGCACCAGGGCACCACGGTCGTGCCCGCCGACTTCATCGTGCTGGCCCGTCCGGACGCTGATGTTGCCGATCTTGCCGGGGCCGCCGAACGTCACGAGGCGCTGGTGGCCAACTGCTTCGCCCAGGCCGCCGCGCTGGCCTTCGGCACCCCGACGGCGGAGGAGGACGATCCTCATCGCGAGCTACCCGGCAATCGCCCGTCGACGGTGATACTGGCGCCGGAGTTGACGCCCTCGGTGCTCGGTCAGCTGGTAGCCCTCTACGAGCACCAAACGGTGGTGCAGGGAGCCGTCTGGGGCATCAACAGCTTCGACCAGTTCGGCGTCGAGCTCGGCAAGACCCTGGCCGACGCCATAGTCGGCGAACTACGGGCCAGTGCTGCCGAGGCTGAGACGTCTCACGACCCGTCCACCACGTCATTGATCGGCCACTACCACCGTTTGCGCGAGGGTTAACCACTGCAAGGAGGCGTCAGCGGGTGAATAGGAGCTGGAACTCCATGATTCCGTGGTCCTCGACTGACACGACCACGGGTGCGGTCGGTGCGGTGACGCCGTAGTCGCTGAAGACCACGTCGCTGGAGCCGACGGCCACGATGATGTCGCCCACGAGCTGGGCCTGCAGGTCGAAGGCGACCCGGTTGGTGACGCCCTTGATAGTCAGGTCGCCCTCGGCCGAACCTGAGAACGGCTCGCCGTCGGCCATGCCGGCCGGCAGCTCCACCGGCTCCACCAGGGTGAAGATCGCCTTGGGGTACTCGCTGGTGTTCAGGGCCCCGTAGATCCTGCCGTCTCGGAAGCTGTTGTCGGTCCGCAGCGTCGACATGGTCACCTCCACGGTTGCCGCCATCAGTGCCGTGTTGCTCAGCTCGATCGAGCCCGCAACGTCGGCGGTGCGGCCCACCGCGGTGAAGTCGCCGATGCTGTTCAGCACCTCGTCCACCCGGAACCCCGCGAAGCTCACCGTCGGCTCGCCCTGCAGGTCGCCGGCGTCGTCGGCTACCTGCACGGTCCACACTCCGTCGAGGCCGCCGAGGGAGTCTGCCGTCTGATCTGCCGTTGCCGGCTCGCTGTCGAGGTCGTCGTCAGCCGAGACATCGGTGTCCACCGCCGAGGCACCGTCGTCGTCGCTTGATGTCGTGGACACGTCGGTAGTCGCGTCGGCGGTTGACGTGTCGGTGTCGTCACCGGCGGGTTCGGTGGCCGATGGCGTGTCGGTGCCGTCCTCAGCCGTCTCGGCTGCTTCGATCCGGGCCACCGTCGTCTCCAAATCGACCGCCTCGGGGGCTTCGTCCCGGGTCAGGAGATATACCGCCACCACGACGACGATCAGTACGACAAGGGCCACAACCGCGCCGATGACGATTCTGATGCGCCTCATCCTTCCGAGTCCCTCTCCATCTCGCTGGCGGTAGCGGCGGCGGCGGCCACGGTTGCTTCGATCTCGGCTTCGGTGTGGGCCAGCGACGGGAAGATCGCCTCGTAGGCCCCCGGTGCGAAGGCCACACCCCGCCGCAGCATCCCGTGGAAGAACGGCGGATAACGACCGTTATCGGCCGACTTGCGGGCCTCATCGAAGTCACGGGGAGCGTCCTCGGTGAAGAACAGGCCCAGCAGGGGGCCGACCCGCGGCAGCACAGCAGTCACCCCGGCCGCGGCGAAGGCTCCCGCCATCCCCTCCTGCAAAGCCGCTGCTGTGGATTCCAGTAGCACGTAAGCGTCGTCGTCGAGCAAGCCCAGCACCGCCAGCCCGGCCGCGGTGGCCAGGGGGTTACCCGACAGTGTCCCGGCCTGGTACACGCCGCCCAGGGGCGCCAGCCCGGACATGATCTCCGTCGAGGCCCCGAAGGCCCCCACTGGCAGCCCCCCTCCGATGACCTTGCCGAAGCACCAGATGTCGGGGCGCACTCCGAACCACTCGGCGGCGCCACCCCGGCAGAGCCGGAAGCCGGTGATCACCTCGTCGAACAGCAACAGCGCGCCGGCCGCGTCGCAGGCGTCGCGCAGGCCCTGCAGGAAGCCGGGCTCCGGCGCCACCAGTCCCATGTTGGCCGCCACCGGCTCGACGCACACCACCGCCACCGACTCGTCCAGCTCGGGCACCACGTTGTAGGGCGCCACGATGGTGTCGGCCACCGCGCCGGCGGTCACTCCCTCCGATCCGGCCAGGCCCTGTTGGGCCACGCCCGATCCGCCCGCCACCAGCAGCGAATCGCTGTGGCCGTGGTAGCAGCCGGCGAACTTCACCACCGTCGGACGACCGGTCACGCCCCGTGCGAGCCGGACCGCCGACATCACCGCCTCGGTGCCGCTGTTGGTCAGCCGCACCATCTCCAGGCCCACCACCCGGGCGCACATCTCCTCGGCCATCAAGACCTCGTCGCGGGTGGGCGCGCCGTAGCTGGTACCCCGGCCGGCCGCCTGCCGCACGGCTTCGACCACCGCCGGGTGGGCGTGGCCGCAGATGCCCGGCCCGTAACTCTGCACGTAGTCGATGTAGCGGCGGCCCTCCACGTCGTACACGAACGGACCGGAGGCCTCTGCCACGAAATAGGGGGTGCCCCCCACGGAGCGGAAAGCGCGCACCGGCGAGTTGACCCCGCCGGGGATGACCCGCTGGGCCCGCTCGAACAGCGCCTCGTTGGTGAGGGACTGGTCTCTGCTCACGGCAGTGCCTCGTTGGGGTTGGCGTCGCGCTCCCCGTCGCTCATTGCAGAGCCTCGGCTAGGCGCCGGGCAAAGTAGGTGAGCACCACGTCGGCACCGGCCCGGCGGATGGCGAGGACATGCTCGTGGGCCACCGCGTCACCGTCGAGCCAGCCGCGCTCGGCCGCGGCGCACACCATGGAGTACTCCCCGGACACGTGGTAGGCGGCCAGCGGCACGTCGAAGGTGCGCCGTGCGGCCGAGATCACGTCCAAGAAGGCCAGCGCGGGCTTGACCATCACCATGTCGGCGCCCTCGGCCAGATCCAGGCGGATCTCCTCGATGGCCTCCCGGGCCCCGGCCACATCCTGCTGGTAGGTGCGGCGGTCGCCCCCGCCGGCGATGGTCACGTCGACCGCGTCGCGGAACGGCCCGTACAGCGCGGTGGCGTACTTGGCCGAGTAGGCGAGGATGGCGGTCTGGGTGAAGCCCGAGCCGTCGAGAGCGCCCCGGATGGCGGCCACCTGCCCGTCCATCATCCCCGAAGGAGCCACGATGTCGGCCCCCGCGGTGGCCTGGGCCAGCGCGATGCGGGCGTAGATCTCCAGGGTGGCGTCGTTCTCTACGTCGCCTCGGCCGTCGAGCACCCCGCAGTGTCCGTGGTCGGTGTACTCGTCCATGCACAGATCGGCGATCAACACGATGTCATCGCCGAGATCGGAGCGAAGGTCGGCCAGAGCCAGCTGCACGATCCCGTCGGGATTCCAGGCCTCCGACCCGATGTGGTCCTTGTGCTCGGGAACGCCGAACAGCACCACCGCGCCGATCCCGAGGGAATGCAACTCCTTGACCTCGGTTCGCAGCGACGCGCGGGTGTGCTGGAACTGTCCCGGCATGGAGACGATGGGCTGGGGCTCGTCAATCCCTTCCCGCACGAACAGCGGCGCGATGAAGTCCGCCGGGTCGAGCCGGTGCTCGGCCACCATCCGGCGCAAGGCCGGGGTCCGGCGCAGCCGACGCATGCGCCGCTGCGGGAAACTCACCCCGCGAGGCTACCCAGCGTCGTCGGGCGCCGACCACGGGCGGGCGTGACCGACCAGGGCGGCGACCACGCCGTCGATGGTGTGCTCGGATGCCTCCACGGTGACTTCGAGGCCGTGGGAGGCTGCGGTGGCTGACGTGGCCGGGCCTATGGAGGCCACCAGCGGCGGGACCGCGTCGGCGCCGACCTCCTGCACCAGACGCGTGACCACCGACGACGAAGTGAACACCACACCGTCGGAGGCAGCCACCGCCCGGCGCTGGTCGTCGGTCAGGCGGGCGGCCACGTTCCGGTAGGCGGCCACGTCCAGCACCTCCCAGCCGGCGTCTCGCAGGCTGTCGGGCAGCACGGGGCGGGCGACCGCGGCCCGGGCCAGCACCACGAGGCTGCCGCTGCGTCCGGAGCCGGGAGCCGGGAACGCTTGCACCAAGCCCTCAGCGATCGATCGGTCGGGCACCAGCCGCACGGTCAGCCCCACCGCGGCGGCCCGGGCTGCGGTCCCCGGCCCGATGGCGGCAACGTTGACGCCGGTGGCCAGCGGGCCGGCGGCGGCCGCTCGCTCGGCCCCGTTCGGGCTGGTCACCACCAGCCAGTCCCCCCGTTCCAGCCGGGCCAGCGCGGCCCGCAGCCCGGCTCCCCCGTCGGCGGGATCGGTGATGGCGATCACCGGGGCGCTGACCACCTCGGCACCGGCTGCGGCCAGCCCGTCGGTCAAAGGCTGGGCCTGCTGGCGTGGCCGGCAGACCACGATCTTCAGCCCGGCGAGCGGCTTGGGTGCGTGAGGCCCGGGCCGTGCCGGGCTCATCCGACCGCTCCCATCAGCTCCCGGCCGCCGCATTCGTCCAGCAGGTGCCGGGCCACAGACCGGCCCAGCGTCTCGGGATCACGGCCCCGCCGGGTGTCGCGGATGAGCTCCCGGCCGTCGAGCGACGCCACCAGCCCGGTCAGCTCCAGGCCGCCGCCGGGAGCATCGCCGGCGTGGGCACCGGCCGGCAGGCTGCAGTCTCCGCCCAGTTCGGCCAGAAAGGCCCGCTCGGTGTCGACCGCCCGCCGGCTCGGCCCGTGCTCGGTGGCGAGCAGTGTCTCGAGCACGGCCCGATCATCGGCCCGGCACTCCACCGCGATGGCTCCCTGCCCGACCTGGGGCACGAAGACGTCCGGTTCGAGCACGTCGACCACGTCCGGTTCGAGCCCCAGGCGCTGCAACGCCACCGCGGCCATAACGATGGCGTCGAAGGCGGCGGCCTTATTGAGCCGGGTGGCGATGTTGCCCCGCAGCTCGGCAAAGACCAGGTCGGACCTCATCCAAGCCAGTTGGGCCTTGCGCCTGACTGAGCCCGTGGCCACCGTCGCGCCGGCAGGCAACTCAGCCAACCGGCAGCCCACCAGGGCGTCCCGCGGGTCACCGCGCCTCGGTACGGCGGCCAGCACCAGGCCCTCAGGAGTCGCCGACGGCAAGTCCTTGGCCGAGTGCACCGCGATGTCTGCTCGTCCGTCGAGCACCGCGGCTTGCACTTCCTTCACGAACACTCCCTTGCCGCCCATGGCATGGATCGGGTCGTCGGCTTGCCGGTCACCGGTGGTGGACACCACCACCGGCTCGGTTGCCATCCCGCCGGCGTCGGCCAGCAGCCCGGCCACGATGCTGGTCTGCCGGCGGGCCAAGGCACTGCCCCTGGTGGCCGCTCTCAGAGGCCGAGCGGATACAGAGCGATTCATGGGAAGCGCCGTAATGCGCCGAGCGAGGCCGTGGCCCGAGCGGCCCGTGAGCGCAGCGAACAAGAGCGGGAATGACACCGCCGCGACGCAGCAGACTCGGTCCCATTGGCGCTCGCTCCAGGAGGCCGGGGGGCCATGGCGCCGGTCGCCTACAGATCGAACAGGTCGCGCAGCGCTTCGGCCAGCCGGTCGCCCCGTGCATGGCCGGCTGCGTCCTTGAGCCGGACGGTCGGCTCGTGGAGCAGCTTGTTCACCACGCCGCGCAGCAGGGACTCCACCGCGGCACGCTGGGCGGGCGAGAGATCGGCGAGGCGCGACGCATGGCGCTCCAGCTCGCTCGCGCTGAGAAGTTCGGCTCGACCCCTCAGCGCCGCGATGAGCGGGGCGACCTCACGGGCCGATGCCTCGGCCAGATAGAACTCGACCTCTTCGTCGATGATGGCCTGCACCGAGTCGGTCTCCTGGGTGCGACCGGACCGTTCCCGTTCCACGAAGTCGCCCAGGTCGTCCATGTCGAGCAACCTCACGCCGGGCAGTTCCCGGGCAGCGGGGTCCACGTCGCGGGGCACGGCCACATCGACGATCAGCAGCTCCGCGCCCGCTCGTCGGGCCATCACCGCGTCGATGTCGCTGTGTTCGAGGACTATTTCGGTGGCCCCCGTAGTGGTGATGGCCACGTCGGCACTGGCCAGGGCAGTGTCCAGCTCGGCCAGGGCCACGGCCCGCCCTCCGCACAGTTGCGCGGCGGCCACGGCCCGCTCCGGTGAGCGGCTGGCTACTGCTATGTCGGCGGGCCCGGCGTCGGCCAGAGACTTGAGCGTGCCGGCGGCCACCTCGCCCGCGCCCAGCACCAGCACCCGCCGGCCGGCAAGCCCCCCGAGAAGCTCGGCAGCGAGCGCCACCGCGGCGTGGGAGAGCGAGGCGATGCCCCGCGAGATGCCGGTCTCGGTGCGGGCCCGCTTGCCGGTCTCGACCGCGCGGCGGAACAGGGGCTCGAGCACCGCGCCGACCGTGCCCTCGGTGCGAGCGGCCTGCCATGCGTCGCGGACCTGGCCCAGCACCTCGTGCTCGCCCACCACCACCGAGTCGAGCCCGGCAGCCACCGCGAACAGGTGCCGCACCGCGTCGGCGTCGTGGTGGGCGTACAGCTCGTCTCCCACGATCTCGGGCGGGAGTCCCGAATGGCGGGCGATCAGCTCCCGGATGTCGGCGTAGCCGCCGTGGAAGCGCTCTGCGTAGGCGTAGACCTCGATGCGGTTGCATGTGGACAGCAGCACCGACTCGCTGAGGTGCTCAGCCGTTGCGAGGTCGTGTAGGGCCTTAGGAAGATCGTCGGGCGCGACTGTCATCCGCTCGAGCAGGCCGAGCGGCGTGGAGCGGTGATTGCAACCGACAACCACGAGCGACATCGCCTCGGATGCTATCGCCGCCCGCGTGTCACAGGCGGGGTCGCGGCGTCGTTATCGGGCCAGGAAGAAGAGCTGCAGCACCCCGGCCACGACGATGATGGCGAGCAGCGCCACGATGGCGATGGTGGTTCCCGGTCTCATGGCTGGCCTCCTTGTTCCTGCGACCCGGCAGACCCACCGGACCGTGGGTTGAGCCCGACCGGCGTCACCACCGTCCGGCTGCCTGCCCGGCGGTCGCTGGCCGCCGCGGTGGCGACGCGCACCTCGGATCCCTCGTGCAGCCCGAGCTCGTCGGCCGCGGAGCGTTGGGGCAGGGCCAGCGACACGAGCCCGCTCGAATCGGTGACGAGGCCGACTCGCCCGGGCGGCACGTCCGCATAGGCCCGGGCTCGTTCAGCCGTCCGCAGGTCTTCTCCGACCGTCACCTGCAGCAGGGCCCCGGTCGCGGCCATCTCGTCCACTTCGGCCGGATCGACGTTGAGCTGGCAGTTGCCGAAGCGGTCCACCCACAGCACCTCGGCCACCAGGTCGTCGCCGTCGCGCCGGCTCACCGGCAGCATCCCGGGAGTCAGCGTGGCCACGTCGACGGCCGGCCCCAGATCGCTCAACGGCACCCCACAGCAGAGGTGGGCGGCTGCCGGCGCGAACACGTCACGGCCGTCGAAGGTCGAGCCCAGTTCGCCGGGACTCTCCAGCCGGTAGTCGGTGTTGGCCAGCTCCACCGCCCGCCCGGCACCGCCGACGAGGGCCACCACGGGGGCCAGTAACCCGTTGTCCGGTCCGACCAGCACCGAGGCGCCGTCGCCCACCTCCACCGCCACCGGTCGGCGATCGGTGCCCACACCGGGGTCGACCACAGCCAGAACCACGCCCGGCAGCAGGTACTGGGCGGCCCGGGCCAGCGCCAGCCCGCCGGCTCGCACGTTGCACGGTGCGATGCCGTGAGTGACGTCCACCACCCGCACATGGGGCGCGATGGCCGCGATGACCGAGTGGACCACCCCGACGAACTCGTCGCCGTGGCCGTAGTCCGATAGGAACGAGATCGTGTCGTAGCCGCGCCCCGCGACGGACTTCATTGGCCCAGCTCGCGGGAGCGGCGGGTGGCTGCTTCGACTACCCGGTCGATGAGGTCCATGAAGCCGGCTTCGTCGAGAACGGCCAGGCCCGCGGCGGTAGTGCCGCCCGGAGAGGTGACGTTCTCGCGCAGGCGGCTGGGATCCTCCCCCGACTCGGCCAGCAGCGTGGCCGCGCCCAGCAGGGTCTGGCGCACCAGCGCATCGGCCACCGCGGGATCGAGGCCCTGAGCCGTGCCGGCGGCTCGCAGCGCCTCGGCCAGCCGGAAGACATACGCGGGGCCGCTGCCCGACAGGCCGGTGACCGCGTCGAGGTCGGCTTCGGCCACTACCGCCACCGTTCCCACCGCCTCGAGGATGCCGCGGGCCCATTCCAGGTCCTCGGCCCCGGCCGCCGATCCAGGAGCGATGGCGGCCGCGCCCGCCCCGACCAGTGCCGGTGTGTTGGGCATGGCCCGCACTACCGGGGTTCCGGCCGGCAGGCCGGCCTCGATGGCGCCGGTGCGCACCCCTGCCGCGATGGACAGAACCCGTGCGGCTGCCGCCGCGGCCAGTGCGGGCAGCACCGCTCCCACGACATCGGGCTTCACGGCGATGACGGCGCCGATCCCGTAGAGCGGTTCTGTGGAGATCGACACGCCGGGTATTGCGGCTGAGACGATCCGCTGACGGGCTGGGTCGAGCTCCACCACGTGGAGCTCGCTCGCGCCGGCCCAGCCGCGGGACACCAGGCCCCCCAGCAGGGCCTCGCCCATCTTTCCGCCGCCGATCACCTGCAACCGGGCCATAGGTGATAAGGCTAAGAGGCCGAGCGGGCCGACAGGCCGCCCTCAGCCGATGCCTGTGCTGTAGCGGGCGGTGATCTGGAGGTCGCGGCGGATCACCCCGGTCAATGCCGCGATCACGATCACCCCGCCGGCCACCTGGGCGATCTTGATCGGCTCGTCCAGGAAGATGGCGGCGAGGACCATCGTCAGCGGGGGCGCGCCCAGCAGGGCCATCGACGACACGGTGATCCGCACATGCTTGTGGGCCCAGTTCATCAGCAGATGGCCCGATCCCGGAACGGCAACGAGAGCGGCCACCCACAGCCAGGCGGTCGCATCGGGCAGGGACAGGCCGCCACCGGTCAGGACGGCCGGCGGGGTGACCACGACCATGGCGACGATCCACGCCACCGCCTGGAACTCCAATGCGCCGACCTTCTGCCGGGCCTCCTTGGCCAGCGCCATCTGCGCGGAGAAGAACAGCAGGGCCAGCACGGCCAGCCCGTCGCCCCGCAGGCTCCAGGTGGGCACCGAGGCCGAGCCGAACAGCACCAGCGCGGTGCCGGCCAGCGCGGTCGCCACCAGCGCCAGAAGTTTGAGCGAGACCGGCTCGGCGAACCGGCGTACCCCCGCCCAGATCAACACGACGGGCACCAGCGACACGATCATGGCCACGTTGGTGACGGTTGTGGACTTGATGCTCTGGTAGAACGCGATGTACCACAGCCCGAGCATCACCGCGGAGGGCAGGCAGGCCCGCACCTGCGGCCACGTCACCCGGCCCCGCCGGGCCAGCACAACCCCTCCGTAGACGAGGGAGCTCAGAACCAGCCGCCAGAAGGCCAGTTGCACCGCGCCCAGGTCCACCTGGCGCACCAGAATGTTGCCGAAGCCCCAGCACACCACTGCGCCCGATACCGCCGTCAGGCCCATGGGGTGCCACTGCGTGGCCCGTGACGGCATGGAGGCAGTCATGGGCGGCGGGCCGGGGGGTAGGGCTGGCCGCTCAGGCGCCGACGGCTCGGATGGCTCGGCCGGTGGTGCCCGCGGGGAGCAGGCCGGCATGGGCGTCGGCGTCGGCTTGCAGGACCGCATACAGCGCCTCGGCCATGGGGGCCACCCGGTCGATTCTGGTGTCGACGTGCAGCATCATCGACTCCTGGGTGGCGGCCAGGACCCCGTCGTCACCGCCCCGCAGCTCGTGAAACAGGTGCACTCGCTTCTGGTCGGCCCCCGCCACGGTTGTGTCCACCGCCAGCGGCGTGGCCGGGGCCAACTCGTCGATGAAGGCGATGTGGGTCTCCACTGTGTAGAACGATCCGCCGGTGCTGGCCCGGTAGTGCTCGTCGAAGCCCATGCGTATCAGGTACTCGTCGCTGGCCATGCCGAACACCACGCCGTAGAAGCCCTCGGTCATGTGGCCGTTGTAGTCGATCCACTCATCGAGGACGGCGCCTCGCCAGATACGCAGCGGCGCGCCGTCAGCCATGGACAGCGAGTCTACGAAGACCCGTGACGTCGAGGGGTGCCCGTCAGAACAGGGTGAGGTACTGGTCGACCTCTCCTGAGGTGACCACATGGTGGTGGGCCAGGAACTCCTCGCGCTTCACCTTCACGTAGTAGTCGCGGTAGGGGCCCTCGGCGGTGTCGCCCAGACCCCGGCCGATCACGTCGTTGGAGGCGAGCCGATCGGCGGCGTGCAGCAGCGTGGGCGGCAGGGCCTCGATGCCCTTGGCCGCGATCTCCTCCGCCGACAGGGTGTACAGGTTGTCGGTGTTGGGCTCGCCCGGGTCGAGGTCGCGGTCGATGCCGTCGAGGCCGCAGGCCAGGGTGGCCGCGAACATCAGGTACGGGTTGGCCGCGCCGTCGCCCAGGCGGATCTCGATGCGGTCGGGCTCGGGCACCCGGATCATCTGGGTGCGGTTGTTGCCCCCGTACACCGCGTAGGCCGGCGCCCAGGTGGCTCCCGAGGTGGGCGCGCCCACCCCCATGCGCTTGTAGGAGTTCACGATGGGGCACATCACCGCCACCAGCGACGAGGCGTGGTCGATGATCCCTGCGGTGAACTTGTAGGCCGTGTCGCTCAAGCCCAACCCCTTGGTGTCCGGTCCGCCGGCTCCCCCGCCGATGAACAGCGGCTCGTCGGTGTCGGCCGACCACAGGCTCGCGTGGATGTGCAGCCCGTTGCCGGTCTTGTCGGCGAACGGCTTGGGCATGAACGTGGCGTAGCGGCCGTCGCGCTGGGCCAGGGTATGCACCATGAGCCGGAACAGGATGAGCCGGTCTGCGGTTGTCAGCGCGTCGGAGTACTGCCAGTTCTGCTCGTACTGCCCGTTGGCGTCCTCGTGGTCGTTGGCGTAGTTGCCCCAGCCCATGGCGTCGAGGTTCTTCGAAACCGCGGTCAAATGGGGCAGCATCCGGGTCAGGCCCTTTGCGTCGTAGCAGGGCAGCGACATGGTGTCGCGGTCGTCGGCCACCGAGATGGTGCCGTCGTCGTTGCGAACCACCAGCGAGTACTCGGCCTCCACCCCGCACTTGAACACGATGTTGCGCTCGGCGGCCGCCTCCATCGCCCGGCGCAGGATCACCCTCGGCGCGTACGGCCACAGCTCGCCCTCCACCGTGGGGTCGCACTGCATGGCGGCGACATTGGGCTGCCACGGCAGCTGGGTGTACGACGCCGGGTCGGGAAGGGCCAGGATGTCGGGGCTGGAGGGATCCTGGCCCATGGGCCCGGCCGCGAAGCCCGCGAAGCCGGCTCCGTCGCTCATCAGTCCCTCGAGGGCGCCTACGGGCACGAGCTTGGCGCACGGCTTGCCGTGCATCTCCACGAACATGGCGTAGATGAACTCCACGCCGTCGGCCTCCACCCGGCTCCGGATCTCGTCGAGCGCGCTCATGTGGTTCCCCCTGTGGTCGTGCCGTCATCGGCTGGGTTGCGGCAGCCGAGAGTAGTCAACGATCATTCGCCGGGGGAATCCGGTCCGGGGGGAGTCGCCGGGCCCAGAGGCCGAGCCTGCGAGGCCGTGGCCCGAGCGGCCCGTGAGCGAAGCGAACAAGAGCGGGAACGATGTCGCCCGGGGGCGCGACGGGCGCTACCGTGCGAGCCGGACTTTGCCAGGTAGAGCACTTCGGGGGACAAGCGGCATGTGCGGGATCGTTGGACTGTTCTGCAAGACTGAGACCCACCGCCACGAGTTGGGCCGGCTGACCGCCGTGATGCTCCGGGAGATGCGGGACCGGGGCCCCGACAGCGCCGGGTTCGCCTCCTATGACCAGGGCGAGGCCGGCCGCACCCGCATCACGGTGCTGGCCGAGGGCATCGAGGTGGACTGGGGACCGGTGGCAGCCGCGCTGGAGGGAGTCCTGGGTGCTGAGGTAACCGTGCGGGCCGTGCACGACCACGTCGTGTTCTCCACCGACGGCGACGGCCGGGCTGCCCGCCAATGGATCATCGACAACGTGGCCGGGGCAACAGTGCTGAGCTACGGCTCCCAGATCGAGCTGTACAAGGCAGTCGGCGACCCCGACCTGGTGGCCGATCGCTACGACCTGGCCTCCCGCACCGGCACCCACGCCCTGGCCCACACCCGCATGGCCACCGAGTCGGCGGTCACCACCAACGGATCGCACCCGTTCGCCACCGGCGCCGATACCTGTCTGGTGCACAACGGGTCGCTGTCCAACCACAACCGGCTGCGACGGTTCCTCGAGGGCCACGGCGAGTCGTTCCAGACCGAGAACGACTCGGAGGTCGCCGCCGGGTACCTGTCGTGGCGGATTCGATCCGGCAACACCATTACCCAGGCGCTGGAGGGCGCCCTCGATGATCTCGACGGCTTCTACACCTTCGCCATCGGGGTGGCCGACGGTTTCGCCATCCTGCGTGATCCCATCGCCTGCAAGCCGGCGGTGGTGGCCGAGACCGATGACTGGGTGGCCATGTCGTCGGAGTACCGGGCCATCGCCCGCCTGCCGGGCGCAGCCGACGCCGAGGTGTGGGAGCCCGAGCCGGCCCGCATCTACACCTGGAGCCTGGCCGCGTGACGCGTCACTTCGACCTCGCCGAGGTCAGCCGGCGCGAGCTCAACCAGGCGCTGCACGACGCCTCCGACGGGGAGTCCTTCGAGGTTGTCAACCCCCGGGGCGCCCACGCGGTGGCCTGCGGGATCACCGCGGCCCTCGACGTAGTGGTGCGGGGCTCGGTGGGCTACTACTGCGCCGGCATGCACCAGCGGGGCCGGGTGCTGGTGGAGGGCAACGCCAGCACCGGGCTGGCCGAGAACATCATGTCGGGGCTGGTTCACATCACGGGCAACGCCACGATGTCGGCCGGCGCCACCGGCTGCGGTGGGCTGGTGGTTGTCGGCGGCAACGCCGGCGCCCGCTGCGGCATCTCCATGAAGGGGGTCGACCTCGTGGTAGGCGGAAACGTCGGTCACATGAGCGCCTTCATGGCCCAGGCCGGGAACCTGGTGGTGTGCGGCGATGCCGCCGCGGACTTGGGGGACTCCATCTACGAGGCGCAGATCTTCGTGCGGGGCGACGTTGAGTCCTTGGGCGCTGACTGCATCGAGAAGGAGATGCGTCCCGAGCACTTAGAGACGCTGTCTCGCTTGCTGGCGGCGGCGTCCCCCGTAGGGGAAGGCGTCGACGTGTCGGACTTCCGCCGCTACGGATCGGCTCGGCGCCTCTACAACTTCACCATCGACGACGTGGACGCCCTGGAGGCGGCCTGATGACCACGCCACCGCCGGACGGCGTCGAGCCCGTGGAAGCCTCGGATCCCGACTTCTGGCACCTGCGGGAGTCGTACACCTTCGACCGCAACGTGATCGCCGAGATCCGCCGGGCGGCCAACACCGGCATCTACCGCATCCGGGGCTGGGGGGCCAAGCGCCACCTG
Organism: Acidimicrobiaceae bacterium; assembly: GCA_009842325.1. Lineage (GTDB taxonomy): Bacteria > Actinomycetota > Acidimicrobiia > Acidimicrobiales > Aldehydirespiratoraceae > Aldehydirespirator. The sequence continues at coordinate 193 of VYFQ01000006.1, read as the reverse complement.
CCCACCCTCGACGACCTCGTATTCCTCGGGGCGTCCATGTCGCGCTATCCCCTGGAGGGCTACCGCGAGGCCTGCGGCACCGATGTGGTGATCGGCGAGGGCCGGGCCGAGCGCCCCGTCCACCTGAAGATCCCGGTGACCATCGCGGGCATGAGCTTCGGCTCGCTGTCGGCCCAGGCCAAGGAGGCCCTCG
>VYFQ01000005.1 GCA_009842325.1 Acidimicrobiaceae bacterium | reverse complement strand
TGGGTGTCTATTGCGCAAAATCGACCCGAGATTTCCAGGGAGGGGCGGGCGCTGTGCGCTACAGGTGGTCGGCCCGCCGCTTGGCGCCGGCCCGCTGCTGCTCGTACCGCTCACCGTCGAGCCGCCGGCCCAGCTCGGAGATGCGCAGGCCCCGGGTCTCGATGGGGGCGACCCCGGCGTCGGCCAGGCCCTGGTAGCGGGCGGCCAGCGCCTCCTTCTTGCGCACCTGGTGGGGTTGGAAGTCGTCGAACTGCCGGGCCGTGATCTCGTCGGCCACCACCAATTCCCCGGCCTTCACCGCCGACGCCACGAGTTCCTCGCCGACCTCGGTGCGCACGATGATCCCGTTGAAGCCCTCGTCCTCGCCGGTGGGGGCCCCGCCCGGCCAGATGTCGGCCGAGGCCACGTCGGCCGCCTCGCCCAGAGCGTCCGGGCAGAACTTGCAGCGGGTCTCGACGTCCCAGCCCGATTCGTCGGCCCACATGTCGAGGTAGGTCTTGGTGAACCGTTCGCCGGCCCTGGTCTCCACCACGGTCGCTCCGGGGTTGCCGTGGCCCCGGTACCGGAACAGCGCGACCTCGGTCTCGTCCAGCCCGAACTCGTCGAGAACCGCCGTCGACTTGGTGAGGCGGGACTGCCCCCCGCACACCAGCACCAGCCGGACGGTGCACAGCTCGTCGACTCGAGGATCTGTCCTGGAGAGCGCATGGACCGCTCCGAGGTCGCAGGGCTTGGCGATGAGAGCGAAGGGCCGCCCCCGGTCCAGCGCGGCGGATAGGCCGGCCAGCGGGGCGGTCGGCCCGTAGCGCGACGCGGTGTTGGCCTGAACCGACTCCGGCGTGTCCGACAGCACCCAGCGGCTGCGCATGGGCCGGTCGGGATCGGCCCCCACGTGGAGCACGAAGTCGACCCGGCCCGTTCGCAGCGCGTGCATGCCCAGCGCGGTCAGCACCCCTCCGGTAGCGCCCTCGTAGCGAACGTCGGGATGGACGGCCCACGCTCTGGCCATCGACCGGTAGGCGCCCCAGACGGGGTCGGACTTGCAGCCGGCCTCGATGCGGGCTTCGGCCACCGCGCCCGGGCAGGCGGCCACCAGCTGAGCCTCCTCGGCCGGTGTGAACCCGTCCACCGGCGACGGCCGCAGCGATCCGCGCCCGGTCATGGCCATCTTGACCCGGCCCCCGGTGAGCGCCTCACACAGCCCGCACCCGATGCACATGTCGTTGGCGACGATCTCGGCGATGGTGCGGGTCATGGGCACCCGATGCACATGTCGTTGGCGACGATCTCCGCGATGGAGCGCGACCCGGTCATCCGAGCGTCGACAGGAGGTGCCCGTTGCCGGGTGCGGCCGGCAGTCCCAGATGCTTCAGCATGCGCCAGTAGAGCGCCCCGTCGGAGGCCACCAGCGGTGTGCCCGTGTGGCTCTCGACCATGTCGAGGACCCGCACCATCCGCATGCCGGCCCCGGTCTGCACGATGGCGTCGGCCTGCGGGGCCCGGGCGTGGGCGTCGACCGCGGCCGCGAACATCATGTCGTCGGGGTAGTCCCACAGCGTGGCGGCCTCGTGGCGCAGCATCTCGTCGTGGTCGGCGATCAGCCCCTGGTCGATGATGTTGCCGGCCCACAGCACCCGGAAGCCGGCCGCCTCCAGGTAGGCGTTGATCCCGGCGGACCAGTCGGGCCGGAAGTACCCGTTGGCGATGGTGACCGTCTCGGCGCCGATCTCGCGCAGCCCGTCCACGATGGCCTGGCCGGCCATCACGAACGGCGCGCCGGCCTTGGCCGAGATGTCGGCGCAGATGCGCTCGATGTCGGTGGGGCTGGTGCCGGTGCAGTGCACCCAGTTGGTGCCGACCTGGCCGATGACCTGGCAGTACGAGCGGCCCAGGCAGACGGCCGACTCCTCCAGCACGCCGAAGTTCCGGGCCCGGTCGTCAAGCGTGTACCGGTACTCGTCGATGTGGTTGACCCGCTGGATGATGCCCACCCCGGGCGGGGCGACACGCACGAACTGGGTGGGGGAGTCGTCGAAGAATTGCGGTGTGGTCACGAACCCCGCATAGGCCCGGTATTGACGACGCACGGCCTCGACCATGGCGGGGTCCTCCTGCTCGGCACGACCAATCGGGCGGCACCCTACTAGCGGGCCGTTCTTCTGCTCCGGCTACTCCGGCTACTCCGGCGTGTCGGAGCCTCGCTTGGCGGGGAGCTCGAGGAAGATCCGGTCGTCGCGCACTTCCAGCGAGTAGCGGGGCTGGTAGCGCTCCCTGGCCGTGCAGTAGCCGGTGGTGACCTCGTAGGCCCACTGGTGGCCGGCGCACACCAGCCGGGTGCCCAGCATCACGCCCTCGTTGAGCTTGCGGGCCCGGTGGATGCACACGTTGGACAGGGCCACCGGCTCGCCGTCGTTCCACAGCAGCAGGATCTCGTGGCGGTGCAGGTGCACGACCAGCTTGCCGGCCGCGGCCAGCTCGTCGGAGGTGGCCTCCACCTCGAACCATCCCTTGGGTGCCGCCACCGCTCAGCCCGTCCAGCCCGTCCGCAAGCTCAGCCGGTGCCGGCCCAGCCCGTCCGGGACCCGCCGCCGTCGCCGGGTTCGTCGTCGAGTCCCACCTGGTCGGGATCCCAGCTGAAGGTCACGTCGCCCCGGGTGTAGGTCTGGCAGGCCAGGCGGTAGTCCTCGTCCACCAGCTCGCCCAGCCGGGCCCGCTCGCGGCGCCGGGGCGGGTCGAGGTTCTCGGCCCCCTCCTCGACCACCAGGCGGTCGGTGCCGCAGTTGCCGCTGGCGCACTGCCAGGGCACGTCGATGCCATCGCGGATAGCCATCCGGAGCACGTTGACCTCTTCGCCCTCGGCGAACTCCACGTACTGGTCGGCTGTCTTGAAGTAGATGCGCGGCACGCCGACCTACAACCTCGCCGGAGCGGCGGCCCGCCTCGCCGGCGCCGGATCAGCCGACGAGCGCGGGCTCGCGCTCGTCTTCCTCCACCCAGGGACCGAGGTCGGGCTGCACGTAGGTCTCGTACAGCGCCTTGGTGTAGGCGAAGCGCATGTCGGCCGCCTCCCGCACGTAGTGCAGGCAGCGCTGCTGCAGTTCTGGCGTGTCGGCGTACTTGAGCACGATCTGGTAGCCCCGCTCGCCGTGGATCTCGTCGGAGGTGATGTGCAGGTCGAAGAACTCCGCCTCCCACTCCGAGAACCCGTACTTGTTGATGAGCGTCGGGTACTGGGTGCGGTAGATGGACGGCACCTGCGACTCCAGGCCGACGATCAGCGCGGCCGACGACACCACGAAGTTCTCCCGGCCCGACACGTAGTACATCCAGCCCTGCATGCCCTTGGCGAACGGCATGGCGTTGTTGCGGTCCTGCACGTAGGCCCGGGTGCCGCCGCACGCCTCGGCGAAGCGGATCAGCAGGTCGGTGTGGCGGTCGTCGCTCAGCTCCTCCTCGTACATGTTCTGCAGCAGGAAGTCCTTGGCGTCGCGGGCGTGGTCGGGCGTGTTGGCGTACATGAGGCCGAGGTAGTCGCCGAACGGGCCGATGTAGTGGTAGTGGTTGGTGGCCCAGTGGACGAAGTGCTGCTTGTGGAGCTTGCCCGTGGCCCAGGCGCGGCTGAAGGACGCGTCCTTGGCCATGGTGCCCGAAAAGGCCTGCTCCAGGGCCACTCTGAACTCGCTCGATGACATCAATTCGGCCATTGACCGCTCCTAGCGATTTGGTTTAATTTTCCTGTCCGCATTGTTTCTGCTGTAACTGTTGTTGCGATTGAGGGCGCCGGGGAGACACCACATCCCCGGCGTCCGCCTTGGTTGCTCGGTCACTGTCATTGCGGTTGAAGGGCGCCGGGGAGAGGTCGGAATCCCCGGCGCCCGCAACTGTATACACTATCTCGCTCCAGCATTGGACTCCAAGTCCGGGCCGGTTCAGCGGACCGGCAGGGGGGACGGCCGTGCACGAGACCGAAGTGGCCTTCTTCAGTGAAGGCGAGAGGCTGAGGGGCCTGCTGCGCTCGCCGGACGAGGTCTCGGCTCCGGTCCCGGCCATCGTCCAGGGGCCGGGCTGGCTCGGGCTCAAGGACGCCAAGCTCTACCTGCCCTACCACGAGGCCCTCACCGCGGCCGGCTTTCACGTGCTGATATTCGACTACCGCGGTTTCGGCGATTCCGGGGGCGACCGGGGGATGCTGCTGCCCCAGCTCCAGCTCGAGGACCTCATCAACGCGGTCACCTACCTGTGCAGCCGCGACGACGTGGACTCCGACAACATCGGCGTGTTCGGGAGCGGCGGCACCGGGGGCGGCAACGCGGTGCTGCTGGCCGCCGCCGACCGCCGGGTGCGGGCCGCGGTGTCGCAGGTGCCGGTGGCCGACGGGGAGGACTGGCTGCGCCGGATGCGCCGCGAGTACGAGTGGTACGAGTTCCTGGACCGCCTGGAGGCTGATCGCAACCGGCGGGTGCTGACCGGCGAGGGCGAGATGGTCCATCCTCGCGAGGACATCATGGTCCCCACTCCCGAGCGCCGGGCCTCGAAGGTGAAGGCCGATGTGGACGACCGGATCCCGTCGTCGGTGCCGCTGCGCTGCGCCGAGGCGATCATGGACTACCGCCCGATCGACGTGGTCCACCGGGTGGCCCCGGCCGCGCTGATGATCATCGCGGTGGCCGACGACGCCACCACCCCCACCGACCACGCCGAGCGGCTCTACGAGCGGGCCGGCGCCCCCAAGAAGCTGGTCATGCAGCGCCACACCACCCACTACGCGGCCTACAAGCAGTACGGCGACGCGGTGATCCCCCAGATGGTGGACTGGTACCGCACCCACTTCACGGGCGGCTCGGTCGAGGTGCATCAGAGTTCGCCGCCCGAACCGCCCGAGCTGCTAGTCAAGGACCCCGACGGCGCGGCCGCGACCGGTTAGCTCTCCGTATCTTCCGCGGGCAAGGATGAGCCCATGATTGTGACCTTGCTGGTGAGTGCGCGCCGATGAGTTCGCCGAAGATCGACCGGATCGTGGCTGGTGGGACGGTGGTGTCCGGCGCGGGCACCGAGCAGGCCGACGTGCTGATCGCGGGCGAGCAGATAGCAGCCATCGCCGCCCACGGCGTGATCCCGCTGCCCGACTCCGTCGAGCGCGTCGACGCCACCGGCAAGTGGGTGCTGCCCGGCATGGTCGACGTCCATGTGCATCTGCGCGAGCCCGGCTACGTCCACAAGGAGGACATCAGCACCTGCACCGCGGCGGCCGCGGCCGGCGGGGTGACCACCGTGTTCGGGATGCCCAACCTCAACCCGGTCACCAAGAACCTGCAGGTGCTCGAGGAGCTGTTCGACCTCTACGACACCAAGAGCATTGTTGACTGGAACCACAACCCGGTGCCCAGCGTGCTGCACGAGGTGCAGCCCATGGCTGACGCCGGGGTGGCCGCCTTCAAGATCTACATGGTGGTCGACACCGGCCGCGACTACCCCCATCCCTCGGGCACCGGCATCCACGACCACGGGCATCTGCTGCGCATGTTCGAGGCCATCGGCCCGACCGGGCTGCCGTTCATGATCCACCCTCACGACCAGGCCATCATGGACGTGACCGAGCAGTCGCACTGGGACCGGGGCGATCGCAGCCCGGCCGCCTACGCCCAGACCCTGGCCACCCACAACGGGCTGATCTGGGACGCCGCCATCGCGGTGATCCTGCAGATGGCCGAGGCCACCGGCACCAAGCTCCACATCGTGCACATGCAGACCGAGGGCTCGGTCGAGATGGTGCGGCGGGCCAAGGAGCGGGGCGTGCCGGTGAGCTGCGAGGTCAACCACTGGGCCCTGTTCCTGTCGCGGTGGCGCGACATCGAGGAGCTCGGCCCTTACGCCCTGTCGTACTGGGTGCCCGACCACCACCGTGAGGCGGTGTGGGAGGCCCTCAACGACGGCACCATCGACATGCTCTCGTCGGACCACGCCCCCCACACCCGGGCCGAGAAGGAGATCGGCTGGGAGGACTGCTGGGCCTGCCACACCGGCACCCCCGGCGTCCAGGAGCAGTATCCGATGCTGCTGGACTGCTCGATGGACGGGATGATCTCGCTGCCCCGGGTGGCCGAGGTGGTGGCCGAGGAGCCGGCCACCGAGTTCAAGCTGGCCTCCAAGGGTTTCCTGCGGCCCGGCTACGACGCCGACATCGTGATCTTCGATCCGGCCGACCAGACCAGACACTCGGCCGACACCGTGCTGTCGAAGTGCGGCTGGACCCCTTATGACGGCCGGATCACCAAGGGCCGCATCCATCGCACGATCGTGCGGGGACGCGACGTGTACGTGGACCGCAAGGTGGTGGGCGAGCCCGGCTGGGGCCAACACGCCCGCCCGGTGCTGTAGCGGCGACGACGTCGTGCGACCGCGGCATGGGGTACCGAGGCGACTCGATCGCATGGCTGGCTGTGAGGATAATGCAGGAAAGTGATGGAAGATTCATGTGCAGGACCTTAGGAGGACCCTGTGACAACCAGGAGGCGACCCCGATGACCGCTGGAACTCGGCCATGAAGTTCGGACTGCTGATGCCCCACTTCGGCGGCCACGCCAGCCGCCGGGCCGTGCTCGACGGGGCGGTGCTGGCCGAGAGCTTCGGCTTCGACTCGCTGTGGGTGCGCGACCACCTGGTGTTCGAGCCCCATTCCGAGATGGAGGCAGCCGACATCACCTTCTATGAGGCGCTCACCACCCTCACCGCCATCGGCGCGGTCACCGAGAGCATCACGCTGGGCACCGGCTCGCTGATCCCGTTCCGCCATCCGGTCCACACCGCCATCAGCGTGGGCACTCTGTGCAGCCTGGTCGGCGACCGGGTGGTGTTGGGCTTCGGGGCGGGGACGTTCGACCACGAGTTCGACGTGATCGACATGGCCGGGGTGGACCGGGTGGGGCTGGTGCGGTCCAATGCCGAGATCCTGCGCCGCCTGCTGACCACCGACGGCGTCACCTACCGCGACGACGTGTACTCCTTCGACAGCATCTCCATCGAGCCCAAGCCGGGCGCCCCGGTGCCGTTCTGGTACTGCGGGGCGACCCCTCGCTCGGCCCGCCTGGCCGCCGAGTACTGCGACGGCTGGATGCCGGGGCGCACCACCCTGCTCACCATCGCCGAGCGGGTGGCCACCATGCGGGAGATGACCGCGGCCAGCGGCCGGCCCATGCCCACCGTGGCCGTGATCCCGCCCACGTCGATCGCGGCCACCCATGATCTGGCGTTGTCTGGCGTGAACTTGGAGGGCCTGCTGGCCTGGGCCAACCTGCGGGGCAAGTGGTGGGCCAAGCCGCCGTCGGGCCAGTTCGCCACCGCCGAGGACATCGAGGGCTCGCTCATCGCCGGCGACCCCGACGAGGTGGTCGAGCAGGTGGGCCGCTTCACAGAGGTGGGGGTGGAGCACCTGGTGTTCGACCTGCGAATGAACTTCGACCGCTGGTTCGCCTCAGTCGAGCTCCTAGGCCGCGAGGTCCTGCCCGCCCTGCGATCTTGATGTGAGGGAAGCAGTAGACCGGGAGTTTGTGGTCGAGGCGGCGCGCCACGATGTGTGGCCCCGGCTGCTGGATGTTCATGCGGTGGCGTCGTGGCTGCCGATCATGCACTCGGTGACCGAGGTGTCGCCGGGCGCTGACAGCATCGACGGCTCCAGTTTCCAGGCGGCCTTTGAGGACAAGGTGGGCCCGTTCTCGCTGCGGGCCGACCTGCACATCGAAGTGGCCGGAGTCCAGGAGCCCGAGGAGGTGTCGATCCGGGCCCGCGGCGAGGACCGCCAGATCCGCTCGCGCATCATGATCGACGCCGCGGCCCGCCTGTCCGACGCCGGTCCCCGCCATACCCGGGTCCGGCTGGTTGGCTCCTACGAGATCACCGGCCGGGTCGCCACTCTCGGCGCCGGCGTCATCCGCTCCAAAGCCAGCAAGCTCATAGACACCTTCTGTACCAACGCCGCCGCCGGCCTAGCCGACAGCTAGCGGCCTATTCGGGCACGACGTACCGCTCGATGCTGCCGTTGTCTGCTATCCGGAGCACGATGTTGCCGTTCACAGCCATGTGTGGCCAGTCGATGGGTGCCCTGTCGTTCGCCATCAGCCACTCGATCAGGGCCGTGCCTTCAGGCAGTTCGATCTCTCGCCAGTCGGAACCGTCGGGATCACCAAGCCAATAGATCGTGGGAGGGGCCAGATCCGGATCATCTCCTAGCGCCCAGGCATATTCCTCTCTGAGGTCTCTGAAGGCGACGACTCCCGAGTTGACCGCACGGATACTGGTGATCGGCGCGTTTTCTTGGGTGATCGGTCCCAGTACATCCCAGGTCGTGCCATCCGAGGAAAAGAATATGTTCGATGGGCCGAATGCCCAGATTTTGTACCCGCCCGCAGAGCGGTCCGACAGGCGAACATAACCTGACTCGGTCCAGACTGTGTTGCAGCATGTGTACCCGTCAGGCAGATCGAATTGCTTCGAATTCTCTCCCCAGGACGCCGCAATGATCGATCCCGAAATGCGCGACGAAGGATGGTCGATCCTGCCGTCTACGAATCCATAGTCGTCGTAGAGTTCCTCAGTGGTCCCGAGTTCCTCCCAGGAGACGAATCGAGTGTGCAGGTCGCGCCGAGCCTCATCCGTCCACCATTCGACCGTCATTCCCGATTCCCCGGTGCTCTCATCGTGCCAGGGGCCGTCCCGCCTCGGTTCGATCGTGTGGGCTGACTCTCTGATGTCAGTCGGCATCAGAGAGAACAGGTTCATGTAGGTCACTGTCCGCAGTTCCAGCAGCCATCCAGGCTCTGAGAGCGACATCCTTACGAGGCGCGGGGCGGCATGCAGCGAGGCGTGAAGTCCCTCGGGTCTGGGAATCGGTATGTCGATCGTTTCCCAATCGACCAGGTTTGTTGTGATGGACAGCGAGATGGAGGGTGGGTTCTCGAGAAGCTGATCCAGCCATGCTGCGTCACTGGCGCTTCGTCCATCCCATGTGTCCAGGTAGGTCGGCCATTGTGAGGCGATCACGAAACGCTCGCCGTCTGACGAGAAGCGCGTTGCAGATACGTAGTTCTTTGTCCAGCAGTCAAGGTGATCGATGCCCAGTTGAGAAAGCAGTGTGGGCTTGGTGTGCACGCTCGGCACTTCCAGATCTGAGAATTCGCTCCACTCCACACCGTCCGTGGAGAACCTTGTCCTGAGTTGGCCGAATGAGCACGATCCCCCTGACGTGGAAGTGGAAGCGGGCAGATAACCCAGGTGCAGGAACCCATCCCCCCAGGGAAGGAGCCTCTGGCGGACTAGTTCAGGGAAGGCCGGCTGGGTGGTGGTTGGTGCCGGTTCAGGTGGTTCGGGTTGGGTTGTCGTTGGTGGCGGGTCGGGTTGGTCCGCGGCGGCCTGGGTGGTCGGCGGTGGTTCCGGCTGGGCCGCTTCGGTTGTGGACGCCGGCTCCTCGATGGCGGGGCCGACCCCGTCGTCGGATGAGGTCGAGCAGCCGAAGGTCGCCAGTGCCAGCAAGAGCAGCCCAACTGCACCGGCCCGTTCGCTACAAGCTGCTTGCCGCGGCCCAGAAGCCGCGAGCAGATGCCGGGGGCGAGGCGCAGACCAGCTGTTCGTGGTTAGCCGTATCGGCACGGGCGGTATCCCATCATTGAGGAACGACGCCTGTGACGATCGGTATGTTGCAGCCGAATCGTCCTCGGCGTCGGGATGCCTGACGGGTTGTACCGATCGGCCCGGCCCGGCTCGGTTCGTGCGCCTCCAGCGGTCGGCCGATGATGGAAGCCAGGCGACACGTTGCCACCATACGAGGCCATGACCCGTAGGTCCATGAAGTTCCCAGCCTGATGGCTGTGCTGCCTGAGCTTGGGTTGGTCCGTTCGTCTGATCTGGACGAAGTGCTGGCCGCGGTCGGCCATGACTATGCGCCCTACGCCGGGGGGACGGAGCTGGTGCCGGCCACGGGCCTGGGCCTGCGCCGACCGGCTGTGATTGTGGACTTGAAGCGGGTTGACGCCCTCAAGGGGATCGAGGTCGACGCCGGCGCCGGCTCCGTGACCATCGGCGCGGCCGTCACGCACCGGCGACTCTCCGACCATCCGGTCGTCCGGGAGCACCTTCCCACCCTGGCCGCAGCCGCGTCGCATGTGGGCAACGCCCGGGTGCGCTCCACCGGAACGGTCGGCGGCAACCTCTGCTTCGCCGAGCCCCGTTCCGACCTAGGCTGCGTGCTGCTGGCCCTGGGCGCGACAGCAGACGTTCGCTCGGCCACCGGTGCCCGCACCCTCGGCATCGACGAACTGATCGTGGGCGCCTTCGAGACCTCGTTGGCCGAAGACGAGATCCTTACCACCGTCACTGTGCCGTTCGAGCCAGCGGGCATGTCGTACTGGAAGCTCCAGAGCTACGAGCGCCCCACCCTGGGTGTGGCTCTGGTGGTAAGTGACTCGCAGTGGGAGGTCACCGTGGGCGCGGCCACTGAGCGGCCCACCCGCATCGTGCTCGCCGCTGGCGACACCGCCGGGCTGGCTGACTTCGTCGGCGGGCTGGAGCTCAGCGACGACATGACCGGCCCGCCCGACTACAAGCGCTCAGTGCTGCGGGCCCATCTGCAGCGGGCCCTGGGAGCGGCGGCATGACCGGCCCGTCCGCCTACAGGCGCTCGGTGTTGCGGGCCTACCTACAGCGCACTCTGGCAGCGACGGCATGACCGGCCCGCCCGACTACAGGCGCTCGGTGTTGCGGGTCCACGTCCAGCGGATGCTTGGAGTCCAACTGTGACCGTGCAGGCTGCGACTTCGACGGTGATGCGGTGCCGTATCAACGGGAGGGACGTCGAGATGCTGGTGCCGGTGCGGCTCACCGTGGCCGAACTGCTGCGGGACCGCCTCGGGCTCACCGGCACCAAGGTCAGTTGTGAGATGCAGGTGTGCGGGGTGTGCACGGTGCTGGTGGACGGCGACCCGGTCAGCTCATGCGCCACGTTGGCCTGCGACCTCGACGGCACGGAGGTCCTCACCGTCGAGGGTCTGGCCCGGGGCCGGGATCTGCATCCGGTGCAGGAAGCGTTCATGGACGCCAACGCCCTGCAGTGCGGCTTCTGCACGCCTGGGTTCATCATGATGGCCGTCGCCCTGCTGGACGCCCATCCCGACGCCGACCAGGCCGAGGTGCGGGAGTGGATGGACGGCAACCTCTGCCGCTGCACCGGGTACGACCCCATCGAGACCGCGGTCACCGTCGCGGCCTCCCGACTGGCGGCTGCGACCGCGGAGGACGGCCAGTGACGGCTGCCGCCGGACAGCCCGGTCGACTCGACCTTGCGCCTGCGACCGCCGCCGCATGCACGCGCTCCGGATCGCCGGAGGCTCTGCGATGACCGCTGTACCTCGGAGCGACGCTTGGGAGAAGGTCACCGGGCGGGCCCGCTACGCCGTCGACGCGGTCCTCCCGAATATGGCCCACGCTGCGGTGGTCCGCTCCGAGCGGGCCCACGCCCGCATCTCGGCCATCGACCGGGCCGAGGCCGAGGCCGCTCCCGGCGTGATCGCGGTCGTGACGGCCGAGGATCTCGGCGACCTGGGCCGCCGCTTCGGCCACATCGTGCCCGACCACGCCATCCTGGCCGAGGGCAAGGTCCGCTACTACGGCGAGCCGGTGGCGGTGGTGGTGGCCGAGACCCCGCACCAGGCCGCCGACGCCGCCGAGCTGGTGTGGGTCGACTACGACGACCTGCCCGCCCTCACCGACGCGGCCACTGCGCTCGCCTCCGACGTTCTCATCCACGAGCAGTCCTACGTCGAGCCGGGCCAGAAGTTCTTGGATGTGGCTCCGGCCGCCTCCACCGACAATGTCGCCCATCGCAACGAGTTGGCCTGGGGCGATGCCGAGGCCGCCCTGGCTACCGCCGCCACCGTGGTGGAGACCACGACGACCTTCCCCCTCGTCTACGGCTACGCCATGGAGACCTACAACGCCCTGGCCGACTGGCAGCCCGGCTCCCTCCACGTGGTGTCCACCGCCCAGCACCCGCTGATGGTGCGCAGGGAGCTGGCCCGGATGTTCTCGCTGCCGCTGGCCGCGGTGCGGGTGGAGGTGCCCTACATCGGCGGCGGCTACGGCTCGAAGTCCTACACCAAGCTGGAGCCCTTGGCCGCGGCGGCGTCGTGGGCCGCCGGCCGGCCGGTCAAGGTCACCACCGACGTCGAGGCGGCCATGTACACCACCAGGGCCGACGGCGCGCTGGTCACCGTGCGCACCGGCTTCGACGCCGATGCCCTCATCTGTGCCCGCGACATCGACATCCGTTTCGACACCGGCGCCTACGCCGACAACAGCCCGCTGGTGCTCACCAAGAGCATCAACCGCAGCTTCGGCCCGTATCGAACGCCCAACCTGCGGGTCCGGGGCGTGGCCGCCTACACCAACACGTCCCCGGCGTCGTCGTACCGGGGCTTCGGGGCGCCCCAGGCCGCGCTGGCCGGGGAGCTCAACATGGACATGGCCGCCGACCGGCTGGGCATCGATCCCGTCGAGTTGCGCCGCCGCAACCTGCTGGCCCCCGGCGACACCATCATTGAGGGCAAGCGCCCTTTAGACGCCGATCTGGTCGCCGACCTCGATGCCATCGTCTCTGCTCTCGACCGGCACGCCGCTGAACGGGACGCCGAAGTCCAAGTCACCGGCGGCCAACATGCCGCCGGACGGGACGCCGACGTCCAAGTCACCGGCGCCCGACATGCCGCCGAGGCCGGTATTCGCCGTGGCCGGGCCGTGGCCGTCACCGCTAGCGACGCGGGTGCGTCGCCCATCTCCACCGCCCAAGTGCGCATGCACGCCGACGGCTCGGTCACCCTGCTGGTGAGCAGCACCGAGATGGGCCAGGGCAGCCGCACCGCCCTGTCCCAGATCGCGGCCCGGGAGTTGTGCGTGCCGATCGAGGCGGTTGCGGTGGGCCAGAGCGACACCCGGTTCACCCCGTTCGAGTGGACCACCGGCGCCAGCCGCACCACCACCGTTGTGGGCCTGGCCGTCCAGGCCGCCTGCGACGACCTGTGGGACAACCTGCGAGCTAAGGCCGCCGACTCCGCCGGCGTCCTCGTCGACGAGGTGGTCGTCCACGGCGGTCGCCTCCACCTCGCCGCCGACATCTCCAACACCGTGAGCGGCTCAGGTGCAGGCGGCGATGGCGTGGGCGAGCACGGGACTGGCTCGGGGACTGGCGTTGCGGGCGCCCTCGGCGCAGGCGAGCGCGGGACGAGTGCGGCTGACGCTGCTCCGGTGGTGAAGGACTCCGGCTCCGGGCTTGCGCCGGGCGAGGTGATCCGGCAGTGGTTCGGTGCCGACGCGGGCGAGGTGGTGGGTGTGGGTGTGGTCCGACGCGACGGCGCCACCGCGGTCCTGCCCCCGTTCTGGGAGATCGGCGCGGTGGGTGTGGAGGTGTCGGTGGACGTAGCCACCGGCGAGGTGACCGTCGAACAACTGGTCACGGTGGGCGATGTCGGCTACGCCGTGAACCCGGACCTGGTGAAGGGCCAGGACCTGGGCGCGGCCACCCAGGGTCTGGGCATCGCCCTGTGGGAGGAGATGGTCTACGACGGCGAGCAGCTCACCAACCCCAACCTCGTCGAGTACCGGGTGCCCCGCCTGCGCGACACCCCCCGCCGCATCACGTCGGTGCTGGCCGAGCGGGGTGACGGGGCCGGCCCCTACGGCGCCAAGGGCGCCGGCGAGGGTGCGCTCAACCCGGTCCCGGCCGCGGTGGCCGCCGCAGTGGGCCGGGCGGTCGGCGTCTGGCCGACCGAACTGCCGTTGACCCCGCCGAGGGTCTGGTCCCTCCTCCAACAGGCCCAGCAATAGCCGTACGAGACAACCCCTCAGAAATCTCGGGTTGGAAATGTGGACTATGTCCGCAAGATCGCACCGAGATATTGGGGCGTCTGCCCCCTCAGAAATCTCGGGTTGGAAATGGGTGGTATGTCCGCAAGATCGCACCGAGATTTTGGGGCGTCTGCCCCCTCAGAAATCTCGGGTTGGAAATGTGTGGTATGTCCGCAGAATCGCACCGAGATTTCTGGGCGGCGGCTAGACGGCGCCCTCGTCGAGCAGGGTTAGGGCGGCGTCGAGGTACTGCTCGGCGGCTTGGGTCATGCGGATCAGCCCGTAGCCGTCCAGCACGGCCCGCTTGAGACGCTCGGGGCTGGCCCGGCGAATGGCCGCCTGCTGTATCACGCTTGCCACTGCATGGGCCGGCTGCCCGCGGCCGACCCCGCCGGTCAGCTCGGTCCGGATGCCGCTCATGAGTTCGGCGATCTCGTTGAGCGGCACCTCGTACAGCGAGCGCTCACCCAGTTCCCGCACCGCCACCGCCGGCGTCCCGGCCAGCCGAAGCACCTGCTGGACCTCGCCCGCGTTGTCGAGCTCGTCGACGTCCACCTGACCCCGCAGCGTCAGCCGTCCCAGGGCCTGCTCCATCGGGCCCCGGGCCCGCTGGGTGACCTTCGACGATCCCGCCCCCCGGATGTAGAGCCGGTAGGCCCGGTCGGCGGTCATCGGCCCCTCCGAGCCAACGATCTCCAGCAGGTACGTAGCGACCTGCGAGACCGGAGCAGTGCGAGGATCGGGCAGCCCGTCCCCCTGCCAGGCCGTGTACGGCTGCGGCCCGGCCGCAGGGTCGTAGGCAAGGATCGGCGTCCCGTCCCCGCCGTCGTCCCGACCGGCGGCAGCGTCATCGGCCTCCGTCCCACCGGGAACGGGCTGCAGCTCCATCCACCCTTCCGGCGCTGGCGGCTCGGTGAACCCGAACGACCGGTACAGCTCGTGCGCATCGCCGGTCTTCAGCAGCAGCCGCTTGATCCCGGCCACCGCCGGGTGTTCGCAGGCCGCGGCCACCACCGCCCGGCCCAGCCCCAGACCCCGGTGTTCGGCCAGCACGTACACGTCGGTCAGCCAGCCGAACGTCGCCCGGTCGGTCACGATGCGAGCCCCGCCCACCATCGACCCATCCGGTCCAAACACCCCCAGCACCACGCTGTTGGCCGCGCCCTCCGCGGTCTGTTCCCGGCTGCGCCCGGTCGCCCAGTACCCCTCGACCTCGAGAAAGTCATGCAGAGCGTCAGCGTCGAACCGCGCCGGATCGTCGGAGATCACATACTCCCCGCACCGCCGCTCGAGTCCAACACCACCCCCGCTCATCCCGGCGACGCTACCCCTTGGGCTGTCCACACCCGCTAGAACGCCCAATGCCGGGCGTCGCGGGAAGGAGTTCTTTCTCACGGCACGAATCCGGCATAGGTTTGGCTATGGCTCACCAGAGGCCGGTTTGCGGGACTTCCCACAGGCTCGAGCCCTCGATTCGACTTGTACTTCTGCTCGCTCTGGTCGCGGCCGCCTGCAGCGGGGGCGGGCATTCCACGCCGGCCACGACCACGTCCGCCCTTGCGCCGCTGTCCGGCGCAGAACTGGCCGCACTGGCGGGCGGCGACGTTGTGTCGGCCGGCGAGTGGCACACGTGCGGCGTGCGGCACGACGGGACCGTCACGTGCTGGGGATCCAATGACTTCTACTTCTACGACGACGACGATGACGTCTACGAATGGGCCTTCGACGGCAAGTTGGATGCACCAGCGGGACAGTTCCTCTCGGTGTCTGCTGGCAGCTCACATTCATGCGGTCTGCGCACGGACCAGACCATTACCTGCTGGGGATCCAACCATGCGGGCGAGTCCGACTCGCCGGGAGGACTCTTCCGGTCGGTGTCAACCCTGGGTGGCCATACGTGCGGTCTGCGTGTCGATCAGACCGTCGCCTGCTGGGGCTGGGGTGGACAGGGACAGACCAAGGCGCCGGAGGACAGTTTCCTGTCGGCGTCCGTGGGTGGTTTCCATACCTGCGGAGTGCGCGTCGATCAGACCGTCGCCTGTTGGGGCAAGCGCGAGCCGGGGCAACCCCGTGCGCCGGAGGGCAGTTTCCTGTCGGTGTCTGCGGGTGGTTTCCATACCTGTGGCGTGCGGACCGACCACACGGTTGGATGCTGGGGACTCGAGCAGGGTGGAGTCTTGAAGCCCCCGGACGGCCGGTTCTTGTCCCTGTCCGCCGGCAACAACCATACGTGCGGGGTGCGCGTCGATCAGACCGTCGCCTGCTGGGGCTGGGGTGAAGAAGGACAGACCGATGCGCCGGACGGCCGGTTCGTGTCTGTGTCCACCGGTGCGAGCCACTCGTGCGGGGTGCGCGTCGACGGGAATGTCGCCTGCTGGGGACGAAACGCTCAAGGACAGGCTGACCCTCCCGCCGGACAGTTCGGACCGTAGGCGCGAGGCGCGCCCCGACAACGCCCGACTGAGTACCTCAGCAGTCCACGGCTAGCATCGTCGAAACCAGTGGCGTGCCTCCGGAAGCGGGTTGACGGCACGTCTGTGGGCCGGGAGGCAGCCGTGCTTGTCAGCGAGATTCCTGCTCTGAGGGAGTTCTGGTATCCGGTCGTGTACTCGGCCGAGTTGACCGACAAGCCCCATCAGGCGGTGCTCTTCGGCGAGGAGTACGTGGTGTGGCGCACCTCCGACGGATCCGTGCACGCCGCCTTCGACCTGTGCCCCCACCGGGGCGCCCGGCTGTCGCAGGGCTGGCTGACCGGCGACCGTCTCGTGTGCGGCTACCACGGCTGGCAGTACGACGCCTCCGGCCGCTGTGTGTGCATCCCCCAGAACGATCCCTCGATCCCCATCCCCCCGCGGGCCCGCCTCCAGCCCGTCCACGCCGACGAGCGCTACGAGATGGTGTGGATCTGCATCGCGGAGGAGCCCCGGGCCCCGATCCCGGACCTGCCCGAGCTCAACGACCCCGACTATGTGCTCATCCACGAGATGATGGAGGTCTGGGACGCGGCCGCCCCCCGGGTGGTGGACAACGCCTTGGATGTGAGCCACCTGTCTTTCGTGCACCGGGGCAGCATCGGCGACGCCGACGCCCCCCAGATGTCCGACTACGACCTGGTGCGCGATGGCTGGAACTTCAGCTTCACCATCTCCTACCAGTCGAGGGTCACCGAGCAGCAGAAGCGCAACACCGGCATCACCGACGACTTCATCACCCGCACCACCCACGCCGAGCTGGTCCAGCCCATGGTGTTCCGGGGCGTGCTGGAGTACCCCAACGATCTGCGCCACGTGCTCTACAAGACCTGCGCCCCCGTGGACGACCACCGCACGCTGTTCTGCCAGTTCATCGCCCGCAACGACCGCCCCGACGACGAGAAGGCCCAGGGCATCATCGGCGTCGACCGCACCGTGCAGTGCGAGGACCGGGCCCTGCTGGAGCGGATGCCCTCGGACTTCCCGGCCGAGGTCACCACCGAGGTCCACACCAAGGGCGACCGCATGACCCTCGAGTACCGCCGGATCCTGGCCGAGCTGGCCGCCGAGGCCGGTCCGCTGCGGCCCGATGCCACCTGGGCGGGAGGCCGCTGGGGCTCATAGTGGGTCAGGCGAACGCCCAGGGGTCCGGGGGCGACGGCCGTGCCGCGCCCGTGGACATGCCTCAGGCCGGCGTGACGGTCGCCATCGAGGGGGTGAGCCGCCGTTTCCGGACGGGGTTCCTGGCGCTGACCGAGGTCGATCTCACCATCGGAGCGGGGGAGCTGGTCGCGGTCGTCGGCCCGTCGGGATGCGGCAAGTCCACCCTCCTCAAGATCATCGCCGGCCTGTTGACGCCGACCGACGGCGTGGTGGACTTCGGGGGCGACCGACCCGAGACCGGCTACGTGTTCCAGGACGCCCATCTGCTGCCGTGGCGCAACGCCATCCGCAACGTCGAGCTCTTCCTCGAGGTCGACGGGGTCCGCAAGCAGGAGCGCCGTGAGCGTGCCCGGCAGGCACTCCAACTGGTGGGGCTGGCCGACTTCGAGGGTAGCTACCCCGCGGAGTTGAGCGGGGGCATGAAGATGAGGGTCAGCCTGGCCCGGACCTTCGCCACCGACCCGCAGCTGATGCTGTTCGACGAGCCGTTCGCGGCGCTCGACGAGATCACCCGCAATCGTCTGAACAACGACTTGATCCGGCTCCAGCGGGATCGGGGCGTGACGGGCGTGTTCGTGACCCACTCCATCGGCGAGGCCGTCTTCCTGGCCGACCGGGTGGCGGTGATGAGCCCCGCGCCGGGGCGGATCGTCGGCATCGTCGACGTGCCCTTCGGCGGCGACCGCAGCGCGGCGCTCAGGACCAGCGCCGAGTTCGCCGCGGTGGCCCGTGACGTCAGCGAGATCATGGCCGCCTACGAGGTCGCCGAAGGCCAAGAGATCATGGCGGCCAAGGAATGATCGCGGCCCGAGCAACGGCGGCCCGGGAATGATCGCCAGGCTGCGATCCATCGCGGCCAGCGTGGCTCCGCAGTTGATCGTCCTGGTCGTCGTGATCTTCGTGTGGTGGGCGGCGGTGCGGGTCCTCGACCCGAAGCCGTTCATCTTCCCCTCGCCGGGCCGTGTCCTGGACACGACCGTCAACGACTTCGACCGCCTGTGGATCGGGTTCAAGAACACGCTGTACGCGTCGGTCGTCGGGTTCTTCTTCGCCACCGCGGTGGGCGTGGGGGCGGCCCTGTTCCTCAGCCTGAGCCGGATGCTCGAGCGGGCGTTCTTCCCCTGGGCGGTATTGCTGCAGACCGTCCCGGCGGTGGCCGTGGCCCCGCTGTATGTCCTGTGGTGGGGACCCGGACGCCAGTCGGTGATGCTGGTGGCCTTCACCATCACCCTGTTCCCGATCCTGGCCAACAGCCTGGCCGGTCTGCGCTCGGCCGACGCCGCTCTCGTCGATCTGATCCGGCTCCGCGGCCGGCGGCGGAACTCGTGGTTCACGTTCTCGAAGATCCGCATCCCGAGTTCGCTCCCGTACCTGTTCACGGGACTGCGGATCTCGGCCGGCCTGGCCGTCATCGGGGCGATCGTGGGCGAGATCGTGGTCGGCCGCGGCGGCGACGAGGCCGGGCTCGGCTACTGGGTCACGTTCGGCAGCACCCAGTTGAGGACCGATTTCGTGTTCGCCGCCATCGCGGTCTCGTCCGCGCTGGGCATCACGTTCTTCCTCCTTGTCTCGGCGGCTGGGAATCGTGTGCTGAGGCACTGGCACGAGTCGGCCCGCACCGCGGAAGCCTGAGGCGTTCACGCTCGGCGAATCCCCATTCCGGACTTAGCTCGCACTTATCAGATCGCTTAGGGTGCCGACGTCGGAACTAGCTCAACATGTCCGAACTGAGGAGACATCATGTCCGTCCGATTCTTCCAGAAGTCTGCGCGCCTCTCCATTGCGCTGCTGGCGGTGTTCGCCCTTGTCGCAGCCGCCTGCGGCGACGATGCTGACGACGCACCCGCGCCCGCCGCCCCGGCGGTAGACACAGCCGCCGTCGACGCGGCCGAGGCCGAGGCCGACGCGGCCCGGGCCGAGGCCGACACCGCCCGGGCCGAGGCCGACGCCGCGGCAGCAGCTGCGGCTGAGGCTGCGGCGGCTCTGGAGGCGGCCGCCTCCGACGCTGCCGTCTCCGATGAGGAGATGGCCGAGCTCGAAGCACAGCTTGCCGCCGCGGAAGAGGCCGCTTCGGCCGCCGAGTCGAGAGCCTCCGAGGCCGAGGCCGCCGCCGAGGAGGCCGAGATGGCCGTCGAGTCGATGGCCGTCGCCGGAGCCATGACGGTGCTGCCGGAGATGACCTCGGTGTCGATACAGACCGACTGGTTCCCCTCGACCGACCACGCCGCGCTCTACGCCGCCGACCTCCTCGGCTTCTTTGCGGAGCGCAACCTCGACGTCGAGATCCGTCCCGGCGGTCCCGGCATCCGCGCCGCCAACGACGTGGTCACCGGCAACGTCACCTTCGGCATGGCCATCCCCGAGAACGTCGTGCTCGCCTCGGCTGGGGGCGCCGACCTGGTGACGTTCTTCGCCACCTACCAGCAGTCGCCAATCGGCTTCATGGTTCACGCCTCCTCGGGAGCCTCCAGCCTCGACGACCTGGCCCAGGTGCAGGTGTTCCCCGGACAGGTCTTCTGGGAGGTCCTCAAGCGGGAGAACAACCTGCAGGTCGAGGAGATCGCCTTCGACGGCTCGCTGGTCGCCTGGGGCGAGAACGAGGGATGGGCCGTGCAGGCGTTCGCCACCACCAGCCCGCACTTCGCCCGGCTGGCCGGCGCCGACCCGGTGATGCTCACGGCCACCAGCCTCGGCTTCCGGTCCTACGCCACCACGCTGTTCACGTCCGACGACTACGCCGCGTCGAACCCCGACGTCGTGCGGGCCTTCACCGAGGCGGCTCAGGCCGGCCTCGAGGCCTTCCTCGACGACCCCGGCCCGGTGATCGCCCACATCAACGGGATCTGGCCCGACTTCGAGATCAGCGTGGGCGAGGCCGCCTACGACGTGATGACCGAACTGGTCGTCAGCGACACCACCGAGCAGCTCGGCCTCGGCGCCATGAACGGCTCGGTGTGGGGCGGCGTCGCCGGCCGGATGTTCGACGCCGGCGTCATCAGCACCGCGGTCAACAGCGCCGACCTGTGGACCAACGCGTTCCTGCCCGGCGGTACCGGCGTGGACATGACCGGCTTCCGCTGGGTGATGGTCACCGACCAGGCCGGTCTCGGCGACGAGGGCTTCAACGACCTCGCCTGGGCCGGCATCAGCCAGGCCGCCTCAGAGCTGGGCGGCTCCGGCGATGTGATCGAGTCGAGCGAGCAGGCCCAGTACGTGCCCAACCTCCAGCAGTCGGTCGACGCCGGCGCCAACCTCACGGTGGGCGTGGGCTTCCTCATCACCGACGCCATCGAGGAGGTCGCCGAGGCCAACCCCGACTCCAACTTCGTGCTCATTGACGCGGTCGCCGACAGCGCCCGCGGCTTCGACCCGGGCGATCCGCTGCCCAACGTGCAGAGCGTGCTGTACGCCGAGCACGAGGCCGCTTACCTGGCGGGCATCATCGCCGGCATGACCACCCAGGCCGACAAGCTGGCCTACGTGGGCGGCATCGAGATCCCGCCGACGGTGCGCTTCCTGAGCGGCTTCCAGCAGGGCGTGGCCTCGGTGAACTCCGCGGCCGAGGTGACCGTGTCGTGGGTGGGCGCCTTCGACGATCCCACCACCGGCCGGGAGCTGAGCTCGGCGGCCTACGACGACGGTGCCGACATCGTCTTCGAGGTGGCCGGACTCTCCGGCCTCGGCGCCTACGAGGAGGCCAAGGACCGCGGCGCCGGCCACTGGGTGATCGGCACCGACACCTGCAAGGACCAGCTGGCGCCCGACAATTACCTGACTTCGGCCACCAAGGATGTGGCCGGGTCGGTGTTCCGGGCCGCCCAGCAGGTGGCCAACGGCACCTTCGCCGGTGGCGTTTCCGTGCTGGATCTCCAGGGCGGCTACGTCGGCGTCTGCGAGAAGACGTTCGGCAGCCTGTCGGCTGAGATCCAGGACGCGGTGAACGCCGCCGTCGAGGGGATCAAGTCAGGTTCGATCACCGTCGATCCGGGCGTGTAGGGGCTTCGCTCTAGGGCTCCGCTCCTGTCAGGGAGGGCTCTCTGCCCCCAGATGATTCTGCGCTAGACGCACGGCCGGCCGAGCCCGTGCCGGCCGTGCGCATGCGCGGCATCACCAAGCGCTATCCGGGCGTGGTCGCCAACGACGCGGTCGACTTCACGGTGGAGTCGGCCAGCATCCACGGCCTGCTCGGCGAGAACGGCGCCGGCAAGTCCACGTTGATGAAGGTGCTGTTCGGGTTGACCGCGCCTTCGGCCGGCACTGTCGAGATCGCCGGCCGGCCGGTGGTGGTCGACTCCGCCCGCGACGCTCTCGATCTCGGCATCGGCATGGTGCAGCAGCACTTCAGCCTGATCGGCGACTTCACCGTGGCCGAGAACCTGGTGCTGGGCAGCGAGCCGCTGCAGCGGGGCGGCCTGCTCGACCTCGACCGGGCTGCGGCCGACATCGCCGCGCTGTCGGACCGCTACGGCTTCCGTATCGACCCCCGCAGCCGGGTCGGCGACCTCGCGGTGGGCGCCCGTCAGCGGGTGGAGATCCTCAAGGCCCTCTACCGGGGTGCCGAGGTGCTGATCCTCGATGAGCCCACCGCCGCGCTGGCCCCCACCGAGGTGGCCGAGCTGGTGGGCCTGCTGCGCCGCCTGCGGGCCCAGGGCCGGACGGTGGTGTTCATCAGCCACAAGCTGTCGGAGGTCATCGACCTGTGCGACCGGGTGACGGTGCTGCGGGGCGGCCGGGTGGAGGGTCATCGTGAGATCGGCCCGGCCGAGCGCGACGACCCCGAACGGCACGACGCGCTGGCCGCCGAGCTGGCCCGGATGATGGTGGGCCACGAGCTTCCCGATCCGCCGGAGCGTGTTGACGGGCCGGAGCGGGGTGGTGTGCCGGTGCTGCGGCTCTCGGCGGCGGGCGACGGTCGCCGGCTGGGACCGATCGACCTCGAGGTGCAGGCCGGCGAGATCGTGGGCGTGGCCGGCGTGGAGGGCAACGGCCAGACCGAGCTGGTGGAGATGGTGGTGGGCGTGCGCCGCTGCCGGGCCGGCTCGGTGCATCTGGGCGGCACCGACGTGACCCGCTGGAGTGTGCGCCGCCGCCTGAACACGGGAGTGGCCCATATCGCCGAGGACCGTCACGGGGCCGCGGTGGCCGACGGGCTGGACCTGGCCCACAACGCCACGCTCGGGTTCCAGGGCCGGCCGCCGTTCTCGCGGCGGGGGCTGTGGCTGTCCCTTGTCCAGATGCGGCGCCTGGCCCGGGGTGTTGTGAACCGTTTCGGCGTGCAGGCCGTGGCGGTGACCGATCCTCTGCGGAGCCTCTCGGGCGGCAACCAGCAGAAGCTGGTGGTGGGACGGGAGCTCAGCCGTGGGCCGGAGCTGTTCGTGGCCGCCCAGCCCACTCGCGGCTTGGATGTGGCCGCCGCCGCGTTCGTGCACTCCGAGCTGGCCGCGCTGCGCCGCCGGGGGGCGGGCGTCCTGCTGGTGAGCCTGGAGCTCACCGAGATCCTGGCTCTGGCCGATCGCATCGTGGTGATGTCGGGCGGCCGCATCGCGGGGGAGACCAGCCCCAGTGAGGTGGACGTAACCACGCTGGGCCGTTGGATGACGGGTGGAGGCGCGGTCGGCGAGCCCGAGGCCGCGGCAGCCGGAGCCGCGGGGGCGGCCACATGACCGACACCGGCAACCCGCCCGGCGCCGACAATGTGCGGCCTGCGACCGGTTCGGAGCCTCAGCCGGCCGCCGAATCTCGTCCGGCCGCCGAGTCGCATCGCAGCATGACGGCCGAGCTGCAGCGCACCCTCGACAGCGCCGGCAGCGCCGTCGCCCGGGCGGCGGCCACCGACCTCGCTCAGGGTGTGGGCCGGGCCGCCCTCATCTTCGTGGCCACCGTGCTGGCCGCCCTGGTGCTGGCCGCGCCGCTGATAATCGCGGCCGGTTCCGACCCGATCACCGCCTACGGCGCCCTCTACGACGGCAGCCTCGCCGGTCAGCGTCCCTTCGCCGAGACGCTGGTGTCGATGACGCCGCTGCTCTTCGGCGGCCTGGCCGTGGCCATCGCCTTCCACTCAGGCCTGTTCAACATCGGCGTGGAGGGACAGCTGGTGGCCGGGGGCATCGCGGCGGGCGTGGTCGGCATCCACATGTCGACGTGGGCGCCGGTCCATGTGCTCCTCAGCCTGCTGGCCGGCGCAGCCGCCGGGGCGCTGTGGGCGCTGGTGCCGGCCGCGCTCAAGGCCTGGCGGGGCGTGCACGAGGTGATCACCACCATCATGATGAACTTCGTCGCCTTCAGCGTCTCGCAGTTCCTGGTCAAGCCGGGCGGGGCGCTGGAGGGCGAGATCCCCACGGGCACCGAGCCGGTGCAGTCCACCGCCGAGCTGCCCCGCATCTGGGATCCCACCCGCCTGCACCTGGGGATCGTGGTGGCCCTGATCGTGGCTGCGGCGTGCTGGTACTTCATCTACCGCACGCCGGGCGGCTACCGCTTCCGGCTGGTGGGGGCCAACCCGGTGGCGGCCAGGTTCAACGGCATCTCGTCGAACCGGGTGATCGTGGAGGCGATGCTGCTGTCGGGGGCGCTGGGCGGGCTCACCGGCGCGGTGGAGGTGCTCGGCACCCACCGGCGGTTCCTGGACTCGTTCTCGCCCGGCTACGGGTTCGACTCGATCGCGGTGGCCCTGCTGGGGGCGCTGCACCCGGTGGGGGTGGCCGCCGCGTCGTTCTTCTTCGGGTTGCTGCGGGCCGGCTCGACCCAGCTCCAGCTCGAGGCCGACATCACCCGCGACATGATCACCGTCATCTCGGGCCTGGTGGTGGCCTGCGTGGCCGCCCGCCTGCTGCTGTCGCGTCGGGCCGCTCGCCTGGGCCGGGGTCAGGGCCGGGGAGCCGGACTCGAGGTCGGCACCCGGTTGGGCCAGGGGGACTGAGCCGATGATCGAGATGCTCGAGATCTTCGACATGAACTGGGTGGCCCAGGGCATCCGCTTGTCGGTGCCGCTGATCTTCGCCGCCCTGGGCGGGCTGCTGAGCGAGCGGGCCGGGGTCATCAACATCGCCCTGGAGGGCAAGATGCTGTTCGGCGCCTTCGCGGGGGTGGCCGTCACCTGGTGGACGGGCACCAACGTGCTGGGACTGGTGGCCGCGCTGGCGGTGGGGGCCGGGATCGGCTGGGTCCACGCCTGGTTCTCGATCACGGTCCGGGCCGACCAGATCGTGTCGGCCACCGCCATCAACCTGTTCGCCCTGGGCGTCACCGCTGCGCTGATCCCGGCCATCTGGGAGGGCGGCCGGGCCAACACCCCCGGCGTGGAGCGCTTCCGCCGGTTCGAGGTGCCGGTGCTGGCCGACCTGCCCGAGATCGGCACGGTGTTCTCCCGGCTGGGCTGGTTCGACTACGGGGCGCTGGTATTGGCCCCGGTGGTGTGGGTGGTGCTGTGGCGCAGCCCGTTCGGCTTGCGGCTGCGGGCCTGCGGGGAGTCGCCCGAGGCGGCCGCGTCGGTGGGGGTGAACGTGATCCGCACCCGCTACACCGCGGTGATGCTGGCCGGGGTGTTCGCGGCGATGGGGGGCGTGTACCTGTCGCTGGTGCAGAACGGCCTGTTCCAGCGGGGCATCACCAACGGCCGGGGCTTCCTGGCCCTGGCCGCCATGATTTTCGGCAAGTGGAGGCCGATTCCGGTGCTGGGGGCGTGCCTGCTTTTCGGGATGGCCGACGCCTACCAGCTGCGGGCCCAGTCCAAGTCGGACCTGCCGGTCGAGCTGTTCCAGGCGTTGCCCTATGTTGTCGGGCTGATCACCCTGGTGTTCGTCGGCCGGGCGGTGGCCCCCGCCGCCATAGGCCGCGCCTACGTCAAGGACTGAGAAGGGACCCCCCGACCACCCGACACTGACCCCC
>VYFQ01000033.1:67629-102864 GCA_009842325.1 Acidimicrobiaceae bacterium | reverse complement strand
AGCGCTCCAGGTCGACACCCCTCTCGGCCAGGGCGGCCACGCCGAGATCGGCCATCCCGACCGCGGCCACCCAACTGCCTCGCCGGGAGGCCTCAACTGCCAGCGCCATAGCCAGTGTCATCGCTCCGTGACCGCTGACCGCGACGGCGGTTCCCCGCCGGATGCCGCCATCAGGCAGCAACGGCGACAGCGTCTCCTCCACGGGAAGCCGCCGCTCATGGGCTCTTCCGGCGAGCGCGTCGACCTCTGCCGGCCGTACTGCCGCCAGCTGTGCCGATGATGGCCCTGGACCCATTCTGCCAATATACAAACATATGTTCGTTAAATGCCAGTCGGCACCTAGAGTGCAATACATGGTACAATACATTGCGTGAGGCAGACGACGATCTATCTTCCCGACGACCTGAAGCGGCGGCTGGAGCAGGCCGCACTGCAGGATCGCCGAACCGAGGCTTCCATCGTGCGCGACGCCCTCGAAGAGGCTCTCAGCCGACGGGAGGTGGCCCCCACGGTCCCCCTGTTCTCTGAGGGCTGGGGCGATCTGACGGTGGCCGAGCGAGTAGACGAACTCTTGGCCGACCTGGGTTTCGGGACTTGATCGTCGACACCAGCCTGCTGCTGGCGGCCTTCGTGCCCGATCAGCGGATGCATGCCGAGTGCGCACAGGTTCTTCGCACCGTTCGGCCGCTGGTGTTGTCGCCCCTGGTGCTGGCCGAGCTGGACTATTTGACCGCGCGGATCGCAGGTGTGGACGCCGAACTGACACTGCTCGCAGAGTTGTCCTCAGGTGCCTACGAACTGGCGTCCTTCGGCCTTGACGACATGGCTCGGGCCCGTTCCGTCGTCGAGCGCTACCGGGACCTGCCGCTGGGCCTGACCGACGCATCGTTGGTGGTGCTGGCAGATCGGTACAACACCGACACCATCGGAACACTGGACGAGCGCCACTTCCGGGTCGTGCGATCCCTGAGCGGCCGGCCCCTGCGCATCCTCCCCGCCGACACCGACCCAGACGGGTAGGGCACCCGGCCGGTCTGCCGAGCCGGGATCAGGCCACGCCTCTGACGCCTGTCAGCCAGTCGAGGATGGTCAGGACCAGTTCGTCGGAATGGCGCCGGTCAGTGAAGAGATGGTCGGCGCCGGCGATGGTGTGCAGGGTCGCCGAGCCGGCCCGGGCCAGTGCCTCGGTCTGCTCTCGGCCCACCACGGTGTCGGCACCGGCTTGGACCACCAGCATGGGCCGGCCCAGCGAGGCCGCAGCCTCAGCCACGTCGTGTTGATGCAAATCGTCGAGGAAGTCTCGACCGATCCTCACCGGATTGGGCCCGATCCTCACCTCGCCCGAGCCCTGGGAGCGGATCTGCTCCAGCGCATCGTCCGAGAAGAGATGCTCCACGTGGGCGACCGAGGCCGGGGAGGCCACTGCCACCACCTGGGCCACGGTGTGCAGGCGGGATGCGGCCAGCACCGCAGCCGCCCCGCCCAGGCTGTGCCCGACCAACACGCAGGGTCCGGCCCCGCGGCGGATCAGCGCCACTGCGGCTGCGGTGATGTCGCTGACGTTGGTGGCCACCGTGGTCTCGGCCAGCTCGCCCCCGCTCTCGCCCAAGCCGGTGAAGTCGAAGGCCAGGGTCAAGTAGCCGCCGGCGGCCAGGCCCTTGGCGATGCGAGTCGTGGTGAACAGGTCCTTGGAGCAGGTGAAGCAGTGGCACAGCAGGGCCGCGCCGACCACTACGGTGCCGTCGCCGGGCTGGTGAAGCACGGCCGCCAGCTTGGCTCCGGCCCCGCCCGTGAACTCGAACCGCTCGCTCACAGGAGCGTTCGTCATCGGCCTCCTCCCCAGGAGGTAGCGTTCTGCTCCATGAGCCTCATGCCCCGGTCTTTGCCTCTCGTTTCTTTGGCTGTGGCTGCGCTGCTGGTTGTTGCATGCTCGGGCGGCCAGAGTACCGACGCTCCGGTGACTGGCGATATTGCGCCTGTCGAGGAGCCTGAGCCTGTCGAGGATGTGGAGCCGGTTGAGGAGCCCGTGCCGGTTGAGGAGCCTGCGCCTGCTGACGATGTTGAGCCGGTCGAGGAGCCTGAGCCGGCGGAGGAGGTTGCGCCGGTCGACGAGGCTGCCGCACCCGAGGACACGTCGACCGTGGACCGCCTCAAGCGGAACGCCGAGCAGTTCGAGTATGCGATCGGCACTCCCGGGGGCGCGCTCACCATCACGACCATCTCCGAGCCGCTCACGTTCAACCTGGCCATCTCCACTGACGCTTCATCTTCGGGAGTGCTGGGGTACCTGTTCGAGGGCCTCACCGAGACCTCCTGGCTGACCGACGAGGTGGAACCCTTGCTCGCCGAGTCCTGGGAGCGCTCCGAGGACGGTCTGACGTGGACCTTCCACCTGCGCCGGGACGTCGCCTGGCACGACGGCGAGCCCTTTACCGCCCACGATGTGGGCTTCACCTTCAACCGGATCATCTACAACGACGACATCCCCGCCAGCAGCCGCTCAACCTTCGAGTTCCAGCACTTGGGCGCCAACGGAGACTGGCAGCAGAGCCGTATGGCTGTGTCGGTGATCGATGACGACACCGTCGAGTTCACCCTGCCGGTGCAGTTCGCGCCCTTCCTGCGCTCCATGGGCACCGCCATATACCCGAGGCACATCCTCGAGCCGCACGTCGACGACGGAACCTTCATCGAGACGTGGGACATCGGCACCGACCCGGCGGAGATCATCGGTACCGGCCCATTCACCATCGAGAGCTACGAGCCCGGCGAGAGAGTGGTCCTGGCCCGCAACGCCAACTACTGGCTGACCGACGACGAGGGCAACCGCCTGCCGTACCTGGACCGCATCGTCCACAACGTCGTCGAAGACCTCGACGCCGAACTCGCAGGTTTCCTGGCGGGCGACTCCGATGTGCACGGCGTGCTGGGCGAGGAGTACGCACAGCTCGAGCCCCTCCAGGAAGAGGGGGACTTCACGATCTACCGGCGGGGGCCCAACTTCGGCACGACGTTCCTCACCTTCAACGTCAATCCGGGCGTCAGTCCCGACACGGGAGAGCCCTACGTCGCCGCCCACAAGCTGGATTGGTTCGGCAACGTCCAGTTCCGCCAGGCCGTGGCCCACAGCATCGACAAGGACGCCATCATCGACGACGTCCAGCACGGCCTCGGCTACCCGCAGTGGTCCTCCGTGAGCCCCTCGGCCGGCGACTTCCACAATCCGGACGTCAGGCGCTACCCCTACGACCTTGAAAAGGCCAACGCGATCCTCGACAGCCTCGGCTGGACCGACACCGACGGCGACGGGATCCGCGAGGACTCCGACGGCAACGCGATCGAGTTCAGGCTGGTGACCAACACGGGCAACAGCGTGCGGCAGGAGGTCACCCAGATCATCCAGCAGGGAATGGAGGCTCTGGGGCTAAGGGTGGACTACGAGGTGATCGACTTCGGCGAGCTCGTCGGCCAGCTTGTCAGCACCTACGACTGGGAGGCCGTCGTCATCGGCTTCACCGGAGGCCCCGACCCCTACAGCGGGATCACCCTCTGGCACAGCACCGGGGACCTGCACCTGTGGTACCCCAACCAGCCCGAGCCGGCCACCGACTGGGAAGCCGAGATCGACGCGATGTACATATTGGGAAGCCAGGAGCTCGACCACGCTACGCGGGTGCGGTACTACCTGAACGCCCAGGAGATAGCGGCCGCCAACGTGCCCCTCATCTACACGACTCTGTCCGAGAGGCTCACCGCCACCCGAAACGTCTTCGGCAACACCACGCCCACCCTGTACGCCCTCTGGGACATCCGCTACCTCTACCGGACCGACCAGTAGCCCGCGAGGACTGACCGCTCGCCGGCCTCTAGAGTCCAAGCCATGTACGACCTGAAGATCAGCGGTGGACTCCTGGTGGACGGCACCGGCGATCCGCCCCGCCCCGCCGACGTGGCCGTAGCGGGTGACACCATCGTCGCCGTCGGCCCTGACCTGCCGGGCGACGCGGCTCGCACCATCGATGCTTCCGGCCAGATCGTCACCCCCGGCTTCGTCGACGTGCACACCCACTACGACGGCCAGGCCACATGGGACGACCTTCTCGAGCCCAGTTCGGGCCACGGAGTCACCACCGTGGTCATGGGCAACTGCGGAGTGGGATTCGCGCCGGTCCGGCCCGGCACCGAGGAGTGGCTGATCCAGCTGATGGAGGGCGTGGAGGACATCCCCGGTGCCGCGCTGTCGGAGGGGATCACATGGGGCTGGGAGTCCTTCGGCGACTACCTCGATGCCCTCGACGGCCATAACTGGGCCATCGATGTGGGCACCCAGGTTCCCCATGGAGCGGTGCGGGCCTACGTGATGGGCGAGCGCGGCGCCCGCAACGAGCCGGCCGACATCGATGAGATTGCCCGCATGGAGCACATCGTGGCCGACGCGGTGTCCGCTGGCGCGCTGGGTGTGTCGACGTCGCGCACGCTGGCCCACAAGGCCATGGACGGCGAGCCCGTGCCGGGAACGTTCGCGGCGGAGGACGAGCTGTTCGGCCTGGGCCGCGGGCTGCGCGACGGCGGGGGAGGAGTCTTCGAGCTGGCTCCGGTGGGATCGGCGGGCGAGGACGTCGTCAAGCCTCGCTCCGAAGTCGAGTGGATGAGGCGGCTGTCGGCCGCGATCGACCAGCCGGTCAGTTTCGCCCTGCTGCAGGTGCCTGCTGCGCCCGATCTGTGGCGTGAGCTGATGGACGTGTCGCTGCAGGCGGCGGAGGAGGGCGCGCAGCTGTACCCGCAGGTGGCCGGGCGCCCGTTCGGACTGCTGGCGGGTTGGCAGACGAGCCACCCCTTCATGCGACGTCCCACCTAT
Source organism: Acidimicrobiaceae bacterium (assembly GCA_009842325.1). Taxonomy (GTDB): domain Bacteria; phylum Actinomycetota; class Acidimicrobiia; order Acidimicrobiales; family Aldehydirespiratoraceae; genus Aldehydirespirator. The sequence continues at coordinate 98,006 of VYFQ01000033.1, read as the reverse complement.
CGCGCCATTGAGCGCCTAGGCATCGAAGAGCGCATCGAGCGCCTGCGAGATCCGGCCGTACGGGCCGCCATCCTGTCCGAACCCGACGGCGAGCGCCGGGGCGGCATGCATGAGGGCGTCGGCTCGCTGGTCGCCAGGATGCTCGAACAGCTGTACGTGCTCGGCGACCCTCCCGACTACGAGCCCGCGCCCGACCGCTCCATCGCGGCCATCGCAGCTGCGGCCGGAGTAGACATGGCCGAGGCCGCCTACGACGCCTTCTGCGCTGAGGACGGCCGGGCGCTGCTGATGGCGCCGCTGTTCAACTACGTGGACGGCAACCACGACGTGATCCGGGAACAGCTCACCCACTCCCGGGCCGTGGTCGGACTCTCGGACGGCGGTGCCCACTGCGGGCTGATCTGCGACGCCTCGATGCCGACCACGATGATCAGCCACTGGACCCGGGACCGCAGTCGGGGCGAGCAGCTGCCGCTCGAATGGGTGGTGCGCAAGCAGAGTCACGACACTGCCGCGCTGTTCGGGCTGAACGATCGGGGCGTCGTCGCGCCGGGCAAGCGGGCCGACCTGAACGTCATCGACCACGCCAGGATCAGCCTTCGAACCCCCCGGCTGGTGCACGACTTGCCCGCCGGAGGCCGGCGCCTGCTGCAACACGCCGACGGCTACACCGTCACCATCGTGGCCGGCGAGCAGACACGCGCCGATGGCGTCGACACCGGGGCCCGGCCCGGTCGCCTGGTACGGGGCCGCCGCGCGGCCTGAGCGAGCGTCATGGGCTTCTGCGACGGGCGAGTGGTGATCGTCACCGGCGCGGGCCGGGGACTAGGCCGGGCCCACGCGCTCGCCTACGCGGCGGAGGGAGCCCACGTTCTGGTCAACGATCTCGGCGTGCACAGTGACGGCAGCGAGCCCCGCGCCGACGACGCCGCCACGGCGGTGGTGGACGAGATCGTCGCCGCCGGCGGGTCGGCCGCGGCCAATCACGCCGATGTGGCCGACTGGGAGCAGGCGGGCGCCATGGTGGCGCAGGCCATCGACATGTGGGGCCGCCTCGACACGCTGGTGTGTAACGCCGGGTTCCTGCGCGACCGCATGCTGGTGAACATGAACGAGCAGGAGTGGGATGCCGTAGTGCGGGTCCATCTGAAGGGCCACTTCGTCCCGTCCCGCCACGCGGTTGCTCACTGGCGGGAACGCCAGAAGGCCTCCGGCGGCGACGCACCGGCCGCCCGGATCGTCAACACGTCGTCTGGAGCGGGTCTGATGGGATCCATCGGACAGGGCAACTATGTCGCGGCGAAGGCCGCCATCGCGGCGCTGACGATCCAGCAGGCCGCGGAGTGGGGGCGCTACGGAGTGCTCGCCAACGCCATCGCACCCGATGCTCGCACGCGGATGACGGCAGTGATCCCCGGCTACCCCGAGCGGCCCGATGACGGCTGGGATCCCAAGGCTCCTGGGAATGTCTCATCGCTGGTTGTGTGGCTCGGGAGCGCGGACTGCGATGTCTCCGGGAGAGTCTTCGAGTGCACGGGAGGTCAGCTCAACGTGTGCGACGGATGGCAGCACGGACCGGTGGTGTCGGTGGGGGATCGGGCCATGACGGTGGCTGAGGCGGCCGCGCTGGCCCGCCTCTCCGTCGAGGCCGAAGAACCGCCTGCACCCGTGTACGGCACCCGTTGAGAAGCAGAGGGATCGGAGTTGCCGAGAGTCAACTTGGGCTTCAGAAAAAATCTGTGACAAGAATGTGACAAACCCGTGACGATGGTGTAACCTAGTCAATAGGACTCGGGTCTGAACGACAGGATCAGCCAGAACCGGATCCACATTCCCCCCCTCCAGGGACCGTGCGGAGCCCGCCAGTATGGCGCTGGCGGGCTCCGGCGCGTCTCGTCTGGACGGCTCCGCCGTGCGTTACGATCCATCCCTGTTCTAGCTACCGGAGCGACCTGCATGACCGAGCCGATCTACGACGCCCGGACCTTCTGGGATCTGCTCAACAGTCGGGTGACGGCCACACCCGACAGGATGATGCTTGTCGACGAGGCGGGACGCTCGCTGACTTTCACAGAGTTCAGGGACCAGGCCGAACGTGTGGCCGCGGGACTCCTGTCCATGGGCGTCACCGAGGGCACGCCGGTCACTTGGGTACTGCCCACCCGCATCGAGACCGTACTGCTGAGCTTCGCCCTCAGCCGTCTGGGCGCGGTGCAGAACCCGATCATCCACATCTACCGCAAGCGTGAGGTCGGCTTCTGCATCCGGCAGACGAGAGCCGAGTTGGTCGTGCATCCGGGCGTCTGGAACGGCTTCGACTACGGCGGCATGGTTAGCGAGATCATCGCGGGGCTCGACCACGAGGCTCGGACCCTCGCCGGCTACGACACCCTTCCCGAGGGCAATCCGGCCACTCTGCCGCCGGTGCCGGAATCCGATGGCGGCGACACCGTGCGCTGGCTGTATTACACCTCGGGCACCACCTCTGATCCCAAGGGCGTGAAGCACACCGACGCGTCGTTGATCGCCGGTGGAGTCGGGCTCGCCCGGGCGCTCGACATGAGCGGCGACGACGTGGGTTCTATCGCCTTCCCGTATGCCCATATCGGCGGACCCGACTACATGGTGACGATGCTGGCGGCCGGATTCGGCGCCGTCCTCGTCGAGCGATTCGATCCGGCCGCGGCGGTCGTGACCTACGCCCGCCACGGCGTGACCATGGCCGGCGGCTCGACGGCCTTCTACCAGATGTTCCTCGAGGAGGACCGCAAGTCTCGCGAGTCCACCGGCCGTCCGGCCATGCCCACCCTGCGGGTGCTGTCGGGCGGGGGCGCTCCGAAGCCGCCCGAGATCTACTTCCGGGTGAAGGAGCAGATGGGGGTGCCCGTGGCCCACGGGTACGGCATGACCGAGTGCCCGATGATCTCGCAGGGGTCTCCTCGTGACAGCGACCACCAGCTGGCCTACACCGACGGTCGCCCGGTCCACGGCTGCGATGTGTCCATCGTGGCCATGGCCGCCGACGGCGGGGAGGCTCCCGCCCCCGCCGGTGTCCAGGGCGAGGTGAGGGTGAGTGGCCCGATGCTGTTCTCGGGCTACACCGACCCCACCCTCAATCGACGGGCCTTCGACGCCCGGGGCCGCTTCCGAACCGGCGATCTGGGCGTGCTGGGCCCCGACGGGCACCTGACGCTGACCGGACGGGTGAAGGACATCATCATCCGCAAGGGAGAGAACATCTCCGCCAAGGAGATCGAGGACGTGCTGTACGCCCACGACAAGGTGGGGGCCGTCGCGGTCATCGGGCTGACGGACCGCACGCGGGGCGAGAGGGTCTGCGCGGTGGTCGAGACCGCGCCCGACTCGGACGACCTGACCTTCGAGGAGATGGTTGAGACCTGCCTGGCGGCCGGCCTTGCCCGCCAGAAGGTTCCCGAGCAGCTCGAGATCCATCCCGGCCCGTTGCCCCGCAATGCCACCCTCAAGATTCTCAAGCACAAGCTGCGGGAGGTCTACGAGACCAGGCGGCCAGTGTTCTTGGAGAGGCGAGAGGTCTATGTAGCCCGACAGGAAGAGGATTGAGACTCCCGATGGCCGACATCACCATCTATCACAACAAGCATTGAAACTCCTCCAAGAATGCCGTGGCGGTCGCCACGGATACCGGAGCCGACTTCGACGTAGTGCTCTACATGTCTGATCGTCCCGACCGCGACACGCTCCAGGGCATCGTCGAGCGGCTGGAGGATCCGGTGGAGAACCTGGTCCGCAAGGACTCGCAGTTCTCGAAGCTGGGGCTGGACGCCGACGACTACGTCGGCAACCCCGGCGCGGTGGTAGACGTGCTGCTCCAGTATCCGAGGCTCTTGCAGCGCCCGGTGCTGGTCAGGGGCGACCGGGCCATCATCGGACGACCCCTCGGTGACATGAAGGCCAAGGACCGACTGGCCGAATTCCTAACCTGATCTCGCGGCCGGCCTGTGCCGTTCGCTACCGTGGAGCCGCGGCCGCACTTACGACACCGCCAAACGACAAGGGGAGAGCCGATGCGCATCGTTGTTGACTTTGACCTGTGCGAGAGCAATGCCGTCTGCATGCAGATCGCGCCCGACATCTTCGAGGTGCGAGACGACGACTTCCTCTACATCCTCAACGAGACGCCCGGCGAGGCCGATCGGGCCAGGGTGGAGGAGTGCGTGCAGCGCTGCCCCAAGCAGGCCATCTCGATTGCCGAAGACTGAGCCAACCTCGGGAGCCGACTGCACATGACCCAAGCCCCGCGCGCCGTCACCATCGTCGGGGCCTCACTGGCGGGGTTGAACGCGGCTGAGGCTCTCCGGCGCGAGGGCTTCGATGGTCCGGTCACGCTGATCGGTGCCGAGACTCACCTGCCCTATGACCGGCCTCCCCTGTCCAAGCAGGTCCTCGCGGGCGATTGGGAGCCCGAGCGGGCTGCGCTGACCGACCCTGAGGAGATTGAAGAGGACGGCATCGAGGCCCGTCTCGGCGTGCGGGCCACCGCTCTGGACCTCGACGCTCGCGAGCTGACCCTCCATACCGGCGAGACCGTGGAGTTCGACGGGCTCGTAATCGCCACGGGGGCCCGCTGCCGGACCATGCCGGGCACCGAAGGGATCGGCGGAGTCCACGTACTGCGGTCACTGGACGACTGCCTGGCGCTGCGGGCCGACTTCGAGGCGATGCCGCAGCGGGTGGTAGTGGTGGGCGCCGGCTTCATCGGGGCCGAGGTGGCTGCAACGGCGCGGGGCCGCGGCCTCGACGTCACGATGGTGGAGGCTCTGCCCACCCCTCTCAGCCGGGTGCTCGGTGACGAGATGGGCGAGGTGTGCGCCGAAGTCCACCGCGACCACGGCGTCGACCTGCGCACCGCCGTCGGCGTGGAGCGCATCTCCGGCGACGGCCGGGTGGAGCGAGTGACTCTGTCGGACGGCTCGACGATCGACGCCGACGTGGTGGTGGTCGGCATCGGCGTGATCCCCAACACCGAATGGTTGGACGGATCGGGCCTGGAGGTGGACGACGGCGTGGTGTGCGACGCCTCGTGCCTGGCCGCCGACAGGGTGACCGCCGCGGGTGACGTGGCCCGCTGGCCCAACGAGCTCTTCGGCGAGACGATGCGGGTGGAGCACTGGGACAACGCGGCCCAGCAGGGTGCCCACGCGGCCCGTCGCCTGCTCGACGCGGCGGTGGGGCCGTTCACCCCGGTGCCGTGGTTCTGGAGCGACCAGTACGACCGAAAGATCCAGCTGGCCGGCCGCGTTCGCGGCGACGACGAGGTGCGCGTGGTGACCGGTTCGGTCGACGAGCGGCGCTTCGCCGCGATCTACGGTCGGGCAGGACGCATTGTCGGGGTGCTCGGCTTCAACCGTCCCCGCCATGTGATGCGCTACCGGGCCCTGATCGAGCAGGGGGCCAGTTTCGACGAGGCCCTCGCCGCTGAGTTCTGAATCCTCCGGCCCGCCGGTAGCCTGACCACGTCCCGCCGTCGGCGGGACGTGTCGTGCGCAGCACGCAGGCTGCCGGCCTCGCACTGCGGGTCATGCAGCAGGGTCCGATACCCAACGGAGAATCCATGCCAACCAGCCTCCCTCCCAAGGCCGACACCATCACCTCGATGGTCGAGACCTTCGGACTCAAGGAGAACGACACCGGTTCTCCCGAAGTCCAAGTCGCTCTGCTCTCCGATCGCATCAACCATCTCACCGAGCACCTGAGGGTCCACAGGAAGGACCACCACAGCCGGAGGGGTCTGCTGATGCTGGTGGGCAGGCGCAGGAGGCTGCTCGACTACGTGAAGGAGAACGACGTCGAGCGGTACCGGGCGTTAATCGCCCATCTCGGTCTGCGACGCTGAGCACGACGGGGCGGCTTCAGGGCCGCCCCTCTGGCTGAAGGCGCCGAGGTCGGTGTCGACGAGCCAGCGACGATCCCAGTGACAACCGACATCAGGCGCGACCACTCCGGTGCTAGTCGTATCGGCCCCGCCCCCTAGCCGGGTGGGACCGATACGACTGGGAACTGGCGGGGTCGTGCCCAGATCGGGCCCCTGCCGGGGTCCTCAAGGAGTTATCCCATGGCCGATGCCATTTCTGTCACTGGTGCGTTCACGCGCGCCGAAGGCAAGGACGCCACCTTCGAGACGGGCCTGCTGGCCCCGCTCGCGGGCGGCGCCGTCACCGCCCGCATGGGCGACACCGTGGTGCTTGTCACTGCCACCTGCGCCAAGTCGCCCCGGGAGGGTGCCGACTTCTTCCCCCTCACCGTCGATGTCGAGGAGCGGATGTACGCGGCGGGCCGCATCCCCGGCTCGTTCTTCCGGCGCGAGGCCCGCGCCGGGGAGCAGGCCATCCTGACCTGCCGGCTGGTCGACCGCCCGCTGCGGCCCAGCTTTCCCGACGGGTTCCGCAACGAGGTGCACGTCGTGGCCACCGTGCTGGGCGCCGACCAGTCCAATCCCTACGACATCGCGGCGCTCAACGCGGCGTCGCTGGCGCTGTGCATCTCGCCGACCCCCTTCGATGGACCGATCGGCGCCGTGCGCGTGGCCTGGTCGTCGTCGGGCGAGTGGGTGCCGTTCCCGACATACGAGGAAGGTGACGCCTCCGCGTTCGAGATGGTGGTGGCCGGCCGGCTCGACGGCGACGACGTCGCCGTGATGATGGTCGAGGCCGGAGGCACCGCCGCCACCTGGGACCTGTATTCCAACGGCGTCCCCAAGGTGGACGAGGACATTCTCGCGGGGGGCCTGGAAGCGGCCAAGACCTGGATCCGCGAGATGATCGAGCTCCAGCAGCAGATGATCGACTCGGTGGGCCCGGTCGCCAAGATGGACGTGCCGCTGGCGGTCGACTACACCGACGACATCCTGGCGGCGGTACGCGACGCGGCCGCCGATCGCATCGATGCGACCCAGCGGATCGCGGACAAGGCAGACCGTCAGGCCGCCGAGGCTGCCCTGGCCGCCGACGTGATCGCCGAACTGGATGAGCGCTTCGGCGACGAGGTGGGCGCGGCCCGGCAGATCGGCAGCGCCATCCGTACCGTCACCAAGGAGGCGGTGCGACGGCGCATCGTCACTGAGGGTGTCCGCATCGACGGCCGCGCCACCGACCAGTTGCGCCCGCTGATGTGCCGGATCGGGGTGATTCCGACTGCTCACGGCTCGGGGCTGTTCCAGCGGGGCGAGACCCAGGTGCTCAACTTCACCACGCTGGGGATCGGCCGCAGCGACATGCTGATCGACGACCTGTCGCCCACCGAGAAGAAGCGTTACTTCCACCATTACAACTTCCCGCCGTTCTCCACGGGCGAGACCGGCTTCATGCGCGGTCCCAAGCGGCGCGAGATCGGACACGGGGCGCTCGCTGAGCGGGCCGTGTTCCCGGTCGTGCCCGGGTTCGAGGACTGGCCCTACACGGTGCGCACCGTGTCTGAGGTGATGGCGTCCAACGGGTCGAGCTCGATGGCGTCGGTGTGCGGATCCACGCTGTCGTTGATGGACGCTGGCGTTCCGATCAAGGCGCCGGTGGCGGGGGTGGCCATGGGCCTGGTCCACGCCGACGGTGCCTGGGTGACCCTCACCGACATCCTCGGTGCCGAGGACGCCTTCGGAGACATGGACTTCAAGGTGGCCGGGACGACGGACTTCATCACCGCGCTCCAGCTCGACACGAAGATCTCAGGCATCCCGGCGTCGGTGCTGGCCGACGCGCTGCGGCAGGCGCACTCGGCCCGCCTCGACATCCTCGACGTGATGGCCGAGACCATCATCGAGCCGAGGCCCGAGGTGCGCGACACCGCCCCGAAGATCTCCTCCTTCGAGATCCCCGTTGAGAAGATCGGCGAGGTGATCGGACCCAAGGGCAAGGTGATCAACGCCATCCAGTCCGAGACCGGCGCCGACATCAGCGTGGACGACGACGGCGCGGTCGGCATCGTGGCCATCGCCTCCACCGACCGGGGCGCGGTGCTGGAGGCCGAGCGGCAGATAAAGCTCATCCTGGATCCGCCCACAGCCGACGTCGGCGCCACCTATCGGGGACGGGTGGTGAACATCACCAAGTTCGGGGCGTTCGTGAACATCCTGCCCGGTCGCGACGGTCTGGTGCACATCTCCAAGTTGGGAGGCGGCAGGCGCATCGACAAGGTCGAGGACGTACTCGAACTCGGTGAGGAGATCGATGTCGTTGTCGAGGACGTCGACCCCAACGGGAAGATCTCGCTCATTCCCAAGACGGACGACTCCGACGGAGGCGAAGCGCCTTCCGCCCGGCGCCGGGAGATGTCCCGGGCCGGCACCGACGGCGGGGCGAACCGAGGCGAGTCCCGTGGCCCTGCGGGCGACGGATCGGGCCGGACCGACCGCGACGGCGGCTTCGGTCGCCACCGCGACGGCGGCCGGCCCGAGCCGAGACGATCGGACGCGGGGCGTGCCGATCACGCCGGCGGCGAGCAGCGCCGCGAGGATCGGTCCGGCTCCCGGTCGAGGCCGCCCGCGCCGGTGTCCAGTGCCAAGGGGGTCTCGTTCGAGGATTCCTTCGACCTGGAGCTCGAGCGCGAGTTCGGTGAGCTGGGCCCGGATCCGCGGGTCCGGCGTGGAGGACGCCGCGGCGGCCGCGGTCCCCGCTAGATATCTGGCCATGATCAAGCTCGGTGTCTGCGGCGCCACCGGACGCATGGGCGCCGAGGCCTGCCGGGCCATCGACGCCGACCCCGACACCGAGCTGGTGGCCGCGATCGGCTCCGCCGGCTCGGTCGAGGACTTCGTCGAGGCGGGCGTCGAGGTGGTGGTGGACTTCACCGTCGCGGAGGCGGTCCGGGCCAACATGGGCGTGCTGGCCGCGGCCGGGATCAACGCTGTGATCGGAACTTCCGGTCTGGGTGCCGACGACCTGGATGACTTGCGCGCCAGCTTCGTGCGGAGCCACTGCGTCGTCGCGCCGAACTTCGCAGTGGGCGCCGTGCTCATGACCCGGTTCGCGGCTCTGGCCGCTCCGTACTTCGACACCGCCGAGGTGATCGAACTGCACCACGACCGCAAGGTGGACGCACCCTCGGGTACGGCCATGGTGACGGTCGAGGCCATGGCGGAGGCCTCCGACGACTGGGCGCCGGACCCCACGGCCAGCGAGGGCCTGCCCGGAGCACGCGGCGGCCGCGGCCCGGCCGGGATCCCGGTCCACTCGGTGCGTCTCAAGGGACTGGTCGCACACCAGGAGGTGCTGCTCGGCGGGCCCGGCGAGACCCTTACAATCCGCCACGACACCATCGACCGGTCGGCGTTCATGCCGGGCATGCTCCTGGCGGCCAAGCGCGTGGTGACTCTCGGGCCGGGCTTGACCGTCGGCCTCGGCGAGGTTCTGGGCATCTGAGAGGCCGAGCGGGCAGGGTGCGCCGGCTGAGTTCGGTGGGGTGGCTCGCCTCGCACATCTTCGCGCTGGCGATGGTCGTGCTCATGGTCAACCTGGGGTTCTGGCAACTCCGTCGACTCGACGAGCGCCGCGCCGACAACGCCGAGATCGCGGCGGCCATGTCTCAGGACCCGTTCGACATCGCAGCCCACCTCGACCGGCGCGGGCTCCCACCCGAATACACCGCGGTGGCGGCAACCGGCACCTACCTCGCCGACGCGGAAGTGCGCATCGGCAACCGGAGCAGTGGCGGGCAGCCGGGCTTCTGGCTGGCGACGCCGCTGGAACTCGACGACGGCCGGGCCGTGGCGGTGGTCAGGGGCTGGATCCCCCGCCGGAGCCTGACCGGACTCGACGAACGCAGCACGGCCCCGCCGGCAGGAGGAGTTGTCGTGGCCGGGCTCGCATTCGACAGTGTCGGGGGCGGCAGGGTCGCGGAGACTGCCCCAGGGGACGTGCCCGAGATCTCCCGTATGGACCTGGATCGGTTCGCCGAGGTGTCTGGCATCGACGTGGAGGGGGTGTGGATCAGGCTGCGGGCCCAGTCGCCGCCCCAGCCCGAGGGCCTGCCGGAGCCCGTGCCCGATCCCGATCTGGGCGAGGGACCCCACCTGTCGTACGCGTTCCAGTGGTTCTTCTTCTCGGCCGGAGCGGTCGTGGTGTACGGCCTCATCCTGCGCCGGGCCGTCACCGGGCGCGAAGAAGCCCCCGGTACCGAACTACAGTTGTAGGCCATGGGCCGGTTCGGACGCGTACTGACCGCGATGGTCACCCCCTTCACCGAGGACGGGGTGCTCGACCTCGACGGAGCGGCACGCCTTGCTCAGTGGCTCGTGGCCAACGGCAACGAGGGCCTGGTGGTCGCGGGAACAACCGGGGAGAGCCCCACTCTCACCCACTCCGAGCAGGCCGAACTCGTGGCCGCGGTGGTGGCCGCGGTCGATGTGCCCGTGGTGGCGGGAGCCGGCAGCAACGACACCCGCGCCGCCATCGACCTCACTGAGCGGTGCACCCGCGCCGGGGCCGACGGGATCCTGCATGTGGCCGGCTACTACAACCGGCCGTCGCAAGCAGGGCTGGACACGCACTTCCGCCACTGCGCGGCCGCGACGGAACTGCCGGTGATCATCTACGACATACCCGGACGCACCGGCCGCAAGGTCACCACCGAGACCCTGGTCCGGCTGGCCCACGAGGTCCCCAACATCGTCGGGCTGAAGGACGCGGCCGGTTCCCCCGCGGAGACGGCCCGGCTGCTGGAGATGGCGCCGGACGGCTTTGAGGTGTACTCGGGCGACGACTCGCTCACCTTGCCGCTGATGTCGATCGGCGCGGTGGGCGTCATCGGTGTGGCCACCCACTGGGCGGGGAGGGAGACGGCGGCCATGTTCGACGCGTTCGAGAGCGGTCGGGTCGCCGAGGCGACAGCCATCAACCGGCGGCTGCTCGACTCGTACGACTTCGAGACCGGTGACGCGGCTCCCAATCCCGTGCCCACCAAGTGCATGATGCGGGTGCTGGGACTGCCGGCCGGGCCGTGCCGCCTGCCCATGGGACCGGAGCCCCCCGGACTGGAGGACCAGGCCAGGGAGGTCCTCGCGGCACTGCGCGGCTCCGAGCCGGAACCCGAGCAGCCGGCGGAAGCGGCTGCTGAGGTGCTCGCCGAGCCGGCTCCGGTCGGTACGGGCTGAGCGCCGCCCGCACGCAAGTGGCTGCACCCGTCGCCGTCACCTTCCTGGGCGGCCTGGGTGAGATAGGACGGAACTGCGCGGTCCTCGAGACCGCGGGCCGCCGGGTACTGCTCGACTGCGGCCGCATGTTCGCGGGCGACGACCTGCCCGGCGTCGACTCCGTGCTGCCCGACTTCGCATGGCTGCTGGACAGCGGGGGAGTGGAGGCGTGCGTCGCCACCCACGCCCACGAGGATCACATAGGTGCGCTCCCGCATCTGCTCGAGCACCTGTCGTTCCCCGTCTACGGGTCGGCGTTCACGCTCGGCCTGGTGAGGCACAAGCTTGCCGAGGCGGGCCTGCTCGACCGGGCTGAGCTGCGCGAGGTCCGCGACGGGGACTCCTTCCGCGCCGGACCGTTCCGATGCGAGGCGATGCCCGTCACCCATTCGGTGCCGGGAGGACTCATCACGGCCTTCTCCACACCGCAGGGAGTGATCCTGCACTCCAGCGACTTCAAGCTCGACCTCACGCCGGTGGACGGCCGCCGAACCGCGCTCTCCCGCATCGGGGCGCTGGCCGACGATCCAGGGGTCAGGCTGCTGCTGGCCGACTCGACCAACGCCGACGCGCCCGGATCGTCGCGCTCGGAGAAAGACGTGGGCGATGTCCTGCACGATGTGATCGCCCACCAGGAGGGTCGTCGGGTGATCATCGGGGCGTTCGCCAGCCACATCCACCGGATCCAGCAGGTGATGGACGCAGCCGTCGCCGCCGGCCGCACGGTGGCGACGCTGGGTCTGTCCATGCAGCGCAATGTCGGGCTGGCCCGCGAGCTGAACCTGCTGCGGGTTCCCGATCACGCTCTGCGCGACATCACCGACCTCGAGGGGCTCGAGCCGTCACAGGTGCTGATCGTGTGCACCGGGTCGCAGGGCGAGCCCCGGGCCGCCCTGACCCAGATGGCCGAGGGCACCAGCAAGTGGGTCGAGATCGGCGCCGAGGACACGGTGATCTTCAGCTCGCACCCGATCCCCGGCAACGAGGCCGCGGTGGGCGCGGTTCGCAACGGTCTGGCCCGCAGGGGCGCGCTCGTGCTTCACACCGGCAACCTGGACGTGCACACCTCCGGTCACGGCAAGCAGCAGGAACTCAGGGTCCTGCACTCGGTGGCATCGCCGGAGTGGTTCGTGCCCGTTCACGGCGAGTACGAGCATCTGGTCGCGCATGCCCGTCTCGCCCGCGAGATGGGCATGCCCTCCGAGCGGGTGGTGCTGTGCTGCGACGGCGACCGGATCGAGCTGACCGACGAGGGCCTGCTCCATGCCGGATCGGTGGGCGGCGACCACATCTATGTCGACGGGACAGTCGGGGACTTGGGCTCCACCGTTCTCGACGAGCGCCGGAAACTCGGCGCCGACGGCTTCGTGGCCGTGGTGGTGAGCGTCGACCTGGAGTTGGGCGTGCTGGCCTCCAGTCCCGAGATCGTGTCGCGGGGATGGGTGGAGCATCCGGCCCTGGTGGGCCATGAGGCCGCAGTGGCCGACGGCGTCGAGACAGAGGTGAGGGATGCATTGGCCGCGGGTGACCGCGACCGGGAAGCGCTGGCGGATCTGGTGTTGCGAACCGCCCGGCGCATCTCGCGGGAGCGCACCCGCCGCCGCCCTGTCATCGTCCCGGTGATCACCGTCTGAGAGTGTCGAGGGTTCACGAGGCTGCGGGGGGCTACTGGTAGCGTCACCCTTCATGGCGACCAAAGGAGCCGATTCCAAGTCTCGAGGGGCGAAGGGGCCGTCCGCGGGCAAGCGAGCCTCTCGCCGGGGCTCGGCCGCGGTCGGTTCGGTGGTGAGCCGCCATCGCCGGGACATCTGGGGTCTGGCCGCGGTCGTGGCCGGCCTCCTGGTGGCCGGAAGCGTCTGGTTCTCAGCGGCCGGACCGCTGGGCGAGGGCGTGGACAGCGCCCTCGCCGCCTGCTTCGGCCTGGTGCGCATGGCCCTCCCCGTCGGGCTGGCCGCGATGGGGGCCGCGGCACTCTGGGGCGGGCGTCGCGGTGGCGCGGTGCACCGTGCAGGCGACGGTGGCGACCGCGCTGAGGGCGATCCGCCTGACGGGCGCGCCCAGATCGAGCGGTCCGACTCCGCGGTCAGGATGGTTCTGGGCGGCGTCCTGCTGCTGGTGTCTTCGACGGGCTTGCTACATCTGGCCAGCGGCCGCCCCGGCCTGGGCGACGGGGTGGACGAGTTGGGTGCCGCAGGCGGTGCTCTGGGAGTCGGCATCGGTGGCTTCCTGCATGCCTGGACGGCTGCATGGGGTTCGGTGCTGCTGCTTGTGTTCGTGGGACTGGTCGGCGTCATCGTCGTCACCGGGCTCACAGTGAGATCGGCGTCGGCTGCTTTGGGCGCTGCGCTGAGCCCGCTGTGGCGGCTGCTGCGCACCGCGGTCGTGAACCTGTTCAGCGACATCAAGGAGGGACCAGCCGGTCCCGCACCTCCGGACTCGCATCCCTATGCCGGATCGCCGGGCGCTGATGAGCCCCCGAGCGAGGCGGAGGCGGAACCGGAGCCCTCCACCGCGATGCCGGGGCCGGCTCCGTTCCGGGAGATCTCATCTCCCGGTCACAGCGCCGCTTCGTCGTCCAGAACCAGGCGCCCGGCAGCGGGCTCCAAACGCCGCGGCGAGGGGTCCAAGTGGAAGCTCCCGAAGATGGACATTCTGGCGGCGACCCCGTCGCGGGAGATCGACAAAGCCGAGGTCGCCGAGCGGGGCCAGCTCTTGCAGGCCACGCTGGCCCGCTTCGATGTGCCCACCCTTCTGCTGGAGCCCGTGGTGGGGCCTACCGTCACCCGCTTCGTGCTGGAACTGGACGAGGGCGTGCGGGTGTCGAAGCTCGAGAGCCTGCGCAAGGACATCGCCCTGGCCATGGCCTCGCCCGATGTACGCATCCTGTCGCCCATACCCGGCCGCCGGGCCATCGGCGTGGAGGTCCCCAACCTGGATCGCCAGATCGTGCGCCTCGGCGACGTGCTGCGCTCTCGGGAGGCAGCCAGCGCCGATCACCCCCTGGAGGTGGCCATCGGCCGGGACATCAACGGGCACGCCATCATGATGAACCTGGCGACCACGCCGCACCTTCTGATCGCGGGAGCCACCGGCGCCGGGAAGTCGTCGTGCCTCAACTCCTTGATCACGTCGGTGCTGATGCGCTCCACACCCGAAGACGTGCGCATGATCCTTGTCGACCCCAAGCGGGTCGAGATGGGCCAGTACGACCGCGTCCCGCATCTGCTCACCGCGCCGGTCACCGATCCCCGCAAGGCCGCCAATGCGCTGAGCTGGGCGGTGCGGGAGATGGAGCGGCGCTACGACCTGCTCCACGAGACCAGCTTCCGCGACATCGCCGGCTACAACGCAGCGGTCGACGCCGACACCCTTGAACCCCCTGCTGGGGCAAGGGACGCCGACGGCGAGCCTCTGCGGTACCAGCGCCTGCCGTTCGTGCTCGTGGTGGTGGACGAGCTCGCCGACCTGATGATGGTGGCCGCACGCGATGTCGAGGAGTCGATCGCCCGTATTGCTCAGATGGCCCGCGCGGTCGGGATCCATCTGGTGATAGCCACGCAGCGGCCGTCGGTGAACATCATCACCGGCGTGATCAAGGCCAACATCCCGGCCCGGCTGGCGTTCGCCGTGTCGAGCCTGACCGACTCGCGGGTCATCCTCGACCAGCCCGGCGCCGAGCGGCTGGTCGGCCAGGGCGACATGCTCTATCTCGGCCCCTCGTCGTCGACACCCCACCGGATCCAGGGATGCTGGGTCACGGAGGACGAGGTGCGCTCCGTGGTGTCCCACTGGGTCGACCAAGCCCCCGACTCCGACGACGATCCGTCGGTCACTGCGGAGGACCTGACCGGCGGAGAGCCCGGCGGCGCGGTCGGTCCCCAGCGGGCGGCGCCCGACCTCGGGGGGGCTCCGATCATGCCCACGAGCATCACAGACGCGCCACCGCCCCTCGAGTCCGATGACGGGGACGAGCTGCTGGAGGCGGCCATGGCGCTGGTGGTCGAGACGCAACTCGGCTCCACATCGATGCTCCAGCGCCGGCTGCGAGTGGGGTTCGCCAGGGCAGGGCGGATCATGGACCTGCTCGAGCAGCGAGGTGTCGTCGGCCCGTCCACCGGCTCGAAGGCCCGTGAGGTTCTCATCACTGCCGAGGAACTCGAGAGCAGGCAGACCCTCTGATATGGCAGACTCGCTGATATGACCGGCCGCCGGGTTGTGCGGTCGCTGTAGATGCTGCTCGGCCTCGTTCTGTCCGTCGTCGGGCTGGTGGTGCTGTCGCTGGCGGCCGACCAGTTCGTGAGGGGGGCCGCCCGGCTGGCGGTCGTGCTGAGGATGGCCCCCCTCGTGGTGGGAGCCATCGTGGTGGGGTTCGGCACCAGCGCGCCGGAGATGCTGGTTTCGACGCTGGCCGCGGCCAACGGTCGGCTGGACATCGGCGTCGGCAACATCGTCGGCTCCAACGTGGCCAACATCTCCCTCGTGCTGGGCGCGGCCTCGTTCGTGGCCGTTGTCCCGGTGAGTTCAAGCGTGGTGCGCCGGGACGCGGCCGTATCGGTCGCTGCGGTCGTCCTGTTCGCCCTGCTGGTGCAGGGCGACGTCAGTCGCCTCGAGGGGCTGGTGCTGGTGGCTGCGCTGGTGGCTTGGTTCGTGCTGGTGCTGACTGGGGCCCGCACCGGCGGGAGTGCATCCGACATGGAGGACCTCTCCGAGATCGTGGGCGAGCATCCTCCCGCTCTCGGGGTCGAGACGCTGCGCACGGTGGTGTCGCTCGCTCTGGTCGCCGGCTCGGCCTACATCCTGGTCGAGGGAGCCGAGCGGGTGGCCGAGGCGCTCAACCTGTCGGGCGGCTTCGTCGGGTACACGATGGTCGCAGTAGGCACATCGGCACCAGAGCTGGTCACCGCGGTAGCCGCCGCCCGCCAGCGCGAGACCGAGCTTCTAGTCGGCAATCTGCTGGGCAGCAACGTGTTCAATTCGCTGGCGGTGGGCGGCGCGATCGGTCTCGTGGGGCCTGGACCGGTTGGTGATGTCACCGTGCAGACCCTTGGTTCGTTGATGATGGTGGTGATCTGCGTTGTGAGTTGGGTGGCCATGGCCATCGGCCACAAGGTCAGCCGTATCGACGGCGTTGTGCTGCTGGGTCTGTGGGTGGTGAGCATCGCGCTGTTGGCCGGGTGACGGTGACGCGGCCCGGCTCCCTGCTGCGCGCTCTGGTGTGCGCGGGGGTCATAGTGGCAGGCTGCGCGCCGGGTCCACAGCCGCCTTCTTCATCGGCACCAGTTTCCTCTACAACCGCGCTCGCTCCCGCCACAACGGCGCCGGCTCCCCCCTCAACCGCGCTCGCTCCCGCCACAACGGCCCCGCCGGCTCCCCCTACAACGGCGCCCGCCCCCGCTACGACTGCACCGGCTCCCCCTACAACGGATCGGGTCGACCAGCGAACCGAGGCGTCGGTGTTCCCGCTGGCGGGCGGCGGCGACGAGGTGGCTCGTTGGGCCGTTGAGATCATCGAGTGGTTCCCGCACGATCCGGAGGCCTTCACTCAGGGGCTCGAAGTCGCCGACGGCATCATGTACGAGAGCACCGGACTGTGGGGGCAGTCGTCGCTCCGGGCTGTGAACCCGGCGACCGGTGAGGTCACTGCCCGGGTCGACTTGCCGGCGGAGTTCTTCGGCGAGGGCCTCACCGTCACCGGCGACGAGATCGTCCAGCTCACCTGGCAGAGCGGCACCGCTCTCGTGTACGACCGCGCCACCCTCGAGCCCGTGCGGGATCACAGCTACGAGGGGGAGGGCTGGGGCCTCTGCGAGATGGGCGGCGAGCTGATCATGACGGACGGCTCCGACCGGCTGGCCCGCCGTGATCTCGATACCTTCGAACTATTGGGCACCGTGACCGCGACTGCGTCCGGCTACGACGGTCGGCTCGACAACCTGAACGAGCTGGAGTGCGTTGAGAGCATGGTGATCGCCAACGTGTGGCAGACCGACCACCTCTTGGTGATCGATCCGGACAGCGGACAGGTGGTGGCCACCATCGACGCCGGCCCCCTCGTGGACGATGCGTCCCAGGCCTCGGCTGGGAGCCGGATTGATGTGCTCAACGGGGTTGCGGTGGACGAGAAAACTGCCACCCTGTGGATGACCGGCAAGCTCTGGCCCCGGCTGTACAGGGTTCGCGTTGTGGAGGTTTCGTAGGTGCGATCGAGGACTGTCGTGGCTTGGAGCGGCGCACTCCTAGCGGCCGCGCTGTTGGCGTCGGCATGCACCGAGAGCCCAAGGGTGCGGTCGTCGACGGGGGCGGCGCCGACACTGCCTCCGGAGACCACCGCGCCGGTGCCGACGACGACACCGATCACCACCGTCCAGAGCACCACCACCACCGAGTCCACGCGAGCCTGGACGCTGCTGGCCGGCGGTGATGTCCTGATGGAACGGTCCGAGCGGTTGGGCTTGGACCCCTTCGAGTTCATCGAGCCCCCCCTGGGCTCATCGGACCTCTCGGTGGTGAACGTGGAGATGGCGATCAGCGACCGGGGCACACCCCACGACAAGACGTACGTGTTCCGCGCTCCGCCATCAGCGGCCAGGCGGATAGCGGCCGGAGGCGTACGGGTAGCCAACCTGGCCAACAACCACGCCATGGACTACGGCGGCGACGCTTTGGCCGACACCATCGACCTGCTGGAGGGCGCCGGAGTGGCCACCATCGGCGCAGGCCGCAACATCGACGAGGCCTACCGCTACCGGATCCTGACGACCGGCGGCGGAGTGAACGTGGCCTTCGTAGGAGCCTCCCTCATCGTTCCCTCCAATTTCGCGGCCGGTTCCTCCACGCCGGGCGTCGCGTCGGCGCACCCGCCCGATCTGGCTCGCGTGCTCGACACCGTTCGGGCCGCGGGGGCAGCAGCCGATGCAGTGGTCGCCATAGTCCACTGGGGCATCGAGCGCGACCCCTGCCCGGACGATGCCCAGCGTTCGCTCGCCCGGCAGCTCCTCGACGCGGGCGCCGACGCGGTCATCGGCCACCATCCCCATGTGCTGCAGCCTGTGGTGTTCACCGGTGAGAAGCTGGTGGCCTTCTCGCTGGGGAATTTCATCTGGGAGCCCCGCCAGCACATGAGCGGGGAGACGGGCGTCCTGCAAGTTGACTTCGAAGGTGATCGGGTTGTCGGCTGGACGTTCCATCCCCACCTGCTCGACGGCGACGGCGTGCCCGTTCCGGCCGACTCCGGCCCTCGCGTCGACCGCATCAGCGACATCATCGACGAGGGCGATTGCGGTCCCCACAGGCCTCCGCCGACCTCCACAACGACCTCGCTGCCCGCGCCTACCGGCACCGCGGGGTTCTAGGTTGGTAACACCTTCTATGTCCGGCAGGCCCAGATCCTTCGTCGTGCACACCTTGGGGTGCCCCAAGAACCAGGTCGATTCCGACAAGCTCACCGGATTGCTGGTCGCCGACGGCCTGTCGCCGGCTGGCGACACGTCCGAAGCCGACATGGTGGTCGTCAACACCTGTGCCTTCGTGGAGGAGGCTCGCCAGGAATCGATCGACACGATCCTGGCCCTCTCGGAGACCAAGGCGCCCGGCGCCTCGCTGGTGGTCACCGGCTGCCTCGCGGAGCGTTACGGGGCCGAGTTGGCCGAGGCCTTGCCGGAGGCCGACCGCATAGCCGGATTCGGGATGGAGCTGGCGGCCGGGTCCTCGGCGCCGCCCGAGCCCGCCGGCGTGCCGGTGGAGCTGGGCCGGCGGATGGCTCGCCCGGTTCCGGCGTTCGATCTGTTGAACCTGCCCCGGCCGCCCTCAGCCCGCCCGTGGGCGTACGTGAAGATCGCGGAGGGATGTGACCGCGCCTGCGGTTTCTGCGCCATCCCCAGTTTCCGCGGTCCCCAGCGAAGCCGCACCCCCGAGCAGATCCTGGCGGAGGTCGAGCAGCTCGACGCGGTCGAGATCGTGCTGGTGGCTCAGGACCTCGCCTCCTACGGCCGGGACCAGGGCTCCGGTGAGCGCCGCATCGTGCCGCTGGTGGAGGCCGTGTCGGAGCGCGCCGCTCGCACCCGCCTGCTGTACCTGTACCCGTCGGACCTCAACGACACCCTGATAGACGCGATCTGCGCCACCGGCGTCCCCTACTTCGACCTGTCGCTCCAGCACGTCTCGGCGCCCCTGCTGCGCCGCATGCGCCGGTGGGGCGACGGCCAGCGGTTCCTGGCCCGGATCGAGGCGATCCGCCGGCGCGAGCCGGAGGCGGCCTTCCGGTCGAACTTCATTGTCGGCTACCCGACCGAGACCGAGGAGGACCACGACCGGCTGCTGCGCTTCGTGGAGGAGGCCCAGCTCGACTGGTGTGGGTTCTTCGCCTACTCCGAGGAGGACGGCACCTACTCGGCCGGTCTGGACAACAAGGTGGACGGGGGCCTCGTCTCCGAGCGGTTGGCCGAGCTCAGCGAACTGCAGGACGCCATCACGGCCCGGCGCCGCGACCTGCTGGTCGGCCGGCTGGTGGAGGTGCTCGTGGACGAGCCGGGTGCTGGCCGGACTCACCGCGAGGCCCCGGAGATCGACGGCGTCGTCCACGTGCCGGCCGGCCTGGCCGCGGGTACCTTCGCGAAGGTGACCGTCACCGCCGCAACCGGCTGCGATCTGGAGGCGGCGTGAACGCCTCGGGCGGCGTGAGCGCGCCGGGCGGCGCGGAGGCGCCCGCGCAGGCCAGCCTGCTTCACCCCGCCAATCTGCTGACGCTCGCCCGTCTGCTGTTCGCACCGGTGCTGTTCCTGCTGATCCTCCAGGCCGAGCAGAGCCGGGGGGCGTCGTGGGCTGCTTTCGGCCTCGGTGTCGCCATGGCCGGCACCGACTTCTTCGACGGGCGGGTGGCCCGCCGGGCCAACGTCACCAGCCGCAGCGGCGCCTTCCTAGACCCGCTGGCCGACAAGGTCGTGGTGCTCGGAGCGGCCTTCTGCCTGGTGGCTGTGGAGCGGTACTGGTGGGTGCCGGTGACGATCATGGCCTTCCGCGAGCTCGGCATAACCGCGTGGAGGGCCCGATGGGCCGGCGAGGGCGTGTCCATCCCGGCCCGGCGCTCCGCCAAGTACAAGACCTCCGTGCAGGCGTTGGCACTGGCGATGGCGATCATGCCGACCCTGGAGGACGCGGATTTGGTACTGGCGATCGCGCTGTGGGTGGCGGTGGCGTTCACGGTGGTCACCGGGATGCAGTACATGCTCGACAGCCGCTCGGCGCGGGCCCGGTCCCGCTCGAACAACCAGGAGTGACTCCGCCGTGAGGTGCGAGGTGGTGGCCGTGGGCACCGAGTTGCTGCTCGGACAGATCGTCGACACCAACTCGTCGTGGATCGGGGAGCAGCTCGCGCTGGCGGGCATCGATAGCCACTTCCAGACCAAGGTCGGCGACAACCTCGGCCGGATGACCGCCGCGCTCGAGCAGGCGCTCGATCGCAGCGAAGCGGTGATCGTGTGCGGGGGCCTCGGCCCCACCCCCGACGACATCACCCGCGACGCGATCGCGGCTGTCATGGGCGTCGGGTTACGTCGCGACGAGGCGGTGGTCGAGCGGATCCGGGCCATGTTCTACCGCCGGGACCGCCAGATGCCGGCCAACAACCTCCAGCAGGCCGACGTGCCGACAGGAGCCCGGGTGATGGATGTGCAGCCCGGCACGGCGCCCGGGCTGATCTGCCCGGTGAGGCGAGGCCCGACGGGATCCGGCGGCGAAAAGGTGATCTACGCCGTTCCGGGGGTTCCCTGGGAGATGCAGAAGATGGTCAGCGAATGCGTGCTGCCCGACCTGCAGGCCCGCGCCGGCGAGCGGCACGTGATCCGGAGCCGGATCCTGCGCACTTGGGGCCATTCCGAGTCGGGCCTGGCAGAGCTGCTTGAGCCGGAGATGCGCCGCCTCGACTCCACCGGCGAGGCCACCATCGCCTTCCTGGCCAGCGGCATGGAAGGTCTGAAGGTCCGCATCACCGCCAAGGCGGCCGACGACGAGACCGCTCTGAGCGTGCTGTCCGGCGTGGAATCAAGAGCCCGGGCGGTTATCGGCGACGCGATCTTCGGCACCGACGACGACACCATGGAGTCGGTGGTACTGGCCCTGATGCGGTCGCGGGGTCTCACCCTGGGACTGGCAGAGTCGGTGACCGGAGGACTGATCGCCGCGCGCCTGACCGAGGTGCCCGGCGCGAGCGACGTGCTGAAGGGGGCGGTTGTGCCCTACGACCGTGTGCTCAAGACGGGCGTGCTGGGTGCGCCTGATGTCGCCGCCGTGAGCGAGGAGATGGCGCTGGCTATGGCGGCCGGCGCCTGCCGGGTGCTGGGCGCCAACGTGGGCTTGGCCACAACCGGTGCGGCCGGCCCCGAGAGCCACGAGGGCGCGGAGCCTGGCACGGTCTGGATCGGCCTGCATCTCGACGGCGATGGCGAGGCGGTCAAGGTGCGCTTCAACATGGCCCGGACCATGGTCCGTCAGCTCTCGACCATCACCGCTCTCAACCTGTTGCGAACCCGCCTGCTCAACCGCGACGGCTGAGCCCGGCCTCTAGGGTGTCGAGGTCCGTTTGCCAGCAGCCCATCAGGTGGGTGGGCTTGAAGCCCATCTCGTTGTTGATGGCCAGCATGTGGGCATTGCTGGCCGCGTTGCCGGTCTGGAGCCACGCCACTTCGGGTTCGGTGTCCCGCAGCCGCTGCCACATCGACGCCTTCATCCAGCGCCCGATGCGCCGGCCCCGATGGGCCGGCAGCACCACGGTGGACCACTGCCACGAGGTCGCCGGCCGATGGCGGTTGACGAAGACCTCGGTGGTGCCGGCCGCCTCGCCGTCGGCGGTGACCGCCAGCACGCCCCGAAACTCCAGCCCCCGGGCGTTGCGGGCCTCGATCTCAGCACGGACCATGGCCGCGTCGACCACGGTGTCGGCCATGTCGAGGTCGTCGGTGGGGGCGTCGTTCATCGCGTTGGCCGTGGCCACTAGCGCGTCGATCCAGTCCTCGGGGCAGTGGCGGGACCAGTGCACCAGTTGAAGGTCGCTCGGGCCGTCCCCGATCCACTGCGCCATGAGCTCGGGGTTGACCGCGGCCATGTCCAGGCGGGACTCCTGCTCGGTGTAGCGAAGCTCGGCTCCCAGGCCGGTCCAGAAGTCGTGGGCGTGCGGGGTGTGGTCTCCCCACGCGATCACCGAGGTTCGTCCGTCGGCCCGGGCCCGCCTGAGCAGCTCCGCGAGGATCGCAGCCGCGGTGTCGTCTTCCGTCCGGGTGATCTCAACGCCGGCCAGGTTGAGATTGTCCACGTCCGATTCAAGTTCCACGTGCCCGATGGCGAGGGCAGTGCCGCCGTCCGCGAAAGCAACCACTCGCTGGTGACGGCAGTAGTCGGTGGCGTCATCGTCGAAGATCCCTCGCAGTTCGGCGGCCGGCGTGACAGGCAGGTCGGGGTCGCGCTCGCGGTCCACCCCTTGCTGGAGCTCAAGCGCGGCGGCGAACTCTGTGTCGTCCAGTGATCGGGCGTCGATGATCCGCACGGCCCGAGCGTATGGCCGACATCATGGATGGGGAACCGGCGCCGGTTTCGCAGCGTCATAGGTGTGAGCGTGTCCAAGGGGACACGCCGAGATACTCACAGGAGCCCGTCCATGAGCCGCTTCCGCAAGATGGCAACTCTGCTCGCCGCCATCGTCGGTTTGGTTGCCACTAGTTGCGGTGTCCATGTGGGAGTGTTCGGCGGCGGCTCCTCCGTGTCGGGCACCGTCACCTACCGGGAGCGGATCGCGCTGACCCCGGGCGCCACGTTGATCGTCCAGATCCGGGACACGTCCTACGCGGACGCCGCCGCAGAGCTGATCGCGGAGCAGGTCATCTCCGATCCGGGCCAGGTCCCGATCAAGTTCGAGGTTCCCTACGACTCCGACGACATCGACTCCAGGAACGTCTACTCGGTGTCGGCCCGGATCGAGGAGTCCGATGGTCGCCTGGCCTTCATCAACGACACCGCCTACGACGTGATCACCAACCGCAACCCGACGAAGGTGGACATGGTGCTGGTGCTGGTCGAGCCGCCCCCCGAGATGGTCGACGGCGAGTGGAGCGCCGAGGACCGCAGGCCGGTGGAGGAGCCGGTCCACGTCACCGGTACCGAGCTGCTATGGGAGGGCGGGCAGGCCTTCGTCCATGTGCTGTTCGCGATATCCGAGGTCGACGGCTGCTACCGGATCGGACGCGAGGAGGCCAGGCTGGAAGGCAGCCGCATCGTTGTCGACGTCACCGCGTGGGTTCCGGCTCCCACGCCATGGGCCATCGACTGCTCCGACCTGACCCTGGAGCTGGACGCGTACGTCTACTTGGGCAGCGTGGGCGAGGAGCTGGCGACCGGCGACACCTACACCGTCGAAGTCAACGGCATGGAGACGCTGACCCTCGCAGTGCCCTAGGGGCCGAGCGAGTAGGCGGCGCTGCCTGTCAGTCGGCGGTGCGATCCAGGCGCAGCGATGCTGAGTTCATGCAGTAGCGGTCACCGGTGGGTTGGGGGCCGTCCGGGAACCGGTGGCCGAGGTGGGCGCCGCAGTTGGCGCAGACGGCCTCCTCGCGGACCATTCCGAAGCTGCGGTCGGTGTGGATCTCCACCGCCTCGGGGTCGAGGGCCTCCCAGAAGCTGGGCCAGCCGGTGCCGGACTCGTACTTGGTGTCGCTGGAGAACAGGGGCGCGTCGCAGACGATGCAGTGGTAGGTGCCGTCGTCGTGGCAGTTCCAGTACTCGCCGGTGAAGGCTCGCTCGGTGCCGGCCTGTTGGGTGACCTGGTATTGCTGGGGGGTGAGCCGGCCCCGCAGATCGGCGTCGTCGAAGGTCTGGCGGGCGGGGGAGGTCTGGGAGGTCATGGCGGCTGCCTTTCTGTGGTGCTGATCTGCAGGCGGGTGTGTTCGGCGCCTTGATCCGAAGATTCGCCGGAGCATCGTGTTGCCTTTCTCCTGTACTGCTCTACGGTAGGCAACGCACACGGGCTTCGTATGGTTCCCGGCCGGCGAATCGAATCCCGAGGTGCCTCGATGCGAGCGCTGCCGGCCCGCTCGATCCCCGCTAGCGGGTGCTTGACTGAACACATGTTCGCAACTACATTGTTGTAAGCTGAGCGAGGAACGACGGTACTTGGTGAACCTACGCCAGGCCTGTCACACCCCCCGCGTAGGTTCGTCAACCATCCCCGACTCGCCGTGAGGCCACCAGACATCCACCCGCCCCAAGGGGGGCAAGAGACACAGGAGAAAGACGTGGACGATCGACACAAGGCACTCGACATGGCCATGAGCCAGATCGACAAGCAGTTCGGCCAGGGCTCGGTCATGAAGATGGGCGAGAAGGCCGCCATGAACATCGAGGCGATCCCGACGGGGGCGCTGTCGCTGGACCTGGCCCTCGGCATCGGGGGCCTGCCCCGGGGCCGGGTCACCGAGATATACGGCCCGGAGTCCTCGGGCAAGACCACCCTGGCCACCCACGTGGTGGCCGAGGCTCAGCGCAACGGCGGCATCTGCGCCTACGTGGACGCCGAGCACGCCATGGATCCGATCTACGCCAAGGCCATCGGCGTGGATATCGACGAGCTGCTCATATCCCAGCCCGACACCGGCGAGCAGGCTCTGGAGATCACCGACATGCTGATCCGATCCGGGGCGCTCGACGTGGTGGTGATCGACTCGGTGGCCGCGCTCACCCCGCGGGCCGAGCTCGAGGGCGACATGGGCGACACCCACGTCGGCCTGCAGGCCCGGCTCATGTCGCAGGCCCTGCGCAAGCTCACCTCCAACCTCAACAAGTCCAACACCATCTGCATCTTCATCAACCAGCTGCGCGAGAAGATCGGGGTGATGTTCGGCTCACCGGAGACCACGCCCGGCGGCCGGGCCCTCAAGTTCTACTCGTCGGTGCGGCTCGACATCCGCCGGATCGAGTCGATCAAGAACGGCATGGAGGTGGTGGGCAACCGCACCCGGGTCAAGGTCGTGAAGAACAAGTGCGCCCCGCCGTTCAAGCAGGCCGAGTTCGACATCATGTACGGCCAGGGCATCTCCCGGGAGGGCTCGGTGCTGGACCTGGCCGTCACGGAGTCCATCGTGAAGAAGTCCGGGGCCTGGTACACCTACGACGGCGAGCAGCTCGGCCAGGGCCGCGAGAACGCCAAGGCGTTCCTGCAGGACAACCCCGAGCTGATGGTCGAGATCTCCGACCTGGTCTGGCGGGCCGTCATGCCCGAGCCCGAGCCTGAGCCCGAGTGGGATCAAACCGCAGCATCAGAGCCCCCGGCCACCGCCGCCGCCTGACGATTAGATCAGTCGGACGCGCTACCACACCAACGCGGGGGAACTTGCCGATTTCCTCTGGCGACTTGGAGTCCGGGACTTCATAGGAGCGGTCTAAGTCACAAGGTGCGGGGTCGAGGGTTCCAGGACTAGCTGGGCAAGAATCGACTGCGTGCGCGTGGCGCGCGGAGAAGCTGTGCGACTTGCTGCCACGGCTCCCTTAGCGATGCGACTCTCAGGCACGCGTTCCGCACCTGTGCTTGATCTCCGGTCGCCCGGCTCCGATGTCGATTCGCGTAGCTCGTCCAGATCCAAGCAAGGAGGAGTGGCGTGGGCTTCATTGACGACATCTGGACTGCGCTTCTGTCTGACGACGCGAGCGAGGAAGGTGCGGCGCTCAAGCGGATTTCAGCCGATCCGGTCGCATCGAAGGTCGCGAGGTCTGTGTTGACTGGGTCGGCCAAGGACTCGCGCAGGGATTCGGGGGATCGAAAGGGCCGCGATCCTTGAGTGTGGATCTGACGTGACGTGCTCGCCGCCCTAGACGGCGCCACCAACTGTGGACATACTGTCTGGTCCATGTTCAAATCCATATGCGGCATTCCTTTATATGGTTTGCCCTATGTCCAGGAGGAGGAGGCAGGGTGACCGAAAGTCCTGCCCCCACGGTTGGGCTGCTCGAGCTCCTTAGAGAGCGCTTCGAGTCTCCTCAGGCTCGTGGGAAGGCGTTCGAGCGGCTGATGCAGCAGGCGTTCCGGCGACATCCGGACCTGTACGGGCCGCAGCGTTTTGAGCGGGTTTGGCGCTGGATGGAATGGCCTGACCGCGAGGCGCACGGCTACGGCGGTGACGTCGGGATCGACTTGGTTGCTGAACAGACCGAATCGGCGGGAGGGGGACTGTGCGCAATCCAGACGAAGGCACACATGGAGGGTCGGATTGACAAGAAGGCAGTCGACTCGTTCATCTCGGCATCGACGGGTTCGGCGTTCTCCGCGAGATTGCTGGTACTCACGGCGCCGATGACTGCGCAGGCGCGCACGATGGTCGAGAAGGCCGTGCCCCGCTGCGAGGTGTTGCATCGCAGCGACCTTGAATCTTGGCCTGTCGATTGGGCTGAGTGCCTCGAAGATCCGGCGCGGCTCCGTTTCGTTCCCCGGCCGCGTCATGCTCCCAAACCGTTCCAGCAGGAAGCTGTTGCGAAGGTTCTCAGCGGCTTCGAGGAGCACGACCGGGGAAGGCTTGTGCTGCCTTGCGGGACCGGCAAGTCCGTCGTGTCGCTGTGGATCGCGGAGAAGCTGGTTGGTCGGGGTGGGCGGGTCCTGTACCTCGTCCCGTCGATCGCTCTGATGAACCAGACCATGCGGGAATGGGCGCAGCAGCGTGATCCCGAAATTCCGCATCGCTATATCGGGGTCTGCTCTGACACCCGCGCCGGACACACCGCCGAGGACGCCCCGCTGGCCGAACTGGCTATGCCCGTCACGACTGACCCAGATCGGATTGCGTACCAACTGGATGTTGAGGACTCCTCATCGATGACGGTGGTCTTCTGCACCTACCAGTCTCTGAGCCTCATCGCGGACGCGCAGGCCGAAGGCAGCCTCTTCGGTTCGGCGCCCGAGTTCGACCTTGTGCTGTGCGACGAAGCTCATCGCACGACTGGTATCGAGGACGCGGCCGCTCCGGAGACATCCACGACCGCTAGGCGTACCATCACGCCGTACTCGTTCATCCATGACCCGAATGCAGTGCGTGCGGCCAAGCGGCTGTACATGACGGCCACTCCGCGCGTCTACACCGAGGCGGTCCGAAGCCGCGTCGAGCAGGCTGCTGGGTCCTTCGACCTGTACTCGATGGACGATCCGGCGGTCTACGGCCCCGAGATGTACCGGGTGTCGTTCGGCGACGCAGTCGATGGAGGCCACTTGACGGACTACAAGGTGTTGGTAATCGCGGTGGCCGAGAATCCTGTGCTCGACGTCTACGACAACATCGTCATCGAGGAGGATCGGCCGTTCAAGATCCAGGACGCAGTGCGCTTCGCTGGATGCTGGGACGGCCTGGCTGATCCGACGACCACGACCGCGGAAGACCGCATCACGGGCGCGGCCAACCCGGAGCACTCAGCCAAGCGAGCGATTGCTTTCACCAACCGAATCCGCAATTCCCAACAAGTTGAGCACTATTGGAATCTGGTGATCGAAGCAATGGCGACCGCCGTGCATGGCCATACGACCGCAGGCGGCGGCGATGCTGACTTGCTTGAGTGCCAAGTTCGACACGTTGACGGCTCCAAGAACGCGCTTGAGCGCGCCGACACCATCGCCTGGCTGCGAGCTGGCGACTCCGACGGTGGCTGCCGGATCGTGACCAATGCGCGCTGCCTCACTGAGGGCATCGATGTTCCCGCGCTCGACGCTGTGATCTTCTTGGAGCCGAAGCAGTCGCAGATAGATGTGATCCAGGCCGTCGGGCGGGTTATGCGCCGAGCGGAGCACAAGCAGGTCGGCTACGTGATCCTGCCTGTGGTGGTGCCCTCGGGTACGAGCCTGCTTGACGATCGGGTTCTGTCGGGCTCGGACTTCAAGGCCGTCTGGAAGGTACTGAAGGCGCTGCGTTCTCACGACGAGCGTCTCGACGTCCAGATCAACACGGCGGACCTCACGGGCAAGCCACCGATCACCGTCTTGCCGAGCGGGCTGTGCGACAAGTGTGGAAGGGCTTCCGCTGAGTGCGAGTGCGACGACGTTTCGGGAGACACCGTCGGTGTCAAGGTCGGCCAACAGCGTCTGCCATTCGAGCATGCGATCGCCTCCCAGCTCGTAAAGGCCTGCGGAGACCGGCAGTACTGGGATCGCTGGGGTCGCGAGGTGGCCCGGATCACCGGCACGATCACCGAGCACATCCGCGCTGCGCTCGACGCGAATGCGACCCTGTCCGAGAAGTTCGATCAGTTCGCGGAGCAGATGGAGGCCACCATCGGCGGCAGCCTGCCGTCCGGTGATCTTGCCGTGATGGTTGCGCAGCATGTGGTGACGATGCCGGTGTTCGATGCTTTGTTCGCCGGCAGCGGCTTCGCTGACCGCAACCCCATTTCGAAGGCGCTCAATGAACTGCTGGACGAGTTCAAGGCCGAGGACATCCGCCTGCGAGATGAGACCATCGAACTGGATCGCTTCTACGACAGCGTCCGGAATCGACTCTCGGGAGCGGCTGACTCGGACGCTCGCATCAAGATCATGCTGGAGGTCTACGAGTCCTTCTTCAAGGAGGCCATGCCAGCGGAGATAACCCGGCTGGGCATCGTCTACACGCCCGTCGAGCTTGTCGACTTCATCCTGAGATCGGTCGACGCCGTCCTGCGTCAGGAGTTTGGCCGCGGCCTCACATCCGAGGGCGTGCACATCCTCGATCCGTTCAGCGGCACGGGCACGTTCATAAATCGCCTCCTGACACAGAAGAACAGCGATGGTGAGTACTTCATCGCCGACGCAGACTTGGATCGCAAGTTCAGCGGGACTCGCGACCCGCTAGTTCCGGGCGGCAGCCCGAACGAGATCCATGCGAACGAGATCGTGTTGTTGGCCTATTACCTGGCTGCCATCAAGATCGAGGAGGGCTACCGCGACCGCACCGGCAACTACGAGCCATTCAGCGGGATCGTTCTCACCGACACCTTCCTGCACGATCCGGCCAAGCTGCCCGGCACCGGCACGATCGGCTACAACTCGGCCCGAGCCAGACATCAGAACGAGCTGCCCATCAAGGTGATCATTGCCAACCCACCCTGGTCAGCAGGTCAGAAGTCATCGGGCGATGACAACCCCAACGTGGACTACCCCGCGCTGGAGCAGCGAGTTCGCGAGACGTACGGCAAGCGTCACCGTGCGGTCACGGGTCGCGGCGCGGGCAAGTCTTCAGGCAACCTGTACGTCCAAGCCATGAGATGGGCATCGGATCGACTGAATCATCCGGGGGACGATCCTTCTCGGCCGGGCGTAATAGCGCTGGTCCATCCGAACTCACTCAGCAATGGCACCAGCCTCGCCGGAATGCGGGCAGCGTTGCGGGACGAGTTCACCGACATCTACGTCGTCAACCTCCTCGGTGACGCGATGAAATCTGGAGACGAGTATCGCCGTGAGGGCGACAAGGTCTTTGGCCAAGGGTCAAGGAACGGCGTTCAGATCACGGTCCTCGTCCGCAACCCCGATATGGATCCTGCCCAGCCTGCAGAACTCCATTACGCGACCGTTCCCGAGAGTTCCACACGCGAAGCGAAGTTCGCATGGCTTGAGACGCTGGGCGATGTAGCGAGCGAGGAACTCAAGACGGTTGCGATTAACGAAGAACATGATTGGGTGAACCTCACGGACGGAACCTTCAAGGAACTCATCCCGGTTTGTGAGATCGGTCAAGGGGGCGGGCACCAGACGATCGTCGAGCGTCACGCACTTGGCGTCGCGACGAACCTTGATGTCTACGTGTACGCCTTCAGCTATTGCTCACTTATTGAGAAGGTCCGTGAGCTGATTGATGCCTACGAATACGCGAGACACCGTGTACATGGTCGACACGAGAGCAACCTGAGCGTGGAACAGGCAACCCGCAACGTGGATCTAGGTGTGATCAAGTGGACCGCCACTCTCAAGCAGTCACTCAAGCGCGACGAGGAGATTGTGTTTGACGCATCGCGCGTCCGGGTTGCGCAGTACCGACCGTTTACAAAGCTGTGGATGTACGAGGATGCTCGCATCCTTTCTTCTGTCAAGACCATCTCAGAGATGTTCCCTACGGCGCCCAATACATTGGAAGACGGTCCGTCCGTCCGTCCGTCCGTCCGTCCGTCCGTCCGACCGACCGACCGACCGACCGACCGACCGACCGACATGCCCTGTCGCAGCGGT
>VYFQ01000033.1:0-67529 GCA_009842325.1 Acidimicrobiaceae bacterium | reverse complement strand
CCGACCGACCGACCGACCGACCGACCGACCGACCGACATGCCCTGTCGCAGCGGTATCTATCGCAGCACCGAACAACAGAGCCATCTTCGGGGCGATCGCAACGAACTGCCTCATCGACCTCAGCGCAGTCGGAACGAATCAGCCGGCCAGAGCCGTCCCACGGAGGCGATCTTGATCTCGGGTGCGTCGAACATGCAGTTTCAGGCCCTTGCAGCGAACACACTTCCGGATCTGGCAGCGATCAAGGGATCGCAGCAGACGCGGGCAATGCCAAGGTGGAGGCGGTCCTCGTGAGCAGTCCGTCTACTCGTACGCAGTTTGCTGCACTAGCAGTTGCTGCCCTTGCGGATCTCCATTCCTTAGATCCGGCATGTCGCGCCATGCCTAGGCCGTGGCCGACATGACGGACGCTCTTCCATTGGACTTGCCCGAAGCTGACCCGGCCGGAGACGGTGACAACATCACCGACTGGGCGCTGGAGCAGTTCCAGGAGAGGTATGGCGCCGAGATCACCAAGGACGACATCTGGGAGTACGTGTACGGAGTCATGCATGCCCCCGACTGGCGGGAGCGGTATCGCCACGACCTGCAGCGCAACCTTCCGCGGATCCCGCTAGCCGACGACTTCGAGGCGTTTCGCTCAGCCGGCCGAGAGTTGATGGATCTCCATATCGGCTACGAGACCGTCGGGGAATGGCGAGTGGAGTGCCAAGTGGACGGCGAGACCGATGAGGGAGATGCCGAGGACGGTGCATACCGGATCGAGGCCAGGATGCGCTGGAGCAAGCGCCAGGATAAGACCGAGGATCGAAGCGTCCTGCTTGTCAATAGCCGTTGTCGTCTCGTCGACATTCCCCAGGAGGCCCACGACTACACCGTGTCCGGCCGGTCCCCGTTGCAGTGGGCGATCGACAGCCTGCGCGTCAAGCACGACAAGGCTTCCGGCATCGTCGACGACCCCAACGGCTGGCACGTATGGGCCGACGAGCCGTTCAATCTGATCCGCCATCTCCGCCGCCTCGTCACGGTGAGTGTTGAGACGGCAAGGATCGTTGGCGGTCTGCCCCCGTCGCTGCCAGAGCGTGACACTGACGACTAGCTACCTGAAGGAGCGGCTGTGAAGATCTCGGCCATTCTCAACAACATCGAGCTTGAGCAGTTCGCGTTGCCGGAGTTCCAGCGTGGTTATGTGTGGGGGCGCGAGGACGTCCGCGGCCTGTTCGATTCGCTGTACCGTCGCTATCCCGTCGGCGGATTCCTAGTGTGGACTACGCAGCCCGACCCTGAGACGGTTCGCGGTAGCTCGCCTTCCTCAGGTGTTGCGGTGAAGTTGCTCCTAGATGGACAGCAGCGGGCCACTTCGCTGTACGGGGTGATGCGAGGGCGGCCGCCTGAGTTCTTTCAGGGCAACGCCAGAGCCTTCACTGATCTGTACTTCAACGTGCGCAGCGAGACTTTCGAGTTCTACGGGCCCGTGAAGATGCGTGACGATCCCCTGTGGCTGTCCGTGACGCAGCTGTTCCAATCGGACCTTGCCGACGTCATCAAGAAGGTTCCACAGCACACCGACGGCTTCGAGGAGATGCTCCAGCGGCTCATGATGCTGCGAGGGATCGGCGACGTGGAGCTTCACATCGAGGAGATTGCTGGCGACGGCCGCGACCTCGATGAGGTTGTCGACATCTTCAACCGGGTCAACTCCGGCGGCACGAAACTCTCTTCCGCCGATCTTGCGCTCGCACGCCTCTGTGCACACTCGCCTCAGGCCCGCAATGAGCTGCGTCACCTGCTCGACGTGTGGGCACAGGCTGGCTTCCACTTCAAGCAGGAGTGGCTGTTGCGCTGTGCTACGGCCGTCGCGACCAACCAGGCCTCGTTCAGCTCGCTCCGTGAAGTATCAGTCTCGGATTTTTCGGTTGCGCTCAAGAAGGCAGCGCAAGGCGTCGACTTCCTTCTCAACCTCCTTCATTCCCGGCTCGGTATCGACCACAACCGGGTCCTGGCAAGCACCTACGCCCTCATTGCCCTGGCACGGCTCGTGTCCGACAGCGGCGGGTCCATCACAGATGTCCGCACTCAGCAGCGCATCCTGTTCTGGTATGTGCACGCCTTCATGTGGGGCCGCTACAGCGGTCCGGTCGAGACCCGTATCCGACGCGACCTCCTAGCCCTGGAGGCGGATGGAGTTGACGGCTTGATCGACGAGATTGCCCAGTGGCGCGGCAGCCTCGAGGTACGACCTGACGACTTCGTCAGCTCAAGCGTCGGCGCTCGCTTCTACCCGTTGATGTACATCCTGACAAGGGTCAACGATGCCCGAGACCTCGAGAACGGTCTGTCGTTGTCGCAGAAGATGCTCGGCCTACATAGCAATCTCCACCTGCACCACATATTCCCCAAGGCGCGGCTCTACAACGCCAAAGCCGGCTACAACCGCTCCCAGGTCAATGCCTTGGGCAACTTCTGCTTCCTGACCGCAGAGTCCAACTGGCAAATCGGTGCAGCCGATCCGGCCGAGTATCTTGCCGAGGTTGAGAAGAATAATCCTGGAGTGTTGAGGTCCCAGTGGATTCCAGAGGACGAGGCCCTCTGGTCCATCGACCGCTACCCCGAGTTCCTCGAGGCACGTCGGCACCTCTTGGCTGTAGCCGCGAACGAGATGCTTGCGAATCTCGAAGCAGGCCGCGAGGCAGCGCACACAGATCTTCCGTTGCCCCCTGCGGACTCCCTAGTCACTGCAGCACCGACCGACGAACCGCCAACCCGTGAGGATGAGGATGATCCTGAGGTGGTTGCGATCATCGCTCTAGCGGAGGCTCTCGCCATCGCAGCTCCAGAATCCCACCACGAGATTTGCGACGACGAGACTGGAGAGGTGCTCGCCGTCGCAGATATTGCGTGGCCCCAGGGCATCCAAACGGGCCGGACCGAGCCCGTCGCACTGCTGCTTGCTCCGGACCCTATGACCGAAGAGCACTTGGGTGAACGCGGCTACCGGTTCTTCACCTCCACACAAAGGCTCGTGTGGCACCTAGAAGAGCTACTCGGCGTCGACATCGACGGTGATCAAGTCATAGGCGAGATAGCAGCGGACGAGAGCCCTTCGTCCACTCCGGGCGAGTTGTCATGAGCAGTCCGAGTTGAAGGAGCGAAGATCGCCGTGAGATATACGGTTCTCATCGAGCCTGCACCCGGCAACCTTGCGGCCTGCGTGCCGGACCTGCCCGGCTGTGTGGCCACGGGCGACACTCTCGAGGACCTGCTGGAGGAGATCCGACAAGCCATCGAGTTCCATATCGAGAGCCTGCGTGACCATGGCGAGCCGATCCCGGATCCCCAGTGCACCGCGGCTGTGGTGGAGGTCGCTTCAGCCGGCTAGCGCGAACACGCTGCGGGCCTCAGCCGGACGCTCGGGTGGGTTAGGCGAGGTCGGAGCCGATACGGATCGGTACGGCGGTCTCGGCCTCGCCGTCATCGAAGACGGCCATGATCTGCAGGCGGGCTCCGAGCCCGTGCACGTAGCTG
This sequence comes from Acidimicrobiaceae bacterium, assembly GCA_009842325.1. GTDB lineage: Bacteria > Actinomycetota > Acidimicrobiia > Acidimicrobiales > Aldehydirespiratoraceae > Aldehydirespirator. The sequence continues at coordinate 64,003 of VYFQ01000033.1, read as the reverse complement.
CGAAGCGTCGACACCTTGACGTCGTCGCCCCGCTCTAGCTGCGACACCGCGGACTGGCTGATGCCCAGCTCAGCAGCGAGGTTGACCTGGGAGAAGTCCAGAGTCCGTCGCAGCACCTGCAGACCGATCTCTGCGAGCGTCTCGCTGCGCAGCGCGGCCAAGCGCTCCTCGGCACCAGGGCGCGCCAGCACCTCGTCGTGCAGCGCCCGGTAACTCTGAGTGGAAGGCATCGGAATCACACTCCAATCGAATCGAATCATCACTAGCCATCGGCGAGCTCCGCGTGTCGCAGCTCTTCGAGATGCGCGTCGTACAGGTCATCGGCCGCAGGAACGGCTCGCTGGTACCACCGCTTCCACTGACCCGACTTGTTGCCACCAAGCAACAAGATTGCACAGCGCCGCGGATCGAAGGCGAACAGCACGCGCAGCTCTCCGGCCTTGGAGACTCGGAGCTCCTTCATGTTGTTGTGGCGGGATGTCGACACGTCACCGACCACGGGACGTCGTAGGGCGGGACCGACCTCGGCCAGCAGCATCACTCGGTCGTCGAGTGCTTCCTGCTGAGCCTGGCTGAGTTCGCGCCACCACACCTCGAACTCGTCGGTGTACTCGACTTCCCACACCGACATAGCATAAGGTATAACTTCTATAAGTGCAACCTTCTGAATAGTCGGGCAAGGAGCCATCCATTTGGTCGCCCGCAGGTAGCTTCAGAGCCGAGGCCGTAGCCTTAGGGCGTGGGCCGGACCTATGCCATCCGCACCTTCGGGTGCCAGATGAACGAGCACGACTCCGAGAGGATCGCGGGTCTGCTCGAGGATGACGGGTACCAGCGCGCCTCCGTTCTGGAGGAGGCCGACGTGATGGTGCTCAACACCTGCTGCATACGGGAGAACGCCGACAACAAGCTGTACGGAGCCCTGGGCCGGCTCAAGGCTGTGAAGGCGAAGCGGCCCGGCGCGCTCATCGCGGTGGCCGGCTGCCTCGCCCAGAAGGACCGTGACCTGGTCCGCGAGCGGGCCGGCCACGTCGATGTGGTGTTCGGCACTCACAACGTGCACCGGGCGGCCGAGCTCATCGACCATGCCCGGCGCCACGGACCGGTGGTGGAGATCCTGACCGAGACGGTCCGCGACGATGTCGAGGCGTTCCCGTCGGCCCTGCCGGTAAGGAGGGAAGCCGCCCATTCCGCCTGGGTCACGATCCAGATCGGATGCGACAACAGCTGCACCTTCTGCATCGTGCCCGCGGTGCGAGGCCCCGAGATCAGCCGCCCCTTCGGTGAACTGGTCGACGAGGTGCGCGACCTAGCCGCAAGCGGCGTCAGCGAGATCACCCTGCTGGGACAGAACGTCAACAGCTACGGCCGCGACCTGGCCCTGTCGCACCGGAGGAGCATCAACGGCAATGGCAACGGGCAGGCTCCGTCCACCGGCGACGATGCATGGTGGTGCGGAGAGGCCTGGACCGCCGACCGGAGGGCCCGGCCCCTGTTCGCCGACCTGCTTCGGGCGGCGGGGGAGATCGACGGCATCCGGCGGGTTCGCTTCACCAGCCCGCATCCCAAGGACCTGCGTCCCGAGACGATCTCGGCCATGGCCGACGTCCCGGCGGTGTGCGAGCACCTGCACCTGCCTCTGCAGTCAGGCAGCGACGCCGTGCTTCGGGCGATGCGCCGGGGCTACACCGCCGAGCGCTACCTACAACGGCTCCGGGCCGCACGGGAAGCGGTCGACGACCTGGCCGTCTCCACCGACATCATCGTCGGGTTCCCCGGCGAGACCGAGCACGACTTCGAGCAGACGCTCGAGGTGGCGGCCGAGGCCCGCTACGACAGCGCCTTCACGTTCATCTTCTCGCCCCGGCCGGGCACGGCCGCGGCCGAGATGGGCGACCGGTTCGTGCCCCATGAGGTGTCCGTGGCCCGCTACGAGCGGCTGCGGCGGGTGATCGAGCGCTCCAGCCGGCTCGCCAACGAGGCCCGCATCGGCCGGATCGAGGAAGTCGTCGTCGAGGGGCCCAGCAAGAAGGACCCGGCGGTCACCACCGGGCGCACCCGGCGCAATACCCTCGTGCACTTCCCGTCACCGGCCGGCCCAGCGCCCAAGCCCGGCACCTACGCACGAGTCGAGGTCACCGCGGCCGCGGCGAACTTCCTGCAGGGCGAGTTGGCCAGCATCGAGGACCCGCCATCGCCAACTGCAACTCAGAGCGCTCTGCCAGCCCGACGCCTCATACCGGTCGCGGCTGTCTGAGAAGGCGGTGGCGACGGCGCTGGGGGAGCAGCCGCTGGTGATCGTCGGCCCGACCGCCTCGGGCAAGTCTGAGGTCGCCATGGGCGTGGCCCGGTTGATCGGCGGCGCCGAGATCGTGACCCTCGACTCCATGCAGGTCTACCGCGGCATGGACATCGGCACGGCAACCCCTACCGCAGCGGAGCAGACCGAGGTGCCCCACCATCTGATCGACCTAGTGGACCCGTCCGAGGAGTTTGCCGTGGCCGAACTCCAGGAGCGGGCCGCAGCGGTGATCGACGAGATCCGCGGTCGGGGTGGCGTGCCTGTGCTCGTGGGGGGTACCGGACTGTACGTGCGAGCAGTCGTCGACGAGCTCCGGATCCCGGGCCGCTACCCGGGGGTCCGGGCCGAACTCGAGGCCAAGCCCGATACCGCGGCCCTGCACAAGCGCCTGGTCGAGCTCGATCCGGTCGCGGCCTGCCGCATTGAGCCGTCGAACCGCCGGCGTGTGGTGAGGGCTCTGGAGGTGACCATGGGCAGCGGGCAGCCCTTCTCGTCCTACGGGCCGGGGCTGGGCCACTACCCGTCAACGCCGTTCGTGCAGGTCGGCCTGCGCTGGGACCGGGAGCGCCTCGACGACCGGATCACGGCTCGCTACCGGAGCCAGATGGCTGACGGCTTCCTCGACGAGGTGGCGGCGCTGTCGGTGCGGCCAATGTCCCGCACGGCGTCCCAGGCCCTCGGCTACAAGGAGCTGCTACGCCATGTGCAGGGTGAGACGACCCTCGACGAGGCGCTGAACCTCGCCGTCGTCCGCACACGTCGCTTCGCCCGCCGCCAGGAGCGGTGGTTCCGCCGCGACCCACGCATCCACTGGCTCGACGCTCCTGTCGCTCCCGCTGACGTGCTCTCCGCCTGGACGCGCGCCGCAGTGGCCCTCCCAACCCAGAGGCCGAGCGGGTAGGCATGTTCTTGATGTAGTTGAGCCGCTGTCGTGAGGTCAACTACATCAAGAACGGCGGACGGGCCATGAGTGCCGCGTTTGGGATGCTCCCCCCACGCGAGAGAATGCAAGCATGACCGGCAGGCTGCGACTCCACAAGCTCCATGGGCTGGGCAACGACTTCCTCGTCGCGCTCGTCGACGAGCTGCCGGCCGACGTCGACGCGTCCCGCACAGCCGCCGGGCTGTGTCACCGTCGACGCGGCATCGGGGCAGACGGGCTGATCTATGCCGTGCTGGACCCGGCGGGCGGCACCGGGGACCGCGCCGCGGCTATGCGGCTGTGGAACTCCGACGGCTCGCCGGCCGAGGTGTCCGGCAACGGCCTCAGATGCCTGGCCCACGCCATCGCGGTCACCCTCGGATCGGCTGAGCTCGACATCGTTGTGCACACCGTGGCCGGCCCGCGCCGGTGCTCGATACGCCCGACCACCACGCCCGGGACCGTCACCGGTGCGACTGAGATCGGGGCTCCCGGCCCCGGCCCCCAGCCCGATCGGCTCAGCCGCAGCCCGGAGGCCGCTCTGGGATGCGTTCTCGAACCGGGCGCGATCAAGCGGTGGGTCACGTTGGACGTCGGCAACCCCCACGTCGTGCTCTCCGTGGACGATCCGGCCGAGGTTCCGCTGCATCCCGCCGGACCGGCGGTGGAGGCCATCTTCACCGGGGGCATCAACGTCCATTTCGGCGCGGCCACCGGCGCGGACGAGCTGACCCTGGGCGTGTGGGAGCGGGGTGCCGGCGCAACCGCGGCCTGCGGCACGGGCGCGGTGGCCGCCGCGGCCGCCTTTCACCGCTGGGGCGAGGTGGGTCAGAATGTCACCGTGCGAATGGCCGGCGGCGATGCACGGGTAGACCTCTCGGGACCAGTGACCCTCACCGGCGAATCGGTCTACGTGGCCGCCGTGGACGCTGCCGGTGTCTGACGTCGGCGAGCCGCTGGAGGGCCACGGCGTGCCAGAAGGCGACTTCGACTCCAGCGAGAGCAGCGACGCCCAAGCGGGCGATGACACCCACCGGGGCGGGTTCGGCGAGTTCGGCGGCGACGGGCTCGGGCTCATCGATCGCGCCTTCCGGGAGCGCATCGTGCTGGTGGGGATGGTCCGCTCCGGTGGCGACGCCTCTGTCACCGACGCCTCCCTGGACGAGTTGAGCCTGCTAGTGGACACCGCGGGAGCCGATGCCGTCGAGCGGGTCTGCCAGCGGCGGGCCGCGCCCGATCCGGCCACATTCGTGGGCGCGGGCAAGGCCCGCGAGATCAGGGCCATTGCCGAGGAGGTCGACTGTGACACGGTGGTGTTCGATGACGATCTCAGCCCCGCGCAGCAGTTCAACTTGGAGAAGCTGCTGGGCCGCACCGCCCTGGACCGCACCGCGGTGATCCTCGACATCTTCGCCCAGAACGCCAGCACCCCGGAGGGAAAGGCCCAGGTCGAGCTGGCCCAGCTCCGCTACCGGCTGCCCCGCCTGCGGGGCGCGGGGCGGCGCCTGTCGCAGCAGGCGGGCGGTATCGGCACCCGCGGTCCCGGCGAGACCCAGCTCGAGGTGGACCGCCGCCGCCTGGAGCGACGCATACACAAGCTCGAAGGAGACCTTCGCCGCATCGCCGGCCATCGCCGCACCCAGTCCAAGGCCCGCAGCCGCACCCGCAACCGGGCCGCGGCGATCGTCGGCTACACCAACGCGGGCAAGTCGTCGCTGCTCAACCGTCTCACATCGGCCACCGTCGCGGTGGAGGACCGCCTCTTCGCCACCCTCGACCCCACCACCCGGCGACTGGGGCTGCCCGGCGGCGAGACGGTCTATGTCACTGACACGGTGGGTTTCGTACGCAAGCTGCCCCACCAGCTGGTGGAGGCGTTCAAGACGACGCTCGACGTTGTCCGGGACGCGGACCTGCTGGTCCATGTGGTGGACGGTTCCGACAGCGACCCAGACGGCTCCATGGCCGCGGTGCGCCAGGTACTCACCGAGATCGACGCCGACCAAGTCCCAGAGTTGGTCGTGTTCAACAAGAGCGACCTTGGTCCGGGCGCGGCCCGGTTGGCCGAGCGGACAGAGGGCGCGGTAGCGGTGTCGGCCACCACCGGCGAAGGGGTGGAGGGACTCCTGGGCGCCATCGGCGACCGGATGCGTCGTGTTGCCAGTGAGGTGGAGTTGGTAGTGCCCTGGGACCGCGGCGACGTTCTCGCCGGTGTGCACCGGGAGGGACAGGTGCTCGAGTCCACCGCTACCGAGGAGGGCATGAGGGTGCGGGCCCGCATGGAGCCCGGCTCGGTTGGGGCGCTGCGTCGCTACGTGGTCAACGGATGGGACGGCTCGTGACGAAGGGCTTCGTGCCGCCCGTCTATCCCTACGAGCGCTTGAATTCACTGAGGGCTGAGGCGGCCAAGCTGCCCGGCGGCGCGATCGACTGTTCGGTCGGGACTCCCTGCGACCCGCCGCCCCCGCAGGTCGTGGAGGCGCTGGCCGCGTCGGGCACAGAACGCGGCTACCCGGCCTCGATCGGCTCGCCGGCATTCCGGGAGGCGTCGGCCGCCTGGATGCAGTGTCGCTTCGGAGTTGGCGTGGATCCCGACACCGAGGTCGCGGCATGCATAGGCACCAAGGAGTTTGTGGTCTCGCTGCCCCGGTATCTCAGGCTCCGCTACCCCGGCCGCGACACCGTGCTGTACCCGTCGGTGTCGTACCCGTCGTACGCGATGGGCGCGACGCTGGCCGGTTGTCGAGCCGTTCCGGTTGCCGTGGACGACCAGTTCCGCATCGATGTCGACTCGATCACAGGGCGCGACGCCAGACGCGCTCTGTGCCTGTGGGTCAACACGCCGGGCAACCCGGCTGGAGCACTCGACGACCTGGGTGCGGCCGCGGCCTGGGGCAGGCGAAACGGCGTGCTGGTGGCCAGCGACGAGTGCTACGCCGAGTTCACGTGGGATGGGTCGCCGCGCACCATCCTCGAGCACGGCACCGAGGGCGTGCTGGCCGTGCACTCGCTGTCGAAGCGCTCCAACATGGCCGGCGTCCGGGCCGGGTTCTACGCCGGAGACGCCGAGCTGGTCAACTACTTGCGAGAGTGCCGCAAACACGCTGGATGCATGGTCCCCGGCCCCGTGCAGGCTGCCGCGGTGGCCGCCTGGGCCGACCAGGACCACGTCGACGAGCAGGCAGCTCGCTACCAGCGCCGGCTGGGTTGCCTGGCTGGCATCGCCGAGGCGGCCGGGTCGAGCGCGTCGATGCCGGGCGGTGCCTTCTACCTGTGGGTGCCCGCGCCCGCGAGAGACGCCTGGGCCTTCGCGGACACGCTGGCCCGCCGCGCCGGCTTGATCGTGAGTCCGGGCGAGTTCTACTGCGAGCAGCCGGAGAGGTTGGGTCCCCAGGACCCCCGCCACTTCGTCCGCATGGCGGCCGTGCAGCCGCTCAAGCGCCTCGAACTGGCGAAGGCCCGGCTGCTGGCCGAATAGCCCGCCGTGAATTGGCAGCGTTCTGCACGCATGGCGTGCGTTGTGCCGCCAGTTCGGCATGAACCGGGCCGCGTTGGGGGAATTGGCAGCAGAATGTCCGTATAGCGTGCATATTGCTGCCAATTCTCCCGGCGCACGTTGGGCGCTGACGGCGGCGGGCGGCAAGTAGCCTCTCAGCCCATGTCTGACCTTGAGTCCCGCATCAGCGAGCTGTGGGCTGCCCGCCCCGACCTGGATGCCGATGATCCAGATGTGGTTGCCACTGTCCATGAGGCCATAGACGCTCTCGACACCGGCCAGGCCCGGGTGGCCGAGGTGCTCGACGACGGCACGGTGGGGGTGAACCAGTGGTGCAAGCAGGCCATCCTGCTGCTGTTCTCGACGGCCAAGATGAGCACCATCGAGCTCGGCCCCTTCGAGTTCGCCGACAAGATCCCGCTCAAGGCCGACTACGCGGCCCGGGGCGTCAGGGTGGTGCCGGGAGCGTCGGCCCGTTGGGGCAGCTACCAGGCGCCGGGCGTGATCATGATGCCCAGCTACACCAACATCGGCGCCCATGTGGGGGCCAACACCATGGTCGACACGTGGGCCACGGTGGGGTCATGCGCCCAGATCGGCGCCAACGTGCACCTCTCCGGCGGGGTCGGCATCGGCGGCGTGCTCGAGCCTCCGGTCGCCCAACCGGTGATCGTGGAGGACGACTGCCTGATCGGCAGCCGCTGCATCGTGGCCGACGGCGCCCGCGTCGGGCGGGGCACGGTGCTGGGCGCAGGGGCGATCCTCACCGGTTCCATCCCCGTCATCGACGCCGAGACCGGCGAGGAGCTGGGCCGTGGTGAGGTGCCGCCCTGGTCGGTGGCCGTGCTGGGCACCCGGACCCGCCAGTTCGGCGGCGGCGAGTTCGGCCTCCCCGCGGTGCTGGTGATCAAGCGCCTGTCCGAGGGCGAGCGCCACGACAAGTCGGCCCTCAACCAGATCCTGCGCGACCACGGCGCCACGACCTGAGTTCGATCCGCACGGGCCGTCCAGCCGGGGGAGGGATCGCTGCCGAATGATGATATATCTTGACTATGACTGAGATTCATGAGTTCTCAGACGACCAGTGCTTGTTCACCGGCGACACCTTCCTGCTGGCAGCCGATCTGGTCGCAGTGCCGTCGGTCAGCTTCAACGAGACCCGCATAACCGACCTGATCGAGGAGTCACTGCACGACAACGGCGGGCATCTCGACGTGTTCCGCATTGGCGACAACCTGGTGGCCCGCACGGACCTGGGTCGGCAGTGGCGGCTGATCCTGGCCGGCCACACCGACACCGTGCCTCCCAGCAGCAACGCTCAGGCCCGGATCGAAGGCGATGTGCTGTGGGGCGTCGGCTCGGCCGACATGAAGGGCGGTCTGGCCGTCATGCTGGAGTTGGCGCTCAATTCGCGGCGGCCAATCGTCGACATCACGTACGTGTTCTACGCCCGAGAGGAGGTGGACTCGGTCCACAGCGGCCTGCGCGAGGTTGCTGAGATACGTCCCGACCTGCTGGCCGCCGACGTCGCGCTGTTGCTGGAGCCGACGGGCGGGATCGTGGAGGCCGGCTGCCAGGGAACCATGCGGGTCGAGGTGACGCTGGCCGGGGAGCGGGCCCACACCGCCCGGGGCTGGATGGGACGCAACGCGATCCACCGGCTCAGTCCGGTCTTGGCCGTGGTCGAAGGCTATGAGCCTCGCCGGCCAGTGATCTCGGGATGCGAGTTCCGCGAGGGCCTGCAGTGCGTGCGAGTGGCCGGTGGCGTCGCGGGCAACGTCGTGCCCGATGAGGCGGTCCTGACGATCAACCACCGATTCGCGCCCGATCGCACGCCCGAGCAGGCCGAGGCCCACGTGCGTTCTCTGATCGAACCGGTGATGGACTCGGGCGACCGGCTGGAGGTGGTCGATGCGGCTCCGCCGGCCGACCCGGGCCTTGACCACCCCCTGCTCAAGGCAGTGGTGCGCAACAGCGGCTCACCGCCGCGGGCCAAGCTCGGGTGGACCGACGCGGCGTTCTTCGCGGCGCGCGGAGTGCCGGCGTCGAACTTCGGGCCGGGGGATCCGCTGCTGGCCCACACCAGCCACGAGCGGGTACACCGCGACTCGCTGCACGGCGTCTACCGCGTCCTCGAGGACCTGCTCATCGACGGCACCCTGCCTCAGAACAGCCGGGACTGTCCTGAATGGGATGACGACATTCCCAAGCGGCTACCCGATCTGTAGGTTCCCGTCGGTCTCTCGAGGAACTTCCGTCAAGTTTCCACCTCTACGGTGGTTTCTTGACAGAAGTTCGGCCGCGGAGTTGTCAACGAACTCGTGAATCGGGCGCCTAGTACCGCCGCATCATGGTGACGACCTTGCCGTAGACAGTCACCTCGTCCGGTGCGAACTCCATCGGCTGGAGCAGCTCGTTGGCTGGCTCCAGCACGATGCGGCCGTCACGCCGTCGCAGCGTCTTCACGGTGGCCTCGTCGCCGGGTATGCCGGCCACGATGACCTCTCCGTTCTCGGCGGTGCTCTGGGCCCGGCAGACCACGTAGTCGCCGTCGTGGATGCCGGCGTCGATCATCGAGTCGCCCCGCACCCGCAACATGAACAGGTCGCCCTCGCCGGTGAGGTCGGCGGGCATCGGCACCAACTCCTCGACGTTCTCTGCGGCGAGCACGCCCGAGCCCGCGGCCACATCGCCTAGCAGGGGCACGTGACGCACTGGGCGGCGCTCGAGCGCGGCACCCGAGTTCTCGTCGTAGCGCACTTCGATGGCCCGGGGCCGGGTGGGGTCGACCCGCAGGTAGCCGGCCGAGCCGAGCACATCGATGTGGGCCTTGACCGAGGCGGGGGACTTGAGCCCGACCTTCGCCGCGATCTCGCGGATCGACGGCGGGTAGCCGTGGGCGCGCTGGTGCTCCACGATCGCGTCGAGAATCTGGCGGCGGCGGGCGGAGAGTGGCTTCCGGTTGGCCGGGGGCGTCATGGCGGGTCTCCGATCTTGGGGGAGTCGGGTTGTGTATCCGAACACATGTTCGCTATAGTACCGAACACCTGTTCAGACAAGGAGCCTATCCGTACACATGTTTGCGGAACACGCGTTCGATGTCAAGCATCTCGGTCGTCTCGGAGGGATCGGTAGCGATGTCATACCCCTGCGGGAGGATCGTGGCATGGAAGCTGCTTGCCCACCGGCCCTCACCCTGGTCCCCGCCGACGTCTCGGCAGTTCCGGCATTCCCGCCGCCCCGGTCCGTGCGGCTGCCGGAGTCGGTGTACCGCCGCCGCCGGGTCGTAGCGGCCGTGATCGCGGCCGCGGTCTTGACGCTGGCAGTGGTCGCGGCCCGGCCGGATCGCGTGCCGCCCGGCGAGGCCAACCCCTGGCCATCCACGGGGGAGGTCACGATCCCGGCGCAGCTGCCCGGCGTCTACATCGTTAAGCCCGGCGACACACTGTGGGACATTGCTGTGGCCATCGCGCCGGGCACCGATCCCAGGGGTCTAGTCCACGAACTGGCCGATGCAGTGGGCGGCGCCGCGCTGGAGCCGGGCCAGCAGATCTTCCTTGATGCGGCCGGAGACTCGCCGGTCGTCATCGGCCCGCGGCAGCAGCCCGGTCAGCCGGACGACGCGGTAGCGGCGGCTCCTTCCGCGACATAGCGCACGAACAGCGTGTCGGAGGCTTCCAGAAGATGGTCGATGGTCAGGTTCAGGGGAACGGTCCTCAGCGATCCGTGCACGATCCGGGGGCTGGCCCCGCCTGCCACCAGCGGTGCGATCGACAGGCACATCTCGTCGATCACCCCAGCGTCTGCGAGCTGGGCGTTGAAGGACGGGCCGCCCTCCGACAGCACGACTCCGGCGCCGCGGCGATCGAGCTCGGCCAGGATCTCCGCCGGCTGGGGCCAGGTCGAGGCCAGTCGCACGACCTCGGCGACAGGCTCGAGCCGGTCTGCCGCCTCGGCCTCAGCGTCCCGGCCGGTCAGGATCACAGGCAGGTCGTCGCCGGCGCGCTGATCGGCGAACAGCGGCAGGCCCAGGTCGAGGTCCAGGCTTGCGCTGACAACGGCCAGCCGGGGCGGGTCGGAGCGTCCCGAGGCGCGCCGCGCTCGGCGGGATTCCGCTCCGGGCCGGGGCAGGCCGTAGCGCTCGGCCCGCACCGTGCCGGCCGCGGCCACGATCCAGTCGGCGCAGGCCCGCACGGCCGAGAACACGGCCTCGTCGGCCGGGTTGCCGAGTGCCTCGCTGGTGCCGTCGACCGCGATGGCCCCGTCGGCAGAGGCGATCATGTTGAGCATCAGCCACGGCCGTCCCGCCGGCTTGGGGCGGGGCAGGGCCGGGTAGAGCTCCATCGGGTCGACATCGGCTACCGGGCCGGGCAGGAGTCTCCGCACGACCAGAAGGTACCGTCCCGAGCCCGTCGAGCACCGGCGAACGGTTCTCTACAGGCTCTGAGGAATCTCTGGACGGCTGGCACGCATATGCACAGCGCTGTGCACAGCAATCCCGAGGCCCTTCCACAGTGTCGTCGTCGGGTCCGGCGGCTGGCGTCGTAGGGTCGCGCCCAGGGTCGGCCCGAAGCGCGCCCGGTAGAATTTCGAGGGGGTAACACGATGACTCTGGCCTCCGAGCAGAACAGCCTTCTCGCCGGCACCGACCTTCAAGCGGACGCGGCGGACGACCCAGCGAACAGCGTCGACTGGGAGCGGCGCGACGCGCGCCTGCTCGACCACAGCGACGGGTCGGTCGCATTCGAGCAGCGCGGCGTGGAGGTGCCGTCCGCCTGGTCGCAGAACGCCACCAACATCCTGGCCCAGAAGTACTTCCGCGGTGCGCTGGGCACCCCCTCCCGAGAATGGTCGCTGAGGCAGGTGGTGGACCGCATCGTCGGCACGATCACACGCTGGGGGGACGGCGACGGCTACTTCGTCGACGAGTCCGAGGCGTCGCTGTTCCGCGCCGAGCTCTCACATCTGCTGTACACGCAGAGGGCTGCCTTCAACTCACCGGTGTGGTTCAACATCGGAGTGGCCGGGGTGCCCCAACAGGCATCGGCGTGCTTCATCCTGTCGGTCGACGACACCATGGAGTCGATCCTGGAGTGGTACGCCGAGGAGGGCCGAATATTCAAGGGAGGCTCGGGCGCCGGGGTGAACCTGTCGCTCATCCGGGCCAGTTCCGAGGCCCTCAGCGGCGGGGGCACCGCGTCGGGACCGGTGAGCTTCATGCGGGGCGCCGACGCGTCGGCCGGCACCATCAAGTCGGGAGGCAAGACGCGGCGGGCGGCCAAGATGGTGGTGCTCGACGCCGACCATCCCGACATCGAGGACTTCATCTGGTGCAAGGCCCGAGAGGAGCGCAAGTCGCGTGCGCTGGCCGCGGCCGGCTTCGACATGAGTGTCGACGGCACCGACTCCGACTCCGTGCAGTACCAGAACGCCAACAACTCGGTCCGGGTCAGCGACGAGTTCATGCAGGCCGCGCTCGAAGGCGACGATTGGGATCTAACCGCCCGCACCGACGGCTCGGTGCTCAAGCGAGTGCCGGCCCGCTCGATCCTGAGCCAGATGGCCGAGGCCGCCTGGCAGTGCGCCGACCCCGGCGTGCAGTTCGCGACCACCATCAACCGCTGGCACACCGCTGCGTCCACCGGCCCCATCACGGCCAGCAACCCGTGCTCGGAGTACGTCCACCTCGACAACAGCGCCTGCAACCTGGCCTCGATCAACCTGCTGAGCTTCCTCGACGACGAGGGGACCTTCGACGTCGCCGGGTTCCGGCGGGCGGTGCAGGTGGTGTTCGCGGCCCAGGAGATCCTCGTCGGTCACGCCGACTATCCGACGCCGGCCATCGCCGACACCACCAGGGCCTTCCGCCAGATCGGCCTGGGCTACGCCAACCTGGGGGCGCTGCTCATGGCGCTGGGCCTTCCCTACGACTCCGACGAGGGCCGGGCCCTTGCCGCGGCCATCACCGCGCTGATGACCGGCGAGGCCTATCTCACCTCCACCCGCCTGGCCGAACGCATGGGACCCTTCGCCGGCTTCCACGACAATCGCGAGCACATGCTGCGCGTGCTCGACCAGCACCGGAGCGCCACCGCCTCCATAGATGAGGAGTTCGTGCCCGCCGACCTGCTCGAGGCCGCGCAACTGGCGTGGGACGAAGCCTGCGAGCGGGCCGACCGCCACGGCGTGCGCAACAGCCAGGCCACGGTGCTGGCGCCCACCGGCACGATCGGGCTGCTCATGGACTGCGACACGACCGGCATCGAGCCCGACCTCGGGCTGGTCAAGTCCAAGCGCCTGGTCGGGGGCGGCACCATGGAGATCGTCAACACAACGATCCCCAGGGCATTGCGGCGGCTCGGCTACGACACCGAGCAGGCCGATCAGATCAGGGACCACATCGCCGCGCACCACACCGTGGAGGGCTCGTCGCTCAAGCCCGAGCACCGGGACGTGTTCGCCTGCTCGCTGGGCGACAACGCCATCAGCGCCTCCGGGCACGTCAAGATGATGGCCGCGGTGCAGCCGTTCCTGTCCGGTGCCATCTCAAAGACCGTGAACATGCCCGCGTCGTCGACCGCCGGAGATGTCGAGCAGTTGCTCATCGATGCCTGGCGGCTCGGCCTGAAGTCGGTGGCCATCTACCGCGACAGCTCCAAGGTGGCCCAGCCGCTCACCCTCGGCGAAGCCGAGCGTTCCAACGCCGCCGCGGCGGCCTCGGGCTCGGACGCAGGCGTGGCCCCTCAGGTCGGGTCGGTGCCCGAGCCGGTGCGCCGGCGGCTGCCGAGATCGCGCCGGTCGCACACCTTCGAGTTCCGTGTGGCCGACTGCAAGGGGTTCGTCACGGTGGGGGAGTACCCCGACGGCCGTCCCGGCGAGATCTTCGTGAAGGTCTCCAAGCAGGGCTCCACCCTGGCCGGGATCATGGACGCGTTCGCCATCTCGCTGAGCCACGGCCTGCAGTACGGGGTTCCGCTGGCGGCCTTCGTGGAGACGTTCGTGGGCGTCCGGTTCGAGCCGGCCGGCATCACCGACGATCCCGACATCCGGATCGCAACCAGCCTCATGGACTACCTGTTCCGCAAGCTGGCCGTGATGTACCTGACGCCCGAAGAGCGGGCCGCGCTCGGCGTCTTCACCACCGGCGAGCGCACCCAGCCCACACTGCCGGGCGTCGAGGAGCAGGTCACCGAGACCGAGCAGGGGCACGATCTGCCGCCTGATCCGCCCTCGATCCCGATGCCTTCGCAGTTGATGGCCCAGCTCGACTTCTCCGCGGCCGCGGCCCCGACTGAGCCGCCAGGGTCCGAGCGGCCCGCGAGTGCAGTGAACATGAGCGGGAGACCCGCGTTGGATCGCTCGGGCCCGCTGGACGCGCCGTTCTGCATGACCTGCGGCGTTCCCATGCGCCGGGCCGGCTCGTGCTATGTGTGCGCCGACTGCGGCGCCACCAGCGGCTGCAGCTGATCTCAGCTCGCCTCAGATGTCGTCGGCCTCGGCGGCGAGGGTCTTCTTGTGGCGCAGGTAGTTCTTGACCATCTCCCCGAAGCGGGCCGGGTTGTAGACGTCCTCCTCGTAGCTCCACAGGCCGTTTCCCGCGTACTTGAGCAGGGTGAAGTTGTACTCCTGGTGCAGCGAGCCGTCGCCGGGGTCGGCCATCCGGTTCCACACTTGGCACACCAGCCAGCCCCGCTCCTCGTCGATGATGTACCACTCGATGGGGAAGTGGATCATCTCGTTGTTGGGCCATTGGGTCATGGTGGACTGGATCCAGTTGTAGATGGCCTCCCGCCCGCCCATGGTGCCGAAGTGGTGCTCGATGTAGGTGGCGTCCTCGGTGAAGAGGTTGGCCCACTCGCGCCAGTCCCCGGTGGTGCCGGCCTGCAATGCCACTTCCTGGAAGCGGACGAACGCCTCCTCGATCTCGGCTCGACTCCATCGGCTCATGGCTGGCGCTCCTCGCTCTCGAGTGGTTGCTCCTGCGGCAACAGCTCGAATCGTAGGTGACGGCTCAGGTCGCCCACGAGGTCGACCAGGAAGCGGCGCTCGGTGAAGCGCCACCGTCCGTCGATGCGCCTCAGTGTGTCGTGGTAGCGGCCGCTGATGATGGTCTGCATCGCCGAGCCCGGAGCCTGCTGCATCACGGTGTAGGTGGAGCGCACCGCGGCCGTGTCGCCGTCGACGTCGATGATCGGGTTGGTCGTCAGATGGCGGGTACGGGGGGTGCCGTCGTCGTAGGTGACCACCATGTCTTGGTAGCTGGCCGCGATGGCGGCCGCGCCCGACGGTCCCGGGTCGCCCTCGGTGCCGTAGCTGAAGGTGCAGTGCTCCATGAGCTCCCCCAACTCCGTGAACCGACCGGCGTCGATGAGTTCCGCGTAGCGGTACAACTCGTTGGCGATAGCGGTGGCGTCGTGGGGGTGGGCCACGCCGTGAGGGTGGGCGATGTCGTGGGGGTCCATTGTCAGTGGACCGTAGTATCGGTCAGGCATGGCGCGCCTCCCGCATTCCTCCGTGCACACGCTCTGGCGTGAGGCACTGCGGTTCGTCGAGGACCTTCGCCGCGAGTGGTCCCGGGCCCGGGTCGGCGGTCTGTCGGCCGAGATCGCCTTCTTCGGACTGCTCGGTCTGTTCCCGGCGGTGCTCGTGTTCGCAGCCGCTCTGGGCTCGCTCGACGTCGTGATCGGGGCGGGCGCGGCCGCCGACACCGAGCAATGGCTCCTGGACCGGGTGGTCGAGACGTTCGGCAGCGACAACACGCTGCGGGCGACCGTCAAGGAGTTGTTCGACCGCTCAAACGCGGGGCTGATAACCGCCGGTGTCGTGCTCACCGTGTACGCCTCGTCGCGGGGCTTCACTGCCGTGGTCGGCGCCCTGGACGTCACCTACGGTCACGAGCACCGCAGGAACTGGGTCTCCACCCGGATCATGGGTTTCGTGCTGACTCTGTTCACTGTGCTGGTGTCGGCCCTGGTGGCTGCCATGGTCGTCGTCGGCCCCCTGTTCGGCGGCGGCGAGGAGATCGCCGATCGTTTGGGGGCCGGCAGCGCGTTCACCACTGCGTGGGACTGGTTCCGCTGGCCGGTGGTGTTCGTGGTGGTGGTCTGCTGGGCGGCCTCCCTCTACCACTTCGCGCCCCGCCGTCGCACCCCGTGGCGCACCGACCTGCCCGGGGCAGTGGTCAGCACCGTGTGGTGGCTGGCGGTGTCGCTGGGCTTCCGGATCTACCTCGACGCGGCTTCCAGCGGCGTGAACGCCGTGTTCGGATTGCTCGGGGGGGCGCTGATCCTGCTGGTCTGGCTCTACCTGCTGGCCATGGGCTTGCTCGTCGGTGCCGAGATCAACAGCGTGATCAACGACCGCCGCGGCTTGAACGAGCCAACAGAAGCTGCCGGGTAGGGATACTCTCGCTGCCGTGAGTGACTTCCGGGTCGACCTCGACGAGATCTCGTTCAACCTGCGCCATGTCGCCGATCTTGACGGCCTGGCCAAGCTGGAGGCGTTCGAGCACGTGGAGGCCGACGTGGTCGACCAGGTCCTCGCCGAGGCGGCCCGGTTCGCCGAGGAGGTGATCGCCCCTCTCAACCGGGTCGGCGACACCGAAGGCGCCCGCCGCCTCGACGACGGCTCGGTGGCGACGCCCACCGGCTTCCGGGAGGCCTACCGCTCCTATGTGGAGGCCGGCTGGGGCGCGCTATCGATCGATCCCGAGTACGGCGGTGGCGGCTTCCCCCACCTTGTCGGGCTGGCAGTGGAGGAGATGTTCACCTCGGCCTGCATGTCCTGGTCGCTGTGCCCGCTGCTGACCCAGGGCGCCATCAACATGCTGAGCGCGCACGGCACCGACGAGCAGAAGGCGCTGTACCTGCCGCAGATGGCCTCGGGGGACTGGACCGGCACCATGAACCTGACCGAGCCGCAGGCCGGCTCGGACCTGGGCGCGGTCGCGGCCCGGGCCCTGCCGCAGCCCGACGGCTCGTACCGCCTGCACGGCACGAAGATCTTCATCACCTACGGCGAGCACGACCTGGCCGACAACATCGTGCACCTGGTGCTGGCCCGCACTCCCGGAGCGCCGCCCGGCACGAGGGGCATCAGCTGCTTCCTGGTGCCCAAGCACCTGCCCGCGGCCGACGGGTCGCCCGGCGCCCGCAACGACCTGCTCTGCGTCTCGATCGAGCACAAGCTTGGCATCCACGCCAGCCCCACTTGCGTGATGTCCTACGGCGATGGCGAGGGCGCGGTGGGCTTCCTGGTAGGTGAGGAGAACGGCGGCATGAGGGCCATGTTCACGATGATGAACCACGCCCGCCTGAGCGTGGGCCTGGAGGGGGTGGCCATCGCGGAGCGGTCCTACCAGCAGGCTCTCACCCATGCCCATGAGCGCCGCCAGGGCCGGGCGCCGGGCGCGCCGGCGGGTGAGTCCTCGGCGATCATCGACCATCCCGACGTACGCCGCATGCTGCTGGACATGCGCTCCAGCATCAGCGCGATGCGGGGCCTGGCCTATCGCAACGCCGAGGCGATCGACCGCGCCTCCCACGAATCTGATGCTTCGCAGCGCCAGTCCGCCGACGAGCAGGCCGCGCTGCTGACGCCGCTGAGCAAGGCGTGGGCCACCGACGTGGGCTGCGAGTTGGTCAGCGTGGGTCTCCAGGTGCACGGCGGCATGGGCTTCATTGAGGAGACCGGCGCGGCCCAGCATTATCGCGACGCCCGCATCGCCCCGATCTACGAGGGAACCAACGGCATCCAGGCCGCCGACCTGGTCGGTCGCAAGCTGTCGATGCGAGACGGTGGCGTGGTGCGCGACCACTTGGCGCAGATCCAGACCACCGCGGCCGCGCTCGACGGGTGCGGTGACCTGGCTCCGGTGCAGCGGCACCTCGAGGCCGCCGTCGAGGCGACCGGCACAGCCACCGAGTTCCTGCTCAACGCCGAGCCCGTGGCGCGGCTGGCGGGCGCCGACGCCTTTCTGAGGATGCTGGCGGTCACCGCCGGGGCCGCGGCTCTGGCCGACGGCGCGCTGGCGGCAACGCGGCTGGGCGATCCCGACGCAGCTGCCGACCGGGCCGTCCTGGCCCGGTTCTTCGCGGCGAACCGGCTCTCTGGTGTGCCCGGGCTGATCGCGGCGGTAGTCGAGCCCGCCGACGAGCTCGCTGCCGCCCGGCAACGCATCCTGGCCCAGTGAGCAAGAGGTCGCAAGCTCCATGGGTGCCGTAGCGGCCAGCGCAATCGCGTCGATACCGAGCCCGCCCAGCAACGGCTTGAGCCTGGGGCCGCTGGTCTTGCGCGCCTACGGGGTGATGATCGCGCTGGGCGTGCTGGCCGCAGTGTGGCTGTCGCGGCGTCGCTGGGAGGCCCGGGGAGGCGATCCCGACCAGATCAGCCGTATCGCGCTGTGGGCGGTTCCCGCCGGCCTGATCGGCGCCCGCCTCTACCACGTGATCACCGACTGGAAGAAATTCCAGTCCGCCGGCTGGATGGAGGTCTTCGCCATCTGGAACGGAGGCTTGGGAATACCGGGCGGGATGGCGGCCGGAATCATGGTCGGTGTGTGGATGGCCCGGCGCCAGCACATGAACCAGGGCGAGGTGATCGCGGCGGTGGTCCCCGGCCTGCCGCTGGCTCAGGCCATCGGCCGCCTCGGAAACTGGTTCAACCAGGAGCTGTTCGGCTCGCCCACCGACGTGCCGTGGGGACTGGAGATCGACGAGGCGCACCGTCCGGCCCAGTACCTGGATGTGGAGACCTTCCATCCGACGTTCCTGTACGAGGCGGTGTGGAACCTCTTGCTGTGCGGGCTGCTGGTGATCATCGACCGCCGCCGGGTGCGCCGCGCCGTGCCGGCGCTGGTGACCGACCCGCGCCGGGTGAGCCGTCCCGGCTCGCTGCTGGCCGTCTACACCTTGGGTTACGGACTGGGCCGCTTGTGGATCGAGGCGGTGCGCATCGACCCGGCCAGCCTGCTGTTGGGCGTGCGGGTCAACATCTGGATGAGCCTGGTGCTGATAGTGGTCTCGGCGCTGTACCTGCTGTGGATCCGGGGGCGTGCCGGCCCGCCCAGACGTACTGTCCTGCCGTAGAGGCGGATCCGCGGGTTCAGTTGAAGCCGCGCAGCGGGAAGTCGGGGCCGCGCTGCAGCCAGTTGTCGGCCAGGTAGTCGGCGGTGCCGTCGATCAGGTGCATGGTGTAGGCGTGCCGGCTGCTATCGGAGGTGTTGGCCGCGCTCCAGTGCGGCAGGGTGCCGTGCAGTGCGATAAGCGTTCCTGCGGCAGCCTCCAGAGGCACAAGGTCGTCGACGGGATACGGGGCGTCGTCGAGGACGTCGGTGACGGTGCCGCGGCTGCGCTCGCCGGGGTCGATGAGGCGGAAGCGGGTCTTCACCGGGATCCGGTGTCCTCCCGGTACCGCCCACATGCAGCCGTTTGCCAGGGTTGCGTCCTCGATGGCGAACCACAGCCCGACCACGCTCTGGGGCTCGGTCCAGAGGAAAGAGTGATCGCAGTGGCAGATCACCTCGCCGCCGATGCCGGGCTGCTTGAAGATGTACATCGACTGCAGCAGGCGGGGATCGGCGAACCCTAGATCAGCCGCCACCGCCGCCAACTCCGGGGTGCGGGAGAAGGAGTCGAAAGCGGGATCGAGGTCGTGCATGGCGTGGCCGATCTTGTTGACCGCCAGCGGCATCGGCCTCGTGAGGCGCCCACCCGAGATGGCACCGTCCTCGAAGAACCAGCGGACTGTGTCGCCCGAGCCGAGGAACCATTCGTCTTGCGCGTGGCTCTGCTCGGTGGTGGAGAACACGGTGAGGCCGCCGTCGCGCTCCGGGTCTATATCGGCCAGCATCGTCTCCACATGGGCCTTGAGCGCTTCGCAGCGCTGGCGGGGGACGAAGTCGGGCAGCACCAGGAAGCCGTCGCGCTCCCAGTCGCGGAGTTGTCGTTCGTCGAGCACTCCGCTCGGTCTCCTACGCTTCGCCGCGCCGGTAGGGCAGGCCGTCGGCTCTGGGCATCCGCAGCCTTTGCGAGAAGAACACCAGCACCACCAGCACGATCACGAACGGCAGGATCGAGATCCACCAGTCGGGCACCGTCGTCGAAAGGAAGTACCACACCGCCGCGCCCAGCCCGAGCCCGGCTGCGATGGCAGCGTCGATGCGCCGGTGCCGGCTCAGAGCCCATGCCAGCACCGCGGCCAGCGCGATGGTGTTGACCAGCAGGAGAGCATGGGACGCCGAGCCGTCCAGATCCCGCAGGCCCACCCCGAACGGGTAGCCGAACAGCAGGGCTCCGGCCATGATCCCGCCGGGGCGCCAGTTGCCGAATATGAGGGCGGCCAGACCGATGAACCCCCGCCCGTTGGTTTGGCCCTCGAGGTATATGCCCGACAGCTCCGGGCTGGCGATGAAGGCCCCGCCCAGTCCGGCCAGCGCTCCGCTGATCACCACTCCGAAGTACTTGTAGAGGTAGATGTTGATGCCCTGGGTCTCGCCGCCCACCGGGTGCTCGCCGCAGATGCGCAGCCTCAGCCCGAACCGGGTCCGCCAGATCAGCCAGGCGCTCAACGGGACCAGGGCGAAGGCGATCATCGTGGCCAGCGAGACATGGGCCACCAGCCCCCGGGCCAGCCCGGTGAAGTCCGACACGAAGAACCAGTCCTTGTTGGTGAACCATCCGAGGACGTCGGGCGTCTTCCAGCCGAACAGGTCGCCTCCGGCCAGGAACGGGAACGTGAACCTGCCCACCCCCGGGGTCCGGGGCGACTGGGTGATCGAGCCGCCCTCGTGGTTGGTGAGGATCTCCGACGACAGGAACCGGGCCAGTCCCGGGGCGGTCACGTTGATGGCCACACCCGAGATGATGTGGTCCACGCCGAACGACACGGTGGCGATGGCATGAACCAGCCCCCCGAGGGCGCCGCCGATCATGCCGATGAGCAGGCCGGCCCAGCCGCCGTAGTTGATGGCCCCCCAGGCGCCGAACCAGGTTCCCAGGATCAGCATCCCCTCCAACCCGATGTTCACGATGCCGGCTCGCTCCGAGAACAGGCCGCCCAGGCCGGCCAGCATGATGGGCACCGCCCAGCGCAGCATGGCCTGCGAAGAAGTCACCGCAGTGAGCCGCTCGGTGTCGTCGAAGCCCTGCACCACGGTCAGCACCAGGACCCCGACGGCCGCGTAGAGCATCCACCGGGCCCACACCGGCAGCCGCCCCAACCACGCGGTCATGATGCGGCTGCCGGGCTTGCGGCCATGGCGGCGGCCGCGGCGGCGGCCTCCTCGCGCTCGCGGATGCGCCGCACGACCTCGTAGGCGATGACCGCGGTCAGGATGATGACGCCCTTCATGATCTCGACGATCTCACGGGACGCGGCCCCGGAGATCTGCAGGATCCCCGAGGAGACGTCGAGGAACGCGAAGACCAGCGCGGCCACGGCCACTCCAGCGGGATGGTTGCGGCCGAGCAGGGCCACCGCGATGCCGGTGAAGCCGAGCAGGCTGATCGGGTTGGACGGGTAGTAGCCGGTGTTCATCAGCTCGGTCATGCCGACCAGTCCGGCCACCGCGCCCGACAGGGTCATGGCGATGACCACCATGCGCTTGGGTGACACTCCCCCCACATGGGAGGCGGTCGGGTTGGCGCCGCTGGAGCGGAGGTCGAAGCCGAAGACCGTCCGGTTCAGGATCACGTGGTAGACGACTCCCACCGCCACCGCGACGACCAGCATGCCGGTGAGCTTCTTGCCCAGCTCGATCTCCCGGGTGAAGACCTCAAGCCAGGAGTTGATGTTGGGCAGCAGGCCGCTCTCGGCGATGGGCTCGGTGCCGACCCGTCCCCCGGTTGCCGATATCTCGCCGCCCGCCTGCCATTCCACGATCCACCAGGCGGCCAGACCCGAGATGACCACCGCGTTCAGCATGATGGTGGAGATCACCTCGTTGACCCCGCGCGTCACCTTCAGCACGCCGGCCGCGCCCGAGAACGCCCCGCCGACGGCCATGGCCACCACCAGGATGAAGGCGATGTGGAAGACCGCCGGCAGCTCGACCTGGGCACCGAGGTGAGCCGAGACGATGAAGGCCAGCAGGTACTGGCCTTCCACGCCGATGTTGAACAGGTTCATCCTGAAGCCGATGGCCGCGGCCACCCCGGACAGATACAGGGGGGTGGCCCGGTTGAGGATGTCGACCTGCGTCTCGAGCTTGCTGGCGTGCTGCACCATGTCGGCGTAGGCCGCCAGGGGGTTGCTGCCTGAAATCAGCAGCACGATCGACGACAGCACCACTGCTATCACGACCGCCGCCACCGGTGCGGCCGAAGCCAGCATCAGCCTGTGGGACAGCCGCCCGGTCATGCGACGTCAGTCTCCAGCGCCGCGCCGGTCATGTAGGCGCCCAGGTCTCGTGGGGTGATCTCGTTGGGGTCCAAGCTGGCCACCAGACGGCCTCGCAGCATCACTACGATGGTGTCGGAGAGCCCGATGAGCTCTTCCAGGTCGGCGGACACCAGAAGGGTGGCCAGTCCCTGGGCCCGAGCCTCGCGGATGTCGTCCCATACTGCGGCCTGGGCCCCGACGTCGATGCCGCGGGTGGGGTGGTTTGCGATGAGCACGGCCGGTCCGGCCACCATCTCGCGGCCCACGATCAGCTTCTGCTGGTTGCCGCCCGACAGCGCGTGGGCCGATACCTCGATGTTGGGGGTGCGGACGTCGAAGTCGGCCTTGATCCGGCTCGCCCGGTCCCTCATGCCGGTGCGGCTCAGCCACGGGCCACGCGAATATGGCGCCTCTGTCTGGTGGCCGAGGGCGGAGTTCTCCCAGAGGGTGAAGCCCAGGAGCAGGCCGTCCCGGTGGCGGTCCTGGGGTACGTAGCCCAGGCCCATCTCGCGCCGGCTGCGCACCGAGAAATGGGTGATCTCGCGCCCGAGTAGGGTGATCGTGCCCGCATCGGGGTCGTCGAGGCCGATGATGGCGTTCACCAGCTCGGCCTGCCCGTTGCCCTCCACCCCGGCGATGCCGACGATCTCGCCCCGGTGCACGCTCAGGCTCACGCCGTCGACCACCGCCCGGTCGCCCTCCCCGATGACCCGCAGGCCGTCGACGGCGAGGGCCACCTCCTCGGTAACGGTGGAGGCGCCCGCGTCGGGGACCGGCAGCTCCGAGCCGATCATCATCTCAGCCAGGTCGTGGGCGGTCACGTCGGTGGGCTTCACCGTGCCCACGGTCCGGCCCTGGCGCAGCACGGTGATGGTGTCTGCGATCTCCAGGACCTCGTCGAGCTTGTGGTCGATGAACAGGATGGTGGCGCCGCTGGCCTTGAGCTCGCGGATGTTGCGGAACAGCTCGTCCACCTCTTGGGGCACCAGGACCGCGGTCGGCTCGTCGAGGATGAGGATCTTGGCCCCCCGGTACAGGACCTTGATGATCTCGACCCGCTGCCGCTCGCCGATCTCCAGCGTCTCCACTAGGTCGTCGGCGTTGATGTCGAGACCGTAGGCCTGGCCGACCTCGTCCAGGTGCTCGCGGCCGGCGTCGAAATCGATCCGGCCGAACGAGCGCATCGGCTCGGCTCCGAGGATCACGTTCTCGAGCACGGTGAGCTGGTCGGCCAGCATGAAGTGCTGGTGGACCATCCCGATGCCCAGGTCGATTGCCTGGGCCGGCGAGTGCAGCTCCACGACCTCGCCACCGATCTTGATCGTCCCGGAGTCGGGCGGCTGCATCCCGTAGAGGATCTTCATCAGGGTCGACTTGCCGGCCCCGTTCTCTCCGCAGATGGCGTGGATCTCGCCCTCGGCCACCTCCAGGTTGATGTCGTCGTTGGCCACGACGCCGGGGAACCGCTTGGTGATCCCTGTCAGCTCGATGGCCAGCGCCACACGGCCTCCCTAGAACTGCGGCAGAACGACGACCGGGCCGGACGTTAGCCCGGCCCGGTCGCCAATACTCGAATGGCAGTCGTCAGAGCGCACGGAGCGCTCCGACGATCTGCGCTTAGGGCTCGGTCGGAACCGTGATCTCGCCCGACACGATTTGTGCCTTGAGGGCTTCGAGCTGGTCGGCGATGTCGTCCACGAAGCCACCCGAGGTGCTGTAGCCCACGCCGTCGACCGACAGGTCGTAGGCGGTGGGACCGGGCTGCATGGTGCCGTCGAGGACGGACCTGATCATCTCGAAGATCGACACGTCCACCCGCTTGAGCATCGATGTCAGGATGTAGTCCCGCACGCCGGCGTCGGCCGTGTGGTACTGGTCGGAGTCGACGCCGATGGCCCACACCTTGGAGCCGGTGGCCTCGCTCTGCTCCAGGGCGGCCTGGAACAGGCCCGCACCGGAGCCTCCGGCCGCGTGGTACACGATGTCGGCGCCCTCCTCGTACATGGCCAGCGCGATCTCCTTGGCCCGGTCCGGGGCGTTGAAGCCGTCGAAGTCGGGCGCCTCGGTGATGTAGTCGCCGATGATCTCAATGTCGGGGTTCACGGCCCGGGCACCGGCGTTGAAGCCGGCCTCGAAGCGCTCGATCAGGCCGCCGACGTTGGCCACACCGCCGATGAAGCCGATGGTGCCCGTCTCGCTCTTGAGGGCGGCGGCTGCTCCGACCAGGAAGGAACCTTCGTGTTCGGCGAAGACCAGGCCGGCGATGTTGTCGCCGTAGGGTGCGCCCGCGGCCCAGTCCATCATGGCCGAGTCGACCACTCCGAACATGGTGTCGGGGTTCTCGGCGCCGACCGCGGCTGCGTCGCCCTCGAAGAGGAACCCGACGCCGATGACGATGTCGTGCTCGCTGGCGGCCAGCTGCAGCAGCTCGCCCCGGTTCGAGCCGTCAGGCTCGGGCGATGCCTCGGTGAAGGTGATGCCCAACTCTGCCGCGGCCCGCTCGATACCAGCGGCCGCCGAGTCGTTGAACGACTGGTCGCCCCGGCCGCCGATGTCGAACACCAGGCCGACGGAGACATCGGTCATCTCGGGCTCGGCCATTTCGTCCTCGTCGTGGTCGGCTTCGTCCTCGTCGTGGTCGTGGTCGGCTTCGTCCTCGTCGTGGTCGTGGCCTTCGTGGTCGTCGTCGTGGTCGGCTTCGTCCTCGTCGTGGTCGTGGTCAGCTTCGTCCTCATGGTCGGCTTCGGGCTCGGCCATTTCCTCTTCGGGCTCGGCTGCGGCCGGTTCGGGCTCAGCTACGGTCTCGGCATCGTCGTCCCCGCATGCCGCAGCGAGCAGCGTGAACGACAGCAGGATCGCGGTGAGCGCAAGCAAGCGCTTTCTCATTGGCCTTCCTCCAGGGGTTGATCAGGCGTTGTAGGCAGCGAATGCTAATGGATGCCGGTCCCGTTCCGCGGGTGGCTTCCGGCCCATTCCAGCAGTGCTTTCGCCGTCCACGTGTTCACGATGTCGTCGACGGGCACGTCGCAGCGCACCGCCTTGTCGGCGCCGTACGGCTGCCATTCGAGTTGACCGGTGGCGTGGGCGTCGGTGTCGATCGACACCTTGCATCCCCATTCGACCGCCAGCCGCAGCAATTCCTCGGGCGGGTCCTGGCGCTCGGGCCGGCAGTTGATCTCAACCGCCTTGTCGAACCGGGAGCAGGCCGCGAACACGATGTCGGCGTCGAACGACGACGGAGGGCGCCCGCCTCCGACCACTTTGCGGTTGGTGCAGTGGCCGAGGATGTCGGTGTGCGGATTGGCGATCGCGGCCACCATGCGGGGTGTCATCTCATCCGCGGGCATTCTCAGCTTCGAGTGGACTGAGGCCACTACGACGTCCAGTTCGGCGAGCAACTCCTCGGACAGGTCCAGCGATCCGTCCTCGAGGATGTCCACCTCCATCCCGGTCAGGATCCTGAAGGGAGCCATCTCGATGTTGAGTTGCGCAATCTCGGACATCTGGCGCCGCAAGCGGCTCTCGTCGAGTCCGTGGGCAACAGTGAGGCGGGCCGAGTGGTCGGTGATGGCCACCCACTCGTGGCCGAGGGCGGCCGCGGTGGAGGCCATGGCTCGTAGCGATGCCCCACCGTCGGACCAGGTGGTATGGCAATGGCAGTCGCCGCGCAGACGCTCCATCACAGGGCCGCCCGCGCCGATGGGCACCCGGCTGCGTTGCTCGAGCTGGGCCAGGTAACCGTCGTCGACGCCCGCAAGGGCCTCGGCGATCACCCGCGCCGTGCTGGGGCCGAGACCGTCGACCTCGGTGAGCGTGCCGGCTGCGGCCCGCTCGGCAATCTCGGCGCCGTCGAGGGCGCCAATGACGGCCAGTGCTCTCTGGAACGCCCGCACCTTGGGTGCGGGAGCAAGCTCGCGGTCCAGGTAGTGCACGGCAAGACCAAGCGCCACCGAAGGCTCCATGGCTTTGACGCTACCGGTCGTCGGGGCAGGCAGTCATGGCGCCGCGGCCCGACTGCCGGGCAATCTGTGGCGGTTGGCTGCGATGAGGGTGTATGCCGGACGCGCCAGCCAGCACAGGGGAGGGTGGATGATCAGCAATCCGGCCGCGGTCCAGAGCCCGCCGGCCGCGATCAGGGACCGTCCGATTGCCTCGGCGCCGCGGGACCGTCGCGTGCTGTGGCCGTCGTCATCGATCCACCAGACCGCCGCCTCTACTTCATCCGGGCGCAGGCCCAGTTCCTCCAGCTCCAGCGACTGCCACGGCTCCACCCGTGCATTGGCGGGCAGGCGGGCCTCGATCCAGCGAGCCGACCGGCTGCAGAACCCACACTTGCCGTCGTAGACCAGGATCACGCTCCCATCCTCGCATCGCCACGACCCGTCCACCGGAATTGGCAGCGTCGTGCACGGTATTCGTGCATGCTGCTGCCAATTCAGCAGGGTCCGGCGGTAGCGTGATTGGCCATGTCCAAGCGCACTAGCAAGCGCCGCGCCAAGGCTCGCCGATCCAAGGCGAACCACGGCCGCAAGCCCAACGCCGGCCGCAACAGCTAACGACTTGGAGCGATTCGGATTCGTCGGCTTACCCAATTCGGGTAAGACCTCGCTGCACAACGCCCTGGCTGGCGGCGACGCGGTCGCGGCCCGGCATGCGTTCTCCACGAAGTCGGCCAATGTGGGCGTGGCCAGGGTTCCCGACGTCCGGCTGCTGAAGCTGGCGGCTATGAGCAGCAGCCGCCGCACGGTGCATGCCTCGGTGCAGTTCACCGACATCGGCGGTTTGGTGGCGGGCTCGAACCGGGGCGAGGGACTGGGCAACGCCTTCTTGGGCCATGTCCGCGACACCGACGCGATCGTTTACGTTCTGCGGGCCTTCACCGATCCCGACGTCGGCGGAGACGACGATCCGCTCAACAGCCTCCGGGTACTCGAGACCGAGTTGGCTCTCGCTGATCTCGACAGCGCCGCCCGCCAGCTCGACAAGCTCGCTCGAGCGGCCAAGGGCGATCCCTCGCTGCGGGCCGATCACGACCTGCTGGCCCAGGCGATCGGGGTTCTCGAGGACGGCGTACCGCTGTACCGGGCGGGTTGGGACGGCGATGCCAGGGCCGGACTCCGCCCGTTCTTCCTCCTCACCAACAAGCCGGTGCTGGCCGTGGTGAACATCGGAGAGGACCAGATCGACGCCGCAGAGGACTTGGCGGAGCCGGTGCGGGTCGAATTGGGCGAGGCCGAGGTGATGGCGCTGTGCGTGCAACTCGAGGCCGAGGCCGCGCAGCTAGACGAGTCGGAGCGGCCCGGCATGCTGGCTGCGCTGGGCCTCGGCAGCGGCGCTCTGGACCGGTTCCTGACCAAGGCCTACCACCTGCTGGGACTGCGGACCTTCCTGACCACTGCCGGAAAGGAGAGCCGGGCCTGGACCTTCAGGGCCGGGGCGTCGGCGGCGGAGTGCGCCGGCTCAGTCCATTCCGACTTCCGGCGCGGCTTCATCCGGGCCGACACGATCTCATGCGACAAGCTGCTCGAGGCCGGTTCCTGGGTTGCAGCTCGGGATCAGGGCTTGGTGCGGTCGGAGGGCAAGGACTACCCGGTGGCCGACGGCGACGTGATGGAGTTCAAGTTCAACGTTTGAGAGGCCGAGCGGCCCTCAGGTCGCAGCGAACAAGAGCGGGAAGCACCGCTCGTCGTCTCGCGACGCGCCGGGAACTGGTGCGTTAGCCTGCCTCATGCCCGTCGACTCCGATCAGGGCCTGCTGGCCGAACTCGAGCCCAGCGTCGAGCGGCTCTACGAGCGGCACCTGCGACAGACCAAGGAATGGCATCCCCACGCGCTCGTGCCCTGGAGCAGGGGCGAGGACTATCCGGCCGACTACGAATGGGATCCCGAGGAGGCCGGACTGAGCGCTGAGGCCCGTAGCGCGCTCTTCGTCAACGTCCTGACCGAGGACAACCTGCCCTACTACTTCCGGGACGTCGAGCGCATGTTCGGCCGCGACGGTGCTTGGGGTCATTGGGTGCGGCGCTGGACGGCCGAGGAGGGCCGTCACGGTCAGGTGATCCACGACTACCTCGCCGTCACCCGGTCGGTCGATCCCGTCAATCTCGAGAGGGCGCGCATGGCCCAGGTGCAGTGCGGGCGGGTTCCCGAACCGCCCAATGCCCTGGAGGGCCTCGCCTACGTGGCCCTCCAGGAGTTGGCGACCCGCATATCGCACTTCAACACGGGGCGGCACATCGACGATCCGGCCGGCAAGGCCATCATGCGCCGGGTGTCCTTCGACGAGAACCTTCATTTCCTCTTCTATCGCGATGCGATGGCCGCGGCGCTCAAGGTGGAGCCGTCCCGAGCGGTCGTGGCCATCGCCAACCAGGTGAAGAGCTTCGCGATGCCGGGCGTGGGCATCACCGACTTCGATGCTCACGCCCGCACGATCGCCGAGGCCGGCATCTACGACTTGGCCATCCATCATGACCAGATCCTGCAGCCGGTCGTGATGCGCGACTGGAACCTCCCGAGTCTCGCCGGCCTCTCGGGGGTGGCCGAGGCGGCCCGGGAGAGGCTCATGAAGTTGATCGACCGGATCGGCCGGGTCGGTCGGCTCATGCTGGAGCGCCGCGCCGAGCGCCGATCGCGCCACCAGGAATAGGCCGGCGGGGAGGTCCCCGGAACTAGATTCTCAGACCGTGGCCTGGCTGATGGTCGAAGACCGGGTGGTGGCGTCGCTGGAGATCGCCTCCAGCCGCCGCGACCGTCGCCGAGGTCTTCTCGGAAGGGACGGGATCGAGGGAGCCCTGCTGCTGGAACGGACCCGCTCGGTGCACTCGGTCGGTCTGCGCTTCCCCATCGATGTGGCCCACTGTGACGGCGACATGCGGGTGCTGAGGGTGACCACGATGCGGGCCAACCGAGTCGGGCGCCCGGTGTGGCGGGCCAGTTCGGTCATCGAGGCCGAGGCGGGCAGCTTCCGGCGCTGGGGGGTGGCTCCCGGCGTGGAGCTCGAGATCCGGCAGTGAGCGGTCCTCCGCCCGAGGCTGCGCCCCCGGCAGCGGGCGGCTCTCTGGTGTTGGTCGGCACGCCCATCGGCAACCTCGGCGATCTCAGCCCGAGGGCGGTGGAGGCTCTGGAGGCTGCCGATCTGGTGTGCTGCGAGGACACGCGGCGCACGGGTCGGCTGCTCGAGCACGCGGGGGTGAGCGGGGCGCGGCTCCGGCGCGTTGACGAGCACACCGAGACCGAGGCGATCGGTGACGTGTGCGAGCTGCTGGCCGCAGGAGCGACCGTGGCCGTGGTGACCGATGCGGGCATGCCCGCGGTGACCGATCCCGGGGGCCGGCTTGTGGCCGCGTGCGCGGCGGCCGGCCACACGGTGACCGTGGTGCCCGGTCCTTCGGCCGGCCTGGCCGCTCTGGCGGTGAGCGGGCTCCCGGCGGGCCGGTTCTGCTTCGAGGGGTTCCTGCCCCGCAAAGGCAAGGCTCGGGCCGAGCGTCTGGAACAGATAGCGCGGGATCGGCGGACCACCGTGGTGTACGAGTCGCCGCACCGCTTGCGGTCCTGCCTGGAGGACCTGGCCGGGGCGTGCGGACCGTCCCGCACCGGCGTCGTCGCCCGTGAGCTCACCAAGCTTCACGAGGAAGTCGTGAGGGGGAGTCTCGCCGAGTTGTGCGAATGGGCTTCCGGCCCGGTGAAGGGGGAGGTGGTGATCGTGGTCGCGGGAACCGCCGAAGACTCTCCAGCGGCGACGGACGAGGAGTTGCTGGCCGCCGCGCAGGCCCTTGTCACCGGGGGGATGAGCCGTCGAGACGCCGCGGCTGCGGCCGCGGCCGCCCATGGAGTCTCGCGCCGCCGTGTCTACAACCTGATGACTTGACCCCGGCGGCCCAGAGGCCGGTGCTGCTCCGGCTGGGGAAGACCTGAAAATCCGGGGATAATGTGGCCCCCCATGGCGGTGCCGGTACTGGTCGCGGTGGCGTGGCCCTACGCGTCTGGGAGTCGACACCTCGGCCACCTCGCTGGGGCCTACCTGCCGGCGGACATCTACGCCCGCTACCAGCGGCTGGCCGGCAACGACGTTCTCATGGTCAGCGGGTCCGACGTGCACGGCACGCCGATCACAGTGCGAGCCGACGCCGAGGGTGTCACGCCATCGGAGATCGTCGAGCGCTACCACTCCGAGTTCTGCGACCAGTGGGAGATGCTCGGCATCTCATGGGACCTCTACACCACCACCGGCACGCGCAACCATGCCGAGGTCACCCAGGACATGTTCCTGGTCCAGCTGAAGAACGGCCATATCGACAAGCGGGTGTCCGAGCAGTTCTACGACCCCGTCGGCGAGCGCTTCCTGCCCGACCGCTACATCGAGGGCACCTGCCCGCGCTGCGGCTACGGGGCGGCCCGCGGCGACCAGTGCGAGCACTGCGGCACCACTCTGGACGCCACCGATCTGATCGAGCCCCGTTCCAAGATCAGCGGGGCCGTGCCCGAGCTGCGATCCACCGAGCACTTCTACTATCGCTACTCGGATTTCACTGAGAAGGTCGCCGGCTGGCTCAAGACCCGACGGGGATGGAGGCCCCACGTTCTCAATTCGTCCTTCGGCTGGACCAACGAGGGATTGCAGGACCGGGCCATAACCCGGGACCTGGACTGGGGGGTCGAGCTTCCCGTCGACGACCTGGGCGAGGGAAAGCGCATCTACGTCTGGTACGACGCGGTGATCGGCTACCTGTCGGCGTCCAAGGAATGGGCGGCCCGCAGCGGTGATCCTGACGCCTGGAAGCGCTGGTGGCACAACGATGAGTCCCGCCACCTCTACTTCGTCGGGAAGGACAACATCCCGTTCCACGCCATGCTCTGGCCCGCGCAGTTGATGGGCTACGGCGACCTGCACCTGCCCGACAACGTGCCCGCCAACCAGTACGTGACTTTCTCCGGAGCGAAAATGGCCGCCGGCCGGGGCGTGGGCCTGGCCATCGGCGAGGGTCTCCGCCTCTTCGAGCCCGACGCCCTGCGCTACGCCCTCGCCGCGGCGCTGCCCGAGCACGCCGACACCGAAGTCTCCATCGAGGAGATCGCCCGGCGAATCAACGACGAGTTGGTCGCCACTTGGGGCAACCTCGTAAACCGGGTGCTGTCATTGGCCCAGTCGGCGTTGGGGGGCGCAGTCCCCGGAGTCGGAGATCGGCACTCCTCCGACACCGCCCTTCTGTCGGCCACCGACGACGCCTTGCGCGAGGAGGCCGATTGCATCGAGCGGGTGGAGCTGCGGGCCGGGCTCCGCTGCGCCATGGAGGCAGCCGCCAGGGTGAACGCCTACCTCAACTTGAATGAGCCGTGGAAGCTGGCTTCCGGGGATCCGGACCGCGCCGCCGCGGTGCTGGTGACCGCGCTGGAGGCGATGGCCGGAGTGCGCACGGGACTGGCCCCGTACCTGCCGTTCTCGACGGCAGCTCTCGACGACCTGTTCGGCCCGGTCGAGCGCTGGGAGCGCCCGGCCGTGCCGCCGGGCACGCCCGTGCCCAAGCCTGAGCCCCTGTTCGCCAAGGTGGACCTGGACGCCATAGATCTCGCCGGTGACGGCGCGGACCCGGCCTGAGGGTGCGTGGTTGATATGGCCTGGGCCGATCACCATTGCCATCTCCCGGCCGGGGAGGCAGCGGGTCCTGTGATCGCCGACGCGCACACCGCAGGCGTCGGCGTGTTGGTCACTGTGGGCACGGATGTGCAAGACTCCTGTCGAGCGATCTCGGTTGCCGAGGCCCACGAGGGGGTGTGGGCTACTGCGGGCGTGCATCCCCACGAGGCCTCCGGCGGTATGGGCGGATTGGAGGCTCTGATGGCGCGGCCTGAAGTGGTGGCTGTGGGCGAGGCCGGACTCGACTACCACTACGACCACTCGCCTCGTCCCGTTCAGCGCCAGGTCTTCGCCGCACAGGTGGAGTTGGCCAACCGCAGGGACTTGCCGCTGGTGGTCCACTCCCGGTCGGCCTGGGACGACACGCTCGCCGTGCTCGACCGCGAGGGAATCCCGTCGCGAACAGTGATGCACTGCTTCACTGGGGGACCCGAGGAGGCGGAGGAGTGCCTGCGACGGGGCGCGGTCTTGTCGTTCTCGGGGATCGTCACCTTCCCCAATGCCTCCGAGGTGCGCGACGCGGCCCGGATCTGCCCGCTCGACCGCCTGATGGTCGAGACCGACAGCCCGTACCTGGCTCCGGTGCCTCACCGCGGCAAGACGAACCGGCCTGCGCTGGTGGGCGTCGTGGGGGCGGCGGTGGCGGAGGCGAAGGGCCTCGACGTCGCCGATGTGGAGCAGGCCACCTGGGCGACAACCCGCTCGTTCTACGGACTCGATCAGGAGATCGACTGAGATGGGCGCGCAGGGCCGGGGCGCTCGGGTGGGGCTGGTCGGCACGATCATCCTCGCCGTGCTGGTCCTGGCCGGCGCGCCGGCGGCGGCCCAGACGCCATCGACAACGGCCGCCCCCGAGGTCGAAGCCGTTGACGTGGAGGACTTCGAGGACCGGGCCCAGCGGTGGGCCGAGGCTCGCCGGCGAGCCCGCGAGAAGGCCCTCCGGAAAGCCGAGGAATTGGCTAACGCGAACAGGAGCACAACCTCCACGACCACCACCACGACTACGACGACCACGACCACAACGACCCAACCGCCGACCACGACCACTGAAGCCGGCGCCGTCAAGCATCCGATACCGGCGGGAACCACCGAGGCGCAGTGGCACGCCCTGCGGCAGTGCGAATCGACGCAGAACTACCGGGCTGTGAGCAAGAGCGGCCGTTACCGCGGCGCCTACCAGTTCTCGATCCGTACCTGGGACTGGGTTGCAGGGATGCACTACCCGGACCTGGTCGGCGTTGATCCCATAGACGCTTCGCCCTCGGATCAGGACAAGATGGCCTACCAGCTCTACGAGATAAACGGCTGGGATCCCTGGCCGACCTGCAGGAAGAGGCTGCCCTCCTGACCCATACCGAGTCGGAGCTGAGGGCGCTCATGGCACGTTTCGGCGTGTCGCCGCGGCGGTCCTTCGGCCAGAACTTCGTGGCCGATCCCAACACGGTGCGGCGCATTGCCCGGATCAGCGGAGCGGGCCCGAAGGACCGTGTGCTGGAGATCGGTGCGGGGCTCGG
The DNA here is from genome assembly GCA_009842325.1 of Acidimicrobiaceae bacterium. Taxonomy (GTDB): domain Bacteria; phylum Actinomycetota; class Acidimicrobiia; order Acidimicrobiales; family Aldehydirespiratoraceae; genus Aldehydirespirator. The sequence goes on along the minus strand of VYFQ01000033.1, from coordinate 30,754 downwards.
CTCGCTCACCCTGGCGCTGGCGGAGACGGGTGCCGCGGTGCGGGCCGTGGAGGTCGACTCCGGTCTCGCCGCGGCACTGCGCGAGGTGGTGGCCGAGGCGGGCGCGCACCGCGTCGAGGTGGTCGAGGGCGACGCGGCAACCCTGGACCTCGAGGACGTTCTGGAGGGATCGGACCAATGGATGCTGGTGGCCAACCTGCCCTACAACATCGCCACCGGGCTGGTCGTCGACCTGCTGCACGACGCGGCCGCCATTTCGGTGATGGTGGTGATGGTGCAGAGCGAAGTGGGGGAGCGGCTCGTCGCTCCGCCCGGATCGCGGGCTCGGGGCATCCCCAGCGTTCTCGTGGAGCGGCAGGGCGCGGCCCGGGTGGTGGCCAAGGTCCCGGCCTCGGTCTTCCGGCCCCGGCCCAAAGTCGAGTCGGCGGTGGTCAAGATCGAGCGCCATCCGAGCGAGCGGGCTGTGCCCTTGCCGCCGGAGTCCGAGGTTCACTTCAGGCGGCTGGTGCGGGCCGGGTTCGGCCAGAGGCGCAAGATGCTGCGCCGCTCACTGGCCGGGCTGGTCACCTCCGACGGGTTCACGGCCGCGGGGGTGGACCCTGCCAGCCGTCCCGAGGTGCTGACGCTGGATCAGTGGATCAGCCTGGCCCGGACCGAGCCGTAGTCGGCGCGCTCTTCTCAGTTGCGGCGATGGCCCGCCAGACCCGCTGGGGCGTGAACGGCATGTCCAGGTGGTCGATGCCCAGCGGTGCCAGTGCGTCGAGCACGGCGGCCTGCACCGCCGGGGTGGATCCGATCGTGCCCGACTCGCCGATGCCCTTGGCACCGAGCGGATTGAGCGGCGTCGGCGTCTCGGTGTGGGCCATCTCGAACCGGGGCAGCTCCGAGGCGGCCGGGATCGCATAGTCGGCGAAGTTGGTGTTGCGGGGATTACCGTCGGAGTCGTAGGTCGTCTCCTCGTACAAGGCCTGCGAGATCCCGGTGGCCACCCCTCCGTGAACCTGCCCCTGCACCAGCAGCGGGTTGAGGATCCGGCCGCAGTCGTCGACCGCGATGTGACGCAGCACCCTCGTGTCGCCGGTGTCGGCGTCGATCTCCACCACCGACACATGAGCGCCGAACGGGTAGCTCGACTCGCCCTGGTTGAAGTCGGTCTCGGCGGCCAGCCCCCCGGGCTCGACCCCGGCCGGCAGGTCGTCGGACGCCGCCGCCGCGGCCAGATCGGCCCACGAGACCGTCCTGGCAGGCACTCCGGCCACGGCCAGTCCCCCGGGAGCCACCACTATGTCGCCGCGGTCGGCCTCCAGCAGGCTGGCCGCGAGCCGCCGAGCCGTCTCGAGGACCTCGTTGGCGGCAGTGAACACCGCGCTGCCGCCGATCTGGAGTGAACGTGACGCCACCGTGCCGGTGCCCCGCGGTACCTCGCCGGTGTCGCTGTGGATCACCCTGACCTGCTCGGCGGGCACGCCCAGGACCTCTCCCAGGATCTGTGAGAAGGCGGTGGCGTGCCCCTGGCCATGGGAGGCGGTGCCCACCCGGGCCGTGATCGTGCCGTCCAGCTCCACGGTGACCGATCCGAACTCGTTGAACAGCCCGACCGCGGTTATCTCCACATAGGAGGACACGCCGATGCCGAGCAGCTTCTGGCTGCCGCCGGCGCGCCGGCGAGCCTGCTCAGCCCGCAGCTCGTCGTATCCGGCCGTCTCCAGGGCCAGCTCGAGGGCGCGGGCATACTCGCCGCAGTCCATGTTGGCGCCGGTGGGCGTGGTGAGGGGAAAGTCGGTGGGCGCGAGCAGGTTGCGCCGCCGCAGCTCGGCCGGGTCGATCCCCAGCTTGCCTGCGGCCAGGTCGACTATCCGCTCCAGCGTCACGGTCGCTTCGGGCCGCCCCGCCCCCCGGAATGCCGCCACCGGCGTGGTGTTGGTGATGGCGGCGACCGCTTCGTAGTGGACGGCCGGGATGCGGTAGGGCCCCGACGCCATCAACATGGTGAAGAAGGGCAGGAACGCACCGATAGCCGGATAGGCGCCCACATTGGCGGTGACGTTGATCCTGATCCAGCGGAACGTGCCGTCGGCGCTGAGGCCGAGCTCGACATCGTGCACGTGGTCTCGGCCCTGGCTCATGTTGACGAGGTTCTCGCTGCGAGTCTCGACCCATTTGACGGGCCGCCCCAGGTGGCGGGCCAGCCACGTCACCATGATGAACTCCGGGTACACGACGGCCTTGGAGCCGAAGCCGCCGCCCACCGCCGGGGCGATCACCCTCACCTCGTGCGAGGGCGCTTCGAGGGCCGCGGCCACCATGTCGCGCACCTCGTGGGGCCGCTGCGACGTGCACCACAGTGTCACGGCGCCGCCGTCGGTGGGGGCGGCCAGCGCGGCGGACGGCTCGATGGGCGCTCCCGACATCCGGCGGTTGACGAAGCGGGCTGTCACCACCTCATCGTGGCCTGACATGGCGTCGGGGTCGGCCGTGCTGGCGAACACGATGGCCTGGTTGGACCCGTGGGCCTCGATCACCACCGGCGCGTCGGGCTCCAGGGCCTCGAACGGGTCGGTCACCGTGGGAAGAGCGTCGTAGTCGACTTCCACGAGTTCGGCCGCATCCACCGCGGCGGCGCGAGACTCGGCCACCACGGCCGCGATCGGGTCGCCCACGTGGCGGGCCTTGTCCGTCAGCGGCAACCGGGTCAGCTCCGGGGGGAGCATGATGAACAATTGCTGTGGGGCGATCGGCACGTCCGAGGCCGTGTACACACCGACGACTCCGGGAGCCGACCGTGCGGCTTCGGTGTCGACGGCCGCGATTCGGGCGTGGGCCATCACCGAGCGCACGAAGACGACGTGCACAGTGCCGGGCGGCGTCATGTCGCCCACGTAGCGAGCCTCGCCGGTGAGCAGGTCGGGGTCCTCTCTCCTCAGCACGGCGTTGCCCATGAACGAGCCTGAAGGCAAGGTTCTCTCCCTCTCCTCGCGGCGCAACCCGTGGACTGTAGCTTCGCGGTGTGATCGAGGCATTCGCGCCGGCCAAGCTGACGCTCAGTCTGCGGATCACCGGCGTTCGGCCGGACGGCTACCACACCGTCGACGCCGAGATGGTGACACTCGACTTCTCCGACCGGCTCGAGATCGTGGCGGGCAAGTCCGGCTTGCGGATGCTCGACGAGGCGGGGAACGAGTTGCACGGCGTGGCCCGGCCCGGTCAGAACCTCGTCGAGCGTGCACTGGCGCTGTGCGGCCAGCAGGCGCAGGTCACCGTGTACAAGCGGATCCCGGCCGGGGCCGGGCTGGGCGGCGGCTCGGCCGATGCGGCCGCGGTGCTGCGCTGGGCCGGATTCGGCGACACCGCAGCAGCGGCATCGATCGGCGCGGATGTGGCGTTCTGCCTTGCTGGCGGCCGGGCCCGGGTGCGGGGCATCGGCGAAATCGTCGATCCGCTGCCCTACGTCTGTGAGCAGTACACCCTGCAGCTGGCGCCGGTGGGATGCGACACCTCAGCCGTGTACGCGGCGTGGGACGAGTTGGGCGGTCCCGCCGGCGAGCACGGCAACGACTTGGAAGCCGCCGCGCTGCGGGTCGTGCCGGAGTTGGCGGAGTGGCGCGCCCGGCTGGGCGATGCGACCGGGATGACGCCACATCTGGCCGGGAGCGGCAGCACCTGGTTCGTCGCCGGCGCCCACCCGGGGCCGGGCCGCATCGTGGCCACCACTACCGAAGCGGCCGCTGCGACCCTCTGAGGGGACTGGTGGGAGTGCCGGTGGCTACTTGCGCCGCTGGTGCCGGGTGCGCCGAAGCATCTTCTTGTGCTTCTTCTTGCGCATGCGCTTGCGGCGCTTCTTGATGAGCGATCCCACGGGGCGTGAACCCTACCGGGGCTGGCGACCGAACACGCATCCGTACGGCGCTCGCTAGTGTTTGATCGGGCCGTCCGCCTCCCGGGCGGGCGCCGATGGCCGGTAGTTCAACTGGTAGAACGTCGGACTTTGGCTCCGGATGTTGCAGGTTCGAGTCCTGCCCGGCCAGCATCCCTCCCGCAGTGACGGCTGTTCCGCACACCCCCTGAAGTAGCGCTTCTGTCGAATCGGGCTTTGCCCCGCCCGGCATCGCGTCACCGTCCTACAATGCCGGTCGCCATGAAGCAGCAGACCCACAAAGAGCTCCGGGTAGTGGCCGGGCGGTCGAGTCAGGCCTTTGCTTCCAGGGTGTGCTCGGAGCTCGGGGTGCCTCTCGGCACGACCCACATCGAGGACTTCGCCAACGGGGAGATCCACGTCCGCTACGGCGAGTCGATCCGAGGCTGCGACGCCTTCATCGTCGGCACCCACGCCGAATGGGAGGGCGGCTCCATCAACGATGCGATCCTGGAGCAGCTCGTCATGGTGGACGCGGCCAAGCGGGCCTCCGCTAAGCGCATCACCGTGGTGGCGCCGTTCTACGGGTACGCCCGCCAGGACCGGAAGGCCTCCGGCCGCGAGCCCATCTCCGCTCGGCTGCTGGCCGATCTGTTCCTGGCAGCCGGAGCCAAGAGGCTGCTGTCGGTGGATCTGCACTCCGGGCAGATTCAGGGGTTCTTCGACGGCCCGGTCGACCACCTGACCGCGATGCCGGTGCTTCTCGAGTACCTGCAGTCCCTGAAGGGCGAGGACCTGGTGATCGTGTCGCCCGACGCGGGACGGGTGAAGGTGGCCGAGCGCTACACCCACCTGCTCCACGCCGATCTGGCCATCGTCCACAAGCGCCGCCAGAACGCCAAGAACGAGGTGTCGGCCAAGGAGATCGTCGGCGAGGTGGACGGCAGGACCTGCGTCATCGTCGACGACATGATCGACACCGGCGGCACCATCGTGGCCGCAGCCGAACTGCTGGCGGCCAACGGGGCCCGACGGGTGATCGCAGCCACCACCCACCCAGTGTTCTCCGGACCGGCGGTGGAGCGCCTCAGGGACTCGGTCATCGATGAGGTCGTCTGCACCGACACATTGCCGCTGACACCCCGGAAGCAGTTCTCGAAACTGCAGGTGGTGTCGGTCGCGCCCATCGTGGCGCGAGCCATATCGGCAGTGTTCGAGGACACCTCAGTGAGCGAGATCTTCGGCGGCAACAACCTGGTCTGACGGTAGCCTCAGTCGAATGGCAATGAACCTGGTGAAGGCCGAGACCGGCCGCGAGCTCGGCACCCGCCCCAGCCGCCGGCTGCGCCGCTCCGGCCGCGTTCCCGCAGTGGTCTACGGCATGGGCTCGGAGCCGCTGACGGTGTCGGTGGACAGGACCGACCTGCGGGTCGCGCTGAACACCGAGGCCGGGCTGAACGCCCTCATAACCCTCGACGTCGAGGGCGGCCGGCAGCTGTCGATCGTCAAGGACCTCCAGCGCCACCCGGTCCGCCGCGACGTGCTCCACGTGGACTTCCTGCGCATAGATCCCGACCAGGAGGTGGAGGTCGACGTTCCCCTCATCCTCACCGGCGAGGCCAAGAAGGTCACCCAGGCCAGCGGGATGGTCGACCAGGTGATGCACCACCTGCCGGTGCTGGCCAAGCCGGCCGACATCCCCGTCGAGGTCACCGCGGACGTCAGCGACCTGGAGGTCGGATCGTCGCTGCGGGTGAGCGACATCGATCTGCCCGCAGGGGTAACGCCGGCTGGCGATTCCGATGCCACCTTCGCCGTGGGCCTCATCACCCGCTCCACCAAGGAGTACCTGCGCCAGCTGAAGGCCGAGGAAGAGGCCGCGGAGGCGCTCATCGTCATGGGCGAGGCCGCCGATGACGAAGAGGCGACCGAGGACGAAGAAGAGTCCTGAGACCGGCCAGCGCGCCCTCCAAGTAGTGGCCATAGGCTCGCGCTCCGGATCCTCGGCCGACTTGCTGGTGGTGGGCCTGGGCAACCCGGGCGAGCAGTACGCCCGCACCCGCCACAACGCCGGCCGCTGGGTGGTGGAGGAGTTCGTGCAGCGCCACGACGGAAGGCTGCGCCGGGCCCGGCGCCAGCAGGCTCTGGTGTGCGAACTGCGCCTGGGGGAGCGCCGCGTCGCCGCGGCTGCTCCGGTGACCTGGATGAACGAGTCGGGCCGGGCGGTCGCGCCGCTGGTGCGCCGGTTCCGGATCCGGGACTTGAGCAGCCTGGTGGTGGTGCACGACGAGTTGGATCTGCCCGTCGGGCGCCTCAAGATCAAGACCGGCGGCGGCATCGCCGGGCACAAGGGACTTCAGTCGGTCCGAGCTCACCTTCGCAGCGACTCCTTCACCCGGGTGCGTATCGGTGTCGGTCGTCCGGACATCACTCCCAAGGGCGGCGACTATGTGCTCAAGCGCCCGGGCCGGGCCGAGAGGGACGAGCTGGAGGCGATTGTGAAACGGGCCGCCGACGCGATCGAGCACTTCCTCGACCACGGCCTCGACCCCACCATGAACCGCTTCAACGCGACCTGAGAGCGTCCGTGGCTGCACCGCCTGATGACCGCGGCCTGAGCCGCCTGCTGCCGCGGCTGGCCACCCATCCGGGGCTGTTGGCCCTACTGGGTCGGCGCACCGCGACGGTGGCCGTGCCCACCCCGGCTCGGGCCATGGCGGTGGCCGGGCTGAGCGCGGCGTCCGAGAGGCGGCCGCTGCTGGTGGCCGTGCCGACCCGCACCGAAGCCGAGACTCTGGCCTCCGACATCGCCGCCTTCCTGGGTCCCGGGGACGTGGAGGAACTGCCCGCCTGGGAGACGCTGCCCTTCGAGCGGGTCAGCCCCTCGATCGAGACCATGGGCCGCCGCTGCCGGGTGCTGCACCGGATGGCCGATCCCGCGTCCGTGCCAGCGGTGGTGGTGGTCTCGGCCCGGGCCCTGGCCCAGTTCGTGGACCCGTCCGCGGCGACCCCACCGATCACGGTGCGCCTCGGTGACGCCGTCGACCAGGTCGAGCTTGTGAAGCGCCTGTCGGTGTTCGGATACCGGCGCGAGCACCAGGTGGAGCATCGCGGCGAGATGGCAGTGCGAGGCTCGATCGTCGACATCTACCCCTCGACGGGCGCAGCGCCGGTTCGCATCGACTTCTGGGGCGACGATGTGGACCGGATCGCGGAGTTCTCGGTGGGCGACCAGCGATCGGTGGCGTCGTTGGAGCAGGTCGAGGTGTACCCGGCCCGGGAGCTGCGTCCCGACGCGGCCATGCGCCGGCGGGCCGCGTCGCTGGTGGCGACCCAGCCGTGGGGCCGTGAGCAGTGGGACCGCCTGGCCGACGGGATTCTCTTCGAGGGCATGGAGTCGTGGTGGCCGTGGCTGGTCGAGCGGCCCGCGCTGCTGCCCGACCTGGTGCCCGGCGACGGTGCGGTGGTCCTCGTCGAGCCCCGGCGCCTGTCCGACCGGGCCGACGAGATCCTCGCCGAGGAGGAGGACCTCGCGGCCGGGCTGGCCAAGACCTGGAGCACCGACGCGGCCGGGATGCCGCGGCTGCACGGCGGCTTCGACGGCCTGCTCGACGGTGTCTCCGCTCCGGTGTGGATGCTGCCCACCGCTCCCGATTCTCCAGGCACTCAGATCCTGACGGCGTCGGGATGGGACCGCGGCCACGGGAGCGTCGAGCCGCTGGCGTCCCGCCTGCGCGAGCTGGCGGCCGGCGGCTACCAAGTTGTGCTGGGCGCGCCCGGCCCGACCGCCGACCGGCTGAGCACGCTGCTGGCCGATCACGGCGCCCGTGTCGAGCCGGTGGATGCGAGCCTCGACCGGGGAGCGGTCCTGGCCGACATCAAGCTGGCCGTGCTGGCCGAGACCGACGTCACCGGCCGGCGCCGAACTCACCGGCCGCCCAGGGTCCGGTCCCGCGACCAGCGCCGCTTCCTCGCCGACCTCGTGCCCGGCGCGTTCGTGGTCCACCACCATCATGGGGTGGCCCGGTTCGAGGGCATGGTTCGCCGGGCCATCGGCGGCCACGAGCGCGAGTACCTGCTGCTGGCGTACCGGGGCGGCGACCGGCTGTACGTGCCCTCCGACCAGATCGACGCGATCCGCCACTACACCGGCGGGGAGGCGCCGACCCTGTCGCGCATGGGGGGCTCGGACTGGACGGCCGCCAAGAACCGGGTCCGGCGGGCTGTGGAGGAGGTGGCCCAGGAGCTGGTCGTGCTCTACCAGAAACGGATGACCACCGCCGGTCATGCCTTCTCGGTGGACACCGTCTGGCAGGGCGAGCTCGAGGACGCCTTCGAATACCAGGAGACCCGCGACCAGTTGCAGGCCCTGGTCGAGGTGAAGAACGACATGGAGCGGTCGGTGCCCATGGACCGCCTGATCGTGGGCGACGTGGGCTTCGGCAAGACCGAGATAGCGGTGCGGGCCGCCTTCAAGGCGGTGCAGGACGGGCTCCAGGCCGCAGTGCTGGTGCCCACCACGCTTCTCGCCCAGCAGCACACGCAGACGTTCCTCCACCGCTACGCGCCGTTCCCACTCAGGGTGGAGACCCTGAGCCGCTTCCTGACTCCACCCCAGATCCGGGAGGTGCTGCGGGGGCTGGAGTCCGGCGAGGTGGACGTGGTCGTGGGAACCCACCGGATGCTGTCCGCCGACGTGCGCTTCAAGCGCCTCGGGCTGCTGGTCATCGACGAGGAGCAGCGTTTCGGGGTCCGGCACAAGGAGGCGATCAAGTCGATGCGGGCCGACGTCGACGTCCTCACGCTCACCGCCACGCCGGTGCCGCGGACCCTGGAGATGAGCCTGACCGGCATCCGCGACATGTCGCTGCTCGACACCCCGCCGGCCGACCGGCAACCGATCCTCACATACGTCGGGGAGCATGCCGACCGGCCCGTGGCCGAGGCCATCCGGCGCGAGCTGCTGCGGGAGGGGCAGGTCTTCTACGTCCACAACAGGGTGGCCGACATCGAGCACGCCGCCGAGCGGGTGCGCTCGCTGGTGCCCGAGGCCCGGGTCGCGGTGGCCCACGGCCAGATGGACGAGGGCACCCTCGAGCAGGTGGTGCTCGACTTCGCCGACTACCGCTACGACGTGCTGGTGTGCACGACCATCATCGAGTCGGGCATAGACATGCCGACGGTCAACACCCTGGTGGTGGACCGGGCCGACCGGCTGGGCCTGGGGCAGCTTCACCAGATACGGGGCCGCGTGGGCCGATCCGGGCGCAGGGCCTACGCGTACCTGTTCCACCCGGTGGACAGCGTGCTCAGCGAGGACGCATACGAGCGGCTCAAGACCATCGGCGAAGCCACCCAGCTGGGGTCCGGCTACCGGATCGCCATGCGCGATCTCGAGATCCGCGGCGCCGGCAACCTGCTGGGCGAGGCCCAGTCCGGCCACATCGCCGCGGTCGGGTACGACTTGTACTGCCGCCTGGTGAACGAGGCGGTCGCTGAGTTGAGGGGCGAGCCGATACCGGAGCCGCCCGTGGTGAACATCGAGGTTCCCGTGGACGCTCACATTCCGGCCGGCTACATCAGCCGGGAAGCGGCCCGCCTCGAGGCGTACCGGCGCCTGGCCGCCGTGACCGAGCAAGCGCAGTTGGACGACATCCGGTCGGAGTGGATCGACCGGTTCGGGCCGGTCCCCGAGCCGGCCGAGTCGCTGCTGTCCATCGGCCGCCTGCGGGTGGAGTGCCTGCGCGCCGGCGTGTCGGAGGTGGTGGTCACCCGCCGCGGCGGCGGGGCGCTGTCGTCGGGGGGCTTCGCAGCCCGTCTCGCGCCGGTGGATCTCCCTTCGAGTCGCCGCGTGCGGCTGCGCCGCCTCTACGGCGACCGGGCCGTCTTGAAGGAGGACTCCCGGGAGCTGCACGTTCCGCTTCGGGCCGATGCCGGTCCTGTGATCGACCAGATCGTGACGCTGCTGACCGACGTCGTGACAGCCCGAGCACACGACGACGCTAGGGTTCAGACCTCGTGAGCCTCGTTCGTCCCGTTGCAGCGGTCGGCGCCGCCGCGGCGACGGTGTTGATACTGGCGACCGGCTGCGGGGCTTCCGCCGATGTGGCCGCCGAGGTGGGCGGGGTGGAGTACACGGTCGACGACCTGAACGACTACCTGGCCACCACCGATCCCGGCAACGAGGCCCGGGCGCCGCGTGAGCAAGCCGCCACCTGGCTGTCCGAGTGGGTGTTCTTCGCGGCCATAGAACTCGAACTGGCCGAGCGGGGCGTGGCCGTGTCGAACGCCCATGAGGCTCAGGCCGTCACCGACATCACCCAGGCCGACCCTGCCTTCGTTCCCGGCGCCGGAGGCTCGGATGTAGCCATCCACCAGCGGGCGGTGGTGCTCGCCGCGCTCGAATGGGTCGAAGTCGAGGTGCCCGCCGCCCCGGCCTCCGGGGCGCTGCGCCATCTGTGCTCCCGCCACATCCTCGTCGCGTCGCAGGCGGAGGCCGACGCCGTTCTCGCCCTCCTCGACGGGGGAGGGGACTTCGGGTTCCTGGCCGTCGAGCTGTCGCAGGATCCGGGCAGTGGGTCTTTGGGCGGGGATCTGGGCTGCGTGGTCGAAGGCTCCTTCGTGCAGCCCTTCGAGACGGCCGCCTATGCGGCTGAGCCCGGAGACGTAGTGGTGGCCGAGTCGCAGTTCGGATTCCATGTGATCGAGGTGATCAGCGCGGGCCCGGCCACCGCTGAGAACCACCCCCAGATCGATGCCGAACGGCTGGCCTTCATGGCCGAGGACGCCGAGCTGGCGGCCGCCGAACGGGCCCAGCTCGCCGTGCAGGACCTGCGCCAGCAGACGCTGTTCGAGTTGCAGGAGACCGTCCTGGAGCAGTACGCACCCCTGGTGAGGATCGATGATCGCTACGGGTACTGGGACCCCGAGCAGTTCCGGGTGGTCCTGGAGCCGGTCTCCTGACGGGTGGTCGGCGTGTCCGGGGACGCTGACGGCGAGGTCGGACCCGACCAGCTTGACGACGACCTGAGCGTCGCCATCCTGCGTCTCGACGAGCTGGTGCGGACCCTGCGCGAGCAGTGCCCGTGGGACCGCGAGCAGACCCACACGAGCCTGAGGCGGTATCTCCTGGAGGAGACCTACGAGACGCTGGAGGCCCTCGACGCCCGGTCCGGCGCCGAAGCCGGCGGAGGCGCCGACATCGAGGATCTCGACCGGCACCTGTGCGAGGAGCTCGGCGATCTGCTGTACCAGGTGTGGTTCCAGGCCCATCTGGCCTCCGAGCGCGGCGCGTTCGACATCGCGGACGTGGCCCAACAGGTACGCCGCAAGCTGGTGGCCCGCCACCCCCACGTCTTCGGGGACGTGGAGGCCTCGGACGCCGACGCGGTCCGGGGCATGTGGGACGCCATCAAGCTTCAGGAGAAGGGGCGGGACTCGGTGATGGACGGCATCCCCCGCACACTGCCCGCCCTCCTGTCGGCCGTGAAAGTGCAGAAGCGGGCCGCCACGGCCGGGCTTCTTGCCGGCGACAGTGACCAGGACGAGTTCGGCGAGACCGAGCGAGCCCTGGCCGAGCTTCGAGCCGACCGCAACGAGCACAGCTTCGGCCAATTGCTGCTGGCTGCGGTGGAGCTGGGCCGGCGTCTGAAGGTCGATCCCGAGGATGCTCTCAGGTCGGCCACCGAGCGCGCCCAGCGCCACTATCGCGCCCGAGAGCAGGACATCCGCTAGGATTTCCGTCCGCACCGACGGACGCCGAGGGATTGGACGGAGCGGCGCCCGAAGTTGATGTCGAGCCGGGCGCGGCGCGGCGTCGCCAACGACCGGAGGTTCGCCGGTGAGTCTCATCACGGCAGTGCGTGCTCGCGAGGTGTTCGATTCGCGCGGCAACCCCACCGTGGAGGTTGATGTCGCGCTGGACTCGGGGGCGAGCGGCCGGGCCATGGTGCCGTCGGGTGCGTCGACGGGCGCATTCGAGGCGGTCGAGCTTCGCGATGGCGGCAGCCGCCTGCGCGGCAAGGGCGTCCTCAAGGCGGTCGCCAACGCCGCCGGCGAGCTGGCCGACGCCGTGCGGGGTCTCGACGCGGCCGATCAGCGGGCCGTGGACGGCGCGCTCATCGAGGCCGACGGCACCGACGGCAAGGGCCGGTTGGGCGCCAACGCCATCCTCGGCGTGTCTCTCGCCGTGGCCCGGGCTGTCGCGGCTGAACTCGAGGTCCCGCTGTGGCGCCATGTCGGCGGAGCCCAAGCCCGCGTGCTGCCCGTGCCGATGCTGAACGTGCTCAATGGCGGCGCGCACGCCGACAACAACGTCGACTTCCAGGAGTTCATGGTGGTCCCGGTGGGAGCGGCGTCGTTCTCGGAGGCGCTCTGCTGGGGTGTGGACATCTACCACGAGCTGGCGGCCGTGCTGAAGGGCCGGGGCCTGTCCACCGGTCTCGGAGACGAGGGCGGGTTCGCCCCCGACCTGGGGTCCAACGCCGAGGCGCTGGCCCTGCTGGCCGAGGCGACCGAGCGCACCGGCCTGGCGCTCGGCGACGAGATCGGGTTCGCGCTGGACGTGGCCTCGACCGAGTTCTTCGAAGAGGGCCGGTACGTGCTGGCCGGCGAGGGCCGGACACTGGACCCCACCGGGATGGTCGCTGCGCTGGAAGGCCTGTGCGACCAGTTCCCGATCGTGTCCGTCGAGGACGGCATGGCCGAGGAGGACTGGGACGGCTGGGCAGAGCTCACCGCCGCGGTGTCCGAGCGCGTCCAGCTGGTGGGCGACGACCTGTTCGTCACCAATGCCGAGCGGCTGTCCCGGGGGATGCGGGACGGGGTGGCCAACGCCATCCTGGTGAAGGTCAACCAGATCGGCTCGCTCACCGAGACCCTCGACTGTGTGGAGCTGGCCGTGCAGCGAGGGTACGGAGCGGTGATGTCCCACCGCAGCGGGGAGACCGAGGACACCGTCATCGCCGACCTGGCGGTGGCTACCAACTGCGGCCAGATCAAGACCGGCGCTCCGGCCAGGAGCGACCGGGTGGCCAAGTACAACCAACTGCTGCGCATCGAGGAGCAGCTGGGCGATGCGGCCGAGTTCCCCGGCCGGGCCGCTCTAGCCCTAGGATCCAACCGGGAAGCGCGATGAAGATCGCGGTGAAGTCGGCCTGGTGGCACCGCTTGCTGCTGGTGGGTCTGGTGGTGGCCATGGTGGCCGCGGCCCTGCTGCTGGGGGCGTCGTCGATGCGAACCTGGATGGACCAGAACGCCCAGCAGCGGGAGGCTGAGAGCCTTGCGACCGAGCTCGACGCCCGCATAGCCGAACTCGAGGGCGAGGTCGCCAGGCGGACCAGCGATGACGGGGTGCGGCGCGAGGCGCTGTGCTTCGGTCCCTATGTCGAGCCCGGCACCGAGGTCTACGCCGTCATGGGCCTCGAAGGCTGCGTGTCGCAGCCCCAGGATCCCTAGCCTGACGGGTCCATGCCGGCGCATCGCTACGACGTCAAGGTCCGCTTCTACGAGCTCGACCCGTACGGGCATCTCAACCACTCCGCGTACATCCAGTTCTTCGAGACGGGTCGGATCGAGCTCCTGGAGCACGTCGGCATGGACTTGACGTCCTTCGCGGCCCGGGGATACCGGTTCGTGGTCAACCGCATCCACACGTCGTTCGACCGTCCGGTGCACGCCGGCGACACGGTGACGGTGGAGACGGAGATCGTGGAGCTGCGGAGGGCCTCGTCGACGTGGCGCCAGCGTCTGGTGCGAGACGGCGAGGTGGTGGCTCGCCAGGAGCTGCGGGCCGCCATCACCGACAACGACGGCAAGCCGGTGCGGGCTCCGGCGGATCTGGCCGAAGCCCTGGCCCCCTACTTCGCCGAATAGCGCCGCGCCGGGCGGCAACCCTTGCGTCCCCTACTTCGTGATATGGGGGCCACGGGAATATGCTCATCCCCGATGACAGCCGCCGATCTGCGCTCTGTGTCGTGCGTGGAAGACGTATGGCAGGGACTCCGCGACAACGCCTACCTGCCCGACGAGGCGCTGGCCACCGCCGTGTACCTGGCCCTGCGCCTGTGCCGCCCGCTGCTTCTGGAGGGCGAGCCCGGCGTGGGCAAGACCGAGGTGGCCAAGGTGATCGCCGACTGGGGCGGCGGGCGGCTCATCCGGCTGCAGTGCTACGAGGGCATCGACGCCGCCCAGGCCGTCTACGAGTGGGACTACGCCCGCCAGCTGATGCACCTCCGGACGATGGAGGCCACCGGGCGGGCCCAGGGCGCCGACGAGGCGACCCTGGCCGACGAGCTCTACAGCGAGCGCTTCCTGGTGCGCCGGCCGCTGCTCGAGGCGATCGAAGCCGGCGACGGCCCGCCCCCAGTGCTGCTCGTCGACGAGGTCGATCGCTCCGACGACGAGTTCGAGGCCTTCCTGCTCGAGGTTCTGTCGGACTACTCGATAACCATCCCCGAGGTGGGCACCTTCGCGGCCGTCGATCCGCCGGTGGTGGTCATCACCTCCAACCGCACCCGCGACGTGCACGACGCCCTCAAGCGGCGCTGCCTGTACCACTGGGTGTCGCATCCGGGTGCGCAGCGTGAGGCGGAGATCATCCGGCTGCGGGCCCCGGAGGTGGCCGACACTCTGGCGCAGGAGGTGGCCCACGCCGCGGCCGCCATCCGCGACGTCGGCCTCTACAAGCCTCCTGGAGTGGCTGAGACCATCGACTGGGCCCGTGCCCTGAGCCTCCTCGGCGGGGCCAAGCTCGATCTGGCCAACGCGTCGGCCACCCTGGGCGCCCTGCTGAAGTACCGCGAGGACCGCGACCGGGTCATCGAGCACGACCTGGCTGCCATCGTGAACGAGGCCGCAGCCGCCCGCAGCGCATGAGCCGGCCACAATCCGGCTCCGATCCGATCGATGTGGCCGTCGGGTTCGCCGGCGCGCTGCGCCGGGCCGGTCTCGAGGTCTCGCTCACCTCCGCGCTTCTCTACTCGGAGGCGCTGTCGGTTTGCGACGTCACCAGCCGCGAGTCGCTGTACTGGGCCGGCCGGTGCGCGCTGGTCCACCGTTTCGAGGATGTCGGGGTGTACGACGCCGTCTTCGGGGCCTACTGGCTGGGCAAGCCCCTGGGCACGGTCTCGCCCACCACCGCGCTGAGCGTGCCGGTGGTCCTGCAGGTCGACGACGCTGGCGATGCCGCCACCGACGAGGAGGAGCCCGGCCGCGACTCCGATGTGATCACCGTTCGCTACAGCGCCACCGAGACCCTCGCCACTAAGGACTTCGCCGACTACACCGACGATGAGCTGGAGGAGGCCCGCCGGCTGATGGAGCGACTGAGGTTCCATGGCCCGACCCGGCCCAGCCGCCGTCTGGAGACGACACGGTCGTGCCGGGGCCGTCTGGACGTGCGGCGCACGGTCCGGGCGGCCATGCGCTCGGGGGGAGAGCCCATGCGCATGCACCGTCGCATGAGCGGTCGCAGGCCGCGGCGCCTGGTGCTGCTGCTGGACGTGTCCGGGTCGATGGAGCGCTACGCCCGGGCTCTGCTGCGCCTGGTCCACGCCGCGGTGGCGGGCCGTAGCCGGGTGGAGGCCTTCGCGCTCGGCACCCGGCTCACCCGGCTCACCCGGGAGCTGTCTTCGCGTGACCCGGACCGGGCCATGCGGGCCGCGTCGGCCGCAGTGCCCGACTGGAGCGGCGGGACCCGCCTCGGATCGGGCCTGCGGGCCTTCAACGACGAATGGGGGTGCCGTGGGATGGCCCGCGGCGCGGTGGTGGTGATCCTCTCCGATGGCTGGGACCGGGGCGACCCGGCCGAGATGTCCGAGCAGATGCAGCGCCTGCGCAGGGTCGCCAACCGCCTGGTGTGGGTCAATCCCCTCAAGGCTTCGCCCGGATACGCCCCGCTGGCCCGGGGGATGGCGGCCGCCCTGCCGTACGTCGACGACTTCGTGGAGGGGCACAACCTGGAGTCGCTGGAGCGGCTGGCCGACCTCGTGCTCACCGAGACGGGTCGGGCCTCCCGGCCCCGGGACGGTGCCCGTGTCGCGGCTCCGGCGATGGCCGGAGCGGGACAGCCCGGAGTGGGGAAGTGAAGGAGATCCTCGCCGACCTGGACCGCTGGCGGTCGGCCGGGGAGAGCGCCGCGGTCGCCCGCGTCGTCGACCTCGAAGGCTCCGGGCCGCGGGCTCCGGGGGCGGCCATGGCCGTGACCGCCGACGCCGAAGTGGTCGGATCGGTGTCGGGCGGCTGCGTGGAGGGCGCGGTGGTCACCGAGTCCCTAGAGGTGATCGCCACCGGAGACCGGCGCATCGTCACCTTCGGCTACAGCGACGATGAGGCCTTCGCGGTGGGGCTTACCTGCGGCGGGACCATCCACCTGTTCGTGGAGCCGTTGGAGTGGGAGCCGGTCTTCGACGAGCTCAGCGCAGACCTCGCCGCAGAGTCGCCCGCGGCGCTGGCCACCGTGGTCGAGGGGCCCGGAACGGGCGCCAAGATGCTGGTGCGTCCGGAGGGGGCCAGGACGGTCGGCTCGCTGGGCTCGTCAGGCCTCGACCGGGCCGTGCAGCGCGACGCCCGCGGCGAATTGGTTGCGGGCCGGTCCGGGCTGCGGCGCTACTCCGAGCGGGGCGAGTACTCCGAGCAGGGCGAGATCCGCGGCCAGGAGGTGGCGGTGTTCGTGGAGTCGTTCGCCCCGCCGCCCCGGATGCTGATCTTCGGCGCGGTCGACTTCACCGCGGCGCTGGCCAGGGTGGCCAAGGTGCTCGGCTACCGGGTCACGGTGTGCGACGCCCGTTCTGTGTTCGCCACCGACAAGCGTTTCCCTATGGCCGATGAGGTGGTCGTCTCATGGCCCGATCGGCTGCTGAACGAAGTCGGGACGGGCCTGGGTCCCCGGGACGCAGTGTGCGTGCTCACCCACGACGCCAAGTTCGACGTGCCCGCCATCACCTCGGCGCTGACCACCGACGTCGGCTACATCGGCGTGATGGGCAGCCGCCGCACCCACGACGACCGCACCCGCCGGCTGATCGAAGCCGGGGTGACGGACGAGCAGCTGGCCCGGCTGCGGTCGCCCATCGGGCTCGACATCGGCGCGGCGACCCCCGAGGAGACCGCCGTCTCCATCGTCTCTGAGATCATCTCGCTGCGCACGGGACGCAAGGCCGAAGGCCTCTCAACCACCACCGGCCCCATCCACGACTGATCCGGCCGGCACGGGCCCGGACTCATGTTGTGAAACATGAGAATACATGTAATGATGCGAAATGCCGGAGTGCCGCCCCCCATGCAACTTGGAGACCGGTAGGGGCGGCGCTCCGGCACTTGCGTGATATCTAGTGTAACGCCATTGTTCTACGCCGCGCAACCGGCGCGGTGTCACTGGCCTGGACTCGGCTGTTCTCGCTCGCTCCTGGTGTTGGAGGTACCGCGGGCGGGCAGACTGGCGTGGTGACCGACGAGCACGGCGAGGATGGGCACAGCGAGGACCGCCGACTTGGGGTGGCTGCCGTGGTGCTGGCCGCCGGGGCTGGCGAACGCTTCGCGGGGGAGCGTCACAAACTGCTGTGCGACGTGGGCGGCGTGCCGCTGGTGCGCCGGGCGGTGGACTCGGCCCTGGCCGCCGACCTCGACGAGACCATCGTGGTCATGGGGGCCGTCGACCTGCTGGAGGTGCTGCCCGAAGATGTGACGGTGCTGCACAACGAGGCCTGGGAACAGGGTCAGGCCACCTCGCTTGCCGCGGCGGTGAGCTACGCGGGCTCGCGGGGCCACCGGGCGGTGGTGTTCGGGTGCGGCGACCAGCCCGGCGTGCCCGCGGAGGCCTGGGCGGCGGTGGGGAACGCCGACTGTGACCTCGCGGTGGCCGACTTCGACGGCGCCCGCCGGCCCCCGGTCCGGATTGGCGCGGCCCTATGGAGCCACCTGCCCCTGACCGGCGACGAGGGCGGGCGGGTACTGATGCGCCGCAGACCGGAGTTGGTGCGGGCGATACCCTGCGAGGGGAACCCCGACGACATCGACACTCTGGAGGACCTGCAGAAATGGAACTGAACGACTCATTCGAGGTGGCCCATCCGGTCGACGCCGTGTGGGAGGTCATCACCGACGTGGAGCGGATCGCGCCGTGCCTGCCGGGGGCTCAGCTCACCGGCAGCGACGGCGACGTCCACGAGGGGCTGGTCAAGGTCAAGGTGGGGCCGATCACCTCCCAGTACAAGGGCAAGGCCTCGTTCACCGAGCGCGACGACGCCGCCCACCGGCTGCTGATGTCGGCCAGCGGGCGCGACACCCGCGGCGCGGGGAACGCGTCGGCTGAGATCACCGTCGCGCTCGAGGCCGTGACCGAGGCGTCCACGAGGGTGAGCGTCCACACCGACCTCACCATCACCGGCAAGGTCGCGCAGTTCGGCCGGGGCGTGCTGGCCGACGTGAGCCGCAAGCTGATGGGGCAGTTCGCCGACAATCTCGCTGAACTGGTTGCCGCCGATGTGGCCGCGGACGCGTCTCCGGCTGTGCCGGACGCGGAAGCCGAGGCGGATGATCCCGGCCTGGATGCCGAAGCTCCGGCTGCCGCCCCGGAGCCCGCCGCTGAGGTCGAGGCCGTGGACCTGCTCGACGTGGCCGGGGCCCCGGTGCTCAAGCGCCTCTTGCCGGTGATCCTCGCGATCATCCTGATCGTGATCGTGGTCATCATCGCTGTCGCTTCCTGACAACGGTGACCGCTCGCCAGCCGTGACAGCCGGGCCCGCCCACGCCGCTCGGATGTCGGCGTCCGCCGGCGCGGTGCCGGGCTGCAGCCAGGACGATGTCACCCGGGTTGCCCAGCTTCTGGGCCGCGAGCCCGCGGGCGACTTCGAGGTGGTGGTGCGCAACGCCTCGGGCGACCCAGCGGTCATCCGCAATGCCCCCATTCTTCACGACGGCCGGCCAATGCCCACCCGCTACTGGCTCGTCGAGGAGGGCCTGCGCCGCCTGGTCGGGCGTCTGGAGTCCGAGGGCGGGGTGCGAGCCGCGGAGGCCGCCGTCGACGCCGGCGAGTTGGCCGCGGCCCACGCCCGTTACGCCGCCGAGCGCGACGACGCCATCCCCGAAGGCCATGCGGGGCCCAGACCCTCAGCCGGTGTGGGCGGCACCCGCCGCGGCGTCAAGTGCCTCCACGCCCACTACGCCTGGCACCTGGCCGGCGGCGACGATCCCGTCGGGCGCTGGGTAGCGGAGCGCCTCGGTCCGGCTGCGACCGGGCTGGGGGGGGGGTGAAGTGACCCGGGGCCCGGTAGCTGTGGTGGACTGCGGCACCAACACCACCCGCCTGCTCATCACCGACGGCCGGAACTTCAGCAACCAAGTCAGGTGCTCGGAGATAACCCGCCTGGGCCGGGGCGTGGACGCCACCGGCCGTTTGGATCCGTCCGCCGTCGAGCGCACCCTGGAGTGCCTGAGGGAGTACCGGCGGGCCATCGACGATCACGACCCGACGGCCGTGAGGTTCATCGCGACCTCTGCGGCGCGCGACGCGGCCAACCGGGCGGACTTCTTGCAGCCCGCGGAGTCGATCCTGGGTGCCGCGCCGGAAGTTCTGTCGGGACGGGAGGAGGCCGAGACGGCCTTCCGCGGAGCGATCAGCGAGCTGGACCCGGCCGAGGGTCCGTATCTGGTCGTGGACATCGGCGGCGGGTCCACGGAGCTGTCCTACGGCGAGGGTCGCTGCTCCGACGCGCTGTCGCTCGACATCGGCAGCGTGCGGCTCACCGAGAAGTACATCCATCACGACCCGCCACAGCCCGAGGAGCTCGCGGCGTGCCTGTCGGTCACTGAGCTCCACCTCGACGACGCGTTGCGGGCCATTCCCGCCCTCGGCGGCCCCTGCCGGCTCGTGGGCGTGGCCGGGACGATCACGACCGTCGCGGCGGTGGAGCTGGGCCTGGCGACCTACGACCGGGATCGGGTCCATCACTTCAGGCTGTCGAAGGAGGCCGCCGAAGACGTCTTCCGCACGCTGGCCACCGAGGCCCTCGCCGATCGGGTCCACAACCCCGGGCTGCACCCCGGCCGTGCCGATGTGATCGTGGCCGGAGTGTGCATCCTGGTGAGGATCATGCGGTACTTCGACTTCGACGAGTGTCTGGTGTCGGAGTCGGACCTGCTCGACGGCCTGGCGCTCGGACTTCTAGAGGCCTGACAGCACGGCTAGAGTGCCCGGCCGTGAGTACTCTGCTGGGGCGGCGAGTGCTGCTGCGGCCGTTGACGCGTGACGACTTCGGCGCATGGCGGGAGGTTCGCCGGCGCAACCGCGCCCGTCTCAAGCAGTGGGAGCCGCGGCCCATTCCGGGCCGGCCCGACACCGCCGAGGACCCCAGGGCGTTCAGCGAGCGCTGCGCGGCCCGCCGGCGGGAGCGCCAGCAGGGGACCGGATACGGGTTCGGCGTGTTCGTCGATGGGTACTTCCGGGGCGAGATGAACCTGTCGTCCATCCAGCGGGGCCCGTTTCAGTCGTGCTACGTCGGCTACTGGATCGACGAGGCCGTCGGCGGCAACGGCTACACCCCGGAGGCACTGGTGGTGGCGGCCCGCTTCGCCTTCGAGGAGCTGCGGCTGCACCGGCTGCAGGTGTCCATCGTGCCCCGTAACTCGGCCAGCCTGCGGGTGGTCGAGAAGCTCGGGCTGCGGTACGAGGGGCTGGCCGAGCGCTATGTCGAGATAAACGGGGTGTGGGAGGACCATCACCGCTTCGCCATCACCGAGGAGGAGTGGCGGGTGCGGGGCCGCGAGCTGATCGCCGAGTGGATCGCGCCGGTGAGGGCCCAGCTTCCGGGCTAGCTGGCGGCTTCGGGGCTGGCGGCGCGGCCTGCGGGGCGGATCTCGAGGATCAGGTCGCCGGGCTCGAGCAGGGCGCCCGGCGCGGCCGCGATGGACTCGATCGTGCCTGCCACTGGTGCCGAGATCGACGACTCCATCTTCATGGCCTCGATCACCGCCACCGTGGCGCCCGCCGCGACCTGGTCGCCGACCGCCACCGACACATTGACCGCGCCCCGGAACGGAGCGGCCACATGGCCCGGCTTGGTCGGGTCGGCTCGGGCGTGCTCGGGACGGTCCGAGGCCACGGTGCGGTCGAGGGTGTCGATGTCGCGGGGCTGGCCGTTCACCCGGAAGCCGACGATGCGGATGCCCTCGTCGTTGGGCTCGCTGATCGAGCGGAGTCCCAGCAGCAGCCGCACGCCCCGGCCCAGCACGACAGCAGTGTCCTCTTCATGGGGGTCGAGGCCGTACCAGAACAGCAGCGACGGCAGCACCGACAGGTCGCCGTAGCGGTCCGTCTTCTCGGCCTGCGACGCCGACGGCGTGGGGAACAGCAGCCGGTTGAGGGTGGCGCGCCGGTCGCGGGCCAAACCCTCGACGTCGGCTTCAGTGAGGTCCTTGTAGGTCGGCGACCACGACCGGCCCTCGGTCGCCCTCGACCGGAAGGGCTCGGGGAACCCGCCCGGCGGCGTGCCCAACTCGCCGTGGAGGAACCCGATGACGCTGTCGGGCAGGTCGACGCTGGCCGGGTCCTCCAGCAGCTGCTCCGGTGAGACGCCCGAGGCCACCAGGTGCAGGGCCAGGTCGCCGACCACCTTGGACGACGGTGTGACCTTGATGGGCCGTCCCAGCAGCTCGTTGCAGGCCGCGTAGAGCCTCTCCACCTCCTCGAAGCGGTGCCCCAGGCCCAGGGCCCGGGCCTGGGCCCGCAGGTTCGAGAGCTGCCCGCCGGGGATCTCGTGGCGGTAGACGGTGCCGGTCGGCGACTGCAGGCCCGCCTCGAAGGGGGCGTACACCCGGCGCACCGCCTCCCAGTAGGGCTCGAGGTCCCCGATGGCGTCGAGGCTTAGGCCGGTGGCCCGCTCGGCGTCGTTGGTCATGGCCACGACGGAGGCGATCGACGGCTGGGAGGTCATCCCGGACAGGGGAGGAGCGGACCCGTCCACCGCGTCCACCCCGGCATCGATGGCGGCCATGTAGGTGGCGAGCTGGCCGCCGCCGGTGTCGTGGGTGTGCAGATGCACGGGCTGGTCGAAGCGCTCACGCAGTGCGGTCACCAGCGTGGTGGCTGCGCCGGCCCGCAGCAGTCCGGCCATGTCCTTGATGCACAGGATGTGAACCCCGGCATCGACCAACTCCTCCGCAACCCTCAAGTAGTAATCGAGGGTGTACAGGTCCTCGGTCGGGCTGGACAGGTTCCCCGAGTAGCAGATCGTCCCCTCGGCCACCGCCCCCGCTTCGAGCACCGCGGCGATGGCAGGGCGCATCTGGTCGATGGAGTTGAAGGCGTCGAACACGCGGAAGATGTCCATCCCGGTCTTGGCCGCCTCGGCCACGAAGTGGCCCGCCACGGAGTCCGGGTAGGGCGAGTAGCCGACAGTGTTGCGGCCACGCAGCAGCATCTGGGTGCAGATGTTTGGAGCAGCCTCCCGGATCCGGGCGAGGCGCTCCCAGGGATCCTCGTGCAGGAACCGCAGGGCCACGTCGAAGGTGGCTCCTCCCCAGCACTCCATGCTCAGCAGTTCCGGCATGGTGTGGGCCATCTCGCGGGCGCCGGCCACCAGGTCGATGGTGCGCAGCCGGGTGGCGAGGATCGACTGGTGGGCGTCCCTCAGCGTCGTGTCGGTCACCTGCACCGGTCTGGTCGCCCGCAGCTCGGCCGCGAACTCCTCGGGCCCGAGCTCCAGCAGCCGCTGGCGCGACCCCGTCGGCGGCTGGCCGGTGCGGGACGGCGGCAGCTTGGTGGCCGGTGCGACCCTGGTGGGGGCCGGTCCGTGGGGGAGGTGGACGGTCACGTCGGCCAGGTAGCGCAGCAGCCGGGTGGCCCGGTTGGCTCCCACCGACGCCGCGGTCAGCTCGGGGCGGTCGTCGATGAAGCTGGTGGTGACCGGACCGTCCCGGAACTGGTCGTCGGCCAGGATGGCCTGCAGGTAGGGCTGGTTGGTGGACACTCCCCGCACCCGGTACTCGGCCAGCGTGCGCTGCATGCGGCGCACCACGGTCTCGAAGTCCTTGCCCCGGCAGGTGACCTTCTCGATCATGGAGTCGAAGTGGGGGGTTATCTCCACGCCCTGGTAGACGCAGCCGTCGAGGCGCACCCCGGCCCCGCTGGCCGGCCGGTAGGCCACGATCCGGCCGGTGTCGGGGCGGAAGTCGTTGGAGGGGTCCTCAGCGGTCACCCGGCACTGCATGGCGAAGCCCCGCAGGCTGATGGCGTCCTGGGTGAGCCCCAACTCGGGCAGCGTGGCCCCGGAGGCGACCAGCAGCTGAGATTCGACCAGGTCGACGTCGGTGACCTCCTCGGTCACCGTGTGCTCCACCTGGATCCGGGGGTTCATCTCGATGAAGACGTAGCGGCCGGTGCCGTCCACCAGGAACTCCACCGTGCCGGCGTTGGCGTATCCGATGGAGGACGCAAAGCGGACCGCGTCGGCCAGCAGGCTGTCGCGCACGGTGGCGTCCAGATCCCGGGCCGGCGCCATCTCGACCACCTTCTGGAAGCGGCGCTGGACCGAGCAGTCGCGTTCGTAGAGGTGGACGACGTTGCCTGCGGGATCGGCCAGCACCTGGGCCTCGATGTGGCGCACGCCGGTCATGGCCTCCTCCAGGAAGACGGTGGAGTCCCCGAAGGCGCTGCCGGCCTCGCGCTGGGCCGCCTCGACCGCCTCGACCAGGCCGGAGGGGCTCTCGACCCGGCGCATCCCCCGACCACCCCCGCCGGAGGAGGCCTTCACGAACAGCGGGAAGCCGATACCGGCCGCGTGGGCCTCGGCCTCGGCGGGATCGTCGACCGGCGGGGATTGGCGCAGCACGGGCAGCCCGGCGTCCTCGGCGGCCTGCCGGGCCCGCATCTTGTTGCCGGTCAGCCTGAGCACAGCCGCGCTGGGCCCGACGAAGGTCACCCCGGCCTGGGCGCAGGTTTCGGCGAGGTCGGGACTCTCCGACAGGAAGCCGTAGCCGGGGTACACGGCGTCCGCCCCCACCTCCACTGCCTTGGCCACGATGGCCTGATGGTCGAGGTAAGCCCGGACGGGACGGCCGGGCTCGCCGATCACGTAGGCCTCGTCGGCCTTGATGCGATGGAGCGCACCGCTGCGCTCCTCCTCGATCGGGAGTATGGCGACGGTCCTGATGCCCAGCTGCGTCGCCGCTCTGAAGGCCCGGATGGCGATCTCGCCCCGGTTGGCGACCAGGAGCTTCTCCATGATCTCAGACCATAGTTCTGGGTGTTACGGCTTGGAGCTGATCTCGGACTGGAGTCGCCTGACTAGGTCCTTGAAGGCGGTCTCGCCCATCGACCACAGCTGGGGGTGCAGCTCGAAGTCCACCGCCGCGGCCGAGTCGTTGACCTCGTCCAGCGACAGGATCGTCGCCTTGGTCCGGGCCACCAGCTCCTTGGGCTGGGCCGCGGCCCGGGCGGCCAGCTCGTGGGCCCTGTCCAGCAGGGCGCCGTCGTCGGCGACTTCCCATACGAGCCCGGTGCGGTGAGCGTCATCGGCCGACAGCACCTCGCCGAATATCACCATGGCCATGGCAGTGGTGCGGTCGGTCACGTGCCGGAGGCGCCACGTGTGGCCGCCGCCCGGGTGGAGCCCGATCTTCAGGAACCGGGAGTCGAAGCGGGCGTACTGGCGCCCGGCCAGCACGATGTCGCAGGCCAGAACCATGTTCATGCCCGCGCCCACCGCCGCGCCGTTCACCGCGGCCACGGTGGCCAGCGGCGAGTGGGCCACCCGCAGGAACCCCTCGTAGATGCGGGTAATGCCGGTGGACTCGGCGGCCAGCAGGTCGTCCAGCACGGCGCCCGCGCAGAATCCCTTGCCGGCGCCGGTCACGACCAGCGCGCCGATGGACGGGTCGGGTTCGAGTTCGTCGAGGGCCGCGACGATCTCGTCGTTCATGGCCTGGCTGACGGCGTTGCGCCTGTCGGGGTCGTTGAGCGTGAGCTGGGCCACGCCGTCTGATGTGTCGATCATCACGTAGGACATGGGCCGCAGTATGGCGCGCCCGCGGCGACGTGGCGTCCGATGCCCGTGATGGCGCGCCCGCGCCGCTACGGTGCTCCGGTGCCTCCTGCTGCGTTTGCTTCGTTCGGCCATCGCAGCTACCGCTACTTCTGGTTCGGCGGTGTCACGGCCAGTTCGGCCCGGTGGTTCCAGTACGTGGCCCTCCCGGCGGTGGTCTGGGACCTGACCCGCAGCCCGGGCTGGGTCGGCTTCGCCGGGTTCGCGCAGTTCGCGGCGATGGCCCTGATGGCACCGGTTGCCGGGATGGTGGCCGATCACTATCCGAGGCGCAACATCCTGATGGTCTCGCAGTCGTTCATGGGCCTGGTGGCGGTGCTCATGGCCGTGGCCTGGAGCCAGGGCGTGCGGTCGCCGACCGCCTATGTGGCTCTGGCCGCGGCCTCGGGGCTGGGCGGGGGCCTCAACCTGCCCGTCTGGCAGGCCTTCGTGAGCGAGCTGGTCCCCAGGGACCTGCTCCTCAACGCGGTGACCCTGAACTCTGCGCAGTTCAACGGCTCCCGGCTGGTCGGCCCGATGTTGGGCGGGGTCACCGTGGCCGCAGCTGGCCCGGCGGTCGCGTTCTGGGTGGCCGCGGCCGGCGCCCTGGTGGTGGTGTTCGCGCTGGTCCGGATCGAGTCCCGCAAGGCTGCGGCCGCGGCCGGGACTCCGAGCATGCGGGTGATCCGCAACATGTTGGCCGTTGCCCGGTACGTGAGGGCCCGCCGCGGCCTGGTGGTCGCCTTCGTCACCGCCTCGCTGATCGGGTCGCTCGGGCTGTCGATCCAGATACTCACCGTCGTCTTCGCCGAGGATGTGTTCCATCGCGGGCCGGGCGGATTCGGACTGATGCTCACCATGCTCGGTGCGGGCGCGGTGGTGGCCGCGCCGGTTGTGGCATCGCTGGGTGGGCGGGTGCCGCGATCGCAGATCCAGCGGGTCGCGCTGGTCATCTACGGGGTCGCCGTGGTGGCGCTGTCGGTGGCGCCGTCGTTCGTGTCGTACCTGGTGCCGCTGGCGTTCATCGGGGCCGCCCACCTCGCGTCGGCGAGTTCGCTCAATACTGCCGTCCAGCTCCAGGTGGACGAGGAGCGCAGGACGCAGGTGATGTCGCTGTATGTGATGGTGCTGATGTCGTCCAATCCTCTCGGACAGCTCGTGCTGGGCCAGCTGATCGAGCTGGTCGGACCACGGCCCGCCTTCGGCGCGTACGGCGCTCTGCTGCTGGGGGGAACGGCTGCGCTCCATGGCTCGGGCTGGTTGCGCCATCTGGACGTGGAGGTAGGGGAGTACGCCCCGGAGGTGGCGCCCGAGGTCCATCCGACCACTCCCTCGCCGCCCCGCCCCAGGAGGCGGTCCTCGAGCTAGCCGCTCACCAGTCCTCGGGACCGCCCTCGGGCGAGCCCTCCAGGTAGGCGGTGCCCTCGTCGCAGTCCGGCTGGACCGGGCACCACCGGCAGCTCGGGCCCGGCGCGACCCCCGGCTCGCGGGTGCCGGTGACCAGCTCCACGTATCGATGGGCGCCGTCGATCACCCGCTCGGCCGCCGACAGCAGCAAGTCGTGGGTGACCTCCTCGGCATCGATGCTGGCTTGGTCAAGGTAGTAGGTGGCCACTAGTCGGGGCGGCAGTATCCGCAGAGTCTCCAGCAGGGCGTAGAGGCGGAGATCCTCCCGATGGGAGGAGAATGGACGGCCCGTCTTGAAGTCGACAATTACCTTGCCGGCCACCGTCCCGGCGGGTTGCCCCAGTGTGAGATCCGGCTTGCCCGACAGGACAATGAGCCCGCCGTGCAGCGATGCCTGTATCGAGCTCTCAGTCGTCGGCCTCCATGCCGTCTTGAGCGGCGGGAAGCACTCCAGGAATTGGGTCATGGAAGCGCCCGCTGCTGACCTCAACTCGGCTCGCTCAGACTCTCCGCACGTCGTCAGATAGTCGCTCATGCGCTTGCCGGCGTTCTCCAGGCTGGCCATCGCCTCGTCCACCAGCGCCAGAGGGGTACCCTCGCCGCGCCAGTGCACCGACAGCTCGATCGCCTTGTGCATGATCGTGCCCTTCGCCAGGGGAGGTGACCATTCGAACGGCATTGAGCGTTCAGCCATGAACTTGCGCTCGCATCCGAGCACTTGCGCGAGTTTGAACTTGTTCAGAAAGAGGTTGTCGTCGCCGAGCGCACCCGATTCGATGGGCTCTACTAGAGGCTCCATACGTTCCTCCAGCAGGCTACGAAGTTCGTCGCGCAGACCCGGGTCGAACTCGGGTCGGCCGCTCTTGGGCGCCCCGAGCAGGCTGACGACTTGCTGCTGGGCCGGGTTGTACTGGTCGGCGTGCATGGGGCTGCGGAGCGCTCCTGAGAGTGGGAAGGGTTCGTGTCACACCCCAACGCGACGATATATCCGATGGGAATGACATCGCTCGACTTCGGCACCGCGGCCCGCTCGCTCGCACGGGCGGCTCACCTGCGCGGCCTGGTCGTGCCCGTGTTCGCCAGCCCGCCGTCCCGCCCCGACCTCCACCGGTCCATCCGCCGCCGCAACGGTTCGCCGGTGGTGTCGATCCGTCTCGGGGACCGGCCCCGGGGAGCGGTCCTGTCCGACATGATCGAGGGGATCGTGGTGGCCAACTACCTCGAGGACTCCAAAGCAGATCTAGTGCGGTCCGCCCTGTGGCTGGCCATCGACGGCGAGGGTGATCAGGGTGACGCCAGCACACTCACCTTGAGGACGGAGGTAGTCGAGACCGCTCCGGCTCCGCCAGTTCCAACCAAGGCAGCCGCCGCATAGAGACACCGCTTATCATCCATGCCATGGTCGCACGACGGAAGTTCGTAGAGTCGCTGCCATGAGCAAGTCCAGGGCTGAGCGACTAGCGGCGTTCGAGAAGTGGGCAAGCCGTGTGAAGAGCGGCGAGTTGAAGGTCGGGGGCCGTTCGCAGGAGATCGTCGACAAGCTTGAGGACACCCCGGAAGCTGGTGATGAGGCTGCCGGGCCGGCGAGCACCATCCTCACGGGCTGAGCCCGAGCAACGGAGCCTGTACTGCCGACCTGAGCGGACACAAGCGACCGGGTCCTTGAGGTGGCGCGCAATGGCCGATGTCGGAGGATGGGCCAGCCCAACGGCTGTACCGTGACGGGCGTGCCCGGGTGGCGCAACTGGCAGACGCGGCCCGCTTAAAACGGGCTGTCCTAACGGACATGTGGGTTCGAGTCCCACCCCGGGCACGATAAACACTTCGATCTGGTCTTCGGCACCAAGCGGATTGTGAGCGAGGTGGCTTTGCGGTTCGGAGCATCTGCAACACATTGTTGTAGTTGTGTTACGGAGCGGTGCTAGCGCGGACCACCGAGACATTCGCGCCCACCGCATGGTCAAGATGCTGGGCAGGTGTCGCGTCCGTTGATGGGATCGGCGGTCCAGTCGCCGGTCCAGGGGCCTCCGTCATCGGGAAGGCATGCGAGCCATTCGCGTAACCCGATCCGTGGGTTGTCGGCGCGCAACAGCGCCGTGTTGGTGGTGCATCCGCCGCTGCCGTCGGGCTGGCCCGGCAGCCAGCCGCTCATACCGCGGAGGCCGAGTCGCGCCATCAAGTCGCGCTGGGTTTCGTGGCGGGCCGACACGACGCACGGCACTCCGTCAGGGATGTGTCCGGCTTCCTTGCAGCCCTGCTCCCATCCTGGTGGCCAGCGGTTGCCGTCGGTATCACGCCAGTGCATCTGCGGGAGCCTCGGAGACCTGTTCACGTCGTTGGCGCATTCGGCGGCGAGCGTCTTCTGGCACGGGTATCTGCTGTTGTACGGGTCAGCGGCCCAGTCACCGCTCCAGCGGCCCCCGTCGTCGGGCAGGCAGTCGCGCCACGCCCGCGGGACGCTGGTCAGCCCCACGTTGACGCGGCACTCGCCGTCGCCGTTGAAGTACTCAGGCAGCCAGTCGTTGCGGTCGTCGAAGTAGCCGGGCAGCCACCTGCGGCTGTGCCAGAGGACGCACGGCACTTCGTCGGGGATGTGTCCGGCCTCCTCGCAGCCGGACTCCCAGCCGGGGCCTTCGCCGCGGTACAGGTCGTCGCGGCACTCGACGGCGAGAGCCAGCTCAGCCTCCGCCGCTGCTTCTGCCGCCAGCCGCTCAGCCTCTGCGGCTGCTTCTGCCGCCAGCCGCTCAGCCTCTGCTTCGGATTCCGCGAGCCGCAGTGCTTCAGCGGAGGCACGGGCCTCCGCTTCGGCGGTGGCCCTCTCCTGGCGTTCCGCTTCGAGCACAGCGAACTCGTCGGGACACCACTTCTCTGCCCGGTCCCGTCCGAGGTCACCGAGCGAGCCGACCGAACCACAGCCAGCGAGAGCGAACCCGAGGTTGTCGATTATCTCCTCGGGCGGGGGAAGTGTCGCTAGGCAGCCGTCGAGTCCGGTCCAGCGTCCCAACGACTGCCCAGCAGTCAATGCCGCGACGGTCTCGGCCAGAAGCTCATGGGCGCTGTACTCGGGATCGAAGGGGTCGAAGCGGCATCCGGCGTAATGGTCGCGGAAGCCCTGGGCCGCAGCCCGGAACGCGTCGCCGCGGTCGATGGCGTCGCCCGCCGCGGTGAGGTCCAGAACGTGCGCGAGCTCATGCAGCAGCACGCTCTCCAGCGAGCGCTTCGGGCTGCCCCACAGCAGATCGAAATCACTCGGCGGCTCGTCTCGGATGGTATCCAGGCTGATCCACACTTCCGGCTGTGATCTGCCGCCGCCGAAGACCATACAGCCGAGGTCGGAGTGGCCGTCGCAGGGATCATCAAGCGTCTCGTCGAACGGCACGACACAGCTGGCCTCCCATGCGACGCGCACCCACGGAAACGTGGCCTCGCGGGCTGCCACAATCCGCTCCATCCGCTCCAACGCTTCTTCCACGACAGACGGATAGACCGATGAGCCAGGGCACGGGCCAGCCGCCGGCTGGGATTCCGACTCAGCGAGCACCATCTCTGCTGCCCGCCTCCGAGCCTCCTCAGCCCGCCTCCGAGCCTCCTCCTCAGCCCGCGCCCGAGCCCGCGATTCCGACTCGCCGAGTACCTCTGCTGGCGCCGCTTCCTGTGTGGTGGGTCGCACCGCCGCAGGAATCTCCGGTTCGGACGTCGGCCGGAACACAGGCTCGGGGAACTCGCCATCATCGTCAGCCCCGGTGCTGGGCTCTGTTCGCTGCTGTAGCTCCTGCGTCGCGGCGGGCTGCTGCTCGTCCGTCACCAGCGCCAGCGGATCGAGGCCAAGTGCGATGCCGACAGCGGCACCGGCGAAGATCGCGGCAGCCGTCCACACCACGACGAGCGCCCTCCGCATCAGCTGACCTGCAGTCCCATCGTGAAGACGATGCTGGGCTGTGCGACCACCATCTCGATCAACAGCCTACGGCACGGGGCCGTCAAGAGCCGGGGGAAGCGGAACGGTGACCACGGCTTGCCGTCTCAGCCCACGGACCTTCCCCGCCTGCAAGAATGTGCCCAGCCGCGTCCGCTGAGAAGCAAAGCGACAAGCAACACGATGACTAGCAGGCAACCTCACAGGCGCATCCCCACGTCAGAGGCCGCTGCCATCAACGAGCCCGACGTCGGCCGCTATCCGGCGAGGCTGATAGCGCTGTCATGATCCGCAACCAGTACCGTCTTGGCCAAGGGGACGCCACCCCGCAGGAACTGGCCGACGCGCTACTGGTAGCGGCCGCGGTCGGGATCGTCGCGTTGGCCGCGATGGGTCGCGCGCCGGCGTGGGCTGCCGTGGTGGTGGTGCTGGTTGTAGTGGGGCGGTGGCTTCACCGCTGGCTGGTGTCGTCTCGTCGAGGGGGGATCGTCGGACCAGTCGACGGGTCGGGAATGGCCGAGGGTGAAGCCATCGCGGATGCCGATTGGGGCGGTTTCTTCG
>VYFQ01000028.1 GCA_009842325.1 Acidimicrobiaceae bacterium | reverse complement strand
GGGGCGGGGTGCAGGCGAAGTCGGCTTCGACCGTGACATCAAGCGTGAGTCCTCCCCGGCGGAGGAGGTTCTCGAAGAATCTGGGCGTGAGTTTGCCTGTGAAGTGCGTGACAGGGGTTTCCTCGTCCGGTGTGCCGCAGCTGTAATCGAACTCCACGTTCTGGCCCTGCTCGCAGCCGTGGTTGGGACGCGCCCCCGTCGGGAACTCGGGTACAAGCACGAAGCTCCCAGCATCCACCGGACACTCATAGGGCCCCATGTAGACGCTCAACGTGTACGGTGCGTTTGCAGCCAGCTTCCCACCTTCGGCATCCGGGACTGACGCCCGCATCCTCAAGGGTTGGTCGACGGCCTTGCCGTAGCATTCGAGGGTGACGCTTTCGGGTATCGCGCCGTCATCGGGCCGAACGCGGATCTTGAGCGCCCAGCCGGCTGAGAGTCCTCGCAGATCGTCAGACTCGAGCCTGAGGCGATTCGCCTCCAGCCGTTGCCAATCAGGGTCAGGGTCGGAATTGTCGAGGAGTGCGTAACTCTCGATCTCGCCACCGAAGGCCAAGGCTTCCATCCAGTCGATATAGGTGCTGCTCGGCAACGGGACGCCGTGGGTCTCGCTGCCATCGCGTCCCGCGTCGCATGGCCACTGCCAGATCGTCGGGTCGGTACTGAACACCGCCTTTATCAACGTATTGATGAGTTCATCGACCTCTCCGGCGGCAAGGATCTCGCCGGTCTGAACATCGATTTCCTCGCATCGCACAGCGGACTGAAGATCGGCCATCACGGACGAGTCGCTATGGCCGGTGACTGCGTGGATGATCGCCTTCGAGAGACTGGCCATTTCGGGCTGCTCAGGCTCAAAGAACTCGTTGCCCAGCAGTACCGCGAAAGTCTGAATTTCCGCCTGTTCGAGTTCGGGGTGGATGGTGCGGCAGACCTCGTTGCGCAACTCTCGCGTACCCTCTATCTCAGCGGGGGTACGGCCGGGAACGGGATTGTGCAACCCGTCGGTGAACCAGACCATCACCCGGCAGTCCGACCGACTGCTGTCGAACACGTCCAGAGCGGCTCTGAGGGCTTCACCGTAGTCGGTGAAGGCCGCGTCGCCCGACGGCGACTGCACCGCAGCTTCGATTTCCTCATCGGATGGGTGCGGATCTGCGCCCGTGGCGGCAGGTTCGAAGCTGGGCGCGTGGTAGTACACCGACGTGTCGAAACCGACGAGCGCCACACGGATTCCTCTCGGCGATCCGTTGTCGTCGAGGAGCCACCCGCCTTCAAGGAGATCGCGGATCTCCAAGAGAGCCTCGCGGCGTATCTCGCCCCCCTCATCAACTTCGGGCCGGTTCAGGGAGCTGGACTGATCGATCACTAGCAGCAGGTCAACCGTCCTCGTACCGTTCGGATCGCACGGCTGATAGTCACTGGGCTGGGCGTCGCTGGACTGGGCCGTCGCCATCGACATGCCCAGGCTCGACCCGCCGAGCGCCGCCGCGACCGTCAGTGCCGCGGCTCCCCGAGCCAGGCGCCGACGGATCGGGTTCACAGCATCCTCGTCAGGTCGAGCGCCCAGAAGTAGCAGTGGGCGAGACCCAGCACCCAGCAAGCCAGGCACACGAAGCGCACGAGCAGCCGCGATGGAATGCTCCAGTCCTGGTAGACCCTCGGCAGGCGCCGCTGGTTGTCGGCCACCGAGAACCAGCCCAGCAGCATGAACCCCAGTACCGAACCGACGCAGAAGCCGACGATGTTCCTCCCGGGCGCGCTCAGCGGGCCACCCCAGAAGCACAACAGCGTGATCAGCAGCGCTGCCGATGCCCAGTACAGCGGCGGCTTGGGGGGACGCTGCGTTCGCCGCCTCGGCGACGGCTTCGAGCGCGGCTGAGGCAGCATCACGGGCCGCGCCGTCTATCGGTCACGGAAGCGCCACCACGCCGCGATCCGTCAGCCGACGCTTGCCCTTCTTGGCGAGCGCGCCGCCGGCCTCCGCCTGGTCATGCCCGTCATCGAACAGGTCGTCGAACACGAACGGATCGTCCTGCCAGCTGGCACTCATTGTGTGGATTTCCATATTGATGACACTGCCGTGTAGACTACTTCAGCCGCGTGACAGGGCCTCTGCCAAATAGGGGCCTTAAGTTGACACTCTCGCGCCGTGCTCGCGGGATTTGTCCACGACCAGCCCCTACCGGAGGGAGCCACCCCATGCTCCGCGTCGTCATCCTGACCCTCAGCACCCTGCTAGGCGTGTTCATCGTGGCCGTGGTCGTCATGGGCATCCTGATTGAGACCGGCGTCGTTGAAGACCCCGACGACACTTCCGCCGCTGAACCTGAACCAGTCACAACGACCACGACGACCGCTCCGACGACGACCCGGCCGCCGACCACCACGACGCTCGCGGTGAAGGACGTGTTCGAGGACTGCATGGACCCCTGGGACGGCAACTACAACGCCCTAGAGGACCTGATCCGCCCGCTGCTCAACGACCCCGGCTCGATGGAGACGTTCGGCACCTACTACTTCACCTGGGACGACCTAGACGACGGACTGGTGACGGTGCGGCTCGACTACGGGGCGCGCAACGCGTTCGGCGGCATGGTCCGCACATCGGCGTGGGCCGAGATGCGCCCGAACTGCTCGGTAGCGGAGGTCATCGACTACGGCTTTGACTAGTCAGGCGTATAGTCGCCCAAGGAGATTATAAATACCTGTAAATGCTTGATAAATGTCACACCCCTATGGGATACTCTGTGCATGTTGATCGATAGCGCCCGACGGGCCGAGACGGCCGCCAAGGAGATGCTGGGGTACGTCAATGACGGCTCCGTGTCGTGTGCGGAGGCGCGTGAGGCGCTTGCGGTCTGCAAGGCGTTCATGGCGGCCGGTTCGGCGTTTCAGGCCGGCGCGGCTCGGATCATCGCGCAGGCGGAACGCCATGGCGACGGCGGCGCCCAGGTCCTTGCGGACGTAGCCGGGCTGTCACGGCGCGACGCGCACAGCCAGGTCAAGACGGCCGAGGCCATCGGGGCTGTTCCCGCCGTGCGCGACGCGGTGGAGTCGGGGCGGGTGTCACAGGCCAACGCCAAGCGGCTCGCCGACGCGCTGGACAAGACAAGCGCCGCTGATGTCGAAGCCGATCAGGAGCTGTTGGCCAAGGCGGAGTCGATGCGCCCTGAGCAGTTCGCCCGCGAGGCCCGCCGCTGGACTGCTAACCACCAAGCTGACGGCGGCGCGGCCGACTACCGGCGGCTCCGCGCCAAGCGGTGCGTGCGGATGTGGGACGGCGATGACGGCATGGTGCATCTGCGGGGCGAGTTCGACCCGGTCACCGGCAACCGCATCGCCAACCGGCTCCGGGCCGAAGCCCGCCGCCTTCGTGACATCGACAAGCAGACAGCCGGCAGCGACCGCGGCAAGCGGCTCACCTTCGACCAATGCATGGCCGACGCCCTCGACAACCTCACGGGCAACAACACCTCGCACGCCAGCAACGGCGGCGGCAAGCCCTTCGCCGACATCTGTGTGGTCGCCCACGTCGACGACGCCACCGGGGAGCTCATCGCCGAGCTTCCCGACGGAGAACGGCTCCCCAAGGCAGTACTCGAACAGCTCGCCTGCAACGCCAAGCTCACCGGCGTCGTCTATGACCGCAAGGGCAAGCCCATCTGGCGCACCGAGTCCCGACGCACCGTCACCGAAGCCCAGTGGCAGCTTCTCATCGCCAAATGGGGCGGCTGCTTCCACTGCGGCGCCAACCCCGGCATCTGCCAGGGACACCACATCGAACCAGCCTCACAAGGCGGACCCACCAAGCTCGACAACCTCGTCCCGGCCTGCTGGAGCTGCCACCACCGCATCCACCACGACGGGTGGCGGATCCACAAACACCCCGACGGGTGGCACACACTTCACCCACCCGACCGGACCCACCACGGACCCGCGCTGGCTCCGGATCACGCCCCGGCACTGTTCAAGCCCGACACCCACCACGACCCCGACCCGCCC
>VYFQ01000022.1:9307-26866 GCA_009842325.1 Acidimicrobiaceae bacterium | reverse complement strand
GGCCCGGGGGCTGGCCATGGGCGCGGCCGACGTGGTGCCCGGGGTATCGGGCGGAACGATCGCGGTGGTGCTCGGGATCTACGAGCGGCTGCTGGGCGCGATCCGGGAGGTGGCGGGGGCCGCGGCCCGGTTGCTGCGAGGCGACTGGCGGGAGTCCGGGCGGCGGCTGGCCGGGGTGGACTGGTGGCTGATCGTGCCGCTGCTGGTCGGGATCCTGGGTACGATCCTGCTGCTGGCCTCCGTGATCGAGACCCAGTTGGAGGAGCGCCCCGAGACGATGGCCGGCCTGTTCTGCGGTCTGGTGCTGGCATCGGCGGTGTCGGCGTGCCGGCTGTTCGAGTGGCGGGGCGCCGTCCAGATCGTGTTGATGGCGGTGGCCGCGCTGGCCACGTTCGGGTTGCTGGGCCTGCAGTCGGGACCGGTGGCCGACCCGTCGCTCCTGGTGCTGGCCGGGGCCGGGGCCATAGCAATCTGCGCCATGATCCTCCCCGGGATCAGCGGCGCGTTCCTGCTGTTGATGCTGGGCATGTACGGGGCGGTGATCAACGTCGTCACCGACCTGCGCTACCTCGAGGCGGCCGTGTTCCTGGCCGGGGCCGCGGTAGGCCTGGGCCTGTTCTCGACGGTGCTGGGGAGGCTGCTGGACCAGGCCCGCGACCCGGTCATGGCCGTGCTGGTGGGACTGATGTTCGGGTCGCTGCGGGTGCTGTGGCCGTGGCCCAACGGCGTAGGCGTGATCAGCCGCCACGAGAACGAGATCATCTCAGGCACCGGCCTGGACTGGCCCGGCGCCAGCGAGTGGGCCGCTCCCACAGCGGCCGCCGTCGTCGGCTTCGCCGTGGTCCTGCTGATCACCCGCCTGGCCCGGGACTGAGCCGGGGCGCCTGGTCGAGGCCTAGGCGAACGCGCCGCGACGCCTTCGGGTGGGGAGGGTGATGGAGTCCGAGAACTGGTATAGGACCGCGCCTACGAGGGTGAGGATGATGACGTAGGCGGCGGCCAGTGCGCCGAGGTCGCTCTCGCGGGCGATGCCGAGTTCGGCTATGACGATCGAGAACTCGCCGTGGGCGATGAGGGCGGCCCCGGCCCGCAGCCGGCCGGGCTTGCCGATGCCGGCCCGGGCGGCTGCGATCCAGCCGGAGGCGATCTTGGTGACGACGGTGACGGCCGCGATGGCCAGCGCGGCGACGGCCACGCCCGGTATGAGGTCGAGGTCTACTTTGAGCCCGAAGAACACGAAGAAGACCGCGGCGAACAGGTTGCGCAGCGGCAGCAGCAGCCCCCGGGCGTGCGAGACGATGTCGCCCGACAGTGCCACGCCCACCACGAAGGCCCCGACCGCGGTCGAGACGCCGAGCCGCCCGGCGATGCCGGCGACCAGCAGGGTGCCGCCCAGCAGGGTCAGCAGCAGCGCCTCGCTGGACTGGCTCAGGGCGATGGCGCTGAGTCGGTCGCCCAGCAGGTAGGCGACGCCGAGCACCCCGAGCACGGCCGCCAGCGAGATGGCGACGGTGAGGGTCGTGCTCAGGGCCGACCCGCCGAAGAGCACGCCCGACACGATGGGCAGGTACAGCACCATGGCCAGGTCCTCGATGACGAGCACGCTGAGGACGACCGAGGTCTCGTGGTTGCCGATCCGGTCGAGGTCGGCCACCAGCTTGGCCACGATGCCCGACGACGAGATGTAGGTCACGCCGCCGAGCAGGACCGCCACGACCGGGTCGAAGCCGAGGATCAGCCCGGCCACGAACCCGGGGGTGAAGTTCAGGACCAGGTCGACCACGCCGGCCAGCGTCGAGCGGCGCACGTTGTTGATCAGCTCGTGGGTGGAGAACTCCAGTCCCAGCATCAGCAGCATCAGGATGACGCCGATCTCGGCGCCGACCTCGATGAAGTCCTCCGAGGCGTCCAGCTCGAAGAGGCTGCCCTCGCCGAGGACCAGCCCGGCCAGCAGGTACAGCGGCAGGGCGGGCAGGCCGATCCGGCGGGCCAGGCGGGCGACGATCGCCAGAGCCAGTACGAGCGCGCCGAGCTCGATTACCAGCAGGTCGCCGCCGGTGTCCACGGGCTACGCCGATCCAGTCGGTCTAGTCGGTCTAGTCGGCCGGTTGCCGCCGGTGTGCATGCGCTTGCTGAGCTTGCTCTTGGGCCGATCTAGTCGGCGGGGCGCCGGAGCAGCCTGGTGGCCGCCTTGACCGCCGACGGGACGCCCACCACCACCGCGGTGTCGCCCACCTCGAGCCGGTGCTCGCCGCCCGGTATGGGGATGGAGCCCGATTCGGTGACCAGGGCGACGACTCCGGCCCCGGTCCGGGTTCTCAGAGCCGCCTCGGCCAGGGTCTGCCCGGCGATCGACGACTCAGCCGCGATCTGGACCCACGAGATCACCAGGTCCTCCAGCCGGTGCACGGCATCGTCGAGGTGCTCCAGCACGGGGCTACCGCCCAGCAGCTCGCCCAGGGTGTGGCCCTCATCCTCGGTCAGCTGGACACTCTCGCAGGCCCGGTCGATGTCCCGCTCGTCGTAGACCACGAGGTCGCGCCGGCCGGTCTGGTGGGCCACCACACCGACGCAGCGGCCGGCGTCTGTCTGCAGATCGAAGCGGATCCCCACTCCGGGCAGGTCGGTCTCGGTCACCTTCCGCACTGGAACCTCCTTTGGTGGGCCTTTGGTGTATGGACAATACCTAGTGCTGCCCGGGCTCCTGGATCGCTCGTCCTGACGTTGGGGGTGGGAGGGGCAATCCCGCGGTTGCCCCCTTTGCTAGCGCCGTGATGTATGAGGTATACATCCGCGACCGAAGTCCGATTCAGCCACAGGGGGACAACAACCATGCGCAGAGTGGACGCCGAAGTAGTCGACGCCTACATCGATCCCGAGCGGTGCTGCAACCAGGGCAGCATTGTGAAGCTCCAGAACGGCGATCTGCTGCTGGGCTACAACGAGGAGCGGGGCCCGATGCACGCCGACACCGGCCGGTCGTGCCTGATCAAGTCGTCCGACGGCGGCCGGAGCTGGGATCCGAGCACCCGTGTGGTGGTGGAGGACTACACCGACCACACCGGCAACTGGGACTGCGCCTTCGCCCAGATCAGCGACGGCACGATCATCATGCACACCCGCATCTGCGGCTTCATCAACGCCCCCGGCGCCATCGCCAACCGCATCGACGAGCAGGCGATGGGCTACGTCCGGCCCCACCAGACCGGCTACGCGGTCTACAAGTCCTCCGACAACGGCGACACGTGGAATGGCCCGATCCCGGTCAGCACCTACCCGATCGCCGACTCGGGCACGGCGGTCTGCCTGGCCGGCGGCACCGGGTCCGGTCATGTGGTGGAGCTGCCCGACGGCGGGCTGCTGATGCCGTTGGAGGGCACGCTCAGCCCCGACGGCTACATCCTCGGCGGCGGGGTCAACTGGGAGCCGTCGCGCTGCTTCCTGCTGCGCTCCGACGACGGCGGGGACACCTGGCACCACTGGGGCACGATGGCCTTCGACCCGGCGTCGATCATCAACTTCCAGGAGCCGTCGCTGACCCGCATGTCCAACGGCCGGCTGGTGTCGATGATCCGGGTGCTGTTCCGGCCGGCCCGCTACGACTACCAGTGGGTGACCCACTCCGAGGACGAGGGCGTGACGTGGGCCCCGCCGACGCGGACCAGGCTGTGGGGGTATCCCGCCGACATGATCCAGCTCCAGGACGGCCGGGTGCTGAGCGTGTACAGCTACCGGGCCTTCCCCATGGACGTGCGGGGCTGCACGTCGGAGGACGGCATCAACTGGGACCCGGCCGACGAGTTCATCATCGCCGGCTGCCACGCGCCTGAGCCGGAGGTTCACCCGCAGTACTGGCACATCGGCTACCCGACCGTGGTGCAGCTCGACGACGGCACCATCGTGACCGCCTACCACGAGTACACCAAGGACGACTGGCCCATCCAGTACATGCAGACCGCCCGCTTCCGGCTCGACTGAGGTATTTCCCCTGCCCTCGTTGTCGGAGTTGAGGCTGCTCGTTGCCGTAGACGCCTTCGGCGACGAACACATCCAAGCGCTGTGTGAGGCCGCTGGCGGTGGGGCTGCCTGTGACCGGCTCGGCCAGGACGCCTCCGCCGGCGAGTATCGCCGGGCGATGGCCGCGGCCGAGGTCATGGTGGGCTGGCCCGATCCCGACCTGCTGGCCACCAGCCCGCTCCGGCTGCTGCTGCTGCCCAGCGCGGGCTACGAGGAGTATCTGACCCGGGAGTTGGCCGCCAGGGAGGACCTGGTGGTGTGCAATGCGGGCGGCGCCTACTCCGAGGGGGTGGCCGAGCACTGCGTGGCCATGATGCTGGCGCTGGTGCGCCGCCTGCCGGAGTACATCGAGGCCAGGCATCGGCGCAGCTGGGAGCATCTGCACCGCCACGGCCGGCTGGCGGGATCGACGGTGTGCGTGATCGGGCTGGGAACCCTGGGATCGGCCATCGCCCGGCGGTGCGCGGCCCTGGGAATGCGGGTGGTCGGTGTGCGCCGGCATCCGGATCGGCCCTGCCCGAACGTGTCGGAGGTGTTCGGGCCCGAGGCGCTGGCTGCCGCTGTGGCCGGGGCCGACCATGTAGTGGGGGCGTTGCCGGGCGGGGCGGGCACCAAGGGGCTGATCAGCCGCGAGGTTCTCGCCGCCATGAAGCCGGGCGCCTACTTGTACAACGTCGGCCGGGGGCCGTCGGTCGACGAGGAGGCCCTGATCGAGCGGCTGGCCGGCGGGCACCTGGCCGGGGCAGGCCTGGACGTGTTCGCCGCCGAGCCGTTGCCTGATGACAGCCCGCTGTGGAACATGGAGAATGTCATCGTGACGCCCCACATGGCCGGCTACACCTGGGACTACGTCGACGAGCTGTGCGACGTGTTCGCAGCCAACTTGGCCCGCCACAGCGCCGGTGAGCCGCTGCACCATGTGGTCGACCTGAGTCCGGGAGCGGCGACATGAACCCAGAAGCCGAGCCGGCGGCAACCACCCACAGCGACGGCATGAACCCGGGAACCGAGCCAGCGGCAACCGTCCACGGCGACGGCGTGAACCCGAGAACCGAGCCGGCGGCGACCACCCACGGCGACGGCGTGAACCCGAGGGCGCCGTGAGGATCACCGGGATGGTGACCCGGGTGCTGGCGCTGGACGCTCAGCCCTGGTACGGCGACAGCCCCATACCCGACGACGTGCCGCCGGTCTGGCACTTCCCGCTGACGTGCGTGACGACCGATGAGGGGATTGACGGGTACACGATGGGATACGGCGCCAACGGCGAGGGGATCGGCTCGGCCCACCAGCTCCACGACGTGTACCTGCGAGCCATCCTGGGCAGGGATCCCCGGCAACACGAGGAACTGTGGCGCGAGCTGATGAGCCTCAACCGCCACCTCTACCCCATCAGCGACGGCCTGCTGGGCATGCTCGACGTGGCCTTCTGGGACATCAAGGGCAAGGCGGCCGGGGTGCCGATCGCCGAGCTTCTCGGGGTGTGCCGTACCGAGGTGCCCGCCTACCGGACCGGCTCGCACTGGAACCTCACGCCTGCCGACACCTTCGCCGAGACGGCTGCTATGAAGCAGGCGGGCTACCGGGGCTACAAGCTGACCCTGTACGACGGCCCGGCCGCCGACATCCCCCGGGCCGAGGCCGCCCGCGACGCGGTCGGCGACGACTTCCCGCTGATGCTGGACGCAGTGGCCGAGTACAGCTTCGAGCAGGCTCTGGAGGTGGGCGAGGCGCTGGCCCGTCTGGGCTACCGCTGGTTCGAGGAGCCGGTGCCGGACCGCGACATCGCCACCCTGAAGCAGCTCACTCGGCGGCTGGAGATCCCCGTCCTGGCCACGGAGACGGTCAGCCTGCGGGAGCTGCCCCAGTTCCTGGAGCGCAAGGCCTGCGACATGGCCCGCGGCGACGTGTTCATCAAGGCCGGCATCACCGGCCTGCGCAAGGCGTCGGCCATGTGCGACGAGGCGGGCATGAACTGCGAGATCCACGCCCTGCACTCGTCGCTGCTCGACATCGCCAACCTGCACGTGGCCTGCTCGGTGCGCAACTGCGAGTTCTTCGAGCTGCACCACGAGATGTTCCGCTTCGCCCTCAAGGGCGCCCCCCTGGACATCGATACCAACGGCTGCCTGCACCTGCCCACCGGGCCCGGCCTAGGGGTAGAGCTCGACTGGGACTGGATCGAAGACAACACCGTGCTGGAGCTCTCAGGCCTCAGGGATTAGCGACCCTCAGCGGTCGGATCGCTCGAGCCACCATACGAAGGAGTCGGTGCCGTCGAGCCGGGAGCCGTGCTCGCTGAGGAGGGCAGCTAGCGCGTCGGCCAGCACTCGCGCATGGTTCCGCACTGAGCGGGGGAATCGGCGAGCTTCGGCGAGAACCAGCCCCGAGTGACGCTGACCCGCGGCAGAGATGCGCCGGTCAAGCGCCGCGAAGTCCTTCACATTCTCGGTGACGACTGCCCGGCCTTCGGTAGTCGCGGCCCGCACCAGATGGTTGTCAGGAAGCCCCTTGAGGTCGGCGCGCTCCTTGGCGGCGATGACGTCGTGTCCCCAGTCCCGCAGCAGGGCCGCGAGGCTGGGGGCGTACATCTCGTCGAGGAGGAGCTTCACCCCGTCAGCAGCTTGCGCTCGTTCTTCCAGGCGGCATACTCGCGGGCGGCGGCCTCATCGTTTTCTGCGATCTCGGAGTCGATCTCGTCGGTGAACTCGGCGTAGTACCGGCTAACGGCACGGACCTGCCTCTCGGTGAGCCAGAGCTGCTCAGCCGTCTCCGCGATCCGCTCCTCCAGGCTTCCCT
Organism: Acidimicrobiaceae bacterium; assembly: GCA_009842325.1. Lineage (GTDB taxonomy): Bacteria > Actinomycetota > Acidimicrobiia > Acidimicrobiales > Aldehydirespiratoraceae > Aldehydirespirator. The sequence goes on along the minus strand of VYFQ01000022.1, from coordinate 20,050 downwards.
CCAGATCCCGAAGCAGCGGGACGACCTCCCACACATCGGGCCCGGTGTCCAGCGCGGCCCGCCGGCCAGTCTCCCCGTCGCGGAAGACGATCCCGGGATAGGCGTCCATCCGCAGCCCCTCGTCGATCAGGCGCTCCCCCGCCGATGAGAGCGACTCGGCCCGCTGGGCAGCGCCCCGTTTGAGCCGCTCCAAGACACCCGGACGCTTGAAACGTATTGAAAGTACAGTCACGACGACAGTGTAGTCAATTGTCACCGAAACCGAGCAGGTGCCCGAGCTGGATGCTCGATTCAGGCGCGGGCGCCCCAGTGCTCGACCGCTCGCCCGTTCTCGACGCGGATGATGTCGATGGTCTGGCGATCGACATACTCGCCGTCGGGGCGCCGGCCCTGCCACCGGATTCTTGCGACCGCCCGGTCGATCGTGCCGAACATGTCCTCGATAGTGACTACATGCTGCTCGTATCCCGCATAGTTGGCGGTGACGACAAGGGCGAAGCCGTCGACGCCCCGCATGGGGCCCTGCCCGAAGCCTTGATGGTCGAGGTAGTCAGCAGCGACGACGCGATCGGCGTACGTAGGGTCGCCGGAGTCGAACATGGCGACCATCGCGGTGAGCACCTCGACCGCGGTCAACGGCTCGTCGGGCGTCAGGCCGCGGGTCATGTTCAGATCACATATCAAGTCGGGTGTGCTCGTTCACAAGCCCTTGGCCGCGGTCCTCTGCAAGCACGTCGGCAATGCTTCGCGACGCGGAGAAGCGCGGAGCTGGTCCCAGGTGTTTCTGGGACGCCGGTGTGATCCAGCCCTCTTCGATGCCCCGCTCGATCATCAAATCGCGATTCTCCTCGGCCATGCAGTAACGCTACTGGGGGACGGTGATCACATGCCGGTTCGACTGCAGGCGCTGACGGTGGGATAACTAGGGTTTGGCTGTGGGCGGAGGCGCTCTTGAGACCGAACTGCGGTTTCCTTTGGGTGCGGGGGAGGTGGAGGCTTATCACTCCGATGGGGTGATCGGGCCGTTCCGGTTGGTGTCGCCGGAGGTCATGGCCTCGATGCGGGAACGGATCGTGGACGAGATCGTCGTCCCGGGAGCGCAACTGGATGATCCCCATGTGGACTATCACGACCGGCATCTCGACCATGAGACGGTGTGCCGGCTGTGCCGGGGACCGGAGCTGGTGGACCGTGTCGCCTCGCTGCTGGGTCCCGACCTGCTGATCTGGCGCAGCAACTTCCAGATCAAGCAGCCCCTGGCCGAGGCCACCGGCGACGAGCAGCGCTACACCGAGGTGCCGTGGCATCAGGACGGCGCCTACTTCGACCTACTGCCCCCGGTGTGGGTATCGGCCTGGATCGCCGTCACCGAGGCCACTATCGACAACGGCTGCCTCCAGGTGGTGAGGGGCTCGCACACCAGCACGTTCGACCACGATGTGGACGGCACCCGTCACTCGTTCCACCAGGCCGTGCCGACCGACGCCATCGATCCCGACGACATCCGGGTCTTCGAGCTGGAGCCGGGGGAGTTCGTGCTGTTCAGCGAGAACGCGCTGCACGGGTCTGGTCCCAACCGCACGGACCAGCCGCGGATCGGTCTGTCGCCTCGGGTGACGGTGCCGTTCGTGCGGGTGACCGGCAACCCGCTCTACGCGGGGCTGGACCGGGCCCGCCACGCCCCCGACGAGCGCCGCCAGATGGGGCTACTGCGGGGCTGTGACTACACCGGCCGCCACCACATCGTGCGGCTGCCCTGCTGACGGCGGCTGACCGAGCCGGGCTCAGAAATCTCGGGACGATTGTGGGTATCTACTACCCAAAACCAACCCGAGATTTTGGGGGCGGGTTGGGCTCAGAAATCTCGGGACGATTGTGCGTATCTACCACCCAAAACCAACCCGAGATTTCTTGGGGGCGGGGGGCGGGCCGGGTGACGGTCAGTCGGCGGTTAGGACGTTGGGGGTGCCTATGGACTGGAGCATGGCCCGGGCCTGCTCCCGGTAGCGGTCGCGGATGTCGCGGGTCGGGGGACGGCTGCGGCTCGACGGCAGGCCCACCAGCTCCATGCACAGCTTGTCGAGGTGGCCGTCGCCGCTGGTGTAGCCCTCCATCTCGGTCCACAGCCGCATGAACGGCAGCACTACCTTCACCAGCTCGTGCTGGGCCTCGACGTAGCGGCCCCCGTTGAGCATCTCCCACATCCGCACCCCCCACTGGGGCCAGAAGTTGCAGATGTGAACCTCGATGCCCCGGGCTCCCAGCATGTGGCTGGTCGGGAAGCGCAGCTGGTTGTCGATGATGGTGAACCGGGCGGAGTAGTCGGCCACCACTCCCTCGAACTCCATGAACCCGTTGTCGGGCATCGACCACTTCAGCCCCACCACCGTGCCCAGGCCGGCCAGGCGGTCGATCAGGGTGTTGGAGATCTCCAGGCTGGTCCAGTGGGTGTTGTACACCACCAATCCAACATCGGACGCGGCGGCCGCGGCCGCGGCCACGTGCGCCATGAAGTCGTCGTCGGTGTGGGCGAAGTAGAACGGCGGCGACACCTGCATGTACTCGGCGCCGATGTCGGCCGCGGCCCGGGCCAGGCGCACCAGCTCCATAGTGCTGGTGGTCTGGCCGCCCATCACCACCGGTACCCGCCCGGCGGCCTCCTCCACCACCGCGGCGGACACCGCCACCCGCTCGTCGAAGGTCATGGTGGAGAAGTCCCCGGCCGCGCCGCAGGCCAGCAGCACGCCGTTGCCGGTGGTGATCCCGCCGTCGATCAGGAACCCGACGTGCTTGCGCATGGCGTCGAGGTCGACCGACAGCTCGTCGTCGTCCCGGAACAGGGTGGGCACGGTCACGTAGCAGCCCTGGAGGCGGTCACGGAGTCTGGCGGTATCGGTCATGAGATCTCCTGGGAGGGTATGCCAGCCGTCGGGGCGGCGGTCGCCGCGGCGGCGGAGCGGACCTGTACTCGGGCTCGGTCGTCGGCGCTCAGGTGGCAGAGGACGTCGTGGGTCGGGCTGTCTTGGAGGCGGGGCGGGTCGTCGACCTCGCACACGCCGGTGAGACGGTGCTGGCAGCGGGGCTCGAAGGCGCAGCCGGCGTCGGGGGCGGTGCCCACAGTCGAGGCGTCCTCGGCCAGCGCGGAGGTCCGGTGCTCGCCCTTTCCGGGGATCGAGTCGAGCAGCAGGGCCGTGTAGGGGTGGTGGGGTGGGGTGAAGATCTCCTCGACGGTGCCCTGCTCGACGATGCGGCCGTGGTACAGCACCACCACCCGGTCGGCCAGCCAGCGCACCACGGCCAGGTCGTGGGCGATGAACAGGTAGGCCACGTCCCGGCTGGCCTGTAGCTCCCGCAGCAGCTCCAGGATGTTGTCCTGCACCGACACGTCGAGGGCCGACAGCACCTCGTCGCACAGGATCAGCTTGGGCTCGGCGGCCAGGGCCTGGGCGATGGCCACCCGCTGGGCCTCGCCCCCGCTGAGCTGGGGCGGGTAGCGGTCGATGTAGCCGGGGTCGAGGTGGACGCTGGCCAGCAGCTCGGCCATGCGGGCGCGCCTTTCAGCCCCCGACAGCTTGAAGAACACGTCGAGGGTGCGGCCCAGGCTGTAGCGGACCTTGCGGCGGGGGTTGAGCGACGACGCCGGGTTCTGGAACACGTACTGGATGTGGCGCAGCAGCTCCGCCGGACGCCGGTGCGCGGGCCGGGTGATGTCGGCGCCCTCGAAGCGCAGGCTCCCCCGCTGGGGCTGGATCAGCCCGGCGATGGAGCGGGCCAGGGTGGTCTTGCCGCTGCCGCTCTCGCCCACCAGGGCCACCGTCTCGCCCGGGTTGATGGTGAACGAGGCGTCCCGCACCGCGGGCACCGGCTCGCTGGTGTCGGACCGCAGGGCTCGCACCAGCCTCGATACCAGCCCGCGGCGGGGCCGGTACGAGATCTGGACGTCGGTGACCTCGAGCAGCGGCGTCATGGCGCTGCCTCAGCCTCGGCCTCGATGTCGGGAGCCCGCCAGCAGGCCACCTGGTGCGAGGGCTCGATCTCGGTCAGCCGCTGCGGGTCGGTGAAGCACTGCGGCCGCGAGTAGGGGCACCGGGGCGCGAACCCGCACCCGTCGGGCAGATCGTCGCGGCGCAGCAGGCCCCGCAGCTTCTCGGTGCCGGCGTGCTCGGCCTCCATCCGGGGCACGGCCGCGATCAGGCCCCGGGTGTAGGGGTGGCGGGGCCGGTTGAACAGCTCGGCGGTGGGCGCGATCTCGATGAGCTCGCCGGCGTACATCACCGCCACCCGGTCGCAGATCTGCTCCAGCACCCCCAGGTTGTGGCTGACGTACAGGGCGCTCATGCCGCTCTCGTCCTTGATGTGGGTGAGCAGGTCGAGCAGCCGGGCCTGGGTGGTGACGTCCAGCGCGGTGGTCGGCTCGTCCAACACGATCAGGTCGGGCCGGCAGGCGATGGCGATGGCGATCACCACCCGCTGCTGCTGGCCTCCGCTCAGCTGGTGGGGGTACCGGCGGGCGATCTCGGCCGGCTCGGGCAGTCCCACCTGACCGAAGAGCTCAACCGTGCGGTCCATGGCGTCGCTGCCCGAGCTCACGCCGTGGCCCTCCAGCGTCTCCACCACCTGGCGGCCGACCTTCATCGACGGCGTCAACGTGCTGGCCGGGTTCTGGGGCACCAGCGAGATCCGGGCCCCCCGGATGGGCTGCATCTGGCGGTCGGACAGGCCCAGCAGGTCGCGGCCGTCGAAGGTGACCCGGCCCCCGGCCACCCGGCTGCCGGCCTTGTTGTAGCCGAACATGGCCAGCGCGGTGGTGGTCTTGCCGCAGCCGGACTCGCCGGCCAGGCCCAGCGTCTCGCCCCGGCCGATGGAGAACGACACGTCCTTGACCACGCTTACCCACTGGTCGTCGTTGCGGTAGTCCACGGTGAGGTCGTCGACCCGCACCAGCGGCTCGCCGCCGTTCGTGGAGGGGCCGCCGGTGGCCGCATCGCCGGCCGGCGCCGGAGTCATCGGGCCGGCAGCCATCAGCCCGAACTCCGGCGGGTGGAGACGCCGAGAATGTCGGCGACCTCCTCGGTCACCAAGCTGAGCGCCACCACCAGCGAGGCCAGCGCCCCGGCCGGGCCCAGCACCATCCACTTGGAGGCGCTGAGGAACTTGCGGCCCTCGTTGATCATCAGCCCCCACTCGGGCGACGGCGGAGCGGCCGCGAAGCCCAGGAAGCTGAGCGCGCCGATGAAGAACACCGCGTACCCGGTGCGCAGCGAGAACTCCACCAGCACGTTGCCCAGGACATTGGGCAGGACCTCGCGCCGGGCGATCGAGAAGGCCGACTCCCCTCGCAGCTTGGCCTTGGTGACGAAGTCTTCGGTGACCACTCCCAGGGCCGCAGCGCGCACAGTGAGGGTCACCGGCCACGTGAAGAAGAAGGCGACGGTCAGGATGATCACCAGGTTGTTGGTCTCGATGGAGCCCAGGATCAGCAGGGTGAGGATGAGCCCCGGCAGGGCCAGCATGATGTCGACGCCCCGCATGCCGACCTCGTCAACCCAGCCCCGCTTGTAGGCCAGCAGGATGCCGATGGTGGAGCCGGAGATGATGGCCAGGCCCGACGCCGACAGAGCCTGGATCAGCACGATGCGCTCGCCCCGGACCACCCGGCTGAACACGTCCCGCCCGAAGTTGTCGGTGCCGAAGGGGTGGTCCCAGGAGGGGCCGGTGAAGGGTTCGCCGACGAGCATCGTGTCGTGGGTGTACGGCGCCCACCACGGGCCGGTGATAGCGGTGAAGAAGTGCAGGACCAGCACCCCCAGGAGCACTACGAACACGGGACGCTCCCGGGTCAGCCGCGCCAGCCTCCGAAGGCGGCTGGGCCCGGCCTCCGGCCTGCCGGTGACCGAAGCGTCGGTCACACCGGTACCGGCCGCAGGCGTTTCGGGCACAGAAGCGTCCGCAGGCTCGTCCATCAGCCGGTCCTCAGGCGGGGGTTCAGCGCGGCCGCCACCAGGTCGGCCCCCAGGTTGCACAGGATGTAGACGCTGGCCAGGATCATGGTCGAGGCCAGAATCACCGGCGTGTCCAGCAGCCGCAGCGCGTCGAGCAGCAGCAGCCCGATGCCTGGATAGGTGAACACCACCTCCACCAGAACCACCCCGCCGACCAGCCACACCACGTTGATCACGGTGGCCCGCAGGGCCGGGCCCAGGGCGTTGGGCAGCGCGTGCAGCAGCAGCACCCGGCGGCGGGGCAGGCCCTTGAGAGTGGCGAACTGCACGTAGTCGGAGTTCAGCACCGACAGCAGGCTGGCCTGCATCTGGCGCACTGCGAAGCCGGTCATGGCCGCGGTCAGCGTCACCGCGGGCAGGGTCATCATCCTGATCTCGGCCCCGAACGACTCGGCCTGGTCGACGAGCGATAACGCGGGGAACCATTCGAGGGCCACCGCGAAGATGATCAGCAGGAATATGGCGATCACGAAGTCGGGAACCGCGCAGCCCAGGATCACCAGTGTCGACAGGCCGGCCGCGAAGGTCCGATCGCGGTAGGCCGCGGTGACGAGCCCAATCATCAGGCTCAGCGGGATGTACATGACCAGAGCGAACGCGGCCAGCTGCAGCGTGTTGGTCAGGCGGGGGACGATGATGTCGGTGACGCTCCGGTTGATTCGCCCGGCGGGCGCTCCCTCGGTCTTGGGCCGGGCCTGTATCAGCGACTCGCCCCAGTCCCCCTGCACGAATCCGGTGATCCAGGTCGTGTAGCGCTCCACGGCCGGCGCGTCGAGGTTCATCTGCTCCTGGAAGTGGGCCACCCGCTCCGGGGTCGCCTCCCGGCCGAGCATCCGGGTGGCCGCGTCTCCGGGCAGCAGCTCGACCGCCCAGAAGGTGATCAGCGACACCGCGAACAGGGCGACCACAGCCAGCGCAGTTCGTTGTCCGGTTACGCGGACGAAGTGCACTAGCCGAGGCTACTCATGCTGGTTATGCGGCTCATGGCGGGTTCTACCCGCGGCAGGTGACCCGTCGTCTAGGGGATGTCGATGGTGTAGTACACGCCGCGGGGCTGCCAGCCGGTCACACCGGCACGCACGGCGCTGAAGAAGCCGTACATGGTCGGCACGAAGTGCCCGCCCTCGTCGATGATCTGCTGCTGCATCTTGTGGTACAGCCTCGTCCGCTCGGCCTCGTCGGTGGTGGACCGGGCGGCGGCCAGGTCGGCATCGAACTCCTCGCTCCGCCAGTGGGTCTCGTTCCACTCGGCTTCGGAGTGGTACCACAGGCCCAGGCCGTGGTCGACGGTGCGGACGTTCCAGCCGGTCATGGCGAACGGCGCGCTGAGCCACTGGTCGCCCCAGTAGGTGTCGGCCGGGGTCACGTTGAGCTCCATGTTGATGCCGGCCTCGGCCAGTTGCTGCTGCCAGACCGGACACCACACCGTCCAGTCCTGCATCTCGGCCATGGTGAGCGTCAGGTCGATGCCGTCGGGGTAGCCAGCCCGGCTGAGGTGCTCCCTGGCCATGGCCAGGTCGTGCTCGCGCGAGCCCCCCAGCCCGAACCGGATCAACCCCGGCAGGGGGATGTCGTTCATGAGGTGGGCCCGTCCCCCGTACACGAGGTCGCTGTGCTGCGGGCGGTTGGTGGCGTACTTGATGGCCAGGCGCAGGTCGTTGTTGTCGAACGGCGGCACGTCGATCTGGCAGTAGGCGACCGAGGAGCTGCCGATCGGGTTGGTGACGATCTCGATGTCGGGGTCGGCTTCGAGATCGTCCACCGACGCCAGAGGGACCTCCGACAGGATGTCCACCTGCCCTTGCCTGATGGCCGCCAGCCTGGCCTCCGCCTCGCCTATGGCGATGACCTCCATGAAGTCGACCTTGGGGAAGCCGGGCTGCCAGTAGTTCTCGTTGCGCTCGAAGACGGTGCTGATCTCGCCCGGTATGAACTCATCGATCCGGTATGCGCCGGTGCCGAGACTCTGGGCGGCCAGATCGGCATTGGTGGCACCCTCGGGCACGATCCGGGTGTGGGAGTTGGTGATGGCCTCAGGCCAGTCCACGTTGGGCTGGGTCAGCCGCATGACCACCGTGTGGTCGTCCGGGGCGGTTATCCCGTCGGGTTCGAGGCCGGGAAGGCCACCCGCTCCCGGTGAGGCCACGTCGGGATCGAGGAGGCGCTGGAAGGTATACACCACGTCGGCAGCCACGAACGGCTTGCCGTTGTGGAAGGTGATCCCGTCGCGCAGATGGAACGTCCACTCGGTACCGTCGGCGTTGGCCTCCCACCTCTCGGCCAGATGCGGGGTGGGGGTGAGGTTCTCGTCCAGCCGGACGATCTGCTCGGACACCAGCGTCTGGAACAGGCCGTCGGTGGACGATGTCCGGTAGGCGGGATCGAGCGTGTCAGCCGAAGTGGTGGCGGCGTGATAGCCGTAGCGCAGAGTCTTGAGGGGCCGGGGCGCGGCGGTGGTGGTGGTGGCGCCGGCCTCGGTGGTGGTTGTCGCCGCGATGGTGGTGGTGGTCGCGGGCGTGGTGGTCGCGGGGGCGGCCTCGGTGGTGGTGGCCGGCGCGGCGGTTGTGGTGGCCGCCGGCTGGGCCGTGTCGCCGTTGTCGCCGCAGGCGGCCAGGAGCACCGAGCCGCCGGCGATCATGTTGAACTTGCGCCTGCTGAGAGTGCGCTTGACGATTCCCTTTTGTTCTTTGCTTTGCTCGCTGTCTGACATTGTCTCCCCCTGGGGTGTGTGTTGTGTGTTGATTGTGTGCTTGTGGGTCGGTGGAGTCAGCCGTCGATGCGGTCAGCTGTCGACGTCGTCAGCCGTCGACGTCGTCCACGTCGTCCACCTTGATGAGAATGTGAGAGCGGACGGCCTCCTCGCAGGCGTCCGGGTCGCGGCTCCGCAGTACGTCCAGGAACTCGACGTGGCGGAGCACCCACGACTTGAAGGCCACATCGTCGAGGGGGTAGAGCTCGAACTCGAACGACCAGATGAGGTTGGACAGCCCGGCCATCGACCAGGTGCGGAGCAGGGCCTGGTTCCCGGCCGACTCGACCAGCAGCGTGTGCCAGGCGATGTCGAACTCGATGCCGGCCACCGCGTCGGCGGTATCGGAGGCCCGCCAGGCGTCCTGCAGCATGGCCTCGTACCGGCCGCAGAGCTCGTCCCATTCCTGGATTGAGAGACGCTCGAGGGCTTGGCGCACGGCCAGGACTTCGAGCGCGGCGCGAACGTGCAGCCCGTCCTCGGCCTCGGCCCGGTTCATGCTGGCCACGTAGGTACCGTGCTTGGACCGGATCTCGATGAGGCCCTGCTGCTCGAGCAGCTTGAACGCTTCCCGGACGGGAGTGCGGCTCACTCCGAGCTGCTCGGCCAGTTCGGCTTCCGGGATCTTGTCGCCCGGCCGGAAGCGGCCTTCCACGATCGCGTTGCGGATCGCGTCGATGATCTGCTCGCTCAGGTTCTTTCGCGCCAGCGGTGCTAGTCGGGAAGGACCCACCCGGTGTTGACCCCCCTGCCTCGGTTCGATGCATGATATATACATCGCTGAAGGGCAGGCCAAGCCGGGTGGCCTCCGGGTGACCTCGGCCGGGTGACGACGCACGGGGGCAGCGCATGGCACAGATGAGCGACACCGAGATCGTCGAGCACTACCAGCGAGACGGCTATGTGGTGGTTGATGACGTCGTCGAGGACCGGGACTTGGATCCGATGCGGGACTTCATCGCGGCGGCGGTCGATCGGTACGCGTCCGAGCAGCACGCCCGGGGCGAGTTGGCGTCGCTGCATGCCGATGAGCCGTTCGAGCGCCGGTACGCGGCCATCTGCGAGGAGCAGGGCATCTCGCCCCGGGACTGGGGCCTCGGGCTCTTCGGACCCGAGTTCTACGGCCTGTACACCCATCCGGGGATCCTGCGGGTCGTGGGACTGCTGCTCGGTGAGGAGGTTTCGGTGATCGCGAGCCCCTCGCTGCGCCAGAAACTTCCCGGCGACGAGATCACGTCGTTCCCCTGGCACCAGGACAGCCACTACTTCGACCAGACCGAGATTGGCAGGATGGAGAAGCACACCGAGGACCTGCACATGGTGTCGGTGTGGGTGCCACTGGTGCCGGCCACGGTCGAGAACGGCTGCTGCTGGGTGATCCCGGGTAGCCACCAGTGGGGCCTGCTGGATGCGATGCGGGGCGAGGATCGCAACGTTCGGATCGGCGAGGACATCGAGGCCCGGGGCACACCGGTGCCGGTCCCGGTGGCGGTGGGTGGGGCGTTGTTCTTCACCAACCTCACCGTCCACGGCAGCAAGCAGAACCGGACTCGGGGGTGCCGCTGGAGCGTCGACTTCCGGTTCATGCCGACCCCGTCCAGCGCCGGGTTGGACGACCGGGTGCGCACGCAGGCCGAGTTCGTGGAGAGCGGGTGCCTGGCGGCCGGCGATGTGCCGTTCGCGGTGTTGCCGGAGGAGGCCCAGCCGACGTGGCCCGAGTGGGAGGCCGCGGTCGACGAGCACCGGGCAAGCATGGTTGCGTGAGGGCGCGTGAGGGTTCTGTCGGGGCTCTGTCATAGCCCGTCGCTATACCTGTGCCGTGCTCCGGGACTGGAGGTCCGGGGCAGGGAGGAGGTGCCCGTTGAGCATGACAAGACAGGCATGACGGCTAGGGCGGAGCGGCACCGGCCGGCGGGACAGCCATGACGGCACCGGCAGAGCGGCACCGGCCGGCGGGACAGCCATGACGGCTAGGGCGGAGCGGCACCGGCC
>VYFQ01000022.1:0-9297 GCA_009842325.1 Acidimicrobiaceae bacterium | reverse complement strand
GAGCGGCACCGGCCGGCGGGACAGCCATGACGGCTAGGGCGGAGCGGCACCGGCCGGCGGGACAGCCATGACGGCTAGGGCGGAGCGGCACCGGCCGGCGGGACAGCCATGACGGCACGGGCCGGACTGACAGGGCGCTCGATCATCGCCGGGTGGGACGGCGCTGGTTCGGGTGAGTCGGTGCGAGCGGTGGACCCGGCTTCGGGCCAGGAACTCAATCCGGAGTTCGAGTTCGTGACCGAGGCGGCTGTGGACGCGGCTGCGGTTGCTGCGGGGGCGGCGTTCGATGTGTACCGGGAGACGTCGCCGGCCGAGCGCGCCGGGTTCCTGGAGCGGATCGCGGCCGAGCTCGACGACCGGCGGGAGGCCATCGTGGACCGGGCCTGCCTCGAGAGCGGGCTGCCCCGGGCCAGGATCGAGGGCGAGCACGGGCGCACTACCGGCCAGATCCGGCTGTTCGCCCGGGAGGTGCGGCTCGGCTCCCATCAGGGGGTGCGCATCGACGAGGCCCAGCCCGACCGGGCTCCCCTGCCGGCGCCGGACGTGCGCCAGCGCCACATCGGGGTGGGGCCGGTGGCGGTGTTCGGGCCCAGCAACTTCCCGCTGGCGTTCTCGGCGACGGGGGGCGACGTGGCCTCGGCGCTGGCCGCGGGCTGCCCGGTGATCGTCAAGGCCCACAACGCCCATCCGGGGACGGCCGAGTTGGCCGGGTCGGCGGTGGCCGCTGCGGTGGAGGCGTGCGGGCTTCCCGGCGGGGTGTACTCGCTGCTGTTCGGGGCGGGCCGGGTGGTGGGCCAGGCGCTGGCCGCCCATCCGGCGATCAAGGCCGTGGCCTTCACGGGGTCTCAGGCGGGCGGCACCGCGCTGATGGCCACCGCGGCGGCCCGGCCGGAGCCGGTCCCGGTGTACGCCGAGATGTCGAGCATCAACCCGCAGGTGGTGCTGGCCGGGGCCGCGGCCGGTGACTTGGAGGCGTTCGCGGCCGCCTATGTGGGGTCGTTGACGCTGGGCGCGGGCCAGTTCTGCACCAACCCGGGGCTGCTGTTCGTGCCGGCGCCGGCCGGCGGGCTGGTGGAGGCCATCGCCGCGGCGGTAGCTGAGCAGACTGGCCAGGTGATGCTGACTGCCGGCATCCGCGAGTCCTACCACGAGGGGCTGGCCCGGCTGGAGGCGGCCGGTGCGGACCGGGGAGCGACGGGGAGTGACGGCGAGTCGGCCAACGCGCCCGCGCCGGTGCTGTTCACCGCCACCGCGGCCCAGGTGTTGGAGTCGCCCGACCTCCAGGAGGAGGTGTTCGGCTCGGCCGGGCTGGTGGCCTCCTACGAGTCGATGGACGAGCTGCGGGCGGTGCTGGAGGCGCTGCCAGGCCAGCTCACGGCCTCGATCCACATGACGGAGTCGGACCATGCGGCCGCGGCCGGGCTGGTGCCGGTGCTGGAGCGAAAGGCGGGCCGGCTGATCGCCAACGGCTGGCCGACCGGTGTGGAGGTCAACCACGCCATGGTGCACGGCGGCCCGTTCCCGGCTACCTCCGATCCCCGTTCGACGTCGGTGGGCACGCTGGCCATCCGGCGCTTCCAGCGCCCGGTCTGCTACCAGAACTTCCCGCCCGACCTGCTCCCGGACGCGGTCCGCGACGCCAACCCCCTGTCACTGGCCCGGCGCCTCAACGGCGAGCCTCAGCTCTGAGCCGCCCGCCGACTTGAGAAGTAGACCCGGCTCATGACCAGGCCGCTCGACTCCGTCACCCCGTCGGAGGTCGACTTCTACCAACAGAACGGCTACATCCAGTACCCGTCATTCTTCAGCGCGACCGAGATCGCTCCTCTGCGCGCCGCCATCGACCACGCCGTAGCCACCGGTCGGGACCGGATACTCGGGGCCGAAGACGGCGGACGCCATGGAGCGGACTACGAGCGCGTCTTCAACCAGATGCTCAACCTGTGGACCGACTACCCCGACGCGAGGGCCGTCACGTTCAACCCCCGCCTGTCCGACACCGCTCGCCGGCTGTCCGGATCACCGCACGTGCGCCTCTACCACGACCACGCCATGGTCAAGCCGGCCGGACAGGCCAGCCGGCAAACCCAGTGGCATCAGGACGCGCCCTTCTGGCCCATGGACCCGGTCGGATCCCTTGCGGCCTGGATCGCCGTAGACGACGTCACCACCGAGAACGGCTGCATCCAATTCGTGCCCGGCTCGCACAGATTCGGCAAGTTGGCCGACATCAACCCATACCACCTGGAGGTCGAAGGTGAGAGCATCTGCGACCGGATGAAGGCGATGGGCCACACGCTGGCCGACCCCGTGGCGATGGAGATGGAGGCCGGCGGAGTCACCTTTCACCACAGCTGCACCTTCCACCGCGCCGGGCCCAACCGGTCCGACCGTCCCAGACGCGCCTTCTCCATCATCTACGTCCCCGAATGGGTCCGATTCACGGGCGAATGGAACGCCGGTAATACCCCCGCCGAAGAACTGGAAGTCGGCGGCGAATGGGACCACCCCAACCACCCGATCCTGTCGCCAACCTGAGAATTCCGTGTCGGCCCTCAGGGCTGCCAGAGGAGGGTGTCGGGCATGAACTGGCTCCAGGCGAACCAGAACGCCTGGTGGCCCTCGATCTCGTTGCCGGCTGAGTCGACGGCCCGTACGCCGCCGCCGTCCAGTCGGAGCGTCACCCCGGCCAGCTCGACGCGGCCGCCGGCTTGGAGGGCGGCCGCGGCGGCTGCGACCGGGAACGCCACCGGGGTGCCGTCGTCCAGCACCACGCCGAAGACCTGGTCGTGGACGCCGAGGGTGTCGTCCATGTCGCCGATCGGGAAGATGGGCCCGTCGTCGTCGCGGCCCCGCAGCGGGTCGAGCGGGTAGCGGCGGCCGATGCCGCCGTCCTCGGCGATGATGGTGGTGTCGGGATGGGCCGCCTTCCACTCGCCCCAGGTAGTGGTCACGACGGTGGCCTGGTTGAGGACTACCCCCTGCTCGCGCAGCGGCCCCGAGAGCGCCTCCCCGGTGAACGTGTCGAACACCGACTTGGTGACCAGGTCGTACATCACCTTGTTGGACCTCGCCAGCAGACCCGAGGTGCGCAGGACGGGAGTCTCCACGCCGGTGGGTACGTCGTCGGTGAAGTAGGCCTGGGCCGAGCCGCACAGCGTGCAGTACGGCATGCCGATGCGGCGCCCGCCGAGCGTGTCGTTCACCATCTCGTGGATCTCCATGATGTGGCGGGGGTAGGCCCGGGCCTCGTCGTTGATCACCACCGCGAAGACGATGCCGTCGTCGGCGTACCAGGCGCCGCCGGCCGCGTCGGTGACGGCGGGGTCGTCGAGCGCCGGGATGCAGCCGTTGGGGCAGACGTTGGGGTCGCCGAGCGCCCGGTCGTCGATCCGCACCCCGCCCCAGCTCAGCAGACGCCAGTCGATGGTGGCGTCGGGGTCGGCGAACAGCGGCGCCCAGCGGGGTTCGACCAGCAGGAACAGGCGGTGCTTGTAGTCGGTGTAGCGGTCGAAGGCGGGCAGGTCCCAGGCGATCAGGTGGTCGGTGACCGACTGCCACGAGCTGCGCTGGGCCACGGGGTCGTCGTTCAGGTTCACCCCGGTCAGGCGCTGGAAGGCGGAGACGGCCCCGTCGTGGATGTCGCCGAAGTAGAAGAACCGGAGCAGGTCGGACATGATCCACGCCAGCCTGGCGTCGCCGGTGTTGCCGAGGGCGGCGACGAGTCCGCCGTCAAACCCGCCCAGTTCGAGGCCGGCCCAGATGACTTCGAGAATGTCGACCGCGGCCAGGTCGATCGGGCCTGTCGGAGTGTCGGGGGCGGGCGGGAACTCGTACCCCAGGAAGTTCCGCAAGACGCCCCGTTCCCGTGGCTCCAGCAGAGCCGGGTCAGCAACGGACTCGTCCGCGGCGGCGCGGTCGGGCTCGGCCGTGTCGGCGTCTTCAGCCGCGGCCTCCGGCGTTGCCGTCTCGGAGGCTGCCGTCTCGGGGGCTTCGCCTTCTGGCGCCGCAGCCTCCGGAGCCTCGGCCTCGAGCGTGTCGGCCTCGTCGCCGGTGGACGCGGTGGTGCCCGTGTCGCTGCTCGAACAGGCGACGGCAACAAGCGCTAGTGCAGCCAGCAGGACGCACAGGCCATGGCCCCGGGAAGTCACGCCACCACGCTAGGCCCCGTACCGCGGGAGGCTCGGTCAGCCGGTCACTCCGCCGCAAGTCTCGGGTTGGTTATGGGTGGTATACGCCCAAAACCACACCGAGAAATCCCCGCCACAAATCTCGGGGCGATTATGCGCGGTGTACGCGCAAAACCCCACCGAGAATCTGGGGGACGGCGGGGGTTGTCAGGCGGCTCGTTCTAGGCGGCAGTAGCAGGACGACTCGATGGGGACGTCGGCTCGGGCTTGGGCCAGGTCTAGGCGCTGCTTGATGTGGTTGGCCTCGACGGTCTCGCCCCGGCGGGTCAGGCACTCGTGGAGGCCGTGCAGGCTCCACACGTTGTCGGGATGCCAGCAGGCCCGGCGCAGCTGGCCGTCCAGACCGAGGTCGGCCCGGTAGGCGGCCTCGGCCTCGTCGAGGCGGCCCTGTTCCATCAGCAGCGCGCCCAGGGCGTGGCGGGTGGGCTGCATCCAGCCCCACGGCTCGTCGTAGGGCAGGTTGTCGTCTAGCTCCACGGCCCGGCCGAGGTGCTCGAAGGCGGCGTCGAAGTTTCCCTTCCGGTACTCGACCTCGCCGGTCATCATGGCCTCGGCCACGGCCAGGATGTCGAGGCAGGTGTTGTTGAACAGCGTCCGGCTCTCGGGTACCCGGTCCCGGGCGGCGTAGAACGCCTGCTGCTCGGCCACCGCCTCGTCGACCCGCTCGGTGGACGCGTAGGCCACCGCCCGGGCGTAGTGCATCATGGCGGTGGTGACGCAGTAGAGGTCGGCGTCTTCGGGGAGCGGCTGGTCGAGGATCTCCTGCCACTTCCCGAAGCGGATCAGCACGTGCTGCTTGACGGGCACGAAGCCCTCCAGCCAGTCGGCCAGCGGCGTGTTGACGGGGCCGAGAAGCCCGGCGGGCAGGGTCTCAACCATTTCCTCGGCCGCCTCGGCGGCCGGGCCGTACTGGCCCAGGAACATCGCCCCGTACGCCTTGAAGTGGTAGTTGTGGCAGCGGTAGAGGGTGTAGAAGTTCGCCGGTCCCTCCTGGGCCAGGTACCGGCGGTCGGCCACGACGGCGGCGTGGTTGCGGGCCACCACGTTCTGGTAGTGGCCGCACAGGACGTCGATGTGGGTGGGCATGTGGATCAGGTGCCCGGCGTCGGGGATGAGGTCGACCAGCGTGTCGCCGGCCTTGAGAGCCCGCTCGGGGTGGGGCGACATCTCCATGAGGTGCACGTACATGTGCAGCAGGCCGGGATGCTGGTTGGCACCTTGGGAGTCGAGGTCGGCGAAGGCGGTTTCGAGGACCTCGGTGGCCTCGACTGTGCCGGCGCCCGGGGGCGGTTCGCCGGTGACCAGGTCCCACAACGCCCAGGGGGTGCGGTTCATGACGGCCTCGGCGAACAGGGCGCAGACGTCGAGGTCGTCGGGGTGGGCCTGGTGGACGGCCCGCATGGCGTCGGCGTAGGCGTCGTTCCAGGAGCAGAAGTCGTCGGATCCAGAGGGGTAGTCGGGGGTTGACGGGTAGCGCTCGGCCAGAGCGGCGATCAGGGCCTGCTCGACGGGGGTGGCCCCGGCTGCGGAGCGGGCGGCTGCGGCGGTGGCCGACCGGGCCAGCTCGAGCGACTGGCTCAGGTCGTCCTCGTCGAAGTCCTCCCAGGGCTTGTTGTAGTTGGGGCCGATGGCGTAGGCGATGCCCCAGTGGGCCATGGCCAGGCCGGGGTCACGTGCCAAGGCGTGCTCGAAGCAGGCGATGGCTTCGTCGTGGTTGAAGCCGTAACACCACGCCATCCCCCGGTCGAACCAGGTCTGGGCCTGCGGGTCGTCGGTCGTGACCGGCCAGGTGAACGACCCGAGGTCGTAGTAGCCGTCGTCGTGCGCGCTGTCCCCTGCCATCTCAGCCTCCGAGGGTCTCGCGATGTGACCCGAACGTACTACCTCGACGTCGGAACGGCCTGAGCTGGCCGGCGCATCAGAGTCGGGATGGGACTTCGGCTAGGGGGACTACCTCGGCTTGGGCGGTCTCGATGTCATCTATGTCACCCTCAGGGAGAATGAACCGCCAGTAGACGATGCCGAAGGGGCGGCCCTCGGTGTCGAGCCAGTTGGGGACGCCGGGGTCTTCGTGGGCGATGACCGCGGTGAAGCGGCCGTCGGCGGCGGCGACGGTCTGGGCCCGGTTGAGCGAGATCGGCCGGTTGGCGTAGTCGAGGGTCTGCAGGTGGCGGTTCCACAGGCAGACGTTGCCGTAGCGGCACCGGGGCCAGCGGGCCCGTATCAGCAGGGCCTCGTCGGGGCCGATCAGGAACGGGGCCATGGCGTAGGCGGTATCGAAGGCGGACAGGCCCAGGTCGCCGGGCCGGTCCGGCGGGGGGAACACGTTGGGCACCCGTGATACCCATGTGCGGGTCTTATCGCTGGCCATGGGCGGGCGGTCGACGGTGAGCTCCCGCACCAGGCCGGCGACCCGGCGGATGCCGGCGGCCACGGAGTCGTCGGACGGGCGGGGCGGCGGCGTGGCGACCGGGTTGCCGTCGCCGTCGATGACCTGGATCCGCATGACGGGGACGCGAGACGGGTCGGCGGCGGCGTAGGTGGGGTTCTCGAAGTAGTGGCGGGTGGTGATCGATCCGGAGCGCTCGGGTAGGGCCAGCCAGTTGCGGGGGCGGGGCTCGCCGCCGAGCTGGATCTCGAAGCGGCCGTCGGCGTCGACGTCGAACGACTCGTCGTTGAGCACGCCGACTGTCTGGTTGCTCATCGATCCCCAGGAGGCGCCGGACTCGACGGTGATCGACACGTAGGCGGCGCCCTTGGTCTCGCCGACAAGACGGTAGACGTGGTCGGCGGAGACGGGGGCGTAGAAGAAGACGGCGTCGGGGTTGTCGCCCAGGACCTTGCGGTTGGGGTCGACGATGCGATGGAACCGGGGGGCGGCCGGGTCGCGCTCGAACAGCCCGACGAGGCCCCATTGCAGCATGTGCATGAGGGCCCGGTGGGCGTCGACGATGTCGTCGTCGGTGTGGAGGTTCCACTCGGGCGACGCCCAGCGCCGGTCGACCTCGCCGAGGAGGTCGATCAGCTCGTGGAGCGCCCGCCGGGACTGCGTGTCGTTGGGCTGGTCACTCATTGGCCGGGGCTCCCCTGGATTTCTCGGCGTGGTTTTGGGTGGCAATTGCGCATAATCGCACCGAGAATTCGCGCAGGCCCGCCGTGGCGGATTCTCGGTGTGGTTCTAGGTGGTAGGTACGCAAAATCGCACCGAGAAACTGACGGGCGGGGGTCAGCCTGCACGGTCACTCGCTGGCCACGCCGTAGTGGGCGATGTAGGGGGCTAGGGCGGCGCGCAGCGAGTCGGCGGTGAAGCCCCAGTCCTCGGGCTGGTAGCGGTGCACGCCGAACTTGCCCTTGGGCTTGTGGGCCAGGTAGTCGAGCACGGCGTCGGCGTGGTCGTCGGTGAAGTCGCGGCCCATCTGGGCGTAGGCGGCTCGCAGGGTGGCCACCGGGTCGCTCATGAGCTGGGCGAAGTGCACGTCCACGAACCGTTCCCCGGGCACCGTCCCCGAGGCCCGCACGTCGATCGAGCCGTTGAGGCCGGCGGCGAAGACGGCCAGGATGACCTCGGCCATGCCGTCGACGTCGACGTGGTCGGTGCGGAGCCACTGGATCATGGCGGTGGTGCTGACGGTGGACGGCATGGTCTTGGCCGGGTCGCGGTGGGTCTGCACCACCCAGGCGTCGCTGAACTCTGCGTACAGCAGCGGCAGCAGCATGAGGTGGCCGGGGGTCTTGAGCACCCACTGCTCGCTGCCGTGCTGGAGGGCCTGGAGGAACTGCCGCTCGTAGGCGTAGTTGACGGCGGGGTCGGGCAGCCAGGAGTCGAGCGAGGCGATCATGCTCCAGTGGAAGCCGCAGAAGCTGCCCTGGGTGAGGGTGACGCATTCGACGGGCAGGTCGGAGCGCAGTTCGTGGAGGGCTTGGAACTCGGGTTGGACGTCGGCCCAGAACTCCTGCTCGCACTCGCTGAGCACGATCGGCTCGGGCAGGTCGGGATTGCCGGCGGCCTCGGGCAGGGGCACGGGATGGAGGGCCTCGGCGGCGGTGGGGGGCCGCAGACCGGGGTCGAGGGCGAGCAGCTCGAAGAGGATGGTGGTGCCGGAGCGGGCCGGGCCGGTGACGATCACCGGTGCGGTTACGGGCCGGTTGGTGATCTCGGGGGCGGCGTCGATGGCGGCGGTGAGCAGGAGGCGGGCCCTCAGCGAGCGCAGCAACTCCTGTTTGGTGATGAGCCGGCCGACGAGGTGCATATCGGTGGCGTCGATGGCGGTGGCGAGGGCTTCGAAGCGCTCCTGCCAGCGGGGGTCGCCGAGGTCGCCGGCGGGCAGGCCGCCGAGGCCTGCGGTGGCGGTGTCGAGGAGTTCGGCGGCGTCGATGGGCACGAGGTCGCGGGCGTGGCCGCCGACGGAGCCGGCCATGAGGTTGATGCGCCGCACCCAGTCGGGCCGGACGAGCCGCTCGGTCATGGGCGCGAGCTTCGAGGTGGAGGCGGCGGCGAAGCTCATACGGGGCGTCAACGTAGCAGCCCCGGTTACCAGGTCACCGGCGCGCAAGCGTCCGCCGGTCAACGTCCGGGAGAGGCTGGCCCGCCTAGAGGGACACTTGGGCTTGAGCCCGCCACCGGCGGACACGGCGGGCGACGACCACCGCTTCTCTGACTAGGCGTCGCCGGCGGGGAGAACCGGTAGTCCGGCCGCAGGGTGTGAGAGGCCCGTCTGCTGGAGCACTGCGGGGGCCTACGCTGGGCGCTTGGCGGTGGTCCCCGGCTGTCTCGAGGTGTGCGTTGATCGAGCATGATCCGGAGCGGTCTCGGGCCTCGACTATGTGGGGGGTCGGGGCCGTCGCCCTCGGTACTTCGCTGATCGGGACCATTGGGACGGCGGCCGCGCTCGGGCCCGACTCGATGAACCCGGTCGCCACCGGGGCGTGGCGGGGCCTGATCGGAGCGTCCGGGCTGCTGGTGTTGTCGACGCTGCGGGGGCAGGCGCCGTGGAGGTACCGGCTGCCGGTCCGCTGGGTGGTTCTCGGGGGGTTGGGGGTGGCGGTCAGCCAGCTCCTGTTCTTCGAGGCGATGGCCCGCACCGGGGTGGCGGTCGGGACCCTGGTG
>VYFQ01000020.1 GCA_009842325.1 Acidimicrobiaceae bacterium | reverse complement strand
CACGAGGTTCGCGACGGCCAAGACGGTGGTTGTGAGCGTGGCGGGCAGCGGCGTCGCGACTGCGGTGGACTTCGCGGCGGTGTCGAACTTCAACATCACCATCTCTGCGGAGGCGGCGTCGGGGTCGGCCACGTTCGTGTTGACGCCCACCAACGATGTGGTGGACGAGACCAACGAGACGGTCACGGTCAGCGGCGCCTTGTCGGGGGTGACGGTGACCTCGGACACGTTGAGCCTCACCGACGACGACGCGGCGCCGACGGGGATCACGCTGAGCCTGACCGACGCCTCTGACCCCGACAACATCGTGGACCTGACCACCGTCAGCGAGAGCGCCGCGAAGACGGTGACGGTGACCGCGACGGTGACCGGCGGCACGACCTACGCGACCGACAAGACGGTGGTTGTGAGCGTGGCGGGCAGCGGCATTGAGACTGCGGTGGACTTCACACCGGTGTCGAACTTCAACATCACCATCTCTGCGGAGGCGACGTCGAACGCGAACACGTTCACGTTGACGCCCACCAACGACGTGGTGGACGAGACCAACGAGACGATCACGGTCAGCGGCGCCCTGTCGGGGGTGACGGTGGTCTCGGACACGTTGAGCCTCACCGACGACGACGCGGCGCCGACGGGGATCTCGCTGTCGGCCAGCCCGAGCAGTGTGAGTGAGGGTGCCGGCGCCACGACGGTGACGGTGACCGCGACGGTGACCGGCGGCACGACCTACGCGACGGCCAAGACGGTGGCTGTGAGCGTGGCCGGCACCGGGGTGGAGACGGCGGTGGACTTCGCGGTGTCGGCGTCGAGCTTCAACATCGCCGTCGCTGCGGAGGCGACGACGGGGTCGGAGACGTTCACGTTGACGCCCGACGACGACGAGACCGACGAGGACCATGAGGCGATCACGATCAGCGGCGCCCTGGCGGGGGTGACGGTGCGCTCGGGTGCCATGGATATCAGGGACAACGACGGCGCGTCGACGCAGATCACCCTGACGGTGAGCGCGACCAACCTCGACGAGTCGGCGGACCCGCCGGATGCGTCGGACCCGCCGGGGACGGTGGACCCGACGCTGGTGACGGTGACGGCCACGCTGGACGCCTCGGCGCTGGCGACGGACACCACGGTGACGCTGGCGCTGGACGAGACCGACTCCACGGCCACCAAGGGCTCTGACTACGCCGATCCGGGCACGCTGTCGACGATCACTATCTCCAAGGACACCAAGTCGGGCATGGCCACGGTGAGTCTCGACCCGATCCAGGACACCCTCGATGAGGGCGACGGCGAGATCATCCGCATCGGCGGCACCCACTCGGGCAGCTTGACGGTGACCGATGTGGACGTGACCATCGACGACGACGACGACACACCCACCGACGTCGACCTGTCGGTGAGCCCGACCAGCGTGAGTGAGACCGACACGTCGGTCACGACGGTCACGGTGTCGGCGCGGCTGCGGGGCGCGGCCACGCGCACCTCCCCCACGGTGGTGAACCTCAACGGCACTCTGGGTGGCACCGCCAGAGCGGGCCAGGACTACACCCACACCGCGCTGTCGGCTTCGTCCATCACGATCCCCACCGGCAGCTTCGGGGGCAGCTCGACGGTGACCTTCGATGTCACGACCATCCAGGACCCCGCCTATGAGGGCCCCGAGACGATCCAGGTGCTGGGTTCGACGCCTGTGGCCGGGCTCACGGTGAATTCGGCGACGCTGGACCTGAACGACGCCGACGTGCCGAGGATCGACCTCAGCATCGACGCCGACGTGATCTCGGCCGGCGTCCAGACCAGCATGCGCGAGGACGAGAGGGCCCAGTGGGTGACAGTGACTGCGGCCCACCACCCGGACACGGCCGACGAGGACCGGGCCCGGCCGGTGACGGTGACGGTGACGGTGGGCGCGGCCGGTTCCACCGCGGAGCGCGGCGCGGACGGCGACTACACGGCCGCGCAGACGGTCGCGGTCAGGATCGCCGCCAACGCGGCCAGCGGCAGGGCGGGGGTGTGGATCACTCCGCGGCAGGACTCCGCCGTCGAGGGCACCGAGACCATCGTCTTCGGCGGCCGGGTCGGCGACGGCACCGAGTTCCAGGTCCGCCCGACGACGATGACGCTGCTCGATGACGACACCGACTCCACTGGGCTGGTGTTGTTGGTGAATCGTGACAGCGTCGACGAGAGGGTGCCCTTGACCGAGGTGCGGGTGACTGCCGAGCTGAACGGCAAGGTGCTGGACGCCGACACGACAGTGACGCTGGGCCTGTCGGGCACCGCCACCGCGGGCGAGGGCAACGACTACACCTTCACGCCGGCTCCGCTGGTGATCGAGATCCCCGCCGGTGAGGCGTCGGGCTTCGTCGCGGTGGACATCAGCCCCGAGGATGACAGCATCGACGAGGGCGACGGCGAGACGATCAGCTTCAGCGGCACCCACGCCGGCGTGTCGCCGCCGCTGCCGGTGAGCGGGGTGGACGTCACCATCGTCGACGACGACACCGCGTCGACCATCATCGCGTTGAGCGCGAGCCCATCCAGCATCGCCGAGAACGGGCCGACCACGGCGGTCACGCTGACGGCCAAGCTGGCCGGGACGGTGACCCGCAGCGTGCCTACCACGGTGACGTTTGTGAGAACGCTTGGCGGCACCGCCACCCCGGGCCCCGGCAACGACTTCACCCGCATCGGGCTGCCCGTCAGCATCACCATCGCAGCCGAGAGCTCCAGCGCCAGCGCGACCGGGTTCAGCATCACCCCGGGACAGGACACCGCCAACGAGGGTGTCGAGACCATCGAGGTGTCCGCCGAGCTGGCGGGCTACAAGGTGCACGCGGCCACCGTCTGGCTGGTCGATGACGACGTGAGCGCACCCGGCGCCCCCGGCGAGTTCACCGCGGAGCTGGTGGGCCGCAACGCCGTGAGGCTGACCTGGACGGCTCCGACCGCCCCCGACGACAAGCCGGTGACCGCCTACCGGCTGGAGCGTCGCAAGGGCGTCGACGACTGGGAGGTGGTGTCCGACACCATCGCCGACACCGCGGTGAGCTACAGCAACGGCGGCCTGGAATACGACACCGTCTACTGGTGGCGGCTGTCGGCGCAGAACACCGACGGCTGGGGCCCCGCCACCGCCGCGGCCGAGGTCATGACCCGCCGACGCCCCCCGCCGGTCTTCGACGAGCCGTCCGAGCCCGAAGAGCCCGAGGAGCCGACGCGTCCTTCTCCGCCGGCACCGCCGCCGGAGGGCTTCCAGTTGCAGGACGTGCCGGAGTCGTCGGTGTTCGCCGACGAGATCGCGACGGCGGTCAACCTCGGGATCTTCGACCTCGAACCCGTCGAACCCGACCCCGACGATCCCGACCCCGACGATCCCGAAGGGCCCGCGTTCCGCTTCGGTCCCCAGCAGCCTCTGTCGCGGGGCGATGTCGCCGCGCCGCTGGTGAGGCTCTGGAGCGTGCTTGGCCAGAGGTGCCCCAGGATCCCGACACGGCTGCGCCTAGCGGACGTCGCCGGCGCGCAGGCCAGGCTGGACGTGGGCTGCCTGCTCGAGCTGGGCATCACCACCGGCACCACCCGCACCACCTACTCGCCCGAAGAGCCCCTCACCAGAGCCCAGACCGCGTCGATGCTCGCCAGGACGTGGACGGCGTCGGGACGGGAGTGCCCCACCGACTCCCAGCCCCCCTTCACCGACATCGCCGACAGCGTGCACCACGACGACATCGCCTGCCTGCACGCACTCGGCATCACCACCGGCACCGGCGCCACCACCTTCACGCCCGAGCGCCCCATCACCCGCGAAGAGGCCGCCGTCCTCGTCGCCAGACTCCACAGCCTCGCCACCGAGGAAGAGCCCGCAGACGACGGCCAAGAACCCGCCCCCGACGGTGAGGAACCCGCAGGCGACGGCTAGTTGGCGTGGGGGTGTGTCGGATCGGGCTTCCGGATCCTCCCTAGAGGAGGCGGCTGGGCGTTGTGATGAGCGGCTCGCTGGTCGGATTGCTCGGCGGATCGTGCGCGGGTGCCGGTTCAACGAGACGGCGCCGTCAGTCCTGGGACTCGGTCCATTCGTTGATGGCGGTTTCGCAGGGGCCGATCAGGGGGGCGACTACGGGGTAGCCGGCGTAGGGGGCCAGCGCGATGAGGGTCTCCCGCAGCTGATCGGGGGTCAGCTCGCCCCGCTTGAGGGCCGACTGGGCCTGGAGCTTCCACACGTCGGTGGAGCCCCGGGCTGCGATCACGCCCATTATGAGCAGGCGCCGGTCGCGGATCGACAGCACGTCGCGGTCCCACACCTCGGCGAACAGGCTGCGCATCATCACGTCGTTGAAGGCCATGGTGCCCTCGGGCAACGCCGGGACTTCGCCCTGGTAGATCTCCGTCACCATGGCCACGCCGCGCTCGTAGGTGTCGTCGGCGGGCGTGTCACCGGAGTTGTCAGTGCTCATTCGGACTCCTCGTTCGCTTCGTGGACGTTGTAGACGGCGGGCATGGCGGCCTGCACCGCCTGCACCACACCAGCGGCGCCGGGCCGAGTGCGTCCCAGCTCCAGCGCCAGCGCCAGATCCTTGGTGGCGATGCCGGCCTGGGTCTGCAGCATGGTCCGCAGCTCGCCCTGGATGTGCTCGTCGGGTATCTCCAGCAGGGCGCAGTACTGCTCAGTGAGCGCACCCAGCTGGCCCATAAACCTCCACGCCTCCAGCAGCGCAGCCGGCTCTCCGCCGGTGCTGGCCACCATGTCATGGGCCGAGGCCGCCGCTGCGAACTGGGCGTATGTCATCACGTTGATGGCGATCTTGAGAGCCGCGCCTGACCCCGCCGGCCCGGCGTCGATGAGCGTGCCCGCGTAGACGTCGAGCACCTCCCGGGCCGCCGGAGGCATCTCATCCAAGCCTCCGGCCAGCACGGTCAAGCTGCCGGCCCGGGCGTTGTCGGCCCCGCCGGCCACGCAGGCGTCGAACACGGGCACCCCCCACTCGGCGGCCGCGTCGCGGGCGGCCAGCACCGTGTCGGGATGCACGGTGGAGTGGATGAGCACGCTGAGCCCGTCGTGGACTCCCTCGGCAATGCCGCCGGGCCCCGACAGCACCGCCTCGATGTGAGCCGCGGCGGGCACGCAGATGCTCACCACGTCGCTGGCCCGGGCCACCTCCGCGGCGCTGGCGCCGGCCTCGGCACCCAAAGAGACAGCCGCGTCCACCGCGGCGGGGTCGATGTCGTGGACCGTTACCGATCCGCCGCCTCGGCGGATCAGGTTCTCCGTCATGGCCGAGCCCATCATGCCCAGCCCGATGTAGCCGTAACGGGTCACCCCGCGACGCTAACCAGCCGGGGTCCGGGCGTGAAACTGATGGGCAGGGTCCTCCATCCGCTGACGTTGCCGCTGTGGAACCGGACCTTGTTGTCGTGGTCCACCGTGTAGTCGCCCATACGGCGGTGGATCTCCTCCAGGGCCACTCGTCCCTCCAGGCGGGCCAGCGCCGCGCCCAGGCAGAAGTGGACGCCGTACCCGAAGCCGACGTGACGCTCCGGGTTGCGGAAGATGTCGAACTCCCCCGCGGTGGGGCCGTATTCCCGCTCATCCTGGTTGGCCGCGCCGATCAGCAGCAGGACCGAGTTGCCCTCCTGCATCCGCTGGCCGTGCAGCTCGACGTCGCGGGTGAGGGTGCGATGCATGTACTGGGTGGAACTGTGGAAGCGGACGACCTCCTCCACCGTCTGGGGGACCAGGGACGGGTCGGCCACCACCGCGGCCCGCTGGTCGGGATGGCGCGACAGCAGCTCGACGGCGCTGCCCACCATCTTGGCCGTCGTCTCGAATCCGGCGAACACGAACAGCAGGCAGAAGCCGAGCAGCTCCTGCTCAGTCAGCGCCCGGCCGTCGACCTCCAACTCCAGCAGGTCCGACACCAGCCCGCCACCGGGCACCTCGCCGGCGCGCCGCCGGCCGAAGTCCTCGGTGAAATAGGCGAGCACCTCAAGAATCGCCTCGACCCCCTCTTGGGGGATCTCCATCGTCCCGTCCTCACGTACCAGACCCCGGTCGGCGCATTCCCGCAACGTGTCGCGGTCGCACTCGGGTATCCCGAGCACGGCCGAGATCACATCCATCGGGAAGCAGCCGGCCACATCGGCCATCAGGTCGGCGTGGCCCGACTCGATCACAGTGTCGATGTAGTGGTTGACGATCCGGCGGATCTCGTCCTCCATCTGGGCCACGCGCCGGACGGTGAACACCCGCGACACCAGCCCGCGCATGACGGTGTGCTCCGGCGGGTCCATCTCGATGATCTCCGAAAACCTGGGGTTGGTCTTGTCGATGGGCCGCCTGCCCTCCAGGGCCACGCCGCCGGCGGAGGAGTAGGTCTCGTAATTCCGGAACGCCTCGAGCACATCGTCGAACCGGCTCAGCGCCCAGAATCTCAGATCCGGGTTCCAGTAGGCCGGAGCCTCGTCGCGCAGCCGCCGGTACGTGTCGTACGGGTTGTCGTGCACGGTGAACGCGTAGGGGTTGTACACGAGCGCTTCGGCCACGACCCGATGCTACGGGGCCGCGATGCGTCCAGTCGAGGCCCGACGATGCGATACTTCGGCCCGGAGCGGAAATGCGGGACGCAGCCGGGCGCGGAGGGCGGCCGGTGGGAGGGCGCGGTGACGGCGAGGACCATCGGGCTGACGGGAACGGGAGTGATCGGCTCCGGCTGGGCGGTGCGTGCCCTGGCCCGGGGTCACGACGTCGTGGCCTGGGATCCTGCCGGCGATGCCGAGGACCGGCTCCGGGCCGCCGTCGAGCGAGCCTGGCCGTCGGCCATCCGGCTGGGACTGTTCCCGGGGGCCGATCCGGCCCGGCTGCGGTGGGCCGGCAGCCCGGAGGAGGTGGCGGCCAACGCCGACTGGGTGCAGGAGAGTGCCCCGGAGGACGAAGGGGTGAAGCGTTCGCTGCTCGGCCGGCTCGACGCCGGCGCCGAGCCGGCGACGGTGATCGCCAGCAGCTCGTCGGGACTACTGCCCAGCCGTCTGGCCGACGGGCTGAGCCACCCGGAGCGGCTTCTCATCGGCCACCCGTTCAACCCTGTGTACCTGCTGCCCCTGGTCGAGGTGGTGCCCGGCGAGGCAACCGCCGAGGAGGCGGTCGCGGCCGCAATGGCCCACTACGACGACCTGGTCATGTACCCGCTGCTGGTGCGCAACGAGGTCGAGGGCTACCTGTCGGACCGTCTCCAGGAGGCGCTGTGGCGCGAGAACCTGCACTTGGTGAGCGACGGCGCCGCCACCACCGCCGAGCTGGACGACTCGATCGTCTACGGCCCCGGCCTGCGCTGGGCGGCGATGGGCACCAACCTCACCTTCCACCTGGCCGGAGGTGAGGGCGGGATGCGCCACATGCTGGGTCAGTTCGGGCCTGCGCTGAAGCTGCCGTGGACCCGGCTGGAGGCGCCCGAGTTGACCGGAGATCTGATCGAGGCCATGGCCTCAGGTTGCGAGGACCAGGCCGGCGGGCGGTCCATCGCCGAGTTGGAGCGGCAGAGGGACGACTGCCTCCTGGCACTGATGCGGGCGCTGCGACCGAGCGGCATCGGCGCCGGCCGAATCGTGGCCGAGCGGGAGGCGCGGATCCTGGCCGCCAAGGCCTCCACCGAGGCCGAGCCGTGGACGCCCGGCACAAAGATCGCAGCCCCGCTGTCCCTGTACTCGGCCGTGGTGGAGCCCGACTGGGTGGACTACAACGGCCACATGACCGAGTGGGCGTTCCTGACGGCCTTCGGGTGGGCGTCCGACGCCCTGTTCCGCTACGTCGGCATCGACGAGTCATACCGGAACGGCGGGCACTCCTACTACACGGTCGAGACCCATCTCAACCACCTGCGGGAGGCCTCCGAGGGCGAGACGCTGAGGGTCACCACCCAGGTGCTCGGCAGCGACGCCAAGCGCCTGCACATCTTCCACACCATGTACCGGGACGCCGAGGCGCTGTGCACCGGTGAGCAGATGCTGGTCCACGTCGACATCGCGGCCGGTCGCAGCGCCCCGCTGCTGCCTGGCCCCGCGGCGGCGGTGACCGCGGTCACCGAGGCTCACGCCTCGATGCCGGTGCCGCCGCAGGTTCGCGGCTGCATGGCCGTGGGCGCCGCCACCGGGAAGAAGTGAGCACGCAAGGAGGAATCGGTTTGGACTTCTCGATCAGCGAAGACCAGCAGATGGTCGTCGACACCGTGCGCGCCTTCGTTGAGCGCGAGCTGGTCCCCCACGAAGAAGAGGTGGAGCGCACCGGCCAGGTCCGGCCCGAACTGGTGGACCAGATCCGCGGCAAGGCCATCGATGCGGGCCTGTACGCGGCCAACATGCCCGTCGAACTAGGTGGCGGCGGCCTCGACGACCTGACGCTGGCCATGGCCGAGCGGGCCTTCGGCTGGACGGCCTACGCCCTGCACTACATCGTGGCCCGCCCGTCCAACATCCTGCGGGCCTGCGCCGGCGACCAGATCGACGAGTACCTGCTGCCGACGGTGCGGGGCGAGCGGGTGGAGTGCCTGGCCATGAGCGAGCCCGACGCGGGCTCCGACCTGAGGGGCATGACCTGCCGGGCCGAACGGCACGGCGACCACTACCTGGTCAATGGCACCAAGCACTTCATCAGCCACGCCGACCTAGCCGACTACGTGATCCTGTTCGCGGCCACCGGCACAGAGACCACCGACCGCGGCCCGCGCAGGCTGATCTCGTCGCTGCTGGTGGACTTCGACACGCCCGGGGTCGAGCGGGTGCCGGGCTACAACTGCGTGTCGAACCGGGGCTACCACAATTTCATCCTGAACTTCGACAACGCCCGGGTTCTGGCCTCCAAGCTGCTCGGCGAGGAGCACCGGGGCTTCGACGTGGCTAATGAGTGGCTGGGCAGCACCCGCCTGCAGGTGGCCGCGGTATGCCTGGGGCGGGCCGACCGCGCTCTGTCGGTGGCCCTCGACTGGGCCGCCACCCGCGAGCAGTTCGGGCAGCGCATCGGGCGGTTTCAGGGAGTGTCGTTCAAGCTGGCCGACATGCGCACCCGCCTGCTGCAGGCCGAGTTGATGACCTACCGGGCCGCTTGGCTGTCGGCCCAGGGCGAGATGACCGACGCCGACGCGGCCATGGCCAAGCTGTCGGCCACCGAGATGCTGCAGTTCGTCTCGGATGAGGCCATCCAGATCCTGGGCGGGATGGGGCTCATGGACGAGTTGCCGCTGGAGCGGATCTGGCGTGACGCCAGGGTGGACCGCATCTGGGACGGCACCAGCGAGATCCAGCGCCATATCGTGTCCCGCGACATGCTGCGGCCCCTGGGCTCCTGACAGTGAGCAGGTGACGGTGAGCAGGCTCGATCGGCTGCTGCGGCCGCGGTCGCTGGCCTTCATCGGAGGTACCGCCGCCGAGCTAGCTATCGATGCCTCCCGCTCGTTCGGGTTCTCGGGCGACATGTGGGCGGTCAACCCCCGCCGGGAGCTGCGCGACCTCCCCACCTTCGCCTCGGTGGACGAGCTTCCGGCCGGCGCCGACGCCGCCTTCGTGGGCGTGGGTTGCGACGCCACTGTCGAGGTGGTGCGCCAACTGGCCGCCCTCGGCACGGGGGCCGCGGTGTGCCACGCGTCGGGTTTCGCGGAGACCGGCGAGGCTGGCGCAGCCCTCCAAGCAGAGCTGCTCGCCGCGGCAGCAGGCATGCCCATAGTGGGGCCCAACTGCTACGGGACGCTGTCGGCTCCGACCGGCGCGGCGTTGTGGCCCGACGTCCACGGCCTGTCCCGCACGGATCGCGGTGTGGCACTGCTGAGCCAGAGCGGCAACATCGCGGTGAGCCTCACCATGCAGCGGCGGGGCCTCGACATCGCCTGGGTGATGACACTGGGGAACCAGGCCGACCTGGGCATCTCGGAGGCCTTCGAGGCCGCGGCCGCCGATGACGGGACAACCGGCGTGGGCCTGTGCATCGAGGAGTTGGACGACACCGAGCGCTTCGTTGCCGCGGCTGCTTCTGCCCGTCGCCGGGGTCTGCCGGTGGTGGCCCTCAAGCTGGGAGCCTCCGAGACCTCGGGGGCCATCGCCGTCACCCACACTGCCTCGCTGGTGGGCGACGACAGCGCCTACGACGCGCTTTTCGACCGGCTGAGCATCCGGCGGGTGCACGCCCTGCCCGAATTGCTCGACACCCTGGCCGTCCTGTGCGCCCTGGGGCCGCTGCACGGCAGCCGGCTGGTGTCGCTCAGCTGCTCCGGCGGAGAGGCGGCCCTGGTCGCGGACCGCAGCCGCGGCCTCGGTCTCAGCTTCCCGCCGTTCGCTCCCGACCACGCCGACCGGGTGGCGTCGGCCCTGGATGGCCGGGTGGCTGTCACCAACCCGCTGGACTACCACACGTTCATCTGGGGCGATGAGGGCCGCCTGACCGGCTGCTTCAAGGCCGCTCTCGGAGCGGACGACCCGCAGTCCACTCCGGCGCCGTTCGATGCTGCACTCCTCGTGATCGACTTCCCCGCCGAGGGGCTCGACCGGTCGCGCTGGTGGCCCACCCTCGATGCCTTCAGCGAAGCCTGTTCAGCTACCAGCACTCCCGGCGTGATGGCCGCTTCGCTGGCGGAGAACCTGCCGGAGGAGGCCCGCGCCCGGGCCGCCAAGCTGGGTCTGGCCGCCTGCGGCGACATCGACACCGCCCTGTCGGCGCTCGAGGCCGCTGCGGTTTGGGGGGAGCAGACCGGCAACCCGGTGTCCTTGCCGGATCAGCCGAACGAGGCGGGCCCTGGCTGCACGGTAATGCCGGAACACGAGTCGAAGCAGCGTCTGGGCGCGGCCGGCGTTGCCGTGCCTGCCGGCATGGTCGTGACGGCGGACCGGGCCGCAGCTGCGGCGGCCGAGGTCGGATACCCGGTCGTCGTCAAGGCGACCGGCTCTGCTCACAAGACGGAGACCGGTGGGGTGGTGGTCGGGCTCGGCGACCCCGCCGAGGTCGCCTCCGCCGCCAGCCGTCTTGCCGGCGACAACGGGACGGTGATGGTGGAGTCCTGCGTCACCGGCGCCGTCGCCGAGTTGCTGCTGAGCGTGAGATCGGCGCCTCCGGTGGGGATGCTGCTGACCCTGGGAGCGGGTGGCATCCTGGCAGAGATGCTCGACGACACCGCCAACCTGCTGTTGCCGGTGTCGGCCGACGAGGTTCGCGGAGCCCTCCGCAGACTGCGGGTCTGGCCGATGCTGGCCGGTCACCGGGGTCGGCCGCCTGCCGCCGTTGACGCCGCAGTCGAGGCGGTCTCGGCGCTCGGTGCACTGGTGCGCGACGATCGCAGCATCATCGAAATCGAGATCAACCCCCTTATCGTCACGAAGGAGGCGGCCGTCGCCGCCGACGCTCTGATGCTGGTAGGGGAGGTTCCAGAGAATGACTGAAGCCGCCTCCACGCCCGCGGTGTCAGCCGTCGCCGACGGGCCGGTGCTGGAGGTGACGCTCGACCGCGGCAAAGCCAACGCCATCGACGCAGCCACGAGTCGGGAGCTGAGCCAGGTGTTTGCGGCCTTCCGCGACGACGGAGACCTGCGGGTCGCGATACTCACGGGAGCGGGCGACCGGTTCTTCTGCGCCGGCTGGGACCTCAACGCGGCAGCCGGCGGCGAGGGGTTCGAGGACGACTACGGCGAGGGCGGCTTCGGCGGCTTCGGCGAGCTGCCTGGCCTGCTCAAGCCGGTGATCGCAGCGGTCAACGGCATGGCCGTGGGCGGCGGATTCGAGATCGTGCTGGCCGCCGATCTCGTAGTGGCGGCCGAGCACGCCCGCTTCTGGCTGCCGGAGGCCTCACTGGGAATCGTGCCCGACACCGCCTCGGTGCGCCTGCCCAGGATGGTCCCGCCCGCGGTGGCCAACGAGGTCCTCTATGCGGGTCGGCGTCTCGATGCGGCCGAAGCGCTGCGCTGGGGGCTGGTCAACGCGGTAGTAGGCGCAAACGACCTCATGACCGAGGCCCGCGCCCTGGCAGGCCGGATCGCGGAGGCTGCGCCGCTATCGGTGGCGGCCATTCACCAGATCCGCGACCGAACCCGACAGCTGCCGCCGGCCGACGCCTTTGAACTGTTGCGCTCCGGTGACCTGGATGCCTACGAGGCCATGCTGGCCTCTGAGGACGCCGCCGAAGGCCCTAGGGCCTTCACCGAGGGCCGCGCTCCCCGCTGGCAGGGACGCTAGGGGCCGCCCTCCACAGGGGTGAACCGTCTCGTCCAGGCTTGGAGCAGGCGATCGAGCAGCATCGCCAGTAGCACGATGGCCAAGCCGGCCACGAAGCCCGATCCCACCGAGTCCGTTCGCCTCAGTCCCTTCACCGTCTCCAGACCCAGGCCGCCGCCCCCTACGAGCCCGGCGATCACCACCATGGCCAGCACCAGCATCACGGTCTGGTTGATGCCGGCCATGATGCTCGGCGCCGCCAGGGGCAACTGCACCTTGCGCAGCGTCTGGCCCCGGGTGGCGCCGAAGGCCTTCGACGCCTCGGTGGCTTCGCCCTCGACCTGGCGGATGCCCAGATTGGTGAGCCGGGTCGCGGCCGGCAGGGCGTAGAGCACCGAGGCGATGATCCCAGGTATGCGCCCCACGTTGAACATGATGATCACCGGCACCAGCAACACGAAGCTGGGAATGGTCTGCAGGAAGTCGAGCACCGGCTTGAGCATCCGCTCGAACCGGTCGCTGCGGGCCGCCAGTACGCCGAGGGGTATTCCGCACAGGATCGCCATCACCACGGCCACGATGACCTGGGCCAGGGTGTCCATCGACAGCGTCCACATCCCGAGGAACCCCAAGCCGGCCACGCAAGCAGTGCAGAACGTGGCCAGCGGAGCTCCGCCCAGCCTCCACCCGGCCAGTGCCACCGCCAGCACCACCACCGGCCAGGCCAGGTCGGCGCTGAACAGTTCTCGCAGCGGTGTCACCGCGTAGATCGTGATGGAGTCGCTGAACCAGCCGGTCCCGAACCAGGTCCCGCCGATCTCGTAGAGGTTGTCCCGGACCCAGTCCACCAGCCAGTCGATGGCCGGCGCGAACGAGAAGGTGATGGCCGAGGGGAATTCGGGCCGTCCGAGGACGGCACTGGCGATTGTGACCACCACGAGAGCAACAAGGCCGAGCGCCCAGCGGGGGTGCCGGGCCAGGCCGGCGAGGCCAGGCGCGTGACGCACCGGCGATGCCAGCGACGCGCCCACCCGGCACAGGAACCGGTCGACGGATTCCAGCGCACTCTCGACCGACCTCACGAACCCCAGGCGCTCGAGGGAGTCGGGCATCAGGCGGAGCCTGCGCCGGCGGGTGGCCAGGCCGGCCGCACCGTGGGTGACGCGGTCCATGAGCATGGCCAGTACCACGATGGCCAGCCCGGCCTCCAGCGCCCGCCCCACGAAGAGCCGCCTGAGGGACTCCAGCACCACCTGGCCCAGACCCCCGGCCCCGATTAGCGCCGCGATCACCACGATGCTCAGGGCCATCATGATCGTCTGGTTGATGCCGGTCAGCACGCTGGGCAGCGCCTGGGGGAGCTGCACCTTGCGCAGGGTCTGGCGAGGCGTGGCGCCGAACATCTCGGCCGCCTCCACCGTGGCCGGCGAGACGGTCCGGATGCCCAGGTCGGTAAGCCTGATCACCGGCGGAAGCGCGTAGACCACCGTGGCGATGATGGCCGGCACGCGAGCGACGCCGAACAGCAGCACCACGGGGATCAGGTACACGAACGCGGGCAGGGTCTGCATGGCGTCCAGCATGGGTCTCAGGCTCCGCTGCAACCGGTCGTAGCGGGCCGAGGCGATCCCCACCGGAACGCCGATGGCAACCGAGATTCCCACTGCCACCATCATCAGCGCCACCGTCTGGAGGCTCTCCTCCCACAGTTCGATGGCTCCGAAGTACAGGACGCCGACCGCGGCCAGCAGTCCGGCCCGCATCCCCAGTGCGGCGGCGGCCACCATGCCCCCCGCGGCGGCCACCACGTACCACGGCAGCCACAGCAGGAAGCGCTCGACAATGCGCAGTCCCCAGTCGATGGCGTCGCTGATCGGGTTGAAGATGAAGGAGAAGCTCCAGTGGGTGGTCTGGTTGCTGATCACCCACCGGCGGGCATCGTCGATCCAGTCGGCCAGACCGATGGCCCATGACTCAGGAAACCCGCCCACTGAGCTCAGCGCCAGCTGGGCGGCGACGACTATGGCCAGCCCCACCGCCAGCTCGCCGCCCGAGCGGGTCCGCCGCCGCCGGTCCAGCGTCAGCCGAGCCTCGACCGCGTCGGCGACCCCGGATGACCCGGCGGCCGGCGGCGCCGCGGTCACAGCTGGTCGGCGTCCCGGCCTGCGCCCGACGCGCCGGACCGGGAGTTCTCATCCAGGAGAGCGACCACCCGATCGCGGTCGACGGTGCCGACCACTTCGCCCTGGTCGTCGGCCACCGGAAGCGCCGCGGGGTTGGCCAGCAGCCGGGGAAGAATGTCGTCAAGCACGGCATCGAGGCCTACCGGCTCGCCCGCCGGCGCCTCCCCGTCCAGGGACTGCATGACTGAGCCGACCGTTATCACCTTGGTCTTGGGGGCGTCCTCGGTGAACTCGCGCACATAGTCGTCGGCCGGTGCCGACACGATCTGCTCGGGCGTGCCCACCTGGACGAACTCGCCGTCCTTCATGATGGCGATGCGGTCGCCGAGCTTGAGTGCCTCATGAAAGTCATGAGTGATGAACACCAGCGTCCGCCGCATCCGGGCTTGCAGTGACAGCAGCTCGTCCTGCATGTCGCGGCGGATCAGCGGGTCCAGCGCCGAGAACGGCTCGTCGAAGAACAGGATCTCCGGTTCCACGCACAGCGCCCGGGCCAAGCCCACCCGCTGTTGCATGCCGCCCGAGAGCTGCTGGGGAAAGTGGTCGGCCCAGTCGCCCAGACCCACTACCGACAGGACCTCCAGCGCCCGCTCGTAGCGGTCCGCCTTGGCCGCGCCCTGAATCTCAAGGCCGAACGCGACGTTGTCGATCACCTTGCGGTGGGGGAACAGCCCGAAGTGCTGGAACACCATCGACAGGCGCTGCCGCCTCAGTTCCCGCAACTCCTGATCGTCCAGGTCCCCGATCGGCGTCCCGTCGATCTTCACGGTCCCGCTGGTCGGCTCGATCAGCCGGGACAGGCAGCGGATCAGGGTCGACTTCCCCGAACCGGAGAGACCCATGACGACGAAGGTCTCTCCCCGCTCCACCGAGAACGTCGCGTCCCGCACCGCCACAAGGCACCCGGTCTGGTCGAGAACCATCTGCCGGTCGCAGCCGTCGGCGAGCCGAGCGCGGGCCGCGACGAGGTTGTCGCCGAACACCTTGGTGATCTCGTGGCACTCCAAGGGCGTCTGCTCGGTGGTCACCACCGGGCCAATGTAGTGGCCGCGAGACTCGCCCTTCACATGGCGGGGATGCAGTGCCATAATGGCGCCCTCAGTTCAGCCGCCTTAGTAGCGGCAACCGACACAACGGGAGGGGACCCTTCATGACCAAATCGCTTTGGAAGCTGGCTGCCGTGCTTGCCGTGTTCGGCCTGCTGGCTGCCGCCTGCGGCGACGACGCGGAAGACACGAGCGCGGCGGACGCCGCTGCTCTGGCGCAAGCGCAGGCCGACGCCGACGCGGCTGCTGCCGAAGCGGCCGCCGCTCAGGCCGACGCCGACGCGGCTGATGCGGAGGCGGCTGCGGCTGCTGCTGAGGCCGACGCGGCTGCGGCTGCCGCTGCTGAGGCTGAGGCGGCCCTGGCTGCTGCGATGGCCGAGACCGAGGAGGGCGTAGACCCGTCCGTCGTGGCCGAACTGGAGGCCCAGCTTGCGGAGGCTGAGGCAGCTGCCGAGGCGGCTGCTGCTGAGGCCGAGGCGGCTGCGGCTGCTGCTGCTGAGGCTGAGGCGGCCATGATGGCGGCCGAGGAGGAGATGGCCGGGCCTGATCTCGGCGAGATCACCACGATCCAGTTGATCGCCAACCCGTGGAGCGGCTCGGCTGCCAACATCCAGGTCGCCGCGCAGCTCCTCGAGCAGATCGGCTACGACGTGGAGATCACCGACCTCGACGAGAACGCCCAATGGTCGGCCATAAACACCGGCGAGCTGCACGCTTCGCTCGAGGTGTGGCCCTCGGGTCACGCCCAGAACCGGGTCGACTTCATCGACAACCCCGACGGCAACGTCGTGGACGCCGGCCTGCTCGGTCCGATCGGTCAGATCGGCTGGTACCTGCCCGCCTACATGATCGATCAGAACCCCGCGCTGGCCAGCGCCGAAGGGTTCACCGATCCCGCACTGGCCGCCTTGTTCGCCACCGCGGAGACGGGCGACGCAGGGCAGATCCTGCACGGCGACCCGAGCTGGGTGACCTTCGAGCAGGACATCATCGACGACTTCGGACTCCAGCTTGAGATCGTGTACGCCGGCTCCGAGGAGGCGCTGCTGGCTGCCTTCGATTCGGCCTTCGCCCGCGAGGATGCAGTGCTGTCGTACTTCTGGACCCCGCACTCGGCGTTCAGCACCTTCGATCTCGTCGAACTGGAGCTGCCGCTGGATCCTGACGGGAACAAGTACTACCCAGCGGACAATCTGTTCAAGATCGTCTGGGCGGGTCTTGAGGACGGTGCTCCCGCCGCGTGGGAGTTCCTCCACAACTTCAACTACAGCACCGCCGATCAGGTGTCGATGCTGGGTGCGATCGATGCCCAGGGCAAGAGCGTCGAGGAGGCCGCGGCGGACTGGATCGCAGCCAACGAGGCCACCTGGGGCGCCTGGATCCCGTCCTAGCGCAGCGTCCAGCGGGATAGCTGAGCCGGGGCTCGTCCCCAGGCTCTAGAGGGGGACCGGGGTTCTCGCCCCGGTCCCTCCCGCGCCCGGCCTGCGGGAGTCCTAATAGGTTGTGCGGCCGAAGTCGAAGGCGGCGATCTCGGCCATCTGCTCGCCGAGCAGGGCGACAGCGGTCTCGAACAGCAGCTTGCCCTCCTCGGCGTTGGCACCGGTCGGATCGCCGATGTGGCCATCCGGCCCGAAGTCGTTCGACAGCCAGCCGAACGACGCCAGACCTCCGAAGCGCACATGCCGGTTCTGGGCCAGACCCTCGGGAACGGCCCGGTCCGCCTTCTCAAGGTGAACCAGATGGGGCCTCAGGTGCATGAAGACCGACGTCTCGCGGTGCCCGCCGTGGATGCCCATGCCCATCTCCGACTCAGGTGACGTGCCGCCGTGGTCGGCGGGCACGAACGGGTGCACGAGGAACGTCATCAGCCCGTGCTGCAGGCGGATCTCGCGGCAGGCCACGTTGAGCAGGGCCGAGTTGCCGCCGTGGCCGTTGAGGAACACGAGGCGGCGGGCCGCGGTGGTGGCGATGCTGCGGCCGATGTCA
This sequence comes from Acidimicrobiaceae bacterium, assembly GCA_009842325.1. Lineage (GTDB taxonomy): Bacteria > Actinomycetota > Acidimicrobiia > Acidimicrobiales > Aldehydirespiratoraceae > Aldehydirespirator. Next base: position 10,202 of record VYFQ01000020.1, on the reverse strand, counting down.
CGCAGCACCGCCAGCAGCGTCTCGGCCGACAGCCACAGAGTTCCCGGCGACCAGGCGTGCTCGTTGGACTTCGACACCGACAGGGTGGGCAGCAGCCACAGGTCGTAGGCGTCGCCATGTTCGGCGACCAGCGCGGCTGCAGACTCATGGGCTATCACGTGGTCGACTGCCAGCGGCAGGTGCGGGCCGTGCTGCTCCACCGCGCCGATGGGCTGCACGATCACCGACGACTCGGTGATTCGTTCCGCGATCTCCTCACCGCTGAGATCCTCGAGATGGCGGCTGCGTGCGTTCGGCATGGATGTCACGGTAGCCCGTCGTCCGGCCGGGGTGGACTCCAGAAGGACACGTCGGAGGGCCCGAGGCTCGTCATGGCGCCGGCGCTGCCGAGACGAGCCACCGCGCTGATGTCACCGTCGACGGTGTTGGCGCCGAAGGTGATCGCGTCGCTGTCGGGCGACCAGAGGCGCGGCGTCTCGTTGTACTGGTCCGCGAACCACAGGTAGTCCCGGAAGAAGGTCTCGGTGGGGGCGAACCGGGCCAGTTCGTAGGACTGTTGCCCGTCCCAGATGTGCCAGGACATCTGGATGCTGTCGGGGTCGTCCGTGCCGGCTGCGATCAGCAGGTGGCGACCGTTCGGGCTCCACTCGAGCCAGAGTCCGATCCTGTCGAGGACGGTGAGGCGCTCGCCTGTGGTGAGGTCGACGATCTGCACTGAGCCGGCCGGTGCGCCGGTCTCCGGCCCGGTTGGCGAGATCGAGACTGTCTCGGAGTCATCGCCGGCAAGGGCCGGCCGCTCGGGTGAAGCTGCTGAGATGGCGGCGCGGTCTCCGGAGGGGTGGACGGCCAGCATCGTGTACAGGCCGGCGGGCCCGAGGTCGGTGATATCGCCGGCGTCGGTGCTGCGGCGCAGCAGTTGCGGGCTCGCCGCGGACCTCCTGTCCAGGAGTTCCGCCTCCCCGATGCCGGCGGGGGCCTGGTCGTAGGAGTCCACGTAGAGGAAGTCCTGAGTGCCGGGCACCCACGCCGGAGCCAGGAAATCGACGCCGACCAGACCGAAGTCTTGGTAATCCTGCGGCGAGTCGACGTCGTTGATGAGCAGCAACTGGTGCCCCGCGTGCACCAGCATCCGGCGCCCGCCGGGTTCCCACGCGACGTACATGCTCTGGCCTTGCAGTGTGACATCCGAGGCTGGGGCGCCCGTCTCGTCCAGTATGAAGGCCGCGGTGCCGCCCGTCGGACCCGGCCCCAATGCGACCAACCGGGAGCTGTCATGGCTCCAGGAGTAGAAGAAGTAGGGCCTGCTGGTCGGCGCGGTGGCGATGTCGCCGGTGGCGATGTCGACCACGGCGACCTGGGAGACTCCGGTGGCCGGATGGACGAGGGTCGCAGCCAGACGTAGACCATCGCGCGACCACGTGGGCTGGGTGACGATCTGGTCGGGACCCAGCAGACCCACGACTTCGCCGCTCGGTTCCAGGAGCCGCAGGCCGAGCGGGCCCGCGGCCGCGATCAGGCCACCGTAGAGGGGCTCTGCAGTGGATCCGTCACCGTCGGCGGCCGGCTCCGCTGGGCTCTCGTCGGCGGGAGCAGGCTCCGCGGACGGCAGGAGCGCGGTGGGCGGTGCCGTGAAGCTCGGGTCCCCGGCCAGCGGATCGGTCCCGGCCTCCGAAGCCCAGTCGGCCGGGGCCGGCACCGAGCTGCGGCTGGGTCCGGTCGAACAGGCTGCGACGATGACCAAGGCGCACGCCGCGACCCCCGCGATGAGGCACCGACGCATGGTGCCATCGTATGTCTCGACTCCCCGCCGGGGAGTGGTCGGCCTTTGAATCGGGAATCCTCTGGTGGCAGAATCGCGAGTGCGCCACTGCGGCAGGCACCCGCCTGCGGGACTGGAAATGACGGGAGGGCGCCATGAGAGAGTTCAAGTCGAACCGGACGATGATGCGCGTCCTGCCCGTGGTGGCGGTGCTGGCTCTGGGGGCTGCCGCTTGCAGCGGTGACAGCGCCGACGACGGCGTGGCCTCGGCACGATGCGAGGCCAACCGAGCCGCCGGACCGATCACCTTCGTAACCGGCTTCGACTTCGCCGCCTCGGCGGGAATCATCGACGCCATAGTCGCCGATGCTCAGGGCTACTTCGACGAGCTGTGCATCGACTTCGAGGTTCAGCCCGGCTTCGCGCCGGCGAGCAGCGCTCTGGTCATCGAGGGCCAGGCCCAGTTCGGCAACTCCGGGTCGTTCGGCGAGCTGGTGAACAACAACGTCGCCGGCGAGGGCGACCTGGTGGCGCTGCTGCACTGGGGGCGCACCGCCATCGAAGCGATCGTGCTGCCCGAGGGCAGCCAGATCACCGACTTCTCTGAACTGTGCGGCAGCGTCGTCGGGATCAAGGGCGACCTGCCCTACTCGTTGCAGACGTCGGTGGCCATGTCGGGAATCGACCGTGGCTGCTTCGAGGAGATCCTCCTCGATGGCTTCGACCCGATCCAGCATCTCGAGCTCGGCATCGACGCGCTGCCCGTCTACAAGTCCAACGAGCCGAACATCCTCTCATCGGCCGGTGTGCCCTTCACAATGCTCGACCCCCTGGACCTCGACGTGCCGTCGAGCTTCGGGATCAACTTCACCACCCAGGCCATGATCGACGAGCACCCCGACTTGGTGGCCGACGTGGTGCGTGCCCTGATCAAGGCCCAGGACTTCGCGGCGGCCAACCCGGACGAGGCAGTGGACAACGCCTTCGAGTTGATAGACGCGGCTGGCAATCCGATGTATTTCGCGAAGGAGGCGGAGCGCTATCGCTGGAGCGTCGAATCGGGGCTGATCGCGGACTTGGCCCCGGCCGGGACCGGTCGCGGCATTCCCGATCTCGACCTGCTCGGCGCCGAGATCGACGCGCTCACCCAAGTCGGCGTGTTCGAGGAGATACCGGACTGGCGGTCGATGGTAAACGCCGACATCGCGGCCAGCGTCTACGACGGCACCGAACTGATCTGGCCCGCGCGATGAGACGGCCCGCGCTTGACGCGGCCGTCAGCTTCGAAGCGGTGTCGAAGTGGTTCAGGCGCAAGGACCGTCTGGTCCACGCCCTGTCGCGGGTCAGCCTCGATGTGCGCCAGTCGGAGTTCGTTAGCCTCATCGGGCCCTCCGGCTGCGGCAAGTCGACCATGCTGCGTCTGGCCGGGGGGCTCCTCGAACCCGACCACGGGTCGGTTGTCGTGAACAACCAGTCGCCCGCCGAGGCCCGCCGCCAGAAGCGCTACGGCTTCGTGCCGCAGCACCCGGCCCTGCTGCCGTGGCGAACGGTGCGCAGGAATGTCTCGCTGCTCTCCGACGTCAACCGCCGGCAGGACAACCCGGGCATGTCCACCGACGACCAGCTGGCCATGCTCGACGACATCGGGCTGACCCCCTTCCTGGACTCGCTGCCCCGCGAGTTGAGCGGGGGTCTCCAGCAACGGGTGAGCATCGCTCGCGCTTTCGCCCTCGGGGCGCCGGTGCTGTTGATGGACGAGCCGTTCTCGGCCCTCGACGAGATCACCCGGGCCGACATGCGGTATCTGCTGCTCCACCTGTGGGGCCAGATCGGCAGCACCGTGCTGTTCGTGACGCACTCCATCCCCGAAGCGGTCGTGCTGTCGGACCGTGTGGCCGTCCTGGGGTCCAGGCCGGGACGCATCACCCAGGTCATCGACGTGAGCCTGCCCAGGCCGCGCCACGCTGAGGTGGAGGACAGCGACGACTATCACCATGTGCTGGCCGAGGTCCGGGCCGCACTGAGGCAGGGTTGGTCGAGTTGACGGGCTGGACTGCGCCGTCTGTTCCCGGCCCACCCGACCCTGAAGGGGGCGGGGAGCCGGGCCTCGACCCTGAGTTCGGTGTCGAGGAGCCGCCTGAGGTGCCCCGACGCCCGGTCCGACGAGCCGCCCTCCTGGTGGCGCCCTTCGCCGGTCTGACCGCCTTCTTCGTGGGCTGGGAGATATACGTCGTGGTCCGCAACCTTCGACCGCTCACACTGCCGCTGCCCTCCGACGTGATCATCCATGTGGTCGAGAATCCGGGCTTCTACTCGCGGAACGGGCTGGTGACGATCCAGGAGGCGTTCTGGGGGTTCTGGATCGCCTTCTTCGCGGCCCTATTCGTGGCCACCTGGATGGCCCACTCCCAGTTCGTGGAGCGGGCGACCATGCCGGTGATCGTGTTGATGCAGTCGACGCCGGTGGCGGTGCTGGTCCCGATCTTCCTGCTCTGGTTCGGATTCTCGCCCTGGCCGAAGATCCTCACCGCCATGCTGTTCGCGTGGGTGCCGTTCGTGGCCAACGCCCTCATCGGACTGCGTTCGATCGACAGCGAGACGTACGAACTGCTGCGATCGGTGAACGCCAGCCGCTGGGAGATCTACTGGCGTCTCCGGATCCCCCATTCGTTGCCGTATCTCTTCGCCGCGGGCCGCATCTGCGTCGGCCTGGCCCTGGTGGGAGCGGTGGTCGGCGAGTTCTTCAACTCCAGGGAAGGGCTCGGGAACGCGGCCCGGGTCGCCCAGTCCCGGCTGCTGGTGGAACAGCTGTGGGGCAGCGTCTTCGTGCTGGCCTTCATCGGCGTGGCCTTCGTCCTGCTGCTGATCGCCGTCGAGAGGCGGGTGCTGCGATGGCATTCCTCCCAGGACGGCGATCACCGGAGCTTGTGACGCCGAGCCTGGTTGCCCGCTCTTGTTCGCTGCGCTCACGGGCCGCTCGGGCCACGGCCTCGCCCGTATGAACGGGATTCGCTCGCTTACCCGCTCGGCCTCTAGAAGGGACTGAGCCCCATCCGGTTACGGATGGAGACCAACTCGCCCAAGTGGTTGATGCCGTGCCCCACCGCGCTCCACTGGAGGAACCATGCGGTCGGCTTGCCGTCCCACATGGAGTAGAGCCAGTCGAAGCGATCCTCCGGCGTGCCGATCGCGGCCAGCGTCGAGGCAGCGTCGGGCCGCTCGTCCATCGGCGGCAGCCCTCGATCATCGATCCAGTCGGCGGTCGACTGGATCACGGCCAGGGTGTAGCCGCCGACGGCCTCGGGGTCCAGGACGTCCACCAGATCGGCGTCCTCGCCCTCGGCCAGTCCCCGCCACAAGTCGCCGTCGATTCCAAGGCGGCCGGTCCAGCCGTCCACCACGGCTCCAACCCCCCGAAGCACACCGTTCACAGCCACGTCGTGATGCCGGGCCAGGTGCCACAGGACGTAGACGGGGGCGATCCCGCCGCCGTCGACCCGCTCCCGGCGGCGCTCCGCCGGGATGCGTGCCAGCACGCCGCCATCCAGCTTGGCTCCAAGCGACTTCAAGTCGCCGACTATCCAGTCCCGCAGGTCCACCTCAAGCACTCTAGAAGGGCTCGGCTACCCTCCGGCTGTGCGCTTCGTCGTGTTGCACGCCCACCCGCAGCCGGACTGCCTGAACGTCGCGCTGCGCGACCGCGTGGTTGAGACCCTGGAGCGGGCCGGCCACGACGTGCAGGTCGTGCGGCTGACGCAGGGCGGGTCGATCGACGGGGTGAGCGTCGTCGGCGCTCAGGGCCTGGTATTCGTCTACCCCACCTGGTGGGGTGGCCTGCCGGCGCCCATGCTGAGTTGGGTCCAGCGCCAGCTCGGTGCGTGGATCGATGGCGCCGCCGACCTCGCCACGTCGCCGCTGCGCACCGTCCGCCACCTGGTGGCGGTGACCACCCACGGCTCGCCGCGCTGGACGAACTGGCTCCAGGGCGAGCCGGGGCGCCATCTGCTGCGGCTCTCGGTCGCCCGCCTGTGCGCCCCTGGCACGAGGCTGCGGTGGGTCGCCCTCTACGGGGTGGATCAGCGAGGCCCAGCCGAGGTGTCGGCCTTCGTGGACGGTGCAGCCGCCGAGGTGGCCTCCATCGCGGCCTAGAGGCCGAGCGAGCAGGCGAGCGAACCGGCTGCATACGGGCGAGGCCGTGGCCCGAGCGGCCCGTGAGCGCAGCGAACAAGAGCGGGAAACAGGAGGCCGCCCTCAGCGAGCCGCCACTACTGCGATCTCGACCTTCCAGGCAGGCTGAGCCAGCTCGGGAACGATCAACAGCGTCGAGGCGGCCAGGTGGCCGGCCAGGAACCGGTCTCGCGCCGCCATCACCGGAGCGAGGTCCTGTCCGGGCACGACGTAGGTGGTGACCGACACGATGTCGCTCGGTTCCATGCCCGCTTCGGCGAGTATGGCCGAGACGTTGCCCCATATGTCTCGGGCCTGCCCGGCGACGTCATCGGCTATCGACCCGTCGGCCCGGGTGGCCACGATCCCGCATGTGTGCAGCCAGGTCTCGGCTCCGCTGGTGACCACTGCGTGGGCATAGCGCGCGGCCGGCGGAGCAATTCCTTCTGGTTCGACGGCCTTCGATCCCATCACCGCCGATCGTAGATCGCCTGGACTGCTGTGAGACAATCTGCGGCCATGACGCAGCGGATGGCTCTCTACTTCCAGGACAAGCACGACATCGCCTACGAGATCGAGATGGCGAAGTATGCGGAGGAGAAGGGCTTCAGCGAGATCTGGCAGGGCGACACCCGGCTGGCCCGCGACTGCGTGGTGATGATGAGCGCTCTGCTGGCGTCCACGAAACGGCTGCGCATCGCCAGCGGCGTGCTGCCCATCTACACCCGCAACCCGGCGGTGATCGCGGCCACGTGGAGCACGATGCACGAACTCGGCGGCCCCGCGCCCGAAGGGGGCAGCCGGGTGATGCTGGGTCTCGGCGCCTGGTGGGAGCCGATCGCCGGACGGGTCGGCGCCGGCCGGCGCAAGCCGCTCACCGCCATGCGCGAGAACGTCGAGGCCATCCGGGCGCTGTTCACCATGGAGGAGGTCAGCTACGAGGGCGAGTTCGTGCACCTCGACCGGGTGGCTCTCGACGTGGCCTACGGCGACACCTCTCCCCGCGATATTCCCATCTACATCGGCGCCACCGGTCCGAAGATGCTGGAGCTGACGGGGGAGATCGCCGACGGCGCCATGCTCAACTACGTGGTGTCGGTCGACTACATACGCGACGCGGTGGCCCGGGTCGAGGCCGGTGCGGCCAAGTCGGGCCGAACCATCGACGACATCGACCGGCCCGAACTGCTGATCTGCTCGCTGTCGGACGACGATCCCGACACCGCCCTGCTCACCGGCAAATCGCTGGTCGCGTACTACCTGGGCACCGAGCCCCACATCATGGCCGCCTCCGGGGCCGACCCCGAACTCATCGATCGGGTCCAGGAAGTAGTCGGCTGGCCGGCGACGGAGGCCGACTACTACAAGGCGGCACCCCTCATCGGCGACGACCTGGTGCGGGGCATCATGGCCGTGGGCAACGCATCGCAATGCCGGGACACGGTGGCCGAGTTCATCGACGCGGGTGTCACCTGCCCGGTGCTGTACCCGCTCATGGACGACATGGAGCCGGTAATCGATACCTTCGCCGGCTGGTCCCCCTGAGCCTTGCCGAGTCCGTGACCGATCACGATCTGCTGATCCGCGGCGGTGCCGTGGTCACCGTCGACGACGTTGGCGCGGTGCACGATCCGGGGTGGGTGTATGTCCGCGGCAACCGGGTGGCCGAGGTGGGTGCAGGGGAGCCTCCAGCCACTCGCCTGGCCCTGGCCGGCGACGTGATCGACGCAGCGGGGTGCGCGGTCATGCCGGGAATGACCAACGCCCACACCCACCTGTTCCAGGCGCTCTTCCGCGGGCTGGCCGACGACAAGGCCCTGCTGGACTGGCTGCGGGACTGCATCTGGCCCGCAGCAGTCCACCTCGATGCCGACATCGCATATGCCGCCGCTCTCGCCGGGTTGGCTGAGAACCTGCGGGGCGGCGCCACGACGGTCGTCGACCACCAGTACATCCACACCGACGAGGCCATCAACGACGCGGTATGCCGGGCCGCCGACGAGCTGGGGGTGCGCTTCCTGCTGGCTCACGGCTGGGCCGACCGCAACTACCACCCCGCGCTGGAGCAGACGGCCGAGCAGGCGGTGGCGCGCGCTGACGCGGCCCGGGGCCGCTGGGACGGCCATTCCGAAGACCGGATTCGTGTGGAGCTGGCGCCGCTCATCCCCTGGGGATGCTCAGATGAGGCGATGCGGACCACGGTTGCCGCGGCTCGCAGCTGGGGTCGGGGCACCCACATCCATTGCGCCGAGACCGCGGTCGAGGTGGATATGAGTCTCGAAGAGCGGGGGGTGCGCCATGTGACCTGGCTCGACTCCCTCGGTGTTCTCGGCCCAGACATGCAGCTGGCCCACAGCGTGTGGGTCGACGACGACGAGCTCGACCTGATCGCCGCGTCGGGCTCGGTGGTCGTGCACTGTCCGGTGTCGAACATGTACCTCGCTTCCGGGGTGGCCCCCGTTGCGAAGATGCGGGCCCGGGGCATCACGGTGGCCTTGGCCAGCGACGGTCCTGGCAGCAACAACCGTCAGGACATGTTCGAGGTGCTCAAGGCCACCGTGCTCCTGCAGAAGGTGCACCATCTCGATGCTCTGGTGTTCCAGCCCGAGGACGTTCTGCGCATGGCGTGCCGGGGCGGGTCGGCCGCCTTCGGCATGCCGGATGAATTCGGTGCGCTGGCCGAGGGCCAGCGGGCCGACCTACTGGTCGTTGATCTGCGGGCGCCGTTCGTGGCGCCGGTCCACCGGGTGGCGAGCGCCCTCGTCTACAACGCCACCCCCCGGGATGTCCGGGACGTGGTGGTCGACGGCAGGGTCCTGCTGCGAGACGGCCGGCTGGCGGTCGCCGACGAGCAACAGATCATGGCCCGGGCCGGTGACGCCGCCCGCCAACTCTTCGACCGGGCCGGCATCTCGACCCGCGTGACCGGAAGTTAGGGGCTCACCGCCGGGGTGAGGTCGCCCCGGCGGATGGGAGAAGTCCACAAGGGGAGCGCTAGCGTTTCTACTCGTGCCGCTGGTTACCGCATATCACCGTCCCGCGTCCCTGGATGAGGCGCTCGACCTGCTGAGTGTTCCCGAGCGGGTGGCTCTCGGAGGCGGGACGACCCTGAACGCCGACCGGGAGCCGTCCGACCTGGAGGCCGTGGACTTGCAGTCCCTGGGGCTTGACGCGATCGCGGCCACCGGAGCCGGTTCGGTGCGCATCGGGGCCACCGCCACCCTCGATGCCGTCCGGCGTTGCGAACTGCTGCCCGACTCATTGCGGGAGCTGGCCAGGCTCGAGCAGCCGTCCACCCTGCGGACGCTGGCCTCGGTGGGCGGTCTGGTGGCCAAGGCCTCGGCTGAGAGCCTGCTGCTGGCGGGCCTGTTGGCCCATGACGGCCGGGTGGAACTGGCCGGTCCGGCATCCGACCTGAGTCTGGCCGAACTGCTTGGGGCCGGACTTCCCCAGAGCTCGCTGATCACTGCGGTAACCGTCGACCCCTCCGGGCGCACCGCAACGGCTCGCACCGGCCGCACCCCGGCGGACGTGCCCATCGTGGCGGCCTACGGGAGACGCATGGAGGGCTTCGTGGCCATGGCTCTCACCGGCGTCGGTGACCATCCCGTGCTGGTCGACGTCTACGACCCGACCGCGGGCCTGGAGCCGGCAGGAGACTTCCGCGGCGGCCGCGAGTACCGCCTCCACTTGGCGGGCACGCTCACGGCCCGGGTCATGCAGGAGCTGTACCCATGACCATCGACGTCACCTTCGAACTCAACGGCTCCCCGGTCACGGTGGCCGTCGAGCCTCATCACACCCTGCGGGAGGCGCTGAGAAACCTGGGCATGTTCTCGGTGCACTACGGCTCCGATAGCGGCGAGACCGGCGCGGCCGCGATCCTCTACGACGGCCGGCTCGCCTCCAGCGACGTCATACTGGCCGCGTCGGCGGACGGCCACCGGGTCACCACCGTCGAGTCGCTCAACATCTCGCCGGACCTGCATCCCGTACAGACCGCCTTCGTGGCGGTCGGTGCCTTCCAGTCCGGCTATTCGGCGGGCGCGATGATCCTGGGGACCATGGCGCTGCTGGAGGAGGATCCCGATCCGTCCGAGGATGAGATCAGGGACATGCTCTCGGGCATCCTCGACCGCGAGACCGCCTACGTGAAGCCGGTGGAGGCGGTCAAGCGGGCTGCGGCGGTGCTGCGGGGCGAGGAGACCGAGCCGTTCGCCCCGCTGGTGCTGGAGCCCCTCACCGACGGCTACCGGCCCGCCCCCGACTCCGGAGG
>VYFQ01000024.1 GCA_009842325.1 Acidimicrobiaceae bacterium | reverse complement strand
GCTGGCCGCGGACGACGCACTGGCCGACTTGATGGCCGGACACTCTTCCGAGGAGATCGAGGCGCTGGAAGCCTCGGTGGCGAGCGCGGAGGCCTCGGTGGCCAGCGCCGAGGCCGATCTGGCTGAGCTGGGCGCCGGGCAGAACTCGCTCATCGTCATGTACGGCAGCACCCCCGTCTACCGGACCATGAAGGTCGGATTGTCAGGCGAAGACGTACGCCAGCTCGAGGAGAACCTTGCCGAATTCGGTCACGGCGACGAGGACGGCTTCACGGTGGACGGCGTGTTCGACGAGGCCACCGGGGAGGCGGTACGCGGTTGGCAGGCGGCCGGCGGGCAGGATCCCGACGGGATGGTCGGTGTGGCCGACATCTTGTTCGTGGCCGGACCGGTGCGCGTCGGGTCGTGGTCCCAGGGCATCGAAGTAGGCCAGCAGCTGGCCTCCGGAACTGCCCTCGCGACGCTCACCGTTATCCAGGCACCCGTCGACGGCCAGATGTCCACCACCCAGCGGGTCATCGCCAGCGTGCCCCTCAGTGACCGGGACCTGGTGTCGGAGGGCACCATCGTCAATGTCGAGTTGCCCGACGACACCGACATCGCAGGCACGCTCACCTCTATCAACCCGTCGCCGGTGCTCGACGAACAGACGGGCGAGAACGCAGTCGAGGTGACCATCCTTCTGGCCGAGCCCGCCTCGGAGGTCTGGATCGGAGCGACCGTCGACGTCGAGATCACCGAGACGCTCATCGAGGACGCCCTCGTGGTGCCGGCCACCGCCCTGCTGGCCCTGGTCGAGGGCGGCTACGCGCTGGAGGTTGTGGCCGTGGACGGCTCGCTCCGCCTCATCGGCGTGGAGACCGGCCTGTTCGTGGACGGGGACGTCGAGGTCCGCAGCCCGGAGCTCTCGGCCGGGATGTCGGTGGTGGTCCCGCGGTGAACCGCCCCCGGGAGAATCTCGCGGCACCCGAGCCGGAGGCGCCGGCCATCGAGCTGCGCGAGGTCACCAAGCAGTATCCGGGTTCGCCGCCGGTGACCGCCCTGGACCGGGTCTCGGTGCGGATCACCAGGGGCGAGATGGTGGCCGTAGTCGGTCCCTCGGGCAGCGGCAAGTCCACCATGCTGCACGTGATGGGCACCCTCGACAATCCAACCAGCGGCTCCGTGCTGATAGAGGGAATCGACACCTCGGTGCTCGACGACAACAGCCTCGCCGCCATCCGCGGGCGGCGAGTCGGCTTCGTGTTCCAACGCTTCTTCCTGCTGGCCGGAGTCCCGGTCATCGACAACGTGGCCAACGGGCTCCTGTACGCGGGTGTCGCCCGGACGGAGAGACGCGAGGCTGCTGAGGCAGTGCTGGATCGCGTCGGCCTCGGCCCTCGGATGTGGCACCGACCCGAGCAGCTCTCCGGGGGCGAGACCCAGCGGGTGGCTGTGGCTCGGGCGCTGGTGCATGATCCGGCCTTCGTCCTGGCCGACGAGCCCACCGGCAACCTCGACTCTGAGGCCTCGCAGTCGCTGATGGACCTCTTCGCGTCGCTGCACGGCGAGGGACGCACCATCGTGGTCATCACCCACAACGAGAGCATCGCGTCAGCCCTGCCCCGCTGCCTGAAGATCCTCGACGGGCGGCTCGAGCAGGACACCGAGGCGCTGGCCCGATAATGGCTCCCGTCGCCCCCAGCCGGCTGGGGCTCTGGGAGGCTGTGCGGGTCGGGCTGCGGTCCCTGGCTGCCCGTAAGCTCCGTTCGGTGCTCTCAGCCCTCGGCATCGCCATCGGTATCGCTTCCCTGGTGGGCGTCCTGGGCCTGTCGGAGTCGTCGAAGTCAGCTTTGCTGGATCAGATCTCCGCGCTGGGCACCAACTTGTTGACCATCGAGGCCGGGACCGGCTTCGGCGCCGGCGATGCAGCGCTGCCGGAGACGGCCCTCAAGCGGGTCGGCCGTGTCGCCACCGTCGAGGCGGCTTCGGCGGTGTACTCCATCGACGTCGGCGCGTACCGCAACGAGTTGGTGCCTGCGGACCGCACCGGCGGCATCCAGGTCTTCGGCACCGACCCGGGCCTGGTCCGCACCCTCAACGGCGGCGTGGCCCACGGCTCGTTCCTCACCGCGGCGACCACGTCCTATCCGGCCGCGGTGGTGGGCTCGGTCGCGGCCGAGCGCCTGGGGATCCGGAATCTCGACCAGCCGGTACTGCTCTATGTCGGTGGACGGTGGATCGAGGTTCAAGGAGTACTGGAGCCCTTCGCGCTGGCTGCCGACCTCGACCGAGCTGTGCTGATCGGGGACAGTGCGGCCGAGAGCTACTACGAAGTGGATCTGGCTCCGTCGCGCCTCTATCTGCGCGTCGATCAGGAATACCTCGACGAGACCCGCGGCGTGCTCGGCGCGACCGTCGATCCGGAGAACCCCGAGGAGGTTCAGATCAGCCGGCCGTCAGACCTCCTGGAGGCTCAGGCTGCCGCGGAGAGCTCCTTCACCGGGTTGTTCCTAGGCCTGGGGGCGGTGGCGCTGATCGTCGGCGGCATCGGTATCGCCAACGTCATGGTGATGGGAGTGGTCGAGCGCCGCGGCGAGATCGGTCTGCGCCGTGCCATCGGCGCGACCCGGGCCCACATCCGCAGGCAGTTCTTGACCGAGGCCCTCACCCTCGCATTCCTGGGGGGCGCCGCCGGGATACTCCTGGGGGTGGCCGTCACCTACGCGTACTCGGCCGTCCAGGGATGGCGGGTCATCGTGCCTCTCGCGGCGCTGTTGGGCGGGATTGCGGCCTCACTGGCGATCGGGGCGATAGCTGGCCTCTATCCGGCGATCCGAGCCGCCCGGGTGTCGCCCACGGAGGCTCTACGGTCGGCCTAGCCGGGGCTCACCCTGCGGAAGATGGCCTCGAAGGCGTGGTGCTCGGCGATGCGGCGGGCGATCACGGTGTTGGCCTCCGACAGATGCACCCGGGCATCGAGGTCGAGTCTGTCGTTCAGGGACTGCTCCAGCCGGTCGGTGAGCAGCCTTCGGAGCACCGGGTCGAGGTCCTCCTCAAGAAGGTCTTCGATCTGGGGATTGAGCACATCGTCGACCACGTAGTCGACCGACTCGTCGATGTCTAGGTTGGGGTCGAGCACCCCGCTGGCCTGTTTGGCGCCCTCGTGGGCCGCGTAGTTAGCCGCGGTGCCCTTCATGACCAACCGCGCTGCCATCCTGCTCCCAGCCGTCATGCCGCCAGCGCGGGCCGCGGCCATCACCATGTCCACCAGCTTCTTCGCGCCCCGCAGGCCCGACGACGAAAGCCCGGGCAGGGGAACCAGACCCAGAGCGAACAGCGAGGCCGTGCCGAAGTCGCCGTGCAGCGTGTAGTAGATCGACCTGGCTCCGTCGATGACATCGCCGACGACAGGAACGAACGACACGGCGTCGAGCACACCGCCCAGGCCGATCCCGTCGCCGGTGGTGTGGTAGGCGCGGTCGTCGAGCACCTGCCGCACGGCGCTCGCCTCCTCCGCCGTCAGGTTGTAGTCGCCGAGGAAGGCCTCGAAGTCGGCCCGGCTCGTGAAGCCGTCCGCCCGTGCGTCGCCGGCTGCGTCGATCGTGGCGGCGTGGGGCATCAGCGCCCAGCGCGCCGCGGTCTTGTCCAGGAAGGCGTCGATGTCGTCGCGGCTCATCAGACCGTCGCGGTCGTTCGGGTCGAAGGGGAAGTCGCCGGCGGCCACCCGATTGAAGTAGTCGTCGTTGTGCTTGGCCGTCTCGACCTGATCGAAGAAGAGGTCATGGTCCAGCAGCCAGCCCGCGGCCGCGGCTGTGACCGAGTCGGCGGAGTGGACCGCCCATCTCAGGTCGCGGCGAGAGAGCAGACCGTCAGCCTCGTCCGGGGTGCCGCGTGACTCGATCATGGTGAAGTGCTCCCGGATGCGTTCCAGCGCTCCCAGCCCCTCGTTCATCTCCGGTCCTCCCGACAGCACCATGCGAGTGCGCTCCTGGAGGTCAAGGGCGCTGTCGCGAAGCTCGCCGGCCACCCGGCGGGCACCGCCGCCGATGTCCGGGAGAGGGCTCCCGAGCAGCGACGCGGCCTCCGCCAGCGGACTCTCCAGCGCCTGGGCGTCCCAGTCGAGGTCGTCGGCTGCGGTCTCCATCCGCTGGCGCAGTTCCGTCGCCCGTTCCGTGTCCATAGCCATCAGATCTGACATGAAAAATAATGTAATCCTATGTCAATGGAAATAGCAATACGCGAATGAAGCAATCTGGGCGGGTTCGGGGCAGGCTGGGGGCGTGAGCGTCGGTCAGGTGTCGGACTTCTTCGCGGTGCTGGCCTTGGGGTCGCTGCTCATCGGCTGCTGCGGCGTGGGAGCCGCGCTGGCTCCGGGAGCCGCGGCCCGTGCCCGGCAGTTGCGGCCGGTGCTGCTGCCGCTGGCGCTGGTGATCGCCTCGGTGGCGACCGCCGGGAGCCTGTACTACTCCGAGGTCGCCGGATACCCGCCCTGCGAGATGTGCTGGTACCAGCGGATCTGCATGTACGCCCTGGTGCCGGTCTTGGCGGTGGCCTTGGCCCGGCGCGACCGCGGGGGCGCGTGGTACGGGCTGCCCCTGGCGCTGGCCGGTCTTGGGCTGTCGGTGTACCACTACCAACTGCAGTTGTTTCCCGATCAGGGCTCGACCTGCGACGTGGCCGCTCCCTGCACGTACCAGTGGGTGGACAGCTTCGGCTTCGTGTCGATCCCGTTCATGGCCGGCACCGGCTTCATCGGGGTCGCCGGTCTGCTGCTGCTTTCGCTACGGTCGGGCCGATGAGCAACCGGCCCACCTTCCAGAAGTCCCGCCGCGGTTCCCGTTCGTCCGGCAGCCGGGCCGGCTCCGGTTCGAATCCGCTGCTGAAGTGGATGATCGTCGGTGTCGTCGTGATCGTGGCGGTGGCCGTAGGGGTCGCCCTGCTCGCCAGCAGGGACGCGGAGCAAGCGGCGCAGACCAACGTGCCCCAGGTGTCCGACGTCAGCATCGAGGGCGCGCCCCTGCCGCAATTCGAGGGTGAGGAGCCCGATCCCGCCATGGAGATGAGGGCCCCCGCCTTCGCGGCGACGACCTTCGAAGGCACCGAGGTGAGCGTGCTGCCCGGCGACGGCACCGCCAAGGTGATCGGGTTCTTCGCCCACTGGTGTCCCCACTGCCAGCGGGAGCTGCCCCGGATCGCCGACTGGATGGCCAACAACGCGCTGCCAGCGGGCGTGGAGGTGATCGCGGTCAGCACTGCTGTCGACGCCGGCAGCCCCAACTACCCGCCGTCGGCCTGGTTCGAGGAGGAGCAATGGCCAGCCGTGGTAGTGCGCGACTCCGCGGAGAGCGAGATCGGCGACGCCTACGGTCTACGGGGGTTCCCCTACACGGTCGGGATAACCGCCGACGGCAGGGTGGTGGCCCGGGTCGCCGGCGAGCTCAACGATGAGGCCTGGGAGTTCCTGCTCGACTTCGTCGCACCAGCGTCCGGCTGAGGCCGGCGTCGCAGCTAGTCGGCGGACGCTCCGGTCGTAGTCTGTGGCGATGACTGCCGAGCGCCTGCCGTACCTGTGCGACCGCCTGCAGGCCTTCGGCGGGGCGTCGGTGTTCGCGGAGATGTCGGCGCTGGCGGTGCGCACCGGCGCCATCAACCTCGGCCAGGGCTTCCCCGACACCGACGGGCCGGCTGCCGTGGCCGAGGCCGCCATAGAAGCCATCGGGGGCACCTTCAACCAGTACCCGCCCGGCATCGGCTACCCGGTGCTGCGTCAGGCTGTGGCCGAGCACCAGAAGCGGTTCTGGGGCCTGGAGTTCGATCCCGACACTGAGGTGCTGGTCACCGCGGGCGCCACCGAGGCCATCACCGCCTCGATCCTTGCTTTGGCCGGACCCGGCGACGAGGTGGTGACCTTCGAGCCCTATTTCGACATCTACCCGGCCGACATCTCTATGGCCGGCGCCACGTATCGCTTGGTGCAGTTGCGGCCGCCCGCTTACACATTCGATCCCGACGAGTTGGCTGCCGCCTTCGGCCCCCGCACCCGGATGCTGCTGCTCAACTCCCCGCACAACCCCACCGGCAAGGTGTTCAGCCCCGACGAGCTCGACGTCATCGCCCGCCTGTGCGTCGAGCACGACGTGATCGCGGTGACCGACGAGGTGTACGAGCACCTGGTCTTCGATGACAACGCCCATGTGCCGCTGGCCACCCGGCCCGGCATGGCCGACCGCACCGTCACGATCTCGTCGGGCGGCAAGACGCTGTCGTTCACCGGATGGAAGATCGGCTGGGTCTGCGCCCGCCCCGAGCTGGTGCGGGCCGTGCAGGCGGCCAAGCAGCTGCTCACCTACGTGAGCGGGGGCCCGTTCCAGCCGGCGGTGGCGGTCGGGCTGGGTCTCGGTGACGAGTTCTTCGACGGCCTCGCCGCTGACCTTCAGGCCCGGCGCGACCTGCTGTGCGATGGGCTGGTAGCGGCGGGCTTCGAGCCGGTCGTGCCCCAGGGCACCTACTACATCACCGCCGACATCCGCCCCCTCGGCGCGAGCGATGGCCTGGAATTCTGCCGCTCGTTGCCCGAGCGGTGCGGGGTGGTGGCTGTTCCCGTCCAGGTGCTGTGCGACGACAAGGCGATGGGAGCGCCCTTCGTGCGCTTCGCGGCATGCAAGCGGCCCGAAGTGCTCACCGAAGCCGTCGAGCGTCTGGCCGTGCTGGCTTCCCGCTGAGTAGCGGGCCCAGCCGGCCCGGCATCAGGGGGCGGGGGTGAAGCGGTCGCGTAGCTCGCGCTTGAGGAACTTGCCGTTGGCGTTTCGGGGCAGGGGCTCGTCGAGGAACCACACGCGGCGGGGATGCTTGAAGCGGGCCAGGCGGCCTTCGAGATGCTCGGCTAGCGCGGCCTGGTCGAGCTCGGTGCCGGGGGCGAGCACCACGGCGGCGGCCACCTCCTCGCCCAGACGCTCGTCGGGCAGGCCGAACACGGCGACCTCGGCTACCTCGTCCAGTTCGTAGATGGCGTTCTCCACCTCCGAGCAATGGATGTTCTCCCCGCCGCGGATCACCACGTCCTTGATCCGGTCCTTGATGTAGATCCACCCGTCGGCATCGATCTCGGCAATGTCGCCGGTTCTGAACCAACCGTCGACGATGGCCTCGGCGGTGGCGTCGGGCCGGTTCAGGTAGCCCTTCATCACGTTGGGGCCCCTCAACAGCAGCTCACCCCGCTGGCCGGGGTCGAGCCTCGCTCCCTCCTCGTCGACGATCTTGGCCTCCATGCAAGGCACCAGCGGCCCGACCGACGACGGGTTGGCCACGTAGAACTCGTTGCTGATGGCGGTGGCGACGCCGGCGGTCTCGGTCAGCCCGTAGCCGACGCCGGGGCGTCCCTGGGAGAGTCCATCGTCGATCCGTCGCACCAGGTCGGTGGGGATGGCCGCGCCGCCGCCGCCCATCGAGCGCAGCGACGACGTGTCGGTGTTCTCCCAGTCGCGATGCTGCAGCATCTCCCGGGACATGCTGGGCACCCCGGTGAAGACGGTGACCCCCTCCCGCTCGATCAGCCGTAGGGCCTCCGCAGCATCCCAGCGGTACATCATCACCAGGCAGCCCCCTGCAATGGTGACCGTGTGCAGCACGCAGTTGCACCCGGTCACGTGGAACAGCGGTACCGGCAGCATGGCGATGACCGGCGGAGCCTCCGGCGGCGGCTCTTCGTGGCCGGAGCGTGCCATCCGCTGGGCTCGGGCCGCGTCGCCGCAGGCGGTGAGGAAGACCATGTTGAGCAGATTGTGAACCACGGCGCGGTGGGTGAGCTGGGCGCCCTTGGGGGTGCCGGTCGTGCCTGAGGTGTAGAAGATCAAGGCGTCGTCGTCGGGGTCGATGTCGGCCTCTGGCAGGGTTCCGGGAGCGGTCGCGGGGTCTGCCACGTCGTCCCAGGTTCTGGCTGCCGGGGGCAACTCGCCGTCATGGCGGGTGACGATTAGCGGAACGTCGTCGCCGGCCGATCCCAGCCTCTCCAGCCGCTCGCCGTCGACGATCAGCGCGACCGGGTCGGAGTCGTCCAGCGCGAACTCCATCTCCGGTCGGGTCCACCAGGAGTTCATGCCCACGACGGCGGCCCCCACCGACATGGCAGCCCAGTGGGACAGCACCCACTCGGGGTAGTTCCGCATCGAGATCGCCACCCGGGTGCCGGGCCCGGCGCCGTGCTCGGTCCGCAGGTGATGGGCCAGAGCCCGCACCCGGGCGTGGGCCTCGGTGTAGCTGTAGCGCTCGTCGCCGTACACGAGGTAGTCCTTGTCGCCGTGGGCGGCCGACATCGCCCACACCGCCCGCATATCCGGAATGGCGTTGTCGTAGACCCGCACGGAAGCGCCGTTGACGTCCCGCACGGTCCAGCCGAAGGGCGCCCCGGGGGCGGTCAACGTCGCGATGGCCGCGTTGAAGTCGTCAACGAGTTCGGAGGCGGTCGGATCAGAGCTCACGGAGCGATACTACGGTCGCATCCACAGGCCGACGTAGGCATCGCCGAGTCCGCTCGCGACCACCGCTGTCGTACCCTCGTTGCGTGGACGGGACGCTGCGCATCGGGTCTGAGGTAGCGGCCGCGCTCTCCTCGGGTGCCCCTGTGGTCGCGCTGGAGTCGACCATCTTCTCGGAACTGGGCCTGCCCGAGCCCGCCAACCGCGAGTGCTTCCAACGGGTGCAGGCTGCGGTGTGGGCCGCCGGTGCCGTACCGGCACTGTGCGGTGTGCTCGACGGCCGGGCCGTCGTCGGTGCGAACTTCGCCCAGGCCGAGCGCCTGTTCGGCGGCTCGGTGAAGCTCGGCGCCCGCGATCTCGGACCGGTGGCGGCCGCCGGTCTCGACGTTGGGGTGACCACCGTGTCGGCCACGGTGACGCTGGCCGCCGCCGCCGGCATCGAGGTATTCGCCACCGGCGGCATCGGCGGCGTCCATCGCGGCGCGGACCGCAGCGGCGACGTGAGCGCCGACCTGGAGGCCCTCGCCCGCCACCGGGTGGTGGTGGTGGCGTCGGGGGTCAAGTCCTTTCTTGATGTGCCGCTCACCTTCGAGCGGCTGGAGACGCTCGGCGTGGCCGTGCTGGGCTGGCGCACCGACCGCTTCCCGGCCTTCTACGTGCGCGACGGCGGACTCGAGCTGACCAGCACCGTCTACAACGGTCAGGAGGCGGCCGCGGCGTTCCGAGCCGCCGGCGCTCTCGGGCACCCGGGCGGGATGCTTGTTGCCAACCCGATCCCTGCCTCGGCGGAGCTCGATGCCGCCGAGGTCGATGAAGCAGTCGAGGTCGCCGAGGCTGCAGCCCGCCGCGACGGGGTATCGGGCGGTGACGTGACGCCGGCGGTGTTGACCGCTCTGGCCGCGGCCACCGGTGGGGCGGCCGTTCAGGCCAACCTCGCTCTGGCCGAGTCCAATGCAGCCGTGGCTGCCGAGATATCTGTGGCTCTGGCCCAGAACCCGGTGGTCGGACGGGGAGCCGGCTCATGAGCGACGAGCTGTTGTTGCGGATCATCACCGACCCGGACGTGATCGCTGATCCCTACCCGCTGTTGCGGGAGCTGCGGGAAACATCGCCGGTGCACAGGACCGGGTTTTCCGACTTCTGGATCCTCACCCGCTTCGAGGACTGCCGGACCGCCCTGCGTGATCAGAGACTCGGCAGTCCCGAACCAGGCGAGGAGGCGCCGTCGCTGCTGGCTGCTACTCGCCAGCGCAGGCCAGATGGTCCCCGCTCGCTGCTGTTCCTCAACCCGCCGGACCACACCCGGATCCGGTCGCTGGTCAGCCGGGCGTTCACACCCCGCCGGGTCGAGCACCTGCGCCCGGCGGTCCTGGCCATGACCGAGGACCTGCTCGATGCCGTCGCGGAGGCGGGGGAGTGCGACCTGATCGACGCGCTGGCCTTCCCGCTGCCCGCCAACGTGATCAGCGAGCTGGTCGGGGTGCCGGTTTCGGACCGGGACTGGCTGCGGCCGCTGGTGTCGGACCTGGCCGCCACCCTCGAACCGACCCGGCGGCCCGGGGAGGCTGAGCGGGCCGAGGCCGCCTCCGAGCAGGTGAACGGCTACCTGAACGACCTGATCGACCGCCGCCGGGCCGAGCCGGCCGACGACCTGCTGTCGGGGCTGATCGCGGCCAGCGACGGCGAGGACCGGCTCACCCAGGCAGAGGTGGCCGTCACGGTGTCACTCATCTACGCGGCCGGCTTCGAGACCACCATGAACCTGATCGGCAACATGGTCCACACCCTGATGCGCCATCCCGATCAGCTGGCCCGGCTGCGGGCCGACCGCTCGCTGGTGCCGTCCGCGGTGGA
The DNA here is from genome assembly GCA_009842325.1 of Acidimicrobiaceae bacterium. Lineage (GTDB taxonomy): Bacteria > Actinomycetota > Acidimicrobiia > Acidimicrobiales > Aldehydirespiratoraceae > Aldehydirespirator. The sequence goes on along the minus strand of VYFQ01000024.1, from coordinate 322,069 downwards.
CGAGGTGCTGCGCTTCGAGCCGCCCGTGCAGATCGACGGTCGCTACGTCAGGGCCGACACCGAGATCGGCGGCCACGCCATTCCCCAGGGCCACGGCGTCTTGACGCTTCTGGGAGCGGCCAACCGCGATCCGGACGCGGTGGACGACCCTGATCGCTTCGATGTCGGCCGGAGCGAGGTTCCGATGCTGTCGTTCGGGTCGGGCATCCACTACTGCCTGGGCGCGGCGCTGGCCCGCCTGGAGGGCCAGGTGGTGCTGCAAGCGCTGCTGGACCGGTTCGGAACATGGACGCCCCTCGACGACAACCCGCCCTGGAAGCGGAGGCTCACCCTCAGAGGCCTGGCCAGCCTTGCCGTCGCCTTCTCCTAGCCCCTGGGTTCTGTGAGCACCTGAGCCGCTCTGGGCGGTAATTCTGCTCACAGAACGGGCAGCAACGGGGGTCACCGGACGCGAGCGGCAGGTGTGGAAGGCTGCGCGCCGTGAAGGGCGTCGCCGCGGTGAGCACGCTCACCGACCGACTCTGGGAGCGGTTCGGCCGGTTGACGATCGACCAGATCCCCACCGATGTGCTCGCGGTCGCGCACCAGTGCATCCTCGACTGGTTCGGGTGCGCGCTGGCCGGCAGCCGGGAGCCGCTGTCGCAGATCCTGCGTGAGGAGTTGGCCGGTGACGGGGTCTGCTCGTTGATTGGGACCGACCGGCGCACCGACCCGGCCCGGGCCGCGCTGATCAACGGTGCCGCTGGCCACGCGCTCGACTTCGACGACTCCTCGGCGGTGATGCTGGGACACCCGTCCGCTCCAGTACTGCCCGCGGTGCTGGCCGCCGCCGAGCGCGACGCCCGTTCAGGAGCCGACGCGCTGACTGCGTACATCGTCGGGGTGGAGGTCCAGTCCCGCATCGGCATGGCGATCGGCGACGAGCACTACGCCAAGGGGTGGCACACCACGTCCACCGTCGGTGTCCTCGGTTCGGCCGCCGCGGTGGGCTGGCTTCTCGGGCTCGACGAGGAGGCGTACGGCGCGGCCATGGGCATCGCAGCCAGCAGCTCGTCCGGCCTCAAAGCCAACTTCGGCACCATGACCAAGCCCCTCCATGCGGGCCAGGCGGCCGAGCGGGGACTACTGGCGGCCCGGCTGGCATCCGGGGGCTTCACCGCAGGCCGCGACGCCGTCGACGGCAGCCAGGGTCTGGCCCAGGCGGCCGGGAGCGGCTGGCTTGACCTCGACCGTATCGAGGAGTGGGGCGACCGCTGGGCCACCACCCAGGCGCTGTTCAAGTACCACGCCGCCTGCCACTGCACCCATGCCGGCCTGGAAGCCACGAGGTCGCTGCTCACCAACGGCGTTGACGCCGGCGAGATTGAGCGCATCACATTGATCGTGAACCCGTCGATTCTGGACATGTGCGGGATCCCCGAGCCGGTCACCGGCCTGGAGGCCAAGTTCAGCCTGCGGGGCACTCAGGCGCTGCTGGTGGCTGGAGCCGACACCACGGCAGCAGCCACCTTCGACGACGGTCCGATCAACCGGCCGGATGTTCAGGCGATACTGCGGAAGGTCGTGATTGAGACCGACGACACGCTCGGCGACCTGGCCACCCGGGTTGAGGTGCTGACGCCCGGCGGCGTCCACCGGGCTGCCGGAGACGTGAGCCGTCCCGCCTATGACATCGGCGCTCAGGGCGAGCTGCTCCGGACGAAGTTCAATGCCCTGGCCGTCCCGGTCCTGGGCGAGACCGCCGCAACCGCCCTCGCCGAACGCCTCAGCGACCTGATCGCGGTCGCAGAAGTCGGCGATCTGCTCGCGCTGAGCCGCTGAGGTTCAGTAGCCCTTCCACTCGGGGGGGCGGCGCTCCTGGAAGGAGGCCACGCCCTCGGCGGAGTCCTCGGTGCCTGCGTTCAGCTCGACAGCCACCGCCTCGTCGTGGGCCATGCTGGCCCGGTCGGCGTCCAGGCTGCGGTTGACCAGCCACTTGGTTAACGCGAAGGACCGGCTCGGGCCGGTGGCCAGGCGCTCGGCCCACTCGGCCGCGGCCGACTGCACCTCGTCATGGGGCACCACCCGGTTGACGAGTCCGTAATCGTGGGCCCGGTCCGCAGGCAGGTCCTCGGCCAGCAGGAACAGCTCCATGGTGCGGCGCACGCCGATGATGCGGGGCAGCAGCCACGGCCCCAGCGCGTCGGGCACAAGCCCCCGCCGGGCGAAGACCTCCACGAACTTGGCCCGGTCACCGGCGATCACCAGGTCGCAGGCCAGCGCCAGATGTGCGCCCATGCCGGCCGCGGTGCCGTTGACCGCTGCGATCACAGGCACATCGCAATCCAGCAGGGCGTCGAACAGCGCGTACTGGCCGTCGAGCATCATGCGCCGGGCGTCGCCCATGATCCTGTCGGGCACCTCGGTCGAACGGTCGGGATCGTCGTAGGAGTGGCGCAGGTCGGCGCCGGTGCAGAAGAACCGGTCGCCAACCGCGGTGATCACTGCACAGCGGGCTCGGTGGCTGGTGTTGAGTCCGTTGAGGATGTCGCGCACCCGGTCGCGGCACGGCGGCGTCAAGGCATTGCCGGACTCGGGTCGGTCGATGGTGATCCAAGCCACCGAGTCCCGGTAGTCGAGCCGGACCTGCTCGTTGAGGGATCGCTCATCGCTCACAGCAGGCCAACCTACTCGCCTCCGTGCAGATCTCGGGAGGTTCTTGTGCACCGGAGACCCAGAACTCGTACCAAGAATCCGCAACGCTGGCAGACTGCCGCTCATGGCAAACACCGACGCCCTGGGACTGTGGAACATCGCCGAGGCCGATCCCGACTTCCTGGCGGTGGTCGACCCCGAGCACAACCAGTTGACCTTCGGCGAGATGGCCGCCCTCACCAACCGGATCTCCCGGGGTCTGCGGGCCGCCGGGCTCGGTAAGGGCGATCAGGTCACGACACTGCTGCCCAACTGCTTCGAGCAGCTCGCGCTCTGCCTGGCCGCCTACCAGAGCGGCCTGTACGTGACCACCATCAACTGGCACTTCGTCGGCGCGGAGATCAACTACATCGTCAACGACGCCGAGACCAAGGCGTTCATCGTTCACGAGCGCTTCGCCGAGGAGGCGGTCAAGGCGCTCGACGGCTGTGTCGTGCCCGAGGAGAACCGCTTCTGCGTGGGCGGGCCGGTCGAGGGCTTCCGACCGTTCGACGAACTCGTCGCGGCCCACACCGGCGACAGGCCCGATCCCGAGCAGCTGGCCACTGGGTCGTTCATGTTCTACACCTCGGGCACCACCGGCCAGCCCAAGGGAGTGCGGCGGGCGCTGGACTCCCGGCCCCCCGACGAGGCCTCGTCCACCGCGGGCATGCTGCTGATGCTGTTCGGCTCCAAGCCCCACGACGGCAACGTCCAGATCACCCAGGCTCCGCTGTACCACACCGCGGTCAACAACTGGACCACGATGTCGCTGCATCTGGGCCACACCGTGGTGCTCATGGACCGCTGGACCGCCGACGGGGCTCTGGAGCGCATCGAGCGCTACCGGGTGACGAGCTCGCACATGGTGCCCACCATGTTCAACCGGCTGCTGCAGCTACCCGACGAGGTGCGCTCCGGCTACGACGTGTCGTCGCTGCGCGCCATGGTGCACGCCGCCGCCCCCTGCCCGATCGAGACCAAGCGGCGCATGATCGAGTGGTGGGGTGACTCCATCTGGGAGTACTACGCGGCTACCGAAGGCGGGGGCACCTCGGTGTCGGCCGCGGAGTGGATGGACAGGCCCGGCACGGTCGGCAAGGCCTGGCCCGGCTGTGAGGTGATCGTGGTCGACGAGGACGGCAACGACCGGCCGCCGGGCGAGTCGGGCACGGTGTACATGAAGATGCCGGGGGCCGTCTTCGAGTACAAGGGCGACGAGGCCAAGACCGCGGCCAGCCGCCTGCGGGATTTCTTCACCGTGGGTGACGTCGGCTACCTCGACAGCGACGGGTACCTGTTCCTCAACGACCGGGCCAACGACATGGTCATCGTGGGCGGGGTGAACATCTACCCCGCCGAGATCGAGGGGGAGCTAGTGCAGCACCCTGCGGTGGGCGACGCGGCCGTGTTCGGGGTGCCCAATCCCGACACCGGCGAGGAGGTCAAGGCGGTGGTCGAGCTGCTCGAGGGCTGGGAGCCAGGCGACGGCACCACCGAGGCGATCCTGGAGTGGCTGCGCGACCGCATCGGTCGCCAGAAGCTGCCCCGTTCGATCGACTACACCACCGAGATGCCCCGCGACCCCAACGGCAAGCTCTACAAGCGCAAGCTGCGGGACCCCTATTGGGAAGGCCACCAACGGGCTATCTAAGCCCCATACTTGGGGCATGACAGATGCCAGCTCCATCTCCGACGCCGAGGTCTCAAGGGCGCACCGCTCGCTCGGGCTGACGGCCGAGGTCGCCGACGAGGCCGCGTACACCAATACCGTCGAGCGCTTCCGGGCCCGGCGCATCGCCCTGCCCACCTTCGCGGAGTTGCGCGACCCGTCCACGATCCCGGCGGCCCGCCTGGCTGCGCTGGCCGGGGTGGACCGCAACGAGCCCGACGCGGCCAACCTGTTCCGCGTCCACTGGTTCGGGCGCCTCGACGGCAGCGGCCCCCACGACGTTCCCGACTATGTCGAGCTGCCGCCGGAGATGACCGGCGTCGACGCCCGCATCGTGCTGGCCCTGGGCAACCGCTTCCCCATGATCCGGGCCCACAAGGTGCTGGCCGCCTACGCCTGCCTGGCGCCGAGGCTGGTCGCTGGCCAGTTCGACCCGACCCGGCACCGGGCGGTGTGGCCGTCGACCGGCAACTACGCCCGGGGCGGCGTGGCCATCAGCCGGATCATGGACTGCCGGGGCGTGGCCGTGCTGCCCGCGGGCATGAGCAAGGCCCGCTTCGACTGGCTGGAGCAGTGGACGCTCGACCCGGCCAACGACATCGTGCGCACGCCCGGCACCGAGTCCAACGTCAAGGAGATCTACGACGCCTGCAACGAGATGGCTCTCGATCCGACGAACGTGATCGTCAACCAGTTCTCGGAGTTCTCCAACCACCTGGGCCACTACAGCGTGACGGGAGCTGCCTTGGAGAGGCTCTACGAGCATGTGGCCGCCGACCGGCCGGGCTCCCGGCTGGCCGCCTACGTATCGGCATCGGGATCGGCCGGCACTCTGGGCGCGGGCGACTACCTCAAGGACCGCCACGGGTGCCGGATCGTGGCCGCGGAGGCCCTGGAGTGCCCGACCCTGCTGGAGAACGGCTACGGCGAGCACAACATCCAGGGCATCGGCGACAAGCATGTCCCGCTGATCCACAACGTGATGAACACCGACGACATCGTGGCGGTCAGCGACGTGTGCACCGACTCGCTCGACGTGCTGTTCAACACCCCGGCCGGCCGGGATCACTTGGTGGACCGGGCGGGGCTCGACGCGGGCATGGTGGGGCTGCTCACCCACATGGGCTACTCGTCGTCGTGCAACGCGCTGGCCGCCATCGCAGTAGCCCAGGCCCATGACATGGGCCGCGACGACGTGATCGTGACCGTGGCCACCGACGGCTCCGAGCTCTACGACGCCGAACGGGAGGCCTACATCGGGCGCCACCATCGGGGCGGTTACGACGACGTGGCTGCTGCGTCGGCCTTCGGAGGGGGGCTCATCGACGGCGCGGGCGGCGAAGTGCGACACCTGGCCTGCTCAGAGGCCGAGCGGCGCCGGATCTTCAACCTCGGCTACTTCACCTGGGTGGAGCAGCAGGGCACCGCCTTCGAGGACTTCGTGGCCCGGCGCGACCAGCGGTTCTGGGACGGGATGCGCCACTTCGTCGACGACTGGGACGAGATGATCGTCGAGTTCAACGGCCAGACCGGCGCCCGCGACGACGACTGAGCGGTACTGGCGGCAGCCGTGACATCGACCTTCGAGAGCTACGCCGAACGGCTCGAGGCGAGCCGGCTGGTGCCCGAGGCTGCGGCGACCCCTGACGCGATGGCGACCGCGATCGGCGAGCTCGACGCGGCCGTTGCCGGTGTCGAGGGACACGGCTTCGAGCCCACCCCGTTCGCTTCGGCTCCCGAGCTCGCCGAGGCGGCCGGTATCGGCGACGCCGAGCTGTGGGTCAAGGACGAGACGGGCAACGTGTCGGGATCGCACAAGGCCCGGCACCTGTTCGGAGTGGCCCTAGCGCACCGGCTGGGCGACTCCGGCGGCGACGGCAGCGACGCCGCGCCCTACGCCATCGCCAGTTGCGGCAACGCCGCGCTGGCCGCGGCGGTGGTGGCCAGCGCTGTTGGTCGGCCAATAGACGTGTTCGTGCCGACCTGGGCCAACGAAGCGGTGGTCGGCCGCATAACCGAGCTGGGCGGGAGGGTGGTGCGTTGCGAGCGCCGGCCGGGTGTGCCCGGCGACCCCGCCCACCACGCCATGCTGGCCGCCATCGAGGCCGGCGCGGTTCCGTTCTCGTGCCAGGGGACCGAGACCCCGGCCACGATCGACGGCGGCCGGACTCTGGCCTGGGAGATGGTGGACGCGCTGATCGAGCACGACGGCGGCGCTCCTGCTTGCCTCGATCGGCTGTTCGTGCAGGTCGGCGGGGGCGCGCTGGCCACCGCGGTGGTGACCGGGCTGGCCGCGGCGGCGGACCGGGGCGACCTGGCCCGCGTGCCCGTGGTCCATGCCGTTCAGCCCGAGGGCAACCATCCCCTGGTGCGGGCCTGGGACACGCTGGCGCTCGAGTCGCTCACGCCGGAACGCGCTCCGAACACCCGGGACAGCTCGTACTTCCTCGACCGGATCGTCCGCGCTCAAGCCATGCCTGAGGGCGCCATGGACAACGGGAGACGGGCCGCGATCGCCGAGTCGATCGGTCCGATCGAGGGCGACCGGCTGCGGGAGCTGGTGGACCGGCTGCGCTACGATCCCGAGCGCTACATGCGGGCGTGGGAGCAGGAGCCGGTGTCGTACGCATCTGGAATCCTCGACGACATCACCTACGACTGGATCGACATAGTCGAGGCAATGCTGGCGACCGGGGGGTGGCCCCTGGTCGCGTCCGAGGACGACTTCCGTCGAGCGCATCGCCTCGCCCACGAACACACGGCTATCGACGTGTGTCCCACCGGGGCTGCGGGACTCGGCGGCCTGCTGGCCTTGACCGCGGCCGGCGGCGGCTCTGAGGCTTCCGCCGTGTCGCCGGGCGAGCGGGTGGCGGTGCTGTTCACCGGGCGGATGCGCCCCGGCGACCCCGACCCGCTAGAGGCCGAGCGGGACTAGCTGGGCGTTGGCAGCAATGGGGGAGGACCGGCAGGACGCAAGCGGGGCGCAGCGGTTCGCGATCGACTACAAGGCGCTCGAATCGATCGATCCCTTGCTGGGTAAGCAGCACCGCCACACCGTCGACGTGCTGATATGGACTCTGCTGGCGGGACGCCAGATCGAGGCGTGGCTGTCGGAGACGCTGGCTGCCCGTCAACTCGACACCTCCGGCTACTTCGCCCTAAGCGCGCTGTGGCTGGTCGGCCCGCCGCACCGCATGACCGCGGGCGAACTGGCCCGGCGCATAGTGCAGACCTCGGGCGGGGCCACCAAGACGACTCAGCGCCTGGTCAGCCAGGGGCTGGTGCGCAGAGTGGCCGACCCCGACGATGGCCGCCGCAGCCTCCTGGAACTGACGCCCAAGGGTCTGAGCATGGCCCGAGAGACACTGGACGTGGCCCTCGACGCCTTCGACACCGAGATCGGCGCCCTCGACGAGGCCGAGCGCGAGGGCGTGGCCGCGGCCGTGCAGCGCCTAGCGGTGGAGCTGAGCGAGCGGCTCAGCCGCTGAGACCGGCCGCAGCCGCCTTCGCCTCGTCGACGGCCGTCGGCAGGTCGGGGAGTTCGGCCTCGATCGCTCCGGCCCGGTCGAGGAACACGAACACCATGCGAGCTACCGGCTCGCCGGTGACTGCCTCCAGGGCGGCCGCGTAGGCCGCGCCCTGGAGGCGGTAGCGGGCCAGCTTGGCGTCGACGCCGTCGTCGCCCGCGAGCCTGTCGGTCTTCCAGTCGACCACCACCAGCCCGTCGACGCCGCGGTAGACGAGGTCGACGTATCCCTCGACCAATCGCTCCCCGAACGGCGCGGCCACGAACAGCTCCCGCCAGTGCTGGGAGGCCGCAGCCTCGCGGGCCACCGCGGTGTCGAGCGCGGCCCGGGCCAGGCCGGCCACAATCCTGGACCGGCCGCCGACGCCCTCGGCCGCGGCCTGCCGATCGGCCAGGGCTTCGAGGCCCTCGCCGGTCGCCAGGTCGACGTCCTGGAGTACGCCGTGCACCGCCCGACCGATTGCGGTGCCGTAGCGCCCCTTGCTCCACGGGGGCTGCTCGGAGTCGTCGGGGTCTTTGTCTAGGCCGGGGTCGTCGATCGCCGCCCCGCCGCCGGCGGCTGACAGCGCCGTGGGCGACACCGCAAGCGGCACCGCGGCCCGCGCTAGGCAGCGGTCTCGCTCGTGCTCCCACTCGTCGCGCTCGGGCAGCGAAGCCCGCGGCGGCTCCGCTGGAGCAGGCCGCCCGTCGGCCGGGACCTCCCCCTCGTCGGCCGGGCCGAGGAAGGTCGAGCCGTCCACGGCCTCGGCTCCGGCCGCTCCCGCATCGGCGAGGGCCCATGCCGCGGAGTTCTCCTTCTTGCCGGTCTCGCCGGGATCTCTGCGGTGCAGGCTCACCACCAAGTGGTCGCGGGCCCGGGTGCAGGCGACGTACAGCAGCCGGAGGCGCTCATGGGCGTCCATCTGCTCGTCGATCGGCTTCCACGCCTCGTAGTTCTCGGACTCGATCCCTCCCCTCACCCTCACCACCGGCTCTCCCGATGCGTCGAAGGCCACTGAAGGCCCGCGGGCGGGTGCGCTCAGCCTGGTGGTCATGCCCGACAGCACCACGATGGGGAACTCGAGGCCCTTGGCGGCGTGCACGGTGAGGATGCGCACGCTGTCGTCGTCGGTCTCGGGCAGGATCGTCTCGGTCACCCGGGCGTTGTCGGCGCCCTGCAGGCGGGCCCAAGCCATGTAGTCGCGCAGGTTGGTGCCGCCGGCGTCGGCCCAGGCCCGCGCCTGGTCGATCACGAACCGGAGCCGCCTCCACACGTCGCGTGGCCGCCCGCCGGCCACGGCGGTCTCGAAGGCGCCGCGCTCGCGAACCAGCCGGTCGATCAAGGCGGGCGGGCTGGTCCAGCGCTTGGCCCGATGGAGCTCGGCAAGGTGGGCGATCCCCTCGGACACCGGGTGGTCCGCCGGCGCGTCCTCGGGCAGCCGGCCCAGCAGCGAGAACCTGCCCCGGAAGGCCAGGCGCCAGTGAGCCAGGTCGTCGTCGCCGCAGCCGTAGAGCGGGGAGCGCAGGGCGGCGACCAGGGCCAGCTCGTCGGTGGGGTCGGCCACAGCCTGAAGGGCCGACAGCACGTCTCGCACCTCTCGGGTGCTGTACACCAGCGAGGAGGACTCGGCCCGGTAGGGGATCCCGGTTGCGTCGAGGGCGTCCTCGAGGGCGCCCAGGCTGAGCCGGGACGGGATGAGGATGGCGATGTCCCCCAGCCGGGCCGGCTCGGGCGCCGGCTCGGACGGTGACCCCCCATCGACATCCCATCCGTCCCGCAGAGCCGCGGCTACAGCCCGCGCCACCGACTCGGCCTCCCGCCGGCGCAGTTCGGCGGCGAAGGCCCGGCCCTCGATGTAGATCGGTTGCGTGCCCAGGACCGTCACCGCAGGCCCCCGCGGGACCGGCTCGCGGACCGCGCCCAGCGGTGCGTACTCGGGCTGGCTGCCCTCCACCGGCTGGATCAGCTCCCCGAACACGGCATTGACCCAATCGATGATCGGCCGCGTCGAGCGGAAGTTGGTCGCCAGACCCTCGATCCGGCCCCGGTCCTGGCCGCTCGTCCAGTCGCGGGCCTCCAGGAACGTGGCGATGTCGGCTCGGCGGAAGCGGTAGATCGACTGCTTGGGGTCGCCGACGAAGAACAGGCGGCCCGGATCGGGGACCATCTCGGCCCAGCCGGCGGTGGCCGGGGCGAGGTCGCCGCAGCCCAGCAGTGCGGCCAGCTCGACCTGTATCGGGTCGGTGTCCTGGAACTCGTCGATGAGCAGGCACCGGTAGTGGTCGCGCAACGCCGCCCGCACCGCCGGTCCATGGGTGTCGTGGCGCAGCACCTGGCGGGCCCTAACCAGCAGATCGTGGAACTCAAGACGTCCCGTGGCTCGCCGCTCCTCGGCGGCGCTCAGCGTGAAGGTGGCCAGCCGGGCCACAAGGCGCCTCAACGCAGCCTCCGCTGCCGATCGGAGCGCTCGCTCGCAGACCGCCTTCAGGCGTCTGATGCCGTCGCGGGCGTTCTGAACCTGGCCGTCCCAGCAACCGGCCTTGCCGAGATTGGTGCCCTTGCATTCCCGTTCCAGGGCCAGCAGCACCTCGATCCGGTCGGTGCGGTCGGCTGCGACCGCACCGGTGGCGGCAGCCTCGCCGGCCACAGCCAGCAGCCGGCTGCGGAGCTTGGCGATCGTGTCGATGCGGGCCAGGAGCTTGTCGTCGGGGTCCATGCAGAAGGCGCGGACGCCGACCAGCAGGTCGAGCGCCTTGAGGGCTTCAGCGACATCGACGGGCGGAAGGTCGGGCTCGTGCTGGAAGTCCCAGTCCTCGAGGCGGTCCCAGTTCTCGTTCAGCTGCACGGCCAGTGCCCGGATCTGCTTGAGCCGCACGCCCTGCACTTCGAGTCCCAGCAGTGTCGGACCCATGGCGGGCTCGTCGAGGAGCACGTCGAGAAACTCGCGCCAGCGGAGGTCGAACTCGATCTGGGAGCCGATGTCGTCGAGCACCTCGACGCTGGGCGGCAGCCCCGCCTCCACGGGATGCTCGCTCAGCAGCCTCTGGGCGAAGGAGTGCAGCGTTCCCACCGCGGCGCCGTCGAGTTGCCGGAGCGCGGCCTCTGCCACGTCTGCCCCCAGGGCGCCTTGAACGTCGGGGCTGTGCAGCCGGTCCCGGATCCGGTCCCGCAACTCGGCGCCGGCCTTCTCGGTGAAGGTGATGGCCGCGATGTTCTCTATGGCCACGCCGGACCCGATCAGCGCGATGACACGCTCGACCAGCGCCCGGGTCTTGCCCGACCCCGCGCCTGCCTCCACGAACAGCGTGCTGCCGAGGTCGGAAGCGATCCGGTCACGGGCCGCCTGATCGGCCAGCGGCGGCGTGGCGGCCCTCATCGCGGCGCTCCGGCGCTCTGGGCGGCCTCGGAGCGTTCGCGGCCGGGATCCACCAGGTCGAGGTAGCGGGCCAGGGCCGGATCGTCACGCTTGCGCTGGAAGTCGCGCCATTGGTCGCGTGTGCCCATGCCGTCGGGGTCGCAGTAGTCGCACGGGACCCACGGCCGCCACACCGGCTCGTCGGGGTGCAGCGGGAACAGGCCGTCGCCGACCCCGTCGACGATGGCGTTCACCGCCTTGAGAACCTGCCGGCGGGCGGCGTTGGTGGCGTAGCCGACATCGCTGAACTGCCCCTTGGCCGACACGAACCAGTAGGCGCCGTGCCCGTCGGCTGTGTCCGCGACGTCGAGCAGGCTGCGGGCCGCGAGGTCGTAGAGAACGAGTTGGAGCCGGTGACCTCCCAGGGTCGGGTCGTCGGGGCCGAGCTTCTCGTAGGCGCGGGACGAGCCCGTCTTGTAGTCGACCACCAGCAGGCCGCCGTGCGGGGTCGCTTCGACCCGGTCGATCGACCCCCGAACGTTCATCGACCGCCCATCGCCGATCTCGACACGGACGGGACCGCTCGCGCTGTGGGGCATCCCGAAGCCGAGCTCCACCGCCACGGGCTGCGATCGGTAGCGGGCCCGCTGCTCGTCGTCGAAGTCGAGGAAGCGGACGAGGTCGGCGAGGATCTGGCGGCGGTCGTGCTGCCAGTAGAGGCGGCGCCCGACCAGGCCCCGGGCCGCCAGCCGGTCGCACTCCTCCTCCCCGACGGCGAGCAGGTGGGTCCGCCACGACTCGGGCCAGCGCACCTTGGGCGCGGGCACGGCGCCGTCGGCAATGGCCTCGGCCAGCCAGCGCTCGAGGATCCGGTGCACGAGGCTGCCGCGCTCCAGCGGGCTGATGCGATGCTCGTCGTCGGCGTCGTCGATGGCCTCGACCCTCAGGACGTGGCGCATGAAGTAGGCGTGGGGGCACCCGGCCCACATCTCCAGCCGGGAGGCGGAGGTCGTCTCGGTGCCGCCGGCCGGGTGGGCCAGAACGGTCCCCCGGAGGTCGCCGGCCGGCAGGTTGCCGTCGAACCGGGTGAGCCTCGACGACATGCGGGCCCGGCGCAGCTCGATGCCCCGCAGCAGCTCCGGGCGCTGTCGCACGCCTGGAATCCGGGTCAGCTCGCTCCATCCGCTCGCGGTGCGGGCGCGGGCGTCGTGCCAGTCGAGCACGCACCGGGTGTCGTACTCCTGGGCGTGGGCCGGGAACCCGGTGCGGCGCAGCCCGGCCACGAACGACGGCACCGGGTCGGCTTCGCCCGCCTCCTCGGTCAGCCACCGGCTCGGCGACCGGTCCGCGGCCCGGCGGAGGTCGCCGCGGGGGTGCAGCAGCAGCGACCGCCCCGCGGCGGCCACGACCGCCAGCAGCTCCCGGTGGTCGTCTCCGGGACGCTCGGCCCTGGCGGGCAGGTCGCCGCCGGCCACCAGCCGCTCCCGGTCCGGCAACAGGGCGTCGTCGTTGCGGCGGGCGGGGAAGGTTCCCTCGGCCATGCCGCACACGACGGCCAGGTCGAGCTCCAGCCCGAGGGCCAGGCCGACCGGGCCGACCAGCACGCCTGAGCCGAGGTGCCCGTGCCGGTGCGCGGCGCCCTCCAACTCGAGCCGCAGCGCCCGCCCGAAGGCGTCCACCGACGGTTCGTCGTCGGTGCCGTCGAGGTCTCCGAGACGGCTGACGGCGCGATCCACCCGCTCGGCCATCTGCCGCTCCTCGTCCGGCCAGCTCCGGCGCAGCCGCCCGCCGAGGTACTTCTGGATCAGCTTCTGGCACCAGCCGGCCAGCTCTGCCCAGGTGCGCGGCGCCGGGCGGGGGTCCAGGTCGGCGTGGAGCTCCTCGATGAAGCTCAGCAGCTCCCGGGAGCGCTCTGCGCTGCGCCGGTGCCGGTCGCCGCGCCATGCCTGCTCCTCGTCGGCGGAGTGATGGTCGGCCTCGGCGGTGCAGTCCTCGGCGTACCGGGTGAGCCTGCGCCTCCAGCTGTCGATCCCGGACTCCACCCGGGCGGCTCGGGCCTCCCGCTCCCATGCCGCGCTCGGCACTCCCTGCCATCTGTGGCGAGCCGCCGGCCCGTCGCCACCGGCCTCGCCGTCAGGTCCGCCGGCATCCGGGTCGGGCCGCCTGACGCTCACTGGAGCGCCGGCCAGCCAAGCCATCACGACGCGCCGGGAGAACCCGCGATCTCTCAAGGCCAGCATGTCCAGCAGCGACCGCCCCAGCAGCGACGTCTCCACCGTTCGGGAGGTGGCGCCGCAGCGCGGGATGCCGGCCGCGTCGAGTGCATCGCTGATCAGGCGCACGTAGGGGCTCTCGATGCCGTAGACGATGGCGCATCGCCCCAGGGGGGTGCCGGCTCGGGCCGCGTCGACCACCGCCCGTACGGCGTGGCGCACCTCGTCGTCCGCGTCGGAGACGCTGAGGGCCTCCACCGTGGCCGACGCCCCGGCACGCCCGCCCTGCCGTGCCGGGGCGTCGAGCTCGGCGCCGAGCCTGCCAACCGAGGCGACCACCGCCGCGTCAGCGTCCTCGGCGCCTGTCGCGCCCGCGACGATCATCGTGCCCGCCGCCTCGCCGACCGCTCGCAGCAGGCCTGCCTGGCTGTCGGTGATCCTCTGCGGCAGGAACACGATCATCGGCCCGAGCTGGCGCGCCACGGCGGACGGATCGGCCCGCACCGCCGCGACCGCAGCCCGCGAGAGCTGCTGCTCGTTGCTGAAGCCTGCTTCGAGGTCGGCCGCGACCTGTCGGTGGATCCTCACCACATCGGCAGCCCGCGGCGACTGCGCAGCCAGCGCCCGGAGCTGCCCGTCGCCGAGTTCGGACAGCTCGCGGTGGGCTCGGGTCAGGGCCCGCTCGGTGGCCGGATGGGTCTCCACGCCCCGGAAGTGCCCGGGATCGCGCCGCAGCACGGTGCGGACCGCGGCGGCGATGACGGTCATGGTCACTCCCCGGCGCCCCTCCGCGGCCATCTCGGCCCCTCCGAGGCGCTCGGCTAGGTCGTAGGCGGTGTGGAAGGCGACGGCGGCAGTCCCCCTGGTGCCGTTGTGTGTGCGGCGGCCCAGCGCCCGGCGGGCCGCTAGGCCCACGTAGTGGTTGGGCACGACGACGGTTACCGGGGCGAGCGGGTCGCCGCCCTTGGCTCGTGCCACAGCCTTTGCCAGCGCCTCATGGGCGGGCGGGCCGTAACCCGTGGTCACCAGATCAACAGTCACGCCCGCACCCTAGAACGACGTTGTGACATTGGTCTCCGGCTGATTGAGGGGTGCGCGCCGGGCGTGGCTTCCGCTAGAGCAGACGCGGGCTTGTAGGGTTCCGGGCCGATGATTCTTCGACACGATGTCCTGGGCTGAAGGCGGGGGCAAGAAATGAGCGACCTGCGCGATCTCGATGTCGCCCTCGGTCGCCAGATTCGTGACCGTCGCACCAAAGCGGGACTGTCCTTGAAGGAACTTGCTGTGAAGGCTGAGCTGTCTCCCTCGTTTCTCAGCCAGCTCGAGCGAGGCCTCGCTCGGCCCCGGATCACGTCTCTTCACCGGGTCGCCCGCACCCTTGGAACGACAGCGCAGGCGTTGCTGTCGACGGAGGAGACAAAGCCGTACTCGCTGGTCCGCGGCGACGATCCCCGGGATGTGGACCACGACATCGACCGCGCCGCGGGTACGGCTCGATCGCTGGTACGCGATGCACGGTCACTGACGGCCTTGGAGTTTCGCGGACTCCCCAAGACCTTCGGCAAGTACTACGAGCATCCGGGCGAGGAGATGTTCCTGGTCGTCAAGGGTGTGGTCGAGAAGGACATCGACGGGGAGATCATCGAGCTGCGGCCCGGGGACTGCGTCTGTTACGACGGGCGGGTGCCGCACAGGTCCCGTCGAGTCAGTGACGAGGAGGCAATCGTCTACCTCGTGACGGCCAGAGAGGATCCCCGGGGTAGCTGAGATCGGTGCCGAACCGCGCGGCATCACCGTCTCGACCACTATTCGCAGGGCTCTGTCGCAGCCTGTGGCCGGATGTCGACGGAGCCGTTTGACGGGGTCCTTGTGTTTGATTAGTTTGAATTCTGAACCCAAAAAGTTCATAGAATCAAAACCTGGACGGTGGAGAATGAGGCGATTCGCTGCATTGATCGTGTTGATGGCATTGGTGTCGGCCGCGTGCGGCGACGACGCCGAGGACGGCTCCGCGGAGCCCGCCGAACCGGCCGCCCTGGCTGAGGAGGCTGCCCCGGCTGAGGAGGCTGCCCCCGCCGAGGACGCCACCGAGGAGGTCGAGGAGGCCGCCCCGGCTGAGGAGGCTGCCCCGGCTGAGGACGCCACCGAGGCAGAGGCCGCTGTGGAGGAGCCTGCCGCCGATGCAGAGCCCGCGGAAGAGATGCCCGCGGAGGAGCCGAGTGACCCGATGGCGGTGGACCTATCCGGCGCGTGCCCGAATCCGCTGGTGCTGCAGACCGACTGGTTCCCGTCGCCCGAGCACGGCTACGCCTACCGGCTGATCGGCGACGCGGGCGAACTCGACACCGAGAACGGCGTCTACCGCGGGCCGTTGCTCGAGACCGGAATCGACCTTGAGATCCGAGCCGGCGGGCCCTACCTCGGCTTCGCCCCGACCACCGCAACGATGCAGCTGGACGAGGGGATCCATTTCGGCTACGTGAACACCGACGAGCAGATTGCCGCCTGGGACATCGTCCCCACTGTCGCGGTGGCTGCGCCCTTCGACACCAACCCGCAGATCCTCATGTGGAGCCCGGAGGCGTACTCCTTCTCCAGCTTCGCGGACATCGGACAGTCCGACGCCGCGGTCGTCTACTTCGCCGGAGGCGTCTTCATCGACTACATGGTGGATGCCGGCATCCTTCGCGCCGACCAGGTGGACCCGTCCTACGACGGATCCCCCGCCCGTTTCGTCGCCGAGGGCGGCGCCGTCGTCCAGCAGGGATTCGCCACAAGCGAGCCTTGGCTGTATGAGAACGCGCTTGAGGAGTGGGGCAAGCCGGTGGACTTCCTGCTCATCCACGACTCGGGCTTCGAGATCTATGCCCAGCCTCTGGTCGTGCGGGCCGCCGTTCTAGAAGAACTGCGTCCCTGCCTGGAGCTGGTGGTACCGATCTTCCAGCAGGCGGTGATCGACCACTACGCCGATCCTGGTCCGACCGACGCGGTGATCCTGCAGATCGTTGAGGACCTGGCATCCTTCTGGGTGTTGTATCCGGGCCAGATGGAGTACTCGTCGGCGACGGCGCTGGCTCTCGGCAACGTCGGTAACGGCCCCGACGACATCGTTGGGAACATGGATGACGCCCGCATGGAGCGGGTCACGCAGTTGCTCAAGGACGTACTCCAGGGCGTGCCTCAGGACATTGAGGCCTCCGACATCTACACCAATGAGTTCATCGATCCGTCCATAGGCTTCTGAGAGCCCCGTTGCCGGAGTTGACGGCAAGGAGTGATCGCATGACCAGTGCAGCCAAGGTCGCCTCGCGGGTGCCGCTGGTGGATCTGACCGGTGCGTTCGAGCCCGGCCCCCGGCGAGACGAGGTGGTCGACACCATCCGGCAGGCCTGCGAGGACGTGGGCTTCCTGGTGATCACCGGCCACGGGATCGCCGACGAGGCGGTGAACGGCATCGATGCCGCCTCACGCGCGTTCTTCGCCCTCCCGGAGGAGGAGAAGAGGGCGTACGTGGGGCCGTCCGGCGTCTACCGCGGCTTCACTCCCTCGCAGGAGTCCGCTCTCGCGTTGTCCCGGGAGGATGAGTCCCTCCCCGACTTGTGCGAGCTGTACACCGTCAACCGGTTCGACGATCCCGAGATAGCCCGCCGGGCTGGGCTGCGCGAGGGCCGGGAGAGCTTCTTCGCTCCCAACATCTGGCCCGACGCCGAGCTGGTTCCTGGCTTCAAGGACGCCTTCGAGACCTACTACGCGGTGATGGAGGACCTGGCGGTTGAGTTGATGAGCCTGATGGCCCTGGCGCTGGAACTCGACGAGCACTGGTTCGACGACAAGATCGCCGACCACATCACCAACCTGACCGTCAACCACTACCCGTCCTTGGACCGGCCCGCCCTGCCTGGTCAGTTCCGGCGGGGGGCCCACTCGGACTGGGGGAGTCTCACCATCCTCTATCACGACGGAGAGCCCGGGCTGCAGATCATGTCGCCCGAAGGGGCATGGGAGGACGTGCAAGTCGTGCCGGGTTCATTCGTGGTGAATCTCGGTGATCTGATGGCGGCGTGGACGAACGACCGCTGGGTGTCGACCCTGCACCGGGTGGTGGTGCCCGAGGGCGATACAGGCGAC
Organism: Acidimicrobiaceae bacterium; assembly: GCA_009842325.1. Lineage (GTDB taxonomy): Bacteria > Actinomycetota > Acidimicrobiia > Acidimicrobiales > Aldehydirespiratoraceae > Aldehydirespirator. Next base: position 304,522 of record VYFQ01000024.1, on the reverse strand, counting down.
CGCATCTCCATCGCCTTCTTCCATCAGCCGACCTACGACGCTCGCATCGAGTGCATCCCGACCTGCACGTCGCCCGACGACCCGCCCCACCACGAGCCGACCACCTCCGGCGGGTGGATCCTGTCGATGCTCCAGAAGACGATCTACTGATCGGGCTAGTAGGTGGCGGGGCAGCCCGACCCACGGGGGCTCCTGAAGCTCGCGTACGACCAGGCTCGGAGGGGACTGGCCGAGGGTGGAGTACCCATCGGCGCCGCTCTGGTCGATGCCGACGGCACGGTGCTGGGCGCGGGCTGCAACGGCAACGTCCAACACGGGGACTTTCTGCTCCATGCCGAGACCGTCGCCATCCGGGACGCAGGAGCAATGAGCGACTACGCGGGCACCACCCTCGTGACCACTATGACCCCCTGCTGGTATTGCGCCGGACTGGTGCGATTCCTCGGCATCGGTGCGGTGGTGGTGGGCGACAGCGAGAGCTGGTCCGACGAGGCGCTGGACTGGCTCGCGACGGCCGGTGTCTCGACGACGCGGCTGCACGATCAAACCTGTGTCGACATGTTCAACGACTGGATGGCGAGCGGCCCCGAGGCGTGGTCGAGCCTTCCCTCGAGTGCCGGCGGCCGCAAGGACCGGCCCGACTAATCTGGCACCAGGCGACGGCAAGGGGTGTGCGCAGGCTGTGACAGTTCCAACCGGAGTCGTATCCCGGGTGCCGCTGGTCGACCTGTCCGGTGCGTTCGAACCGGGACCGCAGCGCGGCGAGGTCGTGGAGGCCATCCGGCGGGCCTGCGAGGACGTGGGCTTCTTAGTGATCACCGGCCACGGCGTTGCGGACGATCTGGTGCGGAGGGTGGACGCCGCCTCGCGCCGACTGTTTGCGCTGCCCCTGGACGAGAAGATGGCCTGGGGCCGAGCGTCGGACAACCTGCGGGGCTATGTGCCGCTGAGGAGTTCAACTCTGGCGCTTGCCCATGACGAAGTGACCCCGCCTGACCTCTCCGAGCTCTACACCGTCGGCCGCTTCGACGACCCGGCGGCCGCCGTCCGGGCCGGCCTCCGGGAGGGGCAGGACGAGGGAAGGTCGGCGTTCTTCGCGCCCAACGTTTGGCCCGATCCCGAGAGGGTCCCCGACTTCCGGGAGGCCCTCACCGCGTGCTACGGGATGCTGGAGGACCTGGCCGCCAAGCTGATGGGGCTGATGGCGCTTGCGCTGGACCTGGATGAGCACTGGTTCGACGACAAGATCGCCGAGCACATCACCGGCCTCGCCGTCCTTCACTACCCGGCTCTGCAGGAGCCGCCACTGCCGGGTCAGTACCGGCGGGGGCCTCACACGGACTGGGGCAGCCTCACGATCCTGTACCACGACGGCCAGCCGGGCCTGCAGATCCTGTCACCGGAAGGCAACTGGGAGGACGTGCCCTCGGTGCCCGGCTCGTTCGTGGTCAACCTGGGCGACCTGATGGCGGCATGGACCAACGACCGCTGGGTGTCCACCCTGCATCGGGTGGTCGTGCCGGACAGAGTCACCGGCGACCGTATCTCGGTCGCCTTCTTCCACCAGCCCGCCTACGACGCCCTCATCGAGTGCATCCCGACATGCACCTCGCCCGACGATCCGCCTCGCCACGAACCGGTCACCTCGGGCGAGTGGATCCGCCTGATGATCGAGAAGACGACTACCTACGCCTGAGGGCCCACTACGCGGACCTCAGGTCGGCGGGCAGGTCTGTGATGAACATGTGGCCGGGCTCGTGAGTGATGGCGATCTCGGGGGCGGCGTTGGCGATGGCCAGCTGCGGGGTCACGCCGCACGCCCAGAACATGGGCACCTCGCCGTCGTGGATGTCCACGGCGTCGCCGAAGTCGGGGGCGTGCAGATCATCTATGCCCAAGTCGGCAGGATCGCCTATGTGGACCGGGCCACCGTGGGCCTGCGGGTAAGCCTCGGTAATTCGCCGGGCTTGATCGGCTGACCCGGCGGGCATGGGTCGCATCGACACGACTAGGGGGCCGGCGAAGTCCCCGGCCGGCTCGCATTGGCGGTTCGTGATGTACATGGGCACGTTGCAGCTCTGCTCGACGTGGCGCACGGGCAGCCCCGCCCGCATCAGGGCCGCCTCGAAGCTGAAGCTGCATCCCAGCAGCACTGACACCAGGTCGTCACGCCACCAGCCGGTGGCGTCGGTGGCCGAGCCGGTGTGGACACCGTCGACGAACAGCCGGTACCGGGGCACGTCGGTGCGCAGGTCGCTGCCCGGTGCCGAGCGCACGGCTTCCGTACCTTGCTCCACCACCTCCACGATGGGACAAGGCTTCGGATTGCGGGCCGCGAACGTCACGAAGTCGGAGGCCACCGCCCGTGGAAGCACCACGAGGTTGGCCTGCACGCATCCCGGGGCCAGATGAGCGGTGGGTCCGGCGTGCTTCCCGGACCGGATCGCCAGCCGTGCCCGCCGGGCCAGGCCCGCTCGGCTGGTGCTAAGCGTCCCAGCGCCGCCGTCGTCGAGGACCTCGGCCAAGGCGTCGAGCAGCGGCAACTGACCCTTGTGCAGCTTCGTCTGAGCCGCATCCATGGTCCACCACGCCGCCTTGTCCACCTCCGGGTACTCGCGGACCTGGCCCGAGCCGGGTGGCCATTCGAGCTCGAAGGTGTTGCTGACCGTGTGCGTGGCGTCGAAGTCCGCCTCGAGCGCCCATGCGCTGATCCGTTTGCGGCTGGGCGGGCCGAATTCACCCAGGAAGAGCCTCGACCCTTCCGGCGGCGGCGATCCCAACTCCTCCTCGAACTCCCGCAGGGCCACCGTCTCGACGTCCTCGCCCTCGACGTACTCGCCCTTGGGGATCGACCAAGCGTGGGCATCCTTGCCGGCCCAGAACGGCCCGCCGGGATGCACCAGCAGCACTTCGACCACACCGTCGGCGTTCCGTCGGTGAAGTATCAGGCCGGCGCTTCTCTTGCTTGCCATAATGGTCCCGACAATAGGCCGCATCGGGTCTTGGCCCGAAGGAGGCGTTAGCGAGATGGACCGGGCAGCCGAGCGGGCCGCAGCGGTGGCCGACGCCATGGAGGACATCGCCAAGATCGACGCCCACGGCCGCGAGTACGGCGGCATCGACCGGGCCGGGGTGGAGCGCATCAAGGAGCGGCTGCTGCAACTGGCCGAGCGCGACGACCTGTTCGGCGACGAGGACTTCCCGCCCCCGGATGCTCCGGGCGCCTCAGTGAGCTACCGGATCGCGCAGAACGACCACGACGAGCTGGCGCTGTACGTCCAGTGCGTGGGCGACGGAACGTCGGCACCACCGCATGAGCACAGGACCTGGGCGGTGATCGTGGGGATGCGCGGCCAGGAGCTGAACCGCCTGTACGGCCCGTGCGCAGGCGGAGACGAGCCTGAGGTGCAGCACGAGGTGATGGTCGAGCGGGGCACCGGTGTGGCGATGCTCCACGACGACGTGCACTCGATCCACATCCAGGGCGCGGCCACCAACTTCCACTGCTACGGCCTCGCGCTCGAACGGCTGACCGGCCGCCTGTTCTGGCACGCCCCGAGCGGCCAATGGCAGGTCTACGACGACGACAGCCAGATAGTCGAAGCCCGCCCCGGCCGGACCTGAGCCGTCCGCTATCCCAGACGAGGCGTGCCCTCGGTGAGGGCGGTCTGCACAATGCGGCCGATGCGAGCGGCACGGGTATGGTCCCGCTTAGCGTCGGCCAGCCACACCAGGCACTCCTTGCGCCTCGACGGCGCAAGCGCCGCCCATGCCGATGACGCACCATCCTCCGCCAGAGCCTCCCGCAGGTCCGCCGGAGTCTCGGGCGTGCGATCGCTGCGGTCGAGCCGGATCCGGATCTCCACCGAGTCACCGGCGCCCTTGCCGATGGCATCCCGGACCGCGGCGTTGAGGAACAGCCGGTGTCGCCCACCGCCGACCGGCACAAGGGTCGCAGTCAACTCCGCCTCATCGGCAGTGCCCACGACCGGCACATGACCCCGCACACCGAACGCATCGGACACGACCGCGGGAACATCCAGAGCCACGTTCATGATGTGCGGGTAGTTCGACGGCAGCTCGTAGAGCACTCCCACAAACCGATGCTCACCCTCCTTGAGGTCTTCGGCCATCTCAGCGGAGTTCATCGACCGGAGTCAGTGGGAGCGGCGCGGCAGCCCCCGGTAGGCGGCTAGGACTGGCTCCAGCTCTTGTGGGGTGGCGCCGTGCATGATGACGGCGTCGCAGCCGAGGTCGAGTTGGTGTTGCACCGCCTGGGCGCACTGTTCGGGCGTGCCGGTGGCTGCGGGGGCGAGCCACTCCTCGGGGATGACCTCGGCCAGTTGCTCGAGTTCCTCCGTCGTGGCTCCGGCGTCGATCGCTCCCCGGCGGGTCGACACCACCGGGTGCTCCCGGAATCGCTGGAGTGCGGTCAGGTCCCATCGGTTGGTGTTCACCAGCAACTCGCCGTAGCCCTGCAGGTAGGTGGCCAGCCGCCCCACCGTCTTCATCATTCGGGCCTCGTAGGGCAGGTGGTCGCCGACGGTGGCGAAGCAGGACCACACCCGCACCTCCGACGGATCGCGGCCGGCATGCTCGGCCGCGGACCGCACCGTCTCCACGCAGCGCACCACCGTCTCGTCGGTGAAGTAGGTGTGCAGGATCACCTCGTCGAAGCAGCGGCCGGCGAGCCGCAGCGTGTTCTCACCGAAGGCGGCGAGGCTCATGGGCAGGTGCTCGTCGAGTGACGTATCGAGGCGCAGGTACGGGTAGCGCCCGGCCGGTCCGTCGTGGTTCACCACTGACTCGCCCCGGAACAGCCGGCGCATCAGCCCGGCGAAGTCCTCCATCTCGGCCGTCGTGATGTGGTTGATGCCCATCACGGTCTGCAGCAGCGGGACACCTCGGCCGATGCCTAGGACGAAGCGTCCGCCGGTGAGGCTTTGCATGGTGCGGGCGAACCCGGCGGTGACCAGCGGATGGCGAGTGTTGCTATTGGTGACGCCCGTCGAGATGGTGATCGTCTCGGAGACTGCGGCCGCCGCCCCGCACTGCGCGGCCACCTCTTTCTTGTTGTAGCGCTCGGATATGAACACCGTTCCCAGTCCCAACGCCTCGCCGTCCCGCACCTCCTGCAGCAGATCCCGTGAGCTGGCGGCCTCGCCGGCCAGCGCATAGAAGCCCAGTTCAGGAAACTCGCTCATCGCCGTGCGCCTCCCAGGTGCTGCGACCTGCCGATGCTAATCGCGGCCATAATCATGCCCATGGGGCGCGGCTCGCATCGGCATCGGCCAGGCCTCGGCCTCAAGAGCGGCTGGCAGGCATGGCGGAGCGACCGGGTGCTCGTGTCGGTGCTCGTCTTCGTCGGGCTGGCCGGTGTGGCCGCCGTCGTCGGACTCGTCCTGCTGTGGCCCACCGGCGAGGGCCGGGACGCCGCCCAGGAGCGGGCGGACGAGATCGGCCTCGCCTACCAGCGCCTGACGGCCACCGTCACCGAGGTCGCCGACCGGGTGTGCAGCTACTCGTCGCCCGACGACCCGCAGGCGTGCAGGACCATCACCGTGCGCGTCGACGAAGGCGCCAACGCGGGAACCCAGGCTGCCCTGCCCGAGTTCAACCTCACCTACGACCGCACATCCATCCGCATCTCGCCGGGCGACAAGGTGATCGTCGGCTACGAGGACTCCAACGACTACTACTTCTTTGTCGACCGCGACCGCCGCACGCCGCTGGTCTGGCTCGCCGGGCTGTTCGCGATGGTGGTCGTGGCCCTCGGGCGCCTGCGAGGCGCCATGGCCCTGGTGGGGATGGCCGCCACGCTGGGGGTGCTGGTCGCCTTCGTCGCTCCTTCCGTGCTCGACGGCAACCATCCGGTGCTCGTGGCGGTGGTAGCCGCCGCGGTGATCGCCTTCGTGGGCCTGTATGTCACCCACGGCCTCAACACGCGCACCACCGTGGCTCTTGCCGGCACTCTTGCGTCTCTTGGGCTCACCCTCGGGCTGTCGTGGGTCTTTTTCGGGCTCGCCGAATTCACCGGTCTGGCGACAGAGGAGGGCCTGACCCTGCCCCTGATCGCCGGCGACGTCGACCTGGCCTCGCTGCTGCTGGGCGGGGCCATCATCGGCGCGCTGGGAGCGCTCGACGACGTGACCGTCACCCAGGTGGCCGCCGTCGCAGAGCTGCGCCACCACAGCCCCCAGCTACCCAGAAGCGAACTCATCGCCTCGGGTATCAGGGTGGGGCGGGAGCACATAGCGGCCACCGTCAACACGCTGCTGCTCGCCTACGCCGGCGCGGGCCTGCCGCTGGTGCTGCTGTTCGCCGTGTCGGACCAGTCGCTGGCCATGGTGGCCAACTCCGAACTGATCGCGGTGGAGATCGTCCGGACGCTGTGCGGCTCGCTTGGCCTGGTCGCAGCCGTACCGGTCACGACCGTGCTGGCCGCGCTGGTGAAGGCCGGTGCCAGCACCCCGGAAGTCGGCACTCCCGAATCAGCCGAGCCCGACCCCGAGCCTCGATGGGCGGACTTCGCTCCCGACCAGGACGAGCCCGAATGGTGAAGCGGTCCTGAACTTCAAGCACTTAACCACCACAGAGGTGGTTAACCCACTGAAGTTCGTGGAGTGCGCCCAGGTTGCTCAGCCGGGCTGCCAGATCATCAGGATCAGCTGGACCGTGAACCCGATCGACAGCAGGGCCGATCCCACCTCCAGGCGCTTGTCCGTCGCCGGCGACGGCCCCTCGATGCCCTGGGCCTTGAGGGCGGGCCGGATCATGCCGTGAAGGACGCCGTTCATCACCACCCAGATCACGATGGCGGCGATCACCCAGCCGTCCGTCATTGAGATCGCGTCCTCCGACATCTCGACGAGGGCGATGCCGAGGAGGCCGGCCACGATCAGCGCCGGTCCGTACAGGCGGCGTGCGTTGGACGCCATGGCCACGACCAGCTGCTGGTGAGCGGAGCCGCCCGCCGACTGCATCTGCTTGCGCAGCAGCGGATGGACGAACACCGGGGCGAGCGCCACCAGGACCGTGAGAACGTGGAGCAACTCGACGATGTTGTAGGCGGTGGTGCCCGCAGCGAAGACCATGGGCCGACTCTATCCCGGTGACCGGTGACCGGCCGGGTGGGCCGCTACGGTCGGCTCCGAGCCGGGACTCGTAGCATGGTGGACGTGCCAGACAGCGCCGCCGCGGCCGAAGCCGATCAAACCGGTCTCCTGCTCGACCGGGCGGAGCTCGCCGAACGGGCCGACGTACCCGCCTTCGTCGTCGACCTCGTGATAGACGCCGGTCTGCTGGCGCCTCTGGACAACGGCTCTGAAGGCGAGCTCTTCGGCTCCGACGACGTCGACGTACTGGCCGCGGCCCGTACCTTGGTCGGCGAGGGCGTGGCCATCGAGGAGCTGGCCGCCCTGGCCATGCGCCACGTCACCAACGTCGAGAACTTGATCGACGATGCCATAGACCTGCTCAAACGCCACATCAAGCGGGACAGCCCCGACCGGGCCGCCCTGGTCGCCAGCGTGAACCGGCTGGTCCCGGTGGCCACCAAGCTCGTGGTCGGCCATTTCGAGAGGACCCTGTGGGCCAGGGCCATGGCCCGCGTAGCCGACGACCCTGCCATCGCGGCCGGCGCTGTCCTCGTCAGGACACGACGCCTCGACAGGCGCGTCGACCCGCTCGCGGTCTACGCCTCAGCCGGTGCCGACCGCCTGCGCGCCGTGTGGCTGCGGCCGGACCAAGGCGTGGGCTTGGCGGCCATCGGGGAGGTCGAGGCCATCGAGCCGACGGGTAATGACCGGTTCTCGGCCGCTTCGGCGGCTCGGGCCGTGCTCGCGGCCCGGATCCGGCGCGAGGTGCCGTCAGAAGGGCCGGCCCCGGTGCTGGTAGGCGGGTTCTCGTTCGCTGCGAACAGGGAAGCCGCAGGCAACGACTCGCAGCCGCACAGCGCGAACGATCGGGGGAGTCCGCACCGGGGACCGTCCTGGCGAGGGTTCGGAGACTGCCGGATGGTGCTTCCCGAGCTGACCGTGATCGATCGTGAAGACGGCACCTGGGTGCTGGCCGCCACCCGGGTCGGCCCCGACGGCGACGAAGCAGCCGCGGAGGCCGTGCTGGAGCGGCAACTGGCAGCCTTCGAGGCGGAGCCCCTGCCGGCTACTGCCGGCCGGGCCGATTGGGCTGCGGCTTCGGTGGAGTGCGACCGTGACGACTACTACGAGGCTCTCGTCTCCGAAGCCGTCGCCGCCATCGGCAGGGGCGCCTTCCACAAGGTTGTGCTGGCCCGGACACTCATGCTCGATCGGGGCCTCGACGTGGTCGCGGTCCTCGACCGCCTCCGGCAGCGCAACCCGGCCTGCGCGACCTTTGCGTTCTCAGTCGGCGAGACCACCTTCCTGGGGGCTACGCCCGAGGAACTCGTCACGCTCGACGGCTCACGGCTGCAGACCGTCGCTCTGGCCGGAACCGCCCCCCGGGGCGACACCTCCGAAGCGGATGAGCGCCTCGCCGCCGGACTTCTGGCCTCGGCCAAGAATCGGTCCGAGCACCGCTTCGTGGTGGACGGCATCACCGCGGCGCTGACCGGTCTGGGTCTGGTGGACCCGGCGCCGGCCGAGCCGGGACTGATGCGCCTCAATAGTGTCCAGCACCTGCACACGCCCATCACCGCGGAAGTGCAGCGCCGGCGGACCGGAGCGAGCGACATGGATGTGCTGCGGGCCGCGGGCGTGTTGCATCCCACCGCAGCCGTAGGGGGCGCCCCCACTGGCGCCTCCCTGGAGTTCATCGCCCGCCATGAGGGCTTCGACCGGGGCTGGTATGCGGCCCCGGTGGGATGGTGCGACCTCGACGGCAACGGCGAGATGGGGGTCGCGCTGCGTTGCGCGCTGACCGGGCCGGAGGGAGCTTGCCTCTTCGCCGGGGCCGGAATCGTAGCCGACTCCCTGCCGACGGAGGAGCTCACCGAGACGGCGTACAAACTCCGAGCCCTCCTGGACGTAATCGACGAGCGCTGACCCCGATGCTCGCTGTCGCCCGACCCGCGGCCCAGCCATGACCGACGCCGTCTACCGCACCGTGGCGGCCTTCGCGGCCCGGCTGGCGGCTCTGGGAGTCACCGAGGCGGTGATCAGCCCCGGATCGCGCTCGACTCCGCTGACTCTGTGCTTCGACGCCCAGCGCGGGATGCGCACCTGGATCCAACTCGACGAGCGCTCCGCAGGGTTCTTCGCTCTCGGCATGGGCCGGGCCTCGGGCCGGCCCGCGGTGCTGGTGTGCACCTCGGGAACCGCGGCCGCCAACTACCTCCCCGCGGTGGTGGAGGCCTCCCACGCGGGCATTCCCATGATCGTGTGCACCGCCGACCGGCCTCCGGAGCTGCGGGGATGGGGCTCGCCCCAGACCATCGACCAGGTGGGCCTGTACGGGACCGCCGTGCGTTGGAGCATCGACCTGCCGGTGCCCGACGAGGCCGGTGGCGGCGCCGCCGCCGGATGGGCCGAGGCGGCCATCGCGTCGGCCTCGGGCCGCGATCCCGGGCCGGTCCATCTCAACTGGCCGCTGCGGGAGCCACTGGAACCGGTGTCGACCATTCCAGGGCCGGTGGCATCGTCTGCGGAGACCGGTGCGGGACATGCAGGCGAGGACGACGGTCGGGCTCCGCCGGCGGAGCTGGCGCAGTTGGCCAGGATCGTTGCCGAATGCGAGCGGGGTGTGGTGGTGGCCGGGCCTTGGCCGGGCGGGGGGTTGGACCGGGAACGGCGCTGGGCCGCCGCAGCCGAGCGGTTCGCGGCCTGGGCCGGCTGGCCGCTCGTGGGCGAGCCCGTCACCCATGTCCGGGGCCGCTCCCACCCCGGCGGCAACCAGGAGCGGTCCGGGTGCGTGGTCGCCACCGCCGACCACCTGCTGGCTGACAAGACCCTCGGCGAGGAGTTGAGGCCCGACGCGGCCGTTCTGGTCGGGCGCACCGCGACCACCAAGCCGGTCAGGCTGTGGTTGGAGCGCACCCGTCCACGGCACGTCGTGCTCATCGATCCCGAGGACCGTTGGGAGCACGCCGTGTTCCGCCTCACCGGCCATATGCCGGCCTCCGTGGAGGCACTGGGCTCGATCACTTCCGGTGCCTCCCCGCCGGGGCGAGGCCGCGATGGCGGCTGGCTCGACACCTGGTCGAAGCTCGACCGAGCCGCCCGCAAGGCCATCGGTGCGGCCATCGACGGCGACCCACAGCTGTCGGCCCGAACGGCGCGGGACCTTGTGGATGCGTTGCCCGCCGATGCGGTGCTGGTGGCCACCAACTCGCTGCCGGTGAGGGATCTCGACGCCTTCGTGTTCGACACCGGACCGGTCGTGTGCGCCGCCAACCGGGGCGCGGCCGGCATCGACGGCAGTGCGTCCACCGCTCTGGGCATCGCTGCGGCCGATCCTTCCGCAACCGTGGCCCTCTACACCGGGGACCTGGCCCTGCTCCACGATCTGAGCGGCCTCGCCGCGGCGGACCGCCTCGGTCTGCACCTGATAGCGGTATGCGTGGACAACGACGGCGGTGAGATCTTCTCGCTGCTGCCCGTGGCCGACCGCATACCGCCTCAGGACTTCGAACGCCTGTTCCGCACCCCGCACCGCGTCGACCTGTGCGGCCTCGACGGGTTCGCCGGCATTCGGGCTGCCCGCGTGTCCACGTCCACCGGATTGGTCGACGCAGTCAGCGCCGCAGCATCGACGAGGGCTCCGGGCATCGACCTGCTGGTCGTCGACATCGATCGCGACGACGACGTGGCCCAGCGACACGCCCTGACAACCGCGGCCCAGCAGGCCGCCCGCCTGGCTCTGGCCGCCGTGCAGGGCCGTGACTGACCGTTCTGGACGCGGTCTCCCAGTCATGGAGTGGGATTCGGCGCAAGGAACGCGGATCCGAGCCGGCGGCGTCGAGATGGCTGTGACAGAGGGCGGTCCGGCCGCGGGCGTTCCCGTGGTGGTGCTGCACGGGTTCACCGGTTCGGCCCAGGCCATGGCTCCACTCGCCGAGCCTCTTGCGTCCCGGCTGGTCGCTCGGATTATCTGCCCGGACCTTGTCGGCCACGGACGATCTGAGGTGCCTGACGACCTCGATTGCTACCGGGTCGAGTCAATGGCCGGGCAGGTCGCCGCCCTCGCCGATGCGCTCGACTGCGAGACATTCCATCTGGTCGGCTACTCGATGGGTGGCCGGGTGGCGTTAACGCTCGGATGCACGGCATCGCCGCGACTGCGATCCCTGACCCTGATCGGAGCCTCCGCCGGGATAGCCGAGCCCGAACAGCGGCGCGAGCGGGCCCAGACCGACGCAGCCCGGGCCGAGCGCATCCTCGCCGACTTCGAGGCCTTCGTGGACGAATGGATGGCCGGCCCTCTGTTCGCAGGACAAGCTGCGCTGGGCGAGGCCTACCTGCAAGTCGCCCGGGACCAGCGTCTGGCGTCGAACCCCGCCGGCTTGGCCCGCAGCCTGATGGCCGGGGGGACCGGAGCCATGGTGCCACTGCACGGGCGGCTGGCCGAGTGCGACGTGCCGACGCTGCTCGTCGTCGGGGCCGACGACTCGAAGTTCTGCGCCATTGCCGAGCAGCTCGCGGCGGGGCTGCCGAGAGCCGTTCTCGCCCAAGTCGGCGGCGCAGGACATGCCGCCCATGTCGAGCAGCCCGCCGCCACCGCGGCCGTGATCGCCGAGTTCATCACCGGCACCGAAGCCGTACTGGCCGGCAGCTTGGCTCCGCTGCCCACCACCGTCGCGCAAGCAGAACTCACCGCCGGGGCGGCGTCGCACCGGGCCGGAGAAGGAGGCGACGAATGACCCGGTTGCTCGCCGAGCTGCACCCCTTCCGGCTGGCGTTGAAGGCCCCGCTCGTGACCGGCGGGGTCTCGATCCGGTTCCGGGCCGGGTTCCTGGTCTCGCTCACCGCGGACGGAGTCACCGGCTGGGGCGAGGCCAGCCCGCTGCCGGGATGGTCGCGCAACTCCCTGCTCGAGACCGAGGCCGCGCTGCGGGGCGCGCTCGACGGCATCGGTGAGGGCGGCGAGGCCGCGCTCGACGCCGTTGTCGGGGACCTCCGAGACGCCCCCCACGCCAGAGCGGGTGTGACCGGCGCCTGGGCCGACCTTCAGGCTCGCCACGCCGAACAGCCGCTAGCCGAGCGCTTGGTGGCGGGTTCGACTTGCGCTCCCGCCTCCGAGGTGGCCGTCAACGCTCTCATAGCCGCGCCCGAGCCGTCTGAGGTCGAGCAGGCCGCGCACGATGCGGTTGAGGCCGGCTTCAAGGCGGTCAAGCTCAAGGTGGGCGCGGTCGATCCGGCGGTCGATGTGGACCGGGTTCGAGCCGCCCGCGCCGGGCTGGGCCCCGGAGGCGAGTTGCGCCTTGACGCCAACGGCGCCTGGGACGACCGCACCGCTCTCGATGTGCTGAGCCGGGTGCAGGATTGCGATGTCGCCTACTGCGAGGAGCCGGTCGCCGGTATCGACGCCATCGCGGCCGTGAGCCGGCGCAGCCCTGTCCCGGTGGCGGCGGACGAGTCGATACGCAACGAGTCAGATGCCGTGTGGGCTCTGGACACTGGTATCAGCAACCTGATCGTCAAACCCCAAGCCCTCGGGGGCCCGAACGTGGCCCTGGCCATAGCGACCCGAGCCCACAAAGCGGAAGCGTCCGTGACGGTGACCTCCTTCCTCGATTCGGCCGTGGGCATGGCCCACGCCCTGCACGTAGCCGCGGCCGTGGACGGAGTCGGCCGCCACCCTCGGGCCCACGGCCTGGCCACTGCTGACCTGATGGCCTCCGATGTGGCCGGTCTGCCGCCCGTCACCGCCGGGGTCATGGGCCTTCCGCCGGGCTACGGCATCGGCGTGGCGCCTGCGATCTGATCGTCGGCGCCGGAATTGGCAGCGTGGAGCGCCCGTTTGGGCGTCCTGGGCTGCCAATTCGATGTGCCGGTCTGGGGGCGGCTCCTGCCGGTCCTGGGCGATGCGGCACGGATTGAGCGAGGACCGTCCCCGGTAGCCTCCGCGTCTAGATGGAGTTGCTCGTTATCCGCCATGCCCGTCCGGTGCGCGACGAGGCCCCGGAAGGCGGCTCCGCCGACCCCGACCTGGCCGACGTCGGCCGGCTCCAGGCCGAAGCCACCGCCGACTTCCTGAGCGAGGAGGGGATCGATCACATCGTGGCGTCCTCGATGAGGCGGGCCGTGAGCACCGCCGAGCCCTTGGCCGGGCGACTCGGCCTCACCGTCGAGATCCTCGATGACCTGCGCGAGTCCGACCACCGGTCGCGGATCTACGTGCCCGCGGAGGAATTCAGCCGCGACGACCCCGCCACCGCCCACTACTACGACCCCGACGCCGACCTCAACGAGACCATCTTCTCGGACGGTTACGAGGAGTTCAGGGCCCGGGTAGAGCGGGGTTTCGAGCAAGTGATCCGCACCAACCGCTCCCGCACGGTGGCCGTGTTCTGCCACGGCATGGTGACCGGTGTGTACCTGCAGATACTGCTCGGTATCGACGACCCGCTGTCGTTGCTGGTCGACTACTGCGGCATCACCCGGGTCGCGGCGTCCAGCACCGGCCTGCGCACGGTCCGCTCCGTGAACGAGACCCACCACGTGCGTCACCTGCTGGAGCGCTGAGAGGAATGTTCACGCTGGTGGTGATGGCCGCCGGCATCGGCCGCCGCTTCGGCGGCGACAAGCAGCTCGTCGAGGTCGGACCCGACGGCGAGTCCTTCCTCGACTACGCGATCTCGGCGGCCGCGGGCGCGGGCGCCTCGAAGGTGGTGCTCGTGGTGCGCTCGGAGATCGAATCCGTCCTGCGCGCCCATCTAGACGTTCGGCACGGCGACCTGCAGCGCGCCGGCGTCGCCTTCGCCTATGTGCGCCAGGACCAGCACGGTGCGCCCCGGCCCAAACCGTGGGGCACCGCTCACGCCGTCCTGGTGGCCGCGGCCGAGGTCGACGGCCCCTTCGTGGTGTGCAACGCCGACGACTACTACGGCCCGGAGGCGATGTCGGCTCTGGCCGCCTCGGCGACCGGCCTGGCCGACGACGAGGCCTGCCTGTGCGGATACGGCCTCGCACGCACACTCTCGGCCACGGGCAGCGTTAGCCGCGGCGTTTGCCAGGTTTCGGGGGACCGTCTCGTGGGCATCGTCGAGCACCACGGAGTGGCCCGCCAGGCTGACGGCACGATCACTTCATCCGAACCCGCTGCCCTGCTCACCGACGAGACCATCGTGTCCATGAACTTGTGGGCCTTCCCGCGGGCGGCGTTCGACTGGATCGGCGACAGCTTCGAGCGCTTCATGACCGCCCACGGACACGAAGCCGACTCCGAGTGCCTGCTTCCGACGGTCGTTGCTGAACGCATGGCTCAAGGAGCGCTCTCGGTGCAGATGGTGTCCACCGGCGAGGAGTGGATCGGCGTGACCAACCCGGACGATCTGGAGGCAGCCCGTGCCGTGCTCGCAGGTTTGCCCTCTCCCGACCCTGGCGGTCGTCTCTAGCCGGTCAGGCAGTATTCGCGGGCTCTTCACTCAAGTCCCTAGACAGCGGCGCGAATCCGCGACAGGATGGCGGACCCCAACCGGTCAACACAGGGAGAAGCGCATGACAGCTGTGACCCTGACCGTCAACGGCACCGAACGGAGCCTCGACGTGGAGCCTCGCACCCTGCTGGTGCATGCGCTGCGCGACGACCTGGGGCTCACGGGCACGAACGTCGGCTGCGACTCCAGCAGCTGCGGGGCGTGCACGGTGCTGGTGGACGGCCAATCCGCCAAGTCCTGCACCATGTTCGCGGTGCAGGCCGACGGTGCCGACATCACCACCATCGAGGGTGTCGCCGACGCCGACGGAACGCTGCATCCGATGCAGCAGGCGTTCCACGAGCACCACGCTCTGCAGTGCGGCTACTGCACGCCGGGCATGGTGATGGCCTCCATCTCGCTGGTGGAGGAGTACCCCGGCCTCGACGAGAACGGCGTGCGCCACGGCCTTGAGGGCAACCTCTGTCGCTGCACCGGCTACCAGAACATCGTCGACGCCGTGCTCGCCGCGGCGGGCTCGGGAGGTGACTGACATGACGATCACCGAAGACGCTCCTGCGGGCCACGTCGGCTCACGCCGGCTCCGCAAGGAGGACCCGGCCCTGCTCACCGGCGAGGCCAAGTTCATCGACGACCTCGCCCTTCCCGGCGCGATCTGGGTGGGCGTGGTGCGCTCCACCGAGGCCCACGCCAACATCGTCGGCATCGACGGCTCGGCCGCCCTCGAGATCGACGGCGTGAACGAGGTGCTGTCCGGCGAGGACCTGGCCCCGCTGTGGGGCGAAGGCGCCCTGCCGTGCGCCTGGCCGGTCACCCCCGACATGAAGAACCCGGCGCATCTGCCGGTGGCCCGCGGGACGGCCAAGTACGTGGGCGACGCGGTGGCGGTGGTCCTGGCCGACTCCCGCTACGCCGCCGCCGACGGCGCGGCCGCTGTCGTAGTCGACTACGAGCCGCTGCCAGCGGTGGTCGAGATAGAGGACGCGGTGGCCGACGGCGCGCCGCTGGTCCACGCCGACCTCGACAGCAACGAGTGCTACACGTGGGGCCTCTGGGGCGACAACGCCCCCGCCATTGACGCCGCCTTCGCGGAGGCCGCCCATGTGGTGAGCGAGCGTTACCTGCAGCAGCGCCTCATCCCGGCGCCGATGGAGCCCCGGGGCTGCGCGGCGGTGCCGTCGCCGGCCGGCGGCGAGCTCACGCTGTACTCCGCCACCCAGATCCCGCACATCCTCAAGGTGATGACCGCAGTCGTGCTCGGCATCCCCGAGAACAAGCTGCGGGTGGTTGCCCCGTCGGTGGGCGGAGGCTTCGGCTGCAAGCTCAACGTCTACGCCGAGGAGATCCTCTGCAGCGCTTTGGCCATGCAGCGGGGTGCGCCCGTGCGCTGGACCGAGGGCCGGGCCGAGGCCGCGGTGTCCACCATCCAGGGCCGGGGCCAGGTCCAGCACATCGAGCTGGCCGCCGACGCCGACGGCAAGGTGACCGCAGTGCGGGTGAAGCTGTTGGCCGACATGGGCGCCTACCTTCAGCTGGTCACGCCGGGCGTGCCGCTGCTGGGCGGGTTTCTGTACCACGGCTGCTACGACATCCCGAACTACATGTTCGAGTGCACCTCGGTGTTCACCAACCGGACCCCGACCGACGCCTACCGGGGCGCCGGCCGTCCCGAGGCCACCTACGCGGTGGAGCGGGCCATGGACTCGCTGGCCGTGTCGGTGGGGGTGTCGCCCGAGGAGATCAGGGCCCGCAACTTCATCGGTGCCGACGCCTTCCCCTACGAGTCGGCCGCCGGCCTCGTCTTCGACAGCGGCGACTACCAGACCGTGCTCGACAAGGCGGTCGCGCTGGCCGACGTCGACGGGCGCCGGGCCGAGGCGGCCCAGCGACGGGCCTCCGGCTCGTCGAAGCGCATCGGCGTCGGCTTCTCCAGCTACGTGGAGATGTGCGGCCTGGCGCCCAGCCGGGTGCTGGCGTCGCTCGACTACGGCGCCGGCGGCTGGGAGGCGGCCACGGTGCGGATCTCGCCCACCTGCAAGGTGCAGGTCGTGACCGGGTCCACGCCCCACGGGCAGGGCCATGAGACCTGCTGGTCGATGATCGTGGCCGACCAGCTCGGCGTCGATCCCGACGACGTGGAGGTCCTGCACTCCGACACCGCGGTCAGCCCCACCGGCCTGGACACCTACGGGTCCCGGTCGCTGGCGGTCGGCGGCACGGCGGTCTACATGGCCACCGAGAAGGTGATCGACAAGGCCCGTGCCATCGCCGCTCACCAGTTGGAGGCCAGCGAGGACGACTTGGAGTTCTCCGGGGGCGTGTTCCGGGTGAGGGGCACGCCCGAGGCCGAGGTGCCGCTGGCGGGTATCGCCTTCGCGGCGTTCACCGCCCACGACCTGCCCGACGGGATGGAGCCCAACCTGGAGGCTCACGTCACCTACGACCCGCCCAACTTCACGTTCCCCAACGGCACCCACATCGCCGTGGTGGAGGTCGACACCGACACCGGGGACGTGGACCTCATCGACTACGTGGCGGTGGACGACTGCGGCGTGCAGATCAACCCGCTGGTCGTCGAGGGCCAGGTGCACGGGGGCATCCTGCAGGGTGCAGCCCAGGCGCTGTACGAGGACGCCGTCTACAACTCCGACGGCCAGCTCGTGTCGGCCAATCTGGGCGACTACCTGGTGCCGTCGGCCGCGGAGGCGCCACGCTTCCGGCTCGACAGCCACGCCACACCCAGCCCCACCAACCCGATGGGGGTAAAGGGCGTGGGCGAGGCCGGCACCATCGCGGCCGCCCCCGCGGTGATCAACGCCGTGGTGGACGCGCTGCGAGACCTGGGCGTTACCGATGTCGACATGCCGGCGTCGCCCCAGACCGTTTGGAGAGCCATCGCCGATGCCCAAGGAGGTGCGTCGTGATTCCCGCCGCTTTCGACTACGAAGTCGCCGAGTCCGCCGACCACGCGATCTCGCTGCTGGGCGAGCACGGCGACGACGCCAAGCTGCTGGCCGGGGGTCACAGCCTGATACCGATGATGCGGTACCGGCTGGCCACACCGAGCGTGCTGGTCGACGTGGGCCGTCTCGACGATCTGCGGTACATCCGCACCGGCAACGGCTCGGTGTCCATCGGGGCGCTCACCCGCCACAGCGAGCTTGAGCACTCGGCTGCGCTGGCCGAGGCCTGCCCGATGCTGGCTTCGGTGGCTGCGCTGGTGGGCGATCCGGCAGTGCGCCATCGGGGCACCCTGGGCGGCACCATTGCCCACGCCGATCCGGCGTCGGACCTGCCTGCAGCCGTGCTGGCGCTGGGCGGCACCATCGTGGCCCAGGGACCCGGCGGTTCGCGTGAGATCGCGGCCACCGACTTCTTCACCGGGTACTTCGAGTCGGTGCTGGCCGACGACGAGATGATCACCGAGGTGAGGGTGCCGGCCGGCAGCGGCGGCTGGAACTACCAGAAGTTCAACCGCCGGGCCCAGGACTGGGCCATCGTCGGCGTGGCCGTGGCCGGCGGCGGCTCTGGCGTCAGCCTGGTCAACATGGGCTCCACGCCCATCCGGGCCTCCGGCGTGGAGGCCGCGCTAGCTGGCGGGGCATCGGCCGCGGACGCGGCCGCGGTGGCCGCCGACGGGCTCGAGCCCCCCGACGACCTCAACGCCGACGCCGAGTACCGCAGCCACCTGGCCAGGGTCCTCACCGAGCGGGCCCTGAACGCCGCCGGAGTCGCGTAGGCGCCAACTGAACTGATGTCTAGTCGGTCGAGCCAGGCCCGGCCGGCGAGTCCTGTCACGGGCGCGCCCTGACGGCGCGAGCGCCGCCAGTGCTTACCCTCGTGCCACGCCCCGGCCTCACGCTTAGGTCTCGCCAAATGCTGGCTTTGTGGTCGGGCGGGTCGCGGGCAACACTGGCGGCATGTCTCGACTTCCTTCGGCCGTCACCCGCACGTCTGTTTCGGGGATGGTGTCGACTGTCGACCACTTGGCCACCGGCGTCGGGGTGGACCTGCTCCGCCGGGGTGGGTCCGCGGCTGACGCTGCCGTCGGTGCGAACGCAGTGCTGGCGGTGACCTCGCCCCACATGTGCGGGCCCGGCGGTGACGTGTGGGCACTGGTGCACGAGGGGGGCAGTGGTCCGCCTGCCGCGCTCGACGCGGCCGGGTTCGCGGGGTCGGGTGCCGACCCCGATCGGCTACGAGCGCAGGGTCACGGCGAGATGCCGCTGCATGGCGATGTGGCCTCGGTCACCGTGCCCGGAGCGGTCGATGGCTGGCTGGCCCTGCATGCCCGCTACGGGCGGCTGCCGCTGGCCGACGTGCTGGCCGAGGCCATCCGGATAGCCGACGGCGGCTTTGCGGCTTCGCCGCTGCTGGCCGATCGGGCCGGCGAGGTGGCCGGCGTGGACGGCAACACCGACGTCCCGGCTGGTCTGCGGGCCGGCGCGGTGGTGCGGCGGCCGGGAACTGCCCGGGCCTTCAGGGCCGTCATCGAGCAGGGTCGTGACGGCTACTACGGCGGCGAGTTCGGCGAGGGCCTGATCGCCCTGGGGGCAGGGGAGTACAGCGAGGAGGACTTGGCCCAGCCGGTTGCCCGCTGGGTGGAGCCGGTGCGGGCCGAGGCGTTCGGCCATGTGCTGTGGACGGTGCCGCCCACCTCGCAGGGCTATCTCACCTTGGCCGGGGCATGGATCGCCGACGGCCTCGACCTGGGCGACTCCGATAACGGACACTGGGCCCATCTGCTGATCGAGGCGGCCTCCCAGGCGGCCCACGATCGGGTCCGGGTGCTGTACGACGGCGCCGACGGCCAGGCGCTGGTCGATCCGGCCCGGCTAGGTCCGCGGCGCGACGCCATCGACCCTGACCGGGCCGGCAACGTGCCCGCGCCGGCGGCCATGGGGGACACCACCTACCTGTGCGCCGTAGACGGCGACGGCATGGGCGTGTCGCTCATCAACTCCAATGCCAACGGCTTCGGCTCCCTGCTGGTGGCCGGCAGCACGGGCATCTTCCTGCACGACCGGGGCCTGGGCTTCAACCTGGTTCCCGGCCATCCGGCCGAGTACCGACCGGGCCGCCGACCGCCCCACACCCTGTCGCCAGCGCTGGTCACCAGCCCCGACGGCTCCCTGCGCCAGGTAATTGGCACGATGGGCGGCGACTCCCAACCCCAGATCCTGCTTCAGTTACTGGCGCGCACCCTGAGCCTCGGCCAGTCCCCGGGCGCGGCCATCAGAGCTCCCCGCTGGGTGCTCGGCCCCGACGATTCCGACGCCGGCTTCGCCACCTGGGTCCCTGGCCAAGGCCGCCGTGTGCTGATCGAGGATGCGACCACCGGCTGGCACGAGTCGCTAGCGGCCCGCGGCCACATCACCGCATTGCGCGAGGAGACGCCCCACAGCTTCGGCCACGCCCACCTCATAGAGGTCACCGACCAAGGCACCCTCGCCGGAGCGGCCGACCCCAGAGCAGCAATAGGAGTAGCCGCCGGCCTCTAGTTGTGTGCCTTAGGCCGGAATGTCGCTCGGTCGCTGGCATTCCCCAGCGCGCCAGCTGAGGCCGACATACTGGCCTCGTGAGCGGTGGCGAAATATTGGACAACACCTCGACCCGGGTCAACGTGTCGAGTGGGGGGCCGTTGGAGGCGACCGTCGGGTACTCGCGGGCGGTTCGGGTTGGGGATCATGTGGTCGTGGCCGGGACTACCACACTGCACCCCGGTGGGGTTGATCATCCCGGCGACTGCTACCGGCAGGCCCAGGCAGTTCTGCGGATCATCGAAGACGCGCTGCGCCAACTGGGGGCTGCCTTCAGTGATGTGGTGCGGACGCGGGCGTTTCTCACCGACATGTCGAAGGCCGAGGAATACGGGCGGGCCCACGGCGAGGTCTTCGGTGACATCCGTCCTGTGGCCACGCTGGTGGAGGTCTCGGCGCTGGTGCATCCCGACCTCGTGGTCGAGATAGAGGTCGATGCCATCATCTCGCCCAGTCCCGCCTGATAGACGGGCTCGGGGAGTGCCCCCGCGAGCGCCGGTAGGGTGCGGCGATGCGCGGTGTGATCTCGGTAGCGGGTTATGTGCCGTATCGCAGGCTCGACCGGTCCGAGATCGCCGCATTCTTCGGCTTGGGGGGCGGCACGGGTACCCGGGCGGTGGCGTCCTACGACGAGGACACCACCACCATGGGCCAGGCCGCGGCCGATCTTGCTCTGCGGTCCACCGCTGTAGAGCCGGCGGCCCTTTGGTTCGCCACGTCAGCTCCCGCCTACCTGGAGAAGACCAACGCGGCCGCTATACACGCCGCTCTGCGGTTCGATCCGGCCGTGTCAGCCCTCGACTTCGGGGGCGCGGTCCGATCCGGCATCGGCGCGCTGCATGCCGCGCTGGCTGGGAGCGGTCGGACGCTGGTGGTCGCCGCCGATGCCCGTGATGGCCTGCCCGCCGGCGCTGACGAGGCCTCTGCCGGCGACGGCGCCGCCGCCTTGCTGGTGAGCGACAACTCCGAAGGACCGGTGCTGGCCGAATACCTCGGCGGAGCGTCCCGCACGCTCGAAGTCACCGAGCGCTGGCGGATCCCCGGCGGGGCGCGCTCGCGCACGTGGGAGGAGCGCTTCGGCGCTCACGTCTTGGGTCCGGCCGCGGCCGAGGCATGGCAAGCCGCCCTGGACGCAAGCGGTATGGACGACGCGGCCAGCATCGACCGCCTCGCGGTCACCGGCCTCAACAGCCGGGCGGTAGCCACGGCACTCAAGGCCATAGGCGCCAAGGCCGACAGCCTTGTGGACCCGCTCATCAACGCGGTCGGCAACACAGCCACCGCCCATCCGGCACTCCTGTTGTGTTCCGCCCTCGAGCACGCCGTCCCTGGAGAGACCATCGCGGTGGTGGCACTGGCCGACGGTGTGGAGGCGATCGTCCTGCGAGCCACCGAGGCCATAGCGGACCACCGTCCGGCCGCGCCGATTGCGAGCCAGATCGCGCAGGGCGGATCCCTCTCCTACGGCCGATTCCTGGCTTGGCGCAACATGGTGACGGTCGAGCCGCCGAACCGGCCCGCTCCGGCCCGCCCCTCGTCGTCGGCTGCGAGCCGCAGGAGCGACTGGAAGTACGGGTTCACCGGTTCCCGGGACCGGTCCAGCGAGATGGTGCACCTGCCGCCGGCCCGGGTGTCGCAGAAAGGCGGCGCAGCCGACGACATGGACCCCGCGCCTATGGCCCACATCTCCGGCGCCGTCGCCAGCTTCACCGTGGACCGGCTCGCCTACTCGCCCAGCCCGCCCACCGTGTTCGCCGTCGTCGACTTCGACGGCGGCGGCAGGGTTCCCCTGGAGCTGACCGACGTAGACGCTGACGAAGTGCATGTCGGCATGCGGGTCGTGCCCACGTTCCGGCGCCTCTACACCGCCGACGACATCCACAACTACTTCTGGAAGGCCCGACCTTTGCGGGACGGCGTCTCCGGCGGTGAACCTCCCGGAGACAGCCTGTGAGTTCGCACGGCATCACCGACCGGGTGGCCGTCATCGGCATGGGCTGCACCCCTTTCGCTGAGCACTGGGACGCCTCCCTCGACGACCTGATCATCGACGCGGCCCACGCCGCCTACCGCTCAGCCGGCATGGCCCAGGACGACATCGACGCCTTCTGGTTCGGCACGTCGCAGTCGGCCGCCTCCGGACTGGGCATGGCCGGGCCTCTCAAGATTCAAGGCAAACCCGTCACCCGTGTGGAGAACTACTGCGCCACCGGCTCCGAGGCCCTGCGCCAGGCCTGCTACGCGGTGGCCTCCGGGGCCTACGACACCGCCATGGCCTTGGGGGCTGAGAAGGTCAAGGACGGCGGCTACCAGGGCCTCAACGCCTTCCCCATCCCCACCGACGGCACCCAGCGCACCCTGACCGCCGCGGCCATGTTCAGCCTGATGCTGCCCGCCTACGCCGACCGCTACGGAGTCGACCGCGACGAGTTGCGCTACGTCGCGGCCCGGATCGCCTCCAAGAACCACCACAACGGGGCCCGCAACCCTCTCGCGCAGTTCCGCCGGGAGATGTCGGCCGAGCGAATCTGTGAGATGCCCGCGGTGGCCGGGATGCTGTCGGTGTTCGACTGCGCCGGGGTGGCCGACGGGGCCGCGGCTGCCATCGTGTGCCGTGCGGAGGATGCCCACCACTGGTGCGCCGACCCTCTGTATGTGAAGGGCCTGTCGGTGGTCACCGGCACCGGTGCAGGGTCGCTCGATCCCGACTACGACTACACGACGATGCCGGAGTGCGCTCAGGCAGCAGCCGACGCCTACGCCCAGGCCGGCGTGACCGAACCCCGGTCGCAGCTGGCCCTGGCCGAAGTGCACGATTGCTTCACCCCTACCGAGCTGGTCCTGATGGAGGACCTGGGGTTCTCGGAGCGAGGTACCGCTTGGAGCGACGTGCTCGAGGGGGTCTTCGACCTCGACGGCGAGCTGCCCGTCAACACCGACGGCGGGCTCAAGTCCTTCGGCCATCCGGTGGGGGCCAGCGGCCTGCGGATGCTGTACGAGGTGTGGCTGCAGTTGCGGGGTGAGGCCCCCGACGACCGCTGCATCCCTGAGACGGATCGCACCCTGGGCCTCACCCATAATCTGGGTGGCTATCCCGGCGAGATCGTGAGTTTCGTCGGAGTGTTCGGCACGAAAAAGGAGCGCTGACATGCCCGTTCGACCCCTCACCGGCGTTCGAGTCATCGATCTTGCGGTGGATCGGGGCGAGCTGTGCGGCCGGCTTCTGAGCGATCTCGGTGCCGACGTCATCAAGGTCGAGCCGCCCGAGGGATCGCCCAGCCGCATCCTCCCGCCCCTAGATCCGCTAACCCCAGAGCATTCGCTGTTCTTCACCATGCGCAACTGCGGCAAGCGCAGCGTAGTGATCGACCCAGGCGACGCCGCCAGCATGGCTAGCTTCGAATCCCTGCTCGCGTCCGCCGATGTGCTGATCGGGTCAGCCGAGCCGGGCGCGGCCGCAGACGCAGGCGCCCCCGAGCTCGAGGCCGACGCGATCACGGCCCGTCACCCGCACCTGGTGGTCGCCTCGATCACCGCCTACGGGCGCACCGGCCCCTACTCCGGCCGCGACGTGCCGGGCTCGGTGATCGACGCCACCTCGGGTATGTGCTGGAAGGCAGGCCTGCCCGAGCGTGAGCCGCTAATGCCTCCCGGCAACATCTCCGGCGACGTCGCCGGCCTGACGGCCGCCTTCGCCATCGTCTGCGCCCTCATCCAGCGACTCGGCCACGGGGCGGGGCAGCTCATCGACGTGTCGGCCAACGAGGCGGCCGCCCAGATCACCGACTGGTCGCTGTCCAACTCGTCCAAGGCCATGATCGAGGGGGTCGAGCCGATGGAGATCAGGGCCGGCCCCGGCCCGGTGTACACGATCCTGGCCGCGGCCGACGGGTTCGTGCGCCTGGTGGTGCTGAGTCCCCGCCAGTGGCAGGCCATGAGGGCCTGGCTGGGCGAGCCCGACTACCTGCAGGACCCCGAGTACGACGGGTTCATCGCCCGGTTCATGATCGCCGACGCAGTACTCAACCCCCTCTACGAGGAGCTCTTCTCCACCATGACGATGGAGGAGGTGTCTGAGGAGGCCCAGCGGCGGGGCATCGTGGCCACCCCCATCCTCAAGCCCGGCGACGTGATCACCAACGACCATTTGGAGGCCCGCAAGACCTTCGATCGGGTTCCGCTGTCAACCGGCGGGGTGATGAGCCTGCCGTCGGGGTGGATGGAGACCGACGGCGAGCGGGTAGGCCCCACCGGACGGCCCCCGCACTTGGGCGAGCACACCGATGAAGTGCTGGGCGCTCTCGGGCATGGGGCGTCGGAGGAGGCTGACGGCATTGTCGTCTGGCCGCCCGTGCCGGAGTCCGCTCCCGAGCCGGCACCGCCCCTGTCCGGCGTGAGGGTCGCCGACTTCGGTCACGGCGGGGTCGGTGTGGAGATCAGCCGGATGCTGGCCGAGTACGGCGCCGACGTCATCAAGATCGAGAGCCGCACCTACCCGGACTTCATACGAGTGATCCTGGGCGGGGAGATGTCGCCCTCGTTCGCCTCATCGTCCCGCTCCAAGCGGAGTCTGGGCATCAACGTCAAGACGGACGAGGGTCGCCGGCTGCTGCTGGATATGGCAGCCGGTGCCGGGGGAGCGGCCCGCTTCGGTGTGGTGGTCGAGAACGGCTCTACCGGGGTCATGGACGACCTCGGGCTGGGATACCAGCACTTCGCGGCGGCCAACCCCGACGTGGTGATGGTGTCCAGCCAGCTCATGGGATCCTCCGGTCCGTGGTCGGACTGGAAGGGCTACGGCCCCAACACCCAGGTGACCGGGGGCATGACCCACCTCTGGGACTATCCCGACGTCGAGCGGCCGTCAGGATCGCAGTCGATCTTCCCCGACCACTGGGCAGGGCGCATGGGTGCCCTGGCCGCCGTGGCCGGGGTGCTGGGCCGGCGGCGCGGCGTGATGGCGCGCGGCTGCCACAGCGAGGTCTGCCAGGTCGAGCAGACGGTCGGGGTCATGGGCGATCTGCTGGCCCGGGAGTCGTTGCAGGCCGGTTCGGTCAAGCCCCAGGGCAACCGCCGTGACCTGGGCGCACCCTGGGGTTTGTTCCCCTGCGAGGGCGAGGACCAGTGGGTGGCGATCTGCTGCCGAACCGATGCTGAATGGGCCGCGTTGGCGGAACTGGCCGGCGTGGACGACCCGACGTTGGAAACCGTGGAAACCCGCCGCGGGCGGGAGGACGAGCTGGAGGAGGCCGTGTCGGAGTGGACCCGGACGCTGTCAAAGCACGCCGTCACCGAGGCCTGCCTGGCCGCGGGCGTGCCTGCCGGCCCCATGCTCACCTCTTCGCAGCAGCTCCAGGACCCGCATCTGGCGGCCCGGGGCTACCTGGTGGAGCTGGACCAGCCGCCCATCGGGGTCATGACCTTCGAGGGTCCGGCCTTCTCGGCTACCGGCATGGTCGACGCCGACATACGACCCGCCCCCGGACTGGGCCAGCACACCCAGGAAATTGTGGCTGAACTGGGCCTTGAGGAGGCCGCCATCGACGACCTGATCGCCCGCGGGATCCTGGAGATCGACCTTCTCGCCGCCGAGTCCTGATCGGAGCCTTCAGCCGGCTTCGCTGTGGGTCACGGGCTCCTCGCCCATCCACTCCCGCAGCGTGTTCTTGAGCTTGGTCTGCTGGATGAACAGGTCGTGCTCCACGTCGGCTTCCCGTGAGGGCTGGGGCGCCTTGAAGTAGAAGCTGAGCCATTCCTGCACGCCCGACTCGCCCGCCCGGGCGGCCAGGTCCATGAACAGGGCTAGGTCGAGCACGATCGGCGCGGCCAGGATCGAGTCCCGGCACAGGAAATCGACCTTGATCTGCATCGGGTAGCCGAGCCAGCCGAAGATGTCGATGTTGTCCCAGCCCTCCTTGTTGTCGCCCCGGGGCGGGTAGTAGTTGATGCGCACCACGTGGTGGATCTCGTCGTAGAGGTCGGGGTACAGCTCGGGCTGCAGGATCGTGCCCAGCACGCCCAGCTTGGAGACCTCCTTGGTCTTGAAGTTCTCGGGGGCGTCGAGCACCTCGCCGTCGCGGTTGCCCAGGATGTTGGTGGAGTACCAGCCCCGCAGGCCCAGCATCCGGGCCTTCAGACCGGGCGCGATCAGCGTCTTCATCAGGGTCTGGCCGGTCTTGAAGTCCTTGCCGGCGACGGGAACGCCCCGGATGCGGGACAGCTCCTCCATGCACGGAAGGTCCACGGTGAGATTGGGGGCGCCGTTGGCGAACGGCACGTCGCTCTGCAGCGCCGCGTAGGCGTAGATCTGGCTGGGGGCGATGGCATCGTCGTCCGCTTTCAGCCCCGCCTCGAAGGACTCCACCGAGGTGTGCACCTCGGTCGGCTCCGAGAACGCCTCGGTCGATCCGCACCACACCATCACCAGCCGGTCGCAATCGTGGGTGCTGCGGAAGTTCTCGATGTCGTCCATCAGCGCTTGGGCCTGATCCCACTTGGACATGTGCGGCTTGACCCGCACCCCGTCGAGACGGCTGACCCAGCGCCGGTCGAACACCGCGTCCATGGCCACCACGCCCTCCAGCTCGGCCGAGATGCTCCCCAGATCGCCTTCTTCCAGCACGCCGCACGTGCGGGCCGCCTCCAGCACGTTGGCTGACAGGGGATCCCAGCCGCCGAACACGAGGTCGTCCAGCCCGGCCAGAGGCACGAACTCCCTGATGGGGGGATTGCGGTTCTCGGTCTTGGTTCCGAGACGTATGTGGGCCATCTGGCTGATCGAGCCGATGGGCGGGGTCAGGCCCCGGCGGGCGGCGATCACACCGGCGACGAAGGTGGACGCCACCGCCCCCATACCCGGCGTCAACACGCCGAGATTGCCGGTCGCGGGGGCGATTTGTCGGGCTGCGGTAAGGGTCATGGCAGGTAACATAAGGAATAGTGGAGCTATTGGCAAACTAATGAAGTAAAACTGAACTATTATGCACCTGTGCCCCAATCTCTGCCCGATCTCTCCATCCGCCAACTCGAGTATCTGGTCGCGGTGGCCGACTCGGACACGTTCGCGCTGGCCGCCGAGCAGGTCGGAGTGAGCCCGTCGGCCCTTTCCCAGGGTCTGGCCGAGCTCGAACGCCGTGTCGGCGTTTCCCTGTTCGACCGGGAGGGCCGGCGCCGGGTGCTGCGAGCCGACACCGAGCCGGTCCTCGATCACGCCCGCCAAGTGGTGGCCCTGACCGCCGACCTCGCCGACTGGGCTCGGCGCACCCGCTCCGGCGACCACGGACGGCTGCGCCTCGGCATGATCGACGCGTCCGCCGTCCAGCACCACGGCGAGGCGCTGCGACAGTTCCGCGCCGAGCATCCCGAACTGCGCATCCATCTGCGCGTGGGACCCTCGGGCGACCTGCTGCGCGAGCTGGTGGACGGATCTCTGGACCTGGCCGTGTGTGTGGAGCCTGCGGAGCGGCCCCGAGGAGTCAGCACCGAAGTGTTGCTCACCGAGGATCTCGCAATCTACGCGCCCGACGGGCGCCGCAATCCCGGTCCCAGCGCGGGTTGGGGGCCTTGGGTGCTGTTCCCCCGGAACGCTCACACCCGCTCCGGGATCGAGGCCGCTCTGCGGCGGCGAGGCGCGCCTGTTGAGGTGGTCGCCGAGTCTCATCAGCCTGAAGTGCTGTGCGAGATGGTCAGGCTCGGCCTGGGCTGGTCGGTCCTCCCGGTTGTCCAGGCCGAGTGGGGCGAGCAGCCCCTTGTCCGGTGCGAGATCCTGGCCCGGCGCCAGCTGGTGATCGCTCGCCGCTCAGGCGCGGCTCCCCATCCAGCCGGTCTGCTGCTCGAACAGGCCCTGCGGGAGAAATAGGCCGGTAGCTTGGCGCCGTCCGCCCCAGCTACGAAAGGGGAGCCGCATGAGCAGCGCTGAAGCCGCGTTTCCGGTCTTGAAGGCCCAAGAGGGCGACGAGCGCGGGTACGGAGACTGGTTCGAGATAACCCAGGAGCAGATCAGCGCCTTCGCCGACTGCACCGTTGACCACCAGTTCATCCATATCGACGAGGAGCGGGCCAAGGCCGAGACGCCGTTCGGCGGCACCATCGCCCACGGCTTCCTCACCTTGTCGATGCTCACCCACCTGATGCAGTCGGTCCCCTCGGACACGCCCCGGCTTGACGGCGTGGTCATGGGCATCAACTACGGCCTCGACCGGGTGCGGTTCATCAGCCCCGTCAGCCGGGGCAAACGGGTGCGGGCCCACGCCGTGGTCAAGTCGGTGGAGTTGAAGCCGGCCTCCGTGCAGACGATTACCACCATCACCATCGAGATCGAGGGCGGATCGAAGCCGGCCTTGGTAGCCGACTGGGTCACCCGAACGGTGTTCGACTCATGAACACCTATCCCGTTCGGGTCGGCAGCTGCCTGTTCACCATGGTCGACCCCGAGCGCGGCCACGAGGTGGACTACAACCGCTGGTACGAGCGTGACCACTTCTACGCGGGGTGCCTCATCGGTCCGTGGCTGTTCGCCGGACGGCGCTGGGTGGCCACCCGCGACCTGAAGGACCTGCGGTTCCCTGAGGACTCCCCGCTGGCGGTGCCCACCGAAGCGGGCTCGTACCTGGCCATCTACTGGGTTCACGAGGGCCGTCACCGCGAGCACTTCGCGTGGGCCATCGACCAGGTGGTGGAGCTCTACAAGGAGGGGCGGGGCTTCAACAACCGGATCCACGCCCACACGGTGCTGCTCCACAAGCCGTGGTCGCACTACCGCGACCACGACCCCGTGCCCATCGAGCTGGCCCTCGACCACCCCTACCAGGGCCTGGTCGTCGTGGCGGTGGACCCCGCTGAGGGCACCGACATCGACGGGCTCGACGCCCACCTGCGGGCCGAGGCGCTGCCTGCGCTGATGGACGGCTCGAGCGTGGCTTCGATGGTGTCGTGGCGCTACATCGACCCGGTCGGCGGCGAGACCGAGCGGGCACCAATGGACCTGGGCACCCCGGCCGGGCCGGCCGAACGCCAGGTGCAGATGTTCTTCCTGGACGGCGATCCGGCCGACGCGTGGGACCGGTTCCGGGCCTACGCAGCCGGGCTCGCCGACGCGGGTGCGGGCAACGTCGTGTTCGCGGCGCCGTTCCTACCCACAATCGTCGGCACGGACACCTACACCGACCAACTCTGGTAAGCCAATAACAATAGGTCAGAGGTCGTGAACAAGGGACTGATCGCCGTTGCGGCGCTAGTGGTGGTGGCCCTCGTCGTGGTCGCCTGCTCGGGCGGGTCCAGCCGTTCGGATTTCGTTGAAGTGGGGGACCCCTACGACTACTCGGAGGTCACCTACGCCGATCCGTCGATCGAGGTAGGCGGCGAGCCTGGCGACGTTGTCGAACAGGACTGTCCCGTGGGTCTGGTGGGAACCGGACTGCGGTGTGTCTGGGTCATCGTCCCGATCGATCGGGCCGACCCGGCCGCGGGCAACATGGGCGTGAGCGTGGCCATCCGCCCCGGCACCGGCGAAGAGTCGCTCGCGCCCCTCGCGGTGTTGCAGGGCGGTCCCGGGGGTGCCAGCAGCGATCTGGCGAGGTTCTTGCCGAGCCGTCCCTACCCGCAGGTGCTCATCGATCAGCGGGGTGTCGGCTTCGGCAGCGCCAACTACTGGTGCGGTGAGTGGCAGGTAAGGCTGGCAGAGATCCTCGAGGCATCCCGTGACGAGGCCACGGCCATCGCATCGGAGGCCTTCGCCCGATGCTCAGACCGCTTCAAACGCGACCCCGTGTTCACTCACACTTCGACCGAGGCCCACGCGGCCGACGTCGTCGATGTAATGACCGCGCTGGGATATGACCGTTGGCTCCTGTATGGCGTGAGCTACGGCACAACGATCGCCCTGGAGGTGCTGCGAGACGCTCCCGGCGGCCTGTCCGGTGCGGTGCTCGACGGCGTGTATCCCGGGCACTTCGACCTGGATGCCGCTATTGCCGAGGGCGCCGAACGGGTCGTTCGGGAACTCGACGAGGAGTGCAGCGGTGATCCAGCGTGCGCCGCCATTCTGGCCACCAGCGGGGAGGGCGCGACCATGGCCGGGCTGCTCGCAGAACTCATCCCTCGATTCAACGCAGACCCGATCGTCGTCCCCTTCTCAGCGAACGAGACGACTCTTCTCGAGCCCTTCGACGCACTTGTCGATGGCGACTCTGTCGCGGGTGTTGTGTTCCAGATGTTCTACAACGACTTCACCGCGACCCTGGTTCCAGGGGTGTTGGCGGGACTGGCGCGTGGGGAGGAAGCCGACTCGGACGAGGACGGTGGCCTCACCGCAGCCCAAGCGGTGGCCCTGCTAGGAGTTGAGACCGCTTCCCAGCAGGCGCACACCGGCGCGCCAGCGACGTTCGCAGCCGTGACATGCGCGGAGTGGTTGCCACAAGCATCGGGGCCGCCTCCGGGGATCGGCGCGTTCGGGGCAGCGGTGGTGGGGGAGGGCCTGTCCGCGCAGTGCGAGCCGTGGGCGATAGAGGCGTCTACGTTGCCGACCGAGCCGGTTCGGAGCGATCTTCCGGTCCTGCTCATCTCCGGGAGGTTCGACCCGATCACGCCTCCGAGCTTCGCGGAGGCAGCCGTGGAGCATCTGCCCCGCGGCACGCACGTCGTCACCCGCACTCGCGGCCACGGCATTTGGGTGTGGGGCTATGACAACTGCGTCGACCGGATCGTTGCCGACTTTCTGGCCGAGCCCGGGGCCGAACTCGATGTCGCCTGCGCCCTGGAGGACCGCCCGCTTCGTTGGCAGCCTCTGCCCTAGACGCTGATCTAGCCGGCCTCGTTGGCAGCGGCTCCGTAACGGTAGAGACTGGGGCCATGATCCTCGAAGGACGAACCGTATTCGTGGTGGGTGTCGGCCCCGGCTTGGGCGCCAGTTGTGCCCGCCTGGCCTTGCGCGACGGCGCCAATGTGGCGGTGATGGCCCGCAACGCTGAGCGTTTGGCCGAGGCCGCGGCCGAGCTCGACCCCACCGGCGAGCGGGTGGTGGCGTGCGCGGGCGACATCACCAGCCAGGAGGACTGCACGGCCGCGGCCGACGCGGCCGCGGCTCGCTTCGGTGAGCTCCACGCGGTGGTCAACGTGGCTGCCCTCGACACCCAGAAGGGTGCGTGGCACCGCACCACGGATGAGGACTGGGAACTCAACCTCACCGTCAACGTGCTTGGCGCGGTGCACGTGGTGCGGGCGGTCGAGCCCCACTTTGTCGCGGCCGGCGGGGGGTCGGTGGTGCTGATCGGATCGCAGGCCTCGATGAGGCCGGTGGCGGAGTTCCCCCAGAGCCCGTACGGGGCGGCCAAATCGGCGCTGCTGTCGCTGGCTCGCGATCTGGCTGCGGAGCTGGGTCCGTCCGGCATCAGGGTCAACACGGTGGTTCCGAGCTGGATGTGGGGACCCAACGTCAAGCTCTACTGCGAGTGGCAGGCCGGCACGAGGGGCATCACCGTCGAGGAGGTCAAGCACGAGATCGCCCAAGGAATGGCCCTGCGGGAGATGCCCACCGACTCCGATGTGGCCGAAGCGGTCGTGTTCATGGCGTCGGAACGGGCCCGGATGATCACCGGCCAGACGCTCGTGGTCAACGCCGGGCACTTCTATCCGGTGGCCTAACCGGGCGACGACGAGCCTGACCCGCTCGGCCTCTTACGCTGGAGGGATGGCTCAGGCCCGGGCGCGCGCCTTCGATCGCCGGATGACATCGTGACCGCGGTGCGCCTGAGCGGCGCGGTCGTGCTGATGGGAGGCTTCCCGGCGCTGGCCGGAGCCGATTTGGAGGTCGTGCCCGGCGAGGTGGTCCTGGTGCGCGGGCCCAACGGCGCGGGCAAGTCCACCCTGCTGCACCTGTGCGCCGGACTGTTGCGCCTGTCGGAGGGGCAGGGTGACGTGCTGGGCTGCGACCTTGGCGCCGACCGGGCTGCAGTGCGCCGCCGGGTGGGTCTGCTTGGCCACGACACCGCGCTCTACGGTGAGTTGAGCGCGGCCGAGAACCTCCAGGTGTGGGCCCGGGCGTCCAGGGTGGCCGAAGCCGATGTGACGGGCGCGCTCGATCGCCTCGGGCTTCCTCAGCGGCTGCGCGATGTGCCCACCGCTCGGCTGTCGGCCGGCCAGCGACGCCGGGTGGCGCTGGCCGCCATCGTGGTGCGGCGGCCCGAACTGTGGCTTCTTGACGAGCCGCACGCCGGGCTGGACTCCGACGGGCGCGCGATCGTCGACAGCCTCGTGACAGCCGCGGCCGCGGCCGGCGCCGCGGTCGTACTGGCCTCCCACGAGACAGGGCCGGCCGGCGGACTCGCCACCCGCACGGTGACGATGGCGGGCGGAACGCTGTCTGAGAGGGCGCAATCGTGAGCGCCTGGACCGGGCTGGGAGGCTTCGTCGGGGATGCCCGGCTGGTGGCGGCCAAGGACCTGCGCATCGAATGGCGGGCCCGCACCACGCTGGGCCAGGTCCTGCCCTTCGCGCTTCTTGTGCTCGTGCTGTTCGGGTTCGCCCTCGACGCCAACCGGCCCACGCTGCGTTTGGCCACGCCGGGCCTGCTGTGGATGACGGTGCTGTTCGTCACCGTCGTGGCGGTGCAGCGGTCCGCGGCGGTGGAGTCCGCCGACGGAGCCCGCCGGGTGCTGCTGCTCAGCGGGATGGCCCCTGCGGCCGCTTTCGTGGGAAAGGCCGCGGCGGTGGCGGTGCAGCTGCTGGTGGTGGAGGTGCTGCTGGTTCCGGGCGTTGTGCTGCTGTACGACGCGGAGGTCGAGTCGGTGCCGCTGGTCGCCGCTACCTGCGTAGCGGCGACGGTGGGCCTGGCCGCCGCCGGTAGCCTGCTCGGTGCTGTGGTAGCAGGAGTCCGAGCCCATCAGACGGTCCTCCCGATCCTGCTGCTGCCGGTGTCGGCGCCGGTGCTGATCGCGGCCACCCGCGCCTTCGCCGACGGGTTCGGCACCGTCGCGGTGGAGGGGTGGTCCTGGGTGGGCCTGCTGGCGGGCTTCGCGGCGGTGAACGCCCTGGTGGGTGCAGTCGTCTACGGCCCGCTGCTGGAGGAAGCATGACGCCGGTGGAATCGTCGGCCTCGCCCTCCGAGCCGCAGGTCGCCTCCTATCTCGGCGGCCCCGCTCGCACCGGTTCGCGCTTCACGTTCTGGCTGGGGCTGGTCACCCTGATCGGCTTGGCCACGGTGGCTGCGCTGGGGCTTCTGGCCGTCCCGGCCGACGACGTCCAGGGCGACACGGTGCGCATCATCTTCGTGCACGTTCCGTCGGCTCTCGGGGCCTACGTCGCCTTCGGCTTGACCGCGGTCGGCTCGGTGATGTGGCTGTGGCGCAAGTCGGTGTGGTGGGACGTCACCGCCCACGCCGCCGCCGAGGTCGGCGTCCTGCTCTGCGGTCTGATGCTGGTCACCGGCATGCTCTGGGGCCGTCCCACATGGGGCACCTACTGGGAGTGGGGGGACGTACGTCTCGTCACCAGCCTCATCCTGTTCCTGGTGATGGTGGGGTACCTGTCAATACGGGCGCTCGGCGGCGACGCCACCTCGGTGGCCACCCGGGCCGCGGTGGTGGGGCTGATAGGCGCGGTCAACCTGCCGATCGTCAACCGGTCGGTGAACTGGTGGGCCAACCGCACCCTGCACCAGCAGTCCTCGCTCACCGAAGGCAAGCTCGAGGACCTCACGCTGTTCACCCTGTTCCTGGCCTTCGTCGTGGCCGCCATGGCCATCTGCTGGATGATGGTGCACCGCTTCCGCATCGGATGGCTGGAGCGGCAAATCCAGGCCCGCGAACTCCACGAGGCGATGGCGGCCCGGCGAGCCGAGGCCGGCCGATGAGCCAGGCCGGCTACGTGCTCGGCGCCTGGGGCGTCACACTCGCCGCAGTCGGCATCTACGCGGCCAGCCTGGTCGTGCGCGGCCGGCGGCTGCTGCGGCGGGCCCGCGGCGAGGACGGCGAGTGAGAGCGATGGATGACAAGGAAGACGTCGTGGGCACGGAACTCTCGGAACTCTCGCCGCTCACCCCGAGGCCTGTTCGACGCCCCGCCCGGACTCGGCGTTTGATCGCGGCTTTGGTAACCGTGGTCGTGGTCGGAGGAGTGGCGTTGCTGGTGTCGAACCTGCTCGGTGACGCCGCGCTGTTCTTCTACAACGCCGACGAGGCAGTCGAGCGGCGCGATGAGCTGGCCTCGCAGCGCTTCCGTCTGCAGGGGACACCATTGGACCATCCGGTGCATGCCTTCTGGGACGACCGGCCGGTGCTGGTCTTCGCCGTCGGCTTCAACGGCGAGGTGGTGGATGTGGTCCACACCGGTGATCCGCCCGAACTGTTCCAGCCCGGCGTGCCGGTAGTGCTCGAAGGGGCCTGGCAGCAAGGCTCCGGCCCGGACCCGGCGGTCGCTAAGGACGGCTGGCACTTCGCGTCGGACCGGATGCTGGTGAAGCACGACAACGACTACCGCAACCGCGACGACTACGACGAGCGCATCGTCGAAGCCGACGAGGGCGTCTTCTCGCTGCCGTGATCCGGATCCGCCCGACCCCAGGACCGTGAGCAACGCAGCGCTCGGCTCGGCGGCCGTCGCCGCGGGGCTGGGCGCGGCCCTGATGGGCCTTGTAGTCACCGGGTTGGGCCTCACCGGTCACCTGCGGTCCTGGGGCCGCTACGCCCGCCAGCTCACTTTCGGTATGGCCGCCGCCGCGGTGATGGCGGTGGTGGTGATGGAACGGGCCCTCATCACCCGGGACTTCACCGTGAAGTTCGTAGCCGACAACGGCTCGTCCACAACCCCGCCCGTTTTTAACGTGGCCACCCTGTGGTCGGCGCTGGAGGGGTCGATCCTGCTGTGGGCGCTGGTGCTGTGCGGCTATGCGGTGGCTGTGGCGGTGAAGTTCCGCGCCCGGGGCGACGATCCGATGCTGGCGTGGGCGATGCTGGTGATGTTCGCGGTCAGCGCCTTCTTCTACGCGCTCATGGTCGGCCCGGCCGATCCCTTCATCGCCGTCGAAGTACCGCCCGGTTACGACGGCCCCGGCCCCAACCCACTGCTTCAGAACCACATCCTCATGGCGTTCCACCCGCCGATCCTGTACCTCGGCTACGTCGGGTTCACCGTGCCCTTCGCCTTCGCGGTGGCCGCGCTGGCCACCGGGCGGCTCGGGGAGGGATGGCTGGCCGCCACGCGGCGCTGGACCGTGGCCGCCTGGGGCTTCTTGACGTTCGGCATCGTGCTCGGCGCCTGGTGGAGCTACGAGACCCTGGGCTGGGGCGGGTACTGGGCCTGGGATCCGGTGGAGAACGCCTCGTTCCTGCCCTGGCTTACCGGCACGGCGTACCTGCACTCGGTGATGGTTCAGGAGCGGCGGGGGATGCTGCGGGTCTGGAACCTCTCGCTGGTGATCGCCACCTTCTCGCTCACGATCCTCGGGACCTTCCTCACCCGCTCGGGGGTGATCGCCTCGGTTCACTCCTTCACCGAGTCGGGCATCGGTCCGGCCATCCTCGGCTTCTTCGCGGTCATCGTGGCCGTTTCGCTGGCCCTCATCGCCTGGCGGGGCGACCAACTGCGCACACCGGGCCGGATCGCGACGCCGGTATCGCGTGAGGGAGCGTTCCTGGCCAACAACGCCCTGTTCGCTGCGTTCGCCTTCGTGGTGCTGCTCGGCACGGTGTTCCCGCTGCTGGTGGAGGCCTTCGACGGTCGCACCATCTCGGTGGGCAACCCGTATTTCGACCGGATGACGCGGCCCATCGGCTTCGCGCTGTTGTTCCTCATGGCGGTGGCGCCGATGCTGCCCTGGGGCGGGGAGGGGCGACGCCCGCCGACGGAGCTGTTGAGCCGGAGGCTGATGGTGCCGATGTGGATCGCGGCCGCGGCACTGGTGTTGTCGGTAGTGGCGGGGGCCCGGGGATGGGCCGCTCTGCTGGCGTTCGGCCTGGGCGGCTTCGCGGGCGGCGCCGCGCTGCGCCAGATCCTTCTGGCCGTGCGCCGCCACCGCTGGCGCGGCCTGGTGGGGCGCACCAACGGCGGCATGATCGTGCACCTGGGCGTAGTTCTGGTGGCGGTGGCCTTCGCGGCCAGCCAGTCCTATGTGCGCCAGGCCGAGTTCGATCTCGAGGCCGGTCAGCCGGCATCGTTCGCGGGACACGAGGTGGTCTACGTGGGATCGGCGGTCGTGGCCCATGAGAACCGCACCGAGCGGGTGGCCTTCGTGCGCGTCGACGACGCCAAGACGTACGGGCCGGCCATCGCCACCTACCCGTTCGCGTCCCAGACCATCGGGATCCCGTCGGTGCGGTCCACCCTGCGCGACGACGTCGCGCTGGCGGTGCTGCAGTTCCCTGAGGAGGCCGGCGCGGACCGGGTGATCCTGCGGGTGACGGTGCAGCCGCTGGTGGTGTGGCTGTGGCTGGGTGGAATCGTGATGGCTCTCGGGACGGCCCTGTCGCTCGTGCCCTCGCGATCGGGGCGCCGCCAACCCACCGAGGCCGCCGCGGTGGAGGCGCCGGCATGAACAGCGGTGGCCGGCGCCGACGGTCGCTGTGGATCGCGCTGCCGGTTGCCGTCGTCGCCGCCCTGCTCGTAGTGGTGCTGGCCACCCGGGACTCTGCCCTCGATCGCAGGGCCTCCAGCCCCATCCTGGGAGGACTGGCGCCCCCTGTCGTCGGGATGACGGTGGCGGGCGAGACCTTCGATCTCGACGACTGGCGTGGACGGTGGGTTGTCGTCAACTTCTTCCAGAGCACTTGCGTGCCTTGCATCATGGAGCACCCCGAACTCGTCGAATTCGACAAGCGCCACTCGGCGGCCGGCGACGCCCGGATCGTGTCGGTGGTGTTCGACGACACCGTCGAGAACGTGCGGGAGTTCTTCTCAGCACATGGCGGCGATTGGCCCGTGGTGGCCACCGGCGCTCGCGAGGCGGCCGTCGCCTACGGCGTGACCGGTGTGCCCGAGTCCTACCTCGTGGCTCCCTCGGGGGTGGTGGTGTGGAAGCAGTTGGGCGGGGTCACTGCTGACGGCATCGATGACGTGATCGCTCGGCTCTCCGCGGCACCATGAGTTGGCGAGCCGCAAGCTGGATCGCGGCCGTTGTGGTTGCCGCGGGGGCGTTCCTGTACGGCGCGCTGGACGAGGGCCCTCCCAAGACCAACGCCGACCGGGTCCGAGTTCTGGCCGAGGACTTCGCCTGTCCCGTGTGCGCCGGCCAGTCGGTGGCCGAGAGCGACGTGCCGGTGGCCCGTGAGATCCGGCGACAGATCGCAGTGTGGGTGGATGAGGGCCGCAGTGACGCCTTCATCCGGGACCAGCTGGTGGCGGCCTACGACGTCGACATCGATTACAACCCCTCGGGGTCGGGCATCACCGGCCTGGTGTGGATCCTTCCGCTGCTCGCTGGCGGCGGCATCGCGGCCGTGGTGGTGGTGATGCTGCGATCCGACCGGCGTTCGGCCCAGGACACGCCCCAGCCGCCGATGGCGGTGCG
Source organism: Acidimicrobiaceae bacterium (assembly GCA_009842325.1). Lineage (GTDB taxonomy): Bacteria > Actinomycetota > Acidimicrobiia > Acidimicrobiales > Aldehydirespiratoraceae > Aldehydirespirator. The sequence goes on along the minus strand of VYFQ01000024.1, from coordinate 266,911 downwards.
GCGGCGGCGCTGGCGCAACGCGGCGGTGTGGACGGTCGCCGTGGTGGTCGTGGCCGGCGCGGCGGGCCTGCTGGTGGCCCGTTCGTCGGGCAGCCGCGGCACCGACGGCTCCATCACCGGCGAGATACGGGTCACTACCCGCGAGCTGATCTTCGAGGCCCAGAGGCGGTTGGGCGAAGGCGACATGGAGGGAGCCATCACCGCCTACGACGAGGCACTCGAACTCCAGCCCTCCAGCGCCGAGGCTCTCACGTACCGGGGCTGGCTCACATCCCGCCGCGGCGATCTGGACACGGCGGTGGAGTATCTCGACGACGCGATTGCGGTGGACCCCGCCTACCCCGACGCCCGGCTCTTCCGGGCCATCGTGGCTCTGGACCAGGGGGACGGATCCGGCGCGGCGTCGGAGCTGGCCGTGTTCGACTCTCTCGACCCGCCCCCTTACGCCGAGGAACTGCTGACTCAGGCCAGGGTGCGGGAGCGGGTGACGGAGACCCGCCACGCGGCCGTGCTGCAGGTCGTTGACGGTTTGGCAGCCATCGAGGAGCGCCCCGCCTTCGGAGAGACTGCGCTTGGCGTGGACGACGCTCTGGTCGCCGCGGAGGCCTTAGCGGCGCGGGGCGATCTGCTCGATGCCGTGCAGTTCCTCGACTGGGTCCTCGAGTCCCGCCCCAACGACCCCGACGTACTGGCCAGTCGGGGCTGGCTGCTGGTTCGCAGCGGTGATCCGGAACTGCTGGCGGTAGGCGTTGAATACTTGGACACCGCCCTGGCTGCGGAGGGGTCCCATGCCGGCGGCTTGGTCTACCGGGCCTTCGCCCGGTCGCAGCAGGGCGATGTCGACGGTGCCCGCACTGATCTCAGCGCCTTCGACGCCCTGCAGCAACAACCCCCCGATCTGGTGCGCCTCATCGAGGCTCAAGGTCTACGAGACGCGATCAGCGGCTGAGCCGGGCGTAGCCGTCTCTGAGGAAATCGACCGCGGCGCCGCAATGGTCCTCGGCGGCGCACAGCGCGCTGTAGGACAGCGAAGCGCCGTTGAAGTCCTCCTCGTTCCAGAACGGGTCGGACCGGTCGACGTCATCCCAAGCGGCCACGTAGATGTAGGGCTCATCGTGGGAATGGTCGCCGGGGGAGAAGCCATAGGTGGCCCGGCGGCCCGACTCCGCGTCACCGGCGGCGATGGCCGGGTCGAAGTGCCCGGGCCACAGCTGTACCCGCTCGGGGTCGGCCACACCGGGCGAGAACCGCAGTTCCTCGAGCGCGGCGGTGGCCAGCCCGAACCAGGCGCCCAGAAATTCGCCAGCCTCGACCCGCGCGTCCAGTGGACGGTCGATGTCGCCCAGCTCGGGGCTGTCGTGTTCCCGAGCGGTGGTGCCCGGATCCACGCCCACGAACTCACCGGCCTCGCGCAGCGTGGTGATCGGCGCGGCCCGGGCCTGGCCGGCCTCCTGCACCACGAGACGGTCGCCGGCCACCCTCACCTGGACGTCGTCGCCGAAGAAGGGTGTGCCGAAGCCTCCACGCACGTAACGCAGCCCGAACTTGCCGTTGCATTGGTATCGGGCCTCGGCCACCACCGAATAGGCCAGCCGGTGGTAGTCGAACAGCGCCGATGCGTAGTTGGGGGGCAGAACTGGGAGTTGCGGCCGAGCCCCCAGCCAGCGGTCGGACGCGAAGTCAGCCAGGCCCGGACGGGCGGCGATGAGGTCGTCCCAGGTGAGGTCGGCGCCTGAGTGAGGTGCGACCACGGGACCGGCGCCCCGGCTGCTGGGATGGGCGGGGTCGTCGGCCCAGAACGGTGGATCGGCCACGGCAGGCGGGCTGGGTTCCAGCACCCGCACGTCGTAGCCGTCGCCGACGACGGCAGCGGCCTCCGCGTCGGGATCGTGAGCAACCGCGTGATCGATCATGGTTCGCCCTCTTGGTAAGAGCAGGGTGTGTGGGACGTTAGGTTTGCTCCGATATGACCTGCAAGGTGCGGTTGGTTTCAGCGAGAGCCCTGACCGGTTTGGCGACCGCGGCCTTCGTCATTGCGGTCCTCGGCTGCTCTGAATCCCCTTCCGGGAACGGCGGCGAGCCCGTCACGGGTGCTCAGCCCCCGCCCTCCGCCGAGGAAGCCGGCACTGAGCAGACCGAATCCGCCGAGTCCGACCGGGACGCGGCACCCGCGCCGGCAGACAACGAGGACGAACAGCCCGAGCCGGCTCCGGAGACGGCTACCGCGACGTCCAGCACGGGGGCCGACCCGTCGCCGGTGGTCATCGACTTCGAGCCGATCGCCTCCACGCCCCGTGAGGATGTGCCCAGCGGGCTGCGCGACCGCAACCACCCCGACCATCCCGAGCCGCTCATCGACCTCGGGCAGATCTTCTCCGGGGGACCGCCGCCCGATGGGATCCCACCGCTCGAGGACCCCGCCTTCGAGCCGGCAGGCGAGGTGGACTGGCTGGCGGGGGTGGAGCCGGTGCTCGCGCTGGAGATCAACGGCGACGCCCGGGCCTACCCGCTGCGGATCATGACCTGGCACGAGCTCGTGAACGGCACCGTCGGAGGGGTGCCGGTGACCGTGTCGTACTGCCCGCTGTGCAACTCCGCGGTCGCCTACGATCGGCGGGTAGGGGATCGCATCCTCGACTTCGGCACGTCGGGCGAGCTGTTCAACTCCGCGCTGGTGATGTACGACCGCCAGACCGAGAGCCTGTGGTCGCACTACACCGGCCAGGCCGTGGTCGGCCATCTCACCGGCACCGAGCTCGACTTCATCCCGGTGCAGACGGTGTCGTACGAGAGCTTCCTGGCGACCCACCCGCAGGGCCACGTGCTGAGCGTCGACACCGGCTACGCCAGGTCCTACGGGCAGAACCCCTACGAGTTCTACGACTCCAGCAGCCGACCTTTCCTGTTCAGCGGTTCCATCGATGATCGGCTCGAACCGATGACCAGGGTGTTGGCGCTGCGGCACGGCGGAGAGGGGGCGGTCATTCCCTACGACGCGCTGGCCGAGCGCCGGGTCGTGCAGTTCAGCTTCGCCGGCCGCGACCTAGTTGCCCTCTACGAGCCGGGTACGGCGAGCGCTCTCGACAGCCCGGTCATCGCCGAGGGCCGCGACGTCGGCGCCACCGGTGTGTTCGTTCGCTCGGTCGACGGGCAGCCGTTGGACCTGTCCGTGGGCGCCGACGGCGGCTTCGTGAACGCCACCACCGGGGTGACCTACGACATCCTGGGCCGGCCGTCGGGCTCGGGCGGCACCGTGCTGGAGCCCGTCGAGCATCTCGACACGTTCTGGTTCGCGGCGGCCGCGTTCTATCCCGAAGCCGAGATCATCGGCTAGTAGATTGCGGCGTGGCGCCGCGGTACCGTCCGCGGGCAGGAGGGGTGAACTGCATGGCTGACACACTCGCCGACACCTTCACCGTGGGCTGGACGGCCATGGCCGACGGCACCCGTGAGGACTACGAACAGCTCTCCAGCATCTTCGAGGGCCACGCCCGCGAGACGCTCGTCCCCCATCTGCTGTCGGTCATGCGGCTGCTCGAGGGGCCAACCCTCGGTTACCAGATCGACCGGGCCCGACACTGCCGCCAGTCGGCCACCCGGGCGCTGCGCAACGGCGAGTCCTCGGAGTTCGTGGCGGCCGCGCTGCTGCACGACATCGGCGACGTGCTGGCACCCGACAACCACAGCGCAGTGGCGGCCGCCATCCTCGCCCCCTATGTCAGCGAGGAGACCGAGTGGGTGGTGCGCCACCACGGGCTGTTCCAGGGCTACTACTACTTCCATCACCTCGGTGGCGACCGCGACGCCAGAGAGCGCTACGCAGAGTCGCCGCACTACGACCGTTGCGTCGACTTCTGCTCCTCATACGACCAGAACTGCTTCGACCCCCACTACAACGACCTGCCCATGGAGGACTTCGTACCGCTGCTGGATGAGGTGTTCTCACGCCAGCCGCAGCACACGGCCTGACGGGCTGATTCAGGCTCGCGTCAGGCTGCGCCGAAGGTTCGGGGGTGCCGGTAGGTGGCGCCGACGATACGACCGTCGCTCACCTCCAACTCCCAGATCGACCCCTTCTTGCACCGTCCTAGCTCTGGGATGTCGAGTACGTACTGGTTCAGCACCCAGAGCAGCCCAGGGATCACATCGCCGTGGCTGCACAGGACCGCGTCGCCCTCGGCGCTGGCCAGCGAGCCCAGCAGCTCGAAGACGTTGTTGACGTAGGAGCCCTCGGCGAGCTCGTCGCAGGTCTCGACGGGCAGGTCCAGGATGCGTCCCACCGGCACGACGGTGTCCACGCAGCGCACGTACGGGCTCGACAGGATGCGACGCACCGGGCGCGAGGCCAGGGCCGCGCCGATCGCCTCGGCCTGCATCCGTCCGTGATCGTCCAACGGCCGCTCGAAGTCGTTGCCAACCCAGGCCATCCGGCTTCCCGCGTCGGCATGGCGCACGAGGTGCAGCATCGACCCGCTCCCCTACAGATCTGCGGCAGGGCGCGCCGCCCCGTCGCTGCCCGGTGTCGCACTGAGGGCCGTTATGGACACGCCGTTAGCCTAAGCCCGTGGCCGTCACGGAAGCGGAGGTGATCGAGGCCCTCCGACCGGTGGAGGACCCTGAGCTGCACCGCAGCATCGTCGATCTCGGCATGTACAGGGGTTCCACCATCGACGGGGGCCATGCCGATGTGCGCATCGCGCTCACGGTGGCTGGCTGCCCGCTGCGCAGCGAGATCCAGCGCCGGGTGACCGACGCGCTGCTCGAGCTCGACGGCGTGGCCGCGGTCACCCTGGACTTCACCGTGATGAGCGACGCCGAGCGGGCCGAGTTGCGCACGAAGCTGCACGGCAACCCGGCCGCCACCGCCGGATCCGCGCCCGCCCACGGCCACGCCGAGGGCCGGGCCATCCCGTTCGCAGAGCCCGGCAACGCCACCCGCACGCTCCTGATCGCCTCGGGCAAGGGCGGCGTGGGCAAGTCGTCGGTCACCGCCAACCTGGCCATCGCCCTGGCGGCACGGGGCCGCTCGACGGCGGTCGTGGACGCCGATGTGTGGGGCTTCTCGATACCGAGGATGCTGGGAGTGGACCGGGCCCCGGTGGTGATCGACGACATGATCGTTCCGCCGGAGGTGCACGGCGTGCGCTGCATCTCGATGGGCTTCTTCGCCCAGGAGGACCAGCCGGTGATCTGGCGGGGCCCCATGCTGCACAAGGCTCTCGAGCAGTTCCTCACCGACGTGTTCTGGGACGATCCCGACTTCCTGCTGGTCGACCTCCCGCCCGGCACCGGCGACATCTCGCTGTCGCTGGCGCAGTTCCTGCCCCGGGCCGAGGCCTACGTGGTGACCACGCCCAACCCCGCGGCCCAGAAGGTGGCCCAGCGCTCGGCGTTCATGTTCTCCAAGGTGAACATCGCCGTGCGAGGCGTGATCGAGAACATGTCGTGGTTCACCGGCGACGACGGCAAGCGCTACCAGCTCTTCGGCTCAGGCGGCGGAGCGGAACTGGCCCGCATACTCGACGTGGAGCTCATCGGCCAGGTACCCATGACCATCCCGCTGCGAGAGGGCAGCGATCACGGTCGTCCCATAATGGCGGTGGATCCCGGTTCTGAAGCGTCGTCGGTATTCGTCGCGATGGCGTCGTGGATCGAAGCCCACGGCCCCACCAAACGAACCCATCCCGAGTTGAAGATCGTCTGAAGGAGAACAGAGTGGAGCTTCGCATCGGCATCGCCGACAACCCCCAACCCATCACCGTCAACCTCCCCGACGACGCCGACCGCGAGAACATCAAGGCGTCCGTCGAGGCTGCCCTGAACGGCAAGGTCCCGGTGCTGTGGCTGACCGATGACAAGGGCCGGGAGATTGCGGTGACCGCATCGCGCGTCACCCATGTGGAGATGGGACCGCCCGGCTCCCACCCCATCGGCTTCGGCTGAGAGGCCGAGCGGAGAACCGCAGCGGTGGTCGGTCTCGCGGAGTTGGCCCGGGCCGGCACCGCGCTCGACGAGCGCTCCATCGATCATCTGCACCGGCTGGTGGGCTCGTGGGCGCCGCTGGCCGACCTCTCCTTCGGGGATCTGCTGCTGTACGCCCCCTGCGTCGCCGGATTCGATCCGGCGGCGATGGCGGGCGCCTCAGATCTGGCGGCCAGCGAGGCCGTCAGCGCCGACGGTGACTTCGTGGTGTTGGCCCACGCCCGGGCCAACACCGGGCCCACCGTTCATGTGGTCGACCCGGTGGGCACCATCGTTCAAGGGCCGGCCCTGGCCTGGCTGCAGGCCGCGGTGGATACCGGCGAGGCGGGCGAGGCAGAGGTGGCGGAGGCCGGTTCACTGCCTGTCGTGGGCGATGACACGGTCGTGGAGGAGGTCGACAGCCTGCCGCGGCGCGAGCGCCGCCGTGTCGTGGACTATGTGCCCGTCCGTTGCGACGACGCGCCGGTGGCGGTGCTCTCGCGCGAGGCGGCGCCGGCCCCCATCCGCCACGAGAATCCGCTGGAGACCGTCTACCGCGGTCTGTACAGCCGTTTCGCACGGATGATCGCCGAGGGCGCCTTCCCCTACGAGCGCATGGAGCGGGTCGGCGAGTTCCGCGAGCCCCGTGTCGGCGACGGGGTGCTGGTGCTGGACCGGGAGGGCCGGATCAGCTACGCCTCCCCCAACGCCCGCAGCGCCCTTCACCGCTTGGGAGTGACGCGCTCGGTGCCGGGCAGCCGTCTCAGCGACCTCGGACTGGACGACACGGTGATACGCCGCTCGTTCTGGCGCCGGCGTTCCACGGTGGCCGAGTTCACCGCCGGATCGATGATCGTGGTCGTGCTGCGGGCCTACCCCATGGTGGCCGGGGACCGGATCACCGGGGCGGTGGCGATGCTCAGAGATGTGTCCGAGTTGCGCCACCACGACCGCCTGCTCCTGTCGAAGGATGCGACGATCCGCGAGATCCACCATCGGGTCAAGAACAACCTGCAGACGGTGAGTTCGCTGCTGCAGCTCCAGGCTCGCCGCCTCGGCAGCGCGGAGGCGAAGGCAGCCGTCGAGTCCTCGGTCCGGCGGGTCTCGTCGATCGCCATGGTGCATGAGCATCTGGCTCTCGACACCACCTCCGAGCTCGACTTCGATGAGATCGTGGGCCCGCTTGTGCGCCTGGTGGAGGACGGTCTCGCCCCGGTGGAACGGCCTCTCAAGATTCAGGTGGAGGGGGCTGTGGGCGAGATCGACGGCGAGACGGCGATGCCGCTGGCGGTGGTGCTGGTGGAGTTGGTGCAGAATGCCTTCCAGCACGCCGCGCCTCCCGCGGGCCCGGGGGAACTTGTCGAGGTGCGCCTGGCCCGCACCGCCAGCACGTTGACCATGCGTATCGCCGATGACGGACCCGGCGTGCCCGAGGGCTTCTCACTGGACCGCGACGCCGGACTCGGCCTCACCATCGTGCGCACCTTCGTGGTTCACGACCTCGGCGGCTCGATCACCATCAAGGCCGTCTCGGCGGACCCACCCCGCGGCACCGTGATCGAGGTGACCGTCCCCCGCCGATCGGTCCCATCACCGGTCGGCTAGCGCCGCCCGGCGCTAGGCGCTCTGGACTTGGGCGGCTTCGTCGAGGCGGAGCTCTTCGATGGATTGCTCGCGCATCTTGAACTTCTGGATCTTGCCGGTGATGGTCATGGGGAAGGTGTCGGTGAGCTTGATGTAGCGGGGCACCTTGTAGTGGGCGATGGTGCCGCGGCAGAAGTCCTTGATGTCGTCGGTGGAGGTGTCGGCGCCGTCGCGCAGCTGGACCCAGGCCATGATCTCCTCGCCGTAGCGGGTGTCGGGCACGCCGATTACCTGCACGTCGACGATGTCGGGGTGGGTGTAGAGGAATTCCTCAACCTCGCGGGGGTACACGTTCTCGCCGCCGCGGATGATCATGTCCTTGATTCTTCCGACGATGTTCACGTAGCCGTCGTCGTCCATGACCGCGAGATCGCCGGTGTGCATCCATCCGTCGGTGTCGATGGCCTCCGCGGTGCGCTCGGGGTCGTTCCAGTAGCCCAGCATCACCGAGTAGCCCCGGGTCTGGAACTCGCCGCTGGTGCCGCGAGGAACAACCTCACCGGTGGCGGGGTCGACGATGCGGATCTCGACGTGGGGATGGACCCGCCCCACTGTGGTCACCCGCTTCTCGAGGGGGTCGTCGGCCGATGTCTGGGTGGACACCGGCGAGGTCTCGGTCATGCCGTAGGCGATGGTGACCTCGCTCATGTTCATCTGGTCCACCACCTGGCGCATGACCTCGATGGGGCACGGTGATCCGGCCATGATCCCGGTTCGCAGCGATGACAGGTCATAGTCGGCCAGATCGGGCTCGCCGAGCTCGGCGATGAACATCGTCGGCACCCCGTACAGGCTCGTGCAGCGCTCGGCGGCGACGGCCTGGAGGGTTGCACCGGCGTTGAATCCGGCGGCGGGGATCACGATGGCGGAGCCGTGGGTGGTGCAGGCCAGGTTGCCCAGCACCATCCCGAAGCAGTGATAGAACGGCACCGGGATGCACACCCGGTCGGCGGCCGTGTACTTGCAGGCCTCGCCGATGAACAGCCCGTTGTTCAGGATGTTGCGATGGCTCAGCGTGGCACCCTTGGGGAAGCCGGTAGTGCCGCTGGTGTACTGGATGTTGATGGCGTCGTCGGGCTCGAGTTGCGCGCTGCGCTCCTCGAGCCGGTCCGAGGACACCGACTCGGCCGCCTCCAGCAGCCTCTCCCAATCCGAGGTGTGCAGGTAGATGACCCGCTCGGCCGGCACCCGGTCCCACACCTCGGTGATCATCGAGCGGTAGTCGCTGGTCAGGAACGACTCCACCGCCACCAGCACCGAGATCTGTGACTGGTTCAGCACGTACTCGAGTTCAGACGACCGGTAGGCCGGGTTGATGGTCACAAGGATCGCGCCGATGCGGGCCGTGGCGTACTGCACCAGCACCCACTCGGCGTAGTTCGGGCTCCAGATCCCGACGCGATCGCCCTTGGCCGCACCGATCCCCATGAGCCCCCGGGCCACGCGGTCGACCTCGTCGGCGAACTCGGCATACGTGTAGCGCAAACCCTGCTCCACCGATACCAGCGCATCGCGGTCGGCGTGCTCGGCGACCGTCCGGGCCAGATTCTGCGGGATCGTCTCCTCCAGGAGCGGCACCGAAGTCGGCCCCTCGGCGGCTGACATTGTCACTTGGCTATACCTCCCCGCGCCATTACAGCATCAATGGATGAGTTGGGTCGGCCAACCCGTCACCGGCGTGTTCGAACTCGAGCCTGGGCCCCTGCCGCATTGCCTACCTGGTCGTCATCGCGCGGAAAACGCGGCTGTGAGTTCGCCGATCACGTCGGCCAGGGCCTGGCGGCGGATCGTCGGCGTCAGCGATAGACCGAGGAAACCGTGCGCCATTCCGATGTAGGTGCTCAGCCGTACCGGAACGCTGTCGGCCCGGAGTCGCTTGGCGTATCGGATCCCGTCGTCGCGCAGCGTGTCGTGCTCGGCGACGAGTATGTGTGCCGCTGGCATTCCGCGGAGGTCATCCGCATGCAGAGGTGAAATTCGCCAGTCCGTAGGATCGGCGGCACCGATGTACGCGGCTCGTACCGCGTCGAGCTGTTGCCTCGGGATGATGCGGTGGTTGGCCTCAGTGTCGATCGAGGGACTGCTCCAAGTCAGATCGAGTGCGGGGCAGATGAGCGTCTGGTGGCAGATGGGAGGTCCGCCGCGGTCGCGTGCCGTAATGCAGAGGACCGCTGCGAGGTTGCCACCAGCGCTGTCACCCGCTATCGCGACCCGCTGTGTGTCGGCTCTGAGGGTGGAGGAATGCTCGGCGATCCATTCGAGGGCGGCCCAGCAGTCCTCGACAGCCGCTGGGAAAGGATGCTCTGGCGCGAGGGAGTAGCCGATCGACACCACAACGGCACCGATCCCGGTGGCGAGTCTCGTAGTAAGCCACTCCGGCGTGTCCAGGTCGCCGAACATCCACCCGCCCCCGTGGACATAGACGACCAGGGGACGCAGACCGACGCGAGGCACCGCGGGCTCATCAATTCTCATTCGTAACCGACCATTCGTCGATGGCACCTTCATGTAGCGGGTGGACACATTCGAATCGGGCCAGCCCAACAGCAGACGGGGAGGGCGCTGGCGCCGCGCCCGCGCTCGGTCAGCAGCGGTCATCGTCGTGTGGTCGGGGTTGAACATCGGTATTCGGCTCAGCAACCGGAGTCTCCAGTCGAGCCGCGTCATGGGCATGTCACTCCTATGTGTGCGGGCGATCGCGCCGCAACGGTGCCGAAGGGGTCCCGAGTACTCGTGTAGTGCTGTGAGATGTTTGGGACTTCGTTGCACTGCATGCTCTGCTCCGGTGCTCGGCGTGATCGCGACTGTACTTATACGAGTAAGTCCCTGTAAAGTGGCACCAATGCTGATGAGAACCAGGAGCACCTGCCGTCGTGTCGTCGCCCGAGTGGTTGGTACGCGGGTCTGCGTTTGGGGTCGGGCGAGACGATGAAGCGCGTCACCAGCGCCGATGTCGCTAGAGAGGTCGGAGTGTCGCGGGCAACCGTGAGTTATCTGCTCAACAACACGCCCGGACAGACCATCTCGGAGGAAACGCGTCGACGGGTGCTCGAGGCGGCTGAACGCCTCGGCTATACGCCGAACCGGAACGCGCGGGCGCTTCGGCTCGGTCGTAGCGACATCGTGCTGCTGCCGCTCGGCGATGCCGCCCTGTCACACGTGTTCGCTCACGCGATCAACGCGTGCTCCGCCGCATTGAACCGGCAGGGATTCACGCTCGTTGCCGACGCGACGATGCATCCAAGTCCGAAGGAGGCGACCGACGCATGGCTGCGGCTCGACCCCGCCGCGTTCATCGATCTCATCCTGCCGGCTGAGCACGAGGCCGTGGTCCGGATGATGCGGGCCGGGATCGCGAGGGTAACGGCAGACATGGACGTGCCAAGCCATCTCAGCGCGATGGACCTCATCAGCGTCGAGGCCCGCATGCTCCAACTGTCTCACGTCATCGATCACGGCGCGACCAACATCGTGTATGCCGCGCCGTCTTCGTTTTACGACAGTTCGAAGCGCGCTCTGCTGGGTCCTGCCCTAGACGCCATCGCGACCAATGCGGGGGTCGAACTCCGCTATGAGGCTGTGAACTTGACATCGGAATCGGTGCGGGCGTCGGCAAGCCGGTGGGCCCTCGGCGGTTGCGACGCCATTTGCGGCCACAGTGATGACCTTGCGCTGCCGATCCTCACGGCGCTGGTCGACCTCGGCGTTGATGTTCCGACAGCAATGCTGGTGATCGGCGTCGACGACATCCCTGCATCATCGGTGTCCACCCCTACCCTGTCCTCAGTCACCTGGGTGGTGGAGCAGCTCGGCGAGTCGCTCGCTGCCGGTGTCCAGTCAGCGGTACTTGACCCGAGCAAGCCGGTCGAGTACGCCGTGCCGGAGTTACTCGTCATCGAGCGCGACTCGACGAATCGACAGCGCTGACAACACTCCGGGGTGGCTGTCGCTGCGTCGACCACGCGGCGACGGTCCGAACGCCGGGCGGCGGTGCCCTTCACGTCTTGATGACGCACGCCCCCCTTCCGCTTGACGAACTCAGCCGCACTGGCATAAAGTGTACTTACACGATTCAGTGACCAGCGCTTGTCTTGTCCAAAACGGAGGGGAGCAATGCCAGCTTCATTCAACAGCCGCCATAGACTTACACGTTTCAGTCAGTTCACTGGCCGGGATCGACCAAAGGGGCGAGCGTCGGCCTCGTTCAGTACACCCCGCCCGCAGCAGAGCCCGCTTCGGCGAGCAGTCTGGGGGGTCGCAGTTCTCCTCGCTGTAGCAGCGCTGCTGACCAGCTGCGGTGACGACGAGGCTGCGGTTGAAGTGCCGACAAGGGACACGACGGCTGACATCGCTACTGACGAGGTCCCAGATGCCGAGGCGGTCGACGTTGCGCCGAGTGAACCCGATACTCCCGTCGAGGAGACCGCTACGACAGCGGAACCCGAGGATGTCCCCAGTAAGGACTCCACGTCAGGGCAGCCACGCGGCGGGACCCTCACGTTCGGCACGTATGGCGCGCCACCAAGCCTAAACCCCGCCATCGGTGATCCAGCCTTCGGCTCGTTCTATCAGTGGGCATACGACTCGCTCGTGATCCTGCAACCCGACGGTGTGTTCGCCCCGAACCTGGCCGTGGACTTCGGGTACACCGACGACAAGAACATGCGGTACGAACTGACCCTACGGGAGGGAGTGAAGTTCAGCGACGGCACAAGTCTTGACGCTGAAGCGGTGAAGACCCACCTCGACTACGTGCGAACGCAGCCCACGTCGTTGGCACAGTTGCTGACGCGGGTGGCGAACATAGAGGTCACGGGCCCGCTGTCGTTGGCAATCGAACTCAGTGAGTCCGACCCTGGTCTGAACTACGCTTTCGCCCAAGGGTTCGGCGTCGGCAACGTCGTCAGCCCGACGGCCATTGCGTCGCCTGAGACGCTCGATCTCGGGACCGCTGGTGCCGGGCCGTACATGCTGGTGCCTGAGGAGTCGATTCCCTTTGACACCTACACCTTGATCCCCAATCCGCATTACTGGAATCCCGGCCGCATCCATTGGGACGAGGTCGTCGTGCGGGTAATCCCCAACTCCTCGTCGATGATCGAAGCGATCCGAGCTGGCCAGGTGCAGGCCGCTCACGGCGATTCGACCACCATGGTTGCAGCCGCCGATGCGGGTATAACCGTGCTCGCTGCGCCGCTACTCCTGGTTGGGATAAACCTGATGGATCGCGCTGGCGCGGTCTCGGCCCCGCTCGGTGATGTGCGCGTCCGTCGCGCGCTCAATCACGCGGTTGATCGAGAAGCGATCGCGGCGGCACTGCTTGGCGACGGGACGCTAGCCCTCAGTCAGTACGCGCTTGAGGGGCACAAGGGTTACGACCCAGTGCTCGATGCGGCTAACGGCTATGACCCGGATCTGGCTCGACAGCTCCTTCAAGACGCGGGATACGGCGATGGCGTCACGATCCCGGTGCTTGATGTGAGCTTGCTAGGCCTAGATACTGTGGTGCAGGCAGTCGCTGGCCAGCTGGCGGAGGTCGGCGTGGTTCTCGACATCACTACGGCAGCAGATGTCACTGCCTACTTCACAGGCATGGTGTCCGGGGAACATCCGGCCGCTGCCATCGGCTATGGCCTCGGGACGATGCAGACGCTCAGCGTCGGATTCGTCGATCCGATGGGACCGTTCAATCCCTTCGGAACCGTCGATGAGGAACTCGATTCGCTGTATGCGGAGTACTTCGAGACGGTCGGAGACACATCAGACGTTGAGCAGCGCATCAATGCTCGGCTAGTCGATCAGGCATGGGCGCTGCCTGTCCTCGGCTCGCCGCTCTCGTGGTATCTGGTTGAGGGCCTCACGGGCATCGAGGCGACATCCGGCAATGGGTCGATCCCGACTCTGGTCGACATCCGTCCGGCATGACAGAAGGGCTGCGGACGCAGTGACCGCCGTCGTACCGACAGGGGATCGTCTCGCCACGGCGCGGCAGCCTTGAGGGCGACGGCGATCCTGCGGGTTACGGCCCGCCGACTCGCTTGGTCGGTTCCACTTGCGATCACCGCCACGGCGGTTTCGTTCATCTTGGTGGCATTCCTGCCGGGCGACGCGGCCGTGTCGCTCGTCGGGCGCAATGCCACCGAGGAACAACTCAAACAGGTTCGCGAAGATCTCGGCCTCGAACAGCCGGTGTGGGCCCAGTACGGCCAGTGGCTCGAAGGGGCGGTACGAGGCGACCTCGGCAATTCGATGATCAATCGGCAGCCGGTGACTGCGCAGTTGAACGGTCGTCTAGCGCCGTCGATGTCGCTCATTGTTGGAGCGACTCTGATTGCGACGACATTGGGGGTCGCAATCGGAATCCTCGGAGCGCAGCGGGGCCGAATCGGTCGGGTGATTGACTCGGGGTCCATCGGCGGTCTGGCCGTCCCCGACTTCTGGTTGGGACTCGTTCTGATCGTGCTTTTCGCGGTGCATCTCGGGTGGTTCCCCCCGACGGGCTACGTCAGATGGAACGAAGGAGTCGGCCCGTGGATGCGCTCGGTCGCGCTACCGATCGCCACGCTGTCGGTGCCCGCCACCGCGATCCTCGCTCGCCAGACGCGTGAGGCGATGTCGACCGCGCTCAGCAAGGAGTACGTGCGCACACTCCGCGCCGCGGGGATCGGCGAGTGCTCGATCCTGTTCCGGCACGGGCTCCGCAACGCGGCCATCCCGGTCGTCACGGTGGTCGGTCTGGTGTTCATCGGCTCTCTGGGGGGCACGGTCGCCGTCGAGTCGGTGTTCGCCATCCCGGGCCTGGGCAGCACCGCCGTCCACGCGACCGCCACTCGCGACCTCCCGTTGATCCAGGGTGTTGTCGTGTACTTCACACTGATCGTCATCGTCGTCAACCTGCTGGTCGACCTCGCCTACCGCTACCTCGATCCGCGCCTGCAGTCAGCCACTGCCACGGACGGCGCGTTTGCCAACAGCGGCGCTGCTCCATGAGTTCCGGTGCCCTCGGGCGGACCGGGGCTGCTATCCGGCGGCAGCCGATGGGAGCCGCGGCGTTCGTGTTCCTGCTGGCGTTGGTGGCGGTCGGCGCCCTGGCGGAGCACATCGCCCCCTACCCACTCGGCAAGCAGGATCTTCAGAACGTGCTTAGCGGGCCGTCGAGAACCCACTGGCTCGGCTCCGACGTCCTCGGCCGCGACCTGCTGAGCCAGCTGCTGTACGGCATCGGGCCCTCGCTGGTCGCCACCTTCGAGGCGCTGGTTGTGTTCCTCGTCATCGGCACCACCTTCGGCATCGTGGCCGGCTACAAGGTCGGAGCGGTCGATGCCGCCATCAGCCGTGTCGTTGAGCTGGTGCAGTCGATCCCGGCGATCATCATCATCCTGGTCGTGCTCGGCGTGTTCCCGAGCAGCGTGCTCGCCGCGATGGTGGCCCTGGGCGTGCTGGCGTCGGCAGGATTGGTTCGCGTCGTGCGAGGCTCGACGCTCTCGGTGCGCGAGGAGCTCTTCGTCATCGCAGCCCGCGTGTCCGGCGTCGGACCGGCCCGGATCATGCGGACGCATGTGCTGCGTCGGATCCTGGGGCCGATGCTCGCACAGGCGTCGGTGTTCGCCGGGCTCACGCTGGTTGTCCAGGCCGCACTGTCGTACCTCGGTCTCCTCTCCAGCAGCGCCCACCCGACGTGGGGCGGAATGATCGGCGACGCGTCACGGGTGCTGTCTCGCTCGACCTGGCCCTTGTTCCCGCCGGGCGCCGCCATCTCGCTAACGGTGCTCGCCTTCGGCGCGCTGGGGGACGCCTTGCGCGATCTGGTCGCCGACCGGGCCGTCACCGCAACCCGCCGGACGGTGCAGCCAGCGACGGCTGCGCCCGTCGACGGCGCTGACGCGCCAGCACCGCCAGCCTCCGATGCTCTGTTGGAGGTGCGGGACCTGTCGGTGGTCCACGCCGGAGCAGCCGGTCCGGTGTCGCTGGTCACCGACGTGTCGTTGTCGATCTACCAGAGGGAAACGGTCGCGCTTGTGGGGGAGTCGGGCTGCGGCAAGAGCCTCACTGCCCTAGCGGTACTGGGCCTCCTGCCCCCCGGCCTGCGGGCTTCCGCTCGCCACCTGCACTTCGATGGCGCCCGCCTGGATCCTGGCGTCCAAGACACCTACCGAGCCGTTCGCGGCCGCGACATCGGATATGTGTCGCAGCACGCGCTGGCGAGCCTCGATCCGACCCACACCGTCGGCAGCCACCTACGCGAGGTCATCCGGCGTCACGAACCGATGTCCCGAAGGGCGGCGGCCATACGAGGGGTGGAGTTGCTCGAGCAGGTCAAGTTCGCAGAGCCGGAACAGGTGATGGTTGTCTATCCCCATGAGCTGTCGGGCGGCATGGCCCAGCGGGCCAACATCGCGCTGGCGATAGCAGGGCGCCCGAAGCTGCTGATAGCGGATGAGCCGACGACAGCGCTCGACGTAACCCTCCAGGCGGAAATCCTCGCGCTGCTGCGCCACCTCAAGAACTCCACGGAGCTCGGCATCCTTCTGATCACCCATGACTGGGGGGTCGTCGCCGACATGGCCGACCGGGTCGTCGTCATGTACGCCGGCGAGGTCGTGGAGCAGGCCGACACCGATATGGCCTTCACCCACCCCCGGTTCCCCTACACGCTCGCGCTGATGTCGGCCAATCCCAGCACGGCCGACCACGGTTCGAAGCTTCCCACCGTCGCGGGCCGCGTCCCGCCCCCCGGGTCGTGGCCGGTCGGGTGTCGGTTCGCTGACCGGTGCCCCCATGAGACCGACGAGTGCAGCGCCGGGAAGCTCGCCCTGGAAGTCGCGGACACAGGCTCGCTCACCCGTTGTGTACGTGCTGGGTCGCTGCTTGCGGCGGGGGCGTTGCCGCGGTGACTGAGCCGCGTGACCTTGTACTTGCGGTCAGCGGCGTAACCGTCAGGTTCCGGGAACGCAGCCGGCGCAGCACGATCCTCGCGCTCGATGGCGTAGGCATGACTGTCGAGCGAGGCCGCACGACCGGCCTGGTCGGCGAATCGGGAGCCGGTAAGTCGACGCTCGCCAAGGTTGTGCTCGGCCTCGTCCCGGTTGTGGAAGGGACCGTGGGCTTCGATGGCGCGGAGATCAGCGGCCTCCCGGCCGTCCGGCGGCGCGCGCTGGGCGCCCGCCTGCAGGCCGTCTATCAGGACCCGTTGAGCTCCCTCAATCCGTCGTACTCGGTGTTCTGGAGCCTGGCTGAGCCGTTGCGGGCTCGCGGGATCAGCGACCGTAGCGAGATCGCGGCGCGCGTCGGAGCGACTCTCGAGGCTGTTGGGATCGAGTCGGACTCCCGCGACCGGCGTCCCCATGAGTTCTCGGGCGGTCAACTCCAGCGCATCTGCATCGCACGGGCCATCATCACATCGCCCGAGCTCGTGATTCTCGACGAGGCCGTGAGCGCTCTGGATCTGTCGGTTCAGGCACAGATTCTCAACCTCCTGCGCGATCTGCAGGCCCAACGCAGTCTGAGCTACCTGTTCATCTCCCACGACATTGCCGTGGTGCGCCACTGTTGCCATGACGTGACCGTGCTGTATCAGGGACAAGTCATGGAGGCCGGTGACACCGTCGAGGTCACCGACTCGCCGGCTCACCCCTACACCCATGCACTGTTGCAGGCGAGCCCCGTCGCCAATCCGGTCGCCCAGCGCAAGAGGCAACTGCCCGCGCCAACCGTTGCCGCGCCGGTGCCGACTGGTCGGTCCAGCGGTTGCGTCTACGCGCCTCGGTGCCCGTTCGCAGTGCCTGAGTGCCACCGGCGACGACCGCAACTTCGAGAAATCGCCGCTGGACGAACTGTGGCCTGCCATCGCTATCCCGAGTGGACGGAGGGTTCAACAACGAGCCGAGTGGCGTACACGCCGGCTCAGCGGCTGTGAATGCGTGTGTGCGAGACTGATGGCTCGGCCTTCGGCCCTCACGCTAACCCCAGCAGACTCGCTGACCGGTCAGCGGTCTGGGCTCGCCGCCGTTGAGGCGCCTCAGCTCGACGGCATCGACTCCACCGAGCATCTCAGCAGCCGAGGACCACGACGATCCTCTGGACGGCTCGACGCACTCCACCAGGTCCACGGCGCGCTCGGCAGGCGCGCCGGTGGTGAGCGCGGAGTTGACGTGGCGGGCGATCCTCTCCACCAGCCCGATGCCGGCCGACTCGCTCGGGTTGTTGTCCGTCATCACCGTCATGGCGTATGTGCCGCCGGTCGGGTCGCGCACCACTCCGGTGGTGCCCAGCCGCCACCCGGCGCCGGACATCGGGAAGAAGCCGTTCTTCAGCGCAGCCTCGTATCCGGCCGGGAGGCCGGCGGTGATCCCCCAGCTCTGCGCCGCGCTCACGCTGGACATCCACTCCCATGCCGCCTCCACCGACTCAGGGCTCAGGGGCCCTCCGCCGATGAGAAGCTGTTCCACGAGCCGCGTCCGGTCCTCCGCGGTGGACAGCGTCCGGCCGTACCACGCGGTGTGGCTCGTGCCAGCGATCCCGAAGCGCTGGTCCAGCGCCTCCATACCGGTCGCGCTGCCGAGCTGCACGTACAGCCTGGAGGTGGGCGGGCGGTTGTGGCTGTAGTGCATCATCAACTCGACGTCGGCCGCCTCGGACTCGCTGAGCTGACGGCCCGCTTCCTGGGCGGCCAGCAGCACGCCCGCCAGGACCTGGGCCTTGATGACGCTCGCGGTGGTGATCTCCAGGCCGCCGTTGAGTTCGTACCGGCAGCCCGTGCGGTGGTCATGGACGGATGCCGTGAACCGTGCGCCGGGGTGGGCGACCCTGAGCTGATCGATGAACGTCTCGTCGAACAGCCGGCTGCACCGGGTGATCGGCGCGTAGCGAAACTCCAGGCCGCTACGAAGGTCCGGCAACGCGAGCTCGCCCCCGGGATCGGGGCGGCCGGCGGGCGCAGCGGGCGCGCCGGCCGCGGGCGTCACGGTCCATGTCAACACCAGCGCGATCAGGACCGCGCCGATCGTTCGCAGCGTCGGAATCCACCTCGCGTCGGACTCTTGTGAGGTACCAGGAACGTTCATCGCAGGGCGGGCTGGCCACGGTAGTAGACGTCGGCCACGCGTGCCCGTGGCAGCAAGTCTGTGCGAGACTGCCGGGGTGGCAGCGGTGATCGCGCATCGGGGTGCCAGCCAGGCCGCGCCCGAGAACACGGTGGAAGCCTTCCGGCTGGCCCGGGAATTCGGCGCCGACTGGGTCGAGCTCGACGTGCGCCGCACCACTGACGGCGTGGCCGTCGTCCACCACGACGCCCACCTGGCCGACGGCCGGCGGATCGGCCACCTCCACGCCGACGAACTGCCCGACTACGTGCCCAGCCTGGCCGAGGCCCTGGAGGCTTGCGAGGGCATGGGAGTGCACCTCGAGATCAAGAACCTGCCCGACGACCCCGACTACGACAGCGAGAACCTCGTGGCCGACGCCGTGGCAGGCCTCATTGTGGCCTACCTCGGCCCGGAGCGGGCCGTGGTGTCGTCGTTCAACGTCGACGCGGCGGATGCGGTGCGGGCGGTGGATCCGACCATTCGCACCGCGCTGATCTGCGGGATCGTGGCGCCCGCGCAGGCCGTGGCCCGGGCCAGCGCCCACAGCATGGTGGCTGTGCACGCCTTCGATGCCATGTGCGACGTTGCATTCGTGCGCCGGGCCCACGACGCCGGGCTGGCCGTCAACGTGTGGACCATCAACGTCCCGGAGCGCATGTCGGAGTTGCTGGCGATGGGCGTGGACGGTCTGATCACCGACGTGCCTGACGTGGCCCGGGCCCTGGTCGACGCAGCCTGAGCCGGAGGCTGAACGGAAGAAACCGCTCAGGGAAGGACCAGCCGCAGGGCCTCGGGCGCCCAGCGAATCCTCAGGCGGGGCGCAGCGCCGAGGTGGTCGCCGTCGGCCTGGTATGGAACGGGCGGCTCCGCGTGCACGGTCAGGTCCCTCAGGCCCTCGTGAACGGTCGCTCCGGGCAGGCCTCGCACGTCACCTGAGCGCAGGGCCTTCAGGGCTACCGGCAGCATCCGGTGCAGCGAGAGGCTGGGAAGGGTCACGGTGACGAGGGGCTCGTCCAGGCCGAGGCCCGGCACGAGGTCGAAGCTGCGGCTGCCCAGGTAGGTGTAGGGGTTGAGGTTGAGCACGATCGTCAGCAGGCCCTCGGCCAGTGCGTCGCCGCCGGCGTCGAGCACCCGCATGGGAGGACGTCTCCGGTTGGCCCGCTGCAGCCAGGTGGTCACCGCCGCGTAGATGAACAGGGGGTGTCCGGCCCAGCGCTTCAGCGGGCCGCGGCTCTCGACCAGCTCCACCACGGCCGCGTCGAACCCGATGCCGCAGTGGAACAGGAAGTACCGCCCGTCGACGACCCCGAGCCCGATCCTGGCGACGGCGCCCCGGTCGAGGGCGTCGAGGAGCTGGCCGGCGGCTTCGATGGGGTCGTCGGGCAGGCCGATGATGCGCGCGAACACGTTGGTGCTTCCTCCCGGCAGCGCCGCCAGGGCGGTGTCGGTGCCGGCCAGGCCGTTGGCGGCCTCGTTGAGCGTGCCGTCCCCGCCCAACACCACCACCACGTCGATGCCGTCGGAGGCGGCCGACCGGGCCAGCCGGGTGGCATGGCCGCGCCGGACGGTCTCGGACAGGGTCACTTCATGGTCGGCCGACAGCGCCTTCTGGATCACCACGCGGCGCCGTCCGGTCACCGACGACGCGGCCGAGTTCACCAGCAGCAGCACCCGCATCCACCCAGTCTGTCCGCTCGCGGGCCAAGCGCGCTCTCGTGACCGCTAGCGGCCGTGTGCAAACGTTGGCGAATTCGTCGTGCGGCGAGGTTCGTTTCTGGCTGTGCGCTGGCACACTTGGCGCCCATGAAGGTTGTCGTCTGCGTGAAGCAGATTCCCGATCCCGCCGATCCCGGCGCGCTTGACCCCGAGACCAAGACGCTGCGGCGAAACGTGAAGCTCATTCTCGACGAGTCCGACTCGTACGGGGTGGAGATGGCCCTGCAGCTGGTGGACGCCGCTGGTGAGGGTTCTGTGCACCTGGTCTCGATGGTGCCCAACGACGAGGTGAGCGGCCTGCGCACCGCCCTGGCCATGGGGGCCGACTCGGCCACGCTAATCAGTGACGAGGCGCTGGCCGGCTCCGACGCGCTGGGCACGTCCCGCGTGCTCGCCGCGGCCATCGAGCGGACCGAGCCCGACCTGGTGCTGGCCGCCACCGAGTCCAGCGACGGCTACACCGGCGTGGTGCCTGCCCAGGTGGCCGAACTGCTCGGCTTGCCCTCGGTGACGTTCGCCAAGGAGATCGCGGTCGAGGGCTCCACCGCCACCGTGCGCCGCCAGACCGAGGCCGGCGCCGACCTAGTCGAGTGCCCGCTGCCCGCGGTGGTGTCGGTGACCGCCGGGGTGGTCGAGCCCCGATACCCGTCATTCCGGGGGATCATGCAGGCCAAGAACAAGCCGGTCGACCAGCTGAGGATCGCCGATCTCGGCATCGCCGCCGAGCAGGTCGGCTGGGCCGGTGCGGGCCAGGAGATCACCGACGTTGCTGAGGCTCCCGAGCGGGCCGCGGGCGAGGTGGTGGTGGACGAGGGCGACGCCCACGAGCGCATCGTGGCCTTCCTCGACGAACTCAAGGTGATATAGGAGGCCCAGCCATGACATTGGACAAGATCTGGGTGTTCTGTGAGGCCGGCGACGACGGCGTGGCCACGATCACGCTTGAGATGCTGGCCAAGGCCCGGGAGGTTGCCGGCACCGTCGAAGTGTTCTGCGGGGGAGACGGCGCGGCCTGCGCGGCCGAGCTCGGCGACCATGGCGTCACTGCGGTGTACGCCACCGGCGACCTCGACGGGCGCATGAAGGGCGTGTCGGTAGCGTCAGCGGTGGCCGCCGCCATCTCCGGCGGCAGTGTGGCCGCGCCAGACGCCATCCTGCTGGGCACCACCTACGACGGCCGCGACGTGGCCGCCCGGTTGTCGGTGAAGCTGGACGTCAGCGTGCTGTCGAATGTGGTTGACCTGCGCCTCGACGGGGACCGCCTGGTGGGGGTCGAGCCGGTGTTCGGCGGCACTCTCAACGTGACTTCCCGGTTCACTAGCAGCGGCCCCGACATCTGGCTGGTCCGCCCGAAGTCATTCGAGCCCGCGGCTGTGGGCGGTTCACCGGCGGAGGTCGTGGACCTTCCCGTTCCCGACCTCGGCTCGACCGGCGGAGCGGTGGTCCGGGACCGCTTCACCGAGGAGTCCGAAGGCCCCAAGCTCGACGAGGCCGCCATCGTGGTCTCCGGCGGGCGGGGACTGGGCGCCGCGGAGGCGTACTCGCTGATCGAGGGCCTGGCCAAGCAGCTGGGCGCCGCGCCGGGGGCCAGCCGGGCCATCGTGGACGCAGGCTGGGTGCCCTACAGCTACCAGGTCGGCCAGACCGGCAAGGTGGTCAAGCCGACGGTGTACATCGCTTGCGGCATCTCGGGCGCCACCCAGCACCTGGTGGGCATGAAGGGCTCCAAGAACATCATCGCCATCAACAAGGACTCCGAGGCCCCCATCTTCGCGGTGGCCGACCTCGGCATCGTGGGCGACGTTCACAAGGTGCTGCCCAAGCTCACCGAGGCACTCGAAGGCCGCTAGCGCGGCGGGCGAGCGTGAAGGGCTTCGACCCCCGCTACCGGGACCTGCCTGACTACATCCTCGGCATCACCTACCGGATCTGGGAGGGCCGCGAGGTCGACGCCCTCGAGGAGCTCTACGCGCCCGACATCGTCGTGCGGTCACCGGAGGGGATAGCGAGGGGCAATCAGAGCGTGATTGCCGCCACACTTGCGACCCTAGCCACCTTCGGCGACCGCCAGCTTCTGGGCGAGGACGTGATCTGGAGCGGCGACGATGAGGCCGGCTTCCTGTCGTCGCACCGGATCATGTCGCTGGCCACCCACAGCGGCGACGGTGCCTACGGGCCCCCGACCGGCACGCAGTTGCGCTACCGCATCATCGCCGACTGCGCAGCTCGCCAGAACCAGATCTACGACGAGTGGCTGGTACGGGACCAGGGTGCGATCGTGCGCCAGCTAGGCCTGGACCCCAAGCGATACGTCGCGGAGCAGATCGATGCGGAGGGCGGACCCGGGGCGTGCCGCCGTCCGTTCCACCCGTCATTGGATGCCGCACCCGCCTACACCGGCGCGGGCAACGACCATCCGGCGGGCGACCGTTATGCGGACATGTTGGAGCGAGTGATGGACGGTGGCCTGGACGTGGTCGCCGAGCACTACGACAGGGCCGTTCAACTTGAGCTGCCAGGTGGCCGCACCGGCCACGGACGGGCCGAGGCCGACCGGTTCTGGCTCCGGCTGCGCAGCTCCCTGCCCCAGGCCCGCTTCGAGATCCACCACCGCATCGGACGCGACGACGACGGCCTGGGTCCCCGGGCCGCGCTGCGCTGGTCGCTGACCGGTGCCCACGACGGCTGGGGGGCCTTCGGCCGGCCCAGCGGCGCCGACGTCCACGTCATGGGAATCAGCCACGCCGAAATCGGCCCTCGCGGCCTGCGCCGCGAGTGGGTGCTGATCGACGAGACAGCCGTGTGGAGGCAGATCCTGCTGCACACCGGCTGACCGTCGGACACCGGCCGCCTCGCCGAGACGGCAAGTCTCGCGCGGCCTGTGGTTGCAACGATGAATACGTATACATAAGATCGTCGGATGGTCCGACCGGACCGCAAGCGCCCAGTCACATCAGTGGACGTCGCCGCGGCTGCAGGCGTCTCGCAGGCCACCGTCGCCAGGTGCTTCACAACCCCTGAGGTGGTGGCACCCGACACGCGCCTCAAGATCGAAGCCGCCGCGGACCGGCTCGGCTATGTCCCCAACGCCATCGCCCGCAGCCTCAAGTCCCAGCGCACCAACATCGTCGGTGCCGTCGTTCCCGCGGTGGGCGAGTACTGGCAGAACGTGGTGACCTACTTCTCTCGCCGTCTCACCGCCCGTGGCCGGCAACTGCTGCTGTTCAGCTTCCTCGACCACGCCGAGGTGAACGAGACCCTCGAAGCGGTCATGCAGTACCGCCTCGACGGGCTGATCCTGGCCTCCGCCAACATCGCCGAGACCCAACTGGCCCGGATGCGACAGACCGGACTGTCGCTGGTGGCCTTCAACCATCCCGACGCGGCCGGAATCGTCCCCTCGGTGACTGTCGACAACGAGGCCGGCGCCTCAGAGCTGGCCCGCCACCTCGCCGGCCTCGGATGCACCCGAGTCCTCTACCTGGGAGGGGTGGCGGCGGCCTCTACCGATCGGGCTCGCTTCAGAGGCGCAGCCCGCACGCTCGCTTCCACCGGCGCGACCTGCAACTACATGGAAGCGGGCGCCTTCACCTACGACGCCGGCTACCGGGCCGCCGACACGGTGGTGAACCTCGACAGGCTTCCCGACGCGATCATGGTCGGCAGCGACGAGGTGGCCTTCGGGATGCTGGACGGCCTCCGCCGCCGCGGGCTGACCGCGCCGGCCGACGTGCTCGTGACCGGCTTCGACGGGCTGCCCCAGGCGAGCTGGGCCGGCTACGACCTGACCACGCTGGTTCAGCCGGCCGACCAGCTCGCCGAGCACGCCGTGGAACTCGCCTCAGGCGACGGCTCCGATTCCTCCGACGCACCACCGCCGTCGGTGGTGGTGGCGGGCACGCTGCGCCGCGGCCTCACCACCCGCAAGGGAGACGCCGGCCGGGCGAGGCCAGGGTCGTACTCCAGACGCAACTGCGGCACCGAACCGAGTGCAGGCCGATGACAGCCGCTGCTGAACCTGCGTTGACGCTCGATCCCTCGGAGTTCGCGCGCCGGGTCATCCGGCCCGGCGAGTTCGTCGCGGACCGGTCGGCCTTCGTGGATGTGCGCCTGCCCCGCTCATCCGGCAAGGCGAGCTACTCGCTCATCGGGCCGGGCGTGTCGCAGAACCCCGACCAGGTGGTGAATCTCCCCGAGGCGCACGGCTTCCATGTCGGCGCGGCCTCAATGGGCCACGGAGTCGTCAACAACCAGCACATGCACTTCACGGCCGAGGTGTTCATCTGCACTCGAGGCGCCTGGCGCATGCGGATCGGTGAGCACGGCCAGCAGACCCTCGACATCTCGGCGGGGACGGTGTTCTCCGTTCCGACCTGGGTGTTCCGGGGATTCGAGAACATCGGCCCGGACGACGGCTGGCTGTACGCGGTGCTCGGCGGCGACGAGACAGGCGGGATCGTCTGGGCTCCCAGTGTGCTGAGGGCCGCCGCCGAGACCGGTCTGTTCCTCGGGCCTGACGGCACCGTCATCGAGGCCACCGATGGCCGGGCTCCCAAGAATTGCGTCGAACCGCTGGGGCCGTCGCAGCTGTCCTCTCTGGACAGCTACAGCGACACCGATCTGGCCGCACGGGCCGTGACGCTCGCCGACCTCGCCTGGTCGCGGCATGCCCTGCTGTCGAGCGTCTCCCTGAATGGCGCATCACCGCCGGTCGAGCTGGCGCCCGTCATCGGCCACGGCGTGACCGAGGACCGCCACCACCGGCCGCCGATCACCAATCCCCACGGGTTCAGCGTCGAGTGGTTGCGGGCCGCTCCGGGCGCAAGCTTCGGCTTGCACCGGCTGGCCGCGCCTCAGGCCGTGATCCTGACAGGAGGGCGGTGGGAGGTCTCCGTCAACCGCGGCGCGGACCGGCTGGCAGGGCGCCCCGAGGAGGGCTCCGTGGTCTCGGTGCCTCCCGGCGCGTGGAGAGACTTCGTGAACGTCGGCGAGTCGGAGGCGTACGCGCTGATCGTGTGCAACTCGCAGCAGCGTCCTCGAATCCTCTGGGACGAGGCGCTCGCTCAGTCGGCCGCTGACAACGGCTGGAGTCGCGACGCGTCCGGCTACCTGGCCCCTGCGTCACTGGTGTCGGGGGCTGCTCCATGAACCGCCCACCCGCCATGAGCCCCCGGTCCGTCATGGTCTCCGGCGCCAATGAGGCGTCGAAGATGTCCCAACAACAATCCCTCAGGAGGGAAGAGACATGAAAGCAACATCGCGCCGTTGGTGGCGAATCCTCGCCGCCTTCTGTGCCCTGACCCTCATCGCCGCCGCGTGCGGGGATGACGACGAAGCGCCGGCCCCGGCAGCCGACGCCGACACGTCCACGGCTGCAGCGACAGAGGCCGCCACCGACGAGGCCGAGATGGCCGAGGAGGAGATGGCCGAGCCCGAGGCCGAGACGGCCGAGGAGGAGATGGCCGAGCCCGAGGCCGAGATGGCCGAGGAGGAGATGGCCGAGCCCGAGGCCGAGATGGCCATGGAGCTCATCTCCGATGAGTGCCCGATCCCGAACCCCAGTGAGAACATCGAGATCGACCTGATGGGTTGGGAGTTCCCGATCGTGTCGCAGTACGCCGAGGAAGTGGCGGACTGCGAGGAGGGGAACTACTCCTTCAACTACCAATTCCTCGACTCGGTCGAGGCCCGCAACGCCATGACGCTGGACGCCTCCACGGGTGCTCCGACCTTCGAGGTCTACCAGGGCTCGAACGCGTTCATCGGTGAGCTGGCCAACCAGGGTTTCGTGCTGCCCCTCAACGACCTGATCGACAAGTACCGGGACGAGTTCAATCTCGACCAGATCGATGCTGCGTTCTGGGACATGGCCTCCATCGACGGCAACATCTACTCGATCCCCATGATCTCTAACACCATGCACGTCTTCTACAACGAGCCTGCGATGGCGGAACTGGGCATGTCGGTGCCGACAACGTTCGCGGAAGCGTTCGACACGTGCCAGCAGATCATCGCGAGTGGCTACGACATCGGATTCCTGTACATGCTATCCGCCGGATGGGCATGGCAGATCGAGTTCGACAGCGTGCTCGGATCGCTGGGGGTCACCCCGATCGATCCCGTCAGCGGGCAGCCGAACTTCAACAGCCCTGAGGGAGTCCAGGCCGCGACGCTGCTGCGCGACATGTGGCAGACCTGCGCGCCCGACGCGGCCGGGTCATACAGCACCGATGACGTGCAGGCCGCCTTCCAGACTGGAGAGGCGATCCTCGGCCACACCTGGGCGTCCCGGGCCGGGGCCATGGACGACCCCGAGGCCTCGACCGTGGTGGGCGAGATCCAGTTCGCGCCCGCGCTCGGCACCGGTGGCGACACCGTGGCCGCGCCGGCCTACATCGACGGCTGGATGATCCCGGTCGGCACCCCAGAGGACATGGTCGAGCACATCTTCCTGGTGATGCTGGCCGCCACCGACCTCGAGAGCCAGGAGGCTGCGGCCGAGTTCGGCCTGGTGACTCGCACAGGCGTGTCCCATCCCAACGGCCCGCGCGACGCGGCTGCGGCCGAGGCGAGCCTGGTGCGGGGTCGCGGAGCCGACCTCACCCATCCGGCCGCCGGCCTGGCCCGCGCCAAGCTCGGCGAGGCGCTCGTGACGATCCTCGACGGCACGCCGGTCGCCGACGCCCTGGCCGCCGCCGAGGCCGCCTACCTGGCCGAGGCGTCCGAGCAGGGACTGCTCTAGCACTTGGATGACTGGGGGTAGGCGATGGGTTCCGACCCCGCCTACCCCCAGTCCCCCCAACGCGTAGGGTTCCCAAGCGGGAGGACACGGCCGTGAATCGACGAACGTTCTGGTGGTTCACCATCCCGAGCGTGATCGTCATGCTGGCCCTGATGGTGTTCCCGCTGATAACCACGGTCTGGCTGGGCTTCCAGAAGCTGCTCCTCCGAGACCTCAACAACCCCGAATGGGTGGGCTGGGACAACTACCGCGACGTGCTGTCGGACCCGGAGTTCTGGGCCGCGGTGCAGTTCACGCTGGTATTCGTCGTGGTAACCGTGCCGGCGTCGATGATCTTCGGCCTCGCCGTGGCGCTGCTGCTCGACCGGATCGGGCGAGGGCGTGCCATCTACATGGCCGCGCTGCTGCTCCCGTTCATCGTCACCCCCGTAGTGGGGACGCTCATTTACGAGGACCTGTTCGAGCGGGGCGGACTGGTCTCCTGGCTGTGGGAGGTGTTCACCGACGACGCCTTCGCGGTCAGCGCCTCAAACGTCAAGGTGTTGATCGTGGTCCAGTACATCTGGTACGTCATGCCCTTCGCCATGATCACCTTCTTCGCGGGGCTGCAGACGCTTCCCGAGGAGCGGGTCGAGGCAGCGGCCCTCGACGGGGCCGGCTTCTGGCGCAACCTCTGGCACGTCACCCTGCCGCACCTGCGGCTGCTGGTGGTGTTCGTGGGCCTGATCTCGGTCATGGACGCCTACCGCGTCTACGACAGCGTGTTCGTGTGGACCGGCAACCGGTTCACCGAGGCCCACACCCTGGCGGTCTACAACGTCAGGATCGCCACCGCCTTCGACATCGGCCGGCTGGGCAAGGGCAACGCCATCGCGGTCCTCACCGTCATCGGCATCTTCGTCGTGCTCATACCGTTCCTGTGGCGCAGCTACCGCGACCAGATCGCGGAGAGGACCTGACCCGTGAAGCTCTCGCGGCCCTCTATCCGGCCATCACGGATCGCGCTCCACGCCGTAATGATCCTGCTGGTGGTGTGGAGCGTCACACCGTTCGTGTGGACCGCCCAGACGTCGATCAAGTTCACCCGCGACGTCGCCTCGAAGACCCCCGTGCTGTGGGGGTACGAGACCACGGCCAACGCCTACCGCAACTTCTGGCTCGACTCTGACGACGTGAACATGTGGGGCGTGCTGGCGTTCGTACTGGTGATCGCCGCTATCGCCGCTGCGCTGGGCCTGATCGGGCGCCGTGCCCGCCATGGCTGGCCCTGGTTCCTGGGAGCCACGGCGGTGATCTGCGTGGCGCTGTGGCGCTTCCCCCGGTTCTGGGAGGCCAACGACGAGTACGACTTCCTGGTCAACAGCGTCGTCGTCACGCTCCTGACCATGCTCATCTCGTTGTCCATCGGGCTGCTGGCCGGATACGGCCTCGCCCGCTACACCGGCATCTCCGGCGCGGTCATCCTGATCGTCGCGCTGGGGTTCCGGGCGCTGCCCCGGACGGCGTTCGTGCTCCCGTACTTCTTCGGCGCCAAGGAGATCGACGAGTGGCTCACCAGCACCGGCGTCGGCTCCTGGAACTTCCCTCTGATCGACTTCCCCGGGATCGACACCCTTCAAGTCCTGGACACGCGGCTTGCCATCGTGCTCGCCCTCGTGGCCGTGAACCAGCCGTTCACCATCTGGATGCTGCGCAGCTTCTTCATCGAGGTGCCCAAGGAGATGGAGGAGGCCGCCATGATGGACGGCGCCACCCGGCTGCAGGCCTTCCGCAAGGTGATCATCCCCATCATGTGGCCCGCCATCATCGCGACGGGCCTGTTCACGATGCTGCTCGCCTACAACGAGTACCTGTTCGTGAGGGTGCTGGCCCCCACGGAGTGGACGCTGCCGGTGGCGATCGTGTCGTTGACCGGCGGCGAGAGCTCGCGCACGATCACCGAGGCCGCGGCTGCGTCGGTGTCGATCACCCTGCCCATCGTGATCGTGATCATCCTGTTCCAGAAGCACCTCGTCCGGGGTCTCGGCGCCGGCGCAGTCAAGGGCTGAGCAGCCGTGGCCGCGCACCTTCAGGAAGCCAAGAGGGTGGTGCTGGACTACCACGAAGCACTGGGCGCGGCGTGCCGGGAAGGGGACGCGACGACCGGCGATATCGCCGAGGCGCTGGGGGCCAGCGTGTCCGAGGGCTACCTCTGGCGCGGCATGCACCCCTTCTACGAGCAGCGGGGCGCCCATGCTGTGGCCGAGGTCTTCTGGCAGCCGCTGGTGCGAGCCATGGCCCCGCTGCAGCGCCGCTGCGACGTGTTCTTCGCCGATGACAACGACGTCGACGACGGGGTCACCACCTGGGTGTGCTCAATGGGCCACCTGATGGGCCTCTTCGACGGGCCATGGCTCGACATGCCCCCGACCCGGCGGGTGGCGCTGCTGCGCTACGCCGAGTTCAGCCGGGTCGCCGACGGCCGCATCGCCGAGACGGCCATGTTCTGTGACCTGCTGAGCGTCATGCGCCAGGCCGGCCAGTTCCCGTTGCCGCCCCCCACCGGCCAGCCCGGCTTCTACGTCGGCCCCCGTACGGGTGATGGCCTGCTCTACGACGAGCAGGACCCGGCCGAGGGCAAGGCCACCCTGGCCCTGGCCCGGCGCATGGCGGAAGACCTCAGCGAGGCCAACCGCATCGCTCGCGAGTCCGGTGAGGACCGGCTGCCCCACGAGGTTCTGGCCCGCTGCTGGCACGACGACATGCTCTGGGTCGGACCCGACGGCATCGGCGCCAGCTACACGATCGAGCGCTACCGGCAGCAGCACTCGCTCCCGTTCCGTTTCGGCCTGACCGACAAGGAGTTCCACGGCCATGTTGCCCGGCTGGCCGAGGGCCGCTACGCGGCGTGGTTCGGGTGGGCCAACGTGTCCCACCGGCCCCGCGGTGGCTTTCTCGGGCTGCCGGCCAGCGGTCCCGCAGAGATGCGGGTCGTGGATGTGTACCGCCGCGAAGGCGACAAGCTCGCTGACAACTGGGTGTTCATCGATCTGCTCCACTGGCTGTCCCAGCAGGGACTGGAGCCGTTGGATCGCATGCGTCACCTGCTCGGGATCAAGGAGTTCTGATGTCCACCGTCACCCTCAAGAACCTCGTCAAGGACTACCCCAACGGCTTCCGTGCCATCACGGACCTCAGCCTGCACCTCGATGACGGCGAGTTCCTGGTGCTCGTTGGTCCCTCCGGGTGCGGCAAGTCGACTGCTCTGCGGATGATCGCCGGGCTCGAGGACATCACCAGCGGCGACATCTACGTCGGCGACCGCCGCCTCAACGACGTCGCCCCCAAGGATCGCGACATGGCCATGGTGTTCCAGAACTACGCCCTGTACCCGCAGATGACGGTGGCCGAGAACATCGCCTTCCCGCTGAAGCTGCGACGCGTGCCCAGGGCCGAACGCGAGGCACAGGTGCGCCAGGCAGCCGAGATCCTGGAACTGACCGAGCAGCTCGAGAAGAAGCCCGCGCACCTGTCCGGTGGCCAGCGGCAGCGGGTCGCCATGGGGCGGGCCATCGTGCGCCACCCCGCGCTCTTCCTCATGGACGAGCCGCTGTCGAACCTGGACGCCAAGCTGCGAGTGCAGATGCGGGCCGACATAGCCGGGATCCAGCGCGAGCTGGGAGTCACGACGTTCTACGTGACCCACGATCAGGTTGAGGCCATGACCATGGGCGACAGGGTGGCCGTGATCAAGGACGGCATCCTGCAGCAGGTCGACACCCCCGAGGGCATCTATGGCAGTCCCGACAACGTGTTCGTCGCCGCCTTCATCGGGTCTCCCTCGATGAACCTCTACGAGGCCACCCTCGAGCGGCACGAGGAGGCCGGCGGTGACCGCTACTCGGTGGTCCTCGGCGACCAGCGCCTGGCGGTTCCGTCCGAGGTGGTCGCCGAGCGTCCCGCGCTCACCGAACACCTGAACCGCCCGGTTGTCGTCGGTATCCGCCCCGAGCACCTCGAGGACGCCGCGGTCGTGGCTGACCACCCCGATGACCAGCGACTCGACGCCACGGTGGACGTCCGGGAGGCGCTGGGGGCCGAGACGCTGGTCCACTTCAATCTCAGCGCCCCGAGCGTCGACAGTGGCGACCCCGACGCCCTCGACGAGCTGCGCGACAGCGGACGTTGCACCGCCCGCTTCTCGGCCTCGTCCACTGCGAGGGTCGGCGACCGGGCCAGAGTGAACGTGGATGCGCGGCACCTGCACTTCTTCGACCGCCAGACCCATCTCGCCATCAGATCATGAGCGCTCGGACGGAGGGTGCGGGACGGATCCTCACCACCCACGTCGGCAGCCTGCCGCGCTCGGAGGCGGTGACCGCCGGTGTGTTCGCGATCGAGAACGAGGACGACGTCGACATCGACGAGCACCACGCGACGGTGGCTGCCGCGGTGGACGAGGTGGTTGCCCGCCAGGTCGCCTCGGGTGTGGACCTGGTGAGTGACGGCGAGATGAGCAAGCTCAGCTACGCCACCTACATCAAGTACCGGATCAGCGGCTTCGCCGGCGACAGCCCCAGACGGGCGCCCGCCGACCTCGAGGAGTACCCGTCGTTCCTCCAGCGCCAAGCCGCCAGCGGCGGCACCCCCACCTACACGCGGCCCCGCTGCGTGGGTCCCGTGGCGCCCACCGACCGCGAACCCTGCCGGCGCGACATCGCCAACTTCGCCGCCGCGCTGAAGCGTCACCGGCCCGAGAGCGGGTTCATGAACGCGGCCTCTCCGGGTGTGATCGCGCTGTTCCAGCCTGACGACTACTACGGCGACCACGAGGAGTACCTCTACGCCCTGGCCGAGGCGATGCGTCCGGAGTACGAGGCCATCGTGACGGCGGGATTCCTGCTCCAGCTCGACTCACCCGACCTCGGGCTGGGCCGGCACATGATGTTCAAGGGCCAGCCCGACGAGGCCTACGAGCGGGCCGCCCGAATGGCAGTGGAGGCCCTCAACTGGTCGGTGCGGAACATCGACGCCGACCGGATCCGCCTGCACGTGTGCTGGGGAAACTACGAGGGACCCCACACCCACGACGCGCCCATGGAGCAGGTGCTGCCCATCGCGCTGGCGGCCAAGCCCCGGACGCTGCTGTTCGAGACGGCCAACCCCCGGCACGCCCACGAGTGGACGGTCTTCGAGGAGGCGGACCTCGATGACGACCTGGTGCTGGCGCCGGGCGTGATCGACACCACCACCCACTTCGTGGAGCATCCCGAGTTGATTGCGCAGAGGATCGAGCGGTTCGCGGCGATCGTGGGGCGTGAGCGGGTGATAGCGGGGACCGACTGTGGGTTCTCCACCTTCGCCGGCTACGCGGGCATCGACCCGGAGATCGCCTACGCCAAGCTGGCCGCCCTGGCCGAGGGAGCCGAGCTGGCCAGCAGCCGGCTCTGGTGATCTCGGGACTGCGGGCCATGAGCGACGCCCATAACGCCAACAAGGCGATGCTCAGTCCGCTGCGCGCCGCCCTCTACGACTACGACGGCGACCGGGTCGGAGCGGCGCTGGACGCAGTGTTCGCGCCGGCCGCTGAGGTCCACCTGGCCCACCCCTTCGAGGATCTCGACGGTCCCTCCGGCCTGCTGGGCGAGGCGCTGGCCCCGCTGCAGAGGGCCATGCCCGACCTCGAGCGGCGCGACACGATCGTTATGGCCGGCCCGGACCCATACGACAACGGCTGGGTGGGGTGCTGCGGGCACTACACGGGTACCTGGGTCGGGCCGTTCTGCGGCATCCCGCCGTCGGGCCAGCAGGCCGCCATGAGGTTCCACGAGTACTACCGGGTAGCCGATGGCCGGGTGGTCGAGATGCAGGCTCTCTGGGACCTGCCCGAGCTGATGATCCAGTCGGGGACGTGGCCCATGGGTCCGTCGCTGGGCCGCGAGTGGCACGTTCCCGGCCCCGCACCCGGTGACGGCCTCGTGCCGGGGCCCCGTGATCCCGCCCGATCAGAGGCGAGCCTGCGCCATGTCGTCGGGATGCTCAGCGACATGGTCAAGCACCCGGCAGAACCCGTCGAGGCGATGAACCTCGGGCACTGGTGGCACCCGAAGTTCAGCTGGTACGGGCCGGCCGGGATCGGGACCGCCCGCGGCGTCGACGGTTTCCGCCGCTGGCACCAGATCCCGTTCCTTGCCGCCATGCCCGACCGCGGCGGGGGCTACCACGGCGAGCACAGCTACTTCGCCGACGGTGACTACGTGGCGGTGACCGCATGGCCGGGCATGCACATGACCCTCATCGGCGACGGGTGGCTCGGCATCGCTCCCGCCGGCCGGCGGATCGACATGCGCAGCCTCGACTTCTGGCGGGTGGAGCGGTCCCCGGACCCCGCCGGCGGCGAGGACCGGCTGCTGATCCGGGAGAACTGGGTGCTGGTGGACCTGCTGCACGTGTGGCACCAGTTGGGTGTGGATGTGCTGGCCCGCATGCGCGAAGTCAGCGCCTCGCGCCTGCGGGACTGACCACGAGGCGGGGCCCACCTCCCGAACTAGACACCCCCCGAGAGCGCAGGACGCGAGAGCATATGTAACTTCACATATGCTGCCGCTATATGAGGCGAACACCTACGGCTCTCGTGAACGCTCCCCGCCGGGGGGGGGTATGGATGCGGACCCGGGGGCATATGCGTGTGGCTGGCGTACCCACCTGATGGTTTGGAGCGCCCGATGCTGTCGCGTGCGCCTTGCCGAGCGGCCGGCGAGACTCCTGGTCGCGGCGCTGCTCGCCGTCCTCCTGGCCCTGGTGCTCGGACCGGGGACGGCGGCGAGCCAGAGCGAGCCGTCGGTGACCGGCGTGGTGGTGACATCGGTGCCCGGTGCGAGCGGGATCTACGGGCCCGGCGAGACCATCCAGGTGACGCTGACGTTCACCGAGGCCGTGAACGTCAGCGGCGAGCCGCGTCTGAAGATCGACATGGACCCAGCCGACTGGGGCGAGAAGTGGGCGAACTACGAGAGCGGAACCGGCACGGCCAGCCTCACCTTCGCCCACACGGTGGTGGAGCCGAACTACTCCACCCGGGGTATCGCCGTGCTCGCGAACACCCTGGAGCTCAGCGGCGGCGCGATCCGGTCCGCTACGTTGGAGGGTGACGCGGCGCTGGGCCACACCGGCCTGGACCACGACCCGAACCACCGGGTGGACTGGCGGCAGGCGACCGCGCCGATCCAGCCGCGATCGGACGTAAGCGCAGACGCAGGCCCGGACGTGGGCGCGGACGCGGTCGCGAGCGCACCCGCCATCTCCACGGCGACGGCGACGCTGACCTCGGTGACCGTCGCGTGGACCGCGCCCTCAAGTGACGGCGGAGCGGCCATCACCGCTTACGACCTGCGCCACATCACCAGCGACGCGACGGACAAGTCGGACAGCCAGTGGACCGAGCAGCACGACATCTGGGAGACCGGCGGGGGCGCCCTGTCGTACACCCAGACCGGGCTGACCCCGTCCACCGGCTACGACTTCCAGGTGCGCGCCGTCAACGCGGACGGCGACGGCGCCTGGTCGGCGACCCGGACCGCCACCACGGGGACACCGGCGATCTCGGGAACGGCCGCGCTCTCATATGCCGAGAACTCCGCCACCCGGGTGGGGACGTTCACCGTGACGGGCGCGGACGAGGAGGTGGACGAGGTCACCTGGGCGATCTCGGGCACCGACGCGAGCCACTTCGACATCAGTACTCCGAAGGGGGCGCTGCGGCTGATCGACACCTCGGACACCGCGACGGGCCTGAAGCGCCCGAAGATGCCCGACTACGAATCGCCCGACGATGATGGTGCCGACCGCTCCTACTCCATCACGCTGACCGCGACGGTCGGCGGGGTCGCTTCGACGTTGGCCGTGACCGTGGCCGTGACCGACGTCGATGAGCCGGGGGGCGTCGCCCTCTCGTCCGTGCAGCCCAGGGTCGGCACTGCGCTCACCGCCACGCTGAGCGACCCCGACACCGTGAGCGGTACGCCCACCTGGGTCTGGCAGCGCTCCGGCGGGCGCAACAGCTGGACGGCCATCTCGGGAGCGACCAGCGCCAGTTACACGCCGGTCGCGGCCGACTCGGGCCAGTACCTGCGCGTCACGGCGACCTACACCGACGGGCACGGCTCGGGCAAGAACGCCGAGGCGACCGCGCACCAGGTGGTGATCGCGAGCGTCCTCACCGGCCTGACGGCGACCACGACCGACACCACGCTCACCCTGACTCCGGGCTTCGAAGCGGACGTGCTGCACTACAAGGTCAGCTGCGCGGACACGGACACCATGACCGTCACCCCAACGGCCGCGACCGGCGTCCGCCTGGCCGTCAACGATGTCCAGGCCGCCAGCGGCACGGGCGTCGCCGTCGCCGTGACCAGGGACAGCGACGTCGTCGTGCGGGCGAGCGGCGCGGACGGCGGGTTCACCGACTACGTCGTGCACTGCGTGCAGGATTGGCTCGCCACCATGGAAGCGATCGACCGGGGCGCGGGCGACGTCACCGAGTCGCTGGTCGCGTTTCCGTTCGGCAACTACCTGGCCGTCATCGACCACCACGGCGTGCCCCGGTTCCGCCGTCAGCTTGGGGAGGCGCCGAGGTTTTGGTTCCGTCACTACCGGGTCGGGTCCAGCGGCGAGTACCGCTGGCACTACACCACCCGCCCACCGGGCGAATGCGCCACTCACTACATCCTGGATGAGGACTTCACGTTGCTGGCAGCCGTCCACTCCTTCTTGCCGCTGCAATGCACGGGACTGCATGACTTCCGCATCCTGGACAACGGCGGCTACCTGCTGATGTCCTACGAGCCCAGAGTCAGCCGCGACATCAGCCACATAAGGCTCCACCCGAGCCTCCTGGCAGGTGGTGAGAACGCCGGCCGGGTCCGTCACCGGCCCGATGGCGGCGATCTTGAAGCCGACTGGCGCGCCACGCAGTTCACTGCGTCGGAAGGCCTCAGCGATTCAGCTATCCAACTCCTCACGTCGTCGCGGAGCATTTCCCGGACATGGTGGTCGTGGGGCGCCATGGCGTACGAGGACTGCGTCCAGCACTGGTGGGACGAGTACGCGCATCTCAATTCGGTGCAGTACTTCGAGGGCAGCGTCATCGGCTCGTTCCGCGGCTGCTCGAAGGTGCTCAGCATCAACGCATCCACAGGTAAGGTCGACTGGCGCCTCGGCCGCAGCAACCTCACTGCGGAGGAGTGGGCGGAGCGCAACATCGGGCCTGCGCCGCTGCGGATCGTCGGCGATCCCGAGGGCGAGTTCTGCGGCCAGCACGCAGCTGAGATGCGGCCCGATGGCCAGGACGGCCGCCTGACGCTCTTTGACAACAACGAGGACTGCCTCCTTGATCTGGCGACCGGCGAGACCGAGCGAACATCCGACGAGTACGCCCGGGCGGTGGAGTACGCGCTCGATCTCGACAACGGCGAGGCGGTGTTCCTGCGCGACCACTCGCTACACGGCACCAAGGACCGGGCCGGGACGCGCGGCGGCCAGGTGGAGGTGCTCGACAACGGTGACTGGCTCATCGGCTGGGGCCGCGAGCGCCAGACTGCCTTGCAATCGACAAAGCTCAGTCCCGACGAAGCCATCACCCGGGTCGACCCGAGCACAGGGACGGAGAAGCTGTCGTTCAAGATCCCCTCCCGCGCGGGATCGGAGTTCCAGGCCAACGTCCGGCCGTCCGCGGTGCCCGTGTATGTGCTTGCGCCCCAGCCGGAGGCTCTCCTTGCGGGCGCCCCCGCCAGCGATCGGACCTCGGTCTTCCACAAGGGCGACGACGACACCCCGCAGGTGCTGGTGACCTTCGACCGTCCCGTCGTCGACTTCGCGGCGGACTCGCCCTCGTTCAGCGTCACGGGCGGGACGGTCACCAGCGTCAGCGCCCTTGTCGCCGACGGCGAGCCCGCCAATGCCTACCTGGTCACGCTCGACCCGGCGGGCGCCGCCGATGTCCGGCTCACGCTGCTCGCCAACAGGGCCTGCGCCTCCGGCGGCATCTGCACCGCCGACGGGACGACCCTGAAGCAGAGTCTCACGGTCGTGGTCAGCGCGGCGCCGCTGGTCTCGTTCCAGCAGGCGGCGTACAGCGTCAGCGAGGGCGCGTCGGGCTCGGTCGTGGTCCGGCTGAGCCGGGCACACCAGAGCGCCAACGACATCACGATTCCCATCGTGCTCGACCCGGCCGCATCCACTGCTTCCCAGGATGACTACACGCCGGACTTCGCGACAGCGCAAAGCGTGACCTTCGGGCGCGGCGAGACCAGCAAGACCCTCAGGATCCAGGCCGCCACGGACACGCTGGTCGAGGGAGACGAGACCGTCGTGCTCGGCTTCGGGACGCTGCCCGACGCCATCGGCACCGGCTCGACCTCCTCGACCACGGTCACGCTCGTCGACCGCACCACCGCGAGTTTCGACTTCAGCCGCGTCGAGGGGGAGTTGGCCGAGGGCGGGAGCGCCACGCTCACCTTCGAGATCACCAACGGCGTCACGTTCGCCGAGGACGCGACGATCAACCTCACGGTCGGCGGCAGCGCGACCGCCGGGGACGACTTCACCCTGGAGGATGCGAGCGGCTCGACGCTGTCGTCGCCCTACTCCGTGACCCTGTCCGCTGGCGAGTCCTCGACGAGCCTCACGATCCGGGCGACGGACGACAGTACGGCTGAGGCCGTCGACGAGACCGTCACGATCAGCGCCAGGCTGGCTCTCACGAACGCGTCCCTCGGCAGCCGCACGGTCACAATCCCGCCCAGTGACGTCTCGGGTGTGCCGGATGTGACCGTCGCGGCGGGAAGCTCAGTCACTGAGGGCGGCACGGCGTCGTTCACGCTGGACCGCACCGGTGACACCACCGCTGCGCTCACGGTCTCCGTCAAGGTGGTCGCCACCGGAACGAGTCTCAGCACAAGCGCGCCCTCCAGCGTCACGTTCACCGCCGGCAGCGCCACCGCCACGTTGAGCCTGCCGACGCGCGACGACACGGTCGTGAGCGACGGGGCCGGGCAGGTGAGCGTGTACCTGCTGGGCAGTCCGGCCAACCCGCCCGTCTACCTGACCACCCCCTCGAACCAGGC
The DNA here is from genome assembly GCA_009842325.1 of Acidimicrobiaceae bacterium. Taxonomy (GTDB): domain Bacteria; phylum Actinomycetota; class Acidimicrobiia; order Acidimicrobiales; family Aldehydirespiratoraceae; genus Aldehydirespirator. The sequence continues at coordinate 228,662 of VYFQ01000024.1, read as the reverse complement.
GTCGGTCACCGTCGACGACAACGACGTGGTCAACTTCACCGTCACCACACCCGCCGCAGAGCTGACGGAAGGGCAGTTGCTTGTCCTGACCGTGCGCACCGGCGGCGTGACGTTCCCCGACGCCCAGACGATCGAGCTGAGGCTCGGCGGCTCGGCAACGGCCCGCGACGACTACCTGCTCCCCGGCGGGTGCACGGACCCAGGGACGGGATGGTCCTGTTCCCTCAGGCTGCAGCGGGGAGCGCTGACGGCGCGTACGACCTTCCGAACCCGCTACGACGGCGTGGCCGACAGCAACGAGAGCATCGACATCGACGCCTACCACGACGGCGGCTTCATCGGTTCTGTATCCGTCAACCTTGTCGACGGCGCCTCGCCTCGGCAGCCTGTGACCGGGCCGAGAGGCGGCGGTGGCGGTGGCGCGCCTGCGGGCGGCGGTGGTGGCGGCGGGGCAGTGCAGCGGAACCCGGCCGACGAGTTCTCAGACCTTGACGAGGCCGGGTTCGCGGCGGCGGCGATGCTGGAGTTGGCGACCGACGGGGTGTTGGCTCGCACCGGCTGCCGCACCGGCCGCCTGTGCCCGCACGAGCCGATCCGTCGCTGGGAGATAGCGGTGTGGCTGGTGCGGGTGCTCGACGGCGACGACCCCGGCCGGCCCAGCCGGTCGCGTTTCGCCGATGTGCGTGCCGGTCAATGGTGGTCCGGCCACGTCGAGCGGTTGGCGAGCCTGCGGATCACGCTGGGGTGCGCGGTCGATCCTCTGATGTTCTGTCCCGACGATCCGGTAACCCGCGGCCAGATGGCGAGCTTCCTGGTGAGGGCGTTCGAGTTGGCTGAGGCAGATCCGGCGGGCTTCGAGGATGTCGCCGATACGGGCCATGACGCCGACATCCACACCCTGTTCGCGGCCGGCATCACCGTGGGCTGCTCGGCGGAGCGGTTGCTGTATTGCCCCCAGCAGCCCACGACCCGCGCCGAGATGGCCGTCTTCCTGACCCGCGCCCTCGAACTCTCCGGCTAAACCAGCGGCCAGGGCCAGCGGTGGCCGTGGCCGTCGGACGGGAACCGGCCCGAAGCCAGCAGAGCCTCTGTGCGGGCCAGGGTGGCGTCCTGCTCCTGGGCCGTGAGCGCCGCGGCCAGGGGCTCAGGCAGGCCGGCGTCCACCAGTGAGCGCAGGTCCCGGCCCACGTCGGCGGGCAGCGGTTCGCCGGCGAAATCCCAGATCACGGTGCGCAGCTTGAACTGGGAGTGGAACGACAGCCCGTTGTCGATGGCCCATATGGTGCCGTCGGTGCCGAGCAGGCAGTGACCCGACTTGCGGTCGGTGTTGTTGATCACGATGTCGAGCGCGCAGATGCGCTCCAGTTCGGGCCTGAGCCGCTCCTGCTCCACCAGTGTGAAGTAGTGCTCCTCGAAATCGGCGGGCATGAACAGCTGGAGCGACCCCTCGTCGAAGGGCAGGTCGTCGCGCACCACGGTGGGGGGAACCACGTCCCACCCGAGCGCGGCGTCCATCCAGAATGCGCCGGCCTCGCGGTGGGCCAGGCCGGAAGGGAAGTCCCACAGCGGCCGCTCACCCCGCACCGGCTTGTAGATGGCTTGGGCGTCGAGTCCCTCATGGGTCACGTCCACCAAGAAAGTCGCGTTGGAGCTGTAAGGCATCCTTCCGCGCAGGTCCACTTCGCCGCTGGCCAGCAGGGCCAGGGCGCGGTCGGTCTCGATGGGGGGCCGGTCCCGGATGGGGGACTGGCCGGGCGTGTCGCCGGCGCCGGCCGCCATGGCTAGCCGGGAATTGGCAGCGTTTTGGCCCCTATAGGGGGTGCATTGCTGCCAATTCCGGTGCGGCCTGTTGGAAGCGTCAGTTGTGGCACGGGCACCAGTCTCGGTTGGACGGTTCCAGGGGCCGCAGGCAGAACGGGCACGGCGGCCGGCCGGCGGCAACCACGGCCCGGGCCCGGGTCACCAGCGCCCTGACCTGGGGGCGGGTCAGGGTGAACCGAGCCGACGCTCCGGTGTCGTCGGGGTCCTCGACCAACTCCTCGGCCACGAGGATCACGAGGCCCTCCTCCTGGTCGTAGGCGATCCCCAAGGCGCCGATCGTCCAGGCCTCCACCACCGGTTCGCGCATATCGAGGTCGTCGGGCGGGTCCGCCTCCTCGGCTTCGGGCAGCTCGCCCAGCACCCGTTCCAGATACTCGGCCAGGGCGGCCGCCTGGCGCTTCTCGAACTTGAGCGACACCAGCTCGCCCTCAGCCATGCACTGCAGGTAGAAGACCCGCTCGCCCTTGGGCCCGAGCGTGCCCACGGTGAGCATGTCGACCGCCTCGAAGTGGAACGACTCGCTCACGGCTGCGGGTGCCTGCTCACGACGGGCGCAGCGACGCCAGGTCGTCGCCGGTGTTGTTCACGGTCAGGAGGATCGGGCCGGAGGGGTGGTAGGCGATGGCGGTGACCGAGCACGGCGAGATCACGATCCGCTGGAACAGGTCCAGCGGCGTTCCGGCCGCCGACGCGGCCACCGCCTTGATCACATCGGCATGGGACACGGCCACCACGGTCTCACCGGCGTGGCGGGCACAGATGGCGGCCACCGCGTCGAGGGCCCGAGCCTGCATCTCGGCGAACGACTCCCCACCGGGAAAGCGAAAACCGCTCGGGTGGCGCTGCACAGTGGTCCAATCCTTGCGCCTGCGCAGGCTCTGAAGCTTGCGTCCCGTCCACCGTCCGAAGTCGCACTCGATGAGACCGGGGCTCCGCCGCACTCGCAGCTTGCAGGCCCGGGCGATGGGCCCGGCCGTCTCGACGGTGCGCTCCATGGGCGAGGCATAGACCGCCTTGATCCGGCCCAGCCCGGCCAGCCGCTCGGCCACCCGCTGAGCCTGCTCCACACCCTCGGACGACAGATGGAGACCCGGCGCACGGCCCGGCAGCACCGATCCAGTCGTGGGCGTCTGCCCGTGGCGCACGAACAGCACGACGGCCGCGGCTTCAGTACCGGCCTTGGAAGCGGGCTTGGCCGAAGCGCGGGCAGAACTCGTGGCCATGACGGGTGTCAACGTAGCCTGATCGTCCGTGGAGTCCCCCGGCTCGCGCCGTGTCCTTGCCGAGGTGGCCTCGGAGGTGACCGCATGCCGGGTGTGCCCCCGGCTGGTGGAGTGGCGCGAGCGGGTCGGGCGCACCAAGCGGGCCGCCTACAGAGACGACGAGTACTGGGCCCGCGGCGTGCCCGGTTTCGGCGACCCCGACGCCCGCCTGCTGGTGGTCGGTCTGGCGCCCGCGGCCCACGGGGCCAACCGCACCGGCCGGATGTTCACCGGCGACCGCTCCGGGGACTGGCTGTACCGGGCCCTGCACCGCGCCGGCTACGCCAACCAGCCCCAGTCGACCCATCTCGACGACGGTCTGGCCCTCACCGGAGCATGGATCACTGCGCCGGTGAAGTGCGCGCCGCCCGACAACAAGCCCACCCCCGCCGAACGCGACGCCTGCATGCCGTTCATGAGACGCGAGCTGGCCGCGCTCGGCTCGCTGAAGGTGGTGGTCGTGCTGGGCGGCTTCGCCCACCAGGTGGTGTGGCGCGAACTCGGATCGGGTCCGCGGCCTCGCTTCGGCCATGGCGCCGAGGCGCCGCTTCCGGACGGCCGCACCCTGTTGTGCAGCTACCACCCCAGCCAGCAGAACACCTTCACCGGACGCCTCACCGAGCCCATGCTCGACGCCGTGTTCACCAGGGCGCGGGAACTGAGTGCCTGAGGCCGAGCGGGCGGCGCTTGCCCGCTGACCTCACCCGGTAGCCTCGGACCCGCTATGCGCGCACGCCTCCGTCCTGTCTGGGTTCTTGCCGCGGCCGCCGTGCTGGTGGTGGCCGGATGCGGCAACAGCGCCGACCCGGAGACCTGGGCCGAGGCCGAGCAGGACGAACGCTTCGAAGACGAGGAATTCGGGGCCGAGTCCGCGGTCGAGCACAACTTCCTGGCCTCGTGCATGGAGGCCAACACCGCGAACCTCACCGAAGCCGAGGCCAGAGTGCTGTGCGGGTGCTCCTTCGACGGGCTGCGACAGAGCCTGACGCTGGAGGAGTTCCGCTCCCTCGACAAGGCCCTGCGCTCCACCCCCAACCCGAGCGACCTGGACGGCGAGACCGAGGACCTGTGGGACGACATCGCGGAAGATATCTTCAGGTCATGCGCCCGCAGGGTCGACGCCTAGGCAACGGCGCGGGCAGGTCGCCGAGCCGGAGGCCCAGGCCGTGACGCCCACTCCCGCCATCACCGAACTGCCGCTCATCATCTCCGTCGACGACCACGTCATGGAGCCGAAGGACTTGTGGCAGCAGCAGTTGCCGCCGTCCATGCGAGCCCGCGGGCCGAGGGTGGTGCAGGAGAAGGTGAGGCTGCACTTCACCGGCGGCCACTACGGCTTCGAGCGCAACGACCCCGACGGCCAGTGGTGCGACGTGTGGTTGTTCGAGGACAGCGTCACCCCCACCGGCTTGCTGCACGGTCCCGCGGGCATGCCCCGGGAGGAGCAGCGCAATGTGGCCGCCCGCTACGAGGATCTACGTCCCGGCACCTACGAGCAGTCCGCCCGGCTGGCCGACATGGACCTCAACCACGTTGAGGCGGCCATCAACTTCCCCAACATCTTCCCCCGGTTCTGCGGCCAGGGCTTCCTCGAGCGCGACGACAAGGAGCTCGCGGCCGAGTGCCTGCGCATCTACAACGACTGGATGATCGACGATTGGGGCGGGGGCGCGGGGCGGGGCCGGCTGATTCCGCTGGCCCTGCTGCCGCTGTGGGACACCGAGATGGCTGCGGCCGAGGTGCGGCGCTGCGCGGCCAAGGGCTGCTTCGCGGTGGCCTTCTCCGAGAACCCGTCCAAGCTGGGCCTGCCGTCGATGTACACCGGCGAATGGGATCCGGTGTGGCAGGCCTGCGAGGAGTCCGACACCACGGTGTCGATGCACATCGGCTCGTCGTCGTCGATGCCGTCCACGTCCGCCGACGCACCGCTGGCCACCTCCATGTCGCTGTACGCCCAGAACGCCGAGGGGTCGATGGTCGACTGGGTGTTCTCGGGCACGCTGCAGCGGTTCTCCGACACCAAGATCACCTACGCCGAGAGCCAGGTGGGCTGGATGCCGTTCCAGGTGGAGCGGATGGACTCGGTGTTCAAGGAGGGCCGCGGCGGCGTGGGCGGCGACGGTCCGCTGCCCAGCGAGATCGTGCAGGGCCGGGTGTTCGGCTGCATCTTCGACGACCTCGTCGGGCTCAAGCAGCGCAACGACGTGGGCATCGACCAGATCCTGTTCGAGACCGACTATCCCCACTCCGACGGCACGTTCCCGCACTCCCGCAAGGTGGCCCACTCGATGTTCGCGGCGGTCGGCATGGACGCCGGCGAGTGCTACAAGGTGCTCCGGGGCAACGCCATCAACGCCTACGGGCTGCACCGTTTCGGTATCCACGAGTAGCGGACTCGCCGCCGCGAGACTGCGAGGGAGTGCCGCGCTCGAACGAGAGGCGGGAGAAGCGCGGCACGCCGGAACAACTGAGGGGATGACCGATGCCTGAGCGACACAAGGTGCTGGTGGCCGATCCGCTGGGGGCAGCCGGTGCGGACCGCCTGCGGGCCTCAGCCGGCGTCGAGGCTGTCTTCGCGGACGGTCAGAGCCGGGTCGAGCTACTGGAGTCGATCCGGGACGCGGCCGCCCTGATCGTCCGCAGCGGCACCCAGGCCGACGCCGAGCTGATCGCGGCGGGGAGGAGCCTGCGGGTCATCGGCCGGGCCGGGGTGGGCGTCGACAACATCGACCTGGCTGCGGCGGCCACCCACGGCATCGCGGTGGTCAACACCCCGGAGGCCAACACCCTGGCCGCGGCCGAGCACGCCTTCGCGCTGATGCTGGCGACGGCCCGGCGCATCACCGAGGCCCACAACTCTCTGGCTGGAGGCAGCTGGGACCGCAAGCAGTACGTCGGCGTGCAGCTGGCCGGGGCCACGCTCGGCCTGGTCGGCTTCGGCCGCATCGGGCGGGCCGTGGGCCACCGGGCGCTGGCCTTCGAGATGGCCGTGCTGACCACCGATCCGTACATACCGGCCGAGGTGGCCACCGAGCACGGGGCCAGGATGGTCGAGCTGCCCGAACTGCTGGCCGCGTCCGACTTCGTGAGCCTCCATGCGGTGGCCCAGGAGGACGGCTCCGCTCTGCTGGACGAGGCCGCGTTCGCGACCATCAAGCCGGGCGCCATCTTGGTCAACGCAGCCCGCGGCAGCCTGATCGACCCTGCGGCGGCCCGGTCCGCCCTCGACGACGGCCGTCTCGCCGGCCTGGGCCTCGACGTGTACGACACCGAGCCCCCACCGCCCGATCACCCTCTGATCGGCCACCCCAGGGTCGTCCACACCCCCCATCTTGGTGCCAGCACCGGCGCGGCCCAGCGCGACGTCTCGGTCCAGGTGGTGGCCAAAGTCCTCGCCGCTCTCAAGGGCGAGCCCGTGGAGACGGTTCAGCCAGCTCCGTAGCCGCGGAGGTTCGAGTCTGAGCGCCCGTCCACCGGTATGATTGCATTGCAATCACTGGCTCATGGATCGGTTACCAGGGGGCAATCATGGCGAGCATCACCATCCGCAACCTTGATGACGACGTCAAGACTCGCCTGCGGGTGCGAGCGGCCGGACACGGTCGGTCGATGGAGGAGGAGGCCCGCTTGATCCTCCGCGAGGCGGTTGAGAGCGATGCAGGTCCCGTCGATCTTGCCGCGGCCATTCGCAGCCGGTTCTCGCCCCTCGGCGGCGTCGACCTGGATCTGCCGACGCGCGAGCCCGTGAGGGAACCGCCCCGTCTCGGCTAGGCGGTTGCGATGATCGTCCTCGACACCAACGTCGTCTCGGAGCTGATGCGCCCGGTTCCCGAACCGTCGGTCGAGGCGTGGATCGCAGACCGCGACGGGGCCTCGCTGTTCCTCACCGCCGTGAGCGAGGCGGAGCTTCGGTACGGCGTAGCCGCGATGCCCGTGGGCCGGCGACAGGAACTGCTCAGTGCCGCGCTGGAGGCGATGCTGCTCCATGACTTCGCCGGGCGCGTCCTGCCGTTCGACAGCGCCGCGGCGCAGGCGTACGCGACGATCGCCGCCGAGCGGCGCGCCGCTGGACAGCCCGCCGCCCAATCCGACGCGCAGATCGCCGCCATCGCGCGCTGCCGTTCCATGGCGGTGGCCACCCGCAACCTGCCCGACTTCGAAGGCATGGGAGTCGAGTTGATCGATCCGTGGGCGGCGCCCGGGGGATGACCCGGCCGGAGCGGCGTTCCATGCTCGGCCGGGGCGCACCACTTGCAGCCGTCCTCGTCATTCTTGGCGCTGCAGCCTGCGGGGCGCAGGACGGCTCGGGGCTCGCCACGGTCCCGGCGCCGTCGACATCTGCAACGGTCTCGGAGCCTGATCCCACGCCCTCGACGACATCCGCACCTGGTTCCGAGAGCACCGCCGAGGTGCCTGAGGTGTCTGTGCCGGAGGTGTCGGTCCCCGAGGTGTCTGTGCCGGAGGTCTCGGTCCCCGAGGTGTCTGTGCCGGAGGTGTCGGTTCCCGAGGTGTCTGTGCCGGAGGTGTCGGTTCCCGAGGTGTCTGTGCCGGAGGTGTCGGTTCCCGCCGTCGTGCTGCCGGTGGCGGCCGAGTACGGCTCGGGCTATGACCGTGACGACTGGGGACCACACAACAGCGACATCTGCCGCGGGGCGGTCGGTTCAGTTGACCCCTACACGGGCAGTCCCATCGACACTTGTAACGTCGACCATGTGGTGGCCTTGCATGAGGCCCACGAGTCGGGCGGCTGGGACTGGCCTGCAAGCGCGAAGCGGCAGTTCAGCCAGGACCCCGACAACCATGTCGCGTCGCGGGCTTGCGTGAACCAATCCAAGGGCGCCGACGACATCTTCGAGTGGTCGGACGCTGACATCGCCTCGTCGTCGGCATGCGGCGGCGGGTACACGGTCACGGCTGCGGGACGCTGCTTCCTGGCGGTGACCACTGTGGCGGTCAAGTCGGCGTGGGACCTCACCGTCGACCAGGCCGAGGCGGAGGCCCTGACCACGACGCTGGCGAACTGCGGCGATCAGGCGCCCGAAGTCTCGACCGAGCCACAGGCGACGACGGACACAGCCCCACCGACGACGGCCGGCACGCCGGGCGAGTGCGTGATCGCGGGCAAGACGGCAACTGAGTACGACGCGGTGTCCGGCATAGGCGAGGTGCTCTCCGCCCGGCTGGTCGCGGCCCAGCCGTTCTTCAGCCGCGCGGAACTCGAAGCGGTGAGAGGCATCGGCCCGGCCCGGTCCGACGCCGTATGGTCACACTTCTGCGGGTCGTAGCCCTGGCAGCTCCCTTCAGGGGCGGGGGCCGAACTCGGGGCGTTCGGTTCTGGTGCGCTTGAGCTCCCAGAAGCCGGACACGTCCATCATGGCCACCAGGGCGTCCCACATGGCCAGGGAGTCCTCGGGGGGCGGCACCCGGGTGATGACCGGGCCGAAGTAGCCCTGCTTGTCGCCGTTGCGGTCCTTGAGGGCGATCATCGGGGTGCCCACCTGGTCGCCGCACAGGGCCAGACCCTCGTCCATGCGCTTGCGGATCTCGGGATCCCAGGAGTCGTCATCGAAGGCAGCCGCATGCGAGGTGTCGTAGCCGACGGCCTCAAGCGCGTCGGCCACCGGGAACTCCCGCACACCGTCGTGGTGCAGGCGCCGGCCGTACTCCCAGTACAGCGGCCCCACCGCGTCGTCGCCCTCGGCTTCCCGAACCGACTCCAGCACCCTCATCAGCCTCAGGCTGAAGTACGAGTGCGTGTAGTAGTCGCCCTCGGGGTCGGGATCGTTCTTGAAGAACAGGCTGATCGGCTGCCAGGTGATGTTCAGGTCCTTGGCCGGTTGCACCTCGTCGACGACCCAACGGGCCGTCACCCAGCACCAGGGTCAAAGCGGGTCGATCCAGAACTCGATGTCCATGGCAGGCTCCTTGGGGTTGGGAGGTCTGTGTATCAGGCCGTCTTGCGTTCAGGCAGGCCCAGGCGGGCCGCGCCGTCGGCCCAGTGGGGCCAGCGCTCCCGGCTCTTGGCCGACAGCCGGTGCATCAATGCGATGGCGCCCGGGTCGTCGTCGCCGGGACGGGTCTCGATGGCCCCGTCTCGCACCATGGCGTCGATCACGGCCCGGCCCAGCTCGGTGCGCACGATGGTGAGGGTCCAGTCGGTCAGGTCGCCGATGCCGCCGGTGGAGATGTCGGCGTGCTCGGCCGCGAAGTCGGGGCACAGGTTGCAGCCCTCACGGGTCCAGGCGTGGCACTCCTTCAGGTTGATCTCGTAGTAGCCGCCGTCCTTGGTCCAGATCTGGAAGACGCCCTTGATGTTCATCTTCGAGATGCGCTCCTTGGGCAGCCCGTACTTCACCTCGAACAGCTCGTCGAACAGCGAGTCGTCGAACGACTTCGAGCACAGCAGGCCGATGTTGAGCTTGATCGGCTTGCTCACCTTGCCCACCTTGCGGTGCCACATCACCGGTCCCACCGACGTCTGGCAGCTCATGCCCACCAGCGCCAGGCGGTCCAGGCCCTTCTCACGGGCCTCCTCGAAGGCGATGGGGTTGGCCGAGTAGGTGTAGCGGCTGCCTGCGCCCCGCAGCACCTCGTCGCGGTTGGTGGCCACCATCGGGAAGGCCTTCCAGCCCGGCTCGCCGTTCGGCAGCGACTCAACCCCACTGGTGAGGGCGCCGTCGATGATGTCGTTCTCCATGCACCAGATCAGGATGGCCGACACCAGCCCGCCGTCCTGGCCGACCTCATACACGAAGTCGTCGCTGGCCCGGGTCAGCAGGATGTCGGAGTAGACGCCCGACATCTCGTCGGGGTGCCGCTCCCGGCCGAACAGGTGCATGTCGGCCTCGGGCTCCCACATGCGGAAGCGGGGGCAGGCCCGGGTGCACGACGTGCAGCCCTTCACCCCGTGGACACAGTCGCCGGGACCGTACTCGTCGTCCTCGAGGTGGAACGGCTTGTAGGCGCCGGGCTCGTGGGTGTAGCCGATCACGTGGTGGGGGCAGGCGATCACGCACCCCGCGCAGCCGGTGCACAGGCCCGAGGTGATGACCTCGTCGTGGAGTTCCTTCCACTGGTAGGTCCACCGGGGCTTCTTGGCCGGCGCGGGCGCGGCATCGGTGACTGTCATGCGCCCCCGGCAGGATTCGAACCTGCGCACACGGCTCCGGAGGCCGTTGCTCTATCCCCTGAGCTACGGGGGCTGGGCCGGGTCATGCTATCGGCGAGCGGCTCGCCGAGGAGATAAGGGCCCAACGGTAGGATCGGTCGATGCCGGATGTGCGCGACGGCTTGCGGGACGGGTTGCGGTCGGCTCTCGAAGGGGCCGGCGTCGACGGCGCGCCCGCTGAGATCGCCATCGAGCGTCCCCGGGACCGTTCCCACGGCGAGTGGTCGTCCAATGTCGCTCTGGCCGCGGCCAAGGCGGCGGGGCGTCCACCCCGCGAGCTGGCCGAGCAGATCGTTGCCCATCTGAGCGTCCAACCGCCCCCGCACGTGGTGACGGTGGAGGCCGCCGGCCCCGGCTTCGTGAACTTCAGGCTGGCCCCGAGCTGGTTGCACGAAGTGCTCGGCGCGGTGATCGACGCCGGCGTCGACGGCTACGCCCGCAGCACCGAGGGTGCGGGACGCTCGGTGAGCGTGGAGTTCGTGTCGGCCAACCCCACCGGACCGCTGCATGCCGGCCACGGACGCTGGGCCGCCTACGGAGACTCGCTGTGCCGGCTGCTGGAACGCTGCGGCTATGCGGTGTGCCGGGAGTTCTACGTGAACGACCGGGGCCGCCAGATCGACCTGTTCACCGCCTCTCTCGAGGCTCGGAGCCGCGGCGCCGAGCCGGCCGACGACGGTTACCACGGCACCTACGTGGCCGAGTGGGCCGCCGAGATGCCCGACGCCGCGGAGGTGCGCCGGTGGGGGCTGGAGCGCGCCCACCGGGACCAGGCCGAGACCCTGGCCGCGATGAACGTGTCCTTCGATCTCTATACCAGCGAGTCCGAGCTGGTCGCCCGGGGCGCGATGGGTGAGGCTCTGCACGAGTTGGGCAGCCGAGGCATGGTGTACGAGAACGACGGCGCGGTATGGCTCCGCACCGGCGACTTCGGCGACAGCGCCGACCGGGTGCTGGTCAAGAGCGACGGCGAGCCCACCTATTTCCTGCCCGACATCGCCTACCACCACGAGAAGTTCTCGCGGGGCGACCTGGTCATCGACATCCTCGGAGCCGACCACCACGGCTACGTCCCCCGGATGCGGGCCGCGCTGGGTGCGCTGGGCCACCCTCCTGACGGCTACGAGACGCTGATCGGCCAGAACGTCACCCTTCGGCGAGGCGGGGCAGAGGTGCGCCTGTCCAAGCGGGCCGGCGACATGGTGCTGGTCGCGGACCTGATCGACGAGGTGGGGCCCGACGTGACCCGGCTGGTGTACCTGCTCCAGTCCATCGACACCACCCAGACCATCGACGTCGACGTGGTGTCGGCCCAGTCGGCCGAGAACCCCGTCTACTACGTGCAATACGCGCACGCCCGCATCCACTCGCTGGGACGGATGGCCGCGGCCCGCGACGTTCAGCGGGCACCGCTGGACGACGTGGATCTGTCGGTGCTCGTGCACGAGCGTGAACTGGACGTGCTGAGGGCCCTGGCGTCGCTGCCCGACACCGTGGTGGCTGCGACGCGAGCCCGCGCCCCGCACCAGGTGACGAACTGGGCCCGCGAGCTGGCGGCCGCCTTCCACCGGTTCTGGCACGACTGCCCCATCCTGCGCGACGACGTGGACCAGGAGCTGCGCCAGGCCCGTCTGTGGCTGGTGGAGGGAGCCCGGGTGGGCTTGGCCGTGGCCCTGGGCATTCTCGGGGTGTCGGCCCCGGAGAGGCTGTAGCACGATGGCCGGATCGCAGGCTCCTTCGCCCGCCCAGGCCTCGCCGCTGCCCCGCCGCCTGCTGCCCGACAACCACGACGTGTCACAGGGGCGGCTCAGTATCGGGGGATGCGACGTGCTCGAGCTGGCCGACACCTACGGGACGCCCCTGTTCGTCTACGACGAGGAGCATCTGCGCAGCCGCTGCCGCGAGGCGGTGGCCGCGTTCGGACCGGGCGTGGCCTACGCAGCCAAGGCCTTCCTGTGCGTGGCCATGGCTCGCCTCGTGCATTCGGAGGGAATGGGCCTCGATGTGGCCACCGGGGGCGAGCTGCATGTGGCGCTGGCCGCGGGCGTGCCCGCGGACCGCCTCGTGCTGCACGGCAACAACAAGTCGATGGGCGAGCTGCGCGAGGCGGTCGCGGCCGGCGTCGGGCGCATCGTGGTGGACAGCTTCGACGAGTTGGACCGCCTCGATGGTCTCCACGCCGAGACCGGGGCGCGCCCCAAGGTGCTGCTGCGGTTCACCCCCGGCGTCGAGGCCCACACCCACGCCTACCTGGTGACCGGGGCCGACGACTCCAAGTTCGGCTTCACCGTGTCGACGGGCGCGGCCGCGGCCGCCATGGAACGGGCCCGGGCCTCGGTCTCGGTCGAGGTGGTCGGCATCCACTCCCACATCGGCAGCCAGGTGTTCGAAGCGTCCTCCTTCGCCAAGGCAGTAGCGGTGATCGCGGAGGCCGCCGCGCCCTTCGAGGTGGACGAGATATCCGTCGGTGGCGGCCTCGGCGTGCCCTACGTGGCCGGCGAGTCGGCACCGACGATCGCCCAGTGGGGCGCGGCGGTGAGCGAGGCGTGCCGGTCGGCGGGCGTGACGGCTCGAGTGACCGCCGAACCGGGGCGCGCCATCGTTGCGGCCGCGGCGGTAACCCTCTACACGGTGGGGACGATCAAGACGATCGAGGGGGTCCGGACCTACGCGGCCGTCGACGGCGGGATTAGCGACAACCCGCGGCCGGTGCTCTACGGCAGCGGCTACGAGGCCTTCCTGCCCCGATCTGTCGACGCTCCCAGAAACCGGGTAGTGACCGTGGTGGGCAAGCACTGCGAATCGGGGGACACGCTGGTACGCGACGCCATGGTGCCCTCCGACATGGCGGTGGGGGACATCCTGGCCACGCCCGTCACCGGTGCCTACGGGCACTCCATGGGCTCCAACTACAACAAGGTCCTGCGGCCCGCTGTGGTCTTTGCCATCGGCGGCGAAGCCCGCCTGGTGGTCCGCCGCGAGACCTACGACGACCTGCTCGCCTGCGAGCTGCCCGACGCCTGAACCGGCGACCGGCCGCCGGCGCGAGGGGTCGCGTCGCCGGGTCGCCACGATGCGACCAGACGCCGCCACCAAGCAGGTGCATGCCCGTCTGCGGCGGGAATCGACCGAGGCGACGAGTCGCGTCGGGGCCGCGCCAGCACGAACTCGACGGTCGGCGTCGGATCAACACGCCGGGCGTTCACCGCCGGCGCGGGCAGCGAGCCGGTGCCGAGCCGCGCCAACATCTCGGCCGCGGTGCGGGCGTCCGGCGCTGAGCCATCGCCGCCCAGCATGAACGACAGTTCTGCGCTGAGAGCCGGCGAGCATCCGAGGCGGCGCAGATCGGCCGCACGCCAGGACGCGCCTGGATCCAGAAGGATCCCGGTGGACAGCTCGACCAGCGCCAGAGCTAGAGCCGTCATGTCGGCGGCGAACCGGGCGGGAGCGCCCGGCGGCAGCCTTCCGGCGCTGAACCGCTCGAGCGGCCGTCCGTCCGCGGGGCAGGCGGCGTCGAAATCCGCCAGCCACAGCTCGCCGTTGTGGCTCAACAGCAGGTTGGCCGGCTTGACGTCTCCGTGCACGAGCCCGGCTGCATGCACCCGAGCCAGCGCGGCCGAGGCCGCGGCTCCGACTGCCCTGACTTCGCCTTCCGGCAGAGGGCCCCGCTCAAGCAGCACGTCGGCGAGCGAGCAGGCCGCCTCGGCCAGCACGAGATCGCCGTTGTCACCCACGCCCTGACGGGGTACGACGCCACGGCCTTGTACCGCGTCGAGATGCTGAGCCTCCCGTGCCGCGCTGTCCTCACCGGAGCAGTGTTTCAAGAACGACTCAACATGATTCATAGTATATTAGAATATATCTAACTGGCTCTATTTGTAATCAGGTTGGCTCGTTCGGCCGCCCGAACACATCCCGACCGGGCTCGAAGCTGCGGGCCGGTAGCTTGGAGGGGTGAACCGGCTCCGTATCGGACTCCTCGGCTGCGGCAATGTCGGTGCCGCGCTCGTGACGCTGCTCGACGAGCAGCGCGACGCGGTGGCGGCCCGCACCGGCATCAAGCTGGAGATCACCCGCATCGCGGTGCGCTCCACCGCCAAGGACCGGGGTCTGAGCATCGATCCGTCGGTGTTCTGCACCGACGCGGCCGCGATCGTCTCCGATCCCGAGATCGACCTCGTTGTGGAGGTGATCGGCGGCATCGAGCCGACCCGCAGCCTGCTGCACGACGCCATCGCCGCGGGCAAGCCTGTCGTGACGGGCAACAAAGAGCTGCTGGCCAACTACGGCGCGGAGCTGTTCGCGGCCGCCGACGACGCCGGCGTCGACCTGCTCTTCGAGGCTGCCGTGGCCGGGGCCATCCCCCTCATCCGGCCCCTCCGGGAGTCGTTGGCGGCTGAGCCGGTGCAGCGGATCATGGGGATCGTCAACGGCACGACCAACTACATCCTCACCCAGATGTCCGAGGGCGGTGCGAGCTACGCCGAAGCCTTGAGCGAGGCCCAGAGCCTGGGCTACGCCGAGCGCGATCCCACCGCGGACGTCGAGGGATTCGACGCCGGAGCCAAGGCGGCCATCATCGCCACCGTTGCCTTCGGCGCGGTGGTGGTGGCCGGCGACGTCTACCACGAGGGCATCTCCCGGATCACCAGTCACGACATCGAGATGGCCCGGCGTCTGGGTTATGCGGTGAAAGCCGTCGCCTTTGCCGAGCGCACCGGGTGGGGCAACGGCGAGCCACCGGAGGTGGCCGTGCGGGTCCATCCGGCCATGGTGCCGGTGCACCACCCGCTGGCCAGCGTGCGCGACAGCTTCAACGCCGTGTTCATACAGGGCGACGCGGTCGGCGAGCTCATGTTCTACGGCCGGGGCGCCGGTGGCCGCCCTACCGCCGGGGCTGTTCTGGGCGACCTCGTCGACGCGGCCGTCAACCTCGCCTCCGGTGGTCCGGGCCGCATCGGGCGGCTCGTCCGGGCCCGCATCCGCTCGATCGACGACCTGCGGTCCGAGTACTACATCGGCTTGGAGGTCGCCGACCGGCCCGGCGTGCTGGCCTCGGTGGCCGACGTGTTCGGACGCCACGGAGTGTCGATCCGTTCCATGGAGCAGCACGGCCTGGGCGACGACGCCCGCCTCGTGTTCATCACCCACGAGTGCCGCGAGCGCGACCTGCAGGCCACGCTGCGAGACCTCCGCGGCCTGGAGGCCGTCCACGAACTGGGCAACGTCATCCGGGTCGTCGGCGACGAGAACCCCCAGTAGCGCCATGCGGTACATGAGCACCCGGTCGGAGCCGGGTCACGGCGACCGTCTCGCGTTCGACGAGGTGCTGCTGGGCGGGCTCGCAGTCGACGGCGGCCTATACATCCCCGAACACGTGCCCAAGCTGCCCGAGGCCGCCGGCCTGGAGGCCCGCGACCTGAGCTACGCGGAGTTGGCCGCCCGCATCATGGCTCCCTACGTGGGCGGAGCGGTCGCAGACGACGAGCTGGCGTCACTGGTCGCCGACGCCTACGCCACGTTCGACCATCCCGACGTGTGCCCGCTGGTCGCCCTTGACGACGACCACTGGCTGCTCGAGCTGTTCCACGGGCCCACGTTCGCCTTCAAGGACATCGCCCTGCAGGTGGTGGCCCGGCTGTTCGATCACGAACTGGAGCGCCGCGACGACCGGGCCATGATCGTTGCGGCCACCTCGGGCGACACCGGCTCCGCGGCCATGGAGGCGGTGGCCGGCCGCGACCGCCTCGACATCGTGGTGCTGCATCCCGCCGGGCGCACCAGCGAGATCCAGCGACGCCAGATGACCACGCTGGACGCGCCCAACGTCCATGCGGTCGCCGTCGACGGGACCTTCGACGACTGTCAGGACCTAGTGAAGGCCATGTTCGCGGATGAGCCGTTCCGCACCGAGTCGAAGCTGGCTGCGGTCAACTCCATCAATTGGGCCCGGGTGGCGGCCCAGATCGTCTACTACGTGTGGGCGGCCCGGCGGCTGGCCGGCGATCGGCCGGTCACGTTCTGCGTCCCCACCGGCAACTTCGGCAACGTGCTGGCGGGGCACTACGCCCGCCGCATGGGACTGCCGACAGAGCGCCTTCTGATCGCCTCCAACACCAACGACATCCTCAGCCGGCTCATCGAGACCGGGGAGCTGGCCGCCCACGACGTGGTGCCCACCCTCTCGCCCAGCATGGACATCCAGATCTCGTCCAATCTCGAGCGCCTGCTGTCGGAGCTGTTCGACGGCGACGGAGCAGCCACTGCCGCCCTGCTCGCCCGGTTCCGGTCCGAGGGCCGGGCCGGGTTGAGCACGGAGCAGCACGAGCGCCTGAGGGCGGAGTTCGCCGGCGACCGTCTCGACGACTCCGAGACACTCGATGTGATGGGCCGTGTCCATGCCGAGTCACAGATGTTCATCGACCCCCACACCGCGGTCGGGGTAGGGGTGGCCGAACGCTGCCGCCGGCCCGGCGAGCTGGTCGTGTCGCTGGCCACGGCCCATCCGGCCAAGTTCCCCGATGCGGTCTTGAACGCGACCGGATACCTGCCGGATCCGCCCCCCGCGCTGGCAGCCGTGGCGGACCTCCCCGAGCGATGCGCCTCGTTGCCGAACCGTCTCGACACGGTCGAGGACTTCGTGCGCTCGGTGCGCAGAGACTGAGGAAGGCTGAACGCCTTGCCGCGCTGGTTGCAGCGACGGCCCTTTGCTGCGTAGCCTTCGCTGAGCGCCTCGCGCCTTCGGCGCGGTGGCTGTTCTCCGGCTCGTGATGCGTCGCTTCGCCGAGCCGGGATGCTTGAGTCCGACAACCGGGGAATTCATCCGTGGAAGCGACCGAGATGCGGCGGTCCACGCTGCAACGCAAAGACCGTGGCGAACTCAATCAGATCGCCGCCGCTCTGGGGGCCAAGCCCTCCAGCCGGGCCCGCAAGGACGAGATCATCCAGTTGATCATCGATCTGACCGCCGACGGCGCCAGGATCTCCCAGCCGGCCGGCGAGAGCCCGCCGGCTGAGGCCGCGCCGGGCGGATCCGGCGAGGCCGATCAAGGACCGCGGTCCACCGACAACGCCGGTGCCGCCGGGCGCGACGGCGACCAGAACGGCGAAGGATCGGCGACCAACCGTGAAGAGAGCCGCCCCCCGGACCGCGGCGAGGACGAGGTGGATACGGGCAACCGTCGCCGACGTCGCCGCAACCGCGATCGCGACCGCGACCGTGACGACAGCTGGGACGGCGATCCCGTCGCGGTCGCGGGCCGCCTGGATCTGCGCGACGAGGGCTACGGGTTCCTCCGGGTCGACGGCTGCTTGCCGAACCGCAACGACGCCTACGTGCCGGTCAAGACGATCCGCCAGTACGGCCTGCGACGCGGCGACCACCTCACCGGCACGTCCCGGCCGGCCAACCGGGCCGAGAAGAACCCTGCCCTGCTGACACTGGAGTCGATCAACGACGGCCCCGCGGAATTATCGGACCGTCCGCAGTTCGAGAGCCTCACCCCGATCCACGCCGTCCGACGCCTGACGCTTGAGCAGCCCGAGGATCCCGACGCGATCGCGGCCCGGCTTATCGATCTGGTCGCGCCGATCGGCATCGGCCAGCGAGTCCTGGTGAGCGGGCCCCGGCGGTCCGGAGCCTCCGAGCTGCTCACCTCCCTGATCACCGCGATCGAGACGAACGAGCCGGACATATTCGTGATGGGTCTGTTCCTCGACCAGCGGCCCGAGGACATCACTGAGGTGCGGCGGTGCGTCCGCAACGGCGATGTGGCCGCCACGTCGTTCGACCAGACCCCCGAGGAGCACGTGCAGACGGCCGAGATGACCATCGAGCGGGTCAAGCGCCTCGTCGAGTCCGGCCGCAACGTGGCGGTGGTGCTCGACAGCCTCACCTCCCTGGCCCAGGCCTACAACGCCGCGCTGTCGAACGCGGGACGCGCCTACAGCGGCAACGTCGAGAGCGGCGCCGTGCACATGCCCAAGAAGCTCTTCGGAGCGGGCCGCAACGTCTCCGAGAGCGGCTCCCTCACCATGATCGCCTCAATCGTCTCCGACGGCTCGAGCTCTCTGCCCGGCGTCCTGAGCGACGAGTTCGTGGGCACGGCCAACACCGAGATCCGGCTCGACCGGTGGGCTGCGCAGCTCGGTCTGTTCCCGGCCATCGACGTGAGCGCCTCCGTGTCGCGCGACGAGGACCGCTTCATCGACGCAGACGAGGTCCAGGCTCTCCAGGACCTGCGGCGCGGCTTCACCGGCGGCGCGGAGGACGATCCGGGTGGAGTCGTGAAGGCCCTGGAGACGGCCCTCTCCAAGCTGCGCAGCACCGCCTCCAACACAGAGTTGCTGCGCTGAGTGCAGCGCTTGGCAACAATGCGCGAAAGTTCGTTGCCGTAGGGGTTGTGACCGGCCCGCCCGACTTACAGACTGGTGCCCCGATGAAGACTGACATTCACCCCGAGTACCGGCTGGTCGTCTTCTCCGACCAGTCCGCCGGCACCTCGTTCCTCACCCGTTCGACCATCGCCACCGAAGACACCATCGAGTGGTCCGACGGCAACACGTACCCGCTGGCGAAGGTGGAGATCTCCAGCGCCAGCCACCCGTTCTTCACCGGGACGATGCAGATCGTCGACACCGCGGGCCGGGTCGAGCGCTTCGAGCGTCGCTACGGCCGCCGCAAGGGCCGCGAGTAGACACGCAGGTCCGCGGGCACCGTCGGCGATGGAACACACTGAGGCGAATTCTCGCGCTGGCGCGGCCGAGGTCCGCTCCGGCGCGGGCGACGCGCTGGCCAAGGCGTTCGAGATGATCGCCACCCCTGCCATCTTCGGGTTCGGCGGCTGGCTCGTCGACGGGCGCCTCGGGACGTTTCCCCTGGTGACCCTGCTGCTGGCTCTGGTGGTCTTCGGCTACCAGGTATGGAGCTTCGCCCGGACCTACGGCGCCTCGATGGACGAGGCCCTCGAGAGCCGCCGGGCCGGCTACGCCGGGCCCGACCCTGCGGCCCCCGGCCAGTCATGAGCACGACCGGAGGTCCGGCTGTGGTCGCGGAGGCGGGCGGGGCAGCCGCGTTGGAGGCCTCTGCCGCTCCTGAACGGGACGTGGCCCGCGACATGATCCGCCGTTCTGCGCTGTTCGGCGTTCCGCTGCTCGCAGGGGGCGCGCTGGGCTGGGGATGGACCGGGGCGCTGTCGGTCGGCCTGGCCCTGGCGCTGGTGCTGGTCAACTTCGCGCTGGGTGCAGCCGCCATCGGTTGGGGCGCCCGGATGGGTCCCTCGGCGATGATGGCCGCGGCCATGGGCGGTTACGTCGTCCGCCTCGGTATCGTCACCGCCGCTGTGCTGCCCGTTCGCCACCACGACTGGTTCGAGCTGCTGCCCTTCGCGGTGGCCCTTCTCGTCACCCACTTGGGCCTGCTGATCGTCGAGGCCCGTCGCGTTTCGGCCTCGCTGGCCTTCCCGGGACTCAAGCCTTCCCGGTCCTCGTTGGAGCGTTCGGCATGAGCATCCTGGCTCTCGAGTTCCCGCCGGTCAGCCATCTCTTCGACTGGCCCACCATCTGGCTCGACGGCACGCCACTGGCCATCAACAAGACCGTCCTCATCTACCTAGCAGCCACCGCGGCCACCATGGTGCTGTTCGGGTTGGCCGGCCGGCCCCGCGAGTCCCTGGTCCCGGTCGGCGTGCAGCATGTGGCCGAGTCGGGGGTGAACTTCATCGAGAACTCGGTGGTGATGCAGACCATCGGCCCCGACGGCAAGAAGTTCATGCCCTTCCTCACCTCGATGTTCTTCTTCATCCTGTTCTCCAACATCACCGAGGTGATCCCGTTCATCCAGTTCCCGGCCAACAGCCGCATGGCCATCCCCATCACCCTCGCCCTGCTGGTGTGGGTGATCTACAACGTGGTCGGCGTCAAGAGCCAGGGCCTGTTCGGCTACCTCAAGAACTCGCTGTTCCCGCCGGGTGTGCCCAAGGTGCTCTACGTCATCGTCACGCCCATCGAACTGGTGTCCACCTTCGTGGTGAAGCCCTTTTCGCTGGCCATCCGGCTCTGGGCCAACATGGTGGCCGGGCACCTGCTGCTGGTCACCTTCGCCATCCTGACGGCCACACTGTGGGACTTCTTCTACGTGCCGGCCGCGCTGCCCTTCCTGATGCTGATTGCGATGACCGCTTTCGAGATTCTCGTATCGGTGCTCCAGGCCTTCATTTTCACCATCCTCACCGCGGTGTACATCGGCGGCTCGATGCACCCCGAGCACTAGGCGCCGTCGTTCCGCTCCCCCCGCCCGCCCGATCAACCTGATCAACCACTCATCACAACCACAGGAGAAAGCAAGTGCTTAGTCTTCTCGCACAGACCGCCCCCGGCGAGTTCCTCGACGGGCTTAAGGCCATCGGCGCCGGTCTCGGGTACGGCCTGGCCGCGGTCGGCCCCGGCGTGGGCATCGGCCTCGTGGTCGGCAACGCCATCACGTCGATGGCCCGCCAGCCCGAGTCCGCCGGCATGGTCCGGACCACGATGTTCCTCGGTATCGCCTTCACCGAGGCGCTGGCCCTCATCGGGTTCGTGGTCTTCATCCTGCTGCTCCCATAAGGGAACTCGATCATGGCAAGAAAGACCCTGAGGCTCTTCGCCGCTCTGAGCGTTGCGAGCGCGGTGCTGCTCGCCGCGGCCGGACCGGCATGGGCCGCGGGCGAGACGATCGGCGGGTGCGTAATCGCGCAGGTGCACTACGTCGAGGAGGAGTACGGCAGCCTCAGCGCCGTCGAAGCGGACGAGAAGGCCTTCAAGGCCTTCGAGGAGGACCTGGAGGGCTGCGTCGAGGCGCCGAGCCCCATACTTCCCGAACTCGACGAGATCATCTGGGGCGGCTTGGCCTTCTTGATCCTGTTCGCGTTCATGTGGTGGAAGGGCTTCCCCGCAGTCAAGCGGGCCATGGACGCCCGCTCCGAGAAGATCCGGGCCGACCTGGACGCAGCCGACAGCGCCAAGGCGGACGCCATGCGCACCAAGTCGGAGTACGAGGCCCAGCTGGCCGAGGCCAAGACGGCCGCGGCCGCCATCATCGACGAGGCCCGGGGTCAGGCAGACCAGCTCCGCCAGGACCTGCAGGCCCGCGCCGAGGCTGATATCGCCGAGCAGCGGGCCCGGGCCGCAGCCGACATCGACTCGAGTCGACGCCAGGCCATAGACGACCTGCGCACCGAGGTCGCTGCCATCGCGGTGGGCGCGGCAGAGCGCGTAGTCGGCGCCAGCCTCGACGCCGACGTGCACCGCTCCCTGATCGACGGCTATATCGACGAGGTGGCCGGCGCAGGCAGCAACGGGGACGGGAGCTGAACGGTGACACCGGCCGGGCACCTAAGGGGCGCTGATCCCCGGACCGTCGGCGGGATCTGAGCGATGGCCGACCAGCCCGCCTCCGACCGCCTCGGCGGCTACGCCGACGCCGTGCTGGCGGTGGCCCGCGCCGAGGGCTCCCAGACGGAGGTCGAGTCCGAGCTGGCCCGCTTCGCCGACGCCCTGCGCTCCAGCGACGAGTTGCAGTCCACCCTCGCCGACTCAGTCATCGACGTTGAGCGCCGGCTGCAGATCACCGAGGACCTGCTCGGAGGCAAGGCTCTCCCCGCGACCGCGGCGCTGGTGTCGCTGGTGGTCGGTGCAGGCCGCGGCGGCGAGCTAGTCGAGATCATCGACGCCGCCATCGACCGGGCCGCAGCCGGACGCAACCGGCGGGTGGCTCGGGTGCGCAGCGCGGTGGAGCTCACCGGCGAGCAGCGGTCCCGGCTGACCGAGGCCATCAAGGCGTCGTCGGGTCTCGATGTGGAGATCCAGGCCATCGTCGACCCCAGCGTGGTCGGCGGGGTGGTCACCGAGATCGGCGACGACGTGATCGACGGCAGCGTGCGCAGCCGCCTGCAGCAGATGCGAAGCGGCCTCGGCTGAGCACGCCCGGGCCCACACCAGAGACGAGCGATAAGGGATTGAGCGACCAGACATGAGCGACACGGCACAACTGACGATCAACACCGCGGACATCGCGGCTGCCATCCGCCAGAACCTCGAGGGATTCACCCCCGCGCTGGAGCAGTCCACGGTGGGCCGAGTGCTCGAGGTGGGCGACGGCATCGCCCGCGTGTCCGGGCTGCCCGACGCGGCCGTCAACGAGATGCTGCGCTTCGCCAACGGCGCCGTCGGCCTGGCGCTGAACCTCGACGAGAACTCCATCGGCGCGGTGGTCCTCGGCGATGTGGAGGGCATCGAGGAAGGCCAGCCGGTGCAGGCCACCGGCGACATCCTGTCGATCCCGGTGGGCGACGGCCTGCTCGGCCGGGTGGTCAACCCGCTGGGCGAGCCGGTGGACGGCAAGGGGCCACTGTCCAACCCCATCCCGAGGCGCATGGAAATCCAGGCGCCGGGCATCACGGGCCGCAAGCCGGTGCACGAGCCGATGCAGACCGGCATCAAGTCCATCGACTCTCTCATCCCCATCGGCCGCGGCCAGCGCGAGCTGATCATCGGCGACCGCAAGACGGGCAAGACCACCATCGCGCTCGACACCATCCTGAACCAGCGCGGCCTCGACCTGAAGTGCATCTACGTGGCCATCGGCCAGAAGGCCTCCACGGTGGCCCAGGCGGTGGCCACCCTCGACGAGCTCGGGGCCATGGACTACACCGTGGTGGTGGTGGCGCCCGCGTCCGACCCGGCGCCCTACAAGTACCTGGCCCCCTACGCCGGGTGCGCCATGGGCCAGCACTGGATGGAGAACGGCGAGCACGCCCTGGTCATCTACGACGACCTGTCCAAGCAGGCCGAGGCCTACCGCCAGGTGTCGCTGCTGCTGCGCAGGCCGCCCGGGCGCGAGGCCTATCCCGGCGACGTGTTCTACCTGCACAGCCGGCTGCTGGAGCGGGCCGCCAAGCTCAGCGACGACCGGGGCGCAGGGTCGCTCACCGCGCTGCCGGTCATCGAGACCAAGGCCGGCGACGTCTCGGCCTACATCCCCACCAACGTGATCTCCATCACCGACGGCCAGATCTTCCTGCAGGACGACCTGTTCAAGTCGGGCATCCGCCCGGCGGTAGACGTCGGCATCTCGGTCAGCCGGGTCGGCGGCGCCGCCCAGGTGAAGGCCATGAAGACCGCGGTGGGCACCCTCAAGGGCGACCTCCAGCAGTTCCGCGAGCTCGAGGCCTTCGCCGCCTTCGGCTCCGACTTGGACGCGGTGTCCAAGGCCCAGCTCGAGCGGGGCTACCGCCTCACCGAGCTGCTCAAGCAGGGCGTGAACAGCCCGCTGCCGGTCGAGGAGCAGGTGGTGTCGATCTACGCCGGCACCCACGGCTACCTCGACGGTGTGCCCATCGGCGATGTGCGGCGCTTCGAGAGCGAGCTGCTCGACTGGTTCCGCAGCCGCGAGGCCGCCACGCTGGCCGAGATCCGCGACAGCGGGGCCATCTCCGACACCGACGACTTCGATGCCCGGGTCAAGGCCTTCGCCGACCAGTTCGAGACCTCGGACGCCGTCGCCGGAACCGAGCCCGACGCGGTCGAGCAGGGCGCGGAGCAGGCCACCATGGTCGACGCCGAGACCACCCTGCCCGAAGAGGACCTCAGCCGGGACGAGGGCTAGAGGCGCAGGCAGGGCAACAGGGGAACAGGGACTGAGGCAGGACCGTGCCTGGAGGCAGAGAACGCGAGCTGCGCCGGCGCATCGGCAGCATCCAGTCCACCAAGAAGATCACCCGCGCCATGGAGCTGATCGCGGCCACCCGGGTAGTGAAGGCCATGCAACGGGCCAACGCGGCCCGGCCCTACGCCAGGCTGATCACCAGCGTGATCGAGGATCTGGCCGCGGGAGGGGCAGAAGTCGACCATCCGCTGCTGCGCCAGGCACCCGAAGTACGGAACGTCGGGTTCATCATCATCACCGGCGACCGCGGCCTGGCCGGGGCCTACAACACCTCGGTCATCCGCACCGCCGAGCGCCAGGTGATGGCGCATGTGTCGGAGGGCAAGGGCTACTCGCTGTGCTGCGTGGGCCGCAAGTCGGCCAGCTACTTCCGCTTCCGCAACTACCGCATCGACAACGCCATGTCCGGGTTCAGCGACAACCCGTCCTATGACGACGCCCGCCGCATCGCCGAGACCGTCAGCGAGTCGTTCTTGGTGGAGGCGGTCGACCAGGTGGAGCTCATCTACACGGAATTCGTGTCGATGGGCACCCAGCGGGTGGTGGTGCGGCGCTTCCTGCCCCTGGTCGACACCGAGATGATGGCCAGGGAGGGCTCGGGCACCGGCCGGGAGGGGAGCTTCGAGTTCGAACCGTCCCCCGAGGCGGTGCTGGAGGCGCTGCTGCCCCGCTACACCGAGGCCCGGCTGTACGGTGCGCTGCTCGACGCGGCCGCATCGGAGCATGCCAGCCGCCAGCGGGCCATGAAGGCCGCCACCGACAACGCCGAGGAGCTCATCACCAAGCTGTCGCGGGCCATGAACCAGGCCCGCCAGGACGCCATCACCACCGAGATCATGGAGATCGTCGGCGGGGCGGAGGCGCTGGGCGGCGGCGACACCACCGACGTCGACATCGCGTTGGCATCGATGCTGGCCGGCACGGACGCTTCGATGCCGACCGCCGCGGGTGCTTCGCCCGCCTAGAACGACACGGACAGAACAACACAGAAGGAAGCCACTCAGAAAATGACCATCACTGAATCGGCCCCAGGGACCGATCTCCGCACCGGCCGCATCGTCGGCATCGCCGGCCCGGTCGTGGATGTGGAGTTCCCGCCCGGGCACTTGCCCGAGATCAACACCGAGCTCGAGTTCGACGTCGTCGTCGACGGCCAGGACGTGCGAGTGCCCGCCGAGGTGGCCCAACAGATCGGCGAGCACCGGGTGAGGGCCATCGCTCTCAAGCCCACCGACGGCCTCACCCGCGGCACCGAGGTGCGCAACACCGGCCACGGCATCCAGGTGCCGGTGGGGGACGACACCCTCGGCCATGTGTGGAACGTGATGGGCGAGTGCCTAGACACGCCGGGCCACAGCACACCCGAACGCTGGGACATCCACCGCCCGGCCCCCTCCTTCGATTCGCTGGAGCCCTCGTCGCAGATGTTCGAGACCGGCGTCAAGGTGATCGACCTGCTCACCCCCTACAAGCAGGGCGGCAAGATCGGCCTGTTCGGCGGGGCCGGTGTGGGCAAGACCGTGCTCATCACCGAGATGATCACCCGGGTGGCCACCAACCACGGCGGCGTGTCGGTGTTCGCCGGGGTGGGGGAGCGCACCCGCGAGGGCACCGACCTGTTCCTGGAGATGGGCGAGACCGTCATGGGCGACGGCAAGACCCGGGTGCTCGACAAGGCTGCCCTGGTGTTCGGCCAGATGGACGAGCCGCCCGGCGTGCGGCTGCGGGTGGCGCTGGCCGGGGTGACCGTGGCCGAGTACTTCCGCGACGTGCAGAACCAGGACGTGCTGCTGTTCATCGACAACATCTTCCGGTTCGTGCAGGCCGGCTCGGAGGTATCGACGCTCTTGGGCCGCATGCCCTCGGCGGTGGGCTACCAGCCCACCCTGGCCGATGAGATGGGCGAGCTCCAGGAGCGGATCACCTCCACCCGGGGGAAGTCGATCACTTCGCTGCAGGCGGTGTACGTGCCCGCCGACGACTACACCGACCCGGCCCCGTTCACGTCGTTCACCCACTTCGACGGGACCACCGAGCTGAGCCGCGACATCGCCGCGCTGGGCATCTACCCCGCGGTGGACCCCCTGGCGTCCACGTCCACCATCCTCGACCCGCTGGTGGTGGGGGACCGCCACTACGCGGTGGCCCGCCGGGTGCAGGAGGTGCTCCAGCGCTACAAGGAGCTGCAGGACATCATCGCCATCCTCGGCCTCGACGAGCTGTCCGAGGAGGACCGGGTGACCGTGGACCGTGCCCGCAAGGTTCAGCGGTTCCTGTCGCAGCCCATGTTCGTGGCCAAGAACTTCACCGGCCAGGACGGCATTTTCACTCCGGTGGAGGAGACCATCGAATCGTTCGAGGCGCTGGTCAACGGCGACATGGACGACCTCCCCGAGCAGGCCTTCTACATGGTGGGCGGCGCCTCCGACGTGGAGCGCAAGGCCGCGGAGCTGCAGGCCTGACATGGGTGAGGGCCGGGCATGGCTGTAGAGCTCGACGTCGAGCTGGTCTCGCCCGAGGAGGTGACCTACTCGGGCTCGGCCGAGATGGTGATCGTGCGCACGGTGGAGGAGGGCGACATCGCCTTCCAGGCCGGACACGTGCCCTTCCTGGGCGTGCTGGCCCCCTGGTCGGTGGACGTCCTGCGGCCCGGTGGCGAGCGCGACACTTTCGCCGTGCACCGGGGCTTCGTGGAGGTCAGCCACAACAAGGTGACCATCCTCTCGGACGTGTCCGAGGCCGCCGACGAAATCGACACGACCCGGGCCGAGACCGCCCGGCAACGGGCCGCGGAGGCTCTTGCAGTTGACGCCGAGGACGTTGAAGCAGCCGCCGCGTTGGAGCGAGCCGAACTGCGTTTGAGAGTCGCGGCCGCCTAGAACGCCCGCCGGTGGCGGTTAGAGATCCCGGGCCTTCCGGTGGCGGTGCCGGCCCTCGATGAGGCGCACCGTGCCCGACCGGCTGCGCATCACTAGCGATTGCGTGTGGCAGTAGTTGGCGTCGAAATGGACTCCCTGGAGCAAGTCGCCGTCGGTCACCCCGGTCGCCGCGAAGAAGCAGTTGTCGGTGTTGACGAGGTCGTCCTGGGTCAGCACTCGCTCCACGTCGTAGCCCAGCTTGGTCAAGGCCTTCCGTTCGTACTCGTTGCGGGGCCACAGGCGGCCCTGCAGAGCACCGCCCATGCACTTGATGGCGGCCGCGGTTATCACGCCCTCGGGAGTTCCGCCGATGCCGAACAGGATGTCGGCACCGGTGTTGGGCCAAGCCGTGGAGATGGCGCCGGCCACGTCGCCGTCGGGGATCAGCCTGATGCGGGCACCGGCCTCGCGCACCTCGGCGATCAGATCGTCGTGGCGGTCGCGGTCCAGGATCACGGCGGTCAGGTCGCGCACGAACTCGCTCTTGGCCTCGGCCACGGCCTTCAGGTTGTCGGTCGGCGACTTGGTGATGTCGATCAGGTCGGCGGCTTCGGGACCGGTGGCGATCTTCTCCATGTACACGCACGGGCCGGGATCGAACATCGTGCCCCGGTCGGCCACCGCGATCACCGACAGGGCGTTGGCTCGCCCCAGCGAGGTCAGGGTGGTGCCGTCTATCGGGTCGACGGCCACGTCGGTCTGTGGCAGCTGGCCGTTGCCGACCCGCTCGCCGTTGTAGAGCATGGGCGCCTCGTCCTTCTCGCCCTCCCCGATCACGACGATGCCGTCCATCGAGATGTCGCTCAGCACCCTCCGCATGGCGTCGACCGCGGCCCCGTCGGCCCCGTCTTTGTCGCCCCGTCCCATCCACCGGGATGCAGCTATGGCCGCGCCCTCGGTGATTCGCACCAGCTCCAGCGCGATGTTGCGATCGGGTTTGGGATGCGTCGATGCGACCATGCCGCGAACCTATCCCAAGCCAGGCATCGGTGAGTAGTACGTGAGCGGTGCCGGCGCGATCTGAGCGGTGCGGCAGATCAGCAGCGCCGCAATGGGCGGCCGCGGTGGCAAGATTGTGACGTGCCCGCCGCGTTCCGAGACCGGTTCCGCCGAGGCTCGGCCGACACCGGGTCCGAGCCGTTCCCGAGCGATCCGGCTGACCAGGATCCCGACCAGGATCCCGGCGACGGCGAAGCCGGGGAGTGGCTGGCGTACGAGCTTCACGAGTGGTCGCTCGAGAGCCGGGTGATGCTGCAGCAACTGCTCACCGTCGACAAGGTCGTCCACTCGTGGCAGGGCACCACGTTGATGGTCCACGAGTCGCTGGAGGAGAAGGTCGACAGCCTCGTGGACGAGGTGGAGGAGACTGAGAAGGCGAAGGAGGCGACGAGCCGACCGATCGGGCCCGAGGACTCCCTGACGGCCTTCGAACTCGCAGAATGGTCGGAGGCGCTGAGGTCGGAGTTGGTGGAGCGACTGGTGCAGGCCCGCGTGCCTCACATCCTGGACACGGAGGGTGACGCCACCGAGGGTGACGCCACCGAGGGCGACGCCACCGAGGGCGACGCCGATCAGGAGACGGAGCCAACCGAAGTCTGCGACCTGCTGGTCCGCGAAGCGGACGAGGACCGCGTCGAGCTCGTGATCGACGATCTGCTGGCCCGCGAGGAGGAAGCTCAGTTCGAGGAGCTCGACGGCCTTGAGGTCAATACGCTCCTCAGCGACCTGTTCGTGGCGTGCGACCGGCTGCGGAAGGATCCCGGCGACCTCGACGGCATACGAGGCGTGGTGACGAACGCTCGGCGGATCGCCGGAGTGCGGACGCCGTTCGGCTTCTCTGCTCCCAACTGGCGAACGCTGCGCAACACGGTGGGTGAGTTGCTCGACCTGGTGGAGAGCGAGGACGCCGACAGAGACGATCTACGCGAGCTGGCCCACCGCATGAGCGACACCCTCAGGACGCTCGTCTGAGCGACCCGGGCCGCGACCCATCTCTAACCAGACTCTCAACGTCGGCTCCTACATTCTTGCCCCATGGCCGACGAAGACGCTCCAGTAGAAGACACTCCTGTCGAGAACGTTCCTGTCGAGGACGCTCCCGCTGAGGACGCTCCCGTTGAGGACGCTCCCGTTGAGGACGCCGCAGCAGAGACCGTCTCCTCGGATGACGGCAGCACAAGTGCGAGCGAGCCTCGGTGGCGTACGGCCCGGGCTGCTGCCGTGGTTGCGGGCGCGGTGCTGGCCAGCGCGGCGGCGATCACCGGCGCGGTGTGGGCCATCTCGGCCATCGTCGACGATGACGATGACTACAGGGCCTGCTGCTACGAGGACTACGCGACGGCCGTCACTCCCGAGGAGTTGCGCGGCGCTGAGCGCGATTGGGGACCTCGCCGCGACAGCGACAGGGGCGAGCGGGCCGAGCGGCGCCGCGGTGAGCGCTTCGACCGCGAGCGCAGCGAACGCTTCGACCGCGACCGGGGCAAGCGGGCCGAGCGCGATAAGCGCGGCCCCGACAAGGAACACGAGGAGAGATACGGCGGAAACAGGGGTGACGGGAGCGGGCCCGACAAGCCGGATGCGGCCGAAGGCTGCACGACGATCCTCAGCTTCGGCACAGGCGATGATGCCGTGACCGTCCTGGTCTGCAACGCTCCCCGAGCCGCGTGGCCAGATCTCGATTCCGGCGACGAAGGCAGGAGCTTCAAATTCAGAAAGCTCCCGCCGGACGCGTTCCGCTTCTTCCCCTTCTCCGACCCGAGGGGTGAGCGGATGCCTTTCGAGGGCGGTGAGTGGCTGTTCGGTCCCGGACCGATGCCGTGGGATCGCGACGGTGGGCCTTTCGAGGATGGTCGGCCTTTCAGGGACGGCAGGCCCCGTGAGGGCGGACCGCCGTTCGATCTGGAGGAGTTCTTCAGGGGTGAGCGGTTCGGTGATAGCGAGCTGCCGTTCGATCTACAAGAATTCTTCGGGGACGGCCTCTGCTTCCAACTGGGGGAGGAGCAGGAGGCGTGCATCGCCGACCTCGACCAGTTGTCCGACGAAGAACGCGCACAGTTCGAACAGATGCTGGAGATGTTGGAGGACTTCGGCCTGGGAGGCTTCCTCGGCGGGTTGCTGGACTCCCTCGACGGTCTGGAGCTTGAGTTCCCCCAGCCCCAAACCGAGCCGGCCGGGGTGACGGGCGCGTGATTGCCAGCCGCCTCAAGCGAGCGGAGGTACGGGGAATTCTCGCCCGCTAGCTTGGCCTGGTGCTGCTGGCCGAGCTGGAGATCTTCCACTCCAGACCGATAGCCCCCACCCGCCGGATCGCAGTGGGCCGTGCGTGGCTTCCTGGCTCGCCTGATGGCTCAGGCCCCGGTTTCGGTGGCTTGCTGCTGGGCGCGGTGTGTGCCCGCTTCGGGCCCGGCCTCACCCCCGATCGGCTGGGGGAGGTCATGGAGCTCGTCCACGAGTTGGAGCAGGGACGCTCTGTGGCTCAACCCCGGCTGCGCCACCGCTTGCAGCGTGACCGGGTCGGCCTCACCCGAAGTCGGCAGAGGCTCTACGGGGCTAACGGCGAAGGTTCCGCCGAACGCCTGACCTGCGAGTTCGACGGGTCGCGGGCTACCGCGAGCCAGCTCGTCCTGGGTTCCGCCTACGCGGCGGGCTTAGCCGGTCCTGCGGTCCGCGCCGAGGCCCTCCGGGCAGTGCGGAGGGGCCTGGCGTGGCGAGGCGACCTGGGCCCGGCGCTGTTCTCGTACCTGACGGCCGGTCAGCGGACGTCGAGACCGGCCCGAGCGGTGGCTGATCCCGTCGGCTGGGCACTGGAAGTCTTGGGGTTCGAAGGCGAGGTCGAGTTGCCGGAGCAGGCTGCGGTCCGACGGGGTTTCCGCGAGGCGCTGCGAGCCGCTCATCCCGATCTCGGCGCGGCCGAAACGGAGGCTGCCGACCGCATTGCTGAGTTGAGCGAGGCCCGCCGGATCCTCCTGGCGCGCTAAGCAATAGACCGGGTCTCCCGGCCGGCGGGTCCTGTCGCAGGGTCCGTCCGGTCGACGGGGCTTCGCCCCATTGTCGACCGCCCGGACCCGGCGCCACCCCCCGGCCTCGCCGTGCGCGTCTCTTCTGCGGCAGGTGGATCGCTCTGAGTTAGCTGGGGGGCTGGTTGCTCAGTAGGCGCTTGCTGATCTTGGCCGCGGTGGCGGCCGGCGTGCTGTGGCCCTCTAGTGCTTCTGTCAGTGCAGCCGGTTGCGTGCTCAGGTACTGCGACGCTTTGGTGCCTAGGTGCTGGGTTACCCGGTCTAGGACTTCTTGGTGGATGCTGGCTTGGCGGCGGGCTTCTAGCTGGGCTGTCTCTGCTAGGTGGGCGCGGTGGGTTTGGATGGCTTGATGGACCTGGTCTGCTCCGGTGCCGGTGGTGGCGGTGGTCATGATGATTTCGGGGCGCCAGTCCTGTGCGAGGCCGGTGATGCGGCCTAGGTCGAGCATGTGCTCCAGGTCGCGGCGGGTGTCGTCGGCACCGGGGCGATCGGCCTTGTTGACCACCAGCACGTCGGCCACCTCCAGGAGGCCGGACTTGTTGGCCTGAACCGCGTCGCCCATGCCGGGCGCCACCATCACCACTGTGGTGTCGGCGGTGCGGGTGACGTCGACCTCGACCTGGCCCACGCCGACGGTCTCGACCACGAGCGGCCCGTAGCCGCACGCCTCGAAGAGTCGCAGGGCTGCAGGCACGGCCAGCGCCAACCCGCCAGCGTGGCCGCGGGTGGCCATCGAGCGGATGAACGCCCGGCCGCCGGCTACGCCGTCCATGCGGATGCGGTCGCCCAAGATCGCTCCACCGGTGAGCGGTGAGGACGGGTCAACGGCGAGGACCGCGGGCTGGCCACCCGTGCCGGCCATCTCCTTGACTAGGTGGCCCACCAGGGTGGACTTGCCCGTCCCGGGCGCGCCGGTGACACCGATGACGGGTGCCTCTCCCGGTGTTCGGTCGTGGACCATCTCGGCGATCTCGTCGGCGGCTTCACCGCCCTGTTCCACGAGGCTGAGGAGCCGACCCAGCGCTCGCCGCTCACCCGCGATGGCACGCTCGAGCAGGTCGCCGGGTTCGGTCACCGGTTCGCGGACCTAGTCGTGGACTGGCTGGTCGCCGAGCGAGCCACGGACCGCCTCGCGGACTGCCTCACCCACGGCCACCGCCGATGCGCCGGGGTGCAGCACGGCGCTGATGCCCATTTCCTTGAGGGCGCTCACGTCGGCCTCGGGAACGATCCCGCCGATGACCACCGGCACATCGAGTCCCGCGTCGGAGACAGCCTTCACGATCCGGGGAGCGAGGGCTAGGTGGCCCGCGTTGTGCATCGACAGGCCGATGACGTCGGCGTCTTCCTGTTCGACAGCGGCGATGACGGTGTCGGTTGTCTGGCGCAGGCCGAGATAGATCACCTCCATGCCGGCGTCGCGCAGCATGCGGGCGACCACTTTGAGGCCCCGGTCGTGGCCGTCGAGACCGAGCTTGGCCAGAACCACCCTGATCGGAGCGGTGCGGCCGGCCACGGCGGCTTGCGGACCGTCTGCCATATCAGTCATGTCAACAGAGCCCGCTAGACGATGGCCTGCTCGACGTACCGGCCGAACACCAAGGCGAGCGCGTCGCAGATCTCGCCCTCGGTGGCGTAGCCGCTCACTGCTTCGATGATCGGCGGCACGAGGTTGGCACCGGGATCTTCCGCCGCGTGCCGCACGGCTTCGAGTGAGCGGTTCACGGCTTCGTCGTCGCGGGCGTGTTTGACCGCCGCGAGGCGCTTGAGCTGGAAGTCCTCAGTGTCCTGCTCGATGCGCAGCAGGTTGGCGCCGTCCTGATCGCCGTCCTCGCCTTCGGTGAACGCGTTGACGCCGACGATGATGCGGGTGCCGTCGTTGACCTCGCGCTCGAACCGGTAGGCGGAGTCGGCGATCTGGCCCACGAAGTAGCCGTTGTCGATGCCTTCGTAGACGCCCTCGAGGATGGAGCCGCCCCCCAGATCCAACAGGTGGTCGAAGATCTCAGTGGCGCGACGCTCCATCTCGTCGGTCATCCACTCCACGTAGGCCGAACCGCCCAGCGGGTCGGCGACGTTGGCCACCCCGGTCTCATGGGCCACGATCTGCTGGGTTCGCAGAGCGATGCGAGCTGCCTTCTCGGTCGGTAGCGCCAGGGCCTCGTCGTAGGCGTCGGTGTGCAGTGACTGGGTGCCGCCCAGCGCGCCGGCGAGCGCCTGCAACGCCACGCGGGCGATGTTGATCTCGGGCTGCTGGGCGGTGAGCGACACGCCCGCGGTCTGGGTGTGGAACCGGCACATCAAGCTGCGCTCTGAGGCCGCGCCGTAGCGCTGCCTCATCCAGGTGGCCCAGATGCGCCGGGCGGCGCGGTACTTGCCGATCTCCTCGAAGAAGTCGCTGTGGCTGTTGAAGAAGAAGCTGAGCCTGGCCGCGAAGTCGTCCACGTCGAGGCCGGCCGCCTGGGCCGCCTCCACGTAGGCGAAGCCGTTGGCCAACGTGAACCCGAGTTCCTGCGCGGCGGTGGAGCCGGCCTCCCGGATGTGGTAGCCGGAGATCGACACCGGATGCCACCGGGGCATCTCCGCGGTGGTGAAGCGCATCATGTCGGTGACGATGCGCATCGACGGCCTCGGCGGGAAGATGTACTCCTTCTGGGCCTGGTACTCCTTGAGGATGTCGTTCTGGATCGTGCCCGACAGCGCGGCCCGATCCACCCCGGTCTTGTCGGCGACCGCGATGTACTGGGCTAGAGCCACGATGGCGGGACCGTTGATGGTCATCGAGGTCGACACCGAGCCCAGATCAATGTCGGCGAACAGGTCTTCCATGTCGGCGAGGGTGTCGATGGCCACACCGGCTCGGCCGACCTCACCGGCGGACCACACCTCGTCGTCGGAGTCGCGCCCCATCAGCGTGGGCATGTCGAAGGCGGTGGACAGACCGGTGCCGCCGTGGCGCAGGATCTCCTTGAACCGGCCGTTGGTGTCCACCGCAGTGCCGAACCCCGCGAACATGCGCATCGTCCACAACCGGCTGCGATACATCTCCGGGTAGATCCCCCGCGTGTAGGGGAACTCCCCGGGCAAGGGCCCGTCGCCGTACACGGGATCGACGGGCACCCCCGACATGGTGGTGAACGAGCGGGAGTCTTCAGCCGGCTGCGGTTCCACACCTCCATTGTGCAGCCTTCGCACTAGTTCGCAGTGTGCGGTCTGCACTATTGGCACTATTGTCCGGTTCATGAGCGTTGATGTGACCCTCGATGACACACGGTCGGGCGACGAGGCTCCCGGCAAGCGCAAGAAGATCAAGAACAGGGACTACGAGCGGGAGCTGAGCAGCCTTCAGGAGGAACTGGTGCGGCTCCAGCGCTGGATCCGTCACAAGGGACTGAAGGTGGTGGTCATCTTCGAGGGCCGCGACGCGGCCGGAAAGGGCGGTGTCATCAAGCGGATCACCGAGCGGCTCAACCCCCGGGTGGTGCGGGTCGTTGCCCTGGGCACGCCCAGCGACCGCGAGAAGACCCAGTGGTGGTTCCAGCGCTACGTGGCCGAGCTGCCCGCGGCGGGTGAGATGGTCCTGTTCGATCGCAGCTGGTACAACCGGGGGCTGGTCGAGCCGGTGATGGGGTTCTGCACCGAGGAGGAGTACAAGGAGTTCCTCCGGTCATGCCCGGAGTTCGAGCGGATGCTGGTGCGGTCGGGGATCATCCTGATCAAGTACTGGTTCTCGGTCAGCGACGCCGAGCAGGAGCGGCGGTTCCAGAGCCGGATCGCGGATCCGCTCAAGCGCTGGAAGCTGTCGCCCATGGACGTGCAGGGTCGGGCCCGGTGGGTGGACTTCTCCAAGGCCAAGGACACCCTGTTCGCCCACACCGACATCAAGCAGGCGCCGTGGTACGTGGTCGACGCCGACTCCAAGAAGAGGGCCCGGCTCAACTGCATCACGCATCTGCTGTCGATGATCCCGTACGAGACCGTGGCGTGGGAGGACGTGGAGCTGCCTGATCGCCAGTCGGGGGTGGGCTACGTGAGGCCGCCGATCTCCGACCAGACGTTCGTGCCCGAGGCCTACTAGGAGCGAAACTTCAGGCTCTCGTCACTGCCTGCTCACGTCACGTTGGCGCGCAGCAGAGCGAGGGTGCGCGACCAGGCGGTGTTCCAGGCCGCTTCGTTGTAGGTGCCGAGGGGATCCTCCCAGTTGCCGAACCCGTGGCCGGTGCCCTCGTAGGTGTGGAAGACGACGTCCTTGCCCATGTCGCGGAGCTGCTGCGCGAGCGCCTCGCAGGCGTTGGGCGGGAAGAAGTCGTCGCTGGCCGCGAAGTGGCCCTCGACCTTGGCGCTGAGGTTGCTCCAGTCGAGCGAGTCGTCGCCGAGGGGCGCGCCGTAGAACGGGGCCGCGGCCGACACCCGGTCGCCGGCGATTGCGGCGATGCGCAGGGTGAGCAGCCCGCCCATGCAGAAGCCAGTGACGCCGACGGTGGACGAGGAGCAGGCGTCGTGGCCCAGCAGGTAGTCGATGGCGGCGGACATGTCCCGGGCGGCCCGCTCGGGCGGCAGGCTGGTCATCAGCGCGCCGGCCTTGTCCATCTCGGTGTGGGTGGCCATCTCGCCCTGGTACAGGTCGGGGGCCAGAGCAGTGAAGCCCTCGTCGGCGAGCAGGTCGCACACACCCTTGATCTGGGGAACCAGCCCCCACCACTCCTGCAGCACGATCACACCAGGGCCCGAACCCCCTGCCGCGGCGGCCACATAGCCACGAGCCATCGATCCGTTGGCAGCGAACTCCACCATCTCACCCATCGGTTGCATCTCCTTGGTTCGTTGCGATCTCGCGGACCGCAATCCTGCCAGACCCGCCGGGCGTACGCGGCGGGCGGGTTACGGTGTGGCCGTGAGCACGAAGGCTGACCGTGTCCCGCCAGGCGACGGCGGGTCTATGGAAGACATCGAGGAGATTCGCAAGCTCAAGGCGCGCTACTTCCGCATGCTCGACCAGCAGGACTGGCAGGGCGTCAGCGAGGTGTTCTCCCCGGATGCGCAGATCGACGTCTCGAGCAGCACCGTGAACAGCTCGGGTCGAGGCGTTTACAGCAGCCGTGACAGCTTCGTCGAATCGGTGTCGAAGATCCTGCACGGTGCGGTCACCGTGCATCACGGTCACAACGAGGAGATCGAGATGACCGGCCCCGACAGCGCTACGGGCGTGTGGGCGATGGAGGACCGCCTCTGGTTCCCCGAGGGGAGCCCGGTCCGGACGGTCTGGGGCGCAGGCTGGTACGAGGAGGAGTACGAGCGCGTCGACGGACGCTGGCGGATCACCCGCATGGTGCTGCGCCGCCAGCGCGTGGAGATCGACGGAAACCCGGTCGGCTAGTTCCCGGGGGCAGGTTCGCCCACTCCCAGAGTCGCTGCGGACCGGCCCTCGATCCAGTCGGCGAGTCTGTCCAGGTTCCGGGCGACATCTTCGGCGGTGCCGGACATGTCCAGCGCGTAGGTGTGGAGTACCTTCCCGACGTTGCGGACCCGTATCGACCGCAGGCCTGGAAGGCTGTCGTCGGGTGTGCCTTCAGCGGGCATGGAACTCGCAGGCCGAGAGGTCGTGACCGACGCTCCGTCACTGTCGGAGTCGTCGGCACGGTTGGCGTCGAGGCAGTAGATGAGGACGCCCTCCGGCAGGTCGAGCGCGGTGGTGTAGGCCAGCAACTGGTAGTAGTCGGCGTTGCGGCCAGCGGCCGTGTCGTCGGTGAGCTTGTACTTGATGTCGGCCACGAGCCTCGGTGCGCCGTTGGCACTGAACAGCAAGTCGGGCTTGATGGTGACGTAGCGCTCCTCGTCGAGCCGGTCCTGGTGCTGGCCCTTGACGTCGAGGCGGCCCCGTAGCGCCCGCCGCAAGCGCTCGGTGACGAAGCGCTCGAAGAGTTCGTTCATGTCCAGCATGAACGACGAGGCCTGCGTCTCGCCGAGGACGTCTTGCAGCGTCAGATTGGCCAGCACGAGCCGAGCCAGCCGCAGCGCGGGCCGGTAGTGCTCGTTGAGCCGGCTGAAGATGACCCGGTCGTGGTCGGCGTGATGATGCCTTACGTCGCCAACGTCTTCGAGCGTGACGAGGTGCTGCATGAGCCTGCGACGGTCGATGGGCTGCACCCCGGCGACCCGCAGCGACCGCGACACGGCTGCCTTCAGGTACGAGTTCTCGATCAGGTCGGCGGTGAACTCTGTGAACCTGCAGGCCGTAGGTATGACGACGCCGGGCTGGGCGAGCTGCCGGGTGATGTCGACGCGTCCTCGCAGAGCGACCAGCCGGTCATGCTGCTCTCGGTAGGAGTGGTACAGCCCGCGGGCGACGGTGGTCTCGGTGGTGCGGGCGAAGAACGACACGAGGGCAGGCAGCAGGTCACCAGTCGTCTCGAAGCGCACGGCCTCGTCATGCCAGTCCCGCTCCCGCAGTCCCACTTCGAGCAGCAGGAACAGGTTGCGCAAAGGGATCTTGGGCCGCACCAACACCTGCAACCCCGCCACATTGATCGACCCGACGTAGTTGTGAGCAGACACTTGCCAGTGCCCCGAGTACTCGCCCGGCTCGACCGACAGGTATTGTCCCGTGCCCACCCGGTTCAGCGCGGCAGCCTGCTCGTCGGTCATCGGCAGAACGGCGCGGCCGTACTCGCGCAGGATCAACGTGAGAGGGGTACTTGCGACTGACTGCTGTGAGTGTTCGTCCGTGTCGCGGTCGCCAACCGTTGGCGCGGCGGTCTCCACGTCCGCTCCCTCCGTCGAGCGGGATGTCAGCGTGTCCGTCAAAGACATCAGTCAGACGCAGGTCGTCGAGCGATGTAGTCGAACCAGTCGCGTATGTGGCGTCGGTATTGGCCAGGAGTGCTCCCGCTGTATCGCTTCAGATACTCCTCGACAAGGTCATCATCCCTGCTGCCAGGATCGCTTCCTCGCTCGCGTGCGAACTCAACGTATTGTCTGACAGCCCCTCTCATTTGGTTGCGGGTTCTCTCGCTTTCTGTCAGGTCCGGAGGAGGAAATGAGTCGACTAACGCTGTCCAGTCGGACGTGGCTTCTGGTGCGCCTGCGGAGGTGTCGTCGGCTCTATCGGACTGCTTCTGTACTGGTGCGCCGTGGCGCTTCATCACGGAGTCGTACCGGAAGTGCGCGATCCTGTCGGGGTCGCCGAAGAACTGGTCTTCGATAAACGGCTCGATGTTGTACTCCCAGATGCGCCGGAGCCGCTGTCGCTGCTCCTCCGGTGACGAGCCGTACTCCTTCATGAAGTGGCTCGGCCCGAGCAAGAGATGAGAGCCCCCAAGAACCTCCTCTAGCTCGGCGTTCACCGCATCGACGAGGCGACCGACCCAAGCGGGCTCGTCCTCACGTTCTAGCCAGCGTCCGAGCAGACCTTCCATTGGACCGCTGTCAGGGAAGAACGGCACGAAGTGGAACCGTCGGCGGAGCGCCGCATCCACCAGCGCGATCGACCGGTCGGCGGTGTTCATGGTGCCAATGAACCACAGGTTGTCCGGCAGTGAGAACGGCTCCTCCTCGGGTCGGTAGAGCGTCTGCACGATCTCGTTCCGGTACTCCAGGAGGAACAGCAACTCCCCGAGCACGCGGGGCAGGTTTCCCCGGTTGATCTCGTCGATGATCATCACATGACGCTGATCAGAATCCTCGGCTCGCTCGGCCATTCGTGCCAGCGGTCCAGGCGTCAGTTCGTAGCGGACATTTCCTTCGTCACCGGTCCCGGCGGGCCGGTACCCCTCGAAGAAGTCCTCGTATGAGGTCGACGGATGGAACTGCACTAGTGCCCGACGATCCTCATCCGGCGCCAATGCCGTAGCTAGCGCTCGTGCCAGGTAAGTCTTGCCCGTACCCGGCGGCCCATAGAGAATCACCTGCCCCTTGTCTTGGAGCAGCTCGACGATGTCCTCCAAGAACTCGACGTCGACGAGCAACTTGTGCGCGAGTTCACCCAGGTCGACTGGAGGAGGCGGCTGCTTCTGTTGGAGCAGCCATTCCAAGAATGCAGCCATCCCAAGCGTGTCGTCGCCGTAATGCGGTGCCAAGTGCTCCAGCAACCGGTTGTTGGCATCCACCATTCTCTGCCCATGGCTAGTACCGCGCGGCTCGTGGAGGCCGAGACGTGTCAGTAGTCGACTCGACACTCCCCGATGAGGCCCGAAGGGAAGGAAGTCCTTGGGACGGGAGATTGCCAAGAGTTGGACAACCGTTTGGTCGCTAAGTCCCCGTACACGCTGAGCGCCCCTGCGATCGGTCAGCTGGTCATACCGGACCCAGGCCTCATCTTCTCCCCAGCACAAATATTGGACTTGATCGAGCAGGCTGGAGTATTCGTCGTCGTCGAGGTCACGGATCCATTGCATCACTCCTCGGACCTTCGGATACACGTACTTCGCCTGGCCGCGCACCCCGTGGGATGCAACGGCAGTCAGGTCGTGGCGACTGAGGTCGGCGACGTTCTCGGGCGCAAGTTTCTGGGCCCATTCCGCTCGCAGGCGCTCCTGCTCCTCGTGGGCTTCGGTGCGATATCCCGACTCGGCACGGAACCGTTCAACCAGGTCGGACAGTTCTGGGTCCAAACCGCCGATCTCCTTTCCCTTGAACCAATTGATGAAGGCGACCATGCCGGCCGTGTCCTTCTCGAAGTAGCGCGCGAGGTGCTCTCTGAGCCGGTTGTTCGCATCAACAACCCTCTGGCCGTACGAGCCGTGGACAGCCGGGAGGCCAAGCGCTCGCAACACGACCTCGCGCCCCCATTTGCCGATCTGCGAGGGCAGAGGCAGGAACTGCTCGGGGTGACAGATGGCAAGCGTGCGGCTCACCTGAAGGCCTGTGAAGCCCTTGATGCCCGTGTCTTTGTTGAATCCGCCTGCTCGGTCGGTGAGACGGTCGATCCTGATCGACAACTCGTCGCCGCCCCAGCAGAGATCGTGGATGCTGTCGAGCAGCCTGTCGTACTCGGCAGGGTCCAGATCGTCAATCCACTGTTGCCTCAGTCCTTCCTTGAGTTCCACGTAGTGCCCGTAATCCACAGCACTGTTGGTGTACGCAAGAAGATCGCTGTCGCGCAGTTCGCTGACGTTCTCGGGCGCCAGCTTCTCGGCCCATTCCGCCCGCAGGCGTTCCTGCTCCTTGTGAGCGTCCGTCGGATAACCCGTCTTGCTGCGAAACTGCTCGATCAGAGCGGACAGGTCGGTGTCCGCATTCTCGGGACCGGTCGTATCGCTCATCCGCGCGCCAGGATCCCGGCCGGTTTCCATCACCTGTTGGAGACGCCATGGCGCGTCGTCGCATCTGATTGGGTGGATGGTTCCTGGGGCATTGATCGAGGACAACAGGTCATCCTTGAGGGCTGTGCGGAGAACGTCCTCGTCCCTCCATTTCACCGACACGCAGTGAGGCCAGTCGGGGTCTGCGCCATTTTCGTCGTACCAGTACTCCGCCTTGACCTCGCCAACAGCGACATGGTCGGTCATGCGAGGCATGACCACCAGATGGCCTACACGAACCTCCGTTCCGAACATCCAGAGTTGGCGGGCTTGCTCGGGGATGGTCTTGGGTTTGGCGGGGCGCCCGTCAGGTGTGTCGGACGCCGCTGAACGCATGGCTTCCACCAAGTCATCGCGGCTGGAGAGGCTTCTCAGATCCGGTAAGCCGTAGCCGCTGTAGCTCATGCGGGCGACACCGTGCTTGAGGTTGTAGTCGGAGACTTCGCCCCCTGCGCCGGCTCTGATGAGCCATGCGACCGGCGGTTCCTGCAGCCCGTCAGTCTCATTAGTGCCCGCGGGCGCGGCCTCCGTCTCGAATTGATCCGTGGCTGTCATGTCAATCGCATTCTCTTGGGAGTTCAAGCCGAGCTCGCTCGGTTCCGCCGCCGCGCTGCGCTGGCTCGGAGGGCACGGGGGGTGAAGGCGATGATTGCCGCCCCGAGCACCCAAAGGAGAATGCCGAGCAGGGTGACCGGGGACCCGACCCCGTAGGCGAGAGAGGTCGTGATCACCACCGTGAACGCGAGCCCTCCCCACAGTGCCTGGATGCACAGGACCAGGACGGTGGTGAGGCGATCCGCTATCCCCAGTGAGGTGCTCTTGGCCGTCCGGGCGATGTTGCGCGTGACTTTCTCGGCGGCCTCGGTGGTCTTGCGGACCTCGCTGGCCAGAGGTGTGACAGCGCTCGCCGTCTTCGACACGCGCTCGCCGAGTGCGGATGCGACCGATGCGCCCTTGCGGATCGTCCGGCTGACGACAGGCGCGGCCGGAGCATGCTCGGCCTTGGTCACGCCGCTGGGCTCCTCGTCTGCCTCAGTGTCGTTCGGGTCGTCTGTAGGGGACATGCTTCCTGCCTTGGGTTCGGCGGGCCGGGCTCGGGCGGACCGAGTACTACAGATCGTCGTCGGGATCGTCTTCTTCGTCCAGTCCGATGGGCTGATCGGTGGGGTGGTCCCAGACCTCGGGGGGTGCGGTGGCCCAGATGGTCACGCCGTAGGTCCACATCACGCCGCCTACGCCTTCCAGGCCGCCCTGCAAGTACAGGAGGTAGCTGCACGTCATGCCGGCTTCGGGTTCGGCCGGGTCGTAGCGGCGGCCGTCCTCGCACTCGGCCAGATCTTCCCAGGTCGCGCCGCCCGGTCGTACGTTCAGGCGCAGGTACTTGCGGCGCTCTGGATCGTGGGCGTGGTGGCCGAGCGCGTCCCTTGCGTAGCTGAGAATGGCCTCCCGGGCCTCGGCGACAGTCTCGACGACGACGATGGCAGCGTCCCTTATGAGAACACAGCCCCTCATGTCGCCCAGCCTGACCTCGAAGCCCGTCCCATAGTCCGCTTCCATGACGGCCACAGTACGGTCGGGGTGTGACAGCCCTGGTCGGGTGATGCTGGGAGAAGGTTCATGGTGTTGACATGACATTGATTGTCGTATAATCTCCAGTTCGAGCCTTGTTGCCGGGCTTTGTCGGCAGCCGATCCTTCCAGCCGCACTGTTGCCCGTACCGCCGCCGGCCCTGAGGCGAGGCTCTGATGACGACATCCGCTCCCATTCCCGCCGCCGAAGCGGCATCCCCCATGGTCAACCCGTCTGACATCGCACCTGAGGCAGCGACCGACCA
The DNA here is from genome assembly GCA_009842325.1 of Acidimicrobiaceae bacterium. Taxonomy (GTDB): domain Bacteria; phylum Actinomycetota; class Acidimicrobiia; order Acidimicrobiales; family Aldehydirespiratoraceae; genus Aldehydirespirator. Next base: position 186,642 of record VYFQ01000024.1, on the reverse strand, counting down.
GGCGCAAACGCGGGCCGGCGCGGCGACCGTGGTCAGGCCGAGCCTGCGGGCTCAGGTTGCGGAGAATCCGCTGCTGAGCTTCTTCGGCCTCGTCATCGTGGCCCTGCTGACCGCAGCGATAGTCAGCCCCCACATCCGCATCGATGACATCAATATCCGCATCGACCGACTCGAGGCCAAGGTCGACCAACTCGAGGCCAAGGTCGACCGACTTGAGGTCAGGGTCGACCGCCTTGAGGCCAGGTTCATCGAGTTCGAGCGCAGGGTGGAGGCTCGATTCGACAAGCTCGAAGCGGCGGTCGCGGAGATCGACCGGAAGTTGACCGCGCTGATAGCCCACCTCAACGCCACCGCGGCGGTGGACGATGCCTTGGCGGGCCGGCTCACCGGCCCGAGCGCTCCCGACGCATCAGCCACGAGCGGCAACGAGCTCGGCTGACGATCCGGCGCGGGCAGGGAGCCGAAGGCGAGAGACTAAGAGCCGTTGGGGTCGAAGTAGGGGCGGTCGCCGTCGATCTCGAGGCGGCGGATGACGCGGCGCTGGGGGAAGTGGTCGGCGGCGGAGCGGTGCAGCGTGGAGCGCTCGTCCCAGATGGCCAGATCGCCGTTCTGCCACTGCCAGCGGCAGTGCAATGACGGCTCGGCCACGTGCTCGCGCAGGAAGCTAAAGACCATGTCGCTCTCAGCACGGCTAACGCCCGCCACATGGTCGACGAACCCCTCGGCGTACAGCAAGGCCCGCTTGCCCGTCTCCGGATGGGTGCGCACCAGCGGATGCTCAACAGGACCGTAGTCACGCGCAATGGCCTCGGTGATCGCCTCGGCGCGCTCGCCGGCCTTCTCGGCAACCCGCTCCAGGTACCCCTCATTGGAGTGCACAACCGTCAGCGAAGCGAAGAACTCCTGCACCGCCGGGCTCAACGTCTCGTAGGCGCGGGTAGCCGACGCCCAAAGCGTGTCGCCGCCGTACTCCGCGGCCAGCTCCATGTGCAGCAGTGCGGCCTTGGGCGGAGTGGCGATCCAGGTGACGTCGGTGTGCCAGCGGTCGGCGGCATTGGGGCTGTTGGGGCCGTCCTTGATGACGGTCATCGTGGGCTCGGTCGCGCCCATGACCCGAGCGACCGGGTAGATGCTGGGCGTGCCGAAGCGGCGACCGAGGGCGAGGTGCTCTTCCTCGGTGAGATGCGCACCCCGGAAGAAGATGACCTCATGCTCGAGAAAGGCCCCATAGACGGCGTCGAAGTCGAGGTCGGGATCCCGGAGGTCGACGCCGAGGATCTCCGCGCCCAGGGCTCCGGCGACTCTTCGAACCTGCATGCCGTACTCCTTGAGTCCTGCTTGAGCCTATGAGCAGACCGTGGCGGCGTCGCAGAAAGCGGCCACAGCCCGATGCACAGCGTCGGCGACGGTGGCCAGGGCGCCCGGTGAGGTAGCCCGCTCGGGAGTGTCTGAGGGAGTGTGAAAGTCCGGTCCGGCACCCGTCGTCGACAGCACCGGGACGCCCAGGCGACTCCACGCCTCACCCTCGCCGAGCCACGTGTCCGAATCGCAGCGCAGCTTGATCCCGGCGTCATCGAGGGCCGCGGCCACCCCGCGGGCGGTTGATTCGCCCAGCGTGGTCATGGCGATCCGGCTGTCGATGAGTCGGCGGCCGCCCCCGACCGCGGTCTCCACGGCGAGCGATGCACCGATGTGCGCAATGCACGCCGGCGGCTCGGCGCACCGGTCGACCCAGGCGTACGCGCCTATGTAGCCCAGCTCGTGGCCCCCGGTGGCGACCACCGTCAACGGGCGGTCGGTGAGCCGCTCGGCCACATGGTGCAGCACGGCAATGCCGGTTCCTCGCTCGCCGGCCGCGTCGAACCAGCCGTTGAGCGGGGTGGTCAGCACCAGCCGGCGCCCCGGCTGATTGTTCCGGACCTCGATGTTGGCGGTGCGGCCCGGGACCAGCCCCGCCCTGAGCCGCAGGCGAACTGTCGACGAGGCCAGAGTGTCGTAGTGGCGGCCGGCCACCAGGACGGTCGGCAACCCGGAAGGGCCGGCAGCCAGTTCCCGGTTGATGGCGACCAGCTCACCGTCCGGATGGTCGGTGCAGATCACCAGCGCCTCACATTTGTCCTGCCTGGTCTCGTCGATGAGCTTGTCGGCTACGTCGGGGAACCCGCCCCCGACGGGGTCAAACCGTCGCACAGCCACGTCCGAGGTCTCGACTTCCCCGGTGAACTCGTAGTACAGGGCCAAATGGTCGATCGGACGCTCGCCGGCGGAGAGTTCGCTAGCCACGTCATATCGCTCGAACTCCACCGCCGAGCTGGTGACTTCCCCGAGGTCGCTCATCAGATCAACGAACCACTCCGTCGTGGCGACGTCGCGGTCCGTGCCCGACCGGTGGTGCCCGAGCGCGGCGTAGTCGCACACGATCCGGTACAGATCCTCGCCGGTGGAGTGAGCGCGTGCAGCGATGAGCGCTGAGGCTAGGCGTTCCCGAAGTACTGTCGCCCGCCATGAAGATCGATTCATTGCTGCTCGGCTCGATCACCGAGGCGGGCACCACGGCTGCCGACCTGGAGGCGGCAGGCTACTCGGGCGCCTGGACCGCGGAGGGCCCCCACGACCCGTTCCTGCCGCTGGCGGCGGCTGCCGCCCAGACCACCGAGATCGAGCTGGGCACCGCCATCGCGGTGGCGTTCGCTCGCAACCCAATGCTGCTGGCCAACATCGGCTGGGATTTGCAGACCCTGTCGCAGGGCCGGTTCGTGCTCGGCCTCGGCAGCCAGATCAAGCCCCACATCACCAAGCGCTTCTCGATGGAATGGAGCAAGCCAGCGGCCCGCATGCGCGAGATGGTGCAGGCTGTCCGGGCCATCTGGGACGCCTGGCTGCACGGCACACGCCTGCGCTTCGAGGGCGAGTTCTACCGGCACACCCTGATGACGCCGATGTTCACGCCCCGCGCCAGCGACCTTGGAGACTTCGGGCCGCCGCCGATCTTCCTGGCCGGGGTAGGCCCGCTGATGACCGAGGTCTCCGGCGAGGTGTGCGACGGGTTCCTGTGCCACCCGTTCACCACCGAGAAGTACCTGCGCGAGGTCACGCTGCCCGCTCTAGAGCGGGGCCGGGCACGAGCCGGGGCCTCCATGGACGGCTACGAGATAGCCGGACCGTCGTTCGTCGTGACCGGCGAGACTGACGAGGAGATCGAGAGGGCCGCGACCGCCACCCGCCAGCAGATCGCCTTCTACGGCTCCACGCCCGCCTACCGACCGGTGCTGGAGATCCACGGCTGGGGCGACCTCCAGGTAGAGCTCAACACGCTGTCCAAACGGGGACAGTGGGTTGAGATGGGCACCCTCATCGACGACGAGATCCTCAACACGTTCGCGGTGGTTGCCGCGCCCGAGGGGATCGCCCCCGAACTCGCCCGCCGGTACGGAGACGTCATCAGCCGGATCTCGTTCTACGCCCCCTTCAAAGGCGACCCCGACCGCCGGCAGGCGGCAATGGCCGCCATCAAGGCCATCTGAGCCGAGCCTCTCAGCGGTTCAGGCTGGGAGGCTGATCCGGCTCCGCGTGCCGATCTGGGCGTAGGTCGTGTGGTCGCGCACGTACTCGGTGTTGGCGTCGCGCTCGGGCCGGTAGTCCCAGCCGGGCCCGTTGGTACCGATCGCGGCCTGGATGGCGCGCCGAGACCGCTGGGAGGCGAGTACCCGCTCGCGGATGGCCGCGCTGTCCCAACGCTGCACGGTCTCGGCTGCAAAGGCTGCGGCCAGCTCGGCGCAGCCGGATTCGTCAGCCAAGTTGGTGCGCTCGAGCGGGTCGGCCTCGACGTCGTAGAGCAGCGGGGGATCGGAGTCGCAGTGGATGTACTTGTGGCGGCCCCGGCGGATCATGAAGATCGGATGCGACGTCAACACGGCCATGTACTCGCCGACCGTCTCGTCGACGTCGTCGCTGCCGCCGCAGGCCAGTTCCCAGAGACTGCGCCCCGAGATCGGCGTGTCGAACTCGGGCCACGAGCCGCCGTCGGAGGCGATGTCGAGCAGGGTGGGCAGAAGGTCGAGCAGCGAGCATGCGTTGGGGACGGTCGTGCCCTCGGGAATGCCGGGCCCGGCCATGATCAGCGGCACCCGTGCCGAGCGCTCGAAGAACGACATCTTGAAGAACACCCCCCGGTCGCCCAGCATGTCGCCGTGGTCGCTGATGACGATGACCACCGTGTCGTCCAGGCGGCCGGTCTCCGCCAGCGCATCGACCAGGCGGCCCAGCCAGGAGTCGAAATAGCTGGTAGCGGCGTAGTACCCGTGGCGGGCGGTGCGGTAATGGGCCGCCGTATAGCCGGCGGTGTCGCCCTGGGTGCCCTGGCGGATACGCCGGGTGTGGGGGTCGACCTCCTCGTCGCGGATGGGATCGGGCAGGTCGATGTCGTCGGGGTCGTAGAGGTTCCACCACTCGGGACGGGCCTCGTAGGGGTCGTGGGGATGGATGAACGACGCCACCAGGAAGAACGGCCGCTCATCGATGTGGGGCCGTGCCAAGTCGTAGAGGCGGCGCACCGCGGTGAACCCGACCTCGTCGTCGTAGTCGATCTGGAAGTTGGCCAGCACCGGTCCGGCCCCGGTCACCGACTCGAAGTCGTAGTACCACTTGCCGGGATGCTGGGCGGCCGCGTCCCAGTTGGCGGCCCAGGCGAAGCCGGACGGGTAGACGTCGGTGGTGAGGCGCTCCTCGAAGCCGTGGAGCTGGTCGGGTCCGACGAAGTGCATCTTTCCCGACAGCGTGGTGCGGTAGCCGGCCAGCCGCAGGTAGTGGGCCATGGTGGGGATCGAGGCCGTGAACTCGGCTCCGTTGTCGAACGCCCCGATCTCCGACGCGAGCCGCCCCGACATCATCGAGAACCGCGACGGTGCGCACAACGGCGAGTTGCAGTAGGCGGCGTCGAAGCGGACTCCCCGCTCAGCCAGCGCATCCATAGCGGGAGTGCGAACCCGACGATGCCCGTAGGCGCCGGTGAAGTGAGGGGCCAGCTGATCGGCCATGACCACCAGGATGTTGGGTCTGTCCATGGCCGGACGCTAGTTCTGCCGCCGAAGGCAGGCAGGCCATCCGAACGTATTCTTCGAGGGATGCAGCCAGGCTCCGACAACAAGCCCACCGCGGTGGCGGGGCTGCTGTTGACCCACGGGGCGGGCGGGGGCGCCGACCAGCACACGCTCGTCGCCTTGGAGGAGGGCCTTGGTATGCCGGTGCGCCGCGTCGAGTTCCCGTACCGGCGTGAGGGCAGGCGGTTCCCGGACCGGGCACCGAAACTGATCGGGACAGTCCGCGCCGAGGCCGAAGCGTTCGCCTCCGACCTCGGGACCACCATCGACCGGCTCGTGCTGGGCGGGCGCTCGATGGGGGGCCGCATGTGCTCCATGGCGGTGGCCGAGGGGCTGGCTTCGGCCGGGCTCGTGCTGCTCAGCTACCCGTTGCACCCCCCGGGCAAGCCCGAGAAACTGCGGGTCGAGCACTTCAGCGACATGGACGTGCCCACGCTGCTTGTGAACGGCGACCGGGACCCCTTCGGCACGCCCGAGGAGTTCGCGGGCCACATCGGAGCGATCTCCGGCGATGTGACCGTCCACTGGCTCGAGGGCCAGGGCCACAACCCTAAACCAGGGGTCGACGCCGAGATCGTGGCCGTGGTCGACTCCTTCCTGGCCTCGCTCTGATACCCGTCGGACCGCCCAGAGCGCACCGGTGGGGCCGGTAGTCTCGAACCATGCTGGAGCGGATAGCCGGCCTCGAGAACGAGCTGAGGGATGTGGAGATGCGCCTGGGTGACCCCGCGGTGCAGTCCGACCCGCGCCGTCTGGCCGAATTGGGTCGCCGCCACAAGCAACTCAGCGAGATCGTGGCCACGGGACAGCGGCTCCGCTCGGTCCAGGACGACCTCGACGAGGCTCGCCGCATGCACGGCGCGGCCGACGCAGCCGAGAGGGCCGAACTGCGAGAGATGATCGACGAGCTCGAGGCGGCCGCCGAGGCGGCCACCGAGGAGTTGAGGGTCCTGCTGCTCCCGCCCGACCCCAACGAGGGCCGCAACGTGATCGTCGAGATACGCGGCGCGGCCGGCGGGGAGGAGGCCAACCTGTTCGCCCGCGACCTGTTCGGCATGTACCAGGCGTTCGCCAAGCGACGGCGCTGGAAGCTGGAACCGCTGGCCGCTTCGCCCTCGGATCTCGGGGGGTACACCGAGGTGAGCGGGCTCATCTCCGGCGATCAGGCCTGGACCCGCATGAAGCACGAGGCGGGCACCCACCGGGTGCAGCGGGTACCGGTCACCGAGTCGCAGGGCCGGGTCCACACGTCGTCGGCGACGGTCTCGGTGCTGCCGGAGGCCGAGGAAGTCGACGTGAAGATCGACGAGGCCGACCTACAGGTCGATGTCTTCCGCTCGTCGGGACCAGGTGGACAGTCGGTGAACACCACCGACTCGGCGGTGCGGATAACCCACCTGCCCAGCGGCCTGGTGGTGGCCATGCAGGACGAGAAGAGCCAGCTCCAGAACAAGCAGAAGGCGCTGAGGGTGCTTCGGTCGAGGCTGTTGCAGGCCGAGCAGGACCGAGCCTCCGCCGAGCAGTCGGCCATGCGCCGGGGCCAGGTCGGCGGCGGCGACCGGTCCGAGAAGATCCGCACCTACAACATGAAGGAGAACCGGGTCACCGACCATCGCATCGGGGTCACGCTCTACAAGCTCGACCGGGTGCTGGCGGGCGAGCTCGACGAGTTGAGCGACGCTCTGGTGCAGGACGAGCAGCGGGCGCTGCTGGCCGCTGGCGACGACGCCTGAGGCCGAGCGGGATGCCGGTGGTCTCGACTGTCGATGCCGTCTGCTGGCGCAGCCTCTTTGACGAGGCGAGGCAGCGCCTGGCCGGAACCGACGGTGTGGACTCGTCCGACATCGACGCTCGGCGCATCGTGGAGGCCGCGGCCGGGGCAGCTCCTGCGGAGTTTGAGAGCGTTCTCGATGAGCCGGCCACAAAACGGGCTGCGGCTTGGTTCTATTCGATGCTGGAACGGCGGGGCGCGGGCGAGCCCTTGCAGTATGTAGTGGGCTCGTGGAGCTTCAGGACCCTCGACCTGATGGTCGACCGCCGGGTGCTCATTCCCCGGCCGGAGACCGAGGTCGTGGCTGGCTTGGCGGCGGACGAGGTGGCGAGCCGCTCGGACGCCCCGGGCGGTGACCGAGAGGTGATCGTGGCCGATCTGGGCACTGGATCGGGCGCCATCGCGCTGTCCGTGGCGGCCGAGTGCCCTGCCGCCAGGGTGTACGCCACCGACGTGTCGGCCGACGCGCTGGCGGTGGCCAGCGCGAACCTCGCCGGTCTGGGACGGGCGGCGGCCCGGGTGACTCTTCATGAGGGCGATTGGTTCGAGGCGCTGCCGGGCGCGCTGCAGGGGTCGATCGACGTGGTGGTGTCGAACCCGCCCTACATCGGCACCGGCGAGGAGCTCCCGGCCGTGGTGGCCGACTGGGAGCCCGCGGTGGCGCTGTGGTCGGGGCCCACCGGCCGCGAGGCAGTCGAGCAGGTAGTCGGCGGAGCGTCGCGGTGGCTTCGCCCCGGCGGAGCCCTGATCATGGAGGTCGCTTCACATCGAGCTAAGGAGTCGGCCGGTCTCGTCGCGGGAGCCGGTTTCGGGGAAGTGAGGTTGGAGCGCGACTTGGCCGGCCTCGAGAGGATCGTGATGGCGCGCCTGCCATGAGTCCTGGCCGGGTGGTTCCCGTCACCAATCCCGAGGAGTTGGCCGAGGCGGCAGCCGCGGCCCTGGCCGCGCTCAGGACCGGTGAGCCAGTCGGTGTGCCCACCGACACCGTCTACGGACTGGCCGCCGGTGCCGGCGACGCCGACGCGATCCAGCGGCTCTTCGAGCTCAAGGAACGCCCAGCGGACCGCAGCATCGCGGTGCTGGTCGCGGATGTGGCCGCGGCAGAGACGCTGGTGGAGTTCACGCCGCAGGCCCGGAGGCTGGCCGAGCGATTCTGGCCGGGACCACTCACGATCGTGGCGGCCCGTACGGCCAGCGCGCCCCCGCACCTCGGCAAGGGCTCGACTATTGGGGTGCGCCTGCCGGGCGACGACACCATGCAGGCCATCGCCGGACCGGGACCGCTCGCCGTTACCAGCGCAAACCTTCATGGTGGCCCCACCCCGTCCACCGCCCAAGGCGTGGCTGAACTGTTCCCAACCCTGCGTCTCGTTGTTGACGGCGGTCCCCGCCCCGGCGCGTCGTCAACCGTGGTGGACGTGACCGCGGCCACCCCTGTGGTGCTGCGAGAAGGTCCCATCAGCCTCGACGAGATCCTGGCTGTGGTGAAGGTCTGAGGGGCTCAGCCGCCTCCATTCGGGAATTGGCAGCCATGAGTGCCCAAATGGGCGTCCTCCGCTGCCAATTCGGGATCCAGTGCCTTGGCGTCCATCGGGACTGTTGCGATCTAGGATGGCCACCGTGCGGATCGCGGTCGGGGCAGACCATGCGGGCTACGGGCTCAAGCAGGCGCTGGCCGAGCATCTGCGGGCCTCCGGCCACGATGTGACCGACTGCGGCGCGCACTCCGACGACAGGGTGGACTACCCCGACTTCGGCGCCGCGGTGGGCCGGGCCGTGGCCGCCGGCGACGCCGACCTCGGCCTGTGCGTGTGCGGCAGCGGCAACGGCATCGCCATGGCCGCCAACAAGATCGCGGGCGTGCGGGCCGCGGTGGCCTACGACGTGACCTCAGCCCGCCTGGCCCGGGCCCACAACGATGCCAACGTGCTGTGCATAGGCGAGCGGCTCACCGGTGCCGAGGTGGCCCGGGAGGCGCTCGACGCCTGGCTGGCTGCTGGGTTCGATGGCGGCCGCCACCAGGCACGCATCGCCAAGCTTGACGCTCTCGGCAACTCTGGTTGATCTTCACCACGGAGCGGCGCCGCTTGTCGCCTGAGCCTCGCTACCGTGCGGCCAGGCATCCCGGCCGCTGCGTCCCGCCGAAGGAGAATCGAGGAACCAATGCCCTGGCCCACCGCTGACGAGGCTGTCTTCGACCTGATCCGTCGAGAGGTTCGCCGTCAGAACACCACTATCCAGCTCATCGCGTCGGAGAACTTCGCCAGCCCGGCGGTGATGGCCACCACCGGCTCGGTGTTCACCAACAAGTACAGCGAGGGCTATCCGGGTCGGCGCTACTACGGCGGCAACATGGTGGCTGACGAGGTCGAGGACCTGGCCCGTCGCCGGGCCTGCGAGCTGTTCGGCGCCGACCACGCCAACGTGCAGCCCCACGCCGGGGCCATCGCCAACATGGGCGCCTACCACGCCCTCATCGAGGCGGGCGACACCGTGCTGGGCATGAGCCTCGACCATGGCGGGCACCTCACCCACGGGTCCCCGGTCAACTTCTCGGGCCTGCAGTACCGGTTCGTGTCCTACGGGGTCACCGCCAGCGACGAGCGGATCGACATGGACCAGCTGCGCGACCTTGCCCTGGCCGAGCGGCCCAAGCTGATCGTGGCCGGCGCCACCGCCTACCCCCGCCTGATCCACCCCGAGCCCCTGCGCGAGATCGCCGACGAGGCCGGCGCGCTGCTCATGTTCGACGCAGCGCACATCGCCGGGCTGATCGCGGGCGGTGTGCACCCCAACCCGACCCAGTACGCGGATGTGGTGACCTTCACCACCCACAAGACCCTGCGAGGGCCCCGGGGCGGCGCCATCATCTGCCGCTCGGATTACGGGCCGGCGGTCGACAAGGCCATGTTCCCCGGCATCCAGGGCGGGCCGCTCGACCACGCGGTGGCGGCCAAGGCGGTGGCGTTCGCCGAGGCAGCCACCGACGAGTTCGCCGACTACGCGGCCCGGATCGTGGAGAACTCCAGGGCGCTGGCCTCCGCGCTGGCCGGGCACGGCTTCAGGCTCGTCTCCGGCGGCACCGACAACCATCTGATGCTGGTGGACCTGCGCACCTTCGATCCCGACCTGACCGGCAAGGAGGCCCAGGCCACCCTCGACGCCGCCGGGATCAGCCTCAACAAGAACACGGTCCCCGACGACCCCCGCTCGCCGTTCGTCACCTCCGGCGTCCGTATCGGCACGCCCGCGGTCACCACCCAGGGCATGGACACCGACGACATGGCCACCATCGCCGATCTGATCTCCAGGGCGTTGCGCAACCGGTCGGACGACGCCGCGGTGGCCGCGGTTCGGGCCGACGCCGAGGAGCTCTGCGCGGCCAAGCCGCCCTACCCGGGGCTCGACACCGAGGACTAGCCGGCCTGCGGATCGCTCGGGTCCCGGTCCTCGGGGTTGAGGTCCTCGAGTTCCTGGCCGGCGGTCTCCGGGTACTTCCACACGACTAGGGCGGCCACCGCCAGCGGACCGACGGCCAGCAGGGCCAGCGCAGGTCCCAGCCGCCCATCGAGCGAGTCGGACAGCCACCCGGCCACAAGGAGGCCCAGGGCGCTGCCGGCCACGCCGACGGTGACGATCAGGCCGTTGGCCCGGCCCCGCCGGTAGGTGCCGAACAGCTCCGGACCGTAGACGGCCAGCGCGGGCACAGCCACCGCGCCCAGCACCCCTCCGGCCAGGGTCAGCGACCACAACGCGGCGCCGTCGGTGAAATAGGCCCAGGCGACGAACACCGCGCCCGCCACCAGGCCGGCCGCGCCGACGGGACGGCGACCCCGTCGGTCGGCCAGATAGCCGCCCGCGAGGACGCCGATGCCGATGGGGGTGTTGGTGACGACGGTGAACAGCGAGATGGCTGCGGCGGAGAACTCCCGCTCGTCCTTGAGGAAGTCGTTGCGCAGGCCCGAAGCGGGGGCGGCGAACATGGCGATCAGGAACGCCGAGGCCGCCAGCAGCGCCAGCCGCCTGCGGCGCCGTTCGGCAGCTTCGGTGTCGGAGGCGATGCCGGTCGAGCGGTCATCGCGGGGCTGGAATCCGGGGCCGGCCATCTCGAAGCGGCGGCTCTCGGGCAGGTGCTGCCCCACCCAGGCCATGACGGCCACGCCGGCCAGCGGGACGACGTACACCGCACGCCAGGCCGAGATGTGCAGGTCGGCCACCGGCAGCACCCACACCGCCATCCCGGAGCCGAGTCCAGCGCACAGCACCAGCACCGACATCGCCCAGGCCCTCGACCGGGCCGGCATCTCCTCGGCGGCGAGGATCACGATGAGGATCCCAAGGGCGGTCGACAGCCCCCGGGCCACCAGTTGCGTGGCCCCCAGAAACCACAGTCCCGGTGACAGCGCCCCAACCGCGGTAACGATGCAGCTGGCAACTCCGGTCGCCAGCAGCAAGCGTCTCCGGCCGTGGCGGTCGGCCAGGGCCACGCTGGCCAGCGCGACCAGCACGCCGACCCGAACCACGGCCAGCACGATCCCCTGAGCGGTGTTGCCGTGGCCGAACTCGTCGGCCGCGAAGGTGAGGGTCTGGGAGAGGACGGTACCCAGGTAACCGTCCAGTACTTGGACGGTGCACAGCAGGCCCAGCACGGCCGAGGCACGGGCGTCGATCCGGTCGGGGGGTGCCCACCAGTAGCCGTAGACATCCCTGCGGTGCCGCAGAGCGTGCCTCACCGGGAAATGGAACAGCCACGCCCACACCGGCACCGCGAGCCGGTAGGTGGTTGTCTCGACGAGTTCGTACCGTCCGCCGTCTTGCTCACCGTCAGCGGTGCCGGGGTGGCCAGAGTCCAGCTCGGTCAACTGCAAGCGGCGCTCGTAGTGCCGGAAAGGACCGCCTGCGGCCTCGTAGCGGTCATCGCCCACCGCCCGCTCGGCCACGAAGTCGCGCCGCGGCTCCCGCAGAGCGGTCCGTTGGCGCTCCATCTCAGCCGCGCCGCCGCGCCGCACGACCCGCAAGACGGTCATCGAGCCTCCGCGGTCATAGGCTTTGAGGGTGGCGATCGAGCGGATAGTCGTTCGCTCCGGCCCCCCGCTGGAGGGCACGGTGGCTGTGGCCGGAGCCAAGAACTCGGTGCTCAAGCTCATGGCGGCCACGCTGCTGGCCGAAGGCTCCTACCGCCTCACCAACGTGCCCCGCATCGTCGATGTGGACCTCATGGCCGAGCTCCTGCGGGCCGTGGGCTGCACCGTTGAGTGGGATCCGACCGAGGACGCGGCGATCCGCATCGGCGTGCCTGCGGAGATCACCCCGGTGGCCCCCTACGACATCGTGGAGCGGTTCCGGGCCTCGGTCGTGGTGCTCGGGCCCATGCTGGCCCGCTGCGGCGAGGCCAGGGTGGCCCTGCCCGGGGGCGACGACTTCGGTCCCCGGCCCATCGACATGCACGTGAGCGGCCTCGTGGAGCTGGGCGCGCAGGTCGACGTCGTGCACGGCTACATCGAGGCCTCCGCATCCGAGCTGCTCGGAGGCCGGGTGGTGCTCGAGTTCCCCAGCGTGGGAGCTACCGAGAACCTGCTGATGGCCGCGGTGGCGGCCAAAGGCACAACCGTGATCGACAACGCGGCCCGCGAGCCGGAGATTTCCGACCTCTGCCAGTTCCTGGTCCGTATGGGAGCCCGCATCTCGGGCGCCGGCTCGTCCACGCTCGTCGTCGAAGGGGCCGGGACAGCCCAGTTCCTTCGGGCCGCCGACCACTCGGTCGTTCCCGATCGGATTGTGGCGGCCACCTACCTGGCCGCGCTGGGCGTGGCGTCGGGCGATGTGTTCGTGGCCGGCGCCCGCTACGACCACATGGAATTGCTCTGCCACAAGCTGACCGAGATGGGGATGCTGATCGCGCCGGACACCGACGGCATCCGGGCCATCGCGCCGCGCCGCCTCGACTCGGTGGACTGCTCCACGCTGCCCTACCCGGGCGTGGCCACCGACCACCTGCCCTTCCTTGTGGTGATGATGGCCACCGCCTCGGGCGTGGGCATCGTGACCGAGAACCTGTTCCCGGGACGGTTCCGCTACGTCGACGAGCTGCGCCGCATGGGTGCCGACATCCGCACCGACGCCCACCACGCAGTGGTGCGGGGCGTGGAGCGGCTCTCGGGCGCACCGGTGCGAGCCCACGACATCCGGGCCGGGGCCGCACTGGCCGTCGCCGGGCTCGGCGCCGACGGACCCACCGTGGTGACCGACGCCCATCACGTGGCCCGCGGTTACGAAGACCTGGCCGGCGACCTAGCGTCGCTCGGCGCCGACGTGCGGGCCCAATAGGCCGACGAGACCGGCAGGTCACTCATCGGGGCCTGGGTTGGTCTGGGACTGCTTGACCGCCCGCCGCTTGGCGTTCCAGACGATGCCCGCGAACAGCAGCAGCGGCCCGGCCACGAGAAGCGCCTCGTCCCATCCGCCCTGATGTGCCAGCACCGTCAGGCCCATCCCGCGAGCTTACGAGGGGGCGGGGTCGGAGTTGGGGCCGGGCGCTGCGAGACTGGGCCCGTGCAGGCGGAAGTGGAGCGGATCATCGAGATCATCCGGCCGGCCATCCAGGCCGACGAGGGAGACATCGATCTCGTCGACGTGGACGAGTCCACCGGGATCGTCACCGTCGAACTCCACGGTGCCTGCGTCACCTGCCCGGCGTCCACCCAGACCCTAAAGGCCGGCATCGAGCGGATCATGCGGGACCGCGTCCCGGGTGTGACCGAAGTGGTCGAGGTCAACGCCCTGGGCATGAGCGAGATGCCCGTCTCGCTTTGACAACTCCTGATCCGTTCAGCGGGCGGAGTGCTCGGCCAGGTTGAGAGCGTTCTCGATCAGGCCGAGATGGCTGTAGGCCTGCGGGAAGTTGCCCCGGGCCTGGCCCGTGGCAGGGTCGTGCTCCTCGGACAGGAGCCCGGTCGGCCCGGCCAGCGCGATGTAGTCGTTGAAGAGGTCCCGCGCGCCGTGGAGGTCGCCGATCAGGATCTTGGCGTCGACCAGCCAACACGTCATGAGGTTGAAGCCGCTGGGCTCGCCGGGCAGCCCGTCGTCTCGCCGGTACCGGTACACGGTGGGGCCGTGGCGCAGTTGCGCTTCGATGGCCTCGACGGTGGAGATCCATCGGGCGTCGCCGGGCGGCACCAGCCCTGAGAGGCCCATGGCCAGCACCGCCGAGTCCAGGTCGGTGCTGCCGTAGGCGGCAGTGAAGGCCCTCACCTCGGGATTCCATCCCTCGCTGAGGACTTCGGCCCCGATGGTGTCGCGCAACTGCTCCCACTCCGGAACGGAGCGATCGAACACCGTGTCGGCGAGGGCGACCCCCCGGTCAACTGCCATCCAGCACATGGCCTTGGAGTGCACATGGTGGCGGGGAGCGGCCCGGATCTCCCATATTCCCTGGTCGGGCTCCTGCCAGCGGCGCCTCACCGCGTCCACGAGCAGTTCCACCAGCCGCCAGTGGTGCTCGTCGAGCGGGGCCCCGGCCCGGCCCAGTCGCCCGATCAGCTCCATGATCGGCCCGAACACGTCGGTCTGGACCTGCTGCTCGGCCGCGTTGCCGATCCGCACCGGACGGCTGCCGGCGTAGCCCGGCAGGTTGGGGTCGGACTCCTCAGGGGGAAGAGCGGTGCCCTCGACTGTGTAGATGGGAGCCAGGCGGTCGAGTGACGCGCCCCCGCTGCCGAGGAGCCGCAGCAGCCAGTCGAGCAGGTCCATGGCCTCGTCGATCGACCCGAGCCGCACCAGCGTGGCGGCCGTCATCGAGGCGTCGCGCATCCAGCAGTAGCGGTAGTCCCAGTTGCGGGAACCGCCGAGTTCCTGGGGCAGGCTCGTGGTGGGGGCGGCGATGATCGCGCCAGTAGGCCCGTGGCACAGCGCCTTGAGAACCAGCGCGGAGCGGCGCACAAGCTCGGTCTGAAGTGGAGGCAGGACGAGCCGGTCGAGGAAGGTCCGCCAGTGTGTGATCGTGGCGGAGCGCCGCTGTGGCTCCGCCGATGCGTACTCGCCGGTACCGGTGCCGCACAGCAGCTCCAGCACGACCGGCCCCGCCGAAAGATCCACCTCGGCCCGGGCAATGTCACCTCGGCGGTCGCATTCGATGTGCCATTCCAGACCCGGGGAGGACCGCAGATGCACCAGGTGCCTATCACCGTTGTGCACCTCGATCCCGCCGGTCCTGCATTCCAGCCGATTGCTCCCGCCCGGGAAGGGGGCGAACTCCACGAGCGCCTGGTCCGTGCCCGTCAGCACCCGGATCAGGCGGCTGCGTCCGGCCGGCTTAGTCGGCAGGCCCTCGGAGCAGTCGAGGTAGTCGATGACCGACATGGCGTCCCACGAGGTCTCCAGCACCATCGAGTGGCCGACGTAGCGCTGGACGGGATCGCCGCCCGGTTCGAGGGGGCGCACCGAGAAGAAGCCGGCGTCGGGGCCGCCGAGCAGTTCGGCCAGCAAGGGAGGCGAGTCGATCCGGGGCTCGCACATCCAAACCACCCGGGCGTCGGGCGTGACGACCGCCGCAGTGCGCTGGTCCGACAGCAGCGAATGCTGCTCGATCGGGACGATCATCCCGGAGTTCGATTCAGGCCGGCCTTGGCGGCCAACTGCTTCGCTCACCGGTGCGACGCTAGTGGTCCCGCCGGTCTGCGCCGCTACGGTGCCGGGCCGTGAGCGACACGCCGGAGGTGGTGCCCCGGCCCCCTGAGCGCCGCTGCTACCGGCACCCCGACCGCCGCGGCGGGGTCAGCTGCCAGCGCTGCGAGCGCCCCATCTGCCCCGACTGCATGCACCAGGCGTCAGTCGGCTTTCACTGCCCGGAGTGCACGGTTCAGAGCGGCGCTCGGCCGGTCACCGTTCGACCGATGATGGTGAGAAGCCCATCACGCCCATGGGTCACCCAAATCCTGCTGGCGTTGAACGGGCTGGGCTTCCTGTACTCGGTGGTGGCCAGCGGATCGGCCCGGGGCATCACCCGGATCGACGGGGGCGTGCTCGAAGATGGCAGTCTCCTAGCGAGTGCGGTCACGCTGAGAAGCGGCCGCCTCGAATGGATCGGCGTCGATGCCGGTGAGTACTACCGGCTGGTCACGTCGGCGTTCCTGCACGACGGGATCTTCCATCTGGCCTTCAACATGTACATCCTTTGGATCCTCGGGCAGATACTCGAGGCCGGCTTCGGGCGGGCTCGGTTCCTGTCGCTGTTCATCGTGTCGATGCTCGGTGGAGCATTCGGCGCGCTGCTGCTGTCGGCGCCGAACTCGCCGACGGTGGGGGCTTCGGGGGCGGTGTTCGGCCTGATGGGTGCCACCGTGCTGGTGCACCGGTCCGTCGGCGGCAGCATCTGGCGCTCGCCGCTGGCGCCGCTGTTGATGCTCAACATCGTCTTCACGCTGCTGATCCCACGCATATCGATCGGCGGGCATTTCGGCGGGTTGATCGCGGGCGCCGTCCTGGGGGCATTGATGCTCGTCCTGGAGCGCCGCAACGCTCCGGTCTGGGCGACGGTGTCCCTGGGCGGCACGTTCTCGGCACTGCTGGTCGCGGGATCGCTGATCGCCGCCGCCCAATAGCCGCCCACCGCCGCCGAATTGGCAGCGTTTTGCCCTCTGTGGGGCACATTCTGCTGCCAGTTCCCTGTCGGGTCCGCGGTGGCCCTGTCCGTAGGATGACAGGGTGTCCGGTCCGTCCGAGCTGCAGGAGATCTACCTCGACCACGCCGCATCCACGCCGCTGAGGCCGTCGGCTCGCGACGCGTGGCTGGCCGCGGCCGAGCGGCACCACGCCAACCCGACCGGATCCCACCAGGCAGCCAGGGAAGCTCGTCGGACGTTGGACCGGGCCCGCGAGCAGGTGGGCGCGGCTCTCGGCGCCGACCCGGGCGAGATCGTGTTCACCTCCGGCGGCAGCGAGGCCGACAACATGGCCGTTCGGGGCGCACTCGGCGCCCGGGGCCCGGAGGCGGTGGCGTTGACCACCGAGGCCGAGCACCACGCGGTCCACGACCCGGTGGAGCGCTCTGGCGGCGTGTTCGTGGGCGTGGACGAGCGGGGCATCGTCGACCTCGACGCCCTGGCCGACGTGCTTCGGTGCCGCGAGGGCGACGTGGCGGTGGTGTCCGCCATCGCGGTCAACAACGAGACTGGTTCGATCGCGCCGCTGCGGGAAGTGGCCGACATCGTGCGAGATCTGGCTCCGGGGGCGTGGCTGCACACCGACGCGGTACAGGCCCCCAACTGGATCGACGTGGCCGCGGAGACCGCAGGCTACGACATGATCTCGGTCACCGGCCACAAGGTGGGCTCGCCGGTGGGCACCGGCGTGCTGGTGGTGCGCGACGGCGTGGAACTCGACCCTCTGATCGTCGGGGGTGGCCAGGAGCGAGGCCGGCGGGCCGGCACTCCCGATGTGGCCGGAGCGGTGTCGTTCGCGGCAGCGCTGACTGAGACCGTCGAGCAGCGCGAAGGCAGCGTTGAGCGGCTCCGCGTCCTCCGCGACGCACTGATCGACGGCCTAGTCGACCGGCTCGGCGACCGGGTTGAGGTCTCGGCGGCCCGCACCAACGGTGACCGCAGCCACATCGCGGCCGGCATCGCCAACGTGTGCATCATCGGCGTGCAGAGCGAGGCCCTGCTGTTCCTGATCGACGCCGAGGGTGTGCGGGCCTCGGCCGCCTCCTCGTGCTCCAGCGGCGCCCAGGACCCGTCCCATGTGCTGGCCGCGATGGGAGTGCCAAGAGAGGTGGCATTGGGATCGCTGCGGCTGTCGCTCGGCCATACAACCGCGGATTCCGACGTGGAACGGGCTGTCGATGTGATCGCGGAGTCGGTCGGACGCCTAGACCGCTTCGGCGGAGGCTGAGATGGCCGGGTCGACGGACGGCGCCCGCGGGGCGAGGGTCCTGGTGGCCATGTCGGGCGGGGTGGATTCATCGGTAGCCGCGGCGCGGCTGCTTGAGGCCGGCTACGACATCGCCGGGGTCACCATGAAGCTCTGGGGCGGGCCCAGTGACACCGGCTGCTGCTCCGTGTCCGACGTCGACGACGCCCGCTGGGTGGCCGACCAACTCGGCATCGAGCACCACGTGTTCAACTTCGGGGACGACTTCGAGCGCCATGTGGTGGCCCCCTACGTGGCCGACCACGCCGCGGGCCTCACACCGAATCCCTGCGTGGAGTGCAACCGGCACATCAAGTTCAGCCGGCTCCTGCGCCGGGCCGACGCGCTCGGCTTCGACCTGGTGGCGACCGGCCACCACGCCCGCATCGTCAACGGGACCGGCAGGCCCCGGCTGGCCCGGGGCGTCGACAAGGCAAAGGACCAGTCGTACGTCCTGCACATGCTCGACGCGTCTGTGCTGGCCCGGCTGCTGCTACCGGTGGGGGAGACGACCAAGGACAAAGTCCGGCGGGAGGCGGAGGTTCGGGGTTTGGTTACCGCGGCGAAGCCCGACAGCCAGGACGTGTGCTTCATCACCGCCTCGGCGGGCCGCCGGAAGTTCCTCGGCGAGCGCATCCCGATGAGTCCCGGGCGGCTGGTGGACAGCTCCGGCTCCGAACTCGGCACGGTCGAGGCATGGGAGTTGGTGACTGTTGGCCAGCGGCGGGGCCTGGGAGCGATTGGCGGCGGATCGCCCCGCTACGTGCTGGACGTGGACGCCGAGTCGTCAACCGTGACGGTGGGAAGCCGGGCGGAACTCGACTACGAGGTCACACCGCTTTCGGACTGGCACTGGACACACGGACCCGTGGACGGCCCGGTGCTGGTGCAGACCTCAGCCCACGGTGCGCCCGAGACTGCCACGATCGACCGGGCCGGGATGGCCGTTCGCTGGGCCGAGCTCCGCCGGAGAGTGGCTCCGGGCCAGAGCGTGGTCGCCTACCGGGGTGACATCGTGGTCGGCGGAGGAACCGCCGCCCGCCCGGCGGCGTAGCGCCCGCCCCGAGCCGCGACTAGCCGAGCTTGAGGCCGCGGCGCTCGGCGGTGGCCAGCACGGCTGCGGGACGGCTGGGCGACACCAGCAGGGCGGCCAGCGAGCGCTCCTCGCTGCGGTTGCGTCCGGTCATGACGCCGGCCTTGACGGGCTCGCTGAGCCGCAGCTCCAAAGCCATGCCGAAGGCTTGAGCGGTCAGGTCGACCGCGCCGGTGTCGGCACGGGCCGGGCCGATCGAGTCAATGCCGCGGCGGCTCAGGGGCAGCGGCTCGGCCACAGCGAGATGGTCATGCAGCACCAGCCCATTGGGGACGAACACCAGCCAACGCCGAGCCAGCCGGAACAGGGTGTGGGCCGCGAAGGCGGCCGTCGGCAGCCCGATCGCGGCGGCCACTATTCCCGCCACCCAACCACGGTCGGCTAGCAGCAGGGGGCCGATGGCGACACCGCCAACCGCGAGCGCTCCCATCGGCACGACCAGCGCGACGATGACCGGTCCTGGCGGGCGCAGCAGGAAACGGCGCTCGTCGCCGTAGCTGGACGCGTCGACTTGGGCCTCGGCATAGAAGGGGTGGAACACGATCAGGGTGCCGACCACACAGAACAGGTGCCCGACGACGGCGACGGGATCCGACAATGCGGCAGCGGCGAACGCCAACTCCAGAGCGCCGGCCGGAACGCCGATGCGAGCCACCGTCAGCGCCCGAGGTCCCGGCAGCAGCAGCGCGGCGAGCACGAGGCCGTAGGCGAGCCACATGGCCGCGACCACCGTGGCGAGGGCTGCATCGTCGGTTGGTCGCAGCTCAGGTGTGATCACGTCGCCGAGCAACGCGGCCACCCCGACCGCCAGCCAGGCCGTGACCGCTCCGGTACGCACCCTCAAAGCGGTTCGGTCCCGGCTTCTTCCCGAGGAGCGCGCGTCGCCTGGCACGGCCGCAATTGTGGCACCGGGCAGCGGTAGCGAGGCACACGGCAGATGTAGCCTCGCGCTGTGGCCGAAGCTGCCGGCGCCGACGCGGGCACAACGATCGTCTCCACCGCGCGTGTTCGCGAGCTGCAGGCTCTGCTCAATCACCATTCGGCGCTCTACTACGCGGGCAAGCCCGAGATACCCGACGCCGACTTCGACGACCTGCTCAACGAGTTGAAGGCCCTGGAGGCACGGCACCCCGAGCTGGTCCATCCCGACTCGCCCACCCAGCGCGTGGGCGCCCCGCCCGATGACACCGTGTTCGCGCCGGTGCGCCACGAGCAGCCCATGATGTCGCTGCACAATGCGCTCGACCTCGAGGAACTGCGGGCCTGGAACGAGCGGGTGCATCGCGCCCTGGCTGCCAGCACGACCGGCCCGAGTGGCGAGCAGGCCCTGCCGACCATGGAGGACAACTCCGTCGGTGCATACGCGGTCGAGCTCAAGTTCGACGGGCTGGCCATCTCGGTGCGGTACGTCGACGGCGTGCTGGTTCGGGCCGCCACCCGCGGCGACGGACGCACCGGCGAGGACGTCACCCACTCGGTGCGCACCATCGCCGACATACCCATCCGCTTGAGCCGGCCGGCCCCCCCGGTCCTCGAAGTGCGTGGCGAGGTGATCCTGCGTCTCTCCACCTTCGAGAGGCTCAACGCCCGCCAGATCGAGCGGGGCGAGAAGATGTATGTCAACCCCCGCAACGCGGCCGCCGGCTCGCTTCGCCAGAAGGATGCCCGGGTGACCGCCGAGCGGGGCCTGTCGTTCTGGTGCTACCAGCTCGGCGACGCCGAGGGCGGGCCCGCCTTCAGTTCCCACATGCAGACGCTGGAATGGCTGGCGTCGCTGGGCCTGCCCGTCAACGAACACGCGGCCTGTCTGGGCGATCTGGCTGCGGTGGAGGCCCATGTGGCCGACTTCGAGCGTCGCCGTCACGAGTTTGACTACGAGTTCGACGGCTTGGTCGTAAAGGTCGACGATCTCGCGCTCCAGACACAGCTGGGGGTCGACGCCAAGGCCCCCCGCTGGGCCGTCGCCTACAAGTTCCCGCCCGAGGAGCGTTCCACCAAGCTGCTCGACATCGAGGTGTCGATCGGCCCGTCGGGGCAGGCCACCCCGTTCGCCCGGCTCGAGCCGGTGTTCGTGGGCGGGGTGACGGTGGCGACCGCCACCCTCCACAACGAGGACCAGGTGGCGGCCAAGGACGTGCGGCCCGGTGACACGGTGATCGTGCGCCGGGCCGGCGAGGTGATCCCCGAGGTAGTGGGACCGGTGCTGTCGGAGCGCCCGGAGGGATCGGAGCCGTGGTCGTTTCCCCGCGGGTGTCCGGTGTGCGGCCAGGCGCTACAGCGGGCCGAGGGCATGTCGGCCACGCAGTGCGTCAACTACTCGTGTGACCGCCAGATTCGGGGCCGCATCGAGCACTTCGTGGGCCGGGCCGCAATGGACATCGAGTTCTTGGGAGAGCGCAACATCGATCGCTTCGTGTCCGAGGGACTGCTGAAGGATGTCGTCGGACTGTACGAGCTCGACTTCAAGCGGATCGAGCAGTTGGAGGGCTTCGGCAAGATCTCAGTAAACAATCTCCGCCAGTCCATCGAGGTCAGCAAGCAGCAGCCGTTGTCGAGGCTGCTGTTCGCGCTCAGCATCCCCGAGATCGGCCAGGTCAATGCCGGTGTGCTGGCCGCCGCGTTCGGTGACATGGACAGCATCCTGGAGGCCGACGAGGAGGCCTTGGCCGAGGTCGAGGGGTTCGGGCCGATCATTGCGGCGTCGGTGCGGGCCTGGTTCGACGATGCCCACAACCGCGAGCTCATCAAGGGCTTGCGAGCGGCTGGGCTGCGCATGGAGGCCGAGCAGCCGGGCGGCGAGGGAGAGGGTGAGCCTCTGCCCCAGACCCTGGCCGGCATGGCGGTGGTGGTGAGCGGCACGCTCGAGGGCTTCAGCCGTGACGGCGCCAAGCAAGCCATATTGGCCAGAGGCGGCTCGGCCCCAGGCTCGGTCTCGGGCCGCACCACCGCTCTGGTGGTCGGCGCGGACCCGGGCGCCTCCAAGCTCCGCAAGGCCGAATCCTCAGGAGTCCCCGTGATCGACGAAGCGGCCTTCCAACAACTGCTGGAGACCGGCCGGCTGTTCTAGCCATTCATGGCGGGCGCGTCCGCCACCGTGGCACAGGGGCGATGTAGGTTCGGACCGATGAGCACACCGGCACGAAGGGGCGGAACAGCCACTTCTAGCTTCGGCGTGAGCCGGCGGGAGGGCCACGATTCCTCGGCGTTCTATGAGCGGTTCACAGCACCCGAGATCAACTCCGACTCCGAGATCGCTCGGCATTCCTGCCGCGACGCGCTCTGGGTCGGCGACGCCCGCGACATGGACGCCTACGGCGACATCGCTGACAACTCGGTGGCGCTGGTCGTCACCTCACCCCCGTACTTCGCGGGGAAGGAGTATGAGGAGGCGGTAGGGGAGGGTCACATCCCCGCCGACTATGTCGCCTATCTGGAGATGCTCGAAGCCGTCTTCTCGGAGTGCGTGCGCAAGTTGGAGCCGGGAGGGCGCATCGCCGTCAACGTCGCCAATCTGGGGCGGAAGCCGTACCGCTCTCTGTCGGCCGATGTCATTACGATTCTCCAGGATCGCTTGGGCCTACTGCTGCGAGGAGAAGTGATCTGGCGCAAAGCCCGGGGCGCGGCCGGCAACTGCGCCTGGGGCAGCTTCCAGCGGCCCAGCAACCCGGTGCTGAGAGACCTGACCGAGCGTGTAGTGATCGCCTCCAAGGGTCGCTTCGATCGGGCCGTGCCAGCGGCCGAGCGCGCCACTCAGGGACTGCCCTCGGAAGGCACGGCCCCTGTTGACGAGTTCTTGGAGGCCACGACCGACGTTTGGGATATTCCGACCGCCTCCGCCACTCGAGTAGGGCATCCTGCGCCCTTCCCGGTGGAACTGCCGCAGCGCCTCATCGACCTCTACACCTACCGCGGTGACCTAGTGCTGGATCCCTTCATGGGTGCTGGGACCACTGCGGTTGCGGCGGTGCGAACCGGACGCCACTACGTCGGCTTCGACACCGAAGCTGACTACGTCGCCCTGGCCGAGGAGCGCATCAGGTCTGAACGCGAGCAACTCGACGGGCACTCGGATGCAGAGCGATGGAAGGTGACGGTTGCGCCTTCAGGCAACGGCAAACAGTCCCGCCTGTTCGAGGATGCTGCCGGATCGTCAACCGACTCGCGTAGGTCGGGCAATGGCTCCGAGCATTCCTCAACCGCAGAGGACTTCCAGGCCCGCGCCGTTCGAGAGGGACGGAAGGCGCAAGAATTGGCTCGCGGTGTCCTTCTTGATTGCGGATTCCGTGATGTCCAGGACAAGCCAGTACTTGACGGCGGCGTCGAGATCAACTTCTCGGCTCGAGACCGCCGGGATAAGCGGTGGCTCTTCGACGTGTCGGGTGCGTTCAGCGTCACGCAGCGCCCCGGGCTTCGGCGCACCGACACGCTCTGGAAGGCCCTCGGCCGCGCAGGGGTGCTGCACACGCTCGGGCTGAGCGGGCGTCTCGTGTTGCTGACCACGGACCGGCCAGCCCCCAACAGCGCCGGGTACCGAGCCTTGGAGGCAGTCACCGGACCCCGCAAGCCGGTGTATGCCGTGATCGAGATGACGGACCCCGAGGACTTGGACCGCCTCCGAGCTCTGGCCTGCAACGAGTCCTGAGCAGTCGACGCCGGCCCGCGCCGGCTTCAGGACACCTCGAAGCACCAGCGGGCGGTGTCGGCCTCCTCGGGTCGGGCTATCAGCACGAAGGTTGCCACTGCGCAGTTGGTGTCGGGTGACAGCGCCTCGATCAACCTGCCTTCACCGGGTACGAACTCGAACCGGTTCAGGCCTTCGATGTGGTCTACCTGAGCAGTCACGTCGACCCCGCCGGTGAGCTGATCGCTCTGGTACACGACCAGCGAGGACAGGCGGTACCGGGCGTCGAGGACCACTGCCACTCGCTGCTGCTGGAGGACCTCGTCTCCGGGGTTCGGGATCACGCGGTCTACCGCCGGGCTCGCAGTAACCGCTTCGTCGGAGTTGTCGCCAGAGCCGACCAGGGCAGCCACGACGAAGCCCAGGATCCCGAACAGAAGCAGCGCGGCGATGCTCACCTGGATCCGCAGTGAGCTGCGCGACGGTGGA
This sequence comes from Acidimicrobiaceae bacterium, assembly GCA_009842325.1. GTDB lineage: Bacteria > Actinomycetota > Acidimicrobiia > Acidimicrobiales > Aldehydirespiratoraceae > Aldehydirespirator. Next base: position 162,664 of record VYFQ01000024.1, on the reverse strand, counting down.
GGCTGGTCGGGGCTGGGGTTCCCGCTCCTGTTCGCTTCGCTCACGGGCCGCTCGGGCCCTGGTCCGTTGGTAGTCATCGCAGATCGCACGGTACCGGGAGGGAGCGCGACCGGGAGAGCACCGGCCGGTGGCGCCTAGGGCGGTACCGTGACGGCGATGATCGCCGACCAAGAGGCGAGGCGGGCATTCGGCGGCCGCTACCGGCTGCTGGAGTTCGTCGGAGAGGGCTCGGACGCCCGCGTCTACGTGGCTGAGGATCTCACTCTGCGCCGCCGAGTTGCACTGAAGATCCTGCGAGCCGACACCGCCGAGGACTTCGGCTTCACGGAGAGCTTCGCCGATCAGATGCGGGCCACCTCGGCACTCAGCCATCCTCGCGTGCTGCCCGTGTACGACTGGGGCGTCGATCCGCAGCCATACACGGTGACGGAGTATCTCACTGGCGGCAGCCTGGCTTCGCTCCTGCGCGAGGGCTACCGGCTCACTCCGTCGCAGGCGCTCATGGTCGGGCTGGAGGCCGCCCGGGCGCTCGTGAACATCCACAAGGGCGGCCGGGCACACCTCGGCCTGACGCCCTCCGCCATCCTGTTCGACTCCGGTGCCCGGCCCTACATCTCGGACCTCGGCCTGGCCGCGGCCCTCGACGAGGCTGCGCAACGGTCGGCCGAGACTGTTGATGCGGGCACAACCGGGACCGCGGATCCGGCTGCGACCCCGGCGGCCGCAGGCGTCGTCGACTCGGGAGATGCGCCGGCGAGCTATTCCCGGATTGAACAGGCGCAGGACGTACACGATCTGGCCATGGTCCTTTGCGAGGCGGTCACCGGCTCCCGGAACCTGACCGTCGATGTCGGCGGCTTGGACCCGATACCCATCACCGCCCTAGGCCCGCTTCAAGCAGTGCTGGAGCGCGCCATCGCAGCCGATCCCATCGGAAGGCTGACGGCCGCCGAACTGGCGTCCGAACTGCTGCGGATCGCGCCCCTGCTGCCCCGGCCCGACCCGCTTCCGCTGGCCATCTCGAAGGCGCCGCCCGCCGATGCCGGTCCAACCCATGGCAGAAGCGAAGCCTTCGAGCAGATCGGGCCGACCGTGTCGGAGCGTCTGGCGATCCCCCACGACGACATCCCCCGACGCCGCTGGCCTGGGCTGGCGCTGGCCGCCATCCTGGTGCTGGGCGGCGCGGCCGGCGGAGTCTGGGCCTGGCTCTCAGTCGCATCCGATCCCACCGTTCCCGACCTCCAAGGCCACCCGCAGGCCGCGGCCGCGTCGGCCGCGGCCGAGTCGGGTTGGGAGGTCAATGAGGTACTGGTGCGAACGCCGAACATCGAGCGCGGAACGATCCTCCGCACAGAGCCCGCCGCCGGCACCCCGTTGGGTGAGGGCGAGACGCTGGACGTGTTCGTTTCGCTGGGCGAGCCGCTGATCCTGGTCGCCGACTTGGACGTCGTCTACGGCATGACAGTGGACGACGCCGCCGACGAACTGGAGGCGGCGGGCCTCGACTTCGCCGGGGAGACGCTCGCCAACGACGATGTCGTCCCGGCCGGGAACGTGATCGGTCTTGACGTAGCCGACGGCGTTTTCGAACTAGAGGTCGGCAGCGACGTGGTGCTGCTGGTCTCGGAGGGCCCGGCCGATCGGGTCGTCCCCAGGGTGCCTGAGAGCCGGGAGCTGGATGCGGCCGCCGGCGCGCTGGATGCGATCCAGCTGGTGCCGCGGCTCGTGCAGGAGTTCTCCGCCGAGGTGCCCGAAGGCACCGTGATCGCCTTCCGTCCCGCCAGCGGCAACTCACTGCCGATCGGCAGCACCGTGCAGGTGAGGGTCTCGCTGGGCCCCATGCCGCCGCCGGAGCCTGAGGAGCCCGCCGAGGACGAAGAAGGCCTCGAGTCGGAGGGACAGGCGTCCGAGGACGATGAGTCCGGCGGAGAGGGCTCCGGCGGATAGGCGCCGGGCCTATCCTTCCGACGTGTCCGGCCGGATAACCCGCGACGAGGCGGCCCATGTGGCCCGGTTGGCCCGCCTGCGCTTCAGCGACGAAGAGCTCGACGAGCTCGCGGCGCAGCTCTCCGCGGTGCTCGACCACGCCGCCGATGTCGAGGCTCTCGACGTAACCGACATCGCGCCGACCTCGCATCCCCATCCGCTCGTCAACGTGACCCGGGCCGACGAGGTTCGGCCGTCGCTGGACCGGGACGAAGTGCTGGCCCAGGCGCCGTCGGTGGACGACGGCCAGTTCCGGGTACCGCCGATCCTGGGCGAGGCACCGTGATCGGACGGGGGTCGCTGCAGGCCACGCCGCCGGAGAAGACACTGTGACCGCCCTGGGGATCGCCGCGGCGGTGAAGTCCGGAGAACGCACGGCCCTGGACGTGCTGGACGAGCACCTCGCCAGGATCTCCCAGCGTGACACGGAGATCGGTGCCTTCAACCTTGTGCTGGCCGACGAGGCGAGGACGGCCGCCCGGGAGGTGGACGCCGCAGTGTCGAGGGGCGACGCGGTCGGGCCGCTGGCGGGCGTGCCGGTGGCGCTCAAGGACAACCTGTGCACCAGGGGAGTGCCCACCACCTGCTCGTCACGGATGCTCGAGGGCTGGCGCCCCCCATATGACGCCACCGTCGTGCAGCGGCTTCGCTCCGCCGGCGCGGTCATCGTCGGCAAGACGAACCTCGACGAGTTCGCCATGGGCTCGTCCACCGAGAACTCCGCCTTCGGACCCACCCGCAACCCCCACGACACCGACCGGGTGCCCGGTGGCTCCAGCGGAGGGTCGGCGGCCGCAGTGGCCGCGGGGTTCGCACCGCTGGCGCTCGGGTCCGACACGGGAGGGTCGGTCCGACAGCCGGCCGCGCTGTGCGGTGTGGTCGGCCTCAAGCCCACTTACGGCGCGGTGTCGCGCTACGGACTGGTCGCGTTCGCCTCGTCGCTCGACCAGATCGGCCCCATGGCGTCCAACGTTGCCGACGCAGCAGCCTGCTTCGAGGCCATCTCGGGGCACGACCCGCTCGACTCCACCTCGATCGACGGTGCCCGCGATCCGGTCGTGGCCGGGCTGGGGCAGGGTGTGAACGGTCTACGGGTCGGGCTGGTGGCCGAGTTGTGCGCCGGGAGCGCCCGCCTTCAGGAGGCCGACGGGTTGGACGGGGTCTCGGCCGTTGAGGGCGTCGCGGCCGATGTCATCGGCCGGGTCGATGCCGCCGCCGCCGCACTGGAGGCTGCGGGCGCGGCCGTCACCGTCGTGTCGGTGCCGTCGGCGGTGCTGGGTCTGTCGGCCTACTACCTGATCGCGCCGGCCGAGGCGTCCAGCAATCTGGCTCGCTACGACGGGGTGCGCTACGGGTTGCGGGTGGACGCAGCCAACGCCGCGGAGATGAATGTCAGCTCCCGCACGGCCGGTTTCGGCGCCGAGGTGAAGCGCCGGATCATGCTCGGAACCTACGCCCTGTCGGCGGGCTACTACGACGCCTTCTACGCCAAGACCCTGCGGGTGCGCACGCTGATGCTGCGGGAGTGCGCCGCGGCCTACGCCGGCGTGGACGTCCTGCTGGGCCCGACCGCGCCGACGACCGCGTTCGAGCTGGGAGCCAAGACCGCCGACCCGCTGCTGATGTACCTCAACGATGTATGCACGATCCCGTCTAACCTCACGGGCCACCCGGCGGTGTCGGTGCCCTTCGGCTGCGGCGACGACGGTCTCCCGGTGGGCGTGCAACTCATGGGACCGGCCCTGTCGGAGCCGGTGCTGTTGCGGGCCGCGGCCGTGCTCGAGAAGGCTGCACCCCCCGACGGGAACGCTCCATGAGCCGGGCCGTTCCCGGGCGAGAGCCGGCGGTGCCCGAGGACTGGGAACTGGTAGTCGGCTTGGAGGTCCACGTGGAGCTGAGCACGGCCACCAAGCTGTTCTGCGGCTGCGCCAACCGCTTCGGCGACGAGCCCAACACCAACGTGTGCCCGGTGTGCCTGGGGCTGCCGGGCTCGCTGCCGGTGGCCAACGCGGAGGCGGTGGACTGCGCCATGCGCCTGGGCCGGGCTCTGGGCTGCGAGGTCCGGGGAGCCGTCTTCGCCCGCAAAAACTACTTCTACCCGGACATGCCCAAGGACTACCAGATATCCCAGTACGACCAGCCCACCAACACCGACGGCTGCCTCGAGCTGCCCGACGGCCACACCGTCGGCATCGAGCGGGCCCATATCGAGGAGGACACTGGCAAGACCACCCACATCGGCGGGGGCGGGCGCATCCACGACGCCGACTATGCACTGGTCGACTACAACCGGGCCGGCGTCCCGCTGGTGGAGATCGTGAGCCGTCCCGACATCCGCACCGCCGAGCAGGCCCGGGCCTACGTGCGCGAGCTGCGGGCCATCCTGCTGGCCATCGGCGTGTCCGACGCCCGGATGGAGGAGGGTTCGATGAGGGTGGACGCCAACGTTTCGGTCCGCCCGACGGGCTCCGACGAGCTCCGAACCCGCTGCGAGATCAAGAACCTGAGTTCGCTGCGAGCGCTCGGCCGGGCCATCGTCTACGAGGCGCAGCGCCATGTGGATCTGTGGTCCGGCGGCGAGCGGCCTCGCCAGGAGACCCGCCACTGGGACGAGGCGAACGGGCGCACCACGCCGGGCCGTTCCAAGGAGGACGCCGACGACTACCGCTACTTCCAGGATCCGGACCTGGTGCCGCTGGCGCCGGCGGCCGAGACGGTCGCGGCCATCGACGCTGCCCTGCCGCCGCTGCCTGCCGCCCGCCGGGCCGACCTTGCGGCCGACGGAGGGGGAGCGGTGTCGGCCGAGGATGCCGCCCTGCTGGTGGAGCGGGGCCAGGACGACCTGGTGCGGGCCGCCATCGCGGCCGGGGCCGATCCGGGCGTGGCCGCCACCCGGGTGGCGAACGACCTCGCCGTCGAGGACTGGGCGCCCGTCACCCCCGAAGGTCTGGCCGCGCTGGTCGCCATGGAGACCTCCGGCCGCCTCACCGCCACCCAGTCCAAGCAGGTGCTGGCCGAGATGGCCGAGGGAGGCGGGTTTCCCGACGCGATCGCTGAGCGCCGGGGCTTCCAGGCCATGGCCGGCGACGATCTGGCCGCAGCAGTCGATCAGGTCATTTCCGAGAACGCCGAGGCGTGGTCGAGGTTCTGCGCGGGCGACGAAGCTGAGCGCAAGAAGCTGGCCGGCTTCCTCACCGGCCAGGTCATGCGGGCCACCAGGGGCCAGGCCGACGGAGCCGCCGTCAACCGTCTCCTGGGAGAGAGGGCTGGCTCCTAGCGGTCGGCGCCGGTGACCTGCCAGGCGGAGCCGGAGAAGCGCCACAGCATCAGAACCAGGCGGGTTGCCATCCAGGCGTGCAGGGCGGCCCAGAGCCAGCCGATGCCGGCGCCGGCGGCCACGACCAGTAGCCCGCCACATACCAGCACCGCGCCCGCTCCGATCATCGCGACGGCCAAGAAGCGCAAGTCGCCGGCGCCGATCAACACGCCGTCGAGGGCGAACACCACTCCGGCGACAGGCTGACCGAAGCCGACGTGAAGCAGCAAGAAGGCGGCCAGCGCGATCACTGCCCCATCCGATGTGAATACGTGAGGCAGCAGCGGTGAGAGGGCCAGCACCACCACGCCGGTCATCACCCCCGAGACCGCTCCCCAACCGATCATGCGCCGACCCAGCGTCCGGGCACGTTCGGGCTGGTTGGCGCCCAGGGCCAGACCGATCAGTGCTTGCCCGGCGATGGCAACCGCGTCCAGGATCAGCGCCAGAATCGTCCAGATCTCGAACACGATCTGGTGCGCGGCTAGGTCGTCGGTGCCGATACGGGCCGCGATCGCCACGGTGACCGTCAGGCCGGCCCGCATGGCTGAGGTCCGGATCAATAGATCCCAGCCCGCGATCGCCAGTCGGCGAATGGCGGCCGGATCCGGCCGCAGGTTTACCTGGTGGCGGGCCACGGCCTGCTTGATCCACCACACGAACACAGCCGCGGCCGCAGTCTGGGCCACCACCGTCGACAGGGCCGAGGCACCGATCCCCTGGTCGAAGCCATAGACCAGCACCACCTCGAGCAGGAAGTTTCCCACTGCCGATCCCAGGGCCACCGCGAACGGTCGCTTGGTGTCCTGGACGCCCCGCAGGTAGCCCACGCCGGCCAGCATCACCAGCATGGCCGGCAGCCCGAACAGTGAGATGCGCAGGTAGACGAGGGCGTTGTGGAGCACCTCGGGGTCGTCGCCCCCCAGCGCGTCCACCAGGGTCGGCGCGAGGACGAACCCGACCACGGCCAGAACCACTCCCGCGGTCAGCGCCAGCCAGATGCTCTGCACCGCCTGGTGGGCTGCGCGCCGGTGTTCGCCCGCTCCCAGCAGCCGGGCCACCGCGGCGGTGGTGCCGTAGGCGAGGAAGATGAACATGGCGTGGGCGGTCAGCAGGATCGACGCCGCCACGGCCAGGCCACCGAGCTGGGGAGTGCCGAGTCGGCCCACGATGGCGGTGTCGGCCAGCACGTACAGAGGCTCGGCCACCAGCGCGCCCAGCGCGGGCCACGCCAACCGCCAGATCTCGGTGTCGTCGCTGGTCCAGCGCAGTCCCCGGGACATCGGCGCGAGGCTAAGAGGCCGAGCAGGCGGGTGACCCGTCGCGGTTGCCTCATGTCGATTCAGCGGCCATACTTGGCGCCGTGAACGACGCTGTCCTGCTCGTGGAAGTACTGGCCTGACAGCGCGCGCTCGCAAACCCATCCGACCGTGCGCAGACCTCCCCCAGGGAGGTCGTTTCGCGTACGGCCCGCAACACCGACCACACCCCGAGCACGGCCCCGGAGGCCCACCATGGACATGAACGGCGGACAAGCCCTCGTCAAGGCCCTCGAATGCGAAGGCGTCGAGGTGGTATTCGGGCTGCCCGGCGGGGCCATCCTGCCCGTGTACGACCCGATCATCGAGTCGACGATCCGCCACATCCTCGTGCGCCACGAGCAGGGCGCGGGGCACATGGCCGAGGGCTACGCCCACGCCACCGGGCGCCCCGGCGTGGCGATGATCACCTCCGGTCCGGGGGCCACCAACGGGGTCACGCCGCTGTGCGACGCCTACATGGACTCGATCCCGCTGGTGTGCATCACCGGACAGGTGCCCTACGCCGCCATCGGCACCGACGCCTTCCAGGAGTGCGACACCACCGGCATCACGCTGTCGGTCACCAAGCACAACTTCCTGGTCACCGAGGCCCAGGACATCCCCCGCATCATCCACGAGGCCTTCCACATCGCCACCACCGGGCGGCCGGGCCCGGTCCTGGTCGACATCCCCAAGGACATCGTCGACCCCCGCAACCCGCGCTCGGCCATGACCTGGTACGAGCCCACCGACGACATCATGGAGCTACCCGGGTACCGCCCCGCCACCACAGGCGATCCCGAGATGATCCGGGCCGCGGCGGAGATGATCTGCGCGGCCGAGCGGCCCGTGCTCTACGCCGGCGGAGGGATCCTCAAGGCCCGGGCCGCGGCCGAGTTGCTCGCTCTGGCCGAGCTGATCGACGTTCCCGTGGTCACCACACTCATGGCCCGGGGGTGCTTCCCCGACAGCCACGAGCTGTGCCTGGGCATGCCCGGGATGCACGGCAACTACACCGCGGTCACCGCCATGCAGAGTTCGGACCTGCTCATCGCGCTGGGGGCCCGCTTCGACGACCGGGTCACGGGACGCCTCGACGGCTTCGCGCCCGACGCCAAGGTGATCCACGTCGACATCGACGCGGCCGAACTCGGCAAGGTCCGCAATCCCGATGTGGCCATCCGGGGCGACTGCAAGCTGGTGATCGCGGAGTTGGTCGAGGCTCTGAAGGCCTGCGGCGGCCTCGAAGCCCAGCCCGACCGCCGAGCCTGGCGCTCGCAGATCAGCGGATGGCAGGAGCGCCACCCGCTCGTCTATGAGCAGTCCGAGCCGGGCGAACTACTCAAGCCCCAGTACGTGCTGGAGGTGCTGCGCGACTCGACCCCCGACGACACCATCGTCACCTCGGGTGTGGGCCAGCACCAGATGTGGGCCAGCCAGTACTGGCGCTTCGACCATCCCTACACCTGGATCAACTCCGGCGGCCTGGGAACGATGGGCTTCTCGGTGCCGGCCGCCATCGGGGCCAAGGTCGGGATGCCCGACCGGATGGTGTGGGCCGTCGACGGCGACGGCTGTTTCCAGATGACGGCCCAGGAGCTGGTCACCGCCTCGATGGAGCGCATCCCCATCAAGGTCGCCCTTTTCAACAACGCGTACCTGGGGATGGTCCGCCAGTGGCAGGAGATGTTCTACGAGGAGCGCTACAGCGAGGTGTACCTCTCCTACGAGATCCCCGACTACGTGAAGTGGGCCGAGGCCATGGGCTGCGTGGCCCTGCGGGTGGAGGCTCCCGAGGAGGTGGCTCCGGCCATCAACAAGGCCAACGAGATCGACGACCGTCCGGTGGTCCTGGAGTTCCGCAGCGCTGCAGAAGAGAACGTCTACCCGATGGTCCCCGCGGGCCAGTCCAACTCCGACATCGTCGTCGACCCCTCGCAGCGATGACGGCTACCAGCGCGACCGCGCCGACCGATCACAGCCACCGGTTCCACACCATCGTCACCACGGTGGAGAACAAGCCGGGCGTGCTGGCCCGGGTGGCGGGGCTGTTCGCTCGCCGGGGCTTCAACATCGAGTCCCTGGCGGTGGCCCCCACTGCCGATGAGCGTTTCAGCCGCATCACCTTCACCGTTGATGTGGCCTCGTCGTCGTTGGAGCAGGTGGTCAAGCAACTCGACAAGCTCATCAACGTGGTCGAGATCAGCGAGTTGAGCCCGACCGAGTCCGTGGAGCGGGAGCTGATGCTGGTGACAGTGGACGTGGCTGCGGGGCGTCGCCACGAACTGCTGGAACTGGTCGACGACTTCCGGGCCTACGTGCTGGACGCGAACCAGTCGCAGATGATGCTGTCGCTGGCGGCGCGCCCCGGCAGACTCGACGAGTTCGAGGAGCACCTGCGGGACTTCGGGATCGTGCAGCTCCAGCGCACCGGCCGGGTGGCCCTGCCCTCGCTGGACTCCTGATCGCTTCTGTCGGGGTCTGCCCTACGATCACATCCGCAAACGCGACAAGAGAGGTTCTCGTGGCCAACATCTATTACGAATCCGACGTCGACCGGTCGGCCATCGCCGGCCGGAAGGTGGCCGTGCTGGGCTACGGCTCGCAGGGCCACTCCCATGCGCTCAACCTCAAGGAGTCGGGTATCGACGTGCGGGTCGGTCTGCGCGAGGGCTCGTCGTCGGTGGCCAAGGCCCAGGAGGCGGGCCTCGAGGTCCGGTCCATCGCCGAGGCCGTCGCCGAGGCCGACGTCATCATGATGCTGATGCCCGACACCGAGATGGGCGCCATCTACACCGAGCACGTCGAACCGAACCTGCAGCCCGGGGAGGCGATCTTCTTCGCCCACGGCTTCAACATCCGCTTCGGGCTAATCGAGCCGCCCGACTCGGTGGACGTGTGCATGGTGGCCCCCAAGGGCCCCGGCCATCTGGTGCGGCGCACGTATGTCGAGGGCGGCGGGGTGCCGTGCCTGGTGGCCATCGAGCAGGACGCGTCGGGCTCAGCGCTGCCGCTGGCCCTCGCCTACGCCGACGCCATCGGCGGGGCTCGGGCCGGGGTGATCGAGACCACCTTCACCGAGGAGACCGAGACCGACCTGTTCGGCGAGCAGGCCGTGCTGTGCGGGGGCACCACCGCGCTGGTGCAGGCCGCGTTCGAGACGCTCGTGGACGCCGGCTACCAGCCCGAGATCTGTTACTTCGAGTGCCTCCACGAGCTGAAGCTGATCGTGGACCTCATGTACGAGGAGGGCATCGCGGGGATGCGCTACTCGGTGTCGGACACCGCCGAGTACGGCGACCTGACTAGGGGGCCGCGCATCGTGAACGACGCCGTGCGGGCCGAGATGCAGCGCATACTGGCCGAGGTGCAGGACGGCTCCTTCGCCGAGGAGTGGGTGGCTGAGAGCCGGGGCGGCCGGGCCAACTTCCTGCGCCTGGAGGCGGCCGGCCACGATCACCCGGTCGAGATCGTGGGCAAGGAGCTGAGGGCCATGATGCCGTGGATCTCAGCCGGCAAGGCGTCGGTGAAGGAGACCTCAGGTGGCCAGGGCTAGCCAGGCGCCCGGCATCGACATCGGCATCGACGAGGCCGACCGCATCGCCATCGCCGAGGGGCTGTCGCGGCTGCTGGCCGACAGCTACACCCTGTACCTGAAGACACACAACTACCACTGGAACGTGGTCGGGCCGATGTTCAACACGCTGCACCTGATGTTCGAGGAGCAGTACACCGAGCTGGCCCTGGCCGTCGATCAGATAGCCGAGCGGATCCGGGCGCTGGGCGAGCCCGCGCCGGGCAGTTACGCCGAGTTCGCCAAGCTGTCGTCGGTGTCGGAGGAGTCCGACCGTCCCGACGCCAACGAGATGATCCGCCGGCTGGTGCAGGGCCAGGAAGCCGTGGTCCGCACCGCCCGGTCAGTGTTCCCTGCCACCGAGAAGGCCGGCGACGAAGCGTCCGCCGACCTCCTAACCCAGCGAATGCAGGTCCACGAAAAGACAGCCTGGATGCTCCGCAGCCTCCTGGCCTAGTTTCTGGGCACGTCTGATACCGCACAGAACCTGACGGAACTCATCGCTGGCGCGCCTTGGCGGGAGGCGGTTGCCTACCGCAAGACCTGGCCGCACGAGTACGTGCTAAGCGAGAAGGACGGGCAGCAGGAACTGCTGGCGGCGATTCGCGACCGCTTCCAGGCTGGCGAGGGCGTGGCCGGCCGCTTCTTCCGGATGGACAACACCTACCTGTTCATCGGCGACCACAAGTACTGGCTGATGACCCACTGGGAAGAGTTGGAGCCTCGGGTGAACTACGTCATCAACCGTGCTCGCCTCTACCGGGATCGCCGCGACTTCGTGATCCAACCTGGAGACACAGGCAAGCCCGAGGACTACCCGGCCAATCCACCAGTCCGTATCTCGCCCACTTCTGGAGGCTTCGATGAGCGATGAATCCACCCTGCTGGCGTACCTGGTCCCCCGGCTCACAATCCAGCAGGAGGACGTTGCAACCGACGCGCTGGCGTTCATCCTGAACAGTTCTGAGGCCTGCCGCGTAGCGCTTGGCAACCTGCTGAGCGGCGACGGCTTCGACCTCGGCGTGCTCAGCCGCCTCGAAACTCAGGTGACTTACGACGACGGCTCGCGTCCCGACATGGTCGGTTACGACAGCCGCGGCTGCGGCCGGCTGGTCGTCGAGTCGAAGTTCTGGGCCGCGCTGCTGGAGGGCCAAGCCAGCGGCTACTTCTGGCAACTCGAGGAACTGGGTCCGGCGGTCCTCTTGTTCATCGCGCCGGCAACCCGGATCGAGACCCTGTGGGTCGAGATCCAGCGACAGATGCAAACCGGTGAGAAACCGGTGCACTTGGAGCCCGTCGAGACGCGAGAGAGGATTCGCCGAGCCTCAGCCGGCCTCGGCAAGCAGGTGATGCTGGTCAGTTGGGACCTGGTGTTGGACCACTTGGCGGCGTCAGTGCCTTCCGACTCCCAGACCCATACCGACCTGCGGCAACTCCGCGGTTTCACCCAGCATCAGGACCTGGATGCCTTTCAGCCCATTCGGCGAGAGGACCTCAGCCCTGCGCTGCCCCGGAGAATCCGCTGGTACAACACCCTCATCGACGAGGTAGTGGACACGCGCGGCGTGCAAGAAGCGTGGATGTCAGTCGACAGACTCAGGGCAACTCCACAAAGGGCCGGTTACGGGCGGTACTTCCGATTCATTGTCGATCCGTCGGAGGCCTCATTCTTCCTCTGCGTGGAGCTTGATTACTGGGCGGAGCGAGGCGATTCGCCCTTGTGGCTTTGGGTCACCACCAACACTTACCTTGAACAGAAGCTGCATGACGGCAACGGATGGTCTCGTGACGACGGCTACCTGTACACGCCTATCCATCTCAAGATTGGAGCCGAATACAACGATGTCTCGGACGACATCGTGGATCAACTACGCAGGATCGCTGAGATCATCGCTGGCTAGTATGGCCTGTGTGTATAATATGCGCATGGCGCGAGTCAATGTCTATCTACCGGACGAACTGGCGAAACAGGCTCGGGCGGCCGACCTCAACGTGTCGGGCCTGACGCAGGACGCGATACGCCGCGCTCTGGACGCCCGCGCTGTCAATGAATGGTTGGATGACCTGGCATCACTCCCTTCGGCAGGCATTGATCCGGCGGTAGTCAGAGAGGCAGTCCGAGCGGCCAAGGACGAGTTTGGACTCTGAGAGTGAAGTTAGGGCTGCTGGTGGGTCGGCAGTCCGGGGCGGCGAGGAGTTGGTTCTCGACGCCTCCGCGATGGTTGACCTGCTGTTGGGAGCCGAGTCGGCGGTCGCGAAGCGGGTGCGACTGCTGAGCGGTCAGCTCCATGCCCCGGCGCACTTCGACGCCGAGGTCCTATCAGCGCTCGGGCGTCTCAACCGGGGTGGACACCTGTCCGCGGCCGCCGTGTCATCACTGCTGCCAAGGGTCGCCAACGCACGCATCCAGCGGCATCCCGTAGGCCAACTACTGGGAGGGGCATGGGACCGGCGCAATGAGTTGAGCCTGGCCGACGCTCTCTATGTCGAGCTGGCCGAGCGCTTGGGGGCGTCGGTCATCTCCACCGACGACCGCCTTGTGGCGGCGGCACCGATAGCTGAGAATCCTGCCATTGGCTGAAGGCGTTGCCTACTGGAAGGACACGTAGAAGATCTTGGGTGACCGTGCCAGCACTTGCTCGGGCGTGGCCATCGGGCTGTCCTCGTCGTAGAAGTTCTTCCACCCCCAGTAGAAGCGGTCGGCATCGGCCTCGCCGGTCAGCGTGTTCCAGGTGTTGTACTTGGCTGACAGGGAGCCTTGGCCGTCCATGTGGATCATCACAGCCAGCTCTGGGGGTGTCTCGATCAGTTCGCGGTTGGTGATCATCGAGAACCGGAACTGGTGAACGATCAGCAGCTTCTGAGGGAGGCCCTCTTCTCTGACGATGCCGGCGAGCCAGTCCACGACCTGGTTGATCTCCGCCGCGTCCACCGTGCCGATCTGCCTCAGGTGGACCTCGTGGGGCTTGAGCCTCCACTCCGGATCGAGTGCGAGCCCGACGTGGGGCAGGCGCAGGAACTCCTCGTAGAGCTTGGCCTGCGAAAGGAAGTCCGAACGTCCCGGCTGGAGATCGAGCACCACATACACGTCGTTGGCTGCCGCGACCTCGATCCAGGGCCTGATCACTTCGTGATCGGTCACGCTCGAGTAGTCCCCATCGGCGCCGGCCGAGGCGGAGGCGACGGTGGCAATGACCTCGAAGGTGGGCAGCACCGCTAACCCGTCCGCCCCGTAGCCCGCGGCTATGGATCGGAGGCGCTCCACCGCAGCCTCGGGGCCCTGCTCGCCCAACACACCGAGACCCGCGGTCGACGGATGGCCGTATGCAGCCACCAGACGGCGATCCGGCATGTCGTCACCCGTCTCGAACAAGAGCTGGTCGCCACTAGGCAACTCTGCCCAGGCGGTTGGTGGGTTCTCGGGCTGCGGCTGTGGTTCGGCGGGCTCTGGTTCTTCGGGTTGGGGCTGTGGTTCGGCGGGCTCTGGTTCTGGTTCTTCGGGTTGGGGTTCTTCCGTCTGCGGTGGCTCTTCGGGTAGGGGTTCTTCGGCTGGCGCTTCCGGAACGGCAGGCTCGGCCAGCGGCGGCGCCGAAGTGGACGAAGGGGGTGCAGTGGCAGCCTCTAGGCCGGTCGAGGCAGCGTCCGGCTCTAGGGCCTCTAGGCGCTGCCCAGTGAAGTGCGGTCCGGTTCCGCCGGGGACGGCGTCACTCGCGCATGAGGCGGCCAGCAACAGGAGCGCTGCGCACACGCGGATGCTGGCGGCGAGGCGATGGGGAGGCCGCGTCGACATGGTCGGCACTGGACGCTAATTGCTCCGGTTGCTTCGGTCGTGTCAATTATCGAATGTTCCCCGGCAGTTGTGTGGATTCCCGAATGCGCCGTCAGTTGAGGCGTTCGACGATCATGGCCATGCCTTGGCCGCCGCCTACGCACATGGATTCGAGACCGATGGTGTTGTCACCGTCCTCGAGGCCGTTTAGCAGGGTGCACATGATGCGCGACCCGGTCATGCCGAAGGGGTGGCCCAGGGCGATCGACCCACCGTTGGGGTTGAGCTTGTCGTAGTCGATGCCCAGGTCGTCGGCCGAGGGGAGCACCTGGGCCGCGAAGGCCTCGTTGATCTCCACATGGTCGATGTCGTCGATGGTCATGCCGGCCCGGCCCATGGCCTGGCGGCAAGCGTCGACCGGGCCGAGGCCCATGATCTCGGGGTTCAGCGCCGACACGCCCGTGGCCACGATCCGGGCCAGCGGTTTGGCCCCCACCGCGGCCGCCTTGGAGTCCGACATCACCACCACCGCGGCGGCGCCGTCGTTCAGCGGGCAGCAGTTCCCGGCGGTGACGGTGCCGTCGGGTCGGAACACCGGCTTGAGCTGGGAGACGCCCTCGAGCGTCGTGCCTTCGCGGATGCCGTCGTCCTGGCGCACGTCGATGCTGCCATCCAGCGGGAACGGGGTTATCTCGCGCTCGAAGAAGCCCCGGCTGCGGGCTGCCTCGGCCCGGTTCTGGGATAGCACGCCCCATTCGTCCTGGGCCTGGCGGGACACTCCCTTGAGCTGGGCCACGTTCTCGGCGGTCTGGCCCATGGCGATGTAGATGTCGGGCAGGCCCTGCGGGGGAGCCCACGACGCTGCGCCTCCGGTGGTGCGGTCGGCGGTGCGTCCCTGAGCCTCGGCGAAGTCGTCGTTGTGGGGTCCGCTGTCGGCGGCTCCGTACTCGTAGCGCGACACGGTCTCGACGCCTCCGGCCACGAAGCAGTCGCCCTCGCCGGCCTTGATGGCGTGGGCGGCCATGCGGATGGTCTGAAGCGACGACGAGCAGTAGCGGTTGACGGTCACGCCGGGAGCATTCACCCCGGCGAGGATCGAGGCGACCCGGGCGATGTTGTAGCCACCCTCGCCGCCCGGTTGGCCGATGCCCCAAATAACGTCCTCCACATCCGCGGGATCGAGCCCGGGGACCTTGGACAGCACGTCGCCGAGGATGAACGCCGACATGTCGTCGGGCCGGACCTCGGTTAACGATCCCTTAACGGCCCGGCCGATCGGGGTGCGGGCGGTGGCGACGATGACGGCTTCAACCATGACGGCTCCTTGCGGGTTTGGGGGGTTCGTTGGCGGGCGTGCGCCGGGTCGATGCGGGCCTGCATAGGCTCGCGCCGGTGCACAACAGTAGCGACGGCACGGCCATTGACACCGAGCGGGCCTGGAAGCTCCTGATCGGCGGGGAGTGGGTCGCCCCGGCGGCGGGGACCTACCCGGTCATCGACCCCAACGACGGCACCGTGGTGGGCCACGCCCCCGAGGCGACCGGGGCTCAGGCCAACGACGCAGCCCGGGCGGCCCGCGAGGCTCTTCCCCGGTGGCGGGCCCTCAGCCCCGAGGAGCGCGGCAACCGCTTGGCCCGCCTCGCCGATGTGATCGAGCGCATGGCCCCGTCGTGGCTCGAACTGGTGCAGGCCGAGACCGGCTCGGTGACCTCCATCGCCAAGGGACTTCAGGTGGGCGGGCCCATGATCGAACGGTTCCGCTACTACTCGCGACCCATCAACGTCGACGAGGACGTGGCCCCGCTGCCGGCTGAGGCCGGCGCACTCGGTCCGGCCGGATTGATAGCGGCCACGGTGAAGCGCCATCCCGTCGGGGTGGTGGCCTGCATCACCCCGTACAACATGCCGCTGGTGAACGTGGCCGGCAAGGTCGCCCCGGCGCTGGCCGCGGGCAACACGGTGGTCATCAAGCCCGCCCCCCAGGATCCGCTGGGTGTGCTGCTGCTCGGCGAGGCCGTGGCCGAGGCCGGTCTGGGTGAGGGCGTGGTCAACATCGTCACCGGCTCCGGGCCGGAGGCACCTGCGGCCCTGGTGGCCTCCCGTGACGTGAACATGGTGTCGTTCACCGGCTCGACCGCCGTCGGCGCCCGGATCTATGCCGACGGCGCGGCCACCATGAAGCGGGTGCTGATGGAGCTCGGCGGCAAGGGCGCGCTGGTGATGACCGAGGACGCCGACGTGAGCGCGGCCTGCATGGGCATCGCCACCACCTGGGGACTCCACTCGGGCCAGATCTGCACCGCCCCGACCCGGGTCATCTGCCACCGCAGCATCCTCGACCAGACCGTGGAGACGCTCAAGACCTTCGCAAGCTTCATGAAGGTGGGCGACGGCCGTGCGCCCGACACGATCGTCGGCCCGGTCATCACCGAGGTCCACCGCGATCGGGTGGAGGCATTCATCGCGGGCGGCGTTGACGCGGGCGCGACCGCGGTGTGCGGCGGGGAGCGCCCCGACCTGCCCGGCTGCTTCGTAGCCCCCACCCTGCTGGCGGACGTCACACCCGACATGGAAGTGGTGCAACAGGAGGCCTTCGGCCCCGTGGTGGTGGTGCTGGGCCATGATGACGACGACGAGGCCGTGGCGCTGGCCAATGACTCCGACTACGGGCTGTTCTCCTACGTGTATGCGGGCGACGCCAAGCGGGCCTACGAGATCGGCAGCCGCCTGGAGTCGGGCAACGTGGCCCTCAACACGGTGCAACCCCACATGTACGCGCCCTTCGGCGGCTTCAAGATGTCGGGCATCGGTCGCGACCGGGGCAAGTGGGGCATCGAGGCCTACACCGAGATCCAAGCCATCAACTGGCTCTCCTAGCCGTTCGCTAGGTACAGAGCCAACGGCACGTCAAGGCCCGGCGGGCAGGGTCTTGTGGGGGTTCATGATGCCTTGGGGGTCGAGGGCGTCCTTGACGGATCGCATGAGCTCCCACTCGACGGGGGGTTTCTGGGGCCGGATGCGGCCTTGGAGGAGTTGGCCGATGCCGTGTTCGGCGCTGAGGGTGCCCCCGAAGCGGAAGGTGACCTCGTCGATCCGCTCCTGAAGCTGGTCGCGCACGGCCAGGAACGGCTCCACCTGTTCGTCGCGGGTGGGTAGGACGTACAGGTGGATGTTCCCGTCGCCGACATGACCGAACCCGTAGGTCAGCGCACCGGGCGCCAGTTCGGCCGCGATGCGGCGGACCTCGTCGTGGTAGGGCCCGAGACGGTCGATCGGCACCGCGTTGTCGAACTTGAGGCCGTGCTCGTGTTGCGCCCACAGGAACATCGGCGACAACTCGTCTCGGATGGTCCACAGCCGTTCGGTGTGCTCCTCCGTCACAGCCACGGCCGCGTCGGTCACCCAGCCGCGCTCGGAAGCCTCGGCAAGGAACGCCCCCAGCCGCTCCGACACCGGCTCGGCCGAGGCCAGCCGCAACAGGACGTAGAACTCGGCCCCGGCTTGTAGGGGACGGGAGAGGCCGAGCTTCTCACACACCCTCGCGAGCCCGACATCGGGGACGAGCTCGAACGCAGTCACATCGCCGCCGCAGCGGGCTGAGGCCAGCTCCAGCAACCGCATCAGGCTGCCGAGCCCGGATATAGCGGCCAGGGCGCTCTGGGCGTTGGGCGTGGCCGGGTGCAGGCGCAGCACTGCCCGGGTCACCACCCCGAGGGTGCCCTCCGCGCCGATGAAGAGATGCTTGAGGTCGTAGCCCGACGAGTCCTTGCGCAGGGCTCGCAGCCCGTCCCACACCCGCCCGTCGGCCAGCACTGCCTCCAGTCCGAGCACCTGGTCGCGCATCGTGCCGTAGCGCAGCACGTTGTTGCCTCCGGCGTTGGTGGCAATTGCTCCGCCGACGGTGGCGGTACCCCTTGCGCCCCAGTCCGGCGCGAACTGGCGGTTGGCCGCGTCCGTGGCCTGCTGCAGCGCCCCGATGGTGGCACCGGCCTCGGCGGTGACGGTCCAGCGGTCGGGGTCCACAGACACGATCCGGTTCATGCGGCTCATCGACAGCACGATCGCCGGCATCGGGGTGTCGCCGGCGGTCGGGACGGCGCCGCCGGACATGCCCGTATTGCCGCCCTGGGGCACGATGGCCACCCCGTAGGCCGCGCACGCCTGCACCACGCGAGCGGTTTCATCGACGGAGGCCGGACGGACCACGGCCAGGGCCTCCCCGGAGAACAAGCCTCGCTGGCCCGTCAGATAGGGCGCGGCATCCGATCCGGTGAGAATCCCGGCCGGGCCGAGATCAGAGCGCAGCTCGGCCACGAACGTCATCGGCAAGCCAGACTAAGCGGCCGTTGCGGCCGGCAACTGTTTCGCTCCGGTAGCTTGCCGCCCATGCTTGATGTGGATTCGCGGGCTCCTGACTTCAAGGCACCCGACCAGCACGGCAACAACGTGTGTCTCACGGACCTCCGAGGCAGCTGGGTGGTGCTGTGGTGGTACCCCAAGGCCTCCACCGCCGGTTGAACCAAGGAGGGCAGGGGGTTCCGTGACCGAGCCCCGGAGTTCGAGGAAGCCGGCGCAGTCGTGGTCGGGGCATCGTTCGACACGGTCGAAGATCAGCTGGCCTTCGCCGAGACCGAGAGTTTCCCCTTCGCATTGATCAGCGACCCTGACAAGTCCATCGGCCGGCGCTATCACGCCGAGCGCGAGCCGGGGGAGGACTACTACGAGTACGGGCTGCCTCGCCGCATCACCTACCTGATCGACCCCGAGGGCAGTATCGCGGCGACCTACGATCTCGCGGGCCAGGACCTAGCCGGCCACGCTGCGCAGGTCCTATCCGACATCCAGTCCCGCTCGGACTAGGCCGCGTTGTCGTAGACCGCCTTCTCGAAGTCGAGGAACCCTCCCACCGAGGTGGGGTCGGCGAACGGGAAGATCTGGGTGGCCCAGAAGCCGCCCACTCCGTTGGCCCGGTCGATCCAGAAGTACAGGTTGGCCAGCCCGGCCCACGCCAGCGCGCCCGCGGGCCGACCGGTGGGTGCCTCCTCCTCGTTGATCATGAAGGTGAGAGCCCAGGTCTTCGGCATTCCCGGGAAGAACTCGGCGTCGTTGGACAGGCGCGGGTTCGACACCGGAAGCACCGTCTTGGCCACCTCGGTGGCGCCCAGACCGGGCAGCATCTTGATGAACATGCCCTCGGGCAGGTGGTTCCGGCACGCTATCTCGACCGTCTCGGGCCTGAGGATCTGCTCGCCGCCGGGGCCGGCTCCGTCGTTGAGCCACATGCGGATGAACTTCGCGTAGTCCTCAGCCGTGCCGTAGAGGCCGTGGCCGGCCATGTGAATCTCCGGATCTGGCGGCAGTTCCACCCCGGGAAGCGGTATGAGAGACCCGTCGGAGTCCTCGCGTGCGTGGATCGTCGCCATGCGCTCCCGCATCGCCGGGGTCATCGAGAAGGCAGTCGAGTCCATGCCCAGCGGGCCCAGGATCCGCTCCGCGAACACGTCGCCAAGCCGCTTGCCGGTGATGCCCTCCACCACCAGACCGGCCCAGTCGATGTTGGAGCCGTACTCCCACTGCTCGCCCGGGTCGAAGAGCAGGGGCGTCTCGATGGAGGCGTACGAGGCCTCCACCACCCAGGGCTGACCCTGCTCGTTGGCCAGTCTCGTGTACGTGTCGTTGAAGAAGTCGTACGTGAGCCCGGCGGTGTGGGTCAGAAGTTGACGCGTCGTGACGTCGCTCCTGGGCGGGCGCAGTCTGGGCGATCCATCGTCGTCGAATCCCTCGAGCACGCCCAGCCCGCCGATCCTCGGCACGTACTCCTTAGCCGGAGCGTCAAGGTCAAGGTCGCCCTGCTCGACCAGCTGCAGGCAGGCGGTGCCCCCGATGGCCTTGGTGGTCGAGAAGATTGCACACACCGTGTCGGTGGTGAAGGCATCGCCCCCGAGAACGCGCTCGCCCCGGGCGCCCGCATAGATGACGCCGTCGCGGTCGGTGGCGACCGCGGCCACGCCGGGCACTCGCGGCGACCCCGATACAACGCCGTCCAACACCGCATCAGCGGCTGTATTCAGGTCACCCATCTCATCTCTCCTCCGTGCGATGACCAATCTGGGATCCAACCCTTTCACCGCGTGCCGCTGGCCGACCACTCGCGCGCCTCAAACCGAGCGGAGATTCCATGTCGTGAAGGCTCACCGCGATGGCGACTAGTTCGTGATCTCGGCGACAATGGGGTGATGCTCACCGGACGCACGATCGTCGTCACCGGCTGTGCGTCGGGGATCGGCGCGGAGACGGCCGCCGAGTTGCGGCGTCAGGGCGCGGCGGTGGTGGGAGTCGACCGGAACCCTGCCCGGGGCGTGGACGAGCACCATCTCGTCGATCTGCGGGATCCGGCAGCCATCGATTCGCTGGTCGACGAGGCTCTGCCCGGCCGAGTCGACGGGCTGTGCAACATCGCTGGGTTGCCGCCCACGGCACCCCCGGTCGACGTGATGACGGTCAACGTGCTGGCCCTGCGCCGGCTGACAGAGCGCCTGGCGCCGCGCCTGAGCGAGGGCTCGGCCATCACCAACATGGCGTCCATGGCCGGCATGGACTGGGCGGAGTCGGTGGAACTGGTCAAGGAGTTCCTGACTCTCGACTACGGCGACGACATCGCCGGGTTCTGCCGCCGTCACCGGCTAGAGGAGGGAGCTCGTAGCTACTTCCTGTCCAAGCAGTGCGTGCAGGTGTACACCATGGCCGGCCGTTGGCGGTGGCGGGACCGGGGCATCCGCATGAACTGCCTGAGCCCGGCCGCGGTCGACACGCCGCTGCTGCCGGACTTCATGGCCAGGATCGAGCGGGCCGCAGCCGCCGAGAAGGTCATGGACCGTCACGCCCGCCCCGACGACATCGCCGGCGTGGTGGCCTTCCTGCACACCGACGCAGCGCGATGGTTCCGGGGCGCCAACCTCACCCTCGACGGCGGGCTGTCGTCACACCTGCTGCTGCAGCGCCACGGGCTGGAACCCGCGGAGCCCTAGCCGGGCCGCTCCGGTAGCCGGGGTTCAGCTGGCCATTCCCGGCAGCCAGAGGGCGATGTCGGGGGAGGCGATCATGATGAGGATCGCCGCGCTGAGGGCCGCGATGAACGGCATGAGCCCTCTGAACACCTGGGCCAGCGGGATCTCGGTCACGCCCGACACCACGAAGGTGATGAGCCCCACCGGCGGCGTGATCAGTCCGGTCAGCAGCATCATGATGGTCAGCACCCCGAACCACACGCCGTCGTAGCCGAGGTCGATTACAACCGGGTACACGATGGGCGTCATGATCACCAGGATGGCGATCTCGTCCATCAGGGCCCCGAGGATGAAGTAAACCGCGAAGATGACGGCCACGACGGCCCAGCGGGGGGCGTTGATGCCTGCGACGAACTCGGTCACCTCGAAAGGGATCCTCGACACGGCCAGGAAGAAGCCGAAGATCTTTCCGGCGATGACCAGCAGGAAGATGAAGGCGGTGGTGCGCACGGTGCGGCTCAGGGCGTCCACGAACCCCCTCCACTTGAGCCGGCGGGTGCCGACCCCGTAGATGAGGGCCAGTCCGGCGCCGGCCGCACCGGCCTCCGTCGGCGTGAATACCCCGTAGAAGATCCCGCCCATGCTCACGAAGAAGATCACCGGCACGGCCCACACCAGCCTCACCGCGGCAAACCACCCCAGGTCGGGCTTTGAGAAGGAATCCGCGCCCAGATCCGGACGGCGTCTGATCACCACGTACGCCGTGGCCATCAGCAGGACCGCAGTGAGGACACCCGGCATGATGCCGGCCAGCAGCAGGTCGCCGATGGGCTCCTCGGTGAGCACGCCGTACAGCACCAGCACCGCGCTGGGAGGTATCAGCGCTCCGAGCGTGCCTCCGACCGCGGCGCACGCCGCGGAGAGACCGGCGTTGTAGCCGTACTTGCGCATCTCCGGCACGGCCACAACCGACATGGTGGTGGCGGAGGCCACCGCGGAGCCGCTCACCGAGGCGAACATCGCTGACGCGCCCAGGGTCGCCACAGCCAACCCGCCCCGCGTTCGCCATAGGAACACGTCGAGGGCCCGGTAGGAATCCACGCCCAGCCCGGCCGCGGCCAGCAGCAGCCCCATGAGCACGAACAGCGCGATCACCGAGAGGTTGTAGGAGGCGGCGCCGTTGAACGCGTCGGCGCCCAGCCGGGCCAGGGCGGCGTCGTTGTTGACGATCTGGCCGTAGCCCACAACCGCCACGGAGATCATGGCGACGGCCACCGGGACCCTCAGTGCGAGCAGCGCCAGCATCACCGCGAAGCCGATGAGGCCGATCGTCTCGGGGCTCATCGGTCTCTCTCGGATTCTGTCTCGCCACCAGCGCCGCTGACCGCGGCTGCCTCCCGCTCGACGTCCTGCGCGCCCGAACCGCACAGCTCGGCGACGGTCTCGGCCAGAGTGGCGACCCAGAGCAGCGCCGAGCCCAGCGTGGCGATCCGGACGAACCAGTGGACAGGCCACTCAATGACTGCGGTGGCGTAGCCGCCCCGGTCCTGCACACCTGCGTACTTCCAGAGTTGCCAGGTGACCAGCGCCAGCACCACCAGGCTGAACAGGTGGCTGAAGATGTTCAACACGTGCTGGGAACGAGCTCCCAGCCTTGAGAACAGCAGGTCAACGGCGATGTGGTCGCCCATGTGCTGGGCATGGGCGAAGCCGAAGAACACCACGATCACCAGCAGCAGCGGGATGGTCTCGACCGTTCCCGCCACCGGCGAGTTGAACAGCCAGCGCCCCAGGATGTCCACCACTGTGAGGGCGAGCATGGCGATCAGCGCCGCGCCCGCGATGTGGTGGGCCGCCCGGTTGACGCGGCGGACGACCCCGACCGCGCTGTCTACGCGTTGCCGCACTTCTTAGCGCTCAGTGGCGCTCCGCTCTCCTCAGCCGGCAGCCAGCTCCAGCATGCGGTCATACATCTCCTGCGACCTGAAGTTGCCGGAGTTGTCCGCGATCCAGCTGTCGATCACGCCCTGCGTGGCTGCCCGCCACTGAGCGAATTCGGCCTCGTCGAGTTGGACCTTCTCGATGCCGGCCTCCACGACCCTCTGGGCCGCGGACTCGTAGGCGGCGTCGTAGACGGCCGCGGCGTTCATCGACATCACCCGGCCCGACACTTCGTCGATGGCGGCCCGCTGTGCGTCAGACAGGCTGTTCCACGTGTCGAGGTTCATGGCCAGGAACTGCGCCGCGACGTAGCAGTTGCAGTGCACGCCGCTCTCGAGCACCTCGTAGAGGTTGAAGCTCGAGAGGCCCGAGTTGGCGATGAACAGTCCGTCGATGACGCCCCGCTCCAGCGAGTCGTACAGCTCCGGGGCGGGCATGCCCACCGGATTGCCGCCCAAGGCCGAGATCACCGCGTTCTGAACGGGGCTCGGGGCCCGCAACGTAAGGCCGTCGATGTCGGAGATGGTGTCGACGCGACCCTTGGCGATCCACATGTCGCCGACGTCGTGCACCCACATGCCGAGCAGCTTGACGTCGGAGTACTCGTTCTGGAACTCCTCGAACTCCTCGTAGAGCGTCCACAGCACATCGGTGGCCTGGGAGGCACTGGAGAAGGTGAAAGGCATCTCGATCACGTCGGTGACCGGGAAACGTCCCGGGGTGTAGCCCTGCAGCGCCCACCCGATGTCGGCCGCGCCCGATACCGCGTTCTCGTAGGTCTGGGGAGCGGGCCCCAGCGCGCCACCGGCGAAGAACTCGACCGTCACGGTGCCGCCGGTCACTTCGTTGACCAGCGCCGACCACGGCTCGAGCGCCCGGGCCTGGATGGGATGCCGCGCTGGGAACGGGTGACCCAGGTTCACGGTCACCGAGTCCCCGAAGTCGACCGGCTCGGGTTCGGCCATCTCTTCCTCGGCCATTTCCTCTTCGGGTTCGGCCATCTCCTCTTCGGCCATTTCCTCTTCGGGTTCGGCCATCTCTTCCTCGGCCATTTCCTCTTCGGGTTCGGCCATCTCCTCCTCGGGCTCCGGTGCGGGCGCGGCGGTCGTGGCCGGAGCTTCCGCCGGCTCGGCGACCTCGTCGTCGTCCCCGCAGGCCGCAGCGAGCAGACCGAGCACGAGCAGCACCGCAGTGAGCCGCATCCAGCGTTGCGTCCGTCTAGTCATGTCTCCCCCTCTGTGAGACCTAATGGGGCCTCCCACCACCGCCTCGGCCGCGCGTGGGTGGCACAATCAATGGACGCGTGACGCTACCAACAGGGGTTCCGCATGTCCAAGGCCGCAACCGCGGCACTCGACCCGCCCTTCCGGGCCGATCACGTAGGTTCGCTGCTACGTCCACCGGAGGTGCTCGACGCCCGCCAGCGGGCTGCGGCCGGGGACATCACCGCACTTGAGAAGCGGGCGGTGGAGGACGCGGCGATAGCAGCCATGGTTCCCCGCTTGGAGGCCACCGGCATCCGCAGCATCACCGACGGCGAGTTCCGCCGAGCCTGGTTCCACCTGGACTTCCTCCAGGAGCTCGCCGGGATCACCGTCACCGGTGCCATCGCCTCCAGCTCGGACTCCCAACAGACGGTGGGCATGGCCCCGCCCCGCATCACCGTGACCGGCAAGCTCCGGCACCGCCATCCCATCCAGGCCGACGACTACCGCTTCCTGGCCGGCTGCACGCAGCGGCATCCCAAGGTGTGCATCCCTTCGCCCACCATGGCGCACTTCCGCGGCGGGCGGGCCGGCATCGACATCGAGTCCTATCCCGACCTGGACGAGTTCTTCGAAGACCTGGCCCAGTGCTACCGGGACGAGATCGCCACGCTGTACGGCGCCGGCTGTCGTTATGTCCAGATGGACGACACCAACCTGGCGTACCTGTGCGACCCCCAGATGCGCCAGGGAGCGGTGGACAGGGGTGACGACCCCGACGAACTGCCGAGGACCTACGCCGCGCTCATCAACTCGGCGCTGCGCGATCGTCCCGCAGATCTCACGGTGGCCGTGCATCTGTGCCGGGGCAACTTCAAGTCCGCCTGGTTCGCCTCGGGCGGGTACGAGCCGGTGGCCGAAGTGCTGTTCAACGAACTTGAGGTCGACGCCTACTTCCTGGAGTACGACGACGAGCGGTCGGGTGACTTCAGTCCGCTGCGGTTCGTACCCGGCAACAAGACGGTGGTGCTCGGTCTGGTCACCACGAAGCGCCCTGAACTGGAGCCGGCCGATGACCTGCTGGCCCGCATCGAGGAAGCCTCGGCCTATGTGGACGCCGACCGGCTGTGCCTGAGCCCCCAGTGCGGCTTCTCGAGCACCCTCCACGGCAACCTGATCACCCCCGACGACCAGTGGGCCAAGCTCGCACTGGTCGTACAGGTTGCGCGACGGGCATGGATGTGACCGACGGGTGAGGTCGTGACGGCGGACGACCCCGTCGGCGCCACCGACGGTCCCGCATACCAGGTGGTGATCGTGGGGGGCGGTCCGGTGGGCATGGGTCTGGCGCTGGAGCTGGGACTGCGGGGAGTCCGCTGCGCGGTGGTGGAGCGCCACGAGCGGCCCCAGCCCATACCGAAGGGCCAGAACCTCACCCAGCGCACCATGGAGCACTTCCGCTCCTGGGGCGTTGAGAGCGCCGTCCGCTCGGCCCGGGTGATGCCCGCGGACGCCCCCACCAGCGGGGTCACCGCCTACGGCACCCTGCTGGGCGACTACTGGTACCCGTGGTGGCGGCGATCTGCGCTGCGCCCCTACTACTACGCGGACAACGAGCGGCTCCCGCAGTACTACACCGAGGAGGTTCTGCGGGCCGCCGCCTCCTCCGATGGCAATGTGGACTGCCTCATCGGCTGGACGGCGACATCGGTGATCGACGAGGGCTCCAGCGTGGCGGTGGAGATCGAAGGCCGCGGCCGCGACAGCCCGAAGATGCTGCGGGCGCAGTACGCGGTGGGCTGCGACGGGAGCCGTTCGATGGTGCGGGAACAGGCCGGCATGGAACTGCGGCGGACTGATCACGACAAGGCCATGGTGCTGCTCGTGTTCCGGTCGGCCGAGCTCCACCGCCTGTTGACCGAGCGCCATCCCGACGCCTCGTTCTTCAATGTCCTGCACCCCGACCTCGACGGCTACTGGCAGTTCCTGGGCCGGGTCGACGACCAGGGGCAGTGGTTCTTCCACGCCCCGGTGGAATCCGCCCGGTCGGGCACACCCGAGGCTGCCGCCTGCGAGAGACTGGTCCGTGCGGCCGTCGGAGCGCACGTGGACGTGGCCTTCGACTACATCGGGGTCTGGGACCTGCGCTTCGCCAGCGCTCGCCGCTACCGCCGCGGGCGGGTGTTCGTGGCTGGGGACGCCGCGCACAGCCATCCGCCCTACGGCGGCTACGGCATCAACACCGGCTTCGAGGATGCCCGCAACCTCGGCTGGAAGCTGGCCGCCGCCCTTCGGGGCTGGGCGGGCGAAGGCCTGCTCGACTCCTACGACGCCGAGCGGCGCAGCGTGTTCGAATCGACCTCGGAAGACTTCATCGAGGCCTTCATCGAGCGGGACCGCCGCTTTGTGCGGTCCTTCGATCCTGAAGCCGACCGGGAGGCGTTCGAGCGGGCCTGGTCGGCCCGGCAGGTCCGCGACGACGGCGTGGCCACCTTTGAGCCCCATTACGAGGGATCGCCCGTGGTCCTGGGCCCGCCCGGCGGGGTGTCAAGCGCACGGGGGTCGCACAGCCTCGCGGCTCGTCCCGGTCACCACCTACCGCCCTGTGCTCTCAGTGCCGCGGCCGCGGCGGCAGCCAGATCGGTTGATTCGAGGGCGGCTGACGTGTCCGACCTCTTAGGCCGGGACTTCTCGCTCGTTGCTCTCGACGTGCCGCCGGCCTGGGTGGAAGGCTTCCAGTCGGCTGCCGCGCAGAGCGGGATCCCCCTCGTCGTGCTGACCGACTCGTTCGACGGTGACCGCCGGCAGTACGGCTGCAGGCTGGCTCTCGTCCGCCCCGACCATTACGTGGCCTGGGTAGGCAGTGGGGCCCCGAAGGATCCAGCGGCCATCCTGGCCATGGCCACCGGGCACTAGACGGAGCGGTCCGTAGGATGCCTCAGGTTGCGAAGCTCGGAGAGGAAGCCCGTTGATAATCGACTGTCACGGCCACTACACCACCACCCCGCCCGCAGTGGGTGAGTGGCGCGAGGCCCAGAAGGCCGCAGTGGCCGCGGATCCCGGCCATGTGGGTTCCAAGGGCGAGATCTCCGTCCGCGATGACGAGATCCGCGAGAGCCTCGAGGGCGCTCAACTCGCCTTACAGCGCGAGCGGGGCACCGATCTGACGATCTTCTCGCCCCGGGCCAGCTGGATGGGCCATCACATCGGCAACGAGCACACCTCGCAGTTCTGGTCCCAGCACCAGAACGAGCTGATACGGCGGGTCTGTGACCTGTACCCCCGCAACTTCGCGCCGGTGGCCCAACTACCGCAGTCTCCGGGCGCGCCCATCGACGGCTCGGTGCGCGAGCTACAGCGCTGCGTCACCGAAATGGGCTTCATCGGATGCAACGTCAACCCCGATCCCAGCGGCGGGCACTGGACCGGGCCACCACTCTGGGACCGCTACTGGTGGCCGCTGTGGGAGGCCATGTGCGAACTCGACGTGCCCGCCATGATCCACGTGAGCGCGTCCTGCAACGAGAATTTCCACACCACCGGCCCGCACTACCTGGGCGCCGACACCACCGCTTTCATGCAGGCCTTGACCTCTGGGTTCCTGGCCGACTTCGAGGGGCTTCGCTGGGTGATACCCCACGGCGGGGGAGCGGTTCCCTACCACTGGGGGCGCTTCGCCGGCATGGCCCAGGACGCGGGCTGGGACTTCGACGGGCTGCTGGAGCACATCTGGTTCGACACCTGCGTCTACCACCAGCGCGGCATCGATCTGCTCACCGATGTCGTGCCGGCCGACAACATCCTGTTCGCGTCGGAGATGGTGGGCGCGGTGCGCGGCATCGATCCCGCCACCGGCCACCACTACGACGACACCCGGCGCTACATCGACCGGTCCGACCTCGACGAGGCTGATCGGGCCAAGATCTTCGAGGGCAACGCCCGGCGTGTCTATCCGCGGCTTCAACTGCTGCCGGGTTAGCGGGGCCGGGGGAAGACCGCGCCGTCGAAGAGCTTCCGGGCCGTGCGGACGATTCCGGCGCCCTCCACCGTGGGCGTCTCTCCGGGTCGGGTCGTGATGGTCACTGCGGCGTCGAAGGTGCCGGACGGATGCTCGAGGGTGACCACACGATCGATTCGGAATGCCTCGACCGGTCCAGCCTCCCCGCCGGACCGGGCTCGCAGCATCTCATGGCCGACGGCGCCCGGCAGCACTACGGCGGTGGCGACCGACACCGCTCCTAGGACCCCGATCGCCTCATGGCACCGGTGGGGTATGAACGTCCGGGTGCTGAGGTCTCCGGCCACGGTGCGGGGAGGTGCCACCAGGCTCATCTTGGGCACGATGGAGTGGGTCACGTCGCCGAGGCCCATGAGCGGGCCCGCGGCTTTGCGCACCTCCTCGAGCCGGTCCCGCAGGCCGTCGTCGGCCTCGAGGACGGCGCAGTCCTCATAGCCGGTCACGCCCAGGTCGCCTGCCCTCATCACAACAGTCGGCATCCCGTTGTCGATCAGGGTGCAGTCCACCCCCTCGACGGAGTCGGAGAGGTTGCCGGTGGGCAGCAGCGCGCCGCACGACCCGCCCGCGACGTCCTCGAAGTCGAGACGTATGGTGGCTGCCGTGCCGGGCACTCCGTCTATCGAGGTCCGGCCCGAATAGTCCGGCGAACCGTTGCGCAGCGGGAATGTCGCCGTCGCCACCGACCCGGTGTTGACCATGTGGATGCAGACCCTCGCCTCGTTCCCGGCGGGGGCAACCATGCCCCTCTCGACCGCGAACGGTCCGACACCGGCCAGCATGTTGCCGCAGTTCTGGGCGTCGCTGACGAGCGGCTCCTCCACCGAGGGCTGCAGGAACAGGTAGTCCACATCGACATCCGGCACGGTCGGCGGACCGACCACCGCCACCTTGGTGGTGAGCACGTGGGCACCACCGATGCCGTCGATCTGGCGAGGGTCCGGAGAACCGACGACCCGCAGGATTAGGTCGTCGCGCTCGTCCCGGTCGTCGGGCAGGTCCCGGCTGTCAAAATACGCGCCTTTCGACGTTCCACCGCGCATGAGCATGCACGGCACGCTCTCGATCACCATGCCAGTGTGCCCCCGCCGCCGCCCGATGGCGCGGTGTGGTGCTCGCACCCCATTCTCGCTCGATCTAGGTTCGTGGGCGTGATTCGCACCGCTCCGCTCGATGGTCTGCGTGTCGTCGAGGGCTCGGCCTTCGTGGCCGCGCCCTCCGGAGGCATGGCGCTGGCCCAGCTCGGAGCCGAGGTCGTGCGCTTCGACAGGATCGGCGGCGGCATCGACCATGGCCGCTGGCCTCTCACCGCCGAGGGGCGCTCGCTGTACTGGGCCGGATTGAACAAGGGCAAGAAGTCGCTGGCCGTCGACCTTGCCAACCCCGCCGCCCACGAACTGCTGGCCGAGCTGATCGGCTCGGCGGGAACGTTCCTCACGAATTTCCCGGCTCGAGGCTGGATGGCGCCAGAGCGCCTGGTCGCTCACCGGGCCGACTTGGTGATGGTGGCCATTACCGGCAACCGCGACGGCACCACCGCGGTGGACTACACGATCAACGCGGCGATGGGGTTCCCGATGGTGACCGGCCCCGCCGGCGGCTCAGAGCCCATCAACAGCGTCCTGCCGGCTTGGGACCTGCTGTGCGGTCAGACCGCGGCGGTGGGGATCCTGGCCGCCGATCGTCGCCGCCTGCTCACGGGCGAGGGCTCGGTGATGACTCTGGCATTGAGCGATGTGGCGCTGGCCGCGACGGCTGCGCTGGGCTATGTGGGCGAGGTTCAAGTCAATGGGACGGAGCGGCCGCGCTGCGGCAACGACCTGTACGGGGCGTTCGGTGCGGAGCTGTCCACCGTCGACGACCAGCGCTTCTACGCCGTTGCCATAAGCCGCCGGCAGTGGGACGCACTGCTGGAGGCCACGGACAGCGCTGCTGCTGTCGCCGAGATCGAGGCGGCTCGGGGTCTCGACTTCGGCGACGAGGGCGACCGCTTCGAGGCACGCCAGCAGATCAAGGCGGCAATGCAGGCCTGGACCGGAGAGCGGCCCTTTATCGAGGTGGCTCAGCGTCTCGATGCCTGCGGGGTGTGCTGGGGTCCGTACCAGACCTTCACCGAGCTAGTTGCCCGCGACCCGCGCTGCTCGCCGGCCGGGGGGCTGTTCGTCGAGGTGGATCAGCCCGGAATCGGCCAGTACCTGGCGCCGGTCTCGCCGCTGACCCCCACTGACGTGGGTGGCTGGACGATGAGCGAAGGGGGCATGGGCGCCGTGGCTCCGGTTCTTGGCGAGAACACCGACGAGGTACTAGCCGAGTGGCTCGGCCTCTCGAGCGCCGAAATCGGCAGGCTTCACGACGAGGGGGTCGTCTCGGGCGCTGACGGAGGCTGAATCGGCGTCGATTCCTCGCTCTTGCGGAGATTGTATACCGCTGCTAAATTGTATACCGATGCTCGAAGCCTTCGAGACCTTCGCAACATCAATGGGGTCCACGACGTGGATGGAGAACGGACGCTGCGTCGGTGAGAGCGGCTTGTTCTTCGCACCATTTGCGGAGCGGCCCGAGGCCAGGGTGCGCCGTGAGGCCCGGGCCCGGTCGATATGCGAGCAGTGCTCCGTGCTGCTCGCCTGCCGTGACTATGCGCGCCGGAACCGCGAGTTGGGCTTCTGGGGCGGTGAGAGCGAGTCGGAGCGAGCCGAGGCGGGATTCGCCCCAACCACCCCGATCGTCGGCCGCAAGCGGGTGGCCGAGGAACGAGCCCGCGACGCCATGCGTCGCGTCCTGTAGATCAGCGGCGCTGACATACGCCCGCCCGGCTAGCCGGGGCTCCGGTCCGGTGATGCTTCGGGCTTGAGCACAATCACCAAGCTGCCCACATGGCGCTTGCCGGCGAAAGCCTCCTGCGCGGCGTGGATCTCCTCCAACGGGTAGGTGCCGCCCACCACCGGCCTGACCTCTCCTCGCTCGATGTAGCCGACGAGATCGGCGAAGACCTGAGGGGCATAGACGGTGGCGCCGTGCAGTTGGAGGTCCTTCAGGTACAGGGTGCGCAGGTCGAGATCCACGACCGGTCCGGCGATGGCGCCGGAGGTGACATAGCGCCCACCCCGGCACAGCGCCTCCAGCCAACCCGGGAAGCTGCCGCCGCCCACGACGTCGGCCACCACGTCGAAGCTGCCTCCGTTGGCCGCGGCGGCCGCCGCGACGACGTCTTCGGATTCCCGAGCTATCACCGCATCGGCGCCCAAGTCGCTCACCGCGGCTCGCTTGGACTCGCCGGCGACGGCCACCACCCGGGCGCCGCGGCGCTTGGCCAGTTGCACCAGTGCGCTGCCCACGCCGCCGGAAGCGCCCGGGACCGCGACCGTCTCGCCCGAGCGCAGGTCCGCTCGCTGGAGCATGTGCTCCGCGGTCGACCAGGAGCAGGCGAAGCTGGCCAACTCGACGTCCGAGAGACCGACCGACACCGGGTACACGTTCTCTTGTGGAACGGTGCAGTACTCGGCGTACCCGCCGTCGCGCTCGCTGCCCAGATAGCCGGCGAGGTCGCGATCGGCAGGACGGTCCCGGTCGCGCAGCCATGGGTCGATCAGCACCCGACGACCCATCAACCCCGAGTCCGCACCCTCACCGGCCGCCACCACCACGCCCGCGATGTCGGCGCCCTGGATCCGGGGGAAGGACAGGCCGCCGCGACCCCACGCCGAATCGGTGGGATCAGCCTCGGCGAACCCTTGCGAGGACGTGGCCGAGGTGACCGAGCGGCTGTACCAGCCGACACGGGTGTTGACGTCGGTGTTGTTCATGCCGCAGGCCGCCACCCGCACCAGCACGTCGCGGGGGCCGGGACTGGGCACGGGCACGTCGTCGCGCACCTCCAGCATCTCGGGCCCGCCGGTGCCCAGCAGTACCGCGGCCCGCATCACCGCGGACGGATCAGATCCGGTCACGGCGGTCGGCAGCTCCGGTCATCGTGCTCATTGTGCGAGCCGGTGGGCGTGCATGGCCTGGTAGTGGGGCAGGCAGGCGGCGTATGCGTCTCTGAGGAGTTGGTTGTGGTCGATGGAGACATAGTCGCGCTTCTGGCGCGACAGCGTCGTGGACTCGGCGAGGTTGGCGTGCCAGGTTCCGCTCTCGTACCAGGTGTGATCTGAGGCCTTGCTCGTGCCCCACTGAAGCGCCTCCGGTTTGAAGTCGATTCCCACTGCCGCGCACCAGGCGGCCGTGACGCCGTGAGGGTCGTCGAGCATGTCGTCGGCGTCGATGACGGGAGGCGGGCTCCCGGTGCGCTGCGTCAGCAGGTCGAACAGCTCGCGCTGCTCGGTGAAGCCGGTCTCGTCCAACGTGAAGTCCGTCCACTGCCCGTACATCGATGTCAACGCCCTGGCGGGATCGCGGATCAGGAAGGAGTGGTTGAAGGCATCGAGGAACGGCACCTCCGCGTCGCCGGGACCGGTGGAGGGAACCACCCAGTCGTGCATGTGGGTGACGTAGTGGGGGAAGTCCTTCATGAACACCGGTCCCCGCCTGGCGGCTGCCACCAGCCCCTCCCAGACCGACTCGTAGCTGAGTTCCGGCCGGTGCTGGATGTGGCTGTCGGGCGGGCGGGTGTCGTTGCCGATCGAGTACCAGACCTCGCCGAAGGGCTCGTGCGCGATCTCGTGATCGCCGCGTTGCTTCATCATCCGCTCGAATGCGGTCGACGTCGACCGGGGCACCGCCCACAGCACGAGGATCGGGGTCATTGGTTCCTCTCCTTCGTCTAGGCCCGCAACCGGGTGTTCGTCGGATCGTGGACGGCCTCGTCCAGCACGCGGGCTGGCCGCAGGTCACCAACGACCCGGACCTCCAGCGCGGTGCCGGGCTCGGCGTGCTCCGGGGCCAGATAGGCGAAAGCCAGACTCTGGTCGGTGTGGAAGCCGTAGGCGCCGGAGGTCACCAGGCCGACGGCCCGACCGCCGGCATAGACGCCATCGGCTGCGTGTACGTCGGCGTCGTCGGCTTCCACGGCCAGATAGGCGAGCCGCCACCGGTACGGCTCCTCACCCGACGCAGCCCCGGCCCGGCGGGCCAGCAGCGCGTCTCGGCCCACGAAGTCGCCCTTGTCGATCTTCACGAACCGGTGCAGCCCGGCCTCGTCGGGGTTCACGTCGTGGGTGAGCTCGCGGCTGGTGAAATAGCGCTTCTCCATGCGCAGCGAGTCCAGCGCATGGTTGCCCGCGTCGGCCACCCCCAGCGGCTCGCCTGCAGCCCAGAGCGCGTCGTAGACGGTTCCGAGATCCTCGACCGGCACATGAAGCTCCCAGCCGAGCTCACCGGTGAACCCCACCCTCAGAGCCCGCACGTTCGGCACGCCGGCCAGCGTGATGACCTGTCCCCGCAGCCAACCGAAAGCCTCGTTGCCCAGATCGGCGTCGGTGAGTCCGGCCAGCAGTCGCCGGGCCTCGGGCCCGGTGACGTTGAGCACTCCCAGTTCCATCGACCGGGTCACCAGCTCGGCGTCGGCGCCGTCGGGCCAGTGCGTCTCGAAGAACTCCCGATCCTTGCCCTCGCCGGCGGCGGCCGACACCAGGTAGAGGTGGTCGGCCGCCAGGCGGGTGACGGTCAACTCGCTCTCGATGCGAGCCTGCGGCGTCAGCAGGTATGTCAGCCCGATGCGTCCCACCGCAGGCACGTTGTTGGTGGTGAGGTGGTCGAGCACCGCGGCCGCGTCGGGGCCGATCAGGTCGAACTTGGCGAACGCGGTGGCGTCGAGGATCCCCACCCGCTCCCGCACGGCTCGGCACTCCTCGGCCACGGCGTCGAACCAGCCGGTGTGGCGGAACGAGACCATGTCTTCGGCCGGCAGGCCGGCTGCCGCCGGGAACCACTTGGGCCGCTCCCAGCCGTAGACCTGCGTGAACACCGCCCCCTTGCCGTGCAGGCGCCCATAGAGGGGGGTGGTGCGGTAGGGGCGACCGGCAGGCCGCTCCAGCGTGGGCAGCGGGGTCTGATGGCGGTACTGGTGGTCCTCGGCCCCTTTCACCCGGCCGTAGGTCATGACGTCGCGGCGGTCGATGTAGCCGAACCGGCGGGCGTCGTAGGACCGCACGCTCACGCCGGTGGTGCCGTGCACCATCCAGCGGGCCAGCTCCCGACCCAGGCCCGGACCGTCGGCGATCCCGACCTGCACGCCGACCATCTGCCAGAAGTTGGGCACCCCCGACGGGCCCAGCAGGGGCTCGCCGTCGGGCGGGTAGGAGATGGCGCCGCAGATGACCTGCTTGATGCCCAGCGGCTCCAGCACCGGCATCCGCTCGAAGGCCCGGGCCAGCCAGAGCCCGACTCGGTCGAAGTCAGCGTCGAACAGCGGGTTCTCCAGCGACCAGTCCGGCCCGTCGCCTTCGTGCCAGACCGCTTCGGCGCCGGTCTGCTCGTAGATGCCGATCAGGCCTGACTGCTGCTCCTGGCGCAGGTACCCCGACACGTAGTCGTCGCGCACCACCGGCAGCTCCCGGTCGAGGTCGCCGAACTCCGGCACCGGCTCGGTGAGCAGGTAGGTGTGCAGGACGTTGGCGATGGGCACGTCGAGCCCCACCATGCGCGCCACCCGGTGCGCGTAGCAGCCGGCCGCGTTCACGACGTGCTCGGCGTGGATCGTGCCCCGCTCGGTGTCCACGTCGAAGCTACCGTCTCGACGCCGCCGGATGCCCAGCACCCGGTTGCGCCGGCTGACGGCCGCACCCAGGTTGCGAGCGGCCCGCACCATTGCGTTGGCCGCCCCGGCCGGGTCGACATGTCCGTCGTCGGGGGTGTGGACCGCGCCGAGCATTCCGTCGGTCAAGTAGAAGGGATGCAGTTGCGCGACCCTCGACGGCCCGATCCACTCCATGGCGTTGCCCACGTAGGCGGCCGGGCCGAGCTGGGCCCGCAGCCAGTCGACCTCCTCGGCGTGGTAGGCCACTCGCAGGCTCCCGCTGCGATGCCAGGAGGTGGCCACCTCGCTCTCAGCCTCCAGCGACGCGTACAGCTCGCAGGCGTAGCGGCGGAACTCGGCCAGCGCGTAGCTCGACACCGAGTGAGTGACCTGGCCGGCCGCGTGCCAGGTGGAGCCCGATGTCAGTTCGGCCTTCTCGATGAGAAGGCTGTCGGTCCAGCCCTCGTGAGCCAGGTGGTACAGCGCACTGGCGCCGCAGATCCCGCCGCCGATGATCGCGACCCGGACCGAGTCCGGCAGGTTGGACCCGGCGCGTGCGGTCTCGCCCGGCAGAACCGAACCTTGCTCCACGTCAGATCCTCCCTGCGGGTCCGGCCTCAGCAGGCGCCGGAGCGCGACGTTATCGCCGCAAATCGGGCACAATACGCATACAAGGGCCGCAGTTGGGTCGTACCGACCCCACGACATAAGGAGGCCGAGATGCGTCACTCGCATCCCGCTCTGGTCGACCCGGAGTTCTACGTTCCCGGCCTGCCTGCCGACTATGTGGCCGCCCGCTACGGGATCAGCGCTGCCGACATCGCCAAGCTCGGCTCCGCGGAGAATCCCCTGGGGGCATCGCCGCTGGCCGTGCAGGCGATCCGGGAGCGATTGCACGACCTGCACCTGTACCCGTCCTGGACGGCCGAACCGCTGCGGGAGAAGATCTCGCTCGTCTACGGCGTCGAGCCCGAGCGGGTGATGTGCGGAGCGGGCGAGACCGAGATCATCTCATGGCTGATCCGGGCGTTCTGCGAGCCGGGTGGGCGCATCCAGATGCCCGGCCCGTGCTTCCCGATCTATCACCTGTTCGCCGAGGCCGAGGACCGGGTGCCGGTCCTGGTGCACGACGCCACCGACCGAGCCACGATGGAGGTGGACGTCGACACCTACATCGACGCCATCGGCGGAGACACCCGGATCGTGTTCGTCACCAACCCGCACAGCCCTTCGGGAACGTGGATGACCGAGAACGACGTCAGGCGCATCGTCGAGGCGGCACCCGAGGCCCTGGTGGTACTCGACGAGGCCTACGTGCACTACTCGGACACTGGTGGATACATCCACCTCGCCGACGACTACGACAACTTGGTGGTGCTGCGCACGTTCTCCAAGGCGTTCGGACTCGCGGGCCTGCGGGTCGGCTTCGGCGTGGGGCCGAAGCCGGTGATCGATGCCTGCCTGGCCGTCAAGCCCACCTGGAACATGGGGGCGCTCCAGACGGCCGGCGCGGCTGCGGCCCTCGATGACAAGGACCATCTCGACGCCACCGTGGCGATGATCTCCAAGGGTCGGGACCATGCACAGGGCCGCTTCGCCGAACTCGACCGCTTCCGGATGGTTACGGGCAGCCGGTCCAACTTCTTTCTGGTGGAGATCCTGGATCCCGGCACCGACTCCACCGCAGTTTTCGACGGACTCCTGGAGCGAGGGGTGATCGTCAAGGACGGCTCGGTGTCGTTCCGGGGGCTGGACCGGCGTTTCCTGCGCTGCGACGCCAACCGGCCCGACCGCATGGACCGGCTCGTCGACGCACTGGCGGACCTGCCATGACCGGGCGCCGTGACGGGCTGGCGGGCCGCTACTACACCGACAGTGAGATCTTCGCCGCGGAGATGGACCAGGTGTTCGCTCGGAGCTGGGTGATGGTGGGCCACGCGTCGGAGGTGGCCGAGCCGGGGATGGTGATCACCGCGCGCGTCGGCGATGAGAGCGTTCTGGTGGCCAACGACGCCGGACAGCTCCGGGCCATGTTCAATGTGTGCCAGCACCGCGGCCACGAGCTGGTGACATCCGAGACGGCTCGTCTCGACCGGATCACCTGCCCCTACCACGCCTGGACCTACGGACTCGACGGGCGGCTGCTGCACGCCCGCGGCGAGGACGTGGGCGACGTATGCGTCCCCCGGGTGCGCCTCGAGACCCTGGCCGGGTTCCTGTTCGTAAACCTGTCGGCCGAGGCGGCCGGGCTGGCCGCGACTGCGCCCGGAGTGCAGGACGGCCTGCTCGCCCGAGTGCCGGACGCGCCCCGGCGGGTGCTGTCGGCCCGGCGCACCCACGAGATGCGGGCCAACTGGAAGGTGGTGGTGGAGAACTACAACGAGTGCTACCACTGCCCCAACGTCCACAAGTGGTTCACGTCGGGGGTGGTGGCCCCCGGCAGCTACCGGATC
Organism: Acidimicrobiaceae bacterium; assembly: GCA_009842325.1. Lineage (GTDB taxonomy): Bacteria > Actinomycetota > Acidimicrobiia > Acidimicrobiales > Aldehydirespiratoraceae > Aldehydirespirator. The sequence continues at coordinate 125,424 of VYFQ01000024.1, read as the reverse complement.
GCCTCGGGTGGCTCAGTGATCCGCCACGGCGCCGAACGCCCCGGCCAGCCGCCCGCCTGGACAGGTGCCGAAACTGATGGCAACGGCGGCGGGGCCGGAGACGGGTACGAGGCGTACTTCGTGTGGCCGGTGTCGGCCATCCAGTGCTATCCCGGCCAGGTCGTCAACACCTTCCGCTGGGTGCCGCTGGCGGTGGACCGCACGCTGCTGATCCGCGAGTGGTGGTTCGACACGGCCGATCTGACCGAGGCGCAGTCGCGGCTCGTCTCCGACGACTGGGAGAACACCGTCGCCGAGGACTTCGGGATCGTCGAGTCCGTGCAGCGCGGCGTCGCCAGTCGCGGCTACACGCCCGGGCCGCTGATCGAGGACCCCAGCGGCGTATGCGGCGTTCACAGCGAGAACTCTGTACGCCACCTCCAGGATCTGCTGCTGGCGTCGCTCGGCGACGCGGTGTGATGGCCGATGCCCTCTCGGCCTCGGAGACTCTCGAAGCCGTAGACCGCTCGTTGTCGGCCGAGCTAGCCGAGTTCCTGAGCAGCCTCGAAGGCAGGATCGCGCCGGAGCGCATCGCCACCGCCGGCAACTGCGTGATCGACACTATGGGCGCGATCGCCTACGGGTGCGCGCAGCCGTGGTCGATGGCCGCAGCCCGCCATGCTCTTGCCACCGGCGGTGGTGGAGCCTGCACCGTGGTGGGCTTGGCCAATCCAGCGTCGCCGGCCATGGCCGCCTTCGCCAACGGCACGGCAGCTCACGCCTATGAACTCGACGACGTGCATGAGGAGGCCGTCAACCATCCCGGCGCGGTGGTGGTTCCGGCCGCCCTGGCGGCGGCAGAGGACACTGACGCCTCTGGGCTCGCCCTCCTGGAGGCCGTGGTGGTCGGATACGAGGCCATGGCCCGGGCCGGGCTGGCGGTCGGGCCGGTCTCGCACATGCTGGCCGGATTCCATCCCACCTCCATGTCAGGGGTGTTCGGCGCGGCGGCGGCAGCCGCCCACCTCCGCGGTCTCGATGCCGACCGGCTCAACCACGCTTTCGGCATCGCGGCCTCGCTGGCGTCGGGGACGATGGAGTTCGCGGCCTCGGGCGGGATGGCCAAGCGGATCCACGCCGGGCGGGCCGCCGAGGGCGGGATCATGGCCGCCGCACTGGCGGCCGACGGGTTCGAGGGGGCCAGGGACGGCTTGGCCGGACGGCACGGGTTCTGTCGCGTCTTCACCGACGACCCCCGGCCGGAGCTGCTGGTGGAGGGGCTCGGCGAACGCTGGATGATCGACGAGATCACGTTCAAGCCGTATGCGTCGTGCAGCGACGTGCACCCCATGGTCCAGGCCACGGCGGAGCTCGTCGCCGAGCATGGCATCCGCGCCGAGGAGATCGATCGGATCGTCGTCCACACCACGACCAAGGTGGTCGAGCTCAACGACATGGACGGGACCGCCTCGGTGATGGCCGCCCAATATTCGGCTCAGTTCAACGTGGCCGCCTCCGTGCTTGCCGATCTGTCGGACCCGGCAGCATTCAGTCCCGAGCGCATCTCTGATCCTGCGCTGGCGGCGCTGCAGTCCAGAGTCACGCTCGTCCCCGATCCGGCCTTCGACGCCACCTATGCCTGGAAGCAGGGCGCCCGGGTGGAGATCACCACCACCGACGGCCGGGTGTTGGAGCAGACCGTTCACGGCCAGCGAGGATCGATGCACGATCCGCTCAGCGACGCCGAGATCGAGCGCAAGTTCCACACGCTTGCTGGCGGTCGCCTTGACCCAGGCATCCCGGAGGCCGTCCGCTCGCTGCCGGACCGTCCCGTGCGCGAGTTGACCCGCCTGCTGCGCCCCAGTTGGCGGTCGGATACGTCCGGGGCAGGCTGAGGCGGTGAGCGAACTCGACTTGGGCCAGGACTTCGCGGGTCGGGACGGCGCGGCGTTGGTGGTGGGGGGCAGCGGCGGCCTCGGCTCCATGATCGCGGTGGAGCTGGCCGCCCGCGGCAGCGACGTAGCCCTCACGTACCGCAGCAACGCCGATGCGGCGGCCGCCACCGCGGCAGAGATCGAGCGATTTGGCCGCCGGAGCTGGCTCGCAGCCGTCGACCTCACCGATGACGAGGGGGTGGCCGCAGCAGTTGCGGAGTTGGCCGGCGTGGCGGGCGGGCTCCACACCCTGGTGTACGCGGCCGGGCCCCATGTCCCGCAGATGCACCTGAGCCGCACACAGCCAGCGGCGATGAGGGACCAGCTGGACGCCGACGCGGCTGGTTTCTTCGCCGCGGTCTCCTCCGCTCTGGAGCATCTGCACGAGTCCAAGGGCAGCATTGTGGCCGTCACCACCGCCGGTCTCGGCCGGTTCCCCGTGCGCGATGGCTTGAGCACCGTTCCGAAGGCCGCGGTCGAGGCCGCGGTTCGAGGTCTGGCCGCGGAGGAGGGACGCTTCGGCGTGCGGGCCAACAGCGTCGGCCCTGGGATGCTGAGCGACGGCATGGCCCAGCGCCTGGTGGCCTCAGGCGACCTTGACGAGCGAGCCCTAGGCGCGGCCCGGGCCAACATTCCCATGCGAACCTTCGGTACCGCGGCCGACATCGCCGAGGCGGTGTGTTTCCTGGCCTCGGACCGGGCTCGCTACATCACCGGCCAGCATCTGGCCGTCGACGGCGGCTACACAGCCTGAGCCGTCGCGGTAGCGTCGGGTCGATGTACCCCGGAGCACACGCCGCTACCAGTCCCGACAAGCCGGCTGTCATCATGGCCGGGTCGGGAGAGACGATCACGTACGCTCAACTCGACGCTGAGGCCAATCAGGTGTCACGCCTGTTCCGGGAGGCCGGACTGGCTCCCGGCGACCATGTGGCCTGGTGCCTGGAGAACCACCGCAACTTCCTGCCATTGATGTGGGGGGCGCACTACGCGGGGCTGATCTACACGCCCATCAGCAGCCGTCTCACCACCGATGAGATCGCTTACATCGTCGACAACAGCGGCGCCCGGGTCTTCATCACGTCGAGGTACAAGGCCGCCCAGGCTGCCGAACTGGTCGACCGGATGGACGGGGTCGAGCTGAGGCTCATGATGGACGATGTCATCGACGGGTACGGCAGCTACGAGCAGGCTCTGGCCGGGGCGTCACCGGAGCCCCTGGAGGGTCGGGTGGCTGGCACCGACATGCTCTACAGCTCGGGCACCACCGGGCGCCCCAAGGGTGTGCTCAGCGCGTACGAGGCGGTTCCCATCGAAGAGGCGGAGTCGGCAGTGGCCATGATGTGCGTGCTGCTGCTCGGCATGTCCGACCAGTCTGTCTACCTGTCGCCCGCGCCGATGTACCACGGCGCGCCGCTGCGTTTCACGATGGTCGCCAACATCATCGGCTGCACCGCGGTGGTCATGGAGCGTTTCGACGCGGAGCAGTTCCTGGACGCGATCGAGCGCTACTCGGTGACCCACACCCAGGTGGTGCCGACCATGTTCGTACGGATGCTGAAGCTGCCCGACGAGCAGCGGCTGCGCTACGACCTGTCGTCGCTGACCAGCGTGCTGCACGCCGCCGCGCCCTGCCCGGTGGAGGCCAAGCACCGGATGATCGAGTGGCTGGGGCCGATCATCAGCGAGTACTACGCGGGCACCGAGGGCAACGGGGCCACCTTTTGCGACAGCGAGCAGTGGCTGGCCCACGAGGGCACTGTGGGAGTGCCCATCACCGGCGAGGTCCACATCGTGGACGAGGCCACCGGCGAGGAGGTGCCCGCCGGCACCGAGGGCGTCATCTACTTCGGTGAGGGCAACACCTTCGAGTACCACCTCGACGATGAGAAGACCCGCAACTCACGGCTAGCCAACGGCTGGTCCACCATCGGCGACGTGGGAAAGGTGGACGAAGACGGCTTCCTGTACCTGACCGACCGCAAGGCGTACATGATCATCTCGGGAGGGGTGAACGTGTACCCGCAGGAGGCCGAGAACCTGCTGACCATGCACCCGGCCGTGCTGGACGTGGCCGTGATCGGCGTGCCCGACGACGACCTGGGTGAGGTGCCCAAGGCGGTGGTCCAGCCCATGGCGATGCCCGACGGCGACGAGGCCGCGGCCGCCTTGGAGAGGGACCTGATCGACTACTGCCGGGCCAGCCTGGCCTCGGTCAAGTGCCCTCGCGCGGTCGACTTCCGCTCCGAGCTGCCCCGGGACGAGACGGGCAAGCTCTACAAGCGCCTGCTGCGCGACGAGTACTGGCAGGGCCAGGACCGCCGCATCTAGCGGCTGCCGGCCCGCCGGCCTCGCGGCGGGCGCTCAGGCACCGTCCAGTTGGCGGACCAGGGTGGGCGGCGCGACCCGCCGGTAGCTGTCCTCCAGCCAGTCGGCGACGTCGTCGATGCCGGCATCGGCCATCCGCACCAGCACCGCGCCGTAGCCGTCGTAGTGGGGCACGGTGAACAGCACGTCGGAATGGTTCTCGAGCAGGACCGGCTTCATCTCCGGCTCGCAGAACAGCACCAGCACCTCGGTGTCATGCACCCGGTCGCGCTGATGCTCGCGCTCGCCCCACAACCGGCAGAAGCCCTTCTTGCGGACCTTCAGCCCGGGCGTGCCGTACCAGGTCGACTCGGTCACCTCAGGCAACTGGAGCCCGACTCGCCGCACATCGTCGAACGTCACCACGGCCCGAGCCTCACACCGTCTACCCAGCCCGGTCCCTAAGTGATCTTGAGGACCCGGGCCGCGTTCTCCCGCAGGAACTTGGGCCAGATGCCGTCGCGGAAGCCGACGTTGGGCATCTCGGTCATGATCCGCTGCAGCGACAGTCCCATGGGGAAGTAGCCGGCGTACATGACCTTGTCGGCACCCCTGGTGTTGGCGTAGTCGATGATCGCCCTCGGGTAGTGCTTGGGGGCGAACGCAGAGGTCGAGTAGTGCAGACCGGGCCACTTCAGCATCAGCTTCACGGCCAAGGCCTCCCAGGGCTCGCAGCCGTGGCGGGTGACCAGGGTCAATTCCGGGAAGTCGTACATCACGCGGTCGAGGCGCTCCACGTGCTGGCAGTCCATGGGCAGCCGGGGGCCGGGCACCCCGGCGCACACGAAGATCGGTATGTCGAGCTCGCAGCACGTGGCGTACACCGGGTACCACTTGGCGTCGTCGATGGGGATCTGCGGGAAGCACCCGGCCGGGAACGTGCCCACCGCCCGGATGTCGTACTCGTCGTGGTAGCGGCGGATGCGCCGCACCGCGCCCATCACGTCGTTGGCGTCGGCCTGGCAGGTGGCCACGAAGCGGTCGGGGTGGTCGGCCAGAGCCTTGCGGTTCACCTCGCCCTCGCAGCCGATCAGGCCCCACTCGACGCCGTAGGCGTCCATCTCGCCCAGGGTGAGCGCGATGGGATCGTCCGCGCCGTACTTCTCCTTGGGCACGCCCTTGAACATGTACTCCACCGGGAAGTCGAACTCGGCCGACTCGGAGTCCTTGAGCTGCTTGCGGATGAACTCGTAGTGCTCGAAGTCCTTGGCGGGGAAGCCGATCATCGTGTCGACGATCCCCACATCGGTCGGCATTGGCATGGTGTCGGCTCCGTTCGTTGCGGCGGGGTGTGGCGCTAGTTGCGGGGCACGTCGCGCCAGGGGATCTCCTTGTCCACTCGGGGTTCGCCGGGCAGGCCCAGCACCTGCTCGCCCAGGATGTTGCGCATGATCTCGCTGGTACCACCCTCGATGGAGTTAGCCCGGGCCCGCAGGAAGCCGTGGTGGGCGTCGCCGAACTTGCCGTCGAGAGAGACTGCGGTGGGTCGGCGGAACTCGTAGTCGTAGTCCACCAATCCCGCGGCGCCCTCCAGGTCGATCACCTTGGACGTGAGGGACTGGTTGAACTCGGCCAGCATCAGCTTGCTCACCGACCCCTCCGGTCCCGGATTGCCGGCCCGGGCATTCTGGAAGGCCCGGACGTTGGTGAGCCGCAGAGCCTCGCCCCGCACCCACAGCTGCATCACCTCGTCGCGGTGGGCCTTGGTGCGCACCGCGGGATCCATGTTGCGGTAGGCCTCCAGCAGGTTGCCCAGCGGCCCCTCCCGGCCGGTGGTGGCGCCGCCCACCGCGCCGCCGATGGCGGTCCGCTCGTTCATCAGTGTGGTGAGCGAGACGCGCCAGCCCTCGCCGACCGCACCGATCCGGGCCGCGTCCGGCACCCGCACGTCGGTCATGTAGACCTCGTTGAACTCGGCCTCACCGGTGATCTGGCGCAGGGGCCGTACCTCCACCCCCGGTGCTCGCATGTCGAGCGCGAAGTAAGTCAGCCCCTTGTGCTTGGGCAACTCCGGGTTGGAGCGGGCCACCAGCATTCCCAGGTCGGCTACGTGGGCCAGCGTGTTCCACACCTTCTGGCCGTTCACCACCCACTCGTCGCCGTCGCGGTCGGCCCGGGTGCCCAGCCCCGCGAAGTCCGAGCCGGAGCCGGGCTCGCTGAACAGCTGGCACCACCGCTCCTCGCCGGTGAACATGGGCCGTAGGTAGCGGCGCTTCTGCTCGTCGGTGCCGTGGGTGAGGACGGTCGGGCCGATCAGCATCATGAAGAACGTGGAGGGGTCGGCGGGCTGGGCGCCCGCGTCCCGCAGCCGCCGATCAACCGCTCGCTGGAGCTTGCGGGACAGGCCGAGCCCGCCGAAACCCACCGGATGGTGCACCCAGGCCAAGCCCGCGTCGTACTGGTGGCCCCGGAATTCGATGTGACTCTGTTCGGCGGGGTCGTGCTCGGCCAGCAAGGCATCGACGGCCTCGTCGGCGACGCGGGCCTGGTCAGCGGTATCAGCGGGTGAGTCAGTGACTGTCATGTGTGATTCTCCGGTGGACGTTGCGGTCGCGGTCCGATCGGCGTCATGCTTGGACCATGCATTCTTACTCCCGGCAGTCCCTTATCGACACCACTGAAGCCTGTTTCACCGAGATTTCGAACTTGTGCGCCGACCTCTCCGACGAGGAGTGGACCGTGCAGTCGCTGTGTCCTGACTGGACGGCGCGCCAGGCCATCGGCCATGCCGTGGGCGTGGAGGACGTGATCTCCGGATGGGAGATCAGCACCGACAACATGCCGCCGTTCGAGAAGATGGTTGCCCTCACCGGCGCCTCCGCAGGCATGTCCTCGACCGAGTTCGGTGCCAGGGTGGGCGAGATCTTCAACGCTCGCCGTTCGGACCTGGCCGCGCTGAGCGATGACGACATCGGGCGCCAGTCGTGGACACCGGTGGGGGTGCAGAGTTACGGGGGCTTTCTCGCCATCCGCATCTTCGACATGTGGGTCCATGTGCGCGACTGCACCATCCCGCTGGGACGGGCCACTGACGACAGCGGCCCGGCCGCGGAGATCACCATGAACCAGGTTGAGGGTTCGATGGGCTACATCATCGGCAAGAAAGTCGGTCTGCCTGACGGCATGAGCCTCAGGGCCGACATCACCGGTCCGGTGGAGCGCCAGATGGCGGTGGTGGTGGACGGCCGGGCCAAGGCGGTGGATCCTGGCTCGCTGGATTCGCCCGACGTGGTGCTCACCGCCGACTCGACCACGTTCATCATGCTCGCCTGCGGACGCATCGACCCCCAGTCCAAGATCGACGACGGCTCGATCTCCTGGAGCGGCGACGCCCACTGGGGCGAGCACGCGGCCCGAAGCCTCCGCTTCACAATGTGATGACGCCCGCCGGTTCTGTGTGCAGCCTTGCCGACATAGGCGGCTTTATTGCACACGGAACCCGCGTTGGGACCATGGTTGTCTGCGGCCGGTGGGGGTGAAATGACGACAGGGGGCTGGCCGGCTGCAAGCGCTGACGACTGGATGGCACTGGTCGAGCAGTCGCTGCGGGGTCGGGGAGTGGACGAACTGTCCAGCCTTACCCGCGACGGCATCGAGATCCGACCTCTGTATGCCGATGGACCGGGCCGGCCTGAGGCGGCGGCTGCAGCCGATCCAAAGCGGCCCGAGAGGGGCTGGGACGTTCGCCAGCACCATGAGGTCGCGGTCGACGATGGCTTAGGCGAGCTCAGACGCTCGCTAGAAGCGGATCTGGCGGGCGGGGCAACGTCGGTCGAGCTCAACCTTCCGGCAGATGTCGATGGCGATTGCCTCGACCGCCTGCTCGGTGGGGTCGACGTGGCGGCGACGCCGCTGGCGCTGGCACCCCACGCGGGGTTGGGCGCGGCCGAGGCGCTGCTTGCTGTGGCGGCCCTTCGGGGTGCCGGACTGGCGCCCGGTAGCTCGCTGGGACTCGATCCCGTGGGGGAGTGGGCCCGCTCGGGTCGCCGCGCCGACTGTGTCCGAGCGGCGGGTTGGGCGGCCTCGGCGGAGCTCGGGCCGGGAGTGCGGGTATTTCATGTGGACGCGGTGCGCTATGCCGACGCCGCCGCAACGGAGGCGCAAGCGCTGGGATGGGCGACGGCAACCGGGATCGCCTACCTAAGGGCGCTGGTACAAGCGGGTCTGGATGTGGACGCGGCCGCCAGCCTGATCGGGTTCAGAATGGCTTGCACTGCCGACCAGTTCCTCACCATCGCGGCGCTGCGGGCGGCCCGAGTCATGTGGGCTCGGGCGGTCACGGCCAGCGGAGGCTCGCCGAAGGCCGCCCGCCAGTATCAGCACGCGGTGACCGCAAGCCACATGTACAGCCGCCGTGACCCGTGGGTCAATCTTCTGCGAGGCGCCTCGGCAGCGCTGGCAGCGGGCGTGGCCGGTGCCGACGCGGTGACCGTGCTGCCTTTCGACCACGCGTCGGGAGCGGTCGACGACGACGGTGCCTTGGCTCGCCGGCTGGCCCGCAACACGCAACTGCTGCTGTTGGAGGAGTCGCAACTGGCGAGGCCCGCCGACCCTGCGGGCGGATCGTTCTACGTGGAGTCGCTCACCGAGCAGTTGGCCTCGGAGGGCTGGCGAGTGCTGCAAGACGTCGAGGCGTCCAGCGGAATCGAGGCCGCTATCGATGGCGGCGCGCTGGCTGCAGCGATGGAGGAGAGCTGGCAGCGTCGGTTGGGGGGGCTGAGGACCCGGCGCGAGCCCGTCACCGGAGTGAGCGAGTTCCCCCTGCTCAACGATCCCGCCCCTGCATCCGCCGCCGATCCGGATGACGCCGAGGGCGGCGCAGGCCTCCCGGCTCGGCGCCTGGCCGAGCCCTTCGAGGACCTGCGTGACGCCGCCGACCGCCACCATGTCGCCACTGGTGATCGGCCCGCGATGTGGGTCGCAGCCCTCGGGTCGGCCGCAGCCCACTCGGCCCGCACGTCCTGGACGCGGAACCTTCTGGCCGCGGGCGGCGTCGAGGCACGGGGCGCAACCGGCGTGGACTCACCCGTGGCGGCTGCCGCCGACTTCGCGGCGTCGGGCTTGGCCGCAGCAGTGATCACCGGCACCGACGACATGTACCGCTTGCGGGGCACAGCCACCGTGGCCGCGCTGTCGGACGCAGGCGCAGCCTTCGTGGCTCTGTCCTGCGACCCCGGCACGCCCGCCGAACTGCTCGCAGCGCTACGGTCCGCCGGTGTCAAGGAGATCTGGCACGACGACATCGACGTCGTCGCTGCGCTGGAGCGCCTCCACCGCACCCTCGGAGTGGCCTAGGCAGAATTGCTTGGTTCGGGTCGGGAATCACGGATCCAAGTGGTGAGTTCTGGCGGCATCGGTGTAATGTCTTTGACATCACTATGAGTTACAAAGCTTCGTTGCCGAGGAGTATGACATGAGCCAAGTCACCGCCCGGGTTCCAGACGAACTCGTCGACGCTTTGGATGCGGCCGCTGCCCAGCTCAAGCACAGCCGCGCTGAGATCATCCGCCGGGCCCTCGAGCGCTACCTGGAGGACTTCCAGGACCTTGAGACAGCCATGGAGCGACTCCTCGACCCAGCCGACCCGGTACTCGACTGGGAAGAGGTCAGGGATGGGCTACTCGACTCGGATTAAGCGCAGCGCAGTACGAGAACTGGCGCGCCTGCCCCGCCGCGACCGTGAGCGCATCGTGCACGCGATCGACCGGCTCGGGGACAATCCGCTGGCGGGCAGCCCCCTGAAGGGCGACCTGCGGGGTCTGCGCCGGGTGCGAGTCGGCGACTACCGGGTGGTGTACGAGGTGCTCGACGGCGAACTCGTGGTCCTCGTCGTACTGGTCGCACATCGGCGGGAGGCCTATCGCCGCCGTTAGCACCGGGCCTCGGGCCCCGGGATCGACGAGATCAGTCTTCGAAGACGGGTGGGCGCTTCTCGGAGCGGGCGAGGACGGCCTCCTCGAAGTTGCGGGTGGTCATGCGGACCAGCAACTGGGCGTTCATCTCCGAGCGCATGTGGGCCGCGTAGCTCGACGCCTCCAACCCCGCCCACAGCATCCTCTTGGTGAGTTCCGTGCCGGGCCGGCTGAAAGCGGCGATGCGGGCACCGATCTCATAGCAGCGGCTCAGCAGATCGTCGGGTTCCACCGTCTCGCTGACCAGGCCAATGCGGGCCGCCTCGTCGGCGTCGACGTCCCGGCCGGTCAGCATGATGTCGAACGCCCTCGACGAGCCGATCGCCCGGGGCAGCGTGAAGCTCAGGCCCAGCTCAGACGCAGTTAGGCCGTTGTTGATGCCGGCCGCCCGGAAGTAGGCCTCGGTGGACGCGATGCGGATGTCGCAGGCCAGGGCCAGGCACAATCCCCCGCCGATGGCCGCACCGTTGATGGCTGCGATCACGGGCTGGTGCAGGTCTCCGACCAGCTCGATCACCTCGTGGAGCCGGTCGGCGGCCCGGTGGGCGATGGTCGATCGGGTGAGGCCCTCGACGTAGGGAACCCGACCCGCGCTCACCATGTCGGCGCCGGAGCAGAAGCCGTGGCCTGCGCCGGTGATCACCACGACCCGCACATCGTTGTCGTTGTTGACGCCGCGCAGGGCCTCGGCCAGCGGCACCATCACGTCGAAGGCCATGGCGTTCATGCGCTCGGGCCGGTTGAGGGTGACCAGCGCTATCTCCGGCCGGGGATGATTGATCAGGACGAAGTCATCGGATGAGGGCATGGGGCGACGGTATCAGCCTCCGCCCCGGCGGCCGGTTCCGTCCAGGCAGCGGGCTCAGTCACCGAGGTCGGGTCTCCAGGCCGCTCCGTTGATGTGTCCGCCACCGTCGACGAACAGTGTGTTGCCCGTCATGTACCGGCTGGCGTCCGAGGCCAGGAAGACCACCACCGGGGCAATGTCGAGGTCCGGGTCGCCGATACGGCCCATCGGGTTGGAGGCGTCGGCCGCGGCCAGCAGCTCGGGATGTTCGCCCAGCACCCGGTCGAAGCTCGCCGACTTGGCCGCCGGGCACACGATGTTGGCGGTGATGCCCCATCCCGCCCACTCCCGGGCCGCCGTGCGGGTGGCGGCCCGCAGCGCCTCCTTGGCCGAGTTGTACTCGACCGTGCCCATGTGGGCGTTGACCCCGTTGAGCGAGCACATGTTGATGACCCGGCCCCAGCCGTTGGCCTTCATGATCGGCAGCGCCGCCGCCATAGCCCAGAACGGGCCGTAGAACCCCACGGCCAGGGCCCGGGCCATCCCCGCGGCGGACTTGCGCTCCACCCGGCTCACCTCTCCGCCGCCCCAGGCGTTGTTGACCAGGATGTCCACCGATCCCCAGCGCTGGGACGCATGAGCGACCATGGCCTCGACCGCGGCCCGCTCGCCCACGTCGGTGGAGAGGAACTCGCTGGCGTCGCCGAACTCCGCCGCGGCGTCCTCGCCGAGATCCTCGTCGATCTCGGCCACGAGCACTTTGGCCCCTTCGGCCACGAAGGCCCGGGCCACCGAACGCCCGATGCCATCGCCTGCGCCGGTGACTATCGCAGTCCTGCCGTCCAGCTGCCCCATCGCCTGCCTCCCGCTGTGAGCCGTTGCATCATTCTTCCCCAGCGGCTGCACCGGCGCGGGGAGTGGTAGACAACCGGCACGACATCCCCAGCCGAAGAGGAGTCCGGTGGACGACCTGCAACAGAGGGCCCAGCGCATTGCGGCCAAGCGCAGTTCCATGTGGGTTTACCGCTCGGTGCGTCGCACCATCATGACGGTGCTGTACCCCTACTTCCGGGTGCGGCGGCGAGGCCGGGAATATCTCGACATCGAAGGACCGGTGATCGTGGCTCCCGTCCACCGGTCCAACCTCGACACTCCGCTGCTGTCCGGGATGAGCCGCCGCCGCCTGCGGGCGCTGTCCAAGGAGTCCCTGTTCGCCAACCGGTACTTCGGAGCGTTCCTGGCCGCACTTGGAGCGTTCCCCGTCCGCCGGGGCGTGGCCGACCGGGAGGCGATGCGGGAGGCGGTCAAGATGCTGGAGGCGGGTGAGCAGATGGTGGTGTTCCCCGAGGGAACCCGCCAGTCGGGGACTCAGGTGGGCGAGGTGTTCGACGGCGTGAGCTACCTAGCGTCGCGAACCGGGGCGGCCATCGTGCCGATCGGCATCGCCGGAACTGAGGCCGCGATGAGCACCGGCACCCGGATGCCCCGGCCGGTCAGGGTGGCCATGGTGGCCGGACCGCCCATCCGTCCGCCGGATGGTCGCATGACCCGCCCCCAGATGAGCCGATTCTCCGAGATGGTGCGCGAGCGCCTCCAAGACGTCTTCGACGAGGCCCAGGCGCTGGCGGGGTGAACGGGCCGATACGGGCCGCCGGTAGCCTCGGCACATATGGCTGAGAAGATCACTTTGGGTGCCGACGGTGTCCTCCGCGTGCCCGACGAGCCGATCATCCCGTTCGTGGAGGGCGACGGGATCGGCATCGACATCTGGCCCGCCGCCAGGTCCGTGCTCGACGCGGCCGCGGCCAAGCACGGCCGCCGCATCGCCTGGCTCGAGGTGCTGGCCGGCGAGAAGGCGTACAACGAGACCGGGGACTGGCTGCCGGCCGACACCATCACCGCCTTCGACGAGCATCTCATCGGCATCAAGGGCCCGCTGACCACACCGGTGGGCGGCGGCTTCCGGAGCCTTAATGTCGCCATCCGCCAGATCATGGACCTCTACGTGTGCCTGCGCCCGGTGAGGTGGTTCAAGGGCGTGCCCTCGCCGGTGCGGGAGCCCCATCTGGTCGACATGGTGATCTTCCGGGAGAACACCGAGGACATCTACGCCGGCCTGGAGGTGCCATCGGGCTCGCCCGACGCCGCCCGGCTCATCGAGTTGCTGCACGACGCCTTCGGTTGGGAGATCCGGGCCGACGCCGGAGTGGGGATCAAGCCGGTGTCGAAGTTCGGGTCGCAGCGGCTGCAGCGGGCCGCCCTCAACTACGCGGTGCGCCGCGGTCGCAAGCGGGTCCACTGGGTGCACAAGGGCAACATCATGAAGTTCACGGAGGGCGCCTTCCGGGGCTGGGGCTACGAGCTGGTACGCGAGGAGTTCGCGGACGTGGCCGTGGCCTGGGAGGACTGCGGCGGCGACGCCGGCGACAAGATCCTGGTGCAGGACACCATCGCCGACATCGCCCTGCAGCAGGTGCTCACCCGCCCGGCCGAGTTCGACGTGATAGCCACCATGAACCTCAACGGCGACTACATCTCCGACGCGCTGGCGGCCCAGGTGGGAGGCATCGGCATCGCGCCCGGCGCAAACATCAACTACGTCACCGGCCACGGCGTCTTCGAGGCCACCCACGGCACCGCCCCCCGCTACGCCGGCCAGGACAAGGTAAACCCTTCGTCGGTGCTCCTCTCCGGCACGCTCATGTTCGAGCACCTCGGCTGGCAGGAGGCCGCCGACGACATCATCGCCGCAGTGGAGGCCACCATCAGCGACGGGGTCGTCACCTACGACTTCGCCCGGCTCACCGAGGGCGCCACCGAGGTGAAGTGCTCGGAGTTCGCGGCGGCCATCATCGACCGCCTCTAACGCACTTGTCGGGAATTGGCAGCGTTTTGCCCCCTATAGGGCGCGTTCTGCTGCCAATTGAATGACAGATGGGTTCGCAGTGAGCGCTTCCCGCGACAGCCTGGCCCACCGGGGCTACCGGCTGATCATGCGGTCGGTGCGGGCCCATCCCGTCCCGCATCTCGTGGCCCTGCTCGGCGCCCTCGGGTTCGTCGCGGCCACCGTGGGGACCGCCTGGCTGCTGGGCTGGATCACCGACAACGTGATCATCGCGCCGGAGTCCGAGCGGACCGGCCCGGCCGTGGCCGCCGCGATGGTGATCGGAGTCTCGGTGGCCAGCGGGATCTCGGTGCTGATGCGCCGGTGGTTCCTGGCCATGGCCGAGCTGCGAACCCAGCGTGACTGGCGGCGCGCCCTCCTTCACCGCTACATCGACCTGCCCATGGACTTCCACCGAGAGCGCGACCCGGGCGAGTTGCTCGCCCATGCCGACTCCGACGTCAACACGGCCACCATGGTGCTCAAGCCCCTGGCGTTCGCCGTCAGCGTGGTGGTTCTCGTGGTGGTCACGATGGCCGCCCTGTTCGCCGCCCATCCGCTGCTGGCGCTGATCGCGGCGATCGTGTTCCCGGCGCTGGCGGTGATCAGCAGGGTCTACACGCGCATGGTCGAGGCGCCTTCGGCCGAAGTCCAGCGGAGGGTCGGCGAGGTGTCGGAGGTCGCCCACGAGAGCTTCGATGGAGCGGTCGTGGTGAAGACTCTCGGTCGGGAGCCCATCGAGGTGGAGCGCATGAGGGCCGCGTCGGCGCGGCTCCGCGACGAGCGCATCCGGGTGGGTCGGATGCGAGCCAGCTTCGAGCCCTCCATAGACGCCCTGCCCACGGTGGGAGCCATCGTTCTGCTGCTGGTTGGAGCATGGCTGGTGGGGCGGGGCTCCGCTACGCCCGGTGACCTGGTGCTGGCCGCGACCCTGTTCTCGCTGCTCGCCCTGCCGCTGTTCATCGTCGGGTTCTTCCTGGAGGAGATGCCCCGTTCGGTGGTGTCGCTGGAGCGAGTGGACCGAGTCCTGGACCGGCCTCTCGAGCCATCAGCCGAGCCCGTGGGCAACGGCCCGGTGCTGCCTCCGGGTCCGCTCGGTCTACAGATTGACAGCCTTGCGGTCCGCTACGGATCGCGGCTAGTCCTCGACGGGTTGTCGCTTGCCGTCAGCCCCGGCGAGACGGTGGCGTTAGTGGGCGCGACCGGCTCGGGCAAGTCGACGCTGCTCGAGACCGTGGCTGGTCTCAACTCTGTGGCCGGCGGCTCGATTCACCTCTCGGGCGCGGCTCTGCAAGACGTTCCGTCCAAAGAGTTCCACAGTGCAGTCGCGCTGGTGTTCCAGGAGGCGTTCCTGTTTGCCGATTCGGTCGCCGAGAACGTCGGCCTGCAGTGGGGACGCTCACCGGCCGACGTGACCGCCGCGCTGGACTCGGCGGCTGCGGGCACCTTCGTGGACGCCCTGCCCGACGGTGGCTCCACCGTGGTGGGGGAACGGGGTGTGACCCTCTCCGGTGGCCAGCGGCAGCGGGTGGCCCTGGCCCGCGCCCTCGTCCGCTCGCCCCGGCTGCTCATGCTCGATGACGCCACCAGCGCGGTCGACCCCGTCGTGGAGGGTGAGATCCTCGCCAACCTCCGCCGCGATCTCGACACCACGGTGCTGGTGGTAGCGCACAGGATCTCCACGATCGAGCTCGCCGACCGGGTTGCGTACCTGGCCGGCGGCAGGATCGTTGCCACCGGTACCCACGATGAGCTGCTGGACATCGACGACTACCGGTCGCTGGTATCGGCCTACGAGCAGGCCGAAGTCCCGTGAGCGACCAACCGGAGACCGAGGTCCGAGCACTCCGAGTGCTGCGCCGCGGCTTCGCCATGAGCCCGGAATTGCGTCGAGGACTCCCGGTGGTCGCCGCGGTGGGGCTGTTTGCCGCCGTCGGCAGGCTGATCGTTCCGGTCATGGTGCAACTCGTGCTCGACCACGGCGTGATCGGCCCCGACGGCTACCGGCCCGGTGTGGTGTGGGCCCTGTCGCTGGCCGCTCTCGGTGCGGTGCTGGTGGTCGCCGCGGCCAGCCGCTTCGCCCTCATCCGGCTGGTGCGCATGGCCGAGTCGGTGCTGCTCGGCCTGAGGGTCAGGGCGTTCGAGCACATTCACCGGCTGAGCCTGGCCACCCACACCGAGACGCGCCGGGGGGTTCTGGTGGCCCGGGTGACGAGCGACATTGAGGCCATGGCCATCTTCATGCAGTGGGGCGCCATGTCCTGGACCATCAACCCGGTGCTGATTGTGGCGACGCTGGCAGTGATGCTGTTCTACAGCTGGCAGCTCACGCTGCTGGTGCTCGTCCTGCACTTACTGCTCTTGCCGTTCATGCGCTGGGTGCAGCGCCGCCAGATCGCGGCCCACTCCCGGGTGCGCGACCGGGTGGCCGACACCATGGGCCACGCCAGCGAGACGGTGTCGGCCGCGGCGGTGATACGGGCATACGGGTACCGCGGCGCTGTCCGGGCCCGCCTCGACCACGCCGTGGACCGCCAGTACGAGGCCCAGATGTCCGCCTTCAAGTGGTGGGCATTTCTGATGCCGACGGTCGACCTGGTCTCGTCGGTGGCCCTGGCTGCCGCCCTCGTCGCCGGGGTGACGTGGAGCGAGGAGTTGGGCATCGGCGCCGGAGGGTTGGTGGCGTTCGTGTTCCTTGTGCGGCTCTTGATGAGGCCGATCTCGGAGATCGGCGAGGTGTTCGACAATACCCAGGCGGCCTTGGCGGCATGGTGGAAGGTTCTGGGAGTTCTCGACACGCCCGTCGAGGTGGTCGAGCCGGCACCCTCCGAGGCAAGGTCGCTGCCAGGGGGCCCGCTTGCCGTCGAGGTACGGTCCGTGGACTTCGCCTACCGGACGGGAGGACTGGTCCTGCGGGACGTGGACGTGTCGATACCGGCCGATGCGGACGTAGCGGTGGTGGGAGAGACCGGCTCGGGCAAGACCACCTTCGCTCGCCTGCTGGCCCGGCTGGCGGATCCCGCCGCCGGAGAGATCCGGGTCGGCGGGGTGGACTTGCGGGAAGTGGCGCCCGAGGCCCGCCGACGAGGCATTCGCATGGTCCCCCAGGATGGCTTCCTGTTCGCGACCACCATCGAGGACAACATCCGCTACGGCCGGCCCGATGCCACCGCAGCCGACGCGGCCGCGGCCATCGACGAGCTGGGGCTGCGGGGCTGGGTCGAAGAGCTTCCGGCAGGAATGCAGACTCCGGTGGGCCAGCGAGGCGGGCGGCTGTCGGTCGGCGAGCGCCAGCTGGTGGCGCTGGCCCGGGCTCAGGTCGCCGATCCAGGCCTGCTGATCCTGGACGAGGCCACCTCCGCAGTGGACCCCGAGACCGAGGAGGCCCTAGCCGCGGCCATGGCCCATCTGGCGGTCGGTCGCACGACGGTGTCGGTGGCCCACCGCTTGAGCACCGCCGAGCGCGCCGACCTGGTGCTGGTGTTCGACGACGGCCGTGTCGTGGAGCAGGGCACCCACCGCGATCTGGTCGCTGCCGGCGGCGCGTACGCCCGGCTGCACCGGTCCTGGGTAGGCAACACCCGCCAGACAGCGGTCAGGGTCAAGGCTCAGCCCGGCTGAGGGCGTCCCGCACCGGCTACCGTGCCCGCCATGCGTGATCCAGTGAGAGTGGCTGTCACCGGAGCGGCCGGGCAGATCGGTTACAGCCTGCTGTTCCGCATCGCCTCGGGCTCGATGCTCGGACCCGATCAGCCGGTGATCCTCCAGATGCTGGAGATACCGCCGGCCATGGACGCCCTGCGGGGCGTGGCCATGGAGCTCGACGACTGCGCCTTCGGGCTGCTGGCCGGCATGGTGCTCAGCGACGACCCCGAAGAGGCCTTCGACGGCGTCCAGATCGCCCTGCTGGTGGGCTCCCGGCCTCGCACCAAGGGCATGGAGCGCAAGGACTTGCTGGAGGCCAACGGCGCGATCTTCACCGTTCAGGGCCGGGCTCTGGCCGCCCGTGCCGCTGATGATCTCAGGGTGCTGGTGGTGGGCAACCCCGCCAACACCAACTGCCTGATCGCCATGAACAACGCGGCGGGGGTGCCGCGCGAGCGGTTCACGGCCATGACCCGCCTCGACCACAACCGGGCCAAGGCCCAGCTCGCCGCCCGGGTGGGCTCCACCGTGGGCGATGTCCGCAAGATGACGATCTGGGGCAACCACTCCGCCACCCAGTACCCCGACCTGTTCCACTGCGAGGTGGATGGTCGCAACGCTGCGGGCCTCGTGGACGACCAGGAGTGGCTCGAAGGGATGTTCATACCCACCGTGCAGCAGCGGGGCGCGGCCATAATCGAGGCCCGGGGCGCGTCATCGGCGGCCTCCGCGGCCAACGCGGCCGTCGACCACGTACGCGACTGGATGCTGGGCACGCCGCCGGGCGACTGGGTCTCGATGGCGGTCCCCTCCGACGGCAGCTATGGCGTGCCCGAAGGGCTGATCTCGTCGTTCCCAGCCACATGCGCCCGCGGCGAATACCAGATCGTCGGCGGCCTGGAGATCGACGGCTTCTCGCGGGCCCGCATCGACGCCTCCGTGGCCGAGCTGGCCGCCGAGCACGACACAGTGGCCGCGCTGGGTCTCATCTAGGCGGCCGTGGGAATTGGCAGCAGTCTGACCCCTATAGGGCGCCAATCGCTGCCAATTCGGATCGGCGCTCGCCGTGCCTGAGCTTCCGGAGGTTGCAGCCCACGCCGAGCGGCTGTCGGCCGCGTTCGCCGGAACACCGCTGGCCCGGTTCGAGCCGATGCACCCGGCTGTGCTCAAGACCTTCGACCCCAGGCCCGCAACGGCCGCGAGCAAGGCGCTCAAGGAGGTCGGCCACCGGGGCAAGTACCTTCTGCTGCGCTTCGGTGAGAGTGACGGCGGGCACGAAGCCTCGGATCTCACGTTCGTGGTCCATCTCATGCAGGCAGGCCGGCTGCGCATCGACACCAAGCAGGACCGCAAGCCCCGCGGCGGCATGGCCCGCTGGACCTTCGCCGACGGCCCGGCCCTTCTGCTCACCGAGGCCGGCACGGAGCGCCGAGCCGGCGTCTGGCTGCTGGCCGGCGACCCGGGAGCGGTCGAGCCGCTGGCGCGGCTCGGACCCGACGCCCACACCATCGGCCGCGACGAGCTCGCCCAGCGCCTGACCGCGTCCAGCGAGCGCGTGCACGGCTTCCTGCGAGATCAGTCGCATCTGGCCGGGATTGGCCGCCTGCTCGCCAACGAGATACTCCACTCCGCCCGGATCTCACCCTTCGCCAACACGTCGCGCCTCGACGGCGAGGCTGTCGATCGTCTGCATGCCGCCATCGCCATATCCATCGCCAGGGGTCTGGCCGCGGAGCGGGAGCGCGAGGACATGGGCCGCTCCCAGGATCGCCCCAGCGACGTCCACCATCGAGTGGGCGAGCCGTGCCCGGCATGCGGTGACGCGGTGCGCTCGGTCGAATACCGCCGCTACCGGGTGGCCTATTGCCCGACTTGCCAGACGGGCGGCAAGGTGCTGGCCGACAACACCACAAGCCGGTTCCTGAAGTAGGAGGCCGGGCCTGCGTCGTCAGGCCGCCCCGGCCAGGACGGCGCCGATGGCCTCCATGGCCGGGCGGGCCGCGAGCAGCAGCCGGGGATCTCCGCTGAATCGCAGCCGCCCCTCGGCGAAGGCGCGTTGGGCGGATTCGCCCTCGATCGCGATCGCTCGAGCCGTGTCGCGATCCGAAGCCAGCGTCACGACGGGTTGACCGTGCGCCGCGCCGGCGCGCCCGACTGCGGCCGACACCCGACCGGAGGCGATGCGCACATGCCAGCAGAAGACGGAGGCGTCATCGCCGGAAGCGTGGTACTCCAGCACCAAACCGACTGTGTCGTCGACGCGGCACTCCGACAGGGCGGCGTCGAGCCAGTCCACCCACTCGTCAGAAGGGAACACGGGCATGTGGGCGGGAGTCCGCTCGGCGGTCATCGACAACGCACACTACCGCTGCTCGTAGCCTGACCCCATGTCCCGTCCGAGCACCGGTGACCTGATAGCTGGGGTGTCCGTGGCCCTTGTCGCCATCCCGCAGTCGCTGGCCTATGCCGAACTGGCTGGACTTCCACCCCACTACGGCCTGTATGCGACGGCACTGCCGTCGCTGCTGGCCGCGTTCTTCGTGTCGTCGAGATACCTGCAGACCGGACCGGTGGCCTTGACTGCGCTGCTCACCCTCGGGGCGCTGTCCGGGGTGGCCGAGCCGGGCGGGGCCGCCTACATCCAGAGCGCGGCTCTACTGGCCCTGCTGGTGGGCGTCATACGGGTGCTGCTGGGCGTGGCCCGAATGGGTCGGGTCGCCTACGTGCTGTCGGAGCCGGTCGTCACCGGATTCACCGCCGGAGCCGCCGTCGTGATCATCGCCTCGCAGCTCCCCAAGATCTTCGATGTCTACCCCGACGGGCAGGTGCTGGCCGCCGCGGTGCGGGCTCTGGGCCGGCCCGACGAATGGCGCTGGTCGGCCATCGCCTTCGCTGCGATAACGGTGTGCCTGATGCTCGGCGGTCGCCACATCCACCGCTTGTTCCCCGGTGTGCTGGTGGCAGTCATCGCCGGCGTGATCTTGGCTGGCACCAGCGACTACGCGGGCTCGCAGGTCGGCGACCTCGACGGCGGGTTCATACCGCTGAGCCTGGACTTCCCGTGGTCGGAGGCACCGGGCCTGCTGCTGCCGGCGGCGGTGATCGCCCTGGTCGGGTTCGCCGAACCGGCGTCGATCGCCCGCACCTACGCCGCGGCCGACCGCTTGCCGTGGAACGCCAACCGGGAGATGGTGAGCCAGGGCGTCGCCAACCTCGCGTCCGCGGTGTCGGGCGCCTTCCCGGTGGGCGGCTCCTTCTCGCGCAGTTCGCTCAACCGGCTGGCCGGCGCCACCAGCCCATGGTCGGGCGCGATCACCGGAGCCTTCGTGCTGGCAGTGCTGCCGCTCGCCTTCCTTCTGGAGGACCTGCCCACCTCGGTGCTCGGTGTGATCGTGATAGTCGTCGTGGTGCGGCTGGTCGACATCAAGGAGATAATGCGCCTGCCGTGGGGCTCCTTCCCCCAGGCGCTGGTGGGCGCGGGGACCACCTTCGCCACCATCGGCTTCGCGCCCCGGGTGGAGCGGGGCGTGCTGGTGGGGATCGGATTGGCCATCGCGGTGCACCTCTACCGAGAGATGCAGGTCATCACCCCCGCCGAGCGGAACCATGAGACCCTCACCGTGCGGCCCAAGGGCGTGATGTGGTTCGCCACCGTGCCCCAGGTGGAGCGCTCGGTCCGTGAGGAACTGGCCACCGAACGCGACCTGACATCGGTGGTGATCGACCTGTCCGGCGTGGGACGGCTCGACTACTCCGGGGCGGTGGCGCTGCGACGCATCATCGAGAGGATGTCGGCCGGTGGGGTGAGGGTCGTCGTGGCCGGCATCCCGCCCAGTGCATCAGGGGCAGTGCGTGCCGAGCTGGAGGGCTACGAGTCGGTCTGACAGGCTCTAGTGTTGGGGCGATGACCGAGGCGGCCGGCTCTCTGTCCCACGACGAGTTGGTGGCGACCATGACCGGGGGCATGGCCCGCTCCGACCTGCCCACGTTCGCGGGCTCTGAGCGACTGCGGCCTGACGGTCGGCCTCGACCGGAGTTCCGGGCCGAACTGCGCCGGATCCCCAACATCGTCAACGCGGTGACCGTGGTGGCCACGTCGGCTGCCGCGGTCGCCTTGGTGGCGGCCGTCGTCGCGATCGATCACTGGCTGGCCACCGTGCTCGCGGTGCCGGTGATGGGGATCGTGATGCTGCGGATGTTCATCCTGCACCACGAGGCCGCCCACCGGCTGCTGTTCTCCAACCGCTTGGTCAACGACGTCGTGGGCGTGAACCTCCTGGGGTGGCTGACCTTCGGCACCGGCACCCACCACTACCGGCGGGGCCACGCCAACCATCACCGTGACGAGTTCGGTCCCAAGGAGCCCGACTTCCTGCTCTACTCCCTCTATCCGGTGTCACGAGCGTCGATGCGCCGCAAGCTGCTGCGCGACCTGTTCGGCGTGTCGGCCTACCGCATCGTCAAGCCCCGCTTCACCGGGCTGGTCCGGCCACCGTTTCTGTTGCTGAGTCTGCGGTTCTTCGCCGGTCAGGCATTCGTGCTCGCCCTGTTCTGGGCTGCCGGGCATCCCTGGCTGTATGTGGTGCTGTGGGCCGTGCCGTACTTCACCTACTACCAGGTAGCCAACCGGCTGAGGGTCATCGCCGAGCACGGCGGCATGACGCGCACCCCCGACCGTCGCAACACCACCCACCATGTGCGCCAGAGCTGGTCCGCCCGGTTGTTCCTCGTTCCTTACAACGTGGGCTATCACCTAGCCCACCATGTCGACTCCGGAATCCCGGCGCGCAACCTTCCCCGGCTGCACCGCGCCCTCAAGGAGGACGGATACTTGCCGGCCGACGCGGTATGGCCCGGTTACCGCTTGCTTTGGCGGGCTCTGGTCCGCTCGCCCGCGAGTGCCACTCCCTAGAAGGAGAAGCCGTCCAGGACCTTCTTGAGGTTCTCCGTGTCCTGCGAGCCGAGCACCACCCTGGAGTTCGTGGCCACGTAGACGATGTCGAGGTTTATGCCGGCGTTGGACACCATGCGGGCCAGCTCAGCCAACTCGCCCGGACGGTCCTTGGCCTGGACCACCACCACCTCGCGCTCGCGGGTGACGGACGGTCCATGCGTGTTGGCCAGCGCCCTGTACACCGGCTCGCTATGAGGCACAAGGATGTGAAGCTCCGCCGTGTTGCCGTTTCCCATGCACGTCGCGGCCGCGATGTTCACGCCCGCGTCGCTGATCGCAGTTGCCACTCTGGCCAGCGCCCCCGGTTTGTTCTCCAACTCGATCACCAGGTCGCTGGCCAGAGTAGACATGAGAGCGCGTCCTCCTTGGGTTGTGGAGCCCGATACGTGCGTCCGGGCGGATCGGGAGCCGACTGTAGAACACAACCATGCTGCTGTGAAGCCCGAGTTTGCGCTCCTTTGGAGCGGTTTGCCCGACATGTACCGTTCGCGGGTGCTCGTCGACGCCCACACCCATGTCGTGGCGACCGATCAGGACCCGTTTCCTCTGTCTCCGGCCGCGCTGCCGGGCAACTGGTACACCGAGGCGCCGTGCTCGGCCGAGAGTCTGCTGGCCAAGATGGACGGCGCGGGCGTCGATCTGGCCGTGCTGGTCCAGCCGGTCGGGGCGTACTCCTACGACAACCGCTACGTGGCGACCAGCGCAGCGCAGCACGCCGACCGGTTCACAGCCGCCTGCTGCGTCGACCCCTACGGCCAATCACCGGTAGAGGAACTGCAGCGCTGGCTCGATCACAGCGGCGTCGGTGGCGTGCGGTTCTTCGCGCTCTCGGCGGAGCGGTCGTGGTTGAGCGACCCGAACACGTTCGGACTGTGGGAGCAGGCCGCGGCGTCCGGTGCCCATGTGATCGTGACCGTCTTCGAGAGCCAGTTCGATGAGCTAGCCGGAGTGCTCGGGCGGTTCCGGGACGTGGCCGTGTCGCTGGACCACTGCGGGTTCTGCGACATCGCCCGGCCCGAGCCGCTGGAGGAGTTGGCCCGGTTCGAGAACCTCCACCTGAAGGTGACCACCAACGTGATCGACGCCGCATCCGCGGCCGAGGGCACGGCCCGACCCCTCGTGAAGCGGTTGGCCGGCGCCTTCGGTGCGGAGCGGCTGATGTGGGGCTCCGACTTCTGCCAGACCCACGACCGCCCCTATCCGGAGTTGGTGCGGGACGGGATCGAGGCCTTCGCGGCCCTTCCAGGCCCTCAGCAGGACGCGTGCCTAGGCGGAACCGCGCTACGCCTGTGGCGCTTCGGCTAGCAGGATCTCGTTGAGGAGGGGCTCGCCCGCGACGTAGCGGGCGAGGTTGTCCGCGAAGACTCGGTGGGCTGACTCGAAGAAGCGGGTCGGCTCAGTGGAGCAGTGGGCAGAGATGTAGATGTTGGGGGCGTCCCAGAGGGGTGAGTCCTCCGGCAGGGGCTCGACCGCGGTCACGTCGAGAGCGGCGGCCCGGAGCTTGTCTGAGCGGAGGGCGGCCACCAGAGCGGGCTCGTCGACGAGCGATCCGCGGCCCACGTTCACGAACATCGAGCCGTCCTGCATCGCCGCGAAGGCCGATGAGTCGAACAGCTCGTGGGTCTCGGGCGACTCCGGGACGGCTGCGACGACGATGTCGCAGCGGCCCAGCATGTCATGGAGCCCGTCGGGTCCGAGGACCTCATCGGCGAGGTCGCTTCCGGCTGCGCTGCGACGCACGACGATCACGTCCAGTTCGAAGGCGCGGGCTCGGCGGGCGACTGCCTGGTTGATGGGTCCGAAGCCCACCAGCCCGATGGTGGAGCCGGCGAGGTTCTGGCCGAACACCGGGTGCCATCGCCTTTGTTGCTGGATCGTGTCCAGCCGGCGGGTCCGCTTGAACTCGCCCAGGATGCGGGCGAAGACGAACTCGGCAATCGAAGTGGCGTTGGCCCCGGAGGCGTTGGTCAGACGGATGCCCGCTTCCCGAAGTCCCGCTGAGGTGAGATGAGCCACCCCGGCGGCCAGGGCCTGCACCCAGCGCAGCCGGGGCGCGGCCGCGGCAACGTCGAACGGCAGGTCGAGCGTGAGGCAGCACTCGATGCGGGCGAAGGCGCGCCGCTGGGCCGCAGTGAGCGAGGGGGCCAGATGGCGCACTGCGTCGTAGGGCGGTACTCCCCGGCCGGAACGGAGTTCCCTGGACTCCTCGTAGGGCTCCACGACGATCTCGATGCGGGGATCGATGGCGGCCAGTTCGGCCAGATGCCGGTCGAAGTCGAGGTTCCATTCGCCGGGGTAGAGGACGCCGACGACGATCGGGTCGGTCATCAGGATCCGGTCAGGAGACGCAGCGTCGGCTCCACCGCTTCCTCTGCCCGTCCGATGACTGCCGCCTCGTCGATGCCGCCCAGGGGATGCTCGACGGCGACGATCCGCAGGTCCGGCAGATCCAGCGTCTCGGCCACGCCGGCGGCCAGGGACTCGAAACTGGTGGTCGCCACGAGGACCGTTGGAGTCCCCGCTGACTCAAGGTTGACGGAGTCGTGGACACTCCACGACGTACAACTTCCTCAATCGGCTGAGCCGGTGAGGACCACCTCGGCCTCGGCCAGCCGGGCCAGCAGGTCGTCGGGCGCGGGCAGGGCCGCGTTCTTGCGCTCGACGGGGCCCACCGTTGCGCCGGTACGGGCCGCCAGGCTCTCGGCCAGACGCCGCAGCAGCAGGCCCGCGTTCGGCTTGGAGTTGTCGAGTATCCCGATGCGCTTGCCGGCCAGCGTCGGCTCGGTAACGGCGCGGGAAATGGCGGCCGGTGCCACCGCTCCCACCGGGGCATAGACCCTCATCGGTTCCCTCCTTCGAAGATCCTTGTGGGTTCCGTCATGAGCTCAGACCTCCACTGGCACGGTGGCGCTCCTGGTCATACCCCAACTCGGGATGACCGAGCTGTGCTTTCCCGGTCCTCCCACCACGATGATCTTGATGTTGCCCCGATGTTCGGTGACGGACATCATCGCGTCGTCATCTAGGGCCTCCTGCCACGGCGCCCACGCCCGGAGCGCGAACGCGGCCCGCAGGTCGCCGACCCGCATCTGAGCCCGCTCGTGGAGATAGGAGGCCACCCGGTCGCGCGTCCAGCCCGCGCCGTCACAGGCCGCGGCGTGCTCGGGGCACAGCATCACGAAGAACTCGCCCGAGCTGACCGGCGCATTGTTGGACCCCAGTGAGGTCATGGCCGAAGCGGCCTTGTCGAGAATGGCGGCGGGATCGGTCGACTCCATGTCATGGAAGTTGTGGGGCGCTTCGCCGCAGTGGACAGTGACCGCGGAGGCCGCAGCGACCCCGACGCTGGCTGCGTATCCGCCCCAGGGCGACTCGGCCAGGTTCTCGGCCACGCAGTAGGTGTACTTGGCCGGTCCGCCCTGGGTGGAGGCGTCGCCCGCACCGGGGACCGCCCCGGCGACGTGGAGAAGAATGAGCCTCAGCGCCCGTCCCGTGGCCGCGTTGGCCACGTTGCCGGGGCCGAAGGCGCCCAGTCCCGGGTTGTAGCCCGCGGTCTGGACGATCTCGCCGTGCACGACGAGCAGTGGCGCCACCGGATGGGTAGTGGCGTTCACGCCTCGCAGGTTGATCTCGGGACGGGCCAGGGCCTGTACCGCGGCCACGAGGACAGGCAGGTGCTCGGGGCGGCAGCCGGCCAGCACCGCGTTGACCGCGATCACGCGCCGGGTGGCCACCCCGGACCGGGGCGGCAGCACGGCGACGGACTCGTCGGGGTCGTCTCGGCAGCCGGCCAGCATGGCGTCCACTCGCTCCGGCGTGGGGGCCACCAGCGGCAGCCCATCACCCCAGCCCCGCTCGGCGTAGCAGTCCCGGACGGCCTCGGGGTCGTCGGATGTCAAGTCGAGCATCTCCAGCGGGTTGGCCATGCCCTCAAGTCTGCTGCCAATCGGGTCCGTTTGCCCCACGATGCGGATTGGGGGCGGGTCGAGGCCGAACGGCACGGGCCGCAGTTCACTGCATGAAATTCGATGGTGATACACGTCGTAATCGGCGCGGGAGGCCATCGGTCGAGCACTAGTCTGCGGCAATGAGCACCGAGCGTCGAAGGCGGCGTCCACGCCAGACTGCGGTCACCGAGCCGAGCGGCCCGGTCCAGCCGCCATGGCGGCTGCATGAGCGCCGGTTCGAGCCGACGCCGATGGTGAGCGAGGACGAGCTCGAAGCCATCCACGCTGCCTCGCTCACCGTGCTGCGCGACACCGGCATGGAGTTCCTGCATCCGACAGCCCGGAGGATGTGGGCCGAGGCCGGGGCCGAGGTTGACGGGGATCGGGTGCGGTTCGACCCGGAGATGATCACCGAACTGGTGGCCACCGCCCCCGGCGAGTTCATGCTGCACGCCCCCGATCCGGCCCGACATCTCCCGATGGGGGGACGCAGCGTGGCATTCGCCTCGGTGGCCAGCCCCCCGAACGCGGCCGACCGAGCCGGCGGCCGCCGCACAGGCAACCGGGACGACTTCCGGCGGCTGGTGATGCTCGCAGAGGCGCTCAACGCGGTCGGCTTCCACGGCGGCTACCCGGTGGAGCCGGTGGACGTGCACGCATCGGTGCGCCACCTGGTGGCCACTCGCGACCTCCTCACACTGACCGGCAAGGCCCTACACGCCTACTCGCTGGGAGCGCAGCGCAACCGCGACTGCCTGGAGATGGTTCGTATCGTGCGCGGCGTCAGCGAGGACGACCTTGAGGCGCAGCCGTCGATCTTCACCGTGGTGAACTGCAACTCGCCGCTGCGACTCGACACGCCCATGCTGGAGGGGATCCTCCAGTACTCGGCCCGCAATCAGGCGGTGGCGGTCACCCCGTTCACGCTGGCCGGGGCGATGGCGCCGGTGACAGTGGCCGGCGCCGTGGTGCAGCAGAACGCCGAGGCTCTGGCCGGAATGGCCTTCTGCCAGCTGGTGAGGCCGGGATCGCCGGTGATCTACGGAGGCTTCACCTCCAACGTCGACATGCAGTCAGGCGCCCCCGCCTTTGGCACCCCCGAGTACATGCAGGCGGTGCTGCTCGGGGGCCAGCTCGCTCGCCGGTACGGCGTCCCCTACCGGTCATCCAACGTCTGCGCGGCCAACGCGGTCGACGCCCAGGCCGCCTACGAGAGCGTGTTCTCGCTGTGGGCCGTGGTGATGGGCGGCGCCCACATGGTGATGCACGGGGCGGGGTGGATGGAGGGCGGGCTGCAGGCCTGCTACGAGAAGATGGTCATCGACGCCGACATGATCGGCATGGTGGGAGAATTCTTGCAGCCCCTGGCGACCGATGCTGACTCGCTCGCAGTCGAGGCCATCGCCGAGGTCGGCCCGGGCGGGCACTTCTTCGGCACGGCCCACACCCTGGCTCGCTACCGCGACGCGTTCTTCAAGCCCATGGTGTCGGACTGGAGAAACTACGAGTCCTGGACCGAGGCTGGCTCGCCCACTGCGTTGGACCACGCCGAGCGTCTGGTTGGGGAGTTCCTGGCCGCCTACGAGCCTCCACGGTTGGCCGATGACGTGCGGGCCGAGCTGGACGACTTCACCGATCGGCGCATAGCTGAGGGCGGCGTGGCTACCGACTTCTGACCGGCCAGAAGCGAGCCTGGTTGAATCTGCTGCGTGTTTCGGTTATCCTGTGCATTGTTCTAGCTGTCCGCGACAGCGATGAACATGTGCGAGTGCCGGAGCACCTCCCCCGGTTGAAGGCTCAGTGGCCGAGAGGGGAGGCACTCCGGCGCTTTGCATTCTAGGCACTTTTTAAAGCCTTTTCGATGCTTGTCGATATAATTCTGAGAGCAAAAACGGGCATGACGGCCGTGCGGCCTGTTCCGGCGTTGCGGTCGGGGAGCCGCCGTGGTGTACTTCGCGCCATGCGGACGCTTGGTGGCGGCAGTTCGATCGACTTCACGTCCGAGGAGTTCTGGTCGGCCACCCGGCGGCCACTCGACGAGGCGACCGGACTTCAGCCGGCCGCCTACACCGGCGACGACTTCTACGAGGTCGAGAAGGACCGCCTGTTCGGTCGGGCTTGGGTAGCGGTGGCCTCCACGTCGGAGGTGGCCGAGCCGGGCCGCCTGCTGGTGCGCATGGTGGGCGACACCTCGGTGCTGATCGCCCGGGGCCTCGACAACGTGCTGAGGGGCTTCATCAACTCGTGCCGCCACCGGGGCACCGAGCTTGCCTCCGAGGACTGCACCGTGCCGCGGATGATCCGCTGCCCCTACCACCGCTGGGGCTACGGCCTCGACGGCTCCCTGGTAGCGACCCCGCTGTTCGACGAGGTGCCCCGGCCGGACTTCGATCCCGCGGAGTTCTCGCTGCTGCCGGTGCGGGTGGAGACATGGGGCTTCCAGGTGTTCGCCTGCCTGGACGAGCAGACGCCGCCTCTGGCCGAGTGGCTGGGCGACCTGCCCGAGCGGATGGCCGGCTACAGCTTCGACGGCTGGTATGTCCACGAGAAGTGCAGCTTCGACGTGGCCGCCAACTGGAAGCTGATCACCGAGAACTTCCAGGAGTACTACCACCTGGCCTGGGTCCATCCCGAACTGGCCAAGGTGTCCCGGGTCCGGGACCACTACCGCTACCAGGGGCCGGGCCTGTACTGCGGCCAGACCACGACCCCGGTGTCGGGTGACGAGCGCGACGACTGGCTGGTGCTTCCGCCCGCGCCCGGGCTGGACAGCTCCGACTCGGTAAGCGGCCGGTTCGTGGCCGTGTTCCCCAACCTGACACTGGCCGTGCTGCCCAGCCACGCCTTCGTGATGCGCCTGGAGCCGCTGTCGGCGGGCGCCACCCGCGAGCACTGCGCGTTCCTGTTCCCGCCCTCCACCGATCCGGACACCGTCGACGACGCCTTCGAGGCCACCCGCAAGTTCTGGATCGAGGTCAACAACGAGGACATCGACATCTGCGAGCGGTCCCAGCGGGGGCTGGCCCTAGGAGCGGCGCCGCCCGGGCCGCTGTCGCCCCGCTTCGAGGAGCCTCTGCACCGGTTCCACAACATGGTGGCCGACTGCATGACCGCGGACTCGTTGGCCGCCGGGTTGACCGTGCCGGGAGGGGATGGTCCCGAAGGCGCTGAGCGCTACGGCTGCGGGCCGAACCCCGCCCTGCCCGCCATCGACGCCCGCCGCTGGTCGAGCACGGACTGATCGGCGCGCGCCGGCTCCGGGAGAGGTCGGATGAAGACCGACGCGCAGGTTGTGGTGGTCGGCGGGGGAGTGGTGGGCGCCAGCGTGCTCTACCACCTCACCAAGGCGGGCTGGGCCGATGTCGTGCTGGTGGAGCGCACCGAGCTCACCGCCGGCTCCACCTGGCACAGCGCGGGCGGCATGCACACCCTCAACAGCGATCCCAACGTCGCCCGGCTCCAGCGCTACACCATTGAGTTGTACGCCGAGATCGAGCGGATCTCGGGCCAGGACTGCGGGGTCCACATGCCCGGCGGCGTCATGCTGGCCGACACGCCCGAGCGGCTCGACTGGCTCAAGATGACCCACGCCCGGGGCCGCTACCTCGGGATGGAGACCGAGTTGGTGTCGGTGGCCGAGGCGGCCGAACTGGTCCCGCTGATCGACCCCCAGCACTTCGTGGGCGCCTTGGTCGACGCCCACGAGGGCCACGTCGATCCGGCCGGGGTGACTCATGCCTTCGCCCGGGCGGCCCGGGCCGCGGGCGCGGAGGTGTACCGCAACTGCTGGGCCCGGGCCATCGAGCGACGCCGCGACGGCGGCTGGCGGGTGCTGGTCTACGACACCGCCAGCGGGGAGGACCTCGGGGCCATCGACTGCGAGCATGTGGTGAACTGCGGTGGCCTGTGGGCCCGCGAGGTGGGCCGCATGGTGGGGCTGGAGCTTCCGGTGCTGGCCATGGAGCACACGTACATCGTGACCGAGCCGCTCGAAGAGGTGATCGAGTACAACCGGCGGACCGGCTCGCGGCTGAGACACGTGATCGACTTCGGCGGCGAGATGTACATGCGCCAGGAGGGCGAGGGCATGCTGCTGGGCACCTACGAGCAGGCCTGCCTGCCATGGTCGCCACGTCAGACGCCGTGGGACTTCTCCATGCGGCTGTTGCCGTCGGACCTGGACCGCATCGCCGACTCGCTGGAGGTCGCCTTCGCCCACTTCCCCGCGTTTGCCGCGGCCGGGATCCAGCGGGTGGTGAACGGGCCGTTCACCTTCGCGCCCGACGGCAACCCGTTGGTCGGTCCGGTCCGGGGGCTGCCGGGGTACTGGACCGCGTGCGGCGTGATGGCTGGACTGTCCCAGTGCGGCGGCGTGGGGCTGTCGGTGGCCAACTGGATCATCGCGGAGGATCCCGGCTTCGACGTTTGGGCCATGGACGTGGCCCGCTTCGGCGATTACGCCACACTCGCCTATACCAACGCCAAGGTGCGGGAGAACTACACGCGCCGGTTCCGGATCACGTTCCCCAACGAGTTCCTGCCCGCGGGACGGGGCGTGCAGACCTCCCCCATCTATGACCGGCTGGCGGCGGCCAATGCGGTGTGGGGCGACGCCTTCGGCCTGGAGTCGGCGCTGTGGTTCCAGGAGGACGGGCTGGAGCCGGTCGAGGAGGTCACCTTCGGACGGTCCAATGCCTGGGACCGGGTTCGGGCCGAGACGCTGGCCGTGCGGGCCGGTGTCGGCATGATGGAGACCACCGGGTTTGCCAAGTTCCTGGTGTCGGGTCCCGGGGCGAGGGAGTGGCTCGACCAGCTGCTGGCCGGGCGGATACCGATCTCGGGTCGTATGGCGCTCACACCGATGACCAACCCGGCGGGGAACCTCGTCGGCGACTTGACGGTGGCGTGCCTGCCGGCCACACCCGGCCGGGCCGAGGGTCCGGCGGGGACGGTGGTGGGCGGTGCCACCGGCAACGTGCGCGATGGCGAGCGGTTCGTGGTGTTCGGCTCCGGCATCGCGGAGCGCTACTACGAGCGTTGGTTTGACGCCCACCTGCCGGCCGATGGTTCGGTCAGCTACCAGACGCTTGGAGCGGAGCTGTGCGGCTTGGCCATCGCCGGACCGGCCGCAAGGGACCTGCTGGCCGAGGTCACCGACGCCGACGTGTCGGCTCACGGCATGAGGTTCATGGCCTTCGGCGAGATGGAGGTGGGCCAGGCCCCGGTGTGGTGCGGGCGGATCAGCTTCACCGGCGATCTGGGCTACGAGCTATGGATGCCGGCCCGCTACCAGCGCTACGTGTTCGACCTGCTGCGGTCGGCGGGGAAGGCGCACGGACTGGAGCTATTCGGGCTGCACGCGCTGAACTCGCTGCGGCTGGAGAAGGGGTTCGGGTCGTGGCTGCGGGAGTACCGGCCAGACTACGACCCGTTCGAGGCCGGGCTGGGCCGCTTCGTACGCATGGAGAAGGACTTCATCGGCCGGGAAGCCCTAGCCAAGAAGCACGGGGAGGCCGGACCACCGGGCGGGGTGGCAGCGACAGGCCTCCGCCTGTGCACTTGGACGGTTGACATCGGTGCGGGCGCCGATGCCTGCGACGTGATCGGCGACGAGCCGGTGTGGCACGACGGCGAGGTGGTGGGCTGGGTCACCTCCGGCGGCTACGCCCACCACAGCGAGGCATCGGTGGCCATGGGCTACATTCCCGCTGAGTTGGCCGATTCGTCCGGCCGCTTCGAGATCGAGATAGTCGGCACCCGCCGCCCAGCCAAGCTCGTGGACGGCTGCCTATGGGATCCCGAAGGCACCCGAATGCGAGCTTGAGTCCATATAATTTCATGTAATTGAGTTGCTATCTGAAACGGCACGAGCTACGGTCGCGTCGTGGACATCAACACGGTCTCGCAGATTGTGACAGTCGTGCTGGCCGTGCTTGCCATCATCTGGCACCAGCAGCGCACCACCGACAAGCTGCGTGAGCGTCTCGACCACATGGAACAACGGCTAGCCCGCATTGAGGGCTTCCTTGGCATCGGCATGCCGGCCGCCGCAGCCGCGAAAGCTCCCGGAGCGGACCTAGCCCGCCAGCGTCCAGAAGACTCCGAGGAGGACTGAGCACCTGACGTCGACCGCCGGCATGTAGCAGCGGCAGTGTCGTAGCCGCGAGGTACGGTCTGTCTTGTGAGCGAAGCGGGCGGCGGGGAGCTGTTCATCGTCGACAACAGCGTGTCGGGCTGGACGGGTCTGGAGTACCTGAGCCAGTGGACCGATGTGGCCCGATCCTTCGACATCGCCACCGGGTTCTTCGAGATCGGGGCTCTGCTGGCTCTCGACGGCAAGTGGCAGCAGCTGGAGGGGATCCGCTTGCTGATGGGCGACGAGGTGTCACTGCGAACTCACAATGTGTTCAAGGAAGCGCTGCGCCAACGGGTGGGCCGGCTCGACGACAGCTTGGAGCACGAGAAGGGCCCTAACCCGTTCCTGGAAGGTGTGGAGGCGGTGGTTGAGGCCATCGCTCAAGGACGGATCGAGTGCCGCGTCTACCGAAAGGACAAGTTCCACGCCAAGACCTACATCACCCATGCCAAGTTCGATGTGCTGGGCGCGCAGGCACTGGTCGGCTCGAGCAACTTCACCCGCCCCGGTCTTACCCGCAACGTCGAATTGAACATCAAGGTGGAGAGCGGCCGGGAGGTGGCGCAGCTACAGGACTGGTTCGAGACCCACTGGGCTGCCGCCGAGGACGTGACCGAGGATGTGTTGCGGACCATCACCCGGCACACCGCCGACTTCACGCCCTTCGACGTGTACGCCAAGGCCCTGCACGAGTTCTTCCGGGGCCGCGAGCTCACCGCAGGTGAGTGGGACGAGTCCCAGTCCCGCATGTTCGGCCATCTGGACCGTTACCAACAAGAGGCGTACTGGTCGCTGATGAAGATCGCCCGTCAGCACGGTGGAGCGTTCCTGTGCGATGGAGTAGGCCTAGGCAAGACGTTCGTGGGTCTGATGCTGATCGAGCGGCTCGTGCTGCACGAGAACAAGCGGGTGGTGTTGTTCGCCCCCAAGGCGGCTCGGGAGGGCGTATGGGAGCCCCACCTGCGCCGGTGGCTGCCCCATATCGGCGGTGTCGGGGGCGGCGCCGACTTCTCCAGCCTCAGCGTGTTCAGTCACACCGACCTTGGCCGGGGCAACGAGTTTCCCGAGCGCTTCCAGCGCATGACTGACCTGGCTGACGCGGTGATCGTCGATGAGGCCCACCACTTCCGCAACCGCGGCAGCCGAGGTGACGACAGCGAACTCAGCGGCAACGGCGAGAGGTTGGACCGGCGGTCCCGTTACTGGCGGCTCTACGACATGCTCGACGGTTCGACACGATCCAAGCTGCTGTTCCTGCTCACCGCCACCCCGGTAAACAACCGTCTAGCGGACTTTCGTCACATGGCCGAGCTGTTCACCCGAGGCGACGAGGCCTTCTTTGGCCGCAGCCTCGGAGTGAACCACCTGTCGGGACACTTCAACGTGATGGAACGAGACCTGCAAGCCACTCTCGGCGCAGCAGGAGGTAGCAACGGCAACGGCAGCGGCGACATCTCGGGCAGAGCAGCCATGGCTCTCGCCGAGGGGCTCACTCAGGAGGCCCGCGACGCCCTAGCTACGGATGTGGTTTTTGGAGCGTTGGTTGTGCAGCGCAGCCGGTCTTACGCCAAGGCCAGCCAGATACAGGAGCGCGGCGAGTCGGCCGCGTTTCCCGAGCGGAAGCCGCCTCAGGTAGCCGAGTACTCGATCCGGTCGTCGTACCGAGACGTGCTCGACATGTTCGAGAAGGCCTGCCGCCGTCAGAATCCACTGTTCTCCCTGGCGATCTACTACCCGTTGGCTCACTACATCGGCCCCGAGAAGGACATCGACCCCTTCGAGGAGGGCCGTCAGCGCCAGGTGGTGGGCCTGATCCGCACGATGTTCCTCAAGCGGTTCGAGAGTTCGGTGTACGCGTTCGAGAAGTCGCTGGACCGGCTGATGCGCAAGCTGCTCGCTTTTGTCGATGTCCACAGCGAGCCGGGTGCGGAACAGGACCGGCTCGACGGCTGGCTGCACCGACACGCGGAAGTGGTCGGCTACCGGCCCGAGGCCCAACTCGGACTGAACTTCGACGGCGAGGCCGACGACGACGCCGACGAGGATGTGATCCCGCCCGAGCTTCTGGAGTCTGTCGAAGAACTGTCCCGCGACGAGTACGACGTGGTCGCCATCATCGACAAGACCTTCGAGGACCTGGACGAGATTGTCCGTTTCCTCGACGCGACCAGTCGCCTCACCCCGGACCAGGACGACAAGGTACGCAAGCTCAGCCGGCTGCTCGGCACCAAGGACCTCTCGGGTCGCAAGGTGCTGGTGTTTACCGAGTTCGCCGACACCGCCCGCTATGTGGAGTCGCAGTTGCGATCCGCTGGGATCGACGGTCTGGCCCGCATCGACAGCGGCTCGAAGCTCGACCGGGCCGAGGTGATCCGCCGGTTCTCTCCCTACTACAACGGGTCGAGCAGCCCCGAGTTGGTCCGCAACAGTCACGCCGAGATCCGAGTGCTGGTTTCCACCGATGTCCTGTCGGAGGGCCTCAACCTTCAGGACGCCACTCGCTTGGTCAACTACGACCTGCACTGGAACCCGGTGCGGCTGATGCAGCGCATTGGCCGCGTGGACCGCCGCATGAGTCCCGAGACCGAGGAGCGCCTCAGGGCCGATCATCCCGAGGTGGCCGCGGACCGGGGAACGGTGCGGTTCTGGAACTTCCTGCCCCCCGAAGAGTTGGAGCGGATCCTGAAGTTGTACGAGCGGGTCACCGGCAAGGTGCTGATGATCTCGAGCACGCTAGGCATCGAGGGCCGCAAGCTTCTGCGCCCCGATGACGCCTATGACCCTCTGCGCGAGTTCAACGCCACCTACGAGGGCACCCGCACCGCGGTCGAGGAGATGCACCTGGAGTACCAGGCGTTGCTCAAGCGCCACCCGGAACTGGCCGAGCGACTCGACGGTCTGCCCGGCTCGGTGTTCTCGGGCCGCCGCAAGCTCAGCAAGGGTGCCCGAGGCGTCTTCTTCTGCTACTCGCTGCCCGCGCTCGACGCAGACGAAGGCGTGTTCACCCTGGAGGCTGGGCCCACTCGCTGGTACCTCTACGACCTCGAGGCCGACGCGATTGTCGAGTCACCCGGTGAGATCATTGAGAGCATCTGTTCGAAGCCCAACACTCCCCGCCGCTGCGAGATGAGCCGGTCCACCCTCAAGGACCTGCGCGACAAGGTGCTCCGCCACGTGCGTGACACCTACCTCAAGCGGGTCAACGCCCCCATTGATGCCCCCGACCCCAAGCTCGGCTGTTGGATGGAGCTCAACTGATGGACCCCTCAATGCCAACGGACCGCGCCGAGACTATGCGCGGCATCCGAACCTTCGCGCAGGTCTTCCAGTACCTCGTCGACGATCAAGGCTGGCCTATCGAGCTCCCCGACCTTGAAGACGATGACCTCACCGCGGTCACCTATGACTGGGATCCTGACGAGCTTGGCATCCCTGCGGAGCAACTCAAGGACTTGAGTCGACTGCAGCAGATGCGGCCCTTGACTGCGAACCAGCCCTGGGGCGTGTTCTTCCTAGAGTTCAGAGGGCCGAGACTGCGCTACGGGCCGATCCGGCGCCTGCTGCGGGCATTGGTCACCAAGAAGCGCTCTGCCGGTACTGGCAGTACCCGGACATGGGCGCTTGATGCCCTGTTGTTCATCGTGATCACCGGGACTGGCGACGATGTCGAACTACATGTTCTCGCCTTCAAGGGCAGCGATCCCCAGACGGCGGAGTTTCGCTCGCTGGCGTGGCGACCGGCCCATGCACCGACGCTCCATCTCCAGAGACTCAGTGAAGAGCTGCTGCCATGTCTGGCCTGGCCCGACGACGACAGCGATGCCGAGTCGTGGCGCAAGGCTTGGTGGGAAGCGTTCAAATTGCCGGTCGGACAGGCAATCAAGGACTCTGCTCGCTTAGCCGACCGAATGGCCAAGACCGCCGGAGACCTGCGGACTCAGATCCGTGAGGCGCTGGACCGGGAGAACGGTTCAGGACCGTTCTCGACTCTGATGTCAGAGATCCGCACTCAGCTCGTCAGCGATGTCAACGCTGACAGCTTTGCCGACATGTGCGCCCAGACGCTCGTGTACGGGATGCTCAGCAGCCGGGTCACCAACCCGAAGGACTTCGGCTCGTCGCCGATCTTCTCGGCCGTACCGGTGGCTAACCCTTTCCTGGAAGCGCTGTTCGAACAGGTCCACGATGAGGCTGTGTCGCTTGACTTGCCCGGCAGCGATCTTCCGCACCTAGTCGCCGACCTGCGCGAGACCAACGTCGAGGCGATCCTCGACCAGATTGGCTCGACTGCCAAGGGTGGCGATCCAGTAATCCACTTCTACGAGGAGTTCCTTAAGCGCTACGACAGCAAGAAGCGCCTCGACGCAGGTGCGTTCTATACGCCGCAACACGCCGTCGAGTTCATGGTGCGAGCAGTCGACGAGGTGCTACGGTCTCGGTTCGGCCTGCCCATGGGCATTGCCGACCCCTCGACGTGGCAAGAGGTCGCTGACCATAAGGGCTTTGATGTGCCTAAGGGCGTTGATTGTGACAAGCCCTTCGTGTCGATGATCGACCCAGCCACTGGCACCGGGACCTTCTTGGTCGCATGGCTCCGCCAATCCCGTCAGTCGTTCCTGATGCACGGCGCTCCGGACGAATGGTCTGAGCACCTGCGCGACCGCTTGCTGCCATCCATGCACGCCTTCGAGTTGATGCTCGCCCCCTACGCCATTGCCCACCTTAAGGTCGCGCTAGAACTCCACGCCGTCGGTGCTGGCGACGGAACCATGCAGATCCTGTTGACCGACACCTTGGAGCATGTGGCGCGCCAAGGCCAGCTCGCCACCATGACCGATCCCGTGGCTGAAGAAGGCGAGCGGGCTGCGATCCTCAAACAGAAGCAGAGGTTCACAATCGTCATCGGTAATCCGCCCTACGACCTGGAACAGCGAGTATCAGGAGATACCGGTAGGCGGAAGGGTGGAGTGGTGCGCCACGGCGTTTCCGGCATCCCTCCACTGTTCAACGCTGTGGCTGAGCCCATGAAGGCCGCAAACCTCGGAGGTAATCTGACTAAGGCCTACAACGACTACGTCTACTTCTGGCGCTGGGCTGTGTGGCAGGCAACGGAGTTGCCACCGGGTCCGGGCATCGTCGCATTCATCACCGCATCGTCCTATCTGGATGGCAAGGCAATGGGTGGCGTGCGCTACATGCTTCGTAGAGCCTTCGACGAGTTGTGGATCCTGGATGTCGGTGGAGAGAGCCGCGGTGCCCGCACTGACGAGAACATCTTTGACATCCGAATCCCGGTGGCCATTGCAGTCGGGATCTGCTCGGGTCAGCCAGGTTCGGACGAGTGCATTGTCCGTTATCGGAGGATCGAAGGCACTAGGGACGAGAAGCTCGATCAGTTGAGCAAGGTTCTTCTCGAAGATGCTTCGGAGGTTGTGATCGGCAGCGATCTCGACAGATTTACGCCCCGTAGCGATAGCTCGTACTATGGTTGGCCAAGGATCACTGACCTCTTCCCGTGGATTCACTCGGGATGCTTGACTGCGCGCACATGGCCTGTTGGAGAAACCAAGGCTCTCCTCAGCCGGCGTTGGCGGGCGCTGCTTGATGAAATTCCTCGTAACCGAGCGCCACTGTTCAAGGAGACCACGACAGAGGCTAAGGATCGAACGATAGCTACAGCACCCTTGCCGCTGTTGGGTGCAGGGGCTCGGCTCCGACCGCTTCGCGAACTCGACTTTGATGATCTGCCCGAGGGCATCGAGCGCTATGGCTTCCGGACTTTCGACCGACACTGGCTCATTGCTGATAATCGTTTGGCCGATCGGCCAAGGCCGGTGCTTTGGCGTGTACGTGGCCCAAGTCAGGTATTTCTCACAACAATGACCTCTTCTAAGCTCGGCCAGGGGTTGGCCGTAAGCGCAACTCCGTACACCCCTGACTACCACCACTTCGCCGAGCGAGGCGCCAAGGATGTTATGCCTCTATATCGAGACTCGGATGGTCAGTCCCCCAACATCACTGATGGACTGCTCGCCGAATGGAGCCAATTGCTTGACACCGAGGTATCCGCCGAGGACATGCTTGCCTACGTATACGGCCTATGTGGCACGTCAGCTTTCGGTCAGAGGTTTGATGATGAACTGGCCGAAGGTGCGGGACCGATCCATATACCCATTACGGCCAGTCATACGCTCTTTGAGCAGGTGTCGACTCTGGGCCGTGATCTCCTCTGGTGGCACACCTGGGGTGATCGGTTCGCTCCCGACGGCGAGTCCCAGCTTCCTAACGGTCAGGCTGTGGAGGTCCGCCGAGTAGAAGGGATGCCCGACGACTTCGACTACGACTCAGCGTCCCAGACCTTGACGGTCGGCACCGGTGCGTTCAGCCCAGTCAGCCAAGAGGCTTGGGACTTCGAGGTTTCCGGCCTTCGAGTCCTGAGCTCCTGGCTCAGCTACAGGATGAAGACACGCAAGGGTCGCAAGTCCAGTCCCTTGGACGACATCCGCCCCACTCGCTGGACCCAGTCTAACGAACTCCTGCTCGTCCTATCCATCATCGAGCACACCATCGAAGTCACCCCCAAAGCCACTGATCTTCTAGCCCAGATCGTCGACGGTCCGCTTATCCCAGCTACCGACCTGCCGACCCCAACCCCTGCCAACTGTAAGCCTCCAAGGCCATAGACTGGACGCCGGACTTGCGAAGGCAATGAACGTACTGATCGATACACAGGAGAATCGAGAGTGGGACTTCTCTATCGCGCTGTTTGGAGAGACGATAGATCCGACCTTATGGACAACGCGCTGGAGATCTTTCAGCGCTGGATCGAGAGTAAACAACTGGTCCTAGACGTCATCTCGTCCGATCATTCAACCTCCGACAACTGCGAAACTGTCGTTCGTCGTGCGTCGCATGGCGACGCGAGCGCGCTACAAGCAATTCTAACCGAGAACAAGTATCATCATGGTGACAATGAGCGATGGTTAACCACGGCGAGCTGGATCACTCAGAAGGAACAAGGTTGGGTATGGATCGACATTGAACGTGAATCTGATAGACTCTTTGGTTCAGAGCCTTGGATTGCCGCACCAAATCTCGCTGGAATGCTCCTACAAGCACGCAACAAGAGCGAGCTAAACGAACACCTAGGACCTAAGCCCATTAGGATCGCCTCCACGGACATAGATCACCTAATCGAATCGCTCTACGATACAAACAGAAGTGTTCCGATCATCCTGTTTTCGGCTGATCCTACCCTCAGTCCTCAGAAGTATGGACAGAGAGTCCAACGCACAGCCAAAGATCTAGCAGGGTGTGCAGATGTGCGAATGTTGACCGCCGATAGCGAGGACGAGTTCAACAACGCATTGCCAGATGTTTCACTCAAGGTATATCGCGGCGGAGTTCGTATCTATCTCCCAGGAATAATCAAGTCTGATCCTCAACCATTTCGTCACCGATATCTGCTATCGGACCGTTTGACCGACCGCTCCCGAGTTGCAGCAGGACGTGTTGCACGTCTCGTGTTGCCCAGGATGTTGGCTCAGAGTCCACCAGCAATCTATCGGACGCGACTCAAGCCGATTCTCGACGGGCGTGACTGGGAACAGATTGCAGTTGACCTAGATGAAGAACTCAACGGACTTAAGCGGGAAAACCAGGAGTTGCGACTAGAAAAGGCCATTGCATACGAGGAGGCAACTGACTCCGAGCGCGAGATTGGCCATCTGTTGCGCAAGAACGAACTCTTGCGTAACCGACTTAGAGAACTAAGTGAGTCTCCAGAGACGATGGAGTTATCGGTCGAAGAGAGTTCTGATCCTAGCTCTTGTCTTGATGCGATAGTATTGGCCTCGCACCTACCGTACATCAAGATCCACCCCGAAGCACCAGTTGATATCGAACGTCTGGATGAAGCTGAGGATGGCGAACTTTGGGCCCGACGAATATGGAGACACCTGAATTCTCTCAATGCATACGCGGAAGCAAAGGGTCCGGGCTTCTTGAGTTGGTGTGAGCACTCTGGTAGTGATCGTGCGATTAGTTCTCGATGCATTGCAATGAGCGAGAGCCAATCTGTAATGAACAATCCCGACCTGCGCAAGCATCGGATCCTTCCGATCGATCATGTAGTTGAACCGAATGGATGCATAGAGATGCAAGCTCACTTGAAGCCGGTGCAGGGTGGCGGCATGCAGATTCCACGCATCTACTTCCATGACGACACCAAGGGTCGCACCGGCAAGGTCCACATCGGCTTCATCGGGCCGCATGACAGAATGCCAAACCAATCCAGCAACTAGTCGGCAATCCGAAGATCGGATGCTCGGGACGGCTGCTCCCATGCTGATCGAAGGCCGGAGCGGGGCGCGAGCTAGCGGCGTTCACCTAGGGCTGGCGAACCTCGCACACTGGGATGGAGTCCGACGCAATTCGCGGGCAGTGATCGGACGGCGCCCGTGTCAGACGCGAGGGGCGAGCAAGTGGTGTCGTCGATATGCTGCGCTGTCACCGCTGGAGAGGCCAGCGACGCTAGAGCGGCGGGCATAGGAGGCCATCGGCGAGTGATCACCCTGCTGGAGTACGAGTCGCTCATAGCGGACCCAACGAAGCGGATCGAGGGCGACCTCGATTGGCACGAACTCGACGACCGCCATCCGGCGTGCACGTTCCGGACGCCTGTACTCTCCGACGAGGAGCATCCGCTTGAGATCTTGGGCCGCTGGAATCCGATGGCCGAAAAACTCTCGTATGTCCTCCTGTATCGTGGCGAGGGTCGCATCTACGCCCTCGATCTAGGCAGCGCGCACCGTAACCCCGACGGCGAGCGCGTCGGGGACAAGCACAAGCACAAATGGACTGCTGAGTTCCGCGACAAGTGGGCCTATGTCCCCGAGGACATCACCGCTCCATGGGACCGCCCCCTCGAGGTCTGGCAACAGTTCTGCGCCGAGGCGAGGATCGACCACCGAGGCATGCTGGGCGAACCATCTGTTCAACAACACCTGCGGCTGTGAACCCCGACGATTTGTGCGAATCCCTTCGTGCCCGCCTCTCGGCGCTGTTCGAATGCACATCAGCGCCCCAGGGATCGATCCGCGTGCGCACGCCGTTCATGTACCCCGACGGCGACATCGTCGATGTGTTCGTAGAGGAGCGAGACGGGAGGCCCGTCGTTACCGACTACGGCGAGTCGCTGGGTTGGCTGCAGATGCAGTCCCTGCGGGATCAGCTAACAGGGAATCAGCTTCAAATGGTCGAGGATGTGTGTCTCACTCTCGGTGTCGAACTGGACCGCGGGCAACTGACGCTGCGGTGTGCGGACGTCTCCGCGCTTGGCGATGCCATCCATCGCCTCGGCCAGGCGGCCGTACGCGTGTCCGACATCTGGTTCACGTTGCGCAACCGGGCAGTCGCGTCGGTGGCTGATGAGGTGGATGCGTGGCTCCGAGAGCGGAAGTTCGACTCCAAGAGGAACGCACGGCGGGAGGGGAGGTCGGGACGCACCTGGACAGTGGACTATGAAGTCGTTGCCGAGGCACAGACTTCACACGTGTTCCTTTTGACCACCGGCAGTCAGACTTGGGCGAGACGCCTTAGTGAGCGCGTGGTTGCGGCGTGCACCGACCTCAGTCACCTCACGTTTCAGAAGACCGACGCCAGTTTCGTTTCTCTGTTTGACGACACCGTCAACGTGTGGCGCGATGAGGACTTCGCACTCGTCGCACCGCTCTCGCGCATTGCCGTTTGGTCGCAGCCGGAGGAGTTTGAGCAGGTTCTTACGACCTCATCGCCACCGCCCGCATCTTCGTTCACCTCCCGCTGACCGAATCGCTAGGGTCCTGCCCCACGGTTGCGTCATTTGGCTCCGCGTCCGTGCGGGCGCGGGACCAGATCCGTCTGAGGGAGCGAGGAGACCGATGCCAATCGTGTTCTCGCGTTTCGCTCCCCAGGGCGTGCATGCGCAGGCTCAGTTGCGCTTCGTGACAGCGTGGATCAGGGCTTCGACATCGTCGAGCCAGCCGCTGAGTTCGGGCTCGATGGGCGGTAGGTCGTACGCGTGGTGATGGCAGGCGTTTGAGAGGCCATGCCATGCGTACCTGACTCGCCGAGCTAGCTCTGCGTCGCTGTACTCGGATAGGCAGATCATCTGGGCACGTCGCGGAGCGCCTTCGACGCCCGGAGCTGCCCTTGCCCAGAATTGGTCCAGCGCGACTTCCAGGGCTTGGCGCCCGAGGATTGCGGAAGCTCGCGGCCAGGTCCCCACCAGATCGGAGCGCTGAACACGCATTACTGACCTTGCCAAGTTGAGTAGCTGATTGGCACGGAAGCGATCAGCGAACTGTGTCATTGCGCCGCAAGCCTCTCCGCGAGCGACTCAGAGCGACGGATCAGATCCTTGAGATCGATGCTGTCGTCGGCGATGGTGTGAGACAACCGGTTGCATGAAACGACGGTGTCGCCGGCCCATCGGCCGTAACGGTTGTTGAGGTTGCCAAGGACATCGCCGGCTCGTTGGGCGTCTCCGTAGAGCGCGATGGCAATGCGGGGTAGCAGCTTCACCTCGCTCGCCCACATCTCTTCACAGTCCCGGTGGTTCATGCCAGCGGCAAGCAAGCGTCTCCTACCGGATTCCAGGCACGCTGCCTCGATGGCTTGGCGGCACAGACCGGGGACCACCCGCCGACGGGCTTCTTCCGGAAGGCCACGGCTGAGTTCCACGGCCCGAGCGTCCTCTAGGGCAGCCTGGACGGGGTCTAGCGACTTCTTGAGTTCCACCCCGGACTTGGGCCGCCGAGTGACGGACCACACGGTTGCGGGAAACTGAAGCTGGCGAATCGCCGCCGGGAGCCGGTCGTCGTGGGTGAGGACGACCACTTGGCGGGTCTGTGCGAGGTTGTGGAGCACCCGGGCGAGCCCTGCGACCCGCACCGGATCCATTGCCTGCACCGGATCGTCAAGCACGGCAAACCCGAACGGGCTTTGGTCGAACTTCACGCGAGGGATGAACA
The DNA here is from genome assembly GCA_009842325.1 of Acidimicrobiaceae bacterium. GTDB lineage: Bacteria > Actinomycetota > Acidimicrobiia > Acidimicrobiales > Aldehydirespiratoraceae > Aldehydirespirator. The sequence continues at coordinate 81,867 of VYFQ01000024.1, read as the reverse complement.
GGCTGAGCGCAAGGGCGTGCAGTTCGCCCTGCGACATTACGCCGAGTGCCGCGCCAGCATCGCCGTCGACCGTCACGTTCATGTCGACCTTCTTATTGCCCAGCCGCACATCCTCAAGGGTGACGTTGGAACCCACGGCCAACGTGTCCCAGACATCCTTCACCTGGGTCCTGACCTCCTCGAAGCGCCTATCTCTGATGGAGGTCTCGCAGCGCTTCAGCCACTTCTCGGCGCTCGTGAGCGCGGGAAGGCATGCTACCGCTTGCTTGCCGGCACGAGCGACCGGCAGCATGCCCCCGAGTTCGTCCGCGACGGGGCGCCACCTGTCAGCCAACTGTCGGCGGCGGTCCCTCGCAGCCTGGCGGACTGCCTGCGTGGCTGCGGCGATTGGTGCGCACGCCGTCTCAAGGTGTGTTGCCAGGTTGGTGTCGTCGTCCGGGCTGTCAGTCCAGGTGGCCCACGCCGCCGCCAGCTCTGCGATGTCGATGTCAAGGTCCCCCTGGCCCGCATCGCTCAAGATCTGAGGAGCCGTTCCGACCAACTCCTCGGCACCCTTTCTCACCGCGCTCAACGCTCGCTGAGCCTCGATGACGGCACTCGCCTCCGAGTTCAACCGGGTGATCTCTTGGCGCAGTTCCGCCACGCGGCTGCGGTGCAGACCCTGCTCGTTGCCACAAACAGGGCAATCGGTGTCGCCTTGTTGTTCGTGCAACTGCACCGCAGATTGCAGCAGACCCGCCAACTTCCGAGCGCGGTCGGCATCGGTGTCACGTAGCTCCTCGACATTCTCGATGGCCTGCCGAAGATTGCCAGCCGCGGTCCGAGCGTCTTCGGGGTCGGGTGCGGCGACCTGTTCGAGCGCCAGTAGGAGGCCCTCGCGCTCGGCAGTAGCCGGATCGGTGCCCCTGACGAGGTCCCCGATTCTGTCGAGATCCCATTCTCCAGTGAGCGCTGCCCGCGCGGCGCTGGCCCTATCGTCGGGCACGTCTTGGAGCAGGACCAGAGCCGAAGCCACGCGCTCATTGGCTTCCTTCTGCTGTTTCTGCGCAGCGAGACGAGCTTTGTTCAGGTTCGCTACGGGCTCCTGAAGCGACTCCATGCCGAGCATTGGCGCCAGCGCCCTGAAGCGATCCACAGGGCGACCCTCGACGATGGTCGAAAGTTCCTGGTAGGACAGGAACGGGCGGAAGGTCGCCGCCGCTGCACTCCACCCCAACGAGTCGAGACTGTGCCGACCACTGCCCGGAACGGTTACCGCCGTCTCAGCGGAGTCCAGACTGCTGTTGCGCCATCTGACGCGGACAGCCCGGGGCTCCCGCTCACCCTCAACGCGCAACTCGACGACGATCTCCGAATTATTCGTCGTATGCAGGTTGCTCCATCCGTTCTTCCAGTCGACAGACTTGCCGGACCATCGAAGCGAGTCGCCGGTCAGCGCGAACTCCGCTGCTTCAGCAATCGACGACTTGCCGGACCCGTTGCGCCCGACCACGAGTGTCAGACCAGGTCCTGGCTGCAATCGAAGCTCGCATGTCGGGCCGATACCTCGAAAGCCCGTGACAGCGACCGATTCCAGGTAGGCGCGCACTTGTGGCTGTTCCGTCTCGGTAGTTGCCGCCGGCCGCTGCACCACTTCGCCGTCGATCACCTCGTCCAGCTGGCCCAGCAGCGCTCCGAGTATCAAGCTCTCGACTATTCCCGTGGCTGTTGCGTCCGCGTCAAGTCGATCAAGAACTTCCGAAATAAGCGGATCACCTGTAGACATGACGCCGCTGGACGCTATCGGCCTAGTTGGTCGCCGCCGAGGGCTCTACTCGACGGCCGCGACTCCTCGGTACCCGAACCGAACGCAGCATCAGCGAATCCGCCTGAACAGCAGTCCCTTTCGCCACAACGACGTCCGCATTGTTGCGTGTCGTGGGCGCAGGTGCTGTTGCAGGACTACTCGCGGATGAGGGTCTCGATGTTGGGGTCGAGGGTGTGGTAGTCGGAGGCGTCGACCTCGAAGAGCGCACCCGCCGTAGTCAAGCCGGTAGGAACATCCAGGGTGCCGGCGCAGATGGCGATGTGGTCGGCCTGATCGCCGGGGCCCTCGTACACCTTCCAGAACAGCGACCCTCCGCAATTGCGGCAGAAGCCGTAGGCCACGTTGGGGTCGTCGGCGGGGTGGTGCCAGGCCAGCGAGTCGTCGGACACGAAGTGGAGGTGCTCCTGGCGGCAGTTCGTGCCCGCCATGAAGTGGCCGGTCCAACGCCGGCAGCGCCAGCAGTGACAGTTCCAAACCGGGCGGGCAGGGCCGTGCACTTCGTAGCTCACGCCGCCGCAAAGGCAGTGGCCTGAGAGCTGCGAGTCGGGGCCGGTGCGGGTGTTCTCGTTCACGCCAGTGCCTCCCTGGATCTCCTCCGGCAGCGGTAGGGTCGCGATTGTTGCATGGCCCGGGAGTGCGCCGTCGCACTCCGGCTTGAGTTCGGAAGGGGACTATGGCAGATCACGGCCGCCGTTACGACTACGTGATCGTGGGCGGGGGCTCGGCTGGCTGCGCGCTGGCCAACCGGCTCAGCGCTGATCCGGGTACCTCGGTGCTGGTGCTGGAGGCGGGCCGGCGGGACTGGCGCTTCGACGTGTACATACACATGCCGGCAGCTCTGTCGTTCCCCATCGGCAACCGCTTCTACGACTGGCAGTACACCTCCGAGCCCGAGCCCCACATGGGCGGGCGCCGCGTCTACCACGCCCGGGGCAAGGTGCTGGGCGGATCCTCCAGCATCAACGGCATGATCTTCCAGCGGGGCAATCCCCTCGACTACGAGCGCTGGGCCGCCGACCCCGGCATGGAGCGCTGGGACTACGCCCACTGCCTGCCCTATTTCAAGCGCATGGAGCAGTGCCTGGCCGGTGACGACCACAGCGGCCCGCCCAGCAGCCGCGGCCGAGGCAACTACCGCGGCCACAGGGGCCCTCTCGTGCTGGAGCGGGGACCGGCCGCCAACCCCCTGTTCGAGGCCTTCCTGGAAGCCACCGAGCAGGCCGGCCACCCCCGGACTGCCGACGTCAACGGCTACCGCCAGGAGGGCTTCGCCGCCTTCGACCGCAACGTCCACCGGGGCCGGCGCCTCAGCGCGTCCCAGGCCTACCTGCACCCGGTGCTCAAGCGGCCCAACCTCCACCTCATCACCCGGGCACTCACCACCAGGATCCTCTTCGACGGCGACCGGGCCACCGGCGTCACCTACACCAAGGGCGGCCGCAGCCGAACCGTGAACGCCGGTGAAGTGATCTGCTGCGGCGGGGCCATCAACTCGCCACAGCTCCTGCAGCTCTCAGGGGTGGGCCCGGCCGGCCTCCTGCACCGCTACGGCATCGATGTAGTGGCCGACGTTCCCGCGGTGGGGGCCAACATGCAGGACCATCTGGAGGTGTACATCCAGTACGCCTGCAAGCAGCCGGTGTCGATGCAGCCCAACCTGGCCAAGTGGCGCCGCCCCCTGATCGGCCTGCAGTGGCTGGCCCGCCGCGGGCCGGGGGCGACCAACCACTTCGAGGCGGGCGGCTTCATCCGCAGCAACGACGACGTCGCCTACCCCAACCTCATGTTCCACTTCCTGCCCATCGCCATCCGCTACGACGGCTCTGTGCCGGAGGGCGGCCACGGCTACCAGGTGCACGTCGGGCCGATGTACAGCAACTCGCGGGGGACCGTGGCCATCGTCTCGACCGACCCTCGGGCCAAGCCGGCGCTGCGGTTCAACTACCTGTCCACCGATGAGGACCGCCGGGAGTGGGTGGAGGCCGTCCGCCACGCCCGCCACATCCTCAACCAGCCGGCCATGGACCCGTTCAACGGCGGGGAGGTGTCGCCCGGCCCGGGTGTGACTTCCGACGAGGAGGTCCTCGACTGGGTGCGGCGCGACGCCGAGACCGCCCTGCACCCATCCTGCACCGCCCGAATGGGCCTGGGGGACGACTCGGCGCTGCATCCCGACTCGCTCGAAGTTCATGGCACCCGCGGCCTGCGGGTCGTGGACGCCTCGTCGATGCCGTACGTGACCAACGGCAACATCTACGCCCCGGTGATGATGCTGGCCGAGAAGGCGGCCGACATCATCCGGGGCGACACGCCTCTGCCTGTTGAGCCGGTGGACTTCTACCGGGCCGACGCAACCGGTGTGACCTAAATCACACCCCCTCTGACCTCCAATTCGTTGCAATTCGCGGTGATCGGCGAAACAATCTGAGGACAGCCGACGATGTGGCGTACACAGGCAGAGGAGGAGCGAGAATGAGCCCAATTCCGTTCAGCAACACCATGGTCAACGCCAACACTGTGTGGCGAGACGCCTTAGGGCCCGGCTATGCCGTAGGCGTGGTCGAGAGCCTGCTGCGGGTGACCGGCGAGGCCGCCGGCCGCCCCTACCGGGTCCGCCGCTAGCGGACCACTAGTCAGCACGACGATTCCCTCCCGAGGGGCGTAAGCCCCTCACCCAACTCGAGGCCCCCGCCGAGATCGGTCTCCCCCCAGCCGAACGGCGAGGGCCTCGACGCGTCCGGCCTTGGCCCTTCAGCCTTTAGGCTCGCCGGTGTGGTAGAGCCCGACTTCCTGCGTTTCGACACTCTCAGCCTTCACGCCGGCCAGCACAGCGATCCGACGACGGGCGCCAGAGCCGTGCCCATCTACTTCACCACCTCGTACTCCTTCGAGGACACCGACCACGCGGCCGGGCTGTTCAACCTCGAGATACCGGGCCACATCTACTCCCGGATCTCCAACCCGACCGTGGCCGTGTTCGAGGAGCGGGTGGCTGCACTGGAGGGTGGTGTGGGCGCGGTGGCCACCGCCAGCGGCCAAGCCGCCTTCTTCCTGGCCGTGGCCACCCTGATGGACACCGGCGGCCACATCGTGGCCAGCCGCAACATCTACGGCGGCACCCACAACATGCTCAACCTGACCCTGCCTCGCTTCGGCATCACGACGACGTTCGTGGACCCCCGCAGTCCCGACGAATTCGCGGCGGCCATCGGCTCCGACACCCGACTCGTATTCGCAGAGACGCTCGGCAATCCGGGCATAGAGGTGCTCGACATCGGCGCAGTTGCCGAAGTAGCTCACGCCCGCGGGCTGCCTCTCATGGTGGACGCCACGTTCTCGACCCCGTACCTCATCCGCCCCATCGAGCACGGCGCCGACATTGTGATGCACTCGGCCACCAAGTTCCTGGGCGGCCACGGCATCGCTCTCGGTGGCGTGCTCGTCGACGGCGGCCACTTCGACTGGGACGCCTCAGGCCTGTTTCCCACAATCACCGAGCCCTACGCCGGCTACCACGGCATCAGCTTCAGCGACGAGTTCGGTCCGGGAGCCTTCATCAGCCGGGCCCGAGCGGAGGGACTGCGTGACTTCGGCGCGTGCATGAGCCCGGCCAACGCCTTCCAGATCCTGTCGGGTGTCGAGACGCTGCCGCTTCGGATGCAGCGCCATGTGGCCAACACCGAGGCCGTGGCCGAGGCATTGGCGGCCAACGACGCGGTGACCTGGGTCAAGTACCCCTCCCTGTCCAGCCATCCCGACCACGAGCTGGCCCGCCGGCTCTATCCGAGAGGAACGGGGGCCATCCTGAGCTTCGGCATCGCCGGAGGGCGCGACGCCGGGGCCAAGTTCATCGCTGCGGTCCGCCTGGCCTCCCATCTGGCCAACGTGGGCGACGCCAAGACGCTGGTGATCCACCCGGCCAGCACCACCCACCAGCAGATGTCGGCCGAAGACCTGGCCGCGTCCGGAGTGGGGGAGGACCTCGTGCGGATCTCGGTCGGCCTGGAGGACCCCCGCGACATAATTGAGGACTTGGAGCGGGCCCTCAAGGCCTCGCAGCGCTGAGAGCCGAGCCGACGTGGAAGCGCTGATCGACGGGCGGGTGGTGCGTTGTGCCACCGGGGGACGCAGCATTGACGGCGACGAGCCTGCGGTGGTGCTGGTGCACGGAGCGGGCGGTGACCGCACGGTGTGGCAGCTCCAGACCCGCTGGATCGCGCACCACGGCTACCGGGCCGCAGCGGTGGACCTGCCCGGACACGGCGGCAGTGAGGGTCCCGCGCTGGCGAGCATCGAGGAGATGGGGGAGTGGCTGGCGGGAACCACTGAAGCCCTGGGCTTGGCACCTGCCCACCTGGTGGGGCATTCGATGGGCACGTTCGTGGCGCTGGAAGCGGCCGCCCAGCGGCCCGAGGTGGCCCGATCGCTGGTACTGCTGGGCACCGCGGGGGCGATGCCGGTGCATCCCGCACTGCAATCGGCAGCCGATGCCGACGACCCCGTGGCCGGGCGGCTCATCACCTCCTGGGGCATAGGCAGTCGAGCGCACACAGGCGGGCACGCCTCACCGGGCATGTGGCTCATCGGGGGCAACACCTCGCTGCTGGACCGGGCGCGGCCGGGAGTGCTGGCCAATGATCTGGCTGCCTGCGACGCCTACGACGGCGCCGAGCAAGCTGCGGCCCGGGTGCAGTGCCCCGTGACGCTGGTGCTCGGCCGTGAGGACAAGATGACCCCGAATAAGCGGGCCGCGGGAATGATCGACGCCTTCGGGGACGTGCACAGCGTCTACCTCGATCGGGTGGGCCACTTCCTGCAGATCGAGAGCCCCATCCCGGTGCGCAAGGCCATCGCTGCAGCCTTGGCTCGAACCTGACGCAATCCGGCCCTCCAGAGAGGGCGGTTGGGCCGATCCGCATCTCCTGTGACGAAAGTCACGAGCGAATTGCGGGCTTGCCGTCAGGGCTCGTCACTACGATCCCGTCGTGGCCTCAGGCGCCGTGGTGCGGCCCGAGCCCGGCGACGAAGGGCTGACGGGCGGACCTTGGATCGCGCCGCGCGGCGACAGCTTCGGCGCGGTCAGGTCGTTGCTCGTCGGCGTGGCCCTGGTCATGAGCTGCAACGGTCTGCTGCGGGTCGCGCTGGGGGTGCGGGCTGAGCTGGAGGACTTCGGACTGGCCGTGACCGGCATAGTGATGGCCGGCTACTTCCTAGGCTTCCTGTTCGGAACCCGGGCGGCCGAGCACTTCATCGCCTCCGTGGGCCATATCCGGGTGTTCGCCGCCCTGTCCTCGGTGGGCTCGGCCGCCGCCATTCTGCACGTGGTCTGGATCCATCCGGTGTCGTGGACGCTGCTGAGGTTCGCCTACGGGCTGTGCCTGGCCGGGATCCTGGTGACCGTGGAATCGTGGCTCAACGACATGGCCACCAACGCCACCCGGGGCCGGATGCTGTCGCGCTACATGATCGTGACCATGGGTGGGATGGGCGTGGGCCAGTTGATGCTCAACCTCGCCGATCCCGGCGGCTTCAAGCTGTTCGTGGTGTCCTCGGCTCTGATCTCGTTCGCGCTGGTGCCAGTGGCGTTGTCGGCGTCCACCGCGCCGCCGTTGGTGGTGCCCGAGCCGATCTCGTTGCGGGAGCTGGTCAAGGTCGTGCCCCTGGGGCTGCTCACCGCGTTCTGGGTCGGCGTCTCGCAGGGCTGCCTGATGGGACTCGGTGCGTTCTACGCCGCCTCCGAGGGTCTCTCCAACACCCGGATCTCGCTCTTTGTGGTGTCGTCGATGGTGGGGTCGGTGGCGTTCCAGTGGCTCGTCGGCAGCTCCTCGGACCGGGTGCCGCGCCGCTACGTGATCCTGGTCGTGGCCATCATCGCGGCGGGTTCGGCGGGGCTGCATCTGATGGTGTCCGTGGGATCGGCGCTGTCGCTGCTGCTGATGTTCGTCCACGGCGGCTCGACGTTCCCGCTGTACTCGCTGGCCGTGGCCACCACCGCCGACAGCGTCTCGCCCGCGCAACTGACCGGAGCCAGCGCATCGCTGGTACGGGTCAGCGGGATCGGGGCCGTGATCGGGCCGACGCTGGGCGGGCTGCTGATGGCTGCCGTCGCGCCGTGGGCCTATTTCGGGGTCTTGATCGTGTGCCACGCCGTCATCGCCCTGTACGTCTTGTACCGCATGTTCACACGACCGGCCCCGCCCGTCGCCGAGCAGGGCACCTTCGATCCGTGGCCGCTGCGGGCCTCAGCGGTCGCGGCCAACCTCCTACGCCGCCCGCGCCTCCGCTAGCTGAGCCACCCCCGCGCCGCTCACGCCGTGACGGCGGTGACGGCTAGTCTGAGACTCCGTGAAAACGCATCCGGCAAAGCCGTCGCAGTATCTCGGACACATGCGGGGCTTGCTGGCGCTGGCCGTGCTGATAGCGGTGGCGGCTTGCGGCGGGTCGACGGACGGCGAAGCGGCGGGCAGCGACAGCGCGACCGATCCCGCCGTCACGACCGCCGGTTCCGCCGACACGGCTCCGGAGCCGATTGAGCCCGCCGCCGACCGTCCCGGCGGCGAGATCGTGCTGGCCGTGGAGCAGTGGCCCGAGTGCCTCAACCCGATTACCTCCTGCAACAACGCGACCTGGCTCAGTTGGTCGGTGCTAGTGCACATCGTGCCCCGCCTCATGGAGTTCGATGTCGACCACAACATCGGTGCCTCGCCGGTTCTGATGGAGGCGCCGACGGTGGAGAATGGCGGAGCAGTGCTCAACGACGACGGCACGCTCACGATCACATACCGGCTCAATCCTGAGGCGCGCTGGAGTGACGGCACGCCCATTACCAGCACCGACGTGTGGTTCACCTGGCGGGCGATCATCGAGACCGAGGGCTCTCTCAACACCATCGGGTACGACCTCATCACCGATGTGAGCCATGACGATCCTCACACCGCGATCGTCACGCTGTCCGAGTCCTATGCGCCCTGGCGTGAACTCTTCGGCGGACTCGACGGGATCCTGCCCGCCCACGCCTTCGACGGCCAGACCGACATCTCCGGCCACTGGAACGACTCGATACCGATCTCGGGAGGACCCTGGCGCCAGGAGTCCTGGAGCCAGCAACAGCACATCCTCGTCCCCAACGAGAACTACTGGGTCCCCGAACGCATGCCTCTGGTGGACCGGGTGGTGATGGTCCCCCGGGAGGACACCGACACCGAGATCGTGGCCCTCCAGACCGGCGAGGCCATGGCCGCCTTCCCCCAGCCGTTCCCCGGCGCCAAGGAGCGCCTGGCCCCGCCGCTGACGTTCGTCTCGGGAGCGGGAACGTTCATCGAGGGTCTGTGGATCAACCAGATCGCGCCGGACCGGTACTTCGAGATCACCAAGAACTTGCGGCAGGCCCTGGCCTACGCCCTCGATCGGGAAGAGATCGCCGACGTGGCCCTCGGTCCCATCATCGACGATCCGGTGGTGCTGCAGTGCGCCGGCTGGAACCCGGCCTTCGGGGACTGGTGCGCCGACGACTTCGCCCACTACCGCCAGGACATGGCCGCCGTCGAGCGGCTGCTCACCGAGGACGGCTGGACCCGCCCCGATCCCGAGGGCCTGTGGGTGAACGACGAGGGCGTCGAGTTGGTGCTGCAGTGGAACACCGTGGCCGGCAACAAGCGCCGCGAAGACGTGCAGGCCCTCGTGACCGAGATGACGAGGCCCTTCGGGATCGGCTGGGAGATCATCAACTACGACCCGGGCGAGCTGTTCCAGAACCGGCTCCCGGCCATGAACTTCGGTCCGGTGGCCCTGTTCGCCAACAGCACCACCCCCGATCCGACCGTGACCGCCCACTACGACATCGACGGCATCCCCAGCGAGGCCAACGGTTTCAGCGGCCAGAACTTCACCGCCTACGCCAGCCGGCAGGCCAGCGACTTGGCCTTCGCCATCGACGCCGAGGTCGACGAGGCCGCCCGCCTCGAACTCGTGCGCGAGCTTGGCACACTGCTGGCTTCCGACGTTCCCTGGATCCCGCTGTACGTGCTCCCCAACCTGCTGGCCTGGGACCCCGGCGTCCTGGAGGGGCCCGGAGGCTGGGTGTCGAGCGTCTACGGGGGCTTCTACGACCTCTACGACTGGACCGTGATCGGGTGACCCGCGGTTGATCCGCTACGCGGCGGGGCGTCTCGCGGTCACCGTTCCCATTCTCCTGGCTATCTCGTTCGCCACATTCTGGGCGGCGGGCGAGATCTCCAGTCCTGCCGCCCAGCTCACTCTCAACCCTCGGATAAGTCCAGAGGCCAGAAGGGCCTACATCGAATCCCTCGGCCTTGAAGAGCCGTTCGGCGTGCGCTACCTGACGTGGCTCGGCAACTTCGTGACCGGGGATCTGGGCACGTCACTGGTCCGCAACGGCCAAGAGGTATGGCCGCTGGTGAGAAGCGCTATGGCCAACACGCTGCTGCTGATCGTGGTGGCGATGGCCTTCTCGCTGGCGGTCGGGTTGGTCGTCGGCACCTTGTCGGCGCTGCGGCCGGGCTCCGTCATCGACCGGGCCTCGACCACTGTGTCGTTCCTGGGCATCTCGATCCCCGTGTTCTGGCTGGGCCTGATGCTGCAGCTGATGTTCGGCCTGTACCTGGCCGAGTGGCTCCGGCTCGGAGCGCCGTTGCTGCCCACCGCCGGGATCTACTCGCCCGGCCAGCAGGGCTTCGACCTGCTCGACAGGGCGCGGCATCTCGCGCTGCCAACGATGACGCTGTCGCTGCAGTTGATCGCGGCCTACAGCCGCTACATGAGGTCGTCCATGCTCGACGTGATGGGCATGGACTACATCTCCACCGCCCGGGCCAAGGGCCTGCCCGAACGCCATGTGGTCGTGCACCACGGCGTACGCAATGCGCTGATCCCGGTGACGACGCTGGCCGCGGTGGATCTCGGTCTGCTGGTGGGCGGCCTGATCGTCACCGAGCGGGTCTTCCAGTACCCGGGCATGGGCCTGCTGTTCCTCGACGCGATGACCGGCGGCGACTACCCGGTGCTGCTGGCCACTGTGATGATCGTCTCGGCCGCGGTGTTCTTGATGAACCTGCTGGCCGATCTGCTCTACGCGGTGCTCGACCCGAGGATCCGTTATGGCTGAGCACTCGTCGTCGCGGCCGGGCTACCAGCACCGGGGCGAGGGCCGGCTCGCCGACAGGCGGTCGATGGCGGGGCAGCCGCTCGAGACACCCGGCGATGAGATCGCGCCGCACTGGCGGACCGTGTGGCGACGGTTCCGCAAGCACCGTCTGGCGACCGCCTCGCTGGCAGTGTTCGCCTTGATCGCGCTGTGCGCGGTATTCGCCGACTGGGTAGCTCCCCATGGTGCCACCGAGCAGCACCTGGACAAGATCCTGGAACCGCCGGGCCGCGACTTCCTGCTGGGGTCGGACACCCTCGGGCGGGACACGCTGAGCCGGATCCTCTACGGAGGCCGGATCTCCCTGCTGGTCGGGGTGTCGGTGGCGCTGATCAGCGGCGTCGTGGGAACGGCGGTGGGGCTGGTGGCGGGCTACTGCCGGGGTTGGGTGGACTCGGCGCTGATGCGCCTCACCGACACCATGCTGGCGCTCCCGAGCCTGATGGTGGTGATCATGGCGGCTCGAATACTGGGCGACAGCGTGCTCGACGTGGTGATCGTCTTGGCCGCAGTCAGCTGGATGGTCCCGGCCCGGATCGTGCGGGCCAAGGTGCTGTCGCTGTGCGAGAACCAGTTCGTGGAGGCCGCCGTCTCGCTCGGCGTGCCCGGTCGCCGCATCATGGTGCGCGATCTGCTGCCCAACCTGGTGGGCGAGATCGTCGTGGCGGTGTCGTTGACGGTGGCCGGTGCCATCCTCGCGGAGTCGACGCTGAGCTTCCTCGGGATGGGGGTGAGCGCGGCCCATACAGCCACCTGGGGAAACATGCTCGGGGGCAATGAGGGCTTCATGATCACCGCGCCCTGGCTGGTGTGGGCTCCAGGCCTGGCCATCGTGGCCACCGTGCTGTGCATCAACTTCATCGGAGACGGCCTGCGCGACGCCCTCGACCCGCCCCGTCGATAACCGCGGGCGGGCCGGCCGGCCGGATGGGCCGCTGTCGCGATGAAGCGGGGCGGCGGCCCACTAGCCTCGGACGCAGGTCCCCGCGGAGCGCGTCGAAAGGAGACACAGATGGCGGCGAGAGGTTCATCGGCTTGGCACTCATGGGTGGAGGCGGTCTTCGACGATGGGGTCAACCGCTCACGGCCCCGCGCTCTGAGGGCTCTCGCGGAATGGGCGGCGGCGTCGGTTGCAGTGAATGGCGATGTCTACGCGGGCATCTCCGCCGGCTACGCGGCCGTGTCGCGCGCCGCCGAGTCTCCGGAGGCGACGATCCGGGCTGCTCGCTACGCCATCTGGCACGCAGTGACATCGCTGCGTGAGAGCAGCCCCGACGATGTCGACGTGTGGCACTTCGAGCTGCACGCTGCGGGCGAACTCATTGGTCTGCGCCTGCCCGACCGCCCCCACCTGGAGAACGTCTCGATCGCCAGCTGACCTGGCTGGCCTTGCGGGTCAGCCGATCTCGTCGGGCATCCCGGCCTTGCGTCGGGCCATGTAATCGCGCAGTTCCGCGTCCACCGCGTCGTCGATGGGGGGCGGTTCGTAGTCGGCCAGCAGCTGCTTCCAGCGGGCGTTGGCCCGCTGGGCGGCGGACATCGAGCCCTCCTCGGACCACTGCTCGTAGCTGGCCGCGTCGGAGATGTCCGATCGCCAGAAGGCGGTCTCGAAGTTGACCAGCGTGTGCTGGTTGCCCAGGAAGTGGTCACCGTGGGCGTTGGTTCGGAACGCATCCATGGCCTGGCCGTTGTCGCTGACGTCGACTCCCCGGGCCCAGACCTCCATGGCGCCCAGCTGGTCGGCGTCCAGGATCAGCTTCTCGTAGCCCAGCGCCAGCCCTCCCTCCTGCCAGCCCGCGGCGTGCAGCACGAAGTTCACTCCCGCCTGCATCGTGGGCAGCAGGGTGTGAGCCGACTCGTAGGCGGCTTGCGCGTCGGGCAGCTTCGAGGACGTGAACTGGCCGCCTGAGCGGAACGGCACACCGACCCGGCGGGCCAGCGACGCCATCACGTATATGGCCTGGCCGGCTTCGGGCGTGCCGAAGGTGGGCGCCCCGGTGGCCATCGACATCGACGAGGCGAACGTGCCGAACACGACGGGTGCTCCGGGTCGTACCAGCTGCAGGTAGGCCATGCCCGAGAGGGCTTCGGCCAGAGCCTGCGCAGCCAGGCCGGCCACCGTCACCGGCGACATGGCGCCGGCCAGGATGAACGGACTGACGATGCAGGCCTGGTTGGCCCGGGCGTAGGCGGTGGCCGCGCCCAGCATGGTGGCGTCCCAGCGCATCGGCGACGAGGCGTTGATCAGCGAAGTCATCACCGTGCGGTCGGCGAGGTCTCCGCCGAAGGCGATGCGGGCCATCTCGACGGAGTCAGCGGCCCGTTCGGCTGCGGTCACTGAACCCATGAAGGGCTTGTCGCTGTAGCGCAGGTGGGCGTACACCATGTCGAGGTGGCGCTTGTTAACCGGCACGTCCACCGGCTCGCACACCGTGCCGCCGCTGTGGTGCAACTGGGGCAGGGTATAGGCGAGCTTCACCACGTTGCAGAAGTCCTCCAGCGTGGCGTAGCGGCGACCCCGGTCGAGATCCATGACGAACGGCGAGCCGTAGTTGGGGGCGAAGACGGTGGCGTCGCCCCCGACCTTGGTGCTGCGGGCCGGATTGCGGGCGTGCTGTGTGTAGACGGCAGGCGCGTTGTCCTGCACGATCTGGCGGCACATGCCGGGCGGGAACTTCACAAGCTCCCCGTCGATGTCGGCCCCGGCTGCCCGCCACAGATCCAAGGCCTCGGGAAAGTCCTGGAAGGCGATACCGACCTCGGACAGGATCGTCTCGGCGTTGCGCTCGATCAGCGCGAGGCTTTCGTCATCGAGAATGTCGACCGGCGGAAGTCGGCGGGTCAGGTATGGCGCCGACTCAGTCGACGCCGCTCGCGCCGCCCTTCTTCCTGCCCGGCCGCCGCCCCTCCGCCGCGTTGTCTCGCTCATGTTGGCTCGTTCATGGTCTAGCTGTCTCCGGATCGTGAGGTCGGCGGTTGTCGAGCGGTGTCTCAGGCCGCGGGGCGGGGTCTGCGGCGCCGGCGAGAACCCTGGTCGGGATCGGCGGCGGCCGCTTCGGGAAGATCGATCACCGCGGCCAGATGAGGGGTGGGATCGGTGTCGTGGGGGAAGGCCATGGCTGCGACGAACAGCTCCTGGAAGCGGGACTCGGTGGCCGTCTCGATCTTGATCACCGACCGCACCACCCGCTCGATCTCCAGGCGCTGCTCGCCCGACAGAAGCATGCGGACCGCGCCCACCCCCGAGGCGTTACCGGCCGCTCGCACACCGCCCGCGGGCGTGTCGGGGACGAGGCCCAGCACCATCGCCCGAACCGGGTCGATATGGGCGCCGAAGGCCCCGGCCAGCCGTATGTCGGGCACCTCGTCGATGCCGGCGTGCTCGCGCAGCAAGTCGATGCCGGCCCGCAGGGCGGCCTTGGCCAGCTGGACGGCACGAACGTCGTTCTGGGTGATCGACAGCAGGATCGGCTCGGTCTGCAGCACGTAGCTGAAGGTGCGGCCGTCGGCCACGATGCGGGGCGACCGGCCCTGATCCGACGAGATCGCGCCGTGACGGTCGGTGATTCCGGCCAGGAACATCTCCGCGATCACCTCGATGATGCCGGAGCCGCACAGCCCGGAGACCTGGAGCCCGGCGAGGTCCAGCTCCTCGGCGAACCCGGGCTCGTCGGACCAGAGCTCGCAGCCGATGACCTTGAATCGGGGCTCCCAAGTGTCCGGATCGATCCGGACCCGCTCGACCGCGCCGGGAGTGGCCCTCTGCCCGCAGCTGATCTGTGCTCCCTCGAAGGCCGGACCCGTCGGGCTGGACGCAGCCAGCACCCGGCGCCCGTCGCCCAGCACGATCTCGGCGTTGGTGCCCACGTCCACCACCAGCATCGGCTCCTCGGTCCGGTGAGGTCCCTCGGCCAGGGTGGCCGCGGCCGCGTCGGCCCCGACATGCCCGGCGATGCACGGACCGATGTACAGAGCGGCGTTCGGCAGCCCGATCCCGATGTCGGTGGCGCGGCCCCGCACAGCTGCAGCGGTAGTCAGCGTGAACGGCGCCGCACCCAGCGGTGTGGGGTCCAGACCTAGCACCAGGTGGTGCATGATCGGATTGCCCACAACCACGAGGTCGTGCACCCGGCTGCGGTCGGCGCCGGCCAGCTCGCACAGCTCGCCCACCAGATCGTCGATGGCGGTCCTCACCGCAGTGGTGAGCTCGATCTCGCCGCCGGGGTTCATCATCACGTAGGACACGCGGCTCATGAGGTCCTCACCGAAGCGGATCTGGGGGTTCATCCGTCCCGAGGCCGCGGCCACCTCGCCCGACGAGAGCTCGAGCAGGTATCCGGCGATGGTCGTCGACCCCACGTCGACCGCCACCCCCCAGGCCTCGTCGGAGTAGCCGGGGCGCACGTCGAGGACGGTGCGGCGGTCGTGCACCACCACCGTGACCGACCGGTCTCCGGCTGCTATGGCTGGGCAGAGCCCGGCCAGGACCGGAACCGGGAACTCCACCTCGGTGAGCCCCCAGTCGGTGGCGAGGGCCTCGGCGACCAGGTCGAGCTCGGCGGCCTCGAAACCGAGAACCACCTCGGGAAGCTCCACGTAGTGGAGGGTGACCACCGGATGGATGACCACCTCGGCGAGGTCGATCGACTTGCGCACCACCGGCCGGTGGACCTGGCTCTCCGGCGGGACGTCGACGACGGCGTTGGCCAGCACCACGGCCTGGCAGCCCAGGCGGAAGCCCTCGGCGATCGGGCGACGTCCCCGATAGCGCAACTCGGTGGGGCCGGGATCCGACAGGACGCCGGCTTCGGTGGCCGAGACCTGGCAGCGGCCGCACAGACCCCGCCCGCCGCACACCGAGTCGAGGTCCACCCCGCCGGCCCGGGCCGCGTCGAGGACGGTGGCCCCGGCAGCCACCGAGGCGCGTATGCCCGAGGGGTTGAACACGACGCTGTGCGTGTCGTGCATGTCAGGCGCTTCGGCGACGCCCGCCCCGCCGTCTCAGGCCGACCGTGTCGGGGTCCCGGTGCTCGGCGATCCACGCAGCGCAGTCCCGGTCGTTCCCGGCCAGGACATCGGCGGCCATCACCGCGTTCTTCACCTCGGGGTGCATGGGGTTCATGATCGCGGAGGTGAGCCCGGCGCCTATGGCCATCGACAGGAACGTCCCGGTGATCATGTGGCGGGCCGGAAGGCCGAAGCTGACATTGCTGGCGCCGCAGGTGGTGTTCACCCCCAACTCGGTGCGCAGCCGCCGGACCAGCTGGAACACCTGCCGTCCAGCGGTGCCCATGGCGCCGATCGGCATCACCAGCGGGTCGACCACCACGTCGGAGGCCGGGATGCCGTGGTCGGCGGCCCGGTTGACGATCTTGCGAGCGACCTCGAAGCGCACGTCGGGATCCTCGCTGATGCCCGTCTCGTCGTTGGAGATGGCCACCACCGCGGCGCTGTGGCGGGCCACCAGAGGCAGCACTCGCTCCAGCACCTCCTCCTCCCCGGTGACGGAATTGATGAGGGGCTTGCCCTCGTACACCGCGATGCCGGCCTCCAGGGCTTCGATGATCGAGGAATCGATGGACAGAGGCACGTCGGTCACGCTCTGAACGAGCTTGATGGCCTGGGCCAGAAGGGCGGGCTCGTCGGCGAGGGGGATCCCCGCATTGACGTCGAGCATGTGGGCTCCAGCCGCGGTCTGCGCCAGCGCATCGGCCTCGACCCGGCTGAAGTCCCCGTTGCGCATCTCCTCGGCCAGCAGCCGCCGTCCGGTGGGGTTGATGCGCTCGCCGATCATCACGAACGGACGGTCGAACCCGATGACCACCTCCCTGGTGGCCGAGCTGACGACGGTGTCGGTCACTGCGGATCTCCTTCGGAGTCGTCGCTGCGATCGGGATCCCAGCCGCCGGTCTTGACGAACTCGTCGAGGCGCTCCCGGGGGAACGCCTCCTCCAGAGAGGCCGCGGCCGCTATGGCGGCCGCCTCGGGATCGTCCGTGCCCGAGGGGATCACAGACCGTCGCCACTCTCCGACGTACTGCGAGGCCTGAGTCTTGCCCGCCACCATGGCGGCCCGGTCGATGGCTCTCTGGAATCGGCGGGGAAGGATGCGCTGCACCCGGTCGGCGCCGGAGCCGCCGTTGACCTGGGCGGGTATGTCGCGCCAACTGATCAGCACCAGGCTGCCGTCGTCGTTGCGGCGCCTGCGCCCGCCTCGCGCCGCTGGGGGACTCATGCCGCCCCGGCGACGGTGATGCCGAACAACTGCACGATGGGGCGCTCTAGCCCTTCGATACCGGTGACGATGCGCTCGCATCGAAGGCCGAGACGGGCGGCGGCCTGCTCGGCGGCGCGGGCCAGACGGTCGTCGTCGGCCTGCGCGAGGTGGACGACCCGGGTGTAGTTGCCGAAGTACGCCTCAAGGAGTTCCGGATGCTGGGAGATGCCCAGACCCTCCATGATCAAGCGATTGAAATGCCGCACCAGGTAGTCGGTGAGGTAGAAGGTGCCCGGCTCGGCCTCCTGCAGGTCGGCGAAGGCGTCGGTGCCGGTGTAGAGCTCGTAGCAGTGGGCGCCGGGCAGTCGCTCGACCCCCTCTTCGGCGCACACCCGGTCGAGCAGCCCGCCCGTGCCGCAGTCCATGTAGCCCACGATGATCGTGGAGTAGGCGCCGCGCGCCTTGGCGACCCGGACCCGCCGGCGGACGGCGTCGGGGATTCGTTCGGGGCGGTTGTGCATGATCGCGGGCAGGCACTCCACCTCGAGGTGCTTGCTGCCGTTGAGGGCTGCTACCTCGCGCAACTCGCGGACCAGCGCGCCACAGCCGATGACTAGAACCTTCGAAGGGTGCGGAGGGGCCGTCATCCGGCCCGGCGGGCCGTCACGAGGGTCTTGGCCGTCTCGGAGGCGATGGCAGCGTCGCGGCAGTACGCGTCGGCGCCGATGGCCGATCCGAACTCCTCGTTGAGGGGCGCCCCGCCGACGAGGATGATGAAGTCGTCGCGTATGCCCTTCTCTATGAGGGTGTCGATCACCACCTTCATGTAGGGCATGGTGGTGGTGAGCAGGGCCGACATGCCCAGGATGTCGGGCTTGTGCTCGTCGAGGGCGGCCAGGAACTCCTCGGCGTCGGTGTTGATGCCGAGGTCGAACACCTCGAAGCCGGCCCCCTCCAGCATCATCGCCACCAGGTTCTTGCCGATGTCGTGGATGTCGCCCTTGACTGTTCCGATCACGACGCTGCCGATGGGCTCGGCGCCTGTCTCGGCCAGCAGCGGCCGCAGGATGGCCATGCCGGCCTTCATTGCGTTGGCGGCCAGCAGGACCTCGGGCACGAACAGGATCCCGTCGCGGAAGTCGATGCCCACGATGCGCATGCCCTCGACCAGCGCGTCGTTCAGCACCTTGTCGGCCGACCATCCCCGGCCCAGCAGGATGTTGGTGCCCTCGGCGATCTCGTCGGCCAGACCGTCATAGAGATCGTCGTGCATCTGGGTCGTGAGTTCCTCGTCGTCGAGGCTCGCGAGATCGATGTCGTCGTCGACCATGTCGGGTCCGGGAGCAGGGGTGTCGGTCATCCGGCTAAGCCCTCCGCATGTCGGTTTGGGCCCACTTACACGGATTACAGCCACCTGCTGGTTCCGTACTGTGGACCAGTCCCACGATACGGAACGGATCGTAGCACGGTCCTGTACCGACACAAGCAACCCGCGCGCCAGATTTCCATCAGCGACTCGGTGGCCCCGTAGCCTTGGCCGTCATGCCCGTGCCGGACGCCGACACACCCCCGCACCGTTACGACGCAGCCCTCGCGGCCGCCATCGAGAGTCGCTGGCAGGACCATTGGGAAGCGAGCGGTGCCTATGAGACGCCCAACCCGGCCGGGGCGCTCTCGACGGGCCGTGGCTCGTCCGGCCCCAAGCTGTTTGTGATGGACATGTTCCCGTACCCGTCGGGGTCGGGACTGCACGTCGGCCATCCGCTGGGCTACATAGCCACCGACGTGTACGTCCGCTTCAAGCGGATGGCCGGATTCAACGTGCTGTACACGATGGGTTTCGACGCCTTCGGGCTGCCGGCGGAGGAGCATGCCCGCCAGACCGGCCAGCACCCCCGGATCAACACTGAGGCCAACATCGACAACATGCGCCGCCAGCTCGACCGGCTCGGTCTGGGCCACGACAAGCGGCGGGGCGTCGCCACCACCGACATCGACTATTACCGCTGGACCCAGTGGATCTTCCTGCAGATCTTCAACTCATGGTTCGATCCCGGCGAGCGTCGGGCCCGGCCCATCGCCGAGTTGGTCGACGAATTCTCCTCCGGCCGGAGGCCGGTGCCCGACGGCCGAACCTGGGAAGAGCTCAGCGAGGCCGAACAGCGAGAGGTGGTGGACTCCCATCGCCTGGCCTACGTGGCCGACGCCCCGGTCAACTGGTGCCCGGCTCTGGGCACCGTGCTGGCCAACGAGGAGGTCACCAACGAAGGCCGCTCCGAGCGGGGCAACCACGAGGTGTTCAAGCGCCCGCTGAAGCAGTGGATGATGCGCATTACCGCCTACGCCGACCGGCTGCTGGAGGACCTGGACCTCTTGGACTGGCCCGAGTCGGTCAAGACCATGCAGCGCAACTGGATCGGCCGCTCCGAGGGAGCCCTGATCTCGTTCCCGGCCACGAGTTCCGCACACCTGGAGATGCAGCCCATCGAGGTGTTCACGACCCGGCCCGACACCTTGTTCGGCACCACCTACATGGTGTTGGCTCCGGAACATCCCCTGGTAGACGAGCTGGTGGCCGACGCCTGGCCGGCCGGCGTGCCCGAGTTGTGGACCGGGGGGGCCGCCACGCCCCGTGAAGCGGTGGCCGCCTACCGGGCCCGTGCCGCGGAGTTGAGCGACGCCGACCGGAGCGACTCCAAGTCCGGGATCTTCCTCGGCCACGACGCCGTCGTGCCGTTCACCGACACCCGGGTGCCGGTGTTTATCGCCGATTACGTGCTGATGGGATACGGCACTGGCGCGGTGATGGGTGTTCCGGGCGAGGATCAGCGCGACCGCGAGTTCGCCGAGGCCTACAGCCTGCCCGTCATCCGCACCGTTGAGCCCCCGCCTGACCATCCCGACGAGCTGGCGTACACGGGCGACGGCCCGTCCATCAACTCTCGTTTCCTCGACGGCCTCGACGTGGAGGCGTCCAAGGTTCTGATCATCGAACGGCTCACCGAGACCGGGTTCGGCCGTTCCACCGTCAACTACCGGATGCGGGACTGGCTGTTCAGTCGCCAGCGCTACTGGGGCGAGCCGATTCCGATCGTGTTCGATGACTACGGACCGGTGGCCCTGCCTGACGACATGCTCCCGCTCGAGCTGCCCGAGCTGACGGACTGGGCCCCGAGGGCGCTGGCCCGTGACTCCGAGCCTGAGCCGCCGCTGGGCCGGGTGACGGAATGGGTGGGCGTCGACTTGGACCTCGGCGACGGGCCGCACCACTACCGGCGGGAACTGAACACCATGCCCCAGTGGGCCGGCTCGTGCTGGTACTACCTGCGGTACCTCGATCCCACCAACGACGAGGCACTGGTCGATCCCGACGTCGAGTCGTACTGGATGGCCGATCCCGACCCCGGCGGCGTGGGCGGTGTCGACCTGTACGTCGGTGGTGTCGAGCACGCGGTGCTGCACCTGCTGTACGCCCGGTTCTGGCACAAGGTGCTCTACGACCTCGGCCACGTGAGCGGGCTGGAGCCGTTCAAGCGCCTCATCAATCAGGGCTACATCCAGGCCTACGCCTTCAAGGACGATCGCGGTGTGTACGTTGCCGCCGAGGAAGTGGAGGGCTCGCTGCAGAAGGGCTTCCGCCACGACGGGCAGCCGGTGACGCGGGAGCTGGGCAAGATGGGCAAGTCGCTCAAGAACTCGGTCACCCCCGACGACATGTACGCCTCCTACGGGGCCGACACCCTGCGCCTCTACGAGATGTTCATGGGGCCAATCGATCAGGACCGCCCCTGGGAGACCCGCTCGGTGGTGGGCTCCCAGCGAGTGCTGCAGCGGGTGTGGCGCAACGTGGTTGACGAGGAGACCGGGGAGTTGCGGATCGCAGACGAACCGTCGGACGACGATCTGCTCCGGCTGCTGCACCGCACTATCGACGGCGTCCGCTCCGACATGGAGGGCATGCGCTTCAACACGGCCATCGCCAAGTTGACCGAGCTCAACAACGAGCTCACCCGCCGGGGGACGGGCGCGCCCCGCGAGGTGGCCGCGGTGATGGTGCGGATGCTGGCCCCGCTAGTGCCGCACTTCGCGGAGGAGCTGTGGCACCGCCTACACGGCGGGGGCGCCGACTCCGTGATGCGAGCCGAGTTCCCCGCAGCGGATCCGGCCCTGTTGGTGGAGGACATCATCGAAGTGCCTGTGCAGGTCAACGGCAAGGTGCGAGGCCGGGTCAGGATCGCGGCCGACGCCGATGAGGACACCGCGGTGAGCGCCGCGCTAGCCGAGCCGAACGTGGCTGCCCATGTGGGCGGCCGCGAGCTGCGCAAGCAGCTCTACGTGTCCGGCCGCATGATCACCCTGGTGGTGTGAGCCCGCGGCCGCGGCGGCTGTCCATATCGCAGGCCCGCCGGATAGCGCTGGCGGCTCAGGGCTTCACCGACCCGGCGCCGGCGGGGCGAGTGGACCGCCGCCATCTGCGCCGGGTGATGGGCCGGGTCAAGCTGCTGCAGCTCGACTCGGTGCCGGTGGTCATCCGGACGCAGTACCTTCCGCCGTTCTCCCGGCTGGGCTGCTACGAGGCATCCCTGCTCGACCGGATCGCCTACCTCGACGACGAGTGGTTCGAGGCATGGGCCCACGAGGCTTCGCTGCTGCCGGTGGAGGACGAGCCGCTGCTGCGCTGGCAGAAGCAGCGCGCCAAAAAGGGTGACACCTGGAAGAACTTGGCCGATCTGGCTCGAAGCGAGCCCGACTACGTGGCCGAGGTGCTGGCTCAGGTAGAGGAACGCCCGTTGACCGCGGGCGAGCTGGTCGATCCCCGCCGCCGCGACGGTGAATGGTGGGGGAGCCGGTCGCTGGGCTCGATCGCTCTCGACTGGCTGTTTCGCATCGGAGCGGTCGGCATCAGGCGCCGGGGCAACTTCGTCAAGGAGTTCGACCTGCTGGAGCGGATCGTGCCCGCCGAGGTGCTGGCCCGGCCGACGCCCACCGCCGAGGAGGCTCAGCGTGAGCTGCTGGTCCGCTCCGGCGCGGCCCTAGGGGTGGGTACAGCCACCGATCTCATCGACTACTACCGGCTTCCCGTGCGCGAGGGCCGGGCCAGATTGCGCGAGGTTGTCGAGGCCGGCGGACTCTCCGCCGTGGAGGTCGAGGGCTGGCCCGAGCCCGCCTACCTGCACCCCGCGGCGAGGCTCCCGAGGTCGATGGGTGCCCTGACCGTGCTGTCGCCCTTCGATCCGATCGTGTGGAACCGCGATCGAGCGGCCCGGCTGTGGGACTTCGACTACCGGATCGAGATCTACGTCCCCGCGCCCAAGCGGGTCTACGGCTACTACGTGCTGCCGGTGCTGCAAGGCGAGCATCTGGTGGCCCGCCTCGACCTCAAGACAGACCGGGCCTCCGGGGCGCTGTGCGTGCTGGGCGCCTTCGCCGAACAGGGAGTGGACCATGCCGAGCTGGCCGAGCGGCTCCGGCCGCACCTGATCGAGTTGGCCCGGTTCCTGGGAGTCGGCGACGTCCGCTACGGCTCCCGTGGCGACCTCATGACCGCACTGGATCCCGGCTAGCGTCTGAAGCGGTGAGCTTTGCCGTCGAACCGCAGGACTTGGCCTCGGTTGCTGCCGAGCACGGGCCGACGGCCTTCGTGCTGACGGTGGGTGACGACGGGCGGACCCGGATCATCCACGTGAAGGTCGACATCGACGGCCAGGGCGTGATCCGCGCGGTGGTCGGCCGGGGTGCGGCGGCCAACGCGGTCGCTCGGCCCGATGTGGTCGTGCTGTGGTCGCCGGCCGCCGACGGGTTCAGCCTCATTGCCGACGGGGTCGCCTCGGTGGACGGCGAGCCGAGGCCCGACACGCCGATCACGATCGAGGTCTCCTCCGCGGTCAGGCACCGTCCCGCCCCCGTCTGAGAGCGGAGTCCGTGTCGTTCCTGATCCGGCGCCCGGCCGCCCGCTGCGTGCTGCTCGACGGTGCCGGGCGGGTGTTCCTGATCCGATCCGAGGATCCGATCGACCCTCACAAGCCGGAGTGGCTCGAGATACCCGGCGGAGGCGTCGGCTACGGCGAGGACTCGGCCGCGGCTTGCCGGCGCGAGCTGTACGAGGAGACCGGCATCACCGATGTGGAGATGGGGCCGTGCGTATGGACCCAGTACGTGGAGTACACGTTCTGCGGCATGCGCTTCGAGTCGAACGAGCGGATCCACGTGGCTTGGTGTGACGGCGGCGAATACCGCCCCCGCGGTCTCGAAGCGCTCGAGGCGGCCGCCTTCATCGAAGCGGGCTGGTGGACGCTCGATGAGCTGCTGTCCAACAACGAGCCCACGGTTCCCGCTCGCCTGAGGGAGTTCCTCCCCGCGGTGGTGGCCGGCGACCCGGTCGATCCGCCGATCGACATCTCGCCCGATCTGCCGGCGGTCTAGGCGCCGCGCCGGCGGCTACCAGTCGTCGTCGCGGTCGGCCCGGTCGGCTGCGCTGACGCCGTAGCCGATGATTATCGACGGCAACAGCACGAGGGATCCGGCCACCAGAGTGACCGCGGCGATCGTGGCCGGCGCGGTGGTGAAGCCGGTCACGAAGCCGGCGACGAACGCAGCTAGAGACACGCCGTACAGCGAATAGCCCAATCGCCGTCCCGACCGGGCCAAGCGGGCCAGGCGCTGTCTCCGCTCGAGGACCGGGTCGTCGGATCCCCTCATCGGGCCGTGCCTTCAGCCGAGCCCGACACCGAGTCGTCGCTGGGGTCGTACAGCCAGCAATGGACGCCGCGGTAGCGGGCCACTTCGTGCTCGAAGTTCGTGCGATTGGGTGTGAACACCCCGATGTCGAACACCGACAACTCGTAGATCTCCCCCACGAAGGCCTCGAACTGCTCGTAGCACACCCTCAGGGCGAAACCACGCACCGCATCGTCGCCCGGGTAGATGGCAGGGTCGGGAGCGTCCAGATCGAAGGTGTGGTACACCTCGCCCCAGTGGGGCTCGTCGCAGCCGGTGCGGGCTGTGATCGCCAGCCGCCGACCCGCCTGCAGGCCCTCGAACCGGTTGAAGCAGTCACCCTCGACGAGGCTGTACTCGCTGATGATCTCGCCGGGAATGTCCAGAGGATCGATCGGTCCCAGTTCGAGGGGACCGCCCGAGCCGCCGCCGGCATCAGCGGCGGTGTCCGGCCTGGCCCCGCTTCCCCCCTCGAGAGCCGCCACCACATCGGCGGTGTTCGTGGGACCCGATGCAGCCACCGCCGCGGCCGGGTCGGTCACGCCCTCGTTCCCGTCCTCGGGCCCGCCGCTGCACGCTGCCAACAGCACCGCCGCCGCCACGGCGCCATGAAGCGAGCGCCCGAGGACTCTAGAAGCCAATCCCATCGAGCCGGAGACTAGGACCTAGGCATCTAGAGTGTGCGCCGATGACAGATCTGGGCTTCGCCGCATTCGACGCCGACAACCACTACTACGAGGCCACCGACGCCTTCACCCGCCACGTCGACCCCAGGATGCACAAGCGCTGCATGCAGTGGGCGACCGTAGACGGGCGCGAGCGACTGCTGGTGGCCGGTCGGATCAACCGCTTCATCCCCAACCCCACCTTCGACCCGGTAGCGAGACCGGGCTGCCTGGACGATTACTTCAGGGGAAAGATCCCGGCCTCCGACATGCGCGAGGCCTTCGGCGAACTCAAGCCCATCTCGGCGGCCTACCGCGACCGCGACGCCCGCATCGAGTTGCTGGATTCACAAGGTCTGCAGGCGTGCTTCCTGTTCCCAACGCTGGGCGTGGGCATGGAGGCCGCCCTCGAGCACGACCCGGCCGCTCTGACGGCAGCGTTCGGGGGCTTCAACCGGTGGCTGGCCGACGACTGGGGGTTCGCCTACCGCGACCGCCTGTTCGCGGCCGGGTACCTGACGCTGGCCGACCCCGACTGGGCTCTCGACGAGCTCGACTGGCTGATCGCCAACGACGTGCGGGTGGTGAACATGCGACCGTCGTCGGTGCCCGACACCGCAGGCGGCCGTCGCTCGCTGGGCCACCCCGCCCACGACAAGGTGTGGCAGCGGCTGGACGATCACGGCATCACGGTGGCCATGCACTCCGGCGACTCCGGCTACGGGTTCCTGCTGGAGCACTGGGGGGTGGACAGCGAGTTCGAGTCGTTCCGCTACAACGCCCTCAAGAGCATGCTCACCTACTCGCCGATCTCCGACGCGCTGGCCTCGCTGCTGGCCGAGGGCGTGCTGAGCCGTCACCGGAACCTGCGCGTCGCCACCATCGAGACCGGCTCGGAATGGGTGTGGCCCTTCGTGAAGAAGCTCACCAAGACCTACCGCCAGCAGAGGCACGCCTTCGACGAGGATCCGCTGGAGGTGTTCCGGCGCCAGGTATGGATCTCGCCTTACTACGAGGACGACCTGCTCGCGCTGCGGGACCTGATCGGCGCGGACCACGTGCTGTTCGGGTCGGATTTCCCCCACGCCGAGGGATTGGCCGATCCCGTGTCATTCGTGCATGACCTCGCCGGGTTCGACGATGAGGAGATCGAGCAGGTCATGCGCACCAACGGCCTGTCGCTCACCCAACGGGCCGCAGCCTGATCACCGATCGCGGCCCCGTCCAGCCTGTGAACGCGGCTACCCGGGTCGGCGGCGACGGCCGGATCCGGTGCTGGTGGCCGGGTGACGACGAGGACTATCTCGCCTATCACGACCTCGAGTGGGGCCGCCCGGTCACCGACGATAACCGGCTGTTCGAGAAGCTGTGCCTGGAGGGATTCCAGGCCGGATTGTCCTGGCTGACGATCTTGCGCAAGCGCGGCAACTTCCGGGCCGCCTTCAGGGGCTTCGACATATTGGCCGTGGCCGCCTTCGAGCCCGGAGATGTCGAGCGGTTGCTGGGCGATGCCGGCATCGTGCGCCACCGGGGCAAGATCGCCTCAGCCGTCAACAACGCCGGCAGAGCCCTGGAGGTGATCGAGGAGTTCGGCTCGCTGGCGGCCTACATCTGGGGCTGGGAGCCAGCACCGGGCGCTGCGCCGCCGGCCAGCATGGAGGCGTTGCCCGCGTCCACACCGGAGTCCGAAGCCCTGGCCAAGGACCTGAAGTGGCGGGGATGGACCTTCGTCGGTCCCACCACCGTCTACGCCTTCATGCAGTCGATGGGCCTGGTCAACGATCACATCGAGGGCTGCTTCGCCCGTCTGGAGTGCGAATCGGAGCGGGCCAGGCTGGTGCGCCCGACGTCCGGGGTCTAGTCGGCGACCATCGGGATGGCGGGCACGCCCTCGCGGCGTCTCAGCAGGTCTACCGTCCGCTCGTGGATCTCGGTCAGCGCCTCCGACTCGTCCACGCCGCAGATCTCACCCGCAGACACGCAGGCCCGGCCCTGAACCCAGACATCCCGCACGTCGCTGGAACGGCCTGCGAACACGAGGTTCCACAGGATCGGGTCATGTCCCTCCGACAGGGCGACGGGCAGCAGGTGGGGCTGCCACAGGTCGACGGTGATCAGGTCGGCCTGCTTGCCGATCTCTATCGAGCCGACTTCATCGCCGATGCCGAGCAGCCGAGCGCCGTCGATGGTGGCCATTCGCAGCGCTTCGTCGGCACTCACCGCGGTGGCGTCCAAGCGGGCCACCTTCTGAAGCAGCGACCCGATCTTCATGCACTCCCACATGCTCACCGAGTTGTTGGAGATCCCGCCGTCGGTGCCGAGCCCGACCACAATCCCCCGGTCCCAGAACCTCTCCAGCGGTGCGGTCCCGCCGGCCAGCTTCATGTTGCTCACCGGGCAGTGGGCCACGCCCGTGCCGGTCTCGGCCAGCACCGCGATCTCGGCGTCGTCGACGTACACGCAATGGGCCAGCACCGAACCCGGCCGCAGGATCCCTCGCTCGTTGAAGACATGGACCGGCCGGTCGCCGAAGAGCTCGACCACCACGTCCACCTCCTCGCTCTGCTCGCTGGTGTGGGTGTGGATGCTCACCCCGTAGGAGTCGGCCAGCTCACCCACCCGCCGGAACATCTGCTCCGAGCAGTAGGTGATGTGCTCCAGTCCGAGCCACACCCTGATCCGCCCGTCGTGGGTGTCGTGGCAGTCCCGGATCAGCTGCTCGCTCGTCTCCAGCGTCTCGAAGAAGTGCTTGGTCGGATGGTCGGCCGCGTAGGGCACCAGATTCGCCCGCATGCCCAGCGCGGCCGCGGCCTCCGCGCCCTTGTGCGGGTAGCGGTACATGTCCATGACGGTGGTGGTGCCGCCCTTGAGGGCCTCCATGTAGCTGACCAGGTACCCGTAGTAGGCATCGTCGGGCGTGAGCACCTGGTGCTCCCGCTGGTACTCGGGCAGCCAGTCCATCAACTGGGCGTTCTCGGAGTAGCCCTTGAGCAGGCTGGAGTGGCTGTGGACGTCGATCAGTCCCGGCAGAACGGCCAGCCGGCCGCCGGCGTCGATCACCGTCGCCGAGTCGGGCACTTCGACGGTGCCGGTCGGCCCCACGGCGCCTATCACGCCGTCCGCGAAGACCACCGAGCCGGGGTTGAAGCTTCTGGAACCTTCGTCGCAGCAGTAGACGGCAGCGTTGACGATGGCGGTTGCGGCCTGGGTGTCGGTCCGGGCGTCCATGGATCCCTCGGAAGGTAGCCGGTTGCAGGTCCGGTGTCCGCATGCGCGAGACTGCGGCGGCGACTGAGGAGGAAGCCGATGGAGACTGTCCTGGGCGCGCGGTCGGGCACCGCCTACGGCGACGGGTGGGTCCGCAGCGCCTGCACAATCTGCATGAACCGCTGCGGGATCCTGGCCCACGTCAACGACGACGAGGTGGTCGACAAGATCCTCGGCGACCCCGATAACCCCCACAACCACGGCCGCACCTGCGCCAAGGGCGACGCCGGCTTCGAAGGGCTCACCGATCCCGACCGCATCACCACCCCGCTACGGCGCACCAACCCCGACAAGGGTGTGGGCGTCGATCCCGGATGGGTGCCGATCAGCTGGGACGAGGCCCTCGACGAGATAGCCGGGCATCTGCGCGACACCATCGCCGACGACCCCGAGAAGATCCTCTACACCAGCTTCGACATCTACCACCTGCGGGGCGCGCTGGCCGCGTCGTGGGTGACCGGGCTGGGGATGCCCGGCTACTCCACCTGGTCGGCCGCCATCTTCTGCGGCAACAACGTGCACGGCATCCTCTACATGAACCAGAACGCGTTCGAGAGCAACCCCGATCCCATCTACAGCCGCTACATCCTAAACTTCGGGGCCCAGTTCGGCTCGGTGGTGCACTACGACACCATGCACTCCACCCACGAGCTGTCGGTGCGCCGCTCGGACGTGCGGATGGTGTCGGTCGACCCGGTGTGCTCCTCCGCGGCGGCGGTGGCCGACGAGTGGGTGCCGATCCGTCCCGGCACCGACGCCGCGCTGATCCTGGGCATGGTCGACCAGCTCATCAACGAGCTGGGCATCTACGACGCCGAGTTCCTCAAGAACTCCACCAACGCCGCCTACCTGGTGGGCACCGACGGGCGCTACCTCCGCGACCCGAGCACCGGCAAGCCGCTGGTGTGGGACACCGACAACGGACCGCAGCCCTTCGACGCCGGCACCGCCAACGCGGCCCTCACCGGCGTCTACGACGTGGACGGCGCCGAGGCCCGGCCCGGCTTCCAGATGCTGGCCGACCATGTGCGCTCGTACACGCCCGAATACGTGGAGTCGATCACCACCGTGCCGGCCGCGACCGTCCGGCGCCTGGCCAAGGAGTTCGGCGAGGCCGCCTGCATCGGCGAGACCATCACCATCGACGGTGTCGAGCTGCCCTACCGCCCGGCCACCGTCGCCTGGTACCGGGGATTGTCGGCCCACAAGCACTCGATGCTCAACGGCATGGCCATCATCCTGCTGCCGACCCTTATCGGCGGCATCGACGTGCCCGGAGGGCTGCTGGGCGACCCGTGGGGGCTCATCGGCAAGGTCAAGGACCTCGAGTACACCTCCAAGGCCTCCGGTGACGGGCTGATCTCGCAGGGGTTCATAGGCGGCGGTCGGGTGGGGGGCCTTTACCCGCCCCGTCCGACCGGGCCGCCCCGCACCACCGAGATGTGGGAGCTGCTGCCGTGCGCCCCCTACGGGACCGTGTTCTCGCTGCTCAACTCCGAGGAGCCCGAGCTCTTCGGGGCGCCGCCGTTCCCATCGATGATGATCAACTTCCAGTCCAACATGATGAAGAGCTCGGGCCCGCCCGAGGTCGTGGAGCGGTTCATCAAGCGGATCCCGTTCGTCGCCGCCATCGCCAGGCGCTTCGAGGAGACCACCCTGATGGCCGACATCGTGCTGCCCGACGTTCACTACCTGGAGCGGATGACGCCGCTGGTGTACCAGCACCTGGCCTCGGGCGACTCTCGCCACGCGGCCTACGGGGCCAAACCGGTGGTGCAGTCATCCGTCGCGGGCCCGGTGGCCGGCGAGCCCTACGTGGACGCCATGCAGATCTACCTAGAGCTGCTGAAGCGGGCCGACCGGCTGCCGCAGTTCAACGAGGCGTTCAACAACATCGCCAAGATGCGGGAGCCCTACAAGCTCGACCCCGACGGCAGCTACTCGTACTTCGAGATCTGCGACCGGTGGCTCCGCAACACCCTCGGTAACGACAAGGGCCTCGACTGGCATCTCAGCGACGGGCTGTGGACCGCCGACAAGACCGTCGAGCAGAAGTTCCCGAGGCCATTCTTCGAGGCCAGGGCGCAGGTCTACTGCGAGTTCATGGTCGACACCAAGCAGAACCTCGAGAACACCGTCGAGGAGCTGGGCATCCCGTGGGAGACCGACGACTACCAGCCGCTGCCCGACTGGAAGCCGGGTCCGGCCTATGAGCGCACCGCGCCCCATGACCTGTTCGTGACCAACATGAAGGTCCCCAACCATGCGCTGTCGCACACCCACAAGAACTCGATCCTGAACACGCTGTCGAACCGCCACAACGACCTGAAGTCGGTGTGGATCAACCCCAAGACAGCTGAGGCCCGGGGCATATCCCACGGCGACCTGGTGGAGATCGAGACCTCGGGGGGTCGCAAGCAGACGGCCACCGCCCGGGTCACGCAGCTGGTCCATCCCGAGGTGCTGGCCACGCAGGGCTGCGGCGGCGGCTGGAGCAGCGGCAGCAGCGGCGACGAGGTCAACTTCAACGCCTTGCTGAACATAGATGTCGAGCACATCGACTTCGTGTCGGGGGCACTGGACTGCGCCATCGCGGCCGACGTGCGAACCGTGCCGGCCGGACGGGGAGGGGCACGATGACCCGGTGGGGCATGGTGATCGACGCGGCTCGCTGCGTCGGCTGCCAGGCCTGCACCGTGGCCTGCAAGACCGAGAACCAGTCGCCGCTCGACGCCTGGTACGCGCCCGTGATCGAGTGGGAGGAGGGCGAGTTCCCCGACGCCACTCTCAACTACCTGCCGGTGCTGTGCAACCACTGCGAGGACGCCCCCTGCGTGACCGCCTGCCCGTCGGGAGCGCTCACGCGCCGCGACGACGGCATCGTTATGGCAAACGAGGACGTGTGCATCGGCTCGCGGGCTTGCATGACAGCCTGCCCCTACGGTGCGCTGCACTTCTTCGAGGACCGCGGCACGGTGGCCGTGGAGGGCGCCCCCGCCGAGGCCGTGCCCAGCGTGCCGGAACGCTACGCGCACCAACGCCACGTACGGGGCGCGGTGTCGAAGTGCACCTACTGCGCCCACAAGATCGACTTCGGCCTCGAGAACGGCCTCGAGGTCGGGGTGCATCCCCTGGCCACGCCCGCATGCGTGGTCACCTGCCCGGCCGAGTGCCGGATCTTCGGCGACCTCGACGACCCCGACAGCAACGTGAGCCAGTACCTGGCCGGGCACGGCGGCGGCGAAGTGCTCAGACCTGACGCGAAGACGCTGCCAAGCACCCAGTATGTGGGGCTCCCATGACTGCGGTCAGTTCTACGGCTGGGGGAGGTGCCGGCCCCCAGAACGTGTTCATGGACCAGTTCAACCTGGAGGCCCGCACCCAGAGGGTGTGGGACATCAACCACGCCATCTGGTTCACGCTGATGGGAGTCGGCGGGGGAGTGTTCCTGGCCGGGCGGATCCTGAACCTCACCGAGGGTCTCGGCTACGTGCTCGGGATCCCCACCGTCGATGTCGTCAGCTTCCTGGCGATCGCGGTCGGCGGGGCGATCCTGGTCGCCGACCTGGGCCGGCCCCTCCAGGCCTGGAGGGCCTTCGTCAATGTGCGCACCAGCTGGATTTCCTGGGGGGCGTGGTCCGACCTGATCTTCCTGGTCATGGCCGGTCTGCTGGTACTCCCCGCGTTGAGCCTGGGCGGATCAGAGCCGTTCTCCGGGTTGGGATGGGATCCCCACGGCGGCGACGGTGGCGGCCTCGCGCTGGAGATCATCGCCGGCGTGGCCGCAGTGGTGGTGATGACCTACGCGGGGGCGGTCCTGGCCCGGCCCCGTGCCATCCCGTACTGGAACTCGCCGGCGGTGCCGCTTCAGTTCCTGCTGTCGTCGGCCGCGATGTCGGTGGCGGTGGTGATGCTGATCGAGGTGATCGCGGGCGAGCCCGTGACCGCCGGCCAGATGGTGCTGCTGGGTCTCCTGACGGCAGCCTTGACGGTGGCGGTGGTCGTACACCTGCTTGCCCGGACCGATGCTCCCGGCAAGAAGGAGAGCCTGGATCGACTGCTGCGGGGCCAGTACCGCTCGATGTTCGTGTGGGGCGTCTTCGCGAGCGGGACGGTCGCTCCGGCGGTTCTCGCATTCGCCGGTGCCGTCGTCGGCGTGTCCGGCGCCCGTGATGCGCTGGCCGTGATCTGCTGTGTGCTGCTTGTGCCGGGCGGTTTCTGGCTGAGGCTGCTCACGCTGCGGGTGGGGATCTTCCCACCGGTTCACATCCCGTCGGTCAGCGGCCCCCGGATGGCCGCCCCGTAGCCGGAGGGTGACGCCGTGGCCATGACCGACGCCGCCCTCGACGCCGCCCACGAGGGGCTGCGGGCCGCAGGCATCGACTTCGTCTCTGGGCTGCCCGACGGCTGGCAGCGGCCGCTGCACGAGCGGGTGGAGCTCGACCCGGACATCCGCTATGTGCCGGTGTGCAACGAGGGCGTCGGGTTCTCGATCTGCGCCGGGGCGTGGCTCGGGGGCAAGAAGCCTGCCCTGATCATGGAGAACAGCGGGCTGCGGGTGGCCTCGGAGTACATCGCCCGCATCTCGCTGGGCACCGGTGTGCCGGTCACGCTGCTGTGCTCGTACCGGGGCGACGTGGGCGAGACCGAGCACTGGGGGATCCCTCACGGGATCGTGGCCGAGCCTCTGCTGGACGCGCTGAGGATCAAGTACCTGATCGTGCGCCATGTGGAGGATCTGGCCAAGTCGATCGTGCGGGCCAAGCGGATCTCCGAGGCCCAGCTCCATCCCGCGGCCGTGCTCGTCTCCGGCGACTGCGTGTGGGAGGACTGAGGGGTGGCCCTGGACCGCTACGAATGGCTTGGCCGGCTGGCCAACCGGCTGCCCGAGGACTGCCTTGTGATGTCCACCTACATCGGGGCAGTGTCCTTCGAGTGGGCCCACCACACGGAGGAGCACCACCGGACCGCTCACCTCGGCCAGATGGGCGACGTGATCGGCATGGCGGTGGGCCTGGCGCTGGCCCTGCCCCACCGCAGGATCGTGTGCCTCGACGGCGACGGGTCGGTGCTGATGGAACTGGGCCAACTGGTGGCCATGGGGGAGCAGCAGCCCGACAACCTGGTGGTGTTCGTGGTGGACAACGGTGTTTATGAGTCGATCGGCTGGAGCCGCCAGGGCCGGCGGCCCACGGCGACGGCCGGCCATGTGAATCTCGCCGCCATCGCGGCGGGATGTGGGGTGCCCTACACCGTGGACGTCACCGCCGAGGACGAACTCGACGCCGAGATCGAGTTGGCCTTCTCCCGCAACGTGTGCAGCTTCATCAACGTGCGCACCCGGCCTGGCCACTCCCACGTTCGGCCCCGCCGCACCGACGGCATCGAGGACAAGTACCGCTTCGTGCGCTACGTCGAGCGCCTAGAGGGCATCTGGATAACCGGAGTCCCACCCCAGGACATAGCCCTGATGAAGGACCGCAAGGGCTAGCGGGTCCTAGGAGGGTCGGGGTCGGATAGGCGGAGGTCGGCGAACTCGTGGGGGTTGCGGTCTCCGACCAGCACGTGCTGGCTGCCGGCGTGCATGTCGCGGAAGCAGCGCTGCAGCGGGCCGTCGCGCAGCGCCTCGGTGCCGCACCACTCGTAGAGGCTGCGGATCAGGGCCAGGCCCTCCTGGGTGAGCAGCGTGGCCGACTGCTTGATGTTGGTGGCCAGAGCGGGGTCGCGGCCCGAGCCGGCCTCGGCGGCCTGTTCGGCCGTCCGGAATGCCTGGCGGCACCAAGTCTCGGCTGCCTCGAAGCGCGACACCCCCATGGCGAACTCGTAGCGGAAGCGGGGATCCTCGGCGATGACCGACGGCGCGGCCATGCGGGCCCGGACCTTGGCGATGGCCACCGCCTCGTCGATGGCTCTCCGGACGAGTCCGATGGTCCAGCCCATGTGACCGATCTCGGTGAGGATGATCACCCCGAGGTCGTACATGGGGCCGCCCCGGTAGCGGGTGGGGGAGAAGAACTCGAAGGTGGCGTGAGCGGGGACGTCAGCGTCGATGCTGTAGTCGTAGGACGAGGTGGCCCGCAGCCCCAGCACGTCCCAGTTGCCGAGCAACTCCACCTCGGAGCGGGGCATCATCATCAGGCGGAACTCGGCCTGCTCGCCCTCGGGCGGGGTCGTGAAGGCGCCCCCGCCCACCCAATCGGCATGGGCAACACCCGACCCGAAGCTGTACTTGCCGGTGAGCCGGTACATGTCGCCGTTGGGCACCGCGGTGCCGTTGGGCGCGAACTGGCCGGCCACCACCGGGACGACACCTCCGGCGAACATCTCGTCGGTGAAGCTGTCGGGGCAGTAGGCACCGAAGAAGCAGGCGGCGGTGGCTCCGGCCATGAGGGACCAGCCGACGGAGCCATCGCCGTAGGCCACCTCGGCGAACACGTCCAGGCAGTCATCGATGGACAGTTCGGCACCGCCCACGGCACGCGGCGACAAGGCGCCGTACAGGCCCGCCTCGAAGCAGGCGCTCACCAACTCCTGCGGCAGAGCGGTCGCGCCGCTCTCCGCGGCCGCCGCGCCGGCGGCATCGACCGCCGGGCGCAGTTCACGGGCCCGTTCCAGCAGTTCGGATCCCATCCGCTCGGTCCTAGGGGACTGCCCGGAGCGACTCGGCCATGGTGTCGATTATCCGGCCGATCTCGTCGTCGGTGATCACCAGCGGCGGACAGAGGGCCAGCACGTCGTTGATGGGCCGCGCGATCACCCCTCGTCGCAGCATGTCGTTGCGCACTTCCATCGACGGGCGGTCCAGCACCGCGGCCTGTACCGCGCCCTCGCCGCGGTACGACGCGATGAGCCCGTCGGCGGCCAGCGCCGCGAGCCCCTCGGTCAGCTTGGCCCCCACATGGCGGGCCCGGTCCACGAGACCCTCCTCGGTGATGATCTCCAGGTTCTTGACCGCGGCCGCGGCCACGGTGGGATGGCCCGAGTAGGTGTAGCCGGTGCGCAGCAGGAAGCCGGGCTCCTCGAGGTTCTCGCACACCCGGCGGCTCACGATCACGCCGCTGAGGGGCAGGTAGCCGGAGGTCACGCCCTTGGCGAAGGTCATCATGTCGGGGGTCACGCCGAACGTCTGGGCACCGAACCACTCGCCGGTGCGGCCGAATCCGCAGATCACTTCGTCGAGGATCAGCAGGGCGCCGTGCTGGTCGCACAGCCGGCGGACCCCGGCGAGGTAGCCCTCCGGCGGCGGGAACACGCCGCCCGCGCCCTGCACCGGCTCCGTGATGACCGCGGCCACCCGCTCGCCGTGCTCGGCGAACGCGGTAGCCATCACCTCGATGTCGTCGTTGGGGACCTCGATGAAGTGGGGGACCAGATCGCCCCATCCCTCGCGGTTGGGTTCGATGCCCTGGGCCGAGGTGCCCCCGAAGTTGGTGCCGTGGTAGCCGTTGGTGCGCCGTATCACCACCTGGCGCTCTCGTCCGCTGGTCCGCTGGGCAAAGAGGCGGGCCAGCTTGAGCGCGGTGTCCACCGCGTCCGACCCGGTGCAACCGAAGAACACCCGCCCGTCGGTCAGAGGTGAGCGTTCTGCGACCATCTCGGCCGCTCGGGCCGCGGGCGGGTTGGTGAACGGGTCGAAGGTGTTGTAGGCGGCGAGTTCGCGCATCTGCTCGGCCACCGCGTCGGCCATCTCCGGTCGGGAATGGCCGATCTGGCAGTACCAAAGGCTGGCCAGACCGTCGATGTATGAGTTCCCCTGATCGTCGTAGAGGGTGGAGCCCTCCGCCCGCACGATGTTGATCATCTCGGACTCCGGCTTGGCCGGAGGGGCGAAGGGATGGAGCAGAGCGTGATTACCCATGGGACAGGCTCCTGAGGTCGCGACGGTGAGGCAGCCGGCTCAGCCTACGGCACCCCGGAAGGTCAGCTTCACGGTCCGGTCCGAGAATTGGCAGCGTTATGACCCCTATAGGGGGTGTTCTGCTGCCAATTCGGCTGGGAGAGGGGCTCAGAACACGACGGTGCCGGCCAACACCACCGGCGTGCCGTCCAGGGTCACCGTGCAGTTGCGCATGGGCAGGTCGAAATGGCCCAGGGTGTGGCGTCCAGCGGTTTCGTTGGCTCCGGTGGAGTACAGGAAGTTGCCGGCGAAGGCCCGCAGCTCGGTGCCGTTGAACTGGGTGCGGTCGTACATCGTCATCGCGTCCCAGCGGGCTGCGGGGTTCATGCCCCACCCGACGTGGGAGACGGCGTAGGCGTCGGGGTCGTCCCAGGCGGCCAGGTAGCTGGTGGTGAGCGCGGCGTCGACGCCGTCCCCGGCGATGTCGGTGATGTAGTCGTCGGTGATGCTCATCCGCACCGGCGACTCTAGGTAGCGCTTGAAGGTGAGGTTCACGTCGCCCGCGTCGAGCACCAGCGTCCCGTTGACCGTTCCTGCGGCGGGGAAGCACAGGCACAGCCCGCCGGGCCAGTGGGCGATGGTGCCCGGACCGTCGGTGCACCCCCAGCTCCCGGCGGCTGGGGCGTGTGACACGTCGATGGTCAAGTCGGTGCCCGCCGCAGACGTGACCCTCATCTCATCGGCCTGCTCCAGCATGGCCGCTCCCAGTTGCACCCGACTCTTCAGCGCGGGATCGGGCAGCAGCCGCTCCAGGATCTCGGGATGCTCGTTGGACACCATCAGGATCCGGGCCCCGCCGTCGAGGATCGCCCCCAGTTCGGGGGCATGAAGCAGACCCTCCACGGTGCAGTCGGCCACGAAGGACGACCCGGTCAGCGCGGCCACGGCCGGCTCGAGGCCGCCGATGGCGTCGGAGGCTCCGGTGGAGCGAACAGGCACCGCCACCTTCTGGCGCGGTGTAGTCAGGCGCAAGTGGAAGACCCGCGCCCCGAGTCGCTGCAGCGCCAAGTCGGCGAGCTGCACGTTGACCGGGCGGCTCTGGGACTCCGACAGCACCGCGGCGGCCTCGCCCTCGGTCACCCCGCAGAGCCGGAACGTCTCCGCGAACGCCTCGATCCACTTGCCCTCGACCTGCTCGACGAGCATCCTGATCCCTTCACCGACCGCTCAGGTGCGGTACTCCACGCCGGGAAGAACGCACAGCATCTCGTAGACGAGATCAGCGGCAGTGTGGGCGGTCATTCCCGAGGTGTCGTAGATGGGCGCCACCTCCACCATGTCACAGCCGACCAGGTCCAGACCCCGGCAGCCGCGGATGATCTCCAAGGCCTGGGACGTGGTGAGGCCGCCAATCTCGGGGGTGCCGGTGCCGGGAGCGAATGACGGGTCCAGCCCGTCGATGTCGAAGCTCAGGTACACCGGTCCGCCGCCGACCTGGTCGCGCACCTCGTCCATCAGCGGGGCCAGCGAGCGGTACCAGCAGTCCTCGACCTGCACTACCCGGAAGCCCTGCTGGCGCGACCAGTCGAAGTCTTCGGCCGCGTAGCCGGTGGCCCGCATACCGATCTGGACCACCCGTGAGCAGTCGAGCAGGCCCTCCTCCACCGCCCGGCGGAACGGGGTGCCGTGGGCGATGCGCTCGCCGAACATCTCGTCGTTGATGTCGGTGTGGGCGTCGACATGCACCAGCCCGACCGGTCCGTGGCGGGCCCGCATGGCCCGCAGGATGGGCAGCACGACGGTGTGGTCGCCGCCGAGGGCCACGGTGATCACATCGTGGGACAGCAACTCGGTGAAGTGAGCTTCGATGCGGGCGACCGAGTCCAGCAAGTTGTAGGGGTTGGTGGCCACGTCTCCGGTGTCGTCGATGCGCAGGCTGTCGAAGGGTGCGGCCCGGGTGGCCATGTTGTAGGGGCGGATCAGCACCGACTCGTCGCGGATGCCCCGGGGCCCGAAGCGTGCGCCGGGCCGGTTGGAGGTGCCGATGTCGAACGGTACTCCCACGATGGCCGCGTCGAGCTCCATCGGATGTGAGCGCCCGGGCAGCCGCATGAAGGTCGCTATCCCCGCGAAGCGAGGCATCTCGTTTCCCCCCAGCGGCTGCGGGTTCCCGGGCGCGGTCACACCGCCAACCCTAGGCGTTCAGACAGGGGGTCAGACGATCGAGGATCTCGTCGAGCACAGCCTCTGACGTGCCGAAGTTGAGGCGCACATGGCCGTCGCCGTTGGTGCCGAACTCAGTGCCCTCGGACACGGCCACGCCGGCGTGTCGCAGTAGGCGGGCGGCGGGAGCGTCGCCCAGCCCGCAGGCCGACACGTCCAGCCACGCCAGGAACGTGGAGTCGGGCCGGTGGAAGACAACCTCGGGCGCCTCGGCGGACAGGCGGGCCGTGAGGTGGTCGCGGAGTTCGTTCAAATGGGCCACCAGCCCGTCGGCCCAGACCGCGCCGTGGCGCCAGGCTGCGATGGTGGAGTCGATGCCGGTTCGGGCCGCATGGCCGAGCAGCAGCGGCGGGTGGGCCTGGCGGACTCGCCTTCGAAGGTCCCGGTCGGCATAGGCCATCACCGCGCACCGCAGTCCAGACAGGGCGAAGGTCTTGGCGGGCGACGTTACGGTCACCACTCGCTCGGCCGCGCCGGGGACCGACAGCAGCGGCACGAACGGTGACGGCGAGTCCCGGTACACGAGGTCGGCGTGGATCTCGTCGGACACGACGTAGAAGTCGTAGGCGTGGGCCAGCTCCACGACTCGCTGGAGCACGTCGGCGCCGGGCACCCAACCGGTGGGGTTGTGGGGATGGCACCACAGCAGCACCCGGACAGCAGGCTCGCGCCGGACCAGGGCTTCGAGGTCGTCGGGGTCGAGCGTCCAGCCGTGGTGGCGGTCATAGCGCATTGGCCACTCGAGCTGGGGCCGGCGGGCGGTGGGACAGATCTGCAGGAAGATGTGGTAGATCGGCGGAGTGAGGATCACGCCTTCGCCGGGCCCGGCCAGCGCGGTGACCGCCGCGGTGACGCCTTGCAGCACGTCCACGCAGGTGTGCACGAACTCAGGGTCGGGGCTCCAGCCGTAGCGCTTGCCGGCCCACTGGGCGAATGTCGCGCCCACATCGTCCTCCAGGTCGTGGTATCCGAAGTCGCCCCGGTCGATGGTGGCCCTCATGGCGTCGAGCACGACGGGCGGGGGCCGGAAGTCGTGCTCAGCCACCCACGCCGGCAGGGCGTCGGAGCCGTACTTGGTCCACTTAGCGTTGCGGTTGCCCCTCTTGAGCCCGGCATCGAAACGGGCGTCGAAGTCCCCGAGACGCGCGTCTCCTCCCAATGTGGTCACACCAGGGCTACGGGAGGGAGCCGGTGTTGACGATGGGGGTGGTCTGCTGCTCGCTGGTCAGGACCACCAGCAGGTTGGCCACCATCGACGCCTTGGCCTGCTCGTCGAGGTCGACCACCGAGCGCTCGGCCAGCAGTTCGAGGGCCTCCTCCACCATGCCGACTGCGCCCTCCACGATGGTGCGCCGGGCGGCCACCACCGCCGCGGCCTGCTGGCGCCGCAGCATGGCCTCGGCGATCTCGGTGGCGTAGGCCAGATGGTTGAGCCGGGTCTCGATGACCTCCACACCGGCCCGATCAAGGCGGTCCTGCACCTCGGCGTGGAGCGTGGCCGCCACCGTGTCGGGGTCGGAGCGCAGCGACACCCGGTCGCCCTCGAAGTCGTCGTAGGGGTACTGGGTGCCGAGGTGGCGTATGGCCGTCTCGCTCTGGACGTGCACGAAGTCCTCGAAGTCGTCCACCTCGAACACGGCGGCGGCGGTGTCCACCACCCGCCACACCACCACCGCGGAGATCTCGATGGGATTGCCCTCGGCGTCGTTGACCTTGGAGACGCTGGTGGTGAAGTTGTGCACCCGCAGCGAGATCTTGCGGGACTCCATGCGGGTGAAGGGGTTGGCCAGGTGCCAGCCCGGTGTCTCCACCGTGCCCTTGTAGCGGCCGAACAGGATCAGCACCAGCGCCTCGTTGGGCTGCACCAGGTACTGGCCCGGCCACGCGAACGCGAATGTGATCCCGCCCACCGGGATTAGGAACACCAGCGGCCACGCCACCGCGGCCACGCCGACGATCCCGGCCGCGATCACGACCAGTCCGAGCAGGGCGATCAGCACGCCGAGCAGGCCCGGCTTGGTGCCGGCGGGGCGGGCCGTGACCGCGGGTGTTGAGGAGTCCTCGGCGAGATTTCCGGAAGAGGAGGGGGAGGAGGTTTCGGTCATGTCCGCCATCCTGTCACCCGGATGCGCCGGTGACTACCGTGACCGGCCGGCGCCTATATCAAGGAGCACAGATGAAGTTCGGCATCTCGTTCGCCAATGTGGGCACGTTTGTGAAGGGCAAGGGTGCGGCCCTGCTGGCCCAGGCGGCCGAGGAGGCCGGGTTCGACTCGCTGTGGACCGTGGAGCACATCCTCTATCCGGAGGGCTACGAGTCCGTCTACCCGTACGCGCCCGACGGCAAGATGCCCGGTTCGGGCAACAACCCGATACCGGATCCGCTCATCTGGCTCGGCTACGCGGCCGCGGTCACATCCAGCATCAGGCTGGCCACCGGCATCTCGCTGCTTCCCGAGCGCCATCCGCTCACCTTCGCCAAGGAAGTGGCGACCCTGGACGTGCTGTCCGGCGGCCGGGTGACGCTCGGGGTGGGCATCGGCTGGCTGCGCGAGGAGTTCGACGCGCTCGATGTGCCCTGGGAGCGCAGGGGTCCTCGCACCGAGGAGTACATGGAGGTCATGCGCCGGGTGTGGGCCGAAGACGACGTGACCTTCGACGGCGAGTTCGTGTCGTTCCGCCGGGCCAGTTCCAACCCCAAGCCGGCAGCGGGACGGGTTCCGATCCACATCGGCGGACACAGCGAGGCGGCAGCCCGCCGGGCCGGCCGGGTCGGCGACGGTCTGTTCCTTGCCGGCGGCGACATGGCGCACTTGCTCGACATGGCTCGCAATACAGCTGCCGACTGCGGGCGCGATCCGGCCGACCTGGAGATGTCGGCAGTGCATCTCGGGCTGTTCGGCGACGATCCGGCCGCGGCGATCCAGGAGGCTGAGTCGTGGGGCGTGGAGCGGCTGATGGTGCCGTCGGTGTTCTACTTCCGCAACACGGCCGAGGGTCTGGCCGCCTTCGGGGAGTCGGTGATCGCGCCCCACTCCTGACTCTTCCGGTGCCGGCTGCTCAGGCTCGAAGTCCTCTGGGGTTGGCATCGCCCGGCCCGTTGGCAGGGTGGTTTCTGCGCCGACGCTCAGGGTTGGTCTCCACCACCCGGAAGTCGACGGTGCGTCGAAGGGCGTCGGCCAGCAGATTCGCGCTGCGGCGAGCGGTGAACAGCTCGATGTCCACGTCGGTGCCAGCGGCAATCTCAACATCGATGGTCACCGCCTCTTCGCTCACGGAGGCATGGACCCGCTCGACAGCCCTCCGGTAGGTGCGGTCCAGCGCTATCCCCACCCGCAGCAGCCCGGCCAGCACTCGCACCCGGCGGCGGTCGGGCTTGCTGAGCGCCGTGTACTCGCGGTGCGACGACACCGGTCGGCTCTTGCGGTGGTAGCGGGCCACCAGCGCGATCAACTCCAGTTCGTTCTCGCTGAAACCTGCGAGGCGTTCGCTGTTGCGGATCAGGTAGTAGGAGTGCTTGTGGTGCGAGGAGTTGGCCACGAAGCGCCCGATGTTGTGAAGCAGGCCTGCGGCTTCCAGCAGCTCGCTGTCCGCGATGGTGAGCCCGTGCGCGGCTCCGGTCTCGTCGAACAGCTCCAAGGCCAGGTCGGTGGCGTGTTCGGCGTGGATCAAGTCCTCGTGGTAGCTGCGGGCCAGAGCCAGCACGCTGGAGCGTCTGAGGTCGCTGAGGTGGTGCAGCCCGTCGTCGCGGGAGCGGTCCCTGCGGTTGAAGCGGTCGAGGAGCAGACCCTCGCGAAGCGCACCGGTTGACACCACTAGCGATTCGATGCCGAGGGCCTTGAAGAGTTGCCGCAGAAGGATGGCTCCCGCCACGATCACGTCGCGGCGGGCGGGGTCGAGGCCGGGCACACCGGCACGCTCACCGGGTGTGGGCCTCGATATGAGGTCGGCGACCACCTCGTTGAGGTCGGCGCGCTCGATGGTGGCGTTGGCGACTGTGCGCAGCGTCTCACCGCGACGGGCGGCGCACAGAGCCGCTACCGCCGCGATGGTGCCCGAGCAGCCCACTGCGACCTCGAAGCCGATGTCGCGAGCCTCCCCGGCCACGTGGGCCACGAACGACTTGATATGGCGCCGGCAGGCCTTGACCGCGCCGTCGGCGATCACTCCGCCATCGAAGAAGCGGTCGGTGAGTCGGATGTGGCCCAGCTTGAGGCTGCGGGCCAGCGCCGCGGGGGCGTAGTCGCCGACGATCAGCTCGGTCGAGCCACCGCCGATGTCGATGACGATGTGGGGCCGGCCGGCGATCGGCACGGCGCTCATGGCGCCCAGGTGGATCAGCCGGGCCTCCTCCATGCCCGAAACGACCTCCACCGTTATGCGGGCCTCGTCGTGGACCCTGCGCAGGAACCGGCCCTGATTGTCGGCCTCCCGCACGGCGCTGGTTGCTACCGCCACCACGTCGGCGTCGTGGGCGTCGGCGATGTGACGGAACTCCACCAGCGCGGTGACGGCCCGCTCGACGGCGTCGGGCATCAGCAGCTTCATGTCGTCGCCGCCGGTGCCGAGGCGCACCGGCACGCGCTCCCGGGCCAGGATCTCGGGCGATCCGCCCGGCACGGGCCGGGCGATCACCATGTGCACGGAGTTGGTGCCCACATCTATGGCGGCCAGCGCCCGCGCCCCAGTCATCGGCGGAGAAGCCTCACGCCAAACGTCCCGTCTCGCAACCTCTGAGACGGCGCGGCCCGGCTTCGGTGTCATAGGCCGTGAGCGGGGCAGTGGCCCGGCTACGGTGGCTTCGATGAGTGGGGCGCTGGACGGACGGCGTGTACTGGTGGTGGGGGCGTCGTCGGGGATCGGCGCGGCACTGGCCCGGGCCGTGGCGACCCGGGGCGGCTCTGTGACCGTGTCGGCTCGGCGCCGGGAGAGGCTCGAGGCTCTGCTGGCCGAGCTGGGCACCGGCCACGCGGCCCCCGGCGACACGACCAAGGCTGTCGACGCTCGCCGGGTCGCGGCCGAGGCTGTGGCAGCCATGGGCGGACTCGATCTGATGGTGTACGCCGCCGGCTACGGCGTCCTGCAACCGCTGACCGGGACCGATCCCGACACCTGGACCGGCGTGTTCCGGGTGAACGTCGTGGGGGCCAACCTGGCCGCGGCCGCTGCGCTCGACCACATGGACCGCGATGGCTTGGTCGCCTTCGTGTCGTCTCGCACAGTCGAGGACGCCAACGCGCTGTTCTCGTCCTACAGCGCCACAAAGGCCGCTCTCGACCAGTGCATCCGGGTGTGGAGAGCGGAGCATCCCGACCGGCGCTTCATGCGGGTCGTGATGGGAAACACCGCGCCGACGGAGTTCAGCGACCACATGAACGCCGACCTGCTCGGCGAAGCCCTGGAGGCCTGGGACCGTCAGGCCGTGCCGGGCGGCATGATGCACGTCGACGATGTGGGCGCCGCCTTGGCCGAGGCGTTCGCAGTGGCGCTGGATCATCCCGACATCGACTTCCCGGAACTCAAACTCGACGCTCGCACCGCCTGAGCCCGGGCGGGGTGGGGCGGGAATTGGCAGCGGAGAGTGCCGCTTTGGGCATCCTGGGCTGCCAATTCGCTTTGTGGGCTGCGGAGGTGGGTCAGGCGGTGGCCACGGGGCGGTCCGGATCGGATCCCCAGGCGGACCACGACCCCACGAACAGCCGTCCGTCACCCAGCCCCGCATGACGGAGGGCGAGCAGGTCGTGACAGGCCGACACGCCGCTGCCGCAGTAGGCGATCACCGGGCGGTCTGCCGCTCCGACCTCGGTGTAGCGGGCCTGCAGGTCGTCGGCAGGCCGGAACCGGCCGTCGTGGAGGTTGTCGCCGACCTGCATGCTCACCGCGCCGGGGATGTGGCCGAAGCGGGGATCGATGGTGTTGGGCTCGCCGCGGTACCGCTCGACGGAGCGGGCGTCGATCACCAGACGGTTCGGGTCGGTGCGGGCTGCGTCGACCTCGTCGATGGTGGCGAAGCGCTCTGCGGGCCAGGGTCGGGCGGTGAACGGCTCCGGCCGCCATGAGGGCTCCGCTGTCTGCAGGGCGCCGGGCCAGGCGTCGAGCCCGCCGTCGAGCACGGCCACGTCACGGCCTACG
Organism: Acidimicrobiaceae bacterium; assembly: GCA_009842325.1. Taxonomy (GTDB): domain Bacteria; phylum Actinomycetota; class Acidimicrobiia; order Acidimicrobiales; family Aldehydirespiratoraceae; genus Aldehydirespirator. The sequence goes on along the minus strand of VYFQ01000024.1, from coordinate 37,841 downwards.
CAGTCGAGCATCCACCACAGCCGCGATGCGATGACTCCGCCGACGTCGTCGTAAGCGACGACAGTGGCGTCGTCACCGATCCCCAGCCGGCCCATGGCCGCGGCAAAATCCTCGGGTGAGGGCAGGGGATGGCGGCCGCTCTCGGTTGTGGGCGGGCCCGAGAGATCGGTGTCGAGGTCGACGAAGCGAGCCCCCGGGATGTGGCCCCGGTCGTAGGCCTCCCGACCCGAGCGGCCGTCCAGGTACCACCTGACGTCGGCGATCACCGCGGCATCGGCGTGGGCCGCCAGCCATTCGGCGTCGACCAGGGGTCCGAAGCCGTCCATCAGTGCCTCCCAGCAGTCAGGCCGGCCGCGGCGGCCACGTCGCGCACCATGTCGGCCACCGCGTCGGGATGGGTTCTCATCAACCGGTGGCGGCCCTCGTCAACGGTGCGGAGGCGCACATCGGGCAACTTGCGCTCCATGTACTCGTTGGCGCCCACAAAGGCCTTGTCGTTGCTGCCCACCAGCAGGCCCACGGGCACCGCAATTTCGGCCAGCCGGTCGATCACCATGGAATCGGTGTGGAGGCTGGTCGTGGTGGCGATCCGGGGGATGGTGAGACGCGGCGCGCTGAGGTGAACCCGATCGTTCCAGTCCTTCATGGCGGCTGCGTCGCGGAAACCGGGGCCGGCCGCCACCAGCACCAACCCCCGGATGACTCCAGGCCTCGTCAGGCAGTGAGTCAATCCTAGATAGCCGCCCAGCGAGTGCCCGACATAGACGGCCGGGCCGGTCCGGGCCAGCACGGCGTCGATGGAGGCCAGCACGGCCTCGCGCTCGTAGGGGGCTTGCTCGGATGGAGCGGGGGAGCGCCCGTGGCCGGGCAAGTCAATGCTCGTGCAGGCAAAGTCCGTTCCTAGAGCCTCCACCGTCCCAGTCCACACCGAGCCGCTGTCGCCCATGCCGTGCACGAGCACGACTGCTGGCCCGGTGCCGGTGGTGGTGGCGTGCAGCTTGGTGATCACGGGCCGCTCTGCCGCTCGGCCTCTATGTCGGGCTCCACGTACATGATGCGGGCAATGGGCACCGCGGCCCGGGTGTTCTCTTCGACCCGGTTGATGGCCTCGACGAGGTCGGCGGTGCTGTAGCCGGGATCGAACGACACCTTGGCCGCCACCAGCAGCTCCTCGGGGCCGAAGTGCTGGGTGCGCAGGTGGATCAGGCCCATCACGCCCTCGGTCGACGTAATGGCCTTGCGTATGGCGCCGTCGTCCGCCCTGGTGGCCGACTCACCCAGCAGCAGGCTGCGCATCTCCACCGCCAGCACCACCGCGATCAGTCCCAGCAGCACGCCGATCGAGAGGGTGCCGATGCCGTCCCACACCGGCGCGTCGAACACGGCGGCAATCGCCAGAGCCCCGAGGGCCAGAACCAGCCCCAGGAGGGCGCCCAGGTCCTCGAGCAGCACCACCGGCAGCTCTGGCGTGCGTGACCGCCTGATGAAGTGCATCCAGGACGCCGAACCCCTGACTCGGTTGGACTCGACCACCGCGGTGCGCATCGAGAAGCTCTCCAGCACGATGCCCACGCTGAGCACAACGAAGGCCCACACCGGCGAGTCGATCTCGTGGGGGTGGCGGATCTTGTCCATTCCCTCGTACAGGGCGTACAGGGACCCGACCGTGAACAGCACCAGAGCCACCACGAATGACCAGAAGTAGCGCTCGCGCCCGTAGCCGAAGGAATGCTGGGTGGTGGCGTCGCGGCGGGCCAGGCGGCCTCCGAGCAGCAGCAGGGCCTGATTGCTCGTGTCGGCCACGCTGTGGATGGCTTCGGCCAGCATCGACGATGCCCCAGTGAAGACGAAAGCCACGAACTTGGCGATGGCGAGCCCTAGGTTGGCGAAGAGGGCAGCGAGGATCGCCTTCGTTCCGCCGCTGGCCGCCATGGGCGGCAAGGCTAGCTGCGATGCCGGGTGTCGCTGCCGCCCTCAGCGGCGCAAGAAGTGGGCGCAACGGGGTCGGCCGCCGGATCGTGCCGCGCTAGCGTCCCGGCGGATGGCGACCGTCTTCTCATCACCCGACGAGCTGCTGGCTGCTGTTGGCCAGGATCTCGGCCACAGCGACTGGGTGACCGTCGACCAGGCCCGTATCGACATGTTCGCCGAGGCCACCGGCGATCACCAGTGGATCCATGTCGATCCGGAGGTGGCCGCGGCGGGTCCGTTCGGAGCCACCATCGCGCACGGCTATCTCACCCTGGCGCTTACCAATCTGCTGCTGCCCGAGATCGTGCGGGTGGAGGGGATCTCGATGGGGATCAACTACGGAGTCAACCGGGTGCGCTTCCCGCAGCCGGTCCTGGTGGGGTCGCGGCTGCGGGCCTCAGCGACCCTGACATCCGCCGAGGAGTTGCCCGGCGGCTCTGGGGTTCAGACGGTGATCACCGTCACCGTTGAGATCGAGGGCCAGGCCAAGCCGGCCTGCGCCGTCGAGTCGGTCAGCCGGTTCCTCCGCTGAGCGCCCGGAGCCTCGCTGTGATGCGTTTCCTTGTCGACGGGCGCGTGAGTCGCCGGGTCGGGGCTGCCGCCCTGGCCGCTCTGGTTGCCTGGCCGGCAGTCGCGGTCGCGCAGGACACCGGCACCGGAGCCGAGCCTGAGCCCGCCACCGGTACCGAATCCGAAGCTCCGGCCGCCCGGGTTGCGTGCGACGACGCTCCGGCGGTGTTCGATCTCCTGTGCACCAACTACGGGTTGCTCAAGGAGAACTACGTCGACGAGCTGGTCGACGAGGACTTGGCCGCAGCCGCGGCCGAGGGGGTGCGGGAGGCCGGGCTGGCCTTGCGGAGCGCCGAAGCCGCCCCGCCGTGCGCGCTGCCCTCGCCCGCGTTCGAGCAGACCTGCGCGGAGATCGACGCCGTGGGCGACACCGCGGCCGCGGTCTGGGCCGCCTCCAGTGCGATGTTCGCCTCGCTGGGTGATCCCCACACCTTCCTGATGTCGCCGTCGGAGTACTTGCAGACGCAGGCCCACCTGAACACGGGCCTGCCGTACGCCGGCATCGGCCTGAGGCTGGGCCTGTTGAACGGCACGGTTGCCTGCAGCGTGCTGTCCGAGACTTGCCGGCTGGTTGTGTCCGAGGTGTTCCCGGGCAGTCCGGCCGAGCGGGCCGGCTTGCAGCCCGAAGATGTCCTCCTCCTCATTGCCGGTCTGGCTCCGTCGGGTCCGGGCTGCGGATTGCAGGACTTGCCCGCATTCGAATTGGGCAGCCTCGTGCCGGTCATCGTCGAGCGGAACGGCCGCAGGAGAGCCTTCGGGGTGGAAGCCGGGGCGGTGTTCGCCCCTGCGGTCGCCAGCAGGACGGTGGCGGGCACGATCGGATACCTGCGTCTCGGATCCTTCGGCGCAGGAGCTGATGAGCGTGTCGGCGAGGAACTCGAGACCCTGCTCGACTCTGGTGTGGATTCGATAGTCGTCGACCTGCGGGGCAATCTCGGGGGCTACCAGCAGACCGTCATCAACATCGCCGGGATGTTCCTGGACGACCGCCAGGTCGTGATGCGGGACGTGTCCAGACTTGAGACCCTCCGTCACCTGGTCCGCGGGCACGGAAGCCTGCGGAACCCGGTTCGGCTGCCCACCGCGGTGGCAGTGGACGGCTTGTCGGCGTCGGCCTCCGAGGTCCTGACGCTGGCGCTGCGCGACCACGGTCGCGCCACCGTGGTGGGAACGACCACCTATGGAAAGAATACCGGCCAGTACACGTGGGCCCTGGAATCGCGCGACGGCATCCTGCTGGGGGGTGCCCGGGTGACGGTGGTCAGATGGTTCGGACCGGATGGCACCAGCGCCGAAGGCGGCATCGAGCCCGACGTGGAGCTGGACCTCTCGGACTGCTGGCACCCGATCGGCTTCACCCGCCTGGCGGCGGCTGCGGCCGGGCTGCCCGGCGCCCTTCCGGCCGACGTCCAGATGGAAGGCGAGCCGTTCGACGCGGTGGCTGCCCTAGCGGAGGACGGTGTGCTGGCTGGCACCGAGTGCGGGCCGGGCCTCTTCTGCCCTGGCGATCCGATCCCGAGATGGCTGGCGGCAGTGTGGCTGGTGCGCACCGTCGACGGCCAGGATCCGGAGCCGATCAGCACATCCCGGTTCGCCGACGTCGACGCCGGCCAGTGGTGGGCCGCCCATGTCGAGCGGCTGGCCGAGTTGGGGATCACCGTCGGATGCGGCGCGGAACCCGCCCGGTACTGTCCCGACGATCCGGTCACCCGCGCTCAGACGGCGAGCTTCCTCAAGAGAGCATTCCGGCTTGATCCCGCTCCGCCGGCGGGGTTCGTCGACACGCACGGCAACCACCACGCGGCCGCCATCGATGCTCTGCACGCGGCGGGGATCACCAAGGGCTGTTCGGCCGAAGTGCTGGAGTTCTGCCCGGACCGGGTCACCACGCGGATCGAGATGGCCCTCTTCGTCGAACGGGCCCGCACCCGCCCGAGCTAGCGGCAGGCGAACCGGTCCGAGGCGCGTCCGGCGGCGGGGGCGGTGGTCGTGGGCCGCTAGCCTCTGAAGTGATGGCGAAGCGCAAGCGGCGTGTTCCCGCCGGTGTGGGTGTGAGCAGCATCCCGGCGTCGCATCCGCCGGTGCGGCCGGGGCTCGTGAACTCCCGGCGCCGCGTTCCGGCCGGCATCGAACGCCCGCCCTACGCATCGCTGCCCGGTGGGGAGCCCCATCCTCCGGTGTCGTCGCTGGCCCGCACTCCGGGTGAGTTGGAGGCCATGCGCCGCACCGGGGCGCTCGCGGCCGAGGTGCTGATCGCGGCGTGCGAGCACGTTCGGGCTGGGATGACGACCGACGCCATCGACCGGTTCGTGCACGACGCCGCCGTGGCCGCCGGCGCCTATCCGAGCCCGCTCGGCTACCGGGGCTATCCGAAGTCGGTGTGCACGTCCGTCAACGAGGTGATCTGCCACGGGATCCCCGACTCGCGCCGCCTGGCCCCCGGCGACATCATCAACATCGACGTGACCGTGTACCGGGAGGGGGTCCACGGTGACACCTCGGTGACGCTGATGATCGGCGATGTGGACGAGCACTCCCGGCGTCTGGTGGCCGAGACCCGTGTCGCCCTCCACGAGGGGATCGGGGCGGTGAGGGCCGGCGCGGCCGTGTCCGACATCGGCCGGGCCATCCAGAACCACGCCTGGAGGCACAGCCTCGGCGTGGTGCGGGAGTTCATCGGCCACGGTGTGGGCACCGAGTTCCACTCCGGGCTCCAGGTGCCGCACTACTACGACCGTCGGCACTCGACGGTCCTGGGCGAGGGGATGACCTTCACCATCGAGCCCATGCTCACGTTGGGCTCCCCCGACGCTGCGATGTGGGACGACGGGTGGACCGCAGTCACCGTCGACGGCCGCCGCACCGCCCAGTTCGAGCACACCCTGGCCTGCACGTCCGACGGTGCCGAGATCCTGACCCGCACCGCCGCGGGCGAGTGCGCCCACGACCTGTTCACCGAGCCAGTCGGCTAGTCCTCGCGACCGCGGCTTCTACTCTGCCGACTTTGCGAGCACGAAGGCCGGGTCGGTGAGAAGGGATGGCCCGCGGTGCTCTAGCTGGTCGGGGCGCACACTGGCGGCGTGGGCGAGTACCGTCAGGAGCGCTACGACGAGCAGCACCGCGAGCCATCCCAAGGGGCCGAGACTCACATCCGGGCCGGCCGATACGGTCCGTCGGGTTGCCGGTCCGCAGGGCGGGAGGGACGTGTCACCTTCGTCGGTGTCGGCCGGATCCCCGCCTTGTGGCGCGACGAGCGATCCGGACCCAGTCCGGCCGTGGGGGACTGTAGGTTCGTGCGTGGCGATGGAGCCGTGGGGGAGGATGGGTTCGACGCGAAGCCGGACCTCTTCGTGCGCCTCGGGCGGCGCCAAGTCGCCGGTTACGAGGGAGGCCACGGATCGGTGATCGTCAGATGCCGCGGTGGTTGCGGCGGTACCGCGGGACGGCCAGCGCGGCCGCAGCGGTCGCGGCCGCGGCTAGGACGAACCAACTCGTAGTCCAATAGCGCCGGTGGCGCATGGTGTCGCTGCTGGTGGAGTCGGACATGGCATCTCCTCTTGCTTCCTCTTGTTGCCGGTTCCCGAATTTGCTTTCGGTTGCCGGCGGCTGATTTCCACAGACTGAGCTTGGCACTGTCAAGAAGCGCTATGTCTGCCAATGTCTGCCAGACCCGGCCGAGTCGTGGCAGAAACCTGCCAAGTTCTTGGCAGAGTCCTGCCAAGCCTCCAGAACAGACCCATATCAGCCTCAGCGACGCGTGCCCCGCGTTTGGCGCTACGCGGGCAGATCGAGTTCGGTACTGTAGGGGCCGTGGGCGTTGAACCGAGCGAAGGCCTCGCGCTCGCGCGGGTCCGTCTCGCTTGTGGTCGCATGGTCGGAGGCTTCGATGCCATGCTCGAGGCCTATCGCTTCGGGGTGCCTGAGGGCCCCCACCGAGCGCCCTGGACGCCCGAGTACCACCGCGAGGCTGTGCACGTCTACAGCGAGTCTCTGCCGTGGTCGTATCAGCGCGACGTCGCAAAGCTGTTCCGTGACAGCTTGAGTGCCATGGCAGGGCGCTCGATTCCCTCGGACTTGGCCGAGGACTGGGCGATAGTCACCGCCTACATGCGCGAGGCTGCCCGTTCCATCGAGGATTGGCTGGCGTCCGGCGAGCCGCGGCTGGACCGATCGGGGCCGGCGGAGTCCCCGGAACTGACGCTCAGCAATCCGAGGGTTGTCCACTGGGACGCCCTAGCCGGGCTGACCACCCAGGACGGCTCTCGCAGGCTGAAGGACGCCTGCGTCGCGGTGAAGCAGTATTTTGACGCTGAGGCGCCTCCATCCCTCAAGGCCTCTGAGCGGCTGATGCTGGAGAGGCTCGCGTCCGGGGCGGCGATCGCGGACGTGGCTGCCGAGCTGGGCTACTCGGAGCGCTCGATGTACCGGGAACTGTCCAAGCTATGGGACAAGCTCGGAGTGTCGGGCCGAGCCGCCGGAGTGCACAAGGCGACCGCTGAAGGCCTTATCGACTGAGCGGTCCCTGTTGCGGCGGTCCCTGCGCGGGGGCTATTCGCTGTGTGTCGAGACGGCGACGGTGGACATCTCAGCGGACTGGCTCACGACCTCCACCATCTCCTGATAGTCGCTGGACCCAACCCAACTCCGCATGGATTCGGCGTCAGGGAACTGCACTATGAGAAGATTCTTGGGTTTCCAGTCGCCCGCGATCACTTCTACCTGGTCGCCGCACACCAGCAACTGGCCTCCGTGTCGCTCGGCGGTGTGGGCTGCCGGAGTCCATTGCTTGGCCGTCTCGACGTAGGCGTCCCGGTTGGTGACCTTCGCGTCGATAATCAGAAACATGAGTGCTCTCCTCTAGTGTGCGATTGGGACTGGGAAGTGGCCGATCCGCTGCATGAACTCCGTCGTGATCGCCGCGCACGCCTCGGGGTCTTCGAGCGGCAGTAGGTGGGTGAGGTCGGGCAAGTAATCGTAGTCCAACTCGGTGAGGGTGCTCAGATCCGTTGACGGCAGGAACGAGAAGGGAGCGGTCGGGTCGGCGCCGACCACCTTGATCGGGATCGTGATCTCATCGAGGACTTCGAGGGCCTGCATCGAGTGGCCAAAGTACCACTCGAACAGTTGCGCCTCGTGCTCAGGCGGACATCGCATTTGGTAGCCGCCGTCGGGCGCCGGGCGCAGCGTGGTCTCCGCGAAGAGCTGCTGTACCGCCTCGGACACTAGAGAGAACGCTGGCGATTTCTTGAGCATCGATGCGAGTTCCTGGGGCGACTCGAATCGTCGCGGTCGTCGCCGGGCCATGGCCGCAAGCCCCTGGCACACGGTCTCCATATCGTCAAGTTCGGCTCCGGGCGGGAAGATCGGCGGGTCGAACAGCAGCAACCCCGCGAACGCCGGCCACTGGTGCTCGTGCATCAGCGCAGGCATCGTCGCCAGGGAGTGGTACACGCCGATGGTTGGCTTGGCGCCGAAAGCGGCTTGCACCGCTTCGAGGATCCGGCGGTTGTCGTCGGCGAGAGTCGGCATGTTGTGCACCCGCAGGTCGCTCGGCTCGTTCCAGCCGTGGCTGCGAAGGTCGTACACCACCACGTCGCAGTCGTCCACCAATAGCGACCAGTATGGCCAATAGAGGTCGGCGGCGAAGCCGCAGCCGTGGCTGAACACAACTCTGGGACCGTGCGGGTTGCCGTGGCGGCGTACCACGGTGACCGAGCCGTCGCTGAGAAGCGCGCGAGCCGTTGCCGACGGCTCGGGCAGTTGCAGCCCTGCGGTCGCTGCCGTCATTCCTCTCGCATTTCCTCGCTTGCAGCCATCGCAACTCCAGGGAATGGCATCGGCTGCCGCAGGTTAGGTTGCTGTGTCACGGCGAGTCAAGGGTCCCCGTAGTGGCGTCGGGGAGATTATGATACATTTCGCCTGGGTTTCGACCCTAGGGGACTATCATATCGAGGAGCCGTCGTGCACCGGGTGGAGAGCTATGTGGCGGGCGGCTGGCACCGGCCTTCGAGCGACGGCCGGGCGCTGCTCGATGCCGCCACCGGCAAGACCGTCGCCGAGCTGTCGCCTGCCGGAATCGGCCTTGCCGCGGCTGTCGAGCACGGACGCACCGTCGGCGGCCCGGCCTTGCGGCAGCTGACCTTCCATCAGCGAGCGTCCATCCTTCAGAAAGCGGGCAAGGCGCTGCTGGCCGACGAGGCCAAGGAACAGCTCTACGACCTGTCGTACTGCACCGGGGCCACCCGCGCCGACTCATGGATCGACATCGAGGGCGGCGCCGGCGTGCTTCTGTCATACGCCGGCAAAGCCAGGCGCGAGCTGCCCAACTCCCGAGTGGCCGTCGACGGCGCCACCGAGCCGCTGTCCCGGGACGGATCCTTCTCGGCTGTGCACATCCTGACCCCCCGCAAGGGAGTGGAGGTGCAGATCAACGCGTTCAACTTCCCGGTGTGGGGCATGCTGGAGAAGCTGGCGACCGCCTTCATCGCGGGCGTGCCCTCCATCGTCAAGCCGGCGTCGCTCACCGCCTACCTGACCGAGGCCGCAGTCCGGCTCATCATCGAGTCCGGGCTGCTTCCCGAGGGATCGCTGCAGTTGGCGTGTGCCTCGCCCTCCGAACTCAACAGCCTGCTCGACTGCCTCGACGGTCAGGACAGCATCGCCTTCACCGGCTCGGCCGCCACCGCAACCGCGCTGCGGGCCCATCCGGCCGTGACGGCCAGGGCCACACGGCTCAACGTTGAGGCTGACTCACTCAATGCGGCGGTGCTGGCTCCGGCGGCCGCCCCCGGCACCGCCGAGTTCGACCTGTTCACGGCGGAGGTTGTCAAGGAGATGACGGTCAAGGCCGGTCAGAAGTGCACCGCCATCCGCCGAGCACTCGTACCGGAACAGCACCTGGATGCTGCCGCCGAGGCCCTCGCCGAGGCCCTGCGGGCTGTGGCCGTGGGCGATCCCCGCGACGGGTCCACCGTCATGGGTCCACTCGTCGGCCTTGCCCAGCGCGACGAGGTGGCCGCCTCGGTGGGTGCGCTGTGTGAGGCCGCAGTGCCCGTAGTGGACTCCTGTGACCTTTCCGGCGTCGACACCGTGGCCGGAGCGTTCATGGCCCCCACCCTGCTGCAGGCCAGAGATCCCCGATCCTCGGTGATCCACACCACCGAGGCGTTCGGTCCGGTGTCGACCCTCGTCCCCTACGGCAGCATCGATGAGGCAGTCGAGTTCGTGGCGGCCGGCGGCGGAAGCCTGGTCGCCTCGGTCTACGGCGCCGACCGCGACGAGATCACCGACCTCTCGCTGGGCATCGCCTCCCATCACGGCCGGGTGCTGATCGGGGACCAGGCGATGGCTCCGGCCAGCACCGGCCACGGATCGCCCCTGCCGCTGCTGGTGCACGGCGGACCGGGCCGGGCCGGCGGCGGCCAGGAGATGGGCGGCATGCGGGGCGTGTACGCCCACATGCAGCGCACCGCGGTGCAGGGATCACCCGACATGCTGACTTCGGTCACCGGCGAGTATGTCGACGGCTCGGTAACCCGGGAGCACAAAGGACACCCGTTCAAGCTCACCTTCGACGACCTGGAGGTGGGCGACTCCATCACCACCGAGTCCCGCACGGTCACACGGGCCGACATAGCCGCCTTCGCGGAGAGCACCGGAGACAAGTTCTACGCCCACATGGACGACGAGGCCGCGGCCCGCAGCCCGATCTTCAACGGCCTGGTGGCCCACGGCTACCTGGTGCTGTCCTTGGCGGCCGGACTGTTCGTGTGGCCCGACGAGGGGCCTGTGCTGGCCAACTACGGCATCGACCGGCTGCGCTTCGCCAAGCCCACCTACCCCGACGACGAGATCCATGTCGTGCTCACCTGCAAGCGCAAGACACAGCTCGACGGGCGCGGCTACGGCGAGGTGGCCTGGGACACCAGGGTCGTCAACCAGCACGGCGAGGTCAACGCGGCCTACGACGTGCTGACCATGGTGGCCAACGCCCCCGGCGTCAACGGAGCCCCCGAGGCGAGAAGCCATGCCTAGGTGCTGGACAGACATGGACGCCTTCGAGGCCTTCATCGACGGCGGCGGCCTGGTGGAGGCTGACGACGGCATGCCCGACGCCTACCGCCGCGCGGTGTTTGCCTTCATCGAGATGCACGCCAACAGCGAGTTGATGGGCGCACTCACCGAGCGCGACTGGATCCCCAAGACCCCCGGACTGCGACACAAGATGGCGGTGCTGGCCAAGACCCAGGACGAGATCGGGCACGGTCACCTGCTGTACATGATCGCCGCCGACCTCGGCGTCAAGACCAGGACCCAGATGCTCGAGGATCTGTTCGCCGGCAGGAGCCGCTTCCACAACGTGTTCCACTACCGGGCCGTCACCTGGGGCGATCAGGTCGCCATCGCATTCCTGGTCGACGCGGCGGCCCTGATCAGCCAGCAGGCCGTGTTCAAGAACTGCTCCTACGGCCCCTACCGGCGCATCCTGCGTCGCATCATCACCGAGGAAGGTTTCCACATGCGCCTCGGCGAGGACCGCATGATGCGCATCGCTGAGGGCACCGCCCGCCAGCGCAGCATGTTCCAGGAGTCACTCGACCGCTGGTTCTGGCCGGCCCTGCAGCTCTTCGGCCCCGACTCTGTGCCCGACGACGAGTTGCTGCGATGGCGCATCAAGTCCGAGCGCAACGAGGTGTTGCGCGACCGTTGGGTGCAGAGGTTTGTGCCCATGCTGCAGAGCTACGGGTTCACGGTGCCGGCTCCCGACCTGCGCTGGGACACCGAAGCGGAGCGCTGGGACGTGGGACCGATCGATTGGGGGCCATTGGAGCGGACGCTCGCCCAGGGCGGACCGGACTCAGCTCGCCGGATCGCCGACGCCGCGGACAATTGGAGCCGCACCGCTTGGGCGCGGGCCGCCCTCTCCAACGGCAGCAGCGGGGCCTGACCATGCACGTCTACGAGGTGTTCGTCAAGAAGGACGGCCGCGACGAGTTCCGCCACGTCGGCGCACTGGAGGCCGCCACCGACGAACTGGCCCTTGTGCTGGCCCGTGAGGGCTACCTGCGCCGGGCTGAGGGCGACCGCCTGTGGGTGGTGCGCCGCGACCACGTGATCGTCGCCGGCGACGACTTCGTGGGCCCCAACGCCGACAAGCCTCACCGCCACCACGACGGCGCGGCCGTGGCCGACCGCCGCAAAGCAGCGCGGCAGAGCCAGCAATGAGCGGCGGGAGTAGGGGCATGGGCAAACAGGAAGCGATCCGGGAGTTCCTGTTGGCCTTCGCCGACGACGAGCACCTGATGGGCCAGCAGCACACCGAGTGGATCGGCGTCGCCCCGTTCCTGGAGGAGGACCTGGCCTTCTCCAGCATCGGCCAGGACGAGCTGGGCCATGCCGTCATGCTCTACGAACTGGTGCTCGAACTCGACGGGATCGAGCCCACCGACACGGCTGTCGACACCCTCGCCTTCGGAAGGGCGAGTCACGACTACCGGTGCTGCCACCTGGTCGAGCACGAGACGAAGGACTGGGCCGAAGCCCTCGTGCGGCACTGGGTCTACGACGCCTTCGAGGCGATGCGCTGGCACCTGGTGGCCGGCTCGTCGATGCCCAAGCTGGCGGCCATCGCCCGCAAGGCGCTCCGGGAGGAGGTGTTCCACACCAGGCACGCCGACGCCCTGCTGGACAGGCTCCTGGCAGCGCCGGAGGCCCGCTCGCGGCTGCTAGCCGCCCTCGATGCAGTCGTGCCGATGGTTCCCGGCCTGTGTGAGGGGACCGCCGGTGAGGCGGTTGCGGTTGCCGAAGGCGCCGCGGCCGGACCGACTGCCGGTCTCCTCGAACCGCTGCTGGTGGCCATCGACCAGCGATTCTCGGCCGCGGGCTTGGACGGCCGCTCGGCCGGTAGCGCTGGCGTGGGAGGTCCTTCGGCTGGTGGCGCGGCCAACGGCCAGCGGGGCCGCACAAGCCGATCACCGGACTTCGAGCCGCTCATGGCTCGGATGCGCGAGGTCCTCGACTACGACTCGGAGGCGGTTTGGTGAACATGGGTGACCACGCCCACTACGAGGCGATCGAGTCGGCATCGATCGACGAGTTGCGCGGCCTGCAGTTCGCACGCCTGCGAGAGATCCTGGGCCACGCCTACGCCAATGTTGCTCACTACCGGGACGCGTTCGAGCGCGCCGGCGTGGGTCCCGATGACCTGAGGAATCTGGCCGACCTGGCCCGGTTCCCGTTCCTCACCAAGGCAGACCTGCGGGACAACTACCCGTTCGGTCTGTTCGCCGTGCCCCGGTCCGAGGTGGTTCGGGTCCACGCGTCATCGGGCACTACCGGCAAGCCCACCGTGGTCGGCTACACCGCGGGCGACATCGACGTGTGGTCCAGGTTGATGGCTCGATCCATCTACGCAGCCGGCGGTCGCCCCGGCGATGTCGCCCACATCGCCTACGGCTACGGGCTGTTCACCGGCGGCCTCGGAGCCCACTACGGCGCCGAGACCCTCGGATGCATGGTGGTGCCCGTGTCCGGGGGCCAGACCGAGCGCCAGGTGACGCTGATACTGGACTTCAAGCCGCGCGTCATCCTGGTGACGCCGTCGTACTGCCTCAACCTCATCGACGAGATGGAGAGCAGAGGCATAGACCCGCGGTCGTGCTCACTGGAGGTGGGCATCTTCGGTGCTGAGCCGTGGACCGATGAGCTCCGGGCTGAGATCGAGTCGCGCCTCGGCATCGACGCCGTCGACATCTATGGGCTGTCGGAGGTGATGGGACCAGGCGTGGCCCAGGAGTGCGTCGAGACCAAGGACGGCCCCACGCTGTGGGAGGACCACTTCTACCCCGAGATCGTCGATCCCGGCACGGGAGAGCCGCTGCCCGACGGCGAGTTCGGTGAACTGGTGCTAACCGCGCTGACCAAGCGGGGGCAGCCCGTGATCCGCTACCGCACCCGCGATCTCACCCGGCTGCTGCCCGGCACGGCCCGTCCCATGCGACGCATCGAGCGCATCTCCGGCCGCTCCGACGACATGCTGATCGTGCGGGGCGTCAATGTGTTCCCGTCTCAGATCGAGGCCGAAGTGCTCAAGGTGGACGGCCTGACGCCCCACTTCCAGATCGAGGTTGACCGGTCCGGCAACCTGGCCCAGCTCACGGTGCGAGTGGAGCGGAGCCCCTCCGCGCATCGACCGGAGGACGACCTCGCGAGTGAGCTGGCCGGCCACGTCAAGGGCAACATCGGCGTGACTGTCGATGTGGTGGTGGCTGAGCCGGGTGCTGTGCCCCGCTCGGCGGGGAAGGCCCAACGAGTGGTGCCTGCAGAATGAGCGGCATCGCGTCCATGGTCCGGCAGCGGTGCTCGGAGCCCGACATCTCGGCCCGGTCGGTGCTGGTGACGGTGCTGGGGGACTCGGTGCTGCCGGTCACCAAGACACTCTGGCTGTCAAGCCTCTTCGAACTGGCCGAACCGTTCGGCTTCAGCGAGCGGCTGGTTCGTACGTCGATGTTCCGCCTGGTCGCCGAGGGTTGGATGTCCAACGAGCGGATAGGACGCCGGAGCCGCTACTCGATGACGTTGCTGGCCGTGCGGGAGTCGGAGGACGCCGACCGTCGCATCTATAGCAAGGAGTCGGGCAGTTGGGACGGCTCCTGGACGTTCGCGGTGGTCGACACGCCATCGATCTCCACCAATGAGCGCGACCGGATCGTCAAGCACCTGCGCTGGCATGGTTTCGTGGCTCTGGGCCGGGGGCTGATGGCCTCACCGTCGGCCGGGGTGTCGAGCCTGCGGGAACTCCTGCATCTGGTGCAGCCGGTGGCCGCGGTGCCGATCGGAACGTCGGAGTTCGACGAACTCGACGGACTGGTGGAGGAGGGGTACTTCGCAGACGTCTTCCGGACGGCCGACACCGAGACGGCGTACGGCCGGTTCCTCTCCCGCTACGAGCCCTGGTCGAGCCGCGACATCGAGACTGCGGCGCCGCTGGAGGCGTACGCGCTTCGCACCATGCTCGTGCACGAACTGCGCCGGATACGTTTGCGAACCCCCGACATTCCACCAGAACTGCTGCCGCCCGAGTGGATCGGGGACCTCGCCTACGACATCGCCGCCGACCTCTACAGCCGGCTCAGCCGGAGTGCCGCCCGCGCCCTCAGCCAGATCCTCGAGGTCGACTATCCGGCGACCATGCCCAAGCGTTTCGGCGCCTAGGGCTCGCGGTTCGTCAGCTCGCCCTCGACCCGCAGGTTGGGGATCAGGCGGTCGAGCCAGCGGGGCAGCCACCAGTTGCGGGCGCCGAGAAGCTCCATGGTGGAGGGCACGATGAGCATCCGCACCAGGGTGGCGTCGATGGCGATGGCGGTGGCCAGGCCGAGGCCGAAGAGCTTGACCGGCCTGCTGTCCTCCAGCACGAAGCTGCCGAACACAACCACCATGATGGCCGCGGCCGCGGTGATCACCCGGGCGGTGGCGGCCAGGCCGTCGGCCACAGAGTTGACCGCGTCGCCGGTGCGCTCGTACTCCTCCTTCATGCGCGACAGCAGGAACACCTCGTAGTCCATCGACAGCCCGAACAGGATGGCGAACAGCATCATCGGGATGAACGGCTCGATCGGCGCCGGCTCGACCCCGGTCAGGCCGCCCAGCCATCCCCACTGGAAGACGGCCACGACCACCCCGTAGGCCGCCCCGATCGACAGCATGTTCATGATCACCGCCTTGAGCGGGACCACCAGCGACCGGAACACCGCCATCAGCAGCAGGAACGACGCCCCGAGCACGGCCCCGAAGAAGATCGGGATGCGACCGGCCAAGTAGTCGGAGATGTCGATGTTGAAGGCCACCTGGCCCGCCACGAGCGGTTCGGGGCCGGTGCCGTCGAGAGTCTGGGGTACGACTTCGCCGCGGATCCGATGCACCAGGTCCTCGGTGGCCGCATCCTGGGGGCCGGTGGTGGGCTGCAGCCGGATCACTGCGGCTTGACCATCGGGGCTGGGCACGGCCGGCGAGGCGAAAGCCACGCCCTCGGTCCGGTTCAACGCGCCTGACAGGTCGTCGAGGGCCGCAAGATCTTGCGGTCCCGACACTTCGGCCACTACCAGCAGCGGGCCGTTGGCTCCCGGTCCGAAGCCCTCAGAGATCAGGTCGTAGGCCTTGCGAGTGGTGGTCTCCTCCGCGAAGTTGCCCTCGTCGGAGAACCCGAGTCGAAGTCCCAGCACGGGAGCGGCGAGTACGAGGAGGACGGCGGTGCCGCCCATGGCGAACTGCCACGGCCGGGACTGGACCATCCGGCTGAGCCGGTACCAGCCGGTCTCCCGCAACGGCTTGGCCTCCCTGTGGCGTACAGCTCGCCGCAACGGGTTGGCCGGGATTCTGAACGCCCCCGCCACCAGCACGATGACTGCCGCTGGTATGCCCGCCAGCAGTGGCCTGAAGCCAGTGCCGAAGCCGAGCAGGGCAATGGCGATCAGCGCGGCGGCAGCCATACCCCGGACCCGGGTGGTGTGGATCCGGTCACCGAGCAGGCCGATGACAGCCGGCAGGAGCGTTACCGACCCGGCCATGACGACAGCCACGGTGATGGCTGCGGCCAGCCCCAGCCCGGCCACGAAGGGCAGCCCGATGAGCAGCAGACCCAGCAGCGACACCACCACGGTGGCTCCCGCGAAGACCACCGCCCGCCCGGCCGAGTCGAGCGCGGCCGCGGTGGCCTCCTCCGCGTTCAAGCCATGGTCGACCCACTCCCGGTAGCGGGTGATGATGAACAGCGCGTAGTCGATGCCCACCCCGATGCCGATCATGATGCCGATGGTGGGGGCGAACTCGGGGACGGTCGCCACGTTGCTCAGCATCACAACACCGGCCGCGCCGACTCCGACACCGATGAGGGCCGTGGAGACGGTCATTCCCATGGCCACGACCGAACCGACCGCCATGATCAGCACGAACACCGCGAAGGCGAGTCCGATGGCCTCAGACTCGGGTGGCTGCCGGTCAGAGAGCCAGGCGCCCCCCACTTCCACCTGAACGCCCTCCATCGAGCGCAGCCCGAGGTGATCGATGAGGTGCCCGATCTCGTGGCCGATGTCCTCCGCCTCGAAGGCGGAGGTGTCGGCGCCGGTGTCGATGTCGGCGTAGGCGATCCGGCCGGCTTCAGGGCCCTGAGCGGCGATGCGGCGACGCCCGTCAGGGGCGTAGGGCGATCCGACGGTGACCCCTTCGAGGGTGTCGACCCTCTCGAACAACTCGGTCATGGCCGCCCGCACGGCAGGGTCGTCCACGCCCTGCTCGGCCCGGAACACAATGCGGCCGCTGATCACCGCCCCGATGCGGCCGAAGTGCGCGTCGAGGATGTCGGCTCCCAGGCTGCTCTCGGCGTCGGGAGCGGCCGGCGTGCCGCCGTAGGCAGAGCCCAGGCTGCCGGCCGCCCCGGCTGCGATCACGATGACCAGCAGCCAGGAGATCAGAACCCGCCACGGGTGCCGGTAGCACCACCGGCCGAGAGAGGAGTACACAGCGCGCGGCAGGCTATTGGCCCGGCCTCGGGTTGGCGCGGCGGGGCCGGCGACGGCTGAAGGGCCGCCGCCGGCCGAGCCGGGTGTCTAGCTAGTGGCTACTCGCCGCCGGGGAGCAGCACGACGGGCACGCGCTGCCAGTTGTTGCCGATGACGTCGGTGCCGGCGTTGCGCAGGTTGGTGACCGCCTCCCAGGCGATCTCCGGGCGGTAGGCGTCGTCGTCGGGGGCCGAGGCCAGGATTCCCTCGCTGGTGGCCACCGCGACGGTCTGGTCCCACAGGTCCTTGTCCATCACGCCCACGCCCTGCGGCGACGGCCAGATCAGGGCGTTGATCTCGTTGAGCTGCCAGGTCTGGTGCGACCGGCCCAGAGTGGGAGCGTTGTCGAGGACGATGTCCACGCACTCCTCGGGGTTGTCGCGGCAGTAGATCCAGCCTAGGAGCGACGCCTCGACGAACTTGACCGCGGTCTCGTGGTACGCGGGGTCGTCGTCCAAGCGGTCGGCGTCGGCCCACAGAGCATCCTGGAGCATGGCCGTGCCCACATCATTCCAGTTGATGATGTTGAGGTCGTCGGGCTGGTACAGCTCGCCGGTGTCGGGGTTGACCGTCTCGAGCACCTGGGCGTACTCGTTGTAGATCATGGCCTGGGCTGCGTCGATCTCACCGCTGATCAGGGCCAGCATGTCGAAGTTCTGCTGGACCAGCTGAACGTCGGATGCCGGGTCGAGCCCGTTCCTGCGGAGGCCGGCCAGCAGCTCGAACTCGTTGCCGAAGCCCCAGTTGCCGACGGTGCGGCCCTCCAGGTCGGCGACGGTGGTGATGCCGGAGTCGGCGAAGGCCACCTGGAGGGTGGCGCTGCGCTGGAACACCTGGGCGATGTTGGTGATGTTGGCGCCCTCCTCCCGTGGCACCAGGCCACGGGGAACCCAGGACACCGCGAAGTCGGCAGCACCCGAGTCCAGCACCGAGGCGGGCACGATCTCCACGCCGCCCTCGAGGATCTCCACGTTCAGTCCGTAGTCCTCGTAGATGCCGGTGGCCACGGCCGCGTAGTAGCCCGCGAACTGCGACTGGGTGAACCATTGCAGCTGCAGGGTGACGTCGACCGGCGGCGCGGGCTCAGGCTCGGCCATCGCCTCCGCCGCGGCCGCCTCGGCCTCGGCAGCGGCTGCTTCGGCGTCGGCCTGGGCAGCCGCGGCAGCTTCAGCCTCCGACTGGGCCGCGGCCGCCTCGGCGGCGGCCGCTTCCAGCTCGGCCTCCAGCGCGGCTACGACCTCAGGGTCGATCGCCCCCTCGGCCTCAGCCATGGCCTCTGCGAGTGCCGCCTCAGCCTCGGCTGCCCTGGCGGCAGCCGCGTCGGCCTCGGCCGCGGCTGCGTCGGCCTCAGCCTGAGCGGCGGCTGCGTCGGCCTCGGCTGCCGCAGCCGCGGCGTCCGCCGCGCTGGTGTCTGGAGCGGCCGGCTCCTCGTCGTCGCCACAGGCGGCGGCAATCAGGCCTAAGGCCAGAAGCGGCACCAACAGGCGCATCAACGTTTTCTTGGTTTTCATGGTTTGTTGCCCTCCCAATTGGGTCTTCTCTGATGAGACTCAGTTGCACCCGTCACGCCGACCTCCTGGCCACGAAGTACCAGGGCATGACGAGGCGCTCGGCAAGGACTGCGAGCGCGTAGAGGCCGATGCCCACCAGCGAGCCGGCCAGCACTGCGGCCCAGGCGTCGTTGTAGCGGGTCAGTCCGGCCGAGTTGGTGATGAGGTTGCCCAGGGCGTCCTGGCGTCCGCCGAAGTACTCGGCCACGATGGCCGCGATCACGGCCAGCGAGGTGGCCAGCTTCAGCGCGGTGAAGAAGAACGGCATGGCGTTGGGGATGCGTACCTCCCGCATGATCCGCCACTTGCCGGCCCCGTAGGACTCCATCAGCTCGATCTGGCTCGGCTCTACCTGCGTCAAGCCCCGCGCCGTGTTGATGAAGATCGGGAAGAACACCAGCACCACCACCACGGCCTGGTTGGAGCGGGGCGACAGGAGCCCGAACCAGGCGTTGAAGATCGGCGCCAGCGCGATGATCGGCACGGCATTCACGGCCACCGCCAGCGGAGTGAGCGTCTCGTTGGCGGCCCGGGAGGCGGTGACCAGCAGGGCGAACGCCGCTCCCACCACCACCCCGGCGAGCAGACCGGTGACGATGATGAAGCCGGTGACCCCGGTGGCCGTGATGATGGCGTCGAAGTTCTCCGCCACCGCGCTCCCGATCTCCGAGGGCGGCGGAAGCACGAAGCCGTCGGGGCGCAGTACGGCCAGAACCGCCTCCCAGCCGCCGAAGATGACCACCGCAGCCACCACCGGAGGCAACCAGGAGCGCAACAGCGCCTTCGCCGCGGTCACGGCTAGTGGCCTCCCCGCAGTGCGTCGCGTACTGCGGTGACGTTGCGGAAGAAGGCGGGATCGTCCCGGGTGGCGTCGGTGCGCGGGCCCAGATCGTTGTCGATCACGGCCGCGATCTGACCCGGACGGGGCGACATGACGGCCACCTTGGTCGACAGGAACACCGCCTCGGGTATGGAGTGGGTGACGAACACGACGGTTATCCCGGTCTCCGACCAGATGCGCAGGAGCTCGTTCTGCATGTGCTCGCGGGTCATCTCGTCGAGCGCGCCGAACGGCTCGTCCATCAGCAGCAGTTGCGGGTGGAACGACATGGCCCGGGCGATGGCGATGCGCTGCTGCATGCCCCCGGAGAGCTCGGCGGGATGATGACGGGCGAACTCGGTGAGCTTGACCAGCTCGAGCATCTCCGCGGACCGGCGGCGCCGATCGGCTGCCTTCCAGCCCATCAGCTCGAGCGGCAGTTCGATGTTGCGTGAGACGTTTCGCCAGTCGAACAGGCCCGCCCGCTGGAACACCATGGAATAGTCCCGGTCGAGGCGGGCCGCGTCCGCGGTCTTGCCGTTGACGAGGACGGTGCCGTCGCTGGCATCGACGAGCGCGGCGATGAGCCGCAGCAGCGTGCTCTTCCCGCAGCCCGAAGGGCCGATGAGGGTGACGAAGTCGCCCTGGTCGATATGAAGGTCGATGTCTTCGAGGGCTTTCACCTCGTTGTGGCGCCCGGGATTGAAGATCTTGGAGGCGCCGCGGATCTCGACGGCCGGGGCCTGGTCGTTCATGTCGGGTCCTGCGTCGCTCATGTCACGGTCTCCCGGCCCTTGCGGCCGACCAGCCCGTACTCGATCGAAGAGATCACCGCGAACACGAATATCCCGAGGGCGGCCGCGCCCAGCACCGCCACGTACAGGCGCTCCGGGCCGGTGGTGTAGCGCTGGGCCTCGAGCAGCACCCGCCGGCCGAGCCCGCCCTTCACGCCGGCGGAGATCTCGCCGACGATGGCTCCCACCACGCTGGCGGTGGCCGCGATCTTGAACGCCGCGAACAGGTAGGGAAGTGAGGCCGGCAGCCGCAGGCGCCACAGGGTCTGGCCCCAGCGGGCCGCGTAGGAGTCCATCAACTCGAGGTTCTCGGGGCGGGGCGACTGCAGGCCCCGCAGTCCGTTGATCGTCACCGGGAAGAACGTCAGGTAGGTGGCGATTATCGACACCGACATCCAGTCCTGCCACTCGAAGGGCAGGAAGTCGAAGCTCTTGCGGCCCCAGATCACGATGATGGGCGCGATGGCGATGAGCGGGATGGTCTGGCTGGCGATCACGTGGGGCACCAGAGCCCGCTCCAAGCGGCCAGATGTGGTGAGCACGATGGCGATGCTGAGGCCAACTACCACGCCGATGGCGAATCCCACGGCTGCCTCGCGCAGGGTGAAGGCGGCCTCCTTGCCGACGATCGACCAGAAGGGCTCGTTAGTGCCCCTCGGCTCCTCGAAGATCCCCGACACGATGTCGAGAACCGGGGGCATCTTGAGGTCGTCGGACTCGGGCAGGATCGAGCCGATGACCGGCCAGCCGGACTGGGCGTCGTCGATGGCCGTGCCGACCACCTTGTACAGGCTGTAGGCCAGACCCAGCAGGCATATGAACACGGCCAGCACGACCACCTGCCGGCCGGTCCTGCGCAGGCGGGCCCGCCGCTGCTCCCGGGCGGCCTGCAGGCGCAGCAGCTGCTCGAAGACGATCGGATCGTCGACGGCCGCCGGGGTCCCGTCAGCCGTATCGATCATGGAATCAACAGGCTGACCAGCTTCGGAACTCATGGTGGGGTCAGTCCCTGAGCGCGGGGATGATCCGCTGGCCGTAGGCGTTGAGCGTCTCGTCCTTCTGGTCGTGCATCAGATAGATGGCGAACTGGTCGACACCCAGGTCGCGCAGCTCCTGAAGGCGAGCAATGTGGTGGTCGGCGTCGCCGAGGATGCAGAACCGGTCGATCACCTCGTCGGGCACGAAGTCGGTGTGCACGTGTCCTGCCTTGCCGTGCCCCGAGTAGTCGTAGCCCTCCCGACCCTTGATGTAGTCGGTGAGGGCCTGGGGCACGCCTGCGCCGGTGTCGCCGTAGCGGTCCACCAGGTCGGCCACATGGTTGCCGACCATGCCGCCGAACCAGCGGACCTGATCGCGCTGGTGGGCCAGGTCGTCTCCCACATACGCGGGAGCGGCCACGCACATGGACAGCTCGTCGGGATCGCGTCCCGCCTCGGCCGCGGCCTTGCGGACGGCCGCGATGGTCCACTCGGTTATCTGGGGATCGGCGAGCTGGAGGATGAACCCGTCGGCCTGCTCACCGCAGAGCTTCAGGGCTCTCGGCCCGTAGGCGGCCATCCAGATGTCGAGCCGGCCGCCCGCCGACCACGGGAACTGCTGGCGGGTACCGTTGTAGTCGACCTGACGTCCTTCGACCAGGCCCTTGATGACCTTCATGGATTCGCCCAGGGTGGCCAGGCTGGTGGGGGTGTGGCCCAGCACTCGCATGGCTGAGTCGCCCCGGCCGATGCCGCAAACGGTCCGGTTGCCGAACATGTCGTTGAGGGTGGCGAAGAGCGAGGCGGTGACCGTCCAGTTGCGGGTGCCGGGGTTGGTGACCATCGGCCCGATCGTCATGCGGTTCGTGGCCGACAGCATCTGGCTGTAGATCACGAACGGCTCCTGCCAGAGAACATGGCTGTCGAAGGTCCATCCGTGGGAGAACCCGTGCGTCTCGGCTTGCCGGGCCAGGTCTACCACCCGCCATGCCGGTGGATCGGTCTGCAGGACGACTCCGAAGTCCATTAGGCAAGGACTCCTAGAGGTCCGGCTGCATGACGGTCACGGCGCCCGTCCTCACCGGTTGCGGGGGAAGCCCAGGTCGACAACGCTGTCGGCCGGGTCGGGCCAGCGGGCGGTGATGGCCTTGGCCTTGGTGAAGAAGTGGATCCCCTCGGGCCCGTACATGTGGGTGTCGCCGAACAGCGAGTTCTTCCAGCCGCCGAAGGAGTGGTAGCCGACGGGTACCGGGATGGGGACGTTGACGCCGACCATGCCGGCATCGGCGTCGAGTTGGAACTGGCGGGCCGCGCCGCCGTCCCGGGTGAAGATGGCTGCGCCGTTGCCCCACGGGTTCTGTTCGATGAGCTCCACGGCCTGGTGGTAGCTGTCGGAGCGCACCACGCACAGCACCGGGCCGAAGATCTCGTCGCGGTACACCGACATCTCGGGGGTGACTCTGTCGAGCAGCGACACGCCCAGGAAGAAGCCGTCGTTGTCGAAGACCGCTTCGCGCCCGTCGACCACGACGGTGGCGCCCTCGTCGGCACCGGCGCCGACGTAGCCGGCAACCCGGTCGCGATGCTCGCGGGTGATCAGCGGACCCATCTCGGATTCGGGGTTGTCGCCCGGCCCGACCTGAAGTTTGTCCATGCGCACCCTGATGGCGTCGATCAGGGGGTCGCCGGCGTCGCCCACGGCCACCACGACCGATACCGCCATGCAGCGCTCGCCGGCCGAGCCGTAGGCCGCGGAGACGGCCGCGTCGGCGGCCAGGTCGATGTCGGCGTCGGGCAGCACGACCATGTGGTTCTTGGCTCCGCCCAGCGCCTGGACGCGCTTGCCGGCGGAGGTGCCTGTCTCGTAGACGTAGCGGGCGATCGGGGTGGAGCCCACGAAGCTCACCGCAGCCACATCGGGGTGTGTCAGCAGCCGGTCCACGGCCACCTTGTCGCCGTTGACGACGTTGAGCACGCCCGGCGGGAACCCGGCCTCGAAGAACAGTTCGGCCACCAGCAGCGGCGCGGACGGGTCACGCTCGGACGGCTTGAGCACGAAGGTGTTGCCGCAGGCCACTGCGTTGGGGATCATCCACAACGGCACCATGGCCGGGAAGTTGAACGGGGTGATGCCGGCCACCACCCCCAGCGGCTGGCGCACGGTGTACACGTCGACACCGCTGGACGCCTGGGAGTTGAAGCTGCCCTTGAGCAGGTCGGCCAGGCCACACGCGTACTCGATGTTCTCCAGGCCCCGAGCCACCTCACCCAGTGCGTCGGAGCGCACCTTGCCGTGCTGCGCGGTCAGCCGGGCGGCGATCTCGGCCGCGTTGGCCTCCACCAGGTTGCGGAAGGCGAGCATCAGCTTGGTGCGGGCCGCCAGCGACGTGTTGCGCCAGTCCTCGAAGGCGGCCTGGGCCGAGGCGACCGCGGCGTCGACCTCCTCTACGCTGGCCAGCCCAACGGTGGCGGTCTGCTCGCCGGTGGCCGGGTTGAACACCGGATGGGACCGGCCCGACGCGCACGCCATGGCCGCCCCATCAACAAAATGCTCGATTGTCTCCACTTGCCGTCTCCCGTCTCGTTCGGGTGTTGGTGATGGTCAGGTGCCGCGGCGGGGCTCCGGGCCGGCCGCCTCTGCGGGTTACATCAGGTACTGGCTCAGGCCTCTCCGCAGGTATTGGCCGTCGCCGGGGCGGCCGTGGTACTGGCCGTTGTCGATGAGCTTGCGGCCCCGTGAGAACACCGTGTCGACGTGGCCGGTCACCCGGGTGCCCTCGTAGGCGGAGTGGTCCATGTTCATGTGGTGGTTGTCGACGCTGATAGTCCACTGCTTGTTGGGGTCGTAGATCACGATGTCGGCGTCGGAGCCGGCGGCGATGATCCCCTTGCGGGGGTAGAGGCCCATCATGCGAGCGGGGGTGGTGGCGCACAGCTCGACCCAGCGGGCCAGGCCGATCTCGCCGGTGACCACGCCCTGGTAGATCATGTCCATGCGGTGCTCGACGCCGCCGATGCCGTTGGGTATGGCCCGGAAGTCGTTCAGGCCCAACTCCTTCTGCTCCTTCATGCAGAACGGGCAGTGGTCGGTGGACACCACGGCCAGGTCGTTGGTGCGCAGCCCCCTCCACAGGTCGTCCTGGTGGCCCTCGGCCCGCGACCGGAGCGGGGTGGAGCACACGTAGGCGGCGCCCTCGAAGCCGGGGCGGTTCAGGTGCTCCTCCAGGCTGAAGTGCAGGTACTGCGGGCAGGTCTCCGCGAATACGTTCATGCCGGCGTCACGGGCCATGGCCACCTGCTCGAGGGCCTCGGAGGCCGACAGGTGGACGATGTAGAGGGGCGCCGCCCCAACCTTGGCCAGCTGGATGGCCCGGTGGGTGGCCTCCGACTCCAGCTCCTTGCGGCGCACGTAGCCGTGGGTGACCGGGCTGATCTCGCCCCGCTCGAAGGCCTGCTCGGCCAGCACGTCGATGGCCAGGCCATTCTCGGCGTGCATCATGATCAGCCCGCCGTTGCCCGCGGCCTGCTGCATGGCCCGCAGGATCTGGCCGTCGTCGGCGAGGAACACGCCGGGATAGGCCATGAACAGCTTGAAGCTGGTGATGCCCTCGTTGACCAGCAGGTCCATCTCCTTGAGGGAGTCGTTGTCGACACCGCCGATGATCATGTGGAAGCCGTAGTCGATGGCGCAGTTGCCCTCGGCCTTGGCCATCCAGGCGTCGAGGCATTCCCTCACGTTCTCGCCGGTCTTCTGCACGGCGAAGTCCACGATGGTGGTGGTGCCGCCCCAGGCCGCGGCCCGGGTGCCGGTCTCGAAGGTGTCGGAGGCGAAGGTGCCGCCGAAGGGCAGCTCCATGTGGGTGTGGACGTCTACGCCGCCGGGCACCACGAGCCGGCCGGTGGCATCGATGACCTCCGCGCCCTGCTCGGCCGCCGCCGCGATGACGCTGCCGGGGCGCAGGACCGCAGCGATCTGCTCGCCGTCGATGAGGACGTCGGCCGGATCCGCGCCGGTCGCACTGACGACGGTGCCTCCCTTGATGAGCGTTGCCATCTTTGTCTCCTTCCGGGCCTCCGGCTGTTCCGACTGCCGGCGAGTCAGGTCATGGGGCGGTCAGCGGGTCGTAGATGTCGGGGCGGCGGTCCCGGTAGAACGCCCACTGCGATCGGACCTCCTCGATCTGGTCGAGATCGAGGTCGCGCACCACCAGTTCCTCGGTCTGGTCCGACGCGGTGCCGTCGACGAATTGCCCTCTCGGGTTGGCGAAGTAGGAGGTGCCGTAGAAGTCGTTGTCGCCCAGCGGCTCGATCCCTACCCGGTTGATGGCCCCGACGAAGTACATGTTGGCCACGGCGGCCGAAGTCTGCTCGAGCTGCCAGAGGTACGCGGAGAGCCCGCGGCTGGTAGCCGACGGGTTGAACACGATCTCCGCTCCGGCGAGTCCCAGCGCGCGCCAGCCCTCGGGGAAGTGGCGGTCATAGCAGATGTACACGCCCACCGTGCCGACCGCGGTCTCGAACACCGGGTAGCCGAGGTTGCCGGGACGGAAGTAGAACTTCTCCCAGAACCCCTTGACCTGGGGGATGTGGGTCTTGCGATACTTGCCGAGGTAGCTGCCGTCGGCGTCGATGACGGCAGCGGTGTTGTACAGGAACCCGGCCTTCTCGTGCTCGTACATTGGAAGCACCAGCACCATCTCGTGCTTGGCCGCCAGCTCCTGGAACCTCTTGGTGGTGGGACCGTCGGGGATCGCCTCGGCGTAGGAGTAGAACTCGGTGTCCTGCACCTGGCAGAAGTAGGGGCCGTAGAACAGCTCCTGGAAGCACATGACCTGAGTGCCGGCCGAGGCCGCCTCGGCCACGTACTTCTCATGGAGCTCGATCATCGACTCCTTGTCGCCGGTCCAGGCCACCTGGACAATTGCCGAAGTAACCGTACGTGCCATCGGTCCTCCCCCTCATCTCATCGGATGCCCGCCCGAATCGAGAGAAAAAGCGATCCTAGCCAACCGCTTCCCGCCCGGGAAAGGAAAATTGCACCGTTCGTGCCGACTTTGTTGACGAGTGTCCTCTGTCTAAGGGATAGCTATAGCGTCTAACCGGGTTGGGGAGCAAGTTCTTTGCGCCGATCACCGGTTACTCAACAGCTATCGAACAGAAATTAGCTAATTCGGTGAATTCTGGAGCTTACGGCGTGAAGAGATGACGCCGGTGTCGAATCCGGACAGGTGCAGACCGCCGTGGAAGCGGGCGTGCTCGATCTTCAGGCACCGGTCCATCACTACCGTGAGTCCGGCAGAGACGCAGCGCTGCGCGGCCTCGGGACTCCACAGTCCGAGTTGCGCCCAGAAGACCGGTGCGCCCACGGCGATGGCCTCGTCCGCGACGGAGGGCAGGTCCTCGGCCCGGCGGAACACGTCCACGATGTCGGGCGTGACCGGCAGGTCCGCGAGCGACGCGTACACCTTGCGACCGAGGATCTCGGTGCCGGCGGCACGGGGGTTCACCGGGTACACCTCGAAGTCGGTGGACGACGACAGCAGGTAGGTGAGGACGAAGTAGCTGGCCCGGGCCAGGTTGGCCGAGGCGCCGACAACGGCCACCGAGCGGGACCGGCGCAGGATGCGCTGGCGCTCGAGCGCGGTCGGCGGCGTCCAGCCCTCCACCGGCGGATGGTCAGCCTCAGCCATGGATCCTCCGGGAATTGGCAGCGTTTTGCCCCCTATACGGTGTGTTTCGCTGCCAATTCGCCTGGCGGTCGGGGTTTGTCCGGGAATTGGCAGCGTTTTGCCCCCTATAGGGGGTGTATCGCTGCCAATTCGGCTGGGGGTGCTCAGCCACGGGGGTCCTTGGTGGCCGCGGTCAGGGCCTGGTCCAGGTCCCAGATGATGTCGTCGACGTCCTCCAAGCCGACGGATATGCGCACCATGTCCGGCGATACGCCTCCCGCCTCCAGCTCCTCGTCGGAGAGCTGCTGATGGGTGGTGGAGGCTGGGTGGATCACCAGCGTCTTGGCGTCGCCCACGTTGGCCAGGTGCGACACCATCTGCAGCGACTCGATGAAGCGGGCGCCGGCGGCGCGGCCGCCCACCACGCCGAAGGTGAAGATGGCGCCCGGGCCTTTGGGCAGGTAGCGGCGGGCCAGGTCGTGCTGCGGATGGTCGGGCAGGCCCGCCCACAGTACCCACGCCACCCGGTCGTCGGCGTCCAGCCATTCGGCCACGGCCCGGGCGTTGGCGACGTGGGCCTCCATGCGCAGCGGCAGCGTCTCGATCCCCTGCAGCAGCAGGAAGGCGTTGAACGGCGACAGGCAGGCGCCGACGTCTCGCAGTTGCTCGGCCCGGACCTTCGTGCAGAAGGCGTACTCGCCGAAGTTGTCCCACCAGCGCAGCTCGTTGTAGCTCGGGATCCGATCGACCATGTGCGGGAACCGGCCCGAGTCCCAGTTGAAACGTCCTGCTTCCACGATCACGCCGCCGATGGATGTTCCGTGGCCGCCCAGGAACTTGGTGGCCGAGTGCAGGGCGATGTCGGCGCCGTGATCCAACGGGCGGCACAGGTACGGCGTGGCGAAGGTGGAGTCCACTACCAGGGGAAGCTTGTGAGCCTGGGCTACATCGGTCAGGGCCGCGAGGTCGGCCACCGCTCCGGAGGGATTGGCGATGATCTCGGTGTACAGCAGCTTGGTGTCATCGCGCGCGGCCGCGGCGAAGGCGTCGGGATCGGTCCCGTCCACGAACGTGGTCTCGATGCCGAGGCGCCGCAGCGTCACATCGAGCAGCGTGTAGGTGCCGCCGTAGAGGCCGGCCGCGGCCACGACGTGCTCGCCGGCTGAGGCCAGCGCGGTGACGGTGAGGAACTCGGCGGCCTGGCCGCTGGCGGTGGCCACCGCCCCGATGCCTCCCTCGAGGCTGGCCATGCGTTCCTCGAAGGCAGCGTTCGTCGGGTTGGAGATGCGGGTGTAGAAGGTGCCGTACTTCTGCAGGGCGAACAGGTCGGCGGCATCCGCCGTGTCCTCGAACACG
The DNA here is from genome assembly GCA_009842325.1 of Acidimicrobiaceae bacterium. GTDB lineage: Bacteria > Actinomycetota > Acidimicrobiia > Acidimicrobiales > Aldehydirespiratoraceae > Aldehydirespirator. The sequence continues at coordinate 9,579 of VYFQ01000024.1, read as the reverse complement.
AAGCTCGTGGACTGGTAGATGGGCACGGCTCGGGCGCCGGTGGTTGGATCGGGTTGGCTGCCCGCGTGCAGGGCTCTCGTGCGGAATCCCCATTGGCGGTCGTCCATGCCTTTGACGATACTCATCCGGGCCGGCTACTCATCCCAGCCGGCGGACCTCCCAGCCGGCGGACCTCCCGGCCGGCGGGTCCTGTCGCCGAGTCCGATGACCGACACGGGCTTCGCCCTATTCGTCGGTCATCTGACTCGTCGCCACCCCCCGGCCTGGCGCACCGCGCACTCTCGTGGCCCAGGGGACGGCCTGCGCGGGCAGTACGGTTCGGAGTTGTGGGCTCGTTCAAGACTGAGGCGATCGCCTTCGATTCGAGCGACACCTCGCCGGTCGTGCGCGAGATGGACAGCCTGGCGGATCGGGGCGATGGGTTGGGTTGGATCAACATTGGTCCTGGCCTGCGGGACGATCAGATCGAACGGCTGCCGGCGCCGACGATGCTGGGTCGCTGGTTCTCGGGACGGGGGCCGGCCGTGCCCATGGCGACTTGGACCCCGCCGCGGGGAGCCTCGACCGGGGCGCTGCCGACGATCGGCGTGGAGCATGGTGCGGGACCCAAGGCTCTGGACCGGCTCGGCGACGCCGGGGCTCCGCTGCCGGCGGGCTGGCGCAAGGTTCAGGACCATGCCAAGAACGGGATTGTCGTGCAGCCGGCCGCGGGGGCGTCTCACGATGAGGTGCTGGGCTGGCTGCTGTCTGCGTGCTGGGCGCTGTGCCCCATCGAGATAGAGGACCACTGGCTGGCCGAGGTCCACCGCCCCGGTTAGGAGTTGACCACTGCGTCCACGATCAGGTCGATGACGGCCTGGGCGTCGGCGTCCCAGACGACGTCGTGGGCGGGCGGGGCCGGCTCTGCGGCGATGGCGGCCGGCGGGCGCACGTCGGTGACGGTCATGCCACGGGTGTGCTCACCGTGCAGCTCGACGGCTACCGGGTGGGTCGAGCGGCGGAACAGGTGGGGGTGCGTGACCGCGATGATGGCGGTGGCGTCATGCACCGGGGCTGCCTCCAGACCGAACTCGCGGCACCGGTCGTAGGCGTATTCCAACAGCCCGGCGGCGAAGTGGGCTGCAGGAGTGCCAGCTGAGCGCATCCGGTCGGCCTCGTCGCCGCCCAGCAGGACCTTGTGGGTTACGTCCAGCCCCACCATCGTCAGCGGGGCCGCCTCCCGGAAGACGATGGCCGCGGCCTCCGGATCGGCCCAGACGTTGAACTCGGCGACGGGGGTGACGTTGCCGGCGTGGGCGCCCCCGCCCATGATCGTGAGGCCGGCCAGGCGGCTGCGCAGGTCGGGGTCACGCTGCAGCGCGAGGGCCACGTTCGTCAGGGGCCCCACCGCCACCAGATGCAGGTCGTCGACGGAGCGGGCCGTGTCGCACAGGAAGGCCACGGCGTCGTCGGAGGCGACCGACCGGGTCAGCTCCGGCAGAGCGACATCGCCCAGTCCGGTGGCTCCGTGGATGCGGGCCGCGTCCATGGTGGGTGCGATCAGCGGGCGGGCCGCGCCCCGGTGCACGGGCACATCCAGGCCGGCGATCTGCGCGGTCGCCAGGGCGTTGTGGGTGGTGTGCTCGATCCCGACGTTGCCGTTGACGGTGGTGATGCCGACCAGTTCCCCGAAGTGGGCGGCGGTGAGGATGGCGATGGCGTCGTCGAGTCCGGGGTCGCAGTCCAGCACGATCCTGGGGCGGTCCGGCTCGGCGTGGTCGGTCATTCGCTGAGCCTAGAAGCCGCTCGGGCCGCGCCGGGGAGGGGCGTCGGCGCTCGGCTGGTGTCGGGGGTCATTCGCTGAGCCTAGAAGCAGCTAGACACCGAGCAGGTGCTCGACTTCGTCCCGGGTCGGCAGCGAGGGCTGGGCGCCGTGGCGCAGTGTCGCGGCCGCGCCCACTCTCACAGCCCACTTGGTGGCCGCCACTAGGTCAGCGCCCCCTACCAGGGCATCGGCGAGCGCCCCGCAGAAGGCATCGCCGGCCGCGGTGGTGTCGACCGGCACCACGGCCGGCGCCGGTACGTGGGTGGCGTCGGTCGGCGTGACGACTATCGCGCCGGCCGCTCCCAGGGTCACGACGGCAGCCGCGATCGGCAACCCTCGGGCCAAGGCGACAGCGGTCTCGGGGTCCACCTCGCCGATGGGGGAGAGTCCGGCGTGGCCCGCCATCGTGGCCAGCTCGGTCTGGTTGGGCACGATCACGTCCACGCCGTCGAGCAGATCGAGCGAGAGCATGCTTGCCGGCGCGGGAGCGGGGTTCAGTACGACCGTGCCGCCCGCGCAGCGAACGGCGGCCGAGACCGCCTCGAGGGGCACTTCCAACTGCAGCAGCACAACGTCCGCCGCGGCCAGTACGCCGGTTGCGCCCTCCACGTCGGCGGAGCTGAGGCGGCCGTTGGCGCCGGGGCTCACCACGATTGCGTTGTCGCCGTCGGCTCCCACCGCAATCAGGGCTGTGCCGCTCGGAGCGCCCTCGGTAGTCAGCAGGGATGCGGTGTCGACGCCGGCCGAGTCCATCGCCGAGCGCAGCGTTCTGCCCGCGTCGTCATCGCCGACCCTTCCGATCATGGCGACCCGCCGGCCGAGACGGGCCGCGGCCACAGCCTGGTTGGCTCCCTTGCCGCCGGGAATGAGGCGGAGGTCGCCGCCCAGGACGGTCTCGCCCGCCACCGGGATCGTCTCCACTTCCACCACTAGGTCGAGGTTGGCGCTGCCTACGACCGCAACCTCCGGCCCCGCTCCAGGGTCATCGGCCATAAGCGCAGTCTAGAACTGGCTGCGAGGCCGGGCTCCGCCCGGCGGCTGCTAGCCCTCGGCGGAGGCTATGAGACGCCCTCGTAGGCGCGACAACACTTCGCTTGGTCATTGAACTCCCCCTGAAGCTCGAGAACACTGTCGCGGCACGACCGGCGGCAACCCGGTCGCGGGCTTCACCGCCACCCTCACCACCACCGCACGGGACTGATCGTCTCCCAGCGCCGCGCGGCCTGCTGCGCCACTGCCCGAGTCGAGCCAGGACCGGGCAGTATGCTCGGCGCTGGAAGCGCGCCCGCTCGATGCGTGCCCATCTCCTCAGATCGTGCGAGAAGGAGTGCGGGCTTGGCCGAGATCGACCGTCTGAGAACGGAGAACGAGATGCTTCGCTCCCGCCTGTCGGGGCTGACCGAGGCGATCCTGCGAATCAACGAGGACCTGGACCTTGACGTGGTGCTGCAGGAGGTGGTGGACGGCGCACGAATCCTGACCGGTGCCCGCTACGGTGCCATCACCACGATCGACAAGGCTGGGGATTTGCAGAACCTGCTGTTCTCGGGTCTGTCCCCCGAGCAGGAGCAGATCGTGGTGGGCTACGACCGCGGCATGGAGCTGTTCCATTACCTAAGCGGGGCGGATGGGCCGCTGCGGACCAGCAACTTCATCGCGCACGCGGAGTCGGTCGGGTTCGACGGGTTCGAGCCGCACATCGAGGCGTTCCTCGGCGCTCAGATCAAAGTGCGGGACCGTCACGTGGGCACAATCTTCGTCGGCGAGAAACACGACGACTCGGAGTTCACCCAAGAGGACGAGGAGACTGTGGAGATGTTCGCCAGCCAGGCGGCGATGGCGGTCATCAACGCCTGCCGCTACGGCGACGAGCAGCGCGCCAAGGCCGATCTCCGAGCGCTCGTCAACACCTCTCCGGTGGGGGTGGTGGTCGTGGATGTCGCCTCTGAGAACGTCGTCGTGGCGAACCGGGAGGCGCGCCGCCTGATCGGCATCGGACTGGAGCAGGAGCACCTCTCGGTCAAGAGCTTCCTGCCGCTCAGATTCAAGCGGATGGACGGGTCCGAGGCCGTGTTGGACGATCTGCCATTCGAGCAGGCATTGCACGCCGACGAGACCGTGCGGGCCGAAGAGCTGGTGATCGTGCGTCCTGACGGCAGCCAGGTGGCGACGCTGGTGAACGCCGCTGCGATCCGGTCCGACGGCGGGGAGTTGATGACAATCATCGCCATCGTCCAGGACATGTCACCGTTGGAGGAACTGGAGAGGTTACGGGCCGAGTTCCTGGCGATGGTGAGCCACGAGCTCCGGGCGCCGCTGACCGCGATCAAGGGCTCCGCGGCCACGGTACTCGACTCGCTGATGCCTCCAGATCCCGCGGAGGTGCGCCAGTTCTTCCACATCGTCGACGAACAAGCCGACCACATGCGGAGTCTGATCAACGACCTGCTGGACATGACCCGCATCGAGGCGGGCGCGCTGCCGGTGACACCCGAAGCGGCCGATGTGGCATCGATCGTCGACCACGCGAAGAACGCGTTCCTCGACGGCGGGTATCAGCATCACGTCAAGATCGACCTGATGCCGAACCTGCCGAGGGTGCGGGCGGATCGCCAGCGGATTGTGCAGGTTCTCCACAACCTGCTCTCCAACGCCGCCGCGAACGCCCACGACTGGTCCACCATCACCGTGTCTGCGTCGCTGGACGACACCCATGTGGCGATCTCGGTCACCGACGAGGGCGCGGGCATCGCACCGGAGCGACTGCCGCTGCTGTTCACGAAGTTCTCGCAAACTCACCGCGACCACGAGCACCGCGTGGGAACCGGCTATGGCCTGGGCCTCGCGATCTGCAGAGGCATCGTGGAAGCCCACGGCGGCCGCATCTGGGCCCGCAGCGGCGGGCAGAACCAGGGCACCCGGTTCACCTTCACCATTCCTGCTCTCGGTGAACCAGCCTCAGAGGTCGCTCGCGACGATCCAGCATCCGGCACCGTCACCCGCGCGCCGACCAAGGTGGAACGCATCCTCGTAGTCGAGGACGACCCCCGAACGGTTCACTACATCCGCAACACGCTGGCGCGGGCGGGCTACGTCCCGATCATCACCGGCGACCCGCGCGAATTCGAGCAACTCCTGGCGACTGAGCGGCCCCATCTCGCTCTGTTGGACCTGGTGCTGCCGGACACCGACGCCTTCGAGCTGATCAGGCGCAGCCCCAAGGTGCTGGAGGTACCGGTCATCATCGTGTCGGGACGCGGCGACGACCAGCTAGTCGCCAGGGCGTTCGAGTTGGGCGCGACCGATTTCATCGTCAAGCCGTTCTCGCCCACCGAACTGCGGGCCCGGATCGCAGCGGCGCTGCGCAGGCGAACGCAGTCCCGGTACACCGAGCCCTACCGGCTGGCCGACTTGACCGTCGACTACATGACCCGCACGGTCACCGTGGCAGGCCAGGCCGTGAATCTCACCCCCACCGAGTACAGGGTGCTCTCGGAGCTGTGCACCAACGCCGGCCGCGACCTCAGCTACGAGCAGCTGCTCGAAAGCGTCTGGGGAGATGGCGCCAGCGGCGACGCCCAGCGTGTGCGCACCGTCGTCAAGGACCTGCGGGCCAAGCTGGGCGACGACGCCCGCAAGCCCACCTTCATTCTCACGGTCCCCAACGTCGGCTACCGCGCCGCCGTTTCCTAGCCGACCGCTCGCCACCGCATTTCCGACGCAGCGGCCGATTCAGGGCAACCGGATCAGCGCACCTGGGGCGAGGCTCACAACACGGCTACCGGGTTGACGGGGGAGCCGCAGCCGCCGACGAAGGGCTCGGGGTTGGCTTGTAGCAGGAACTCGTAGCGTCCGGCCTCGGCGCAGGCGGCGGCCAGGGCCTCGAGGTCCCAGTTCTGCCCCTGGGTCATGCCCATGTCCACCACATGGAGGCAGTGCACCCCCAGCGCGTCGTCCCAGTTGGGGCCGGGGAAGACTTCGAAGATGTAGGTGTCGTCGGCCACCGCGGCCACATCATTCCGCCAGAACCAGCGCACCGCGTCGAAGCCGGGTCCCGGGCTGGTTCCGTCGGAGTCCGGCCCGGTGACGTAGGGCAGCGCTCCCATCTCGCGGAACACCTGGATCCGCCCGGTGCGCAGCAGCACGATGTCGCCGGGGCGCATGGCCACTCGCCCGTGCTCGGCCGCCTCGTCGAGGTCGTCTCCGGTGACCTCGTGGTCGCTTGCAAGCCGCTCGAGCCCCTTGGCCGCGCACACGTCGAGCAGCACGCCCCGGCCGGTGAGGTGGCGGACGTTCTCGATTCCGAGCACGGTGGCGCCGCCGGTGGGGTTGATCGACGAGACCGGCACACCGTTGTAGAGGGTGTTGTCGTAGCTCACGTGGGACAGGCCGTCCCAGTGGGTGGCGGCCTGCAGGGGCATGGTCACGATGTCGTCGGAGAAGTGGGCCACCATGCCCTTGCCGTCGGCGTCGCCGAGGTCGGGGCTGTGGATCTTGACCATGGCGTGCAGCGGGTTGATGCGCCCGTGCATCTGGCCGATCTGCACGCCGTCGGAGTGTTTGAGGTCGAGAGCACACGACACCCGCCGGCCGGTGCGCACCAGCGAGGCGGCGTGGGCCACCGCGCCGTCAGTGATCAGGTTGAGCGTGCCGAGGCGGTCGTCGTCCCCCCACCGGCCCCAGTTGCGGACCTCGTCGCGAACTTCGAAGAAGGCCTGAGTAAAGCTCATGGGGTCACCTCGGTGCGGCCGGCGCGGTCGGGATACTAGCTTTGGCCCATGAACGGCCCGATGCCCGGCCCTGCCGCAGCTGAGACTTCGCCGGCACGATGACCTGGCTGTACGCCTTCATGCTGTTCGCCGGGGCGCCGGTGCTGATGTGGTTCGTGTTCAGCGGCGGAGACGCCGACATGGATGCGGGCGCGGAGGTGGACGGGCTGGGGGACGTGTTCTCGGTCATCCCGCTGAGCAGCATCGCCTTCGTGGCCACGTTCTTCGGGGCCACCGGGCTGGTCTCGGAGTGGCTGGGGACCGGCGCGGTGTTCACGCTGCTGCTGGCGGTCGTGGTCGGGGTGCTGGCCGGCGTGATCAACAGCGCCGCGTTCGCCTACCTGCGCCGCAGCGAGGCCTCCAGCGACGTGAGCGACCGCGAGATCGAGGGCAGCATCGCCCGAGTCTCGCTGCCCATGTCGAACGAGCGGCGGGGCCGCATCGTGCTCACGGTGGCCGGCGCCCGCACCCAGATGACGGCCGCTCCCATCGATCCCCTCGACGACGGCAAGGCCATCGAGGCCGGGGCCCGGGTCATCATCGTGCGCATCGAGGGCGGTGTCGCCCTCGTCACCCGCCTGGACCCCGAACTCGAATAGACGCCGCGACGCCGCCTGGGCCAGCTAGCCCCCCGGGCTGAGGTCATCTCCTGCCGCGGCGCGGGCTTGCTCCTTCGCTGAGTCCGGGATTCCGATCCCGAGGAAGCCCTCGATGCGGGCTAGGCGCTCACCGTTCTCGGCCACCAGGACGCGCAGTTCACCGATCTCGTTGGAGAACTCGGCCCGCAGTCCGGTCTCGACGCGGGTGATGTCGGCCCGCAGCCCGGCGACCTCGGTATTCAGTTCGGTGCGCAGGCTGTCGGTCGTCTGCTGCTGGTTCCAGATGATCGCGAACACTCCTAGAACGACCGCGACCAGCTGCGCGATAGGGATGAGTTGAGGCCAGCGCGGCCACGCCGCGTTCGACGCGGGCACTGCGGCCGGTTCCGGTCCGGCCGCAGTGCTCTCACCCTGAACGCTGAGTACTTCCGATGCCGCCACACCGACCATGCTAGCACGCTGCACTATTTATTACAATGTAAACTAATGAAATATACTTTCAAATACCAATAAGCTCCCAAGACTCGACAGGACGCAGAGTCCTACTGGTAGACGGGCTCCATGTTGGAGTAGTGGTCCTGGGGCTGCCAGAGCCGCACGTAGTCGAACTTGACTTTGGTGCGGATGTGATTCATTGAGGAGGGCATATCGTCTCCGAAGGCGCCGATGCCAATGGGATTGGGTGAGTGGCCGACGCCGGCTTGGGTGAGGATTGTGCTGGTATTGCCGGGGGTGAGATACTCGAAGTAGCGATCCCTGGCCGTGCCTTGAAGGTGGGTTTGTGGCCCTCCGGGAAGCTGGCGGTCGATCCCTACGCCGCGCTTGGGCCATACCGTCAGCTCGTCCTGGATGGTGTCCCATTTCACGAAGGTGCGGTAGCCGCGTGGAGTCCACTCCACTCCGAGGGTGACTGTGAAAGTGTCTGTCGTACGACAGGGATTGGGATTGGAGAGGACTCGGTACGGGTCGATCCTGGTGGTGGGGCAGTAGTCGAGCCGAACGCCGGTTCTGTACGACCGTACGTTGCTTACAATGCGGCCCCAGTTGGCGTGCATGCCCCAGGACGAGTGCCTGCTCTGGGCGACGTACTCAAGAAAGTCGAGTTCGACACTCACGTACTTGAGGTAGTCCTCCCAGCTGTCGATCGTCACCCCGTATTGGCTCCACAGGTGCTGCTCCGGATAAGCCGGGGCCCACGCCACGAGGTTCTGGTTCGAACTCCAGTTCCAGCCGTCCATGTTGAGGGTGTACTTGAACTCCAGGTAGCCGTACTGGTAGTGGAGCTTGCCGAAGGTGTTCAGATTCGTGCCGCACTTGTAGGCCACCGCGGCGTAGAAGCTGCCGTCGGCGACGTTGCTGCACGCCTCGCCCCTGGAGTCCACCCAGGCACAGGTGTCGACGTAGTTCCACACATCGCCGTTCAAGGTCGACACGCCGTCGCGGCACCCGGCGGCGTTGGCCGACGGCGGAGTGCCGTTGAACTCCTCGGCGAACACCAGTTCGTAATTCGACTTGTCCTGCACCAGCCCGGGAAGGCCGGCCCGCAGCGTCGCCTCATCGGAGCTGCCCGCGGCCCCCTCGGGAATCCGCTGCCGCAGGAACAGGCAGACGTACGCATCGACGGTGAAGTCGGCGTAGTCCTCGCAGCCCGGCTCCTCCTGCGGCGGGTTTATCAGCACCTCCCGGTACACCTTCATCCCCGTGCCGGGGTCCGCTGCCGACACCTCCAGCCGCTGCTGGGGGAACGCGGCCGACCAGTGCAGGGTGGCGAAGCCGAAGTTACTCGTATCCGGGTTCCTGAGATAGAGCAGCCCCCGGCTGTTGACCTCCAACTTCAGGTCATGGCACGCACCTCCGCGTTTGCAGAACGGGTACAGCGAACGATCGGGCTGGCTCTCGACCGCGAACGCCAGATCCGGGTTCGTGCCGGCCCGTGGCTCCATCTCCAGATCGCTGAAGAACCCGTGCTCCCAACTGGCAACCAACCCGGCGGTGGATCCCGGGCGCGCCGGGTCGGGCTCGGGGCTCACGCCTCTGGCCAGCAGCCCAGTCATGGGCAGCACCGAATGCTCGGTGTCGGCGAAAGCCAACGCAGGACTGTAGGAACTGGACGACACCGGGCCCGCGGAGCTCGACGCGCCGCCGTCCGCGCCGCCCGCCACGCCGCTCGAGGCGGCGACCGACCCCAGAGCGGCCACCATCGCCGCCACCGCCAGCAACGCCACCCGCCTCATCCCGGCGGACAAGCCGACTATACGCCCACGCTGCATCATCTCTCTCTCTCTCTCTCTCTCTCTCTCTCTCTCTCTCTCTCCGGCGGGGGGGGGGGTGAAAACGCCCCAGCCTCCGAGGCCGCCGGGGTGTGGATATTATACACAAGTGGCGGGGGCGGGGGAGGGTATTGTGT
>VYFQ01000036.1 GCA_009842325.1 Acidimicrobiaceae bacterium | reverse complement strand
CGACGACACCATTGTCTGCTGGGGTCCAGTACCCGCACCTGAGGGCGTCCGCTGGCTGACCCGAAGCTAGCTCCAGATGAGAGAGCCGTATCTTCTAGCCCCTACTCCTAGCCCTCAGGTCGTGGTGTGGTCGGCGAGGATGAGGGTCTTCAGGTCGCTGTGGAAGTCGAGGGCGTGGTCGCCGCCCTCGCGGCCTATGCCGGACAGGCCGCAACCGCCGAAGGGGGCGGCCAAGTCGCGCACCAGGAAGGTGTTGGTCCACACGATCCCGGCCCGCACCGCGGCGCCGACCCGCTGAGCTCGGTCGGCTGAGCCGGTGTAGACGATGGCCGACAGGCCGTAGCGGGTGGAGTTGGCCAAGTCCACCGCCTCGGCCTCGGTCGAGAAGGCCTGGATGGTCAGCACCGGGCCGAAGACCTCGCGCTGGACGATCTCGGAGTCGTTGGAGGCCGGCTCGATCAGCGTGAGTTCGTAGTGGAGGGAGCCGGCACGGCGGCGGCCGCCCCACACCACGGTGTCGCCCGCGGCCCGGGCCCGCTCCACGAAACCCTCGACCCTGGCCAGATGGTCGGGGTGGACCATCGGCGCGATGGTGGTCGAGTCGTCGCGGCTGTCGCCCAGGACGTGGGCCTCGGTGCGGACTCGCAGTGCTTCCTGGAAGTCGTCGAGGATCGATGCCTCCACCAGCAGGCGGGTCCCGGCCAGGCACACCTGGCCCGAGTCCTCGTACTGGGCCGCGGCCTGCTCGGCGGCCGCCTCGAGGTCGCAGTCGGCGAACACGATGAGCGGACCCTTGCCGCCCAGCTCGGCCGTGAACGGCACTATGTTGGCCGCTGCGGCCGCGCCGATGTGCCGGGCCGTCTCAGGTGAGCCGGTGAAACTGATGCGGCGGACCCGCGGATCCGCGGTCAAAGCCGCCCCGACCTCAGAGCCGATTCCCTGCACCAGGTTGAAGGCGCCGGGCGGCAGCCCGGCCTCCGCCGTCAAGTCGGCCAGCAATGAAGCCGACAGCGGGGACCATTCGGCCGGCTTGAGCACCACGCTGTTGCCCGCGGCCAGCGCGGGCGCCACCTTCCAGGTGGCCAGCATGAACGGAGCGTTCCACGGTGTGATCACCACCGCGGGACCGGCCGGCATCCGCTGCACGGTGTGAGCAGTGCCCCGGGCCGGCCAACGGGGCTCGTCATGGGCCTCGGCCATGTCCGCGTAGAACCGGAAGTTGAGCGCGCCCCTGGCCACCAGCCGCTCGCGCATGGAGCGGTGCAGGAAGCCCATGTCGAGCGTCTCGACCAGGGCGATGTCGTCGTTGCGAGCTTCGATGAGATCCGCCAGCCGGCGCAGGGCCGCGGCCCGCTCCCCAACGGGCAGCCCGCTCCAGGTGGCGAAGCCGTCGAGCGCCGCGCTCACAGCCTGCTGGGCGGTGGCTGCGTCGCCGCGGGACACGTCGGCCAGCTGGTGCTGCCAGTCCAGCGAGGAACGGCATTCGAAGGTGCGAGCGGATGCCAGACGCTCGCCGCCGATCAGGTGATCGACACTGACCTCGACTCCTCCGACTACGACCCGAGACGACTCCGCCATCAGGCCTCCTCGTCGACCGCTGACTGGTAGTGGCGGGCACCGGGGCCGCGCGGGGCCCGCTTGCCCCGGTGCTCCCAGTCGCCGCCCATAGCCGTGGACACAACCTCCTCGCTGTCCGACGGCTGGGCACCGACATCGGAGCGCACCGGCTCCGGCCCGGCCACGATGGTGTTGGTCAACGCGCCCAGACCCTCCACCTCGACGGTGACAACGTCACCCGGCACCACCGGCCGGGACCCGGCCGGAGTGCCCGACAGCACCAGGTCGCCGGGCACCAGGGTGATGGTGCGGGCCAGGTCGGCCACCAAGTAGTGCATGTCCCACTCCATCTCGTCGGTGCTGCCGTCCTGGCGGACCTCGCCGTTCACGAGAGTGCGGATCCGCTTGTGGCGGAAGTCCCAGCCGGCAACCAGCGCCGGCCCGACCGGACACAGCGTGTCGCTGCCCTTGACCCGCAGCATCGAACCCGCGTCGGTGTCGCGGAAGTCGTGCAGCCCGTAGTCGTTGGCCACCGTGTAGCCCGCGATGTAGTCGCCCGCGTCGTCGGGCGACACGTTGCGGCAGGTCCGGCCGATGACGATGCCGATCTCTCCCTCGTAGTTCAGCCACCGGCACGGCTCGGGCCTCACCACGTCGGCGCCGTGGGCGCTCAGGGCGGTGATCGGCTTGTGGAAGTAGGTCGGCGCGGGCGGCAGCCTGGTCATGAACTCGGCCACCCGGCTGGCGTAGTTGAGGTGGACGCACAGGATCTTGGTCGGCTCGCACGGCGGGAGGTGGACGGCATCGGAGACGGCCACCCGCCTCCCGTCCCGGGAGACGAGGTCGTCCCCGTCGGGCTGGACGACCACCGGATACCCGTCCAAGAGGATGCGGCGATACTCGGTCACGATCAGCTGCCTACCCGCTCGGCCTGTTCGGCCCGCCGACAAAGGTGTCGAAGAGGTCATCACGCTCCAGCAGGTCGGCAGCCGCACCCTCGGCCGCCATCTCGCCGGTGCGCAGCACGTAGGCCCGGTCAGCGACCTCCAGCAACCGGGTGGCGTTCTGCTCGACGACCAGCAGCGTCCGTCCCTCGGACCGGAGACGCCCTATGAGATCGAATACGAAGTCGACCAGCACGGGAGCGAGGCCCAGTGACGGCTCGTCCATCAGCAGGACCCGCGGGTTGCTCATCAACGCTCGGGCGATGGCCAGCTGCTGGGCCTCGCCGCCGGACAGGTACCCGGCCGCGGTTGCCCACTTGTCCTTGAGCACGGGGAACAGGTCGGCCACTTCGTCGAGCCGCTCGGCACGCTCGTCTGATGGGACGATCTTCCCGCCGATGCGGAGGTTCTCCGCAACGGTCATCTGGGCGAAGAGTCGACGATGCTCGGGGACCAGCGCCAGACCGGCCCGGAGCATCCGGTCGGGGCTGTGGCCGGTCACCGATCGGCCGTCGAGACGGACTTCGCCGTTGGAGGGGCGTAGCAGGCCGGCAACAGTGCTCAACAGGGTGGTCTTGCCCGCGCCGTTGGGACCGATGAGGCCGACGATCTCATTGGCCGCGACGGACAGGCTCACACGGCGCAGCGCCGAGATCGACCCGTAGCGAGTGGTCAGCCCGGACACCTCAAGCACTACGAAACCCTATCTGAGGCCCCTCACCCCCGACGTTGGGCCGGATTGCCTGCAGATGACTGGGAGCGATCAGCCGCCTAGTCTTGCGCCGATTCCGTTTGGTAGCAAACAAAACCGGAGACGCCGACGTGGAAGACCGAGCGAGCCCGCGCCTACTCGATGCAGAGCGCCTCATTCAGGAGCGCCTCGGCGACCGACCGCTGGACTTCGACTCCATGCTCGCGGTGTCCAACATCTACCGGGCCGCGACCGCGGTGCGCCGCAGCGCCGAGCGCGGCGTGCTGGCGCAGTTCGGCCTGTCCTGGGGCGGCTTCACCACCCTGTGGGTGCTGTGGGTGTGGGGCGAGATGCGGACCGCGGACCTGGCCGAGGAATGCGACCTGTCCAAGGCGACGCTCACCGGAGTGGTCAAGACTCTGGAGAAGCGGGGTTTCGTGGAACGCAGGCAAGTCGAGTCGGACCGCCGCCGGGTGACGGTCGCGCTCACCGACGCCGGCCTGGACACCATCGAGAGCCTCTTCCCCCGTTTCAACCGCTACGAGGGCGAGATGGTGCGCGAACTCTCGACTGACGAGAAGCAGGCACTGGCCGGGCTGCTACGTCGGGTGATCGTGGCCGCCGGCCAGGCCTGATCTCAGCGCTCAAGGTTGTCGAAGGGTCCGAGGGCTAGCGCTCCGCCGTCGAGTCTGAAGGACGCGCCGTTGGCGAAGCGCCCCGCCGGAGCCACCAGGTAGTGGACCAGGGCGGCGATCTCGTCGGGCTCGCCGGCCCGATTGGCGATATTCACGGACGCTCCGGCCGCGCTCAACTCGCGGATGATCTCCGCGGCCATGGGCGTGTCCACGATTCCTGGATCGACCTGCGTGACCCTGATGCCGTCATCGCGCCACTCCTTGGCCAGTGCCACCGTGACCGCTCCGAGCCCCGCCTTGCTCGCCCCGTAGACGGCGCCGGCCGCCGAGGGCCGCACGGCGTCGACCGAGCCGACCATCACTACCGCTGAGTCGCCGCCCGCAGCCAGGTGGCGATGGGCCAGTTGGCACAGTCGAAGCGGTGCCCACAGGTTGAGCCCGATCAGCCCGTCGAAGTGCTCGCGGTCGAGGTCGCTCAGCGGCAGCCAGTCGGCCCGGCCGGCGTTGTTGACCAGGATGTCGAGCCCGCCGAGTTCGGCCACCGCGGCCGGAATCAGCGCGTCTACACCATCTGGGTCACTCAGATCAGCCACCATCGGCCGGATGGAGCCTTCCGCCTCCGGCACTCGACCTGACCGCGACACCGCCATCACATCCGCGCCGGCATCGGCCAGCCGGACCGCGATGGCAGCCCCGATCCCCGTCGACGCACCAGTCACGACGGCCCGCCTCCCAGTAAGGTCGAATGCGGCATCCGGCACAGCGCCACGATAATCACCCTCAGTACGCCCTTGATCGTTCGGTGCCTAACAATTATGGTTCCGGCATGGTCGAGGTGCATCCGTGCGGTCGGTAGCGGATGTCGCTCGTTTCGTCGGCTGCGTGGCTGCGGCAGCAACCTCGGCATCGCCGACCAAGGACCGCATCGACGCCATCATCGACGAGATCGGCCAAGTACTCCCGTTTGTCGGGATGTGCATCAACGCGGCCGCGGACTCGAACGGGCGGGGCGAGATCGTGTGCAGTCGCGGCTACCCCGACAAGATTCTCGCCTGGCTCGGAAGCAGGGACTTCCTGGCGGAATGGCGGGGGCTGAGGCCGTCTCCGCGGGGAACCCGGCTCAGGGACACATGGGACCTAGACCCTCTTCCCGCAACGGTCCGCGACTTCGTCGTGCCGCTCGGTTTCGGTGGCGGTGTCTCCGTGCCGCTCTACACCACGTCAGGCGAGGTTCTTGGGGGCATGCACTTCTCGACCGAGTCCGCCGATGACATCACCGACCTGGCCCACGACGGCCTATGCCTTATCGCTCCCACCATCAAGAACTTGGTTCGTTCGTTGCCTCAAACCATCGATTGGGACCCCCTCAGCACGCGCGAGGTCGAGGTTCTGGAACTCATAGCTCGGGGCAGGTCCAACGCGGCCATAGCAACCGAGCTCTACATCGCACCGCGAACGGCCGCGACGCATGTGGAGCACATTCTGGCCAAGCTGGGAGCAGCCAATCGGGCCCAGGCCGCGGTGCTCGGCATGCAGCTCCAGTTGATTCGAGCCAATTAGCCCGTCACTTGCCGGCCGCGTCGGCCGCCGCGCCCATGTAGGCACGCTGCAGTTCTCTCGGATCCTCACGCAGGACATCGGCGCGCTCGCTCAGGACGGTCTCCCCCCGTACCAGCACGCTCACGACGTCGGCCACGTCGAGAGCAACCGACGTGTACTGCTCCACGAGCAGCACGGCCGCTCCGGCTCGAGCCGCCTCCTTGACCGCGCCGGTCAGGCGTCGCACGACCGTGGGAGCAAGGCCAAGGGATATCTCGTCGATCAACAGGCACGACGGGCGGGCTATGAGCGTTCGGGCCAGTACCAGCATCTGCTGCTCCCCTCCTGAGAGCTCCCGGGCCGGCGTGCCAGACCTCGCCCGCAACTCGGGGAACATCTCGTAAGCAGGATCGGTGTCGCGGGCCGCGACCCGCAGGTTCTCCTCCACGGAGAGATCGCTGAAGACAGCCCGACCCTGGCGCACGTGCCCGAGCCCTAGACGACTGCGTCGCCGTCTCGACGCTCGTGTGATGTCGGAACCGTGCAGTGCGACCGAGCCGCCCGAGGCCTTGACGACGCCCGAGACGGCTTCGAGCATCGATGTCTTCCCAGAACCGTTGGGACCCACGATCGCCATCACCTCGGAGGTGCCGACTTCGAGCGTGACCCGGCGGACGACGGGCACGCCGCCCCGGACCACCACCAGGTCTCGCACCGCGAGGACGGGCGGCTTTGCGGAGCTCACGGAGACTCGCCCTCCACACCCAGGTAGGAAGCCATGACCCGCGGATCGGCCAGCGCTTGCTGGGTTGGCCCGGCGGCTATCACCACACCGCGATCGAGGACAATCAGTGACTGGCAGACCTGTCGCACCAGACGGAGGTCATGCTCGATCAGCAATATTCCGACACCCCATTCCTCGGTAACAGCCCTCAACGCCGATCCGAGGCGGCCGGACTCCTCGTCGGTCAGGCCTGCCGCGGGCTCGTCGACCAGCGCGACTGAAGGAGCGCTGCTGAAGGCGGCCACCAACTCCAGGCGACGGCGCTCGGCGCTGTCGAGTTGTGCGATCGCCGTCACCGGGGCGGGCAAGTCGAAGAGCGCCAGCAGCCAGTCCCTCTGGCTGACCGACGTGCGGTTGCGCCCGGCGACGGCCAGGAACTGGCCCACCGCTAGGTTCGTCGGCGTCCGCTCCCGTTGGAACGTGCGGGCCAGCCCGGACCTGATCCGGCGATGAGCCGGCATCCCCATCAAGGGGTCGGGCCCCAAGCCCACCCAGCCGCCGCTGACCGGCACGTAACCCGTCACGGCGTCGACGAGGCTCGACTTCCCGGCTCCGTTCGGACCGATCAGCCCCACCACCTCGCCTGGCCGGACCTCGGCGGACACCCCGTCTACCGCTCGCACCGACCCGTAGTCGACGGCGAGGTCCTCCACCATCAAGCCGGACATGCGCACCGACGGCGGTGGACAATGGCCGATATCGGGCCGATCCGGTTGGCGTTCGGCTCTCCGGCGGCCGAATCTGGCAGCCAGCGCAAGCCACTGCCCGGCGATTCCGCTGCCTCCCTGGCTCAGAACCTGCGCCGCCCCAACGGCGAAGATCATCGGGCCGATGTCCTGAGACCAGCCCAGCAGCCGTAGCAACTCGGGCATCCACGACGACAGGACCCCGGCTAGCGCGGCTCCAAGCGCGCTCGCTGAGCCGGCCATTGCCGTCAACGCGAATACGACCAGCGAGTCGAAGGGCTCGAGTTGGCGGGCCGACAGCCGCCCGATCTGGATAGCAAGCAGCCCTCCGGCTGTGCCTGCGACGAAAGCGCTGGCCGCGAACGCGGTGAGCTTGGCGACGACCACCGAGTGCCCGGCGGCCGCGGTCGCCCGCTCCGATTTCCCTACCAGAGCCCATCTGATCCCGACTGATCGGCGTCGCAGCAGACGCAGGCCGAGTTCGAGCAGGACAGCAACGACCAGCGCCAACCAAAGGAAGCGCACCTCGGACACCGCAGCGCTGGGACGGGGCACCGTGAAGTTGGTACGCGTGCCGGGAAAGCCGCGGTTGAACACCGCCACCTGGATCGCGGCCGCGAATCCGAGGGTCACCACCGCAAAGTCCACACCCCGTAGGCGCAGGGCCGGAAGGCCCACCACCACCCCCACCGGAACGGCGGCGACACCGCCCAGCAGCAAGGCCACTTCGACGGGAACTCCGGTGTTGAGTGTGAGCCACCCGACCGTCCAGCCCCCGACGCCGGCCAGGCTCATCTGGCACAGCGACACCATCCGTGTGTCCGCGTAGAGGAACCCGAGGGAGCGGGCGATGACCGCGGTGATGATCGCGCCGGTGGCGAGGAAGATGCGGAAGTCGCTCATGTACGAGATCGCGACCCCGGACAGGATCGCGACGGCCACGAAGCGGGCGTCAGCGCGCGTCATCCCACGACTCCGCTCGGCGCTGCCAAAGCAGCAACCCCAGGATGAACAGGAATGGGATCGTTCCGCGGTAGCGGCTGATGTCGGAGAACCGCCCGGAGTGGGCCTCTAGGAAGGCGATGACAAACCCTGTCCCCAGGGTGGTCCAGACCCGAGAGAACCGGCCCGCGAGGGCGGCGGCCAGGCCCGGCAACAGCAAGAAGACGAGCGGCGCGAAGGCGGCCGGCCTGCTGGGGCCAACAAGAATGGCACCGAGCGCCGCGATGGCTCCCGACACTCCCCACACAGCCACCGTCAACCCGCCGACGGGCACGCCATCGACTTCGGCGGTGACGGGGTCCTCGGCCATGGCCCGCAGCCGGATGCCGACACGGGTCCGGTGCATTACCAAGCTCGCGGCTGTGCCAACTGCGAGCGCAACCAGGACGGCCATCGCGGTGTCGTAGGTGACTCGAACCCCGGCAATCTCCTCGAAGCGCCCCCCGAAGAAGGGGCGGGCCACCCGAGGATTGTCGCCAAACACCCTGAATCCAGCGGCCAAGAGCCCTAGTAGGACTGCGATGGTTACGGTGCTCCGTGTCAGCCGCTCACTGTCGCGGAACCAGGTCGCAAAGAGCGTCCCCATCAGCGCGCCGATGGCGGCGCCCATGGCCACAGCCACGGCAGCGGCCGCCACGATGGCCGTTCCGGTCTCGACCAGCACGAGCATCGTGAAGGCACCGACCGCGCCGACTGCGGTGATGGCGAAGTTGAGCGTGCCCGTCAGGCGGTACACGAGGACGATGCACACCCCGAACAGCGCGTAAGCCGCGCCGGAACCCAGCGATGCTGCCAGCGAGCGGATCATGCCCGGGCGGGCTGGAGACGACCCCTCGGGCCGGCATCACGGAACGACAATCCACTCCGGTGTCTTGACTACCCAGGCACCGTCGACGAGCTCGACGAACTTCGCGGCACGGTTCGAACCGTGAGCATCGCCCGCGCCGAACGCGTAGGGAGTTCCGGTGAGGCCGGTGTCGACGGGCTCTAGTCCAAGCAGGGCCGAAGCCACCGATTCCCGGGTGATCTCACCGTCGATCCCCGCCAAGACTCCGACCATGATGGTGGCTGCTAGGTACCCGCCCTGGGCGAAGGATGTCGGGGGCACACCGGCTTCTTCCATCAGCGCCCGCCAATCGTTCAGCGCCGCGCTGTCGGTGTCGGTGAATGGCTCGAACTCCGACGCCAGCACCAGACCGTTGCCGGTGGCACCCAATTGTTCGGCCACGGCGGCGGTGTATCCGGAGGTCAGGCCAAGGATCTGCACGTCGAGTCCTTGAGCCTCCCGGATCTGCATCATCGCCACGTAGTGGAAGTCGTTGGCCTGCACCACGGCCGCGTCGCAGCCATTGCTCTCGAGTTCGAGCATGAACGGCGTCAGATCACCGTCGAATGTCAGCGTCGTGTCGCTGTACGCCAGTTGCTTGCCGGTGGCCGCGGCCCATTCTGCTACGGCCGCTGCGTACGCCGGCTGGAAGTCGGGGACATCGAAGGCTCCGAAGCAGACATTGGCGGCTCCGAGTTCCTCGCTTGCGTAGTAAAGCGCCACCGCATCGGAGAAAAACGGTCCTGTGTTGACCGGCGAGATGTTCGAAGTGGCGAAGCAGACCGGATCGATGCCGGTGCCCTGAACGGAGTAGAGACCGACTTCGGCGTAGAAGCCGGCGTTCACCGCGCACTCGAGCAGGCTCGCCGATCCGACCATGGCCACAACACCCTCCTCGTCGTCCAGCCGCCGGGCGGCCTGCGCGGCCAGCGCCGGATCGAACCCGTCGTCCTCGACGATGTAAGAGATCGTGCGCCCGCCGATTCCGCCGGCCGCGTTGACCCGGTCGAACACAGCCTGGGCGGCCGAGTGCGACTCCGGGAACGAGGCTGGTCCCGTGAGCGTGGAGATCGCTCCCAGCCGGATCGGGCCTAGGTCAGACGCCGTGGCGGCCGCGCCCTCCTCCTCCTCGACAGGTGCGGCTGTCGTCGCTGGCGGATCGTCCTCCGAGGCGGCTGGTTCCTCCGGCGCGGAGGCTTCCCCGTCGTCGTCGACGGATGCGCTGCTCTCCGGTTCCTGCTCGACCTCCTGTTCGACCGTTGCCGACGACGCCGACTCGGCCGCCGACCCTTCGTCCGGTGCCGGGTCGTCGCCGCAGCCGGACGCGGTCGCGGCCAGAATGACGAGCGCGACCGCCAGTCGTTGCAGTGGGCTTGTTCCCTTGGACATTGGTATTCCTCCAGTTGGCTTGTCCGTGGTCGATCAAGGGCGCCCGGCGCCGGGGAATTGACCGAAGACCAGCCGCCCGTCGACGACGGTTGCGGCGATCGGCGTCTTGGCGATCTGGTGCTCGTCCGTGCCGAGGAGGCGGCCGTCCAGGACGCAGTAGTCGGCGACCATCCCCGGCACGAGGCTGCCCTTCCAGTTCTCCGCCCGGTCCTGCCAGGCGCCGTCGATCGTGAAGGTCCGGATCGCCTCCAGGACGGTTATTCGCTCCTCGGGACCGTGAACCTCGCCGGTCGCCTTGGACTTGCGCAATACGGCTGTCTCGACGCCCTGACGCCAGTTCGGGAATGTGATCGGCGCGTCCGAGCTCGAGGTCACCCGCACGCCGGCATCGAGCGCCGACCGCATCGGCCACTGGTAGTCGGCCCGCTCCCTGCCCAGCATGTCCCGCATGAGGTCGGCGATGGTCCACTTGATGGCCGGCTGCATGCTTGCGCCGAACCCGTAGACCGCCAGCAGGTCCAGAGCCTCAGGGCTTGCGAGGTCGGCGTGGATCACGTAGTGCCTGGGGTCAGGCCGAGGACTCAGGTTCTGAGCTCGGACGAAGGCGCTGACGGTCGCGTCGATGGCACGATCGCCGGTCACGTGCACGCCGATCTGGTGGCCCGCCTCGTGGGCGAGCTCGATCATGGTGTCAAGATCCGCGAGCCGTTCACCGTCGGTCTCACCGGCGATGGTCAGGCACCCGCAGCCTCCTCCCGCATACTGCTGCGTCATCCAGGCCGTCTTGTTCGGGGGGACCCCGTCGGCAAAGAGCTTGATGCCGGCAACCCGGAACCAACCGGGCTTCTCCGGTGGCGGAACGAAGGAGCCGAGATGCTTGGTCACGTCACCGAGGCTCGACGTTGTGGGTGGACTGAAGGCCAGCAGCACGGTCGTGCGGAGCGCGAAGTCCTCGGGCCCGGCCCGCTCGGCCAGTCGCTGTAGCAGCCGCTCACCGGCGGCACCTCCCTCGAACGCGTTCCCTCCCGGGCCGAGCGCCGCGTCGGTGACCGAGGTGATGCCTTCGGCGTGGACGATCTCCCGGACGGTGTCCAAGGCTTGATCGAGTTCGGCGTCGGTCAGGGGCGGCACGTGCCGATCGACAAGGGCACCGGCCGCCTCGCGCAACAGTCCCGTCGGTCGCCGGTCGTGGTCCCTGACGATCACGCCGTCGGGTGGATCCGGGGTGTCCTCGTCTATGCCTGCCAGCTCCAACGCCCTGCTGTTGGCCCAGAGTTGGTGTCCAGAGAAGTCGCGCAGAGCGACGGGAATGTCCGGTGTGGCCGCGTCGAGGTCGTTCCGATTCGGGAGGCGTTCCGGATGGGCGTCCTCGAGGTAGCCGATGTCCCAGCCGTTCCCCTTTACCCATCCGTTGACCGGACGGGCCGACCTGACCGCGTCGACCACGTCCGCGATGGACCGGACCGCGGGGAATCCGACGTCCACCGCAAGCGGGGGACGTACTGCGCCGAAGTAGCCGATGTGCATGTGCGAGTCGTTGATGCCGGGCACAACGGTCCGCCCGTCCAGGTCGACCACCTCAGTGCGAGGTCCGGCGAGAGGCGATACGTCGTCGTCGCGGCCAGCGGCACACACGAGGCTGCCGCTCACGGCCATCGCCTCGACGACCTTGTCGCCACACGCCGTCACGATCTGCCCGTTCGTGAGTACCAGATCGGGCGCGCCTAGGTCGCGAGCCATAAGGCGATTGAAGCAAAGGGCGAAGTTCACGCCTATCGGCAGATCTACCGATTTTGTTGATCGCATCGACCCCGTCTGGAGTACCTTCGAGTTGTGAGATCGATCTGTGGCGTTGATCGTTCGGTACCAAACGAATAGGGTTGAGGCGTGGCTGAACTTCAGGGGTTCATGTACCCGAGGACGCCCACCGGGGCGGCCGGCATCGTGCCTGCGCCGCCCTGGCACTACTCAGGCGACATGCTGACGGTGGAGTACCGGACCGACCCGGACCGGGTGGCAGAGCTGCTGCCCGACCCGCTGGAACTCGCCGACGAGGATCCCGGCGCGGTGGCCATCATCTGGGCCGAGTGGCAGAGTTGCGGCGACACCTTCGAGGAGCTGCTCGACCCGGTGCGGGCCCAGTATCGGGAGGTGTTCGCGGTGGTGCGATGCCGCTACCGGGACGCCACCTACAGCCGGGCCGCCTACATCTGGGTCGACAAGGACTTCGCCATGGCCAGGGGCCACTTCCAGGGCTACCCCAAGAAGATGGCCGAGATCGCCATGACCAGGCCGGTGACCGTTGGACGAGCCGGGCCGCGCCTGGAGCCGGGGGGGCGCTTTGGAGCGACTCTGAGCACCTGGGGACGGCGCATCGCCGAGGCCCGCTTCACCATCACCGGCACGGCCGACACCCCCGGCTTCGTCAACGGCCACCCCATGCTGCACAGCCGCCAGATGCCGGCCATGGAGGCCGACGGGGACGACTCGCTCGACGAGTTGGTCACCATGCGCGGCTACGACGCCGACCTCGGCCCGGTGTACGCCGGGGACGCCGAACTGGTGCTGCCCGACTGCCCCACCGAGGAACTGCACCGGCTGCCGCCCATAAAGATGATCGGCGGCTACTACCGCCAGGTCGGCACGTCCATGGCCGGCGGCACCACCCTGTGGGCCGCCCCCAACCCCAAGGCCGGTTCATGAGCACAGCCACAGCCACATTCGTGGACGGCTACCTTCCCGACCACGGCGACGACGACGCCGACCTGTCCTCGCACGACTCGTTCACCTCCGGCGTGCCCCACGCCACCTTCAGCCGGCTGCGCCGCGAGGACCCGGTGCACTGGACCCCGGAGGCCGACGGCTCCGGCTTCTGGTCGGTCACCCGCTACCACGACGCCCTGGCCGTGAGCCGCGACGTCGAGACGTTCACCTCCTCGCGGGGCATCCGCCTCGAGGAGATGGACGACGACGAACTAGAGGCCCGCCGCACGATGATGGAGCTCGACCCGCCCGAGCACACCCGGCTCCGGCGCTTGGTGAACCGGGGGTTCACTCGTCGCACCGTCGAGTCCTACGAGGACTCCATCCGGGCCCTGGCCGCCGAAGTGCTCGACGAGGCGCTCACCGCCGACGCCTTCGACTTCGTCACCGAGGTGGCGGCCAAGCTGCCCATGCGGATGCTGGGCCGGCTGCTGGGCACCAGCGACGCCGACGGCCACCAGCTGGTGGAGTGGGGCGATGCCTTCCTGGGCAACAGCGACCCCGAGTTCACCACCCACGTGATCGACACGGCCGACACCGAGGAGTACCGGCTCATGCCATTCCGCAGCCCGGCCGCCATCGAGGTGTTCACCTACGCCGAGCGCCAGGCCGCCGAGCGCCGGTCCTGTCCCCGCAACGACGTGATCACCCAGCTGTTGGCCCCCACCCGCGACGGGGAGCCCCTCAGCGACCTGGAGTTCAAGAACTTCTTCACCCTGCTCATCGCGGCCGGCAACGACACCACCCGCTACACCATGACCCACGGCCTGCGCACCATGATGCTCCACCCGAGCCTGTGGCGGGCCTGGCGAGCGGATCCCTCCCTCACCAACACCGCGGTCGAGGAGGTACTGCGCACCAGCGCGGTGACCATGCACTTCCGCCGAACCGCCACTCGCCCTGTCACCCTTGGCGGAAGGAGCATCGCAGCCGGCGACAAAGTGGTGATGTGGTTCTGCTCCGCCAACCACGACGATGACGGGTTCCCCCATCCCTGGCGCTTCGACCTTGCCCGGGACCCCAACGACCACATGGCCTTCGGGCGCAACGGCCCCCACCTGTGCCTGGGCGCGTGGCTGGCCCGCATGGAGGCCCGCCTGGTGTTCGAGGAGCTCATGAAGCGGGTCGAGCGCCTCGAACCCGACGGCGAGCCCGACTACATGCGCTCCAACTTCATAGCCGGCATCAAGCACCTGCCGGTCCGGGTGGTGGCATGATGCTGCCTTGCTATCGGGAGGTCTGACGATGGGATCGATCGTGGGGGCCGCGCTCGTCTCGCACGTGCCTCCGCTGGTGATGCCCGAGCACGAGCGCCGGGCCCTCAACGACGGAAAGGACACCACGCTGTTCGCAGGCCTGCACGCGCTGCGGGCCGAGCGCCTGGCCCCCGCCGCAGCCGACACCGTGGTGGTGATCGACACCCACTGGTTCACCACCGTCGAGCACATCGTGACGGCCCACCAGCGGCGCAAGGGCCTGTTCACATCCGATGAGCTGCCCCGGGGAATGAGCGCCATGCCCTACGACATGCCGGGCGACCCCGAGCTGGCCCATGCCTTCGCCGACGCGGCCGCGGCCCGCGACGACACCTGGGTGACCGCCGTAGACGATCCGCACCTGCCCGTGCACTACCCCACCGTCAACTTGCTCGGCTTCCTGCAGGGCGACGAGCGCTGGGTGTCCATGGGCGTGTGCCAGACCGCTGAGCCCTACGACTTCCTGCTGGCCGGTCAGCTGCTGGCCGAAACCGTGGCAGGCCTCGACCGCAGGGTCGTGGTCCTGGCCAGCGGAGGGCTCAGCCACCGGTTCTGGCCGCTTCGCCAGTTCCGCGACCACGAGGCCGCCGACCCCGACCTCCACATCCGCACCCCCGAAGCGGCCGCGGCCGACCGAGCGGTGCTGGCGTGGATGGCCGCCGGCGACCACGCCGCCATCATCGACTTCGTGCCCGAGTACTCCCGCCACGCCCCCGAGGGCTACTTCGGCCACTACCTGGTGATGGTGGGCGCGCTGGGCGGCGCGGCCTGCACCGCTCGGGGCGTCCAGTTCGGTCAGTACGAGTCGGTGTCGGGGACGGGCCAGGCCCACGTATGGTTTGACCTGTGAGCAAGCCGCGGCGAGCATTGGTCCTGGCCCACGAGCCGCAGGGCACGAGCGCCCTGGTCGGCGCGCGGCTGGCCCAGCGGGGCTACGACGTGCACGACCATGTGGTGACCGAGGATCTGGACCGGCCCAACGACGCGGTCCCCTTCCCCGACCTCGCCGACTACGACGTGCTCGTGCCAATGGGCTCGATCCGCTCGCTCACCAACACCGACGAGATCGACAGCTGGATCTTCGAAGAGATCGAGATGGTTCGGGCCGCCTACGCGAGGGGCGTGCCGATGCTGGGCATCTGCTTCGGAGCACAGCTGCTGGCCGCGGCTCTCGGCGGCGAGGTGGAGCAGGCGCCGGTACCCGAGATCGGGTGGTACGAGATCCACGAGCCCGGGGGCTCGCCCAACGGGACCCGCAACCCGCTGGGGCCGGGGCCGTGGTTCCAGTGGCACCACGACCGCTTCACCCCTCCGGCTGACGCCGAGGTGCTGGCCGTCAACGAGAACGCGGTGCAACTGTTCCGGTTGGGACGCTGCGTGGGCACCCAGTTCCATCCCGAGGTGACCTACGCCCACGTCGAGGACTTCCTGACGGGGGCGGACGACGACTATCTGGCCGAGCACGGCTTGAGCCGGGAGGACTTGCTGGAGAGCCTGCGCCAACACGAGGACCGCAACGCCCGGCAGTGCGCCGAACTGGTCGACTGGTTCCTCGACGACGTGGCCCAGTCCTGAATCCGGAACTGCGAGGTTCGGCTAGGTCGCTCCGTCCGGTGCTCAGTGGTAGGGCAGGTACTGCTTCAGCTCCCACTGCGAGAGGGGCTCGGTGCCGGTGATGGCGTCCCAGTCGGCGACGACCTCGTCGCCCGCCTCGGCGGTGTAGCGGCCCCACTCCTCCCGCTTGTTGAACACGAAGTTGGCGCATACGTCGGAGCCGACCGCGGCGCAGAGGGCCTCGTCGGCCTCCATGTCGTCGAGGGCCTCGTTCAGGGAGTGGGCGCAGCGGACGTCGGTGTTGATCTCCTCGAAACCGTCGGCGGTCAGAGGATCGGGGCACTCCAGACCGTCGGCCACGCCGAGGCGGGCCGCCTGCAGAACCGCGGCCACCAGGAGGTACGGGTTGGCGGCACCGTCGCCGATGCGGCTCTCGATGCGCATGCCCGGGCCGGCACCGGAGGGCACCCGGTTCCCGGCGCAGCGGTGCTCCACGCCCCAGTTCGCCCAGTAGCCGTTGATCTCGCCGGGGCGCAGACGCCGGTAGGCGTTGACGGTGGGCGCGGCCAATGCGGTCATCCCGCGGTGATGGTGGATCAGACCGGCGAGGCAGCCTCGGGCCAGGTCCGACATGCCGTGGGCGCCGCTCACGTCCGAGAAGGCGTTGTCGCCGTCGGCATCCGCCAGCGAGAGGTTCACATGGATCCCGGTGCCGGATACGCCGGGGAAGGGCTTGCCCAGGAACGTGAGGTCGAGGCCGAGGGGGCGGCCGGCTGAGTCGGTGGCGGTGAGGACGCTCTCCCGGGCCAGCAGCCGGAACAGGAAGGCGTCGTCGACAGCCGCCAGGGCGTCGCCGTATTCGAGGGTCAGCTCGAACTGCCCCTCGTCATACTCGGCGTTGACCGACTCCACCGCTATGCCCACCGACTCGGCGGTCCGCACCAGCGACGTGATCACTCCGGCGGGATCCGAGCCGGGACCGGTGCCATAGACCATCGACCGGGGCGTGTCGTAGGGCCGGGGGGACTCCATGTTGCCGTTGAACACGTAGGCCTCGAACTCGAGGCCTACCTTGGGGCTGTAGCCGAGAGCCTCCCAGCCGGCCACCGCCCGGCGCAGCGCCTCCCGGGGCGACACCGGCAGGGGCTCGCCGTGCATGGTGAGGTCGCCGATGACGACACCGGTGGCGTCGTCGTCCCAGCCCTGGCGGACGTCGGCCGCGTCGAAGCTGACATGGGTGTCGGGCAGTCCCTCCAGCAGGTAGGCACCGGGCGCGGGGGCCATGCTGCGGTCGTAGCCCAGAGCGAACACGCACACGCAGTGGTTGGCGCCCTGATGGGCGAGACGGATCGGCACGTACTTGCCCCGGGCCAGCCCGTAGTGATCGGGCCAGAGGACCCTGACGCGGTCCCAGTCGGTCATGGCATCTCCCCCCGTAGCGGGACGGTGAATGTTCGGCCCCGAAAGGTATCTCGCACCGCAGCGGGGGTCACGCCGGGTGAACTCAGACTGGCGCTTCGTCCTGTTCCGGGTAGAGGCCGGTGCGGCCCAGACGCTCCAGGCACACCTCGACGCTCCAAGGCAGCATGGCCGCACCGCAGCGGGCGTCGCGGTAGGCCTGCTCCAGGTAGGACGGCCGCAGCATGCTGCGGCCGCCGCACACCTGCAGGCCCAGCGACGCCACCGCGGGAGCGCCCTCCATCACCGTCACCACCGACGACCACGCCCGCCGCACCTGGTCGGCGCCGGGGTCGACACCGCACTCGGCCAGCACCCGGTAGGTGAGCGACTGGGCCCGGTCGTAGAGCAGGTTCATCTGGGCCCAGCCCTGCTGCTTGATGGGATGGTCCCGCCGGGCGGGCCCTCCGCCACCGTCGCCGCGCAGGTAGGCACCCGTGGCGTCGAGCACGCCCCGCATCAGGCCCAGGTAGGCGAACGACAGCGTCATGTAGAAGTAGGGCCATCGGGTTGCCGCCTGATCGAAGGCGCCTGGCGGGAGCCATTCGTTGTCCTCGGGCACTACCGCTTCATCGAGCACGAGGGTGCGAGAGTCGGTCCCTCGCATCCCCAGCGGATCCCAATCGCCCTCGATGGTGGTGCCGGACGCGTCGGCAGGCACCCCCATGAAGCGGATCCGCTCGTCGCCGGGAACCAGGCAGACCACGTTGTGGATGTCGGCCGCGCCCGACAGGGAAGCGAAGATCTTGCGCCCCGTCACCCGGTAGCCGCCGGGGGCGGGGACCGCCCGGGTGGAGTAGCCCGCGGTGGCGCCCGCGGCTGCGCCCTCCGAGAAGGGCTGGCTGTGGATGGTGCCGTCGGCGACGATCCCGCGACGCAGCTCGGCCCGTCGCTCCGCCAACAGCGACCGCTCGGCTGCGGTGAGGTCCAGGTCGTCGGCGATCTGGCCGACGAGGATGGTGGTGGCGGTGTGCATGTTGAAGGTCAGCGCGGTGGTGGCGCAGTGCCGGCCCAGCTCCTCGGACACGAGGGCGTAGGCCACGAAGTCGCCGCCCAGGCCGCCGTCGGCCGCCGGTATGCACAAGCCCAGCAGGCCGGCGTCGCGCAGGTCGGCCCAGTTCTGGGTGGGAAACGTGGCGTCGCGATCGTGGGCCTCGGCCCGCTCGGCGAAACGCGGACCGAGTGCGGCCATCCGCTCCACGAGCGCGGCCCGCTCCGGCGTGAGGATGTCTGTCGATGCTCCCACGAGGGGAACATTCAAGTCGCTACACATGTCGATTGCGTCATGATGCAACCCCAGCTGGCCTATATCGCCCACCTGGGGGCGGAGGGTGCCAACCCACGACCGCGGCCGAGGAAGTCTCTCACTAGACGGTTGAAGGTTTGCGGAACCTCCGAAACCGCCAGATGTCCCACACCGTCCAGCACGATCAGCTCGGCGTTCTGCAGCCCGTCGGCGAGGACACGCGAGTAGGCGACCGGCGTCTCAGTGTCGAGCCCCCCAGCCACCACCAGCGCGGGCGCGGCGATCGCGCCGAGCCGCTCGCGCACGTCGTGGGCAGGCAGGCACTCGACTGCCGCCCGCAGCCCGGATGCCGGAACGCGAGCGAAGCCTGCCACCCGCATGGCGAGGGCATCATCGCTGAGAGCGGGACCCGCGATGGAGGTCAGGACATCTGCAGCGATGTCAGCTGGGGTCAGGCCGGCGTCGAGCGCCGCGAGTCGGGCGGCGCGCCAGGCGGCGGGGTCGGTGCCGTCGAGTCCGAAGGCCGGGCTGGTGTTGGCCAGCACGAGGCGGGCGACCCGTTGGGGGTGGCGCAACGCGGTATGCAGGGCATGCATCCCGCCGAAGGATTCGCCCACGAGATGGGCCCGGTCGACACCGGCGCGGTCGAGCAGCCGGGCTACCGAGTCCGCGATGGTGGCGAAGGTCAGAGGCGCGACCGGGACCGAGGCGCCGTAGCCGGGCATGTCCCAGGCGATGCAACGGAACTCGGTTCTCAGGCCAGTCAGCTGAGGTTCCCAGGAGGTGCGAGAGCCCCCGAGACCGTGCAGGAAGACAGCCGGCTCTCCGTCACCCGTCTCGCGCCAGGCCAGCGGTCCGTCCACATCTACCGCGCCCGCGACAGCGTGGCGCGACGACGGGTTGGACACGGTCGGAACATACACTCTCGCCCGTGGCAAGCGGACCGCTTATCGGCATCACAGGTCGGACCAAGACCGCCGGCGAGCTCAACATGAAGCCCGAGACATTCCGGGACTTGTACCTCGACGTGTTCTACTGCGACTACGCCCTCGGTGTGATCGCCGCCGGGGGCTTGCCCGTCTTCCTGCCCGGCAGCGCCGATCCCGCCGACTACGCCGACCGCCTCGACGGCCTCCTGCTTACGGGCGGGACCGACATCGAGCCGGAGCGCTACGGCCAGGCGCCGAGCCCCGAGCTGTACACGCGCGAGCCGGAGCGCGACGCCTTCGAGCTGAGCCTTCTCGACGGGGCACTCGACACCGGAAGGCCGGTGCTCGGCATCTGCCGGGGAATCCAGGTGCTGAACGTGCACGGCGGGGGCACGCTGCACCAGCACGTGCCTCCCCACGCCTGCCACGACCAGCCCCCCGACTCGATCGTCCACCGGGTCGATCTGGCCGAGGGCTCGCTGGCCGCGTCGCTGTACGGCCCGTCGATCAACGTCAACTCGCTTCACCACCAGACCATCGACAATCTCGCCGACGGCTATGAGGTGACCGGTCGCAGCGACGACGGCGCCATCGAGGTCATCGAGGCCCGCCACCGGCCGTGGCTGGGCGTCCAGTGGCATCCCGAATTGATGGACTCCCGCGACCGCGACCCCGTCTTCGACTGGCTGGTGAAGTCGGCTTCGGCCTGAACGCGGCCGCGCGCTGCGTCAGGAGGCGGTGCGCTCCACGTGGCCGCCGTAGCCGACCGTTCCCGACACGCCGGCCGCAGAGCCGAGGCGGTGCAGCGGCACGGTGTTGTACGACGGCGACGGGGTGTAGGCCACCGGCAGGCGCTTGACGCCGCCGATGAAGTTTGAGCGCAGGTAGTCGGGCTCGCCGTCGAGCTGGATGTCGGGCATGCGCCGGGCGATCTCCCGGAACATCAGGCGGATCTCCATACGGGCCAGGCTGGCACCCAGGCAGTAGTGGGGCCCGCCTCCGCCGAAGCCGACGTGGTCGTTCGGCGTGCGCTCGACGTCGAAGCGCCACGGGTCCTCGAAGGCCCGCGGGTCGCGGTTGGCGGCTACGTGCCACATGAGCACTTTGTCGCCCGCGGCGATCTTGACCCCGCCGATCTCGTAGTCGGAGAGGGCCTGGCGGCGGAAGTACATGACCGGGCTGGCCCACCGCACGATCTCCTCCACCGCGGTCTCCATGTGGCGGTCGGGGTCGGCCACGAACTTCTCCCACTGGGCAGGGAAATCGAGGAAGGCCATCATCCCCCGGGTGATCGAGTTGCGGGTGGTCTCGTTGCCGGCCACGCACAGGACCAGGAAGAACATGTCGAACTCGAGCTCGGACAGGGCCTCGCCGTCGATGTCGGCCGCCAGCAGCGTGGTGACGATGTCGTCGGAGGGCGTGCTGCGGCGCTCCATCTGAAGCTGGTGGGAGTAGCCGAACAGATCGGCCGCGGCCGCGAGGATGTCGTCCCGGCTCTTCACGAACTCGGGATCCTCGCCGCCCACCATGGCGTTGGTCCAGTCGAAGACCCTGGAGCGGTCCTCGACGGGGATGCCCATCATCTCGGCGATGGCCTGAAGCGGCAACTCGGCCGAGATGTCGCGCACGAAGTCGCAGCGGCCCTTCTCCACCACCCGGTCGAGGATTATGTCGGTGCGGTTCTGGAGGTAGTCCTCGAGCAGGCTGATCATCCGGGGGGTGAAGCCCCGGTTGACGAGCTTGCGATAGCGGGTGTGGCGGGGCGGGTCCATGTCGATCAGCGAGTGGTCGTTGGCGATGCCCGACGCCCACTCGCGCCGATCGGGATCTCGCATCTGCGTGCCGCTGTGGCTGGACGAGAACACGTCGGCCCGGCGGTTCACCTCCTTGAGGTGAGCCTGGCGGGTGATGGCCCAGTAGCCGGGGCCCTTGTCGCCCTCGTCTATCCAGTGGATGCCGGGGTCCGTCTCGCGCAGCCGGGCCAGGGCCTCGTGATGGTCTTGGCGCTTGAACAGATCGAAGTCCCACAGGTCGATGTCCGCGGCTGGGCACAGTCCCGCTTCGTGGTCCACGGGACAGTCTGTAGCTCGCTCCTCGGTGACCGTCATGTTTCTCACCTCGCTCCCGGAGGTTCCGGGCCTCGTGCCGGCCGTGGCTCGCACGGCCGGCGGGCCGTCTAGCTTCCTAGGAAGTTACCTTCCTCGGAAGATACCTTAGGGTGGGGCCGTTTGCAAGCGGTCAGGACCGAGCCGGCTCCGGGCCGACGTAGCGGGCGCTGGGTCGCAGGATCTTGCCCGCCTCTGCCTGTTCGAGCACGTGGGCGCTCCAGCCGATCGTCCTGCTCACTGCGAACGTCGGCGTGAACATGGCGCGGGGCAGGCCGGCCAGCTCCAGTACCACTGCGGCCCAGTACTCGACGTTGGTGACGATGCGGTGGCCGGGTCGCCACTCGGCCAGCACTCGCAGGACTTCCGCCTCGATGGCGGCCGCCCGGCAGACGAGTTCGCCCCCGAGGGATTCCGCCGCGGCCCGCAGTACCACGCCTCGCGGGTCGGCGGCCCGGTAGACCGCATGGCCGAAGCCCATGATCTTGTGGCCCGCTTCCAGCCGGGCGCGCACCCAGGCTGCCGCCCGCTCGGGCTCGCCGATCTCCTCGATCATCTCCATGGCCCGGCTCGGGGCCCCGCCATGGAGCGGCCCGGTGAGCGCCCCCACCCCGGCCACGAGCGAGCCGGCCATGTCGGCCCCGGTGCTGGCCACTACCCGGCTGGTGAACGTCGATGCGTTGAAGCCGTGATCCAGGGTGGCCACCAGGTACTGCTCCACCGCTCGCGCCGCCGCCGGGCCGGGTCGGGCGCCGGTGGTCATGCGCAAGTAGTCCTCGCAGTGCGAGAGCCCGTCGTCGGGATACACCGGGTCGAGACCCTGCCGGCGGCGATGATGGCGGGCCAGCACCGTCGGCACGACGGCGGCCAGCCGCAGGGCGTCGTCACGGCGCTGCGAGGCGGTGCGGTCCAGCAACGGGCCCCGGTCTTCGAGGGCCGCTACCGCGAGCAGGCCCACCCGCAGCACCGCCATGGGGTCGGGCAGACGCGTGGCGGCCCCGTCCACGATCTCCGCGGCCTCATCGGGCAGCGCCCGGTCGGGTCCTCCGTCGATGGCGGCAACGTCAGGCGGCAGCCCGCCGTCAATCTGCAGGGTCCAGACGTCCTCCAGCGTGCGGGTGCGGGCCAACTCGGCCGCGTTGTGCTGGCGGTAGTGGTAGAAGCCCTCCTCGCCCCTAACCGCACCGAGCTCGGTGTCGGCGACGGCCAGGCCCTTCAGTCCCGGAGGTGCGATCTGCACGGCTGCTGCTCTTTTCTTCTGGCGAGTTCCGCCCACCAAGATCGGCGCGGCTGTTCAGGCGTCGAAACGTCACCCGACCAGAAAATCGGGCGATTGTTGCGATTGGAGCAACTGTGCCGCGATTTCAGCTGATGTTGCTGGCGGGCACGGCGGCGTGGACGACCGACGCCTCCACCACCGGAACCTCGTGGCGGTCCAGGGGGCGCATCCACTCCTTGCGGGCCAGGGCCTTCTCGATGTAGGGCGCCAGCTCCTCGGCCTTGGCCGCCTCACGCTCCGCCCGGCCCGGGGCGAACTCGCCCAGCACATCAGATCCGAATAGGCGCAGGCTTGCACAGATGTCGCTATGGAGGTTCTTTCCGCCCTGCTGCAGGAAGATCACATGGTCGATGCCGGCGTCCTCGGCCTGCTTGAGCCATCGGACGGCGTCGGCGGGGGTGCCGATGGTGTCGGCGTAGTCGTCGCCGGCGTCCAGCGCGGCGGCTACCGCGTCGTCCAGAGCCGAGCCCCGCTGGGCCTCGTAGCGATCCCAGATGTCGGAGTGGCCCGGGATGGTGTGGTGCACCACCAGCTGTCGCAGGGCGTAGGCGAAGAAGTGGAACCCGTCGAAGCCTCGCCGGATGGCCTCGGCCCGCTCGGAGTGCAGCGAGAAGCCGGTGACCACCGCGATGTTGGCGTTGACGCTGTGGCCGAGCGGCACGCACTCGTCGCTGCGGATGATGTCGTAGTACACCTCGGCCCAGTGGCGGGCCTCGGCCGGGTCCACGAAAGCGAAGGCCAGGGCTCCGAGACCCCGCCGAGCGGCCAACTCGATGGTGGTGCGGTTGGTGCAGGCGATCCACATGGGCGGATGGGGCTTCTGCGCCGGCTTGGGTATCACGTCGCGGCACGGCATCGAGAAGAACTCGCCCTCGAAGCCGGGGTAGGGCGACATGGCCATCATGTTGGCGATCTGCTCGCCCGCCTCGAGGCTCATGGCCCGCTTCTGCTTGGCCGGGATGCCGAAGCCGCCCAGTTCCAGGCGGGTGGCTCCCTCACCGATGCCGTACTCCACCCTGCCCCCGGAGATCAGGTCGAGGGTGGCGACGCACTCGGCGGTGCGGGCGGGGTGGTTGTACGGGGGCGGTGCCTGGCGGATGCCGTGGCCGAGGCGGATGCGCTTGGTGCGGGCCGCGCAGGCGGCCAGGAACACCTCCGGCGCCGAGCAGTGCGAGTACTCCTCCAGGAAGTGGTGCTCGACCGCCCACGCCACATCGATGCCGACCTCGTCGGCTACCTCGACCTGCTCAATCGCCTCGGCCAGCAGCCGCTGCTCGGAGTCCGGGGCCCAGGGCCGGGGCATCTGCAACTCGTAGAAGACGCCGAATCGCATGGCCGGTCAACCTACCCGGCAGCCTCGCGGGGCCAGAAATCGCACTCGGGAACTCAGAACTCGAAGCCGGCCATGCCGAAGTAGCCGCTGGCCGCAGTCTTGTCGCTGCGGTGGCGGTCCCACGCCGGAGCGTCCGCGGGCGGTTGAGGATCGTCACCCAGCACCGTCACCCGGTGCAGGATTCGGATCCTGTCCGCTTCACCGATGTCGTCCACGATGGAGTGCAGCGTGACGCGCTCGTCCCACAGCGCCACATCGCCGGGCGACCAGCGCCAGCGGCAGCTGAACTTGACCTGCTCCTGCCAGCGGTACAGGAAGCCCAGCAGTGCCTGGCTCTCGGGCCGGGACAGTTGGGGGATGCGCCGCCCGTGCTGCTTGTTGACGTACAGGCTGCGCCGCCCGGTGCCGGGATGCACCCGCACCACCGGATGCTCGGCCCGCAGCGAACCCTGCTTGCCGTCATCGTGGATGCAGGTGAGACCGGTCAGGAAGGCCTGCATGGGCGCCGACAGCGAGTCGTACACCTCGTAGCAGTTGATCCACATGGTGTCGCCGCCTGCGGGCGGGCACTGCACCATATGCAGCAGCGCAGCGATCGGAGGGTGCTCGCTGTAGGTGACGTCGGTGTGCCAGATGTCGGCCTTGGGGATGGCCGACGTGTCGAGCACGCACACCTCGGGGGTGTTCTCGTCGACCTTGTCGATGTACGGGTGCACCTCTAGCTCGCCGAACAGCGCGCCGATGTCTCGCAACTGCTCGACGTTGGGGCCCAGCCCGGGCAGGAAGATCACCAGGTGCGTGTCGAGAGCGCCGCGCAGCGCGGCTGCGGCCCGCTCGTCGAGGCGGTCGGGATCGAGACCTCTCACCTCGGCCCCGAGCGCGCCGGCGATGGGCTTGACGTCGAGTTCCAGAGCGGATCGAGGGCCGTCCGGCCGGGCTGGGGCGAGGGTCATGGCGGTCAGGGTACCGCTGGTACTGCACCCGAGCCGACGAGAGGGGGCGATACCGTGGCAGGCGGCCACCAACCCTGGACCGCTGCACGACGAGGGGGCTTGCGACATGCCGGACCGGAGTCCATGACCGCCACCATCGATGAACTCCTGCAGGCCAACGGATACGTCGTGGCCGACGGGGCCATGGGCACTCAACTCTTCGCGGTCGGCCTCAGCGCCGGGGACCCTCCCGAGGCCTGGAATGTGCATCACACCGAGGAAGTGAGAGCCATCCATCGGGCGTACCTGCAGGCGGGAGCCGATCTGGTGGTCACCAACAGCTTCGGAGGAACCTCGTTCCGCCTGGCCCTGCACGGCCTCCAGGACCAGGTGGTCGAGTTGAATGCGGCCGCGGCGCGCAACGCCCGCGTCGAGGCCGACGCCGAAATGGAGCGGGCGGGCCGTCGGCTGCTGGTGGCCGGCTCGATGGGTCCGACCGGGGAGCTGCTGGAGCCGTTGGGGAACATGTCGGCCGCAGCCTGCGAGGCTGGCTTTGCGGAGCAGGCCGAGGGCCTGGCCGCCGGGGGCGCCGATGTGCTGTGGATCGAGACCATGAGCGACCTGGACGAGGTGGAAGCTGCGGTGCGGGGAGCTCGCTCGGCCTGCGATCTTCCCGTGGCCGCGTCCATGAGCTTCGACACCGCCGGCCGCACCATGATGGGCGTCACCGGCTCCGAGCTGGCCGAGCGGCTGGGGAGCCTCGGTCTAGCCGCCATGGGAGCCAACTGCGGCAACAACATCGCCGACACTGAGGCAGCCGTGATCTCGATGACTGCGGCCTCAACCGGGACGCCGGTGATCTCCAAGCCCAACGCAGGCGTGCCGGTGTGGAGCGGTGACGCGCTGGTCTACGACGGCACCCCCGAGGTGCTGGCCGCCCACGCCCATCGGGCCCGGGGCGCCGGGGTGGCCGTGATCGGCAGTTGCTGCGGCAGCACCCCGGCCCACACCGCCAAGATCGCGGCCGTGCTGGCCGGCGACGAGCCGCCCCCCGACATCGACTCGGCGCCGCCGTCAACCTCCGCAACCGAGGACCGCATGGCCCGCCGCCGCACCCGCCGCCGTCGCTAGGTGAGCCGATACGCGAGTTCGTAGACAATCTCCACAGCCGAACTTCTGTCAAGAAACCACCGCATAGGTGGATAATTGACGGAAGTTCGTCGCACCGAGCCCGCCGAGCGGTCCACATCCACGCAGCGAACGGCTCAGGACACTAGGAGACTTGTGCGCTAGTGGCGGAACTGGCGCTCGCCGGTGAAGAGCATGGCGATGCCGCGCTTGTCGGCGGCGGCTGTCACTTCGGCGTCGTTGACGGAGCCACCGGGCTGAACCACCACCGCCGCGCCCGCCTCGACGGCCGCGTGGATGCCGTCGGCGAACGGGTAGAACCCGTCGCTGGCGCAGGCGCCGCCCGCGGCTCGGCCCCTGGACTTGGCCGCGGCGATCTGGCCTGCCTCTACCCGGCTCTGCTGACCGGCGCCTATGCCCCAGGCAGTCCGGTCGCGGGCCAGCACGACCGCGTTAGAGCTGGTGTGGGCGCACACCCGCCAGGCGAACACGGCATCGGCCCGTTCGGTGTCGGTGGGCTGGCGAGCGGTGACCACTTGCCAGCCGTCAGGGTCGGTCTCAAGCCGGCGAGGAGTCTGCACCAGGAACTCGCCGGCCAGACCGCCGAGAGTGCGCAACTCCCACGGCGGCTCGTCGATGCGGTCCTCCGGTGCTTCCAGAAGGCGGGTGTTGGCCCGGCGCGCGGCCAGGCGGTCAACGACGCCCCCCGCGAAGCCGGGGGCGATCACGACGTCGGCCTGGGCCGCGACGACCATGGCGTCCGCGGTGACTTGGTCGATCACCGTGTTGGTGGCTACGACCCCGCCGAAGGCACTGCGGGGGTCGCAGTCGAAGGCCCGCGAGTAGGCGGTGGCCAGCTCATTGGCGACGGCGGCGCCACACGGGTTGGCGTGTTTGACGATCACCGCAGCGGGCCGGTCGCCCAGGTCGTGGGCCAGGCGCCAGGCCGCCTCCGCGTCCATCAGGTTGAGGTAGCTCAGCGCCTGGCCGCCGTGCTGGACGATGGCGTCGAAAAATCCGGGCGTCTGCCGGGCGCGGTATCGGGCGCCCTGCTGGTAGGGGTTCTCGCCGTAGCGCAACGTCTCGGCCCGCTTGAGTTCCAGCCGGATCACCGCGGGCAAGCCCGGCTCGTCCGGCTCGTTCCCGGCGTCGAACCAACCCGCGATCGCAGCCTCGTACGCGGCGGTGTGGGCGAACGCCCTGCGGGCCAGGTCGCGGCGGGTAGCTGCTGACAGCCGGCCACTGCCGCGCAACTCGTCGAGCACGGCCGGATAGTCATCCGGATCCACCACCACGCCCACGTGGGCATGATTCTTGGCTGCGGCCCTCACCATCGCCGGGCCGCCAATGTCGATCGTGGAGATACCGGGCGACGCCTCGAACGGATACAGGTTCACCACTACCAGATCGATCGGATCGATGCCGTTGGCTTCCAGATCGGCCTGATGGGCCGGATCGTCCCGGTCGGCCAGGATCCCGCCATGGATGCGGGGGTGCAGAGTCACCACCCGGTGACCCAGCATGGTCGGCGAGCCGGTGTGATCGGCCGCATCGACCACCGGCAGCCCCGCGGCGGCGATCGCCCGAGCCGTACCGCCACTGGCGATCAGCTTCCATCCCAGCTCGACCAGCCCCGCGGCCAACCCGACCACGCCCGTCTTGTCAAAGACGGAGATCAGTGCCCGCCCCGGCTCATTCATCGAGGCCATCCTTACAGGGAAGCGACGATCTCCACCATCAATTCGCCGGCCTCGGTGGGGTTCTGGCCCACCCGGGCCCCGGCTGAGGTCAGCGCCTCCATCTTGGCTGCGGCCGTGCCCTTGCCGCCCGACACGATCGCGCCGGCGTGGCCCATCTTCTTGCCGGGCGGCGCGGTGACTCCGGCCACGTAGGCGACCACCGGCTTAGTCATGTGCCCGGCGATGAAGTCGGCCGCCTCCTCCTCGGCCGATCCACCGATCTCGCCGATCATCATCACGGCTCGGGTCTCAGGATCGGCCTCGAAGGCGGCCAGGCAGTCGACGAAGGTCGTGCCAGGCACCGGGTCGCCGCCGATGCCCACGCAGGTGGTCACACCGATCTGTTGCTGCTTGAGCTCGTACAGCGCCTGGTAGGTCAGCGTGCCCGAGCGGCTGACGATCCCCACCGGGCCTCCTGGCTCAGCGATGTGCCCGGCGGTGATGCCGATGTTGCACTTGCCGGGGCTGATGATGCCCGGACAGTTGGGGCCGAGCAGCCGCACATCCGGATGATCGCGCCTCAGTTTGTTGAACAGGAACGCCTCGTCGTGGGCGGGCACCCCCTCGGTGATCACCACTACCAGCTCCATGCCGGCTTCGGCCGCTTCGAGCACCGCGCCGGGCACTCCCGGCGCGGGGATGAACACGCAGCTCACGGTGGCGCCGGTGGCCGCCGCGGCGTCGGCG
This sequence comes from Acidimicrobiaceae bacterium, assembly GCA_009842325.1. Classification (GTDB taxonomy): domain Bacteria; phylum Actinomycetota; class Acidimicrobiia; order Acidimicrobiales; family Aldehydirespiratoraceae; genus Aldehydirespirator. The sequence goes on along the minus strand of VYFQ01000036.1, from coordinate 87,533 downwards.
ACGGTGGCGAAGATCGGCACGCCGTCCACGTCGGTCCCGGCCTTGCGGGGGTTGGTGCCGGCCACGACCTGCGTGCCGTAGTCCCGGTTGAGCAGGCCGTAGTAGCGGCCCTGCGAGCCGGTGAGCCCCTGGTACACCACCCGGGTGCTCTCGTCCACGAAGATGCTCATGGCTGCACCTGCCCGTTCGCAGCTCCAGCCAGTTCCACCGCCCGGCGGGCGGCGTCCAGCATCGTCGGCTCCATCATCAGGGCACCGCCCAGGTGGGGCTCCAGCAGTTCCCGGCCCTCGGCCGCGTTGGTGCCGTCGAGGCGGATCACGATGGGCGAGTCGATGTCGACCCGGCGAGTGGCCTCGATGATGCCGTTGGCGATCTCCTCGCCTCGGGTGATGCCCCCGAAGATGTTGATCAGGATGGCCCGCACCGCGGGATCGTTGTTGATCACCTCCAGCGCGCCCGCCATGACCTCCGCGTTGGCGCCTCCGCCGATGTCGAGGAAGTTGGCGGGGCTGCCCCCCACCTGGTTCACGACGTCCACGGTGCTCATGGCCAGGCCCGCGCCGTTGGCGATCACCCCGACCGAGCCGTCCAGGCCCACGTACTGCAGCCGCTTGGCGTGGGCGGCCTGCTCCCGCTCGTCGCGGGTCTGCGTGGCGTCGTACTGGGCGTAGTCGTCGTGGCGGAACGCGCTGTTGGCGTCCAGGGTGACCTTGGAGTCGAGCAGCACCACGTCTTCGCTGGAGGTCACTATGAGCGGGTTGACCTCGACCAGGTCGGCGTCGGCGTCCACGTAGGCGCCGTACAGGGTCACCAGCACATCGGCCACCACGTCCGCCACAGAGCCGGGGATGCGGGCAGCCTGCACCCACTGGCGGCAAGCCGGCTGCGTCAAGCCGTTCACCGGGTCGATGTGGATACGGGCGATGGCATCGGGGTCGCGGGCGGCCACGGTCTCGATGTCCACGCCGCCCTCGGCCGACAGCATCCCCAGGTGCTTGCGGGCGGAGCGGTCGAGAGTGAAGCTGGCGTAGTACTCCTCGGCGATGTCGGACGCCTGCTCTATCCAGAGGCGGCGCACGATGTGGCCCGAGATGTCGAGGCCCAGGATGCCGGCGGCATGGCTGCGCACGGCGTCGAGGTCGGCGGCCAGCTTCACGCCTCCGGCCTTGCCCCGCCCTCCGGTGTGGACTTGGGCCTTCACCACCACGGGCAGTCCGAGCCTGGAGGCCGCGGCTACTGCGTCGTCGGGCGAGAACGCCACTTCGCCCGTGGGAACCGGCAGTCCGTAGCGGGCGAACAGTTCCTTGCCCTGATGCTCGAACAGATCCACGAGCGGCGATACTAGGCCGCGATGCCCGTTTCCAGCGGACCCCGTCCCGACCTGCGAACCGTCGTGGTGGTGGGCTTGGCCGGGGTGGTGGTCGCGTTGGGCCTGGTCCTGGGCGTGCTGCTGCTGACCCGGGGCGGCACCGAGGTTGAGATCCGCCTCGGCGACCGGGACTTCCGCGACATGGAGACCGGCCGGATCAGCGCCGAGATCGCCGACCGGGGGCCGATCCTGTTCGGTGACGTGGCCGACGGAGAGCTCGACATCATCCTGCAGCACCTCGGGGACGACCCCGAGTCGGGATGGCTGGCCTTCGAGGCCCGCCGGCCGGGCCAGAGCCGGGACTGCTTCTTCGAGTGGCAGGCCGGCCAGGCTGAATTCGTGAACACCTGCGACTCCGACGACGTCGTGGACGCGGCCGGCACCGGCTTGCGCCACTTCAGCGTGACTGTCGTGGACGGCGACGTCCGGGTCGACATCAACCGCGATGAACCAACCGCGGCCGACTTGCCATACTTGGAGGCCCTATGGCTGACGTGACCCCCACCGACCGGATATTCCTGCGCGACGCCCAGTGCCGGGCCTTCGACGCCACCGTGGCCGCGGTCGACGACGACGGGCGGGTGGCCCTCGACGCCACCGCCTTCTACGCCACCAGCGGCGGCCAGCCCCACGACACCGGAACGCTGAGCTGGGGCGGCGGCACGGCGACGGTGACGGACGTGACGGGCCACGACGTGGTGTGGCACACTCTCGACGCCCCCGCCCCGCCGGCAGGAACGCCGGTGCGGGGCGAACTCGACTGGGAGCGCCGCCATGCACTGATGCGCACCCACACCGCTCTGCACATCCTGTGCGGGGTGATCTACAACACTTGGGGCGTGTCGGTGACCGGCGGCAACATGGCCCCGCTGTCGGCCCGCATGGACTTCGAGTTCGATCCCCTGCCCGAGGGGTTCGCGGCCCAGGTCACCGAACTGGTCAACGCCGAGATCGCCGCCGACCGTCCGATCGAGATCTCGTTCCTACCCCGGGCCGAGGCCCTGGCCGACGAGGACCTGATCCGCACCAAGGTCAACCTCATACCGGAGTCGGTGACCGAGATCCGGGTGGTCGACATCGTCGGGCTGGACAAGCAGGCCGACGGGGGCACCCACTTGCCCTCCACCGGAGAGGTGGGCCGCTTCGAGGTGGTCAAGACCGAATCGAAGGGCAAGTCCAACAAGCGCCTGCGCATCGCAGTACACGACGCCTGAGGGTCAGGGCGCTAGATCTTCTCCAGCGGGGCCCACGACAGCAGCAGCTGCTTCTCGCCCACGGTGGGGAAACGCACCGACGCCTGCGCGTCGTCCCCCGCGCCCTCGATGTTAAGGATCACGCCCTCGCCCCACTGGGCGTGGCGCACGTCGTCTCCCACCTTGAGGCCCAGGCGGTCGGCACCTGACACCGACGGCGCGGGTCGCCGGCCGGCGTCGAGGGCGCGCTGAACGATCTCGTCGCGGTTGGCCGACCGCCGGTCGAGGCTGCGCTCACGCCGGCTGCGGCTGTAGTAGCGGCTCCGCACCACCCGGGACCCGTCGACGGTCTGCAGCAGCTCGTCGGGGATCTCCTTGAGGAACCGGCTCGGCGGGTTGTACTGCCGGCTGCCGTACAGCAGCCGGCTCCAGGCGTGGGTGAGGGTTAGCTGGCGCATGGCCCGGGTGATCCCGACGTAGGCGAGGCGGCGCTCCTCCTCCAGCTCGTGAGGCTCGCCCAATGCCCGGATGTGGGGGAACACGCCGTCCTCCATCCCGACCATGTAGACATCGGGGTACTCAAGGCCCTTGGCCGAATGCATGGTCATGAGCGTGACCGCGGACTCATCCGAGCCGGTGTCGGCCAGTTCGTCGGTGTCGGCCACCAGCGCCACCGCCTCCAGCAACTCGTCCAGGGTGTCGTGCTCGCCGGCGACACCCACCAGCTCCGCCAGATTCTCCAGGCGGCCGTCGGCCTCGACCGACTTCTCGGAGCGCAACTCGTCCAGGTACCCGGAGCGCTCCAGCAACTCCTGCAGCACCGCGGCCGGCGACGCCTCCAGGCCGACAGCTCCGTCGATCAGCGTGCAGAACTGCCGGATGCCGGCCGCCGAGCGTCCGGTGACGCCGGTCTCGGCGCAGTGGCGGAGAGCTTCGTAGAAGGTGAGCCCGTTCTCCGCTGCGTAGGCGTCGATCTTGGCCACCGAAGTGGCGCCCACACCCCGTTTGGGCACGCCCAGCGCCCGTTTCACGCTCACCTCGTCGCCGGGGTTTGTGACCGCCTTGAGGTAGGCCATGGCGTCGCGCACCTCGCGGCGGTCGTAGAAGCGGGTGCCGCCCACCAGCCGGTAGGGGATCTCGGCCTTGATGAGCTGCTCCTCCACGGCCCGCGACTGGGCGTTGGTGCGGTAGAAGACGGCCGTCTCCGAGAAGCGCATCTGCTCCTCGTCGCAACGCCGCACGATCTCGCTGACCACGTAGCGGGCCTCGTCCTCCTCGTCGTCGGCGTGGTAGCGGACGATGGCCGGCCCCGACCCCTGGTCGGTCCACAGGTCCTTGGGCTTGCGGCCGGCGTTGTTGACGATCACCGAGTTGGCGGCGTCGAGGATGTTCTGGGTGCTGCGGTAGTTCTGCTCCAGCACCACGATGCGGACGTCGTCGAAGGCCCGCTCGAACTCGAGGATGTTGCGGATGTCGGCGCCACGGAAGGCGTAGATCGACTGGTCGGCGTCGCCTACCGCGGTCACCTGGCGGCTCTCGGCGCCCAGGCTGATCACCAGCTCGTTTTGCACAGGGTTGGTGTCCTGGTACTCGTCCACCAGCACATGAGCGAACCGCTGCCGCCAGCGTTCCAGCACCTCCGGGCAGTTCCGGAACAGCTCGACCGTGCGCAGCAGCAGATCGTCGAAGTCCATGGCCGCGGCCGCGGCCAGACGGCGCTGGTAGTGGCTGAACACCTCGGCGATGCGCCGCTCGAAGATGTTGGAGGCCTGCTCGGCGTACTGCTCGGCACCGATGTTGTCGTTCTTGGCCGCGGAGATGGTGGCGTGGATCGCCCGGGGCGGGAACCGCTTCTGGTCGAGGTTCAAGTCGCGCAGCACGTAGCCGCACAGGCGCACCGCGTCGCCCTGGTCGTAGATGGTGAAGCGGCTCGGGTAGTCGATGTAGTCGGCGTCGCGGCGCAGGATGCGCACGCAGGCCGCGTGGAACGTCGACACCCACATGCTCTCCGCCACTGGCCCGACGAGGGTGCCGACGCGGTCCCGCATCTCGCCGGCGGCCTTGTTGGTGAAGGTGATGGCCAGGATCTCGAACGGCGACAGGCCGTGATGGTCGATCAGGTGGGCGATGCGATGGGTGAGCACGCGGGTCTTGCCCGACCCCGCCCCGGCCACCACCAGAAGCGGTCCGCCGGTATGGGTGACCGCCTCGTACTGGGCCGGGTTCAAGTCCTCCAGAATCGCCGATTCCACCATCAAGGCCACCCTACTGCCGCCACCCGACACCGCTTTGGCCCGATAGCCTGCCGGGCGTGGAGGTCGCCGACTCCGTCCTCGACCTCGTAGGGAACACGCCGCTGGTGAGAATGCGGCGGGCGGTTCCCGAGGCCCGCTGCGACGTGCTGGCCAAGCTCGAGATGCTCAACCCCGGCGGCAGCGTCAAGGATCGCATCGCCATCGCGATGATCGACGGCGCAGAGCGCGACGGGCTGCTCAAGCCGGGCGGAACGATCATCGAACCCACCTCGGGCAACACCGGCGTCGGCCTGGCCATGGTCGGGGCCCAGCGGGGCTACCGGTGCGTCTTCGTGATGACCGACAAGGTCAGCCCCGAGAAGGTGCAGCTGCTGCGGGCCTACGGCGCCGAGGTGGTGGTGTGCCCGGTGGCAGTGGCCCCCGAGGACCCCGACTCCTACTACTCCACCGCCGAGCGGCTCATGGCCTCCACGCCGGGCGCCTACCAGCCCAACCAGTACTTCAACCAGGAGAACCCCCTCGCCCACGAGAAGACGACCGGACCCGAGCTCTGGCGTCAGACCGACGGCCGCATCACCCATTTCGTGGCCGGGCCGGGCACCGGCGGCACCATCAGCGGGGTAGGCCGCTACCTCAAGCGGCAGAACCCGTCGGTGCAGATCATCGCGGCCGACCCGGAGGGCTCTGTGTTCAGCGGCGGGTCCGGCCGGCCCTACCTGGTGGAGGGCATCGGCGAGGACTTCTGGCCCGAGACCTACCACCCCGAAGTGGTGGACCGTGTGATCGCCGTGTCCGACCAGGCCTCCTTCGACATGGCCCGGCTCGTCTCCCACCGCGAGGGCCTCCTGATCGGAGGCTCGGGAGGAACCGCGGTGTGCGCGGCCGCCGAGGTGGCCCAGGACTGCAGTCCCGACGATGTGGTGGTGCTGCTGCTGCCCGACTCCGGCCGCGGCTACCTGTCGAAGGTATTCAACGACGACTGGATGGCGTCGCACGGGTTCCTGATCGGCGAGCACCCCTGCGTGAAGGACGTGCTGGACGCCAAGGAGGGTGCGCTGCCACCGCTGGTGTACGTGAATCCCGACGACCCCGTGAGCCTGGCCGTGACCCACATGCGCGACAACGGGCTGAGCCAGCTTCCGGTGGCCAAGGGCGAGATGCCGCTGGCCGCGGCCGAGGTGATGGGATCGGTCCACGAACTGCAGCTCATGGCGCTGGCCTTCAACGGGGACCTGCTCGGCCGGCCGGTGGAGAGCGTGATGAGCAGGCCCCTGGAGCAGATCGGCATTGGCGAGCCGGTGGCCCTGGCGGTGACGAAGCTGGAGCGATCGCCGGCGCTGCTGGTGCTCGACGGCGGCCGGCCCAGGGCGGTGGTCTCCAGCACCGATGTGCTCAGCTACCTGTCGTCCATCTCGGGCGACGCCCTCGCCGAAGGGGTGGGCCTGTGAGCGGCCGCGAGGATGCCTGGGGGTTCGAGACCCGGGCCGTCCATGTCGGCCAGGAGCCCGACGAGACCACGGGCGCCATAACCGTGCCCATCCACCTGGCCACCACTTTCGTGCAGGCCGCGCCGGGCCAGCACCGGGGCTACGAGTACTCCCGCACCTCCAACCCGACCCGGGCCGCGCTGGAGCGCAGCGTGGCCGGCCTGGAGGGGGCCCGCCACGGCTTCGCGTTCGCCAGCGGCATGGCCGCCGAGGACGCGCTGGTCGGCCTGCTGCGCTCCGGCGATCACGTCGTGCTCGGCGACGATGCCTACGGCGGGACGTTCCGGCTGATCGCCCGCGTCTACGGCGAGCGGGGGATCGAGTGGTCGGCGGCGGATCTGGCCGACGCGGACTCCCTAGCCGCCGCGCTGCGCCCCGAGACCCGTCAGGTGTGGATGGAGACCCCCACCAACCCCATGCTGACCGTGGTCGACATCGCGGCCGTGGCCGACGCAGCCCACTCGGTCGGGGCCCGCCTGGTAGTGGACAACACCTTCGCCACCCCGTACCTGCAGAACCCGCTCGGGTTGGACGCCGACATCGTGGTCCACTCCTCCACCAAGTACCTGGGCGGGCACTCCGATGTGGTGGGCGGCTTCATCGCGGTCGACGACGAAGGGCTAGCCGAGCAGCTGGCCTTCGTCCAGAACGCCGCCGGAGCCGTTCCCAGCCCCTTCGACTGCTACCTGCTGCTGCGGGGCATCAAGACTCTCGGCGTGCGGATGGACCGACACTGCGGCAACGCGGTGGAGGTCGCCAGCTATCTCAACGATCACCCCGCGGTGGCCACGGTGCTGTACCCGGGGCTCGTGGACCATCCGGGCCATCAGATCGCGACCCGCCAGATGAGCGGCTTCGGCGGGATGGTGTCGTGCATCCTGGCCGGCGGGGAGGCGGCCGCAGTGGCCGCGGTCAGCTCGACACGGGTGTTCCAGCTGGCCGAGTCGCTGGGCGCGGTGGAGTCGCTCATCGAGCAGCCGTCCACCATGACCCACCTGTCGGTGGCCGACTCCCCCCTGGCCGTCGATCCCGGCCTGATCCGCCTGTCCGTCGGCATCGAGACCATCGACGACCTTCTCGCCGACCTCGACCAGGCTCTCGCCTAGCGCAGAGTCGACGTCACTCCCATTCGATGGTGGCGGGGGGCTTGGAAGTGATGTCGTAGACCACCCGGTTCACTCCGGGGACCTCAGCGATGACCCGGCTGCTCATGGCCTCGAGCACATCGTGAGGCAGGCGGGCCCAGTCGGCGGTCATGGCATCGGAACTGGTGACCGCCCGGATCACCACCGGCCGCCCGTAGGTGCGCTCGTCGCCCATGACGCCGACCGTGCGGATGTCGGGCAGCACCGCGAACGACTGCCATATCTCACGCTCCAGGCCGGCGGCCCTCAACTCCGAGCGCACGATGGCATCGGCGTGGCGAAGGGTGTCGGCCGACTCGGGGGTCACCTCCCCGATGATGCGGACGGCCAGGCCCGGACCGGGGAAGGGCTGGCGGTGCACGATCTCGTCGGGCAGACCCAGCTCGGCTCCCACGGCCCGCACTTCGTCCTTGAATAGCGCCCGCAGCGGCTCCACCAGCTCGAAGTCCAGGTCGTCGGGCAGGCCACCCACGTTGTGATGGCTCTTGATGGTGGACGAGTGGGTGGTGGCGCCCGACTCGATCACGTCGGGATACAGCGTCCCCTGCACCAGGAACGCGGCGTCGGGAACCCGGTTGCGGGCTCGCTCGAAGGCCCGGATGAACTGCTCGCCGACCACCTTTCGCTTGGCCTCGGGATCGGTGACCCCTCCCAGTGCGGAGAAGAACTCGGTGGCCGCGTCGAGGCGGACGAGATCCACTCCGAAGTGACGGCCGAAGGTCTCCTCCACCTGGTCGGCCTCGCCCTCGCGCAGCAGACCGGTGTCGACCAGCACGCACGTCAACCGGGTGCCGATGGCCTTGTGCACGAGCGCGGCGGCCACCGCGGAGTCCACGCCCCCCGACAAACCGCAGATGGCCCGACCGTCGCCGACCTGGTCCTGGACGGAGGTCACTGCGGCGTCGATGATCGAGTGCATCGACCAGCTCGGACCAGCACCGCACGCCCGCCTTAGGAAGCGCTCCATCACATCGTGGCCATGGGCGGTGTGCTCAACCTCGGGATGGAACTGCACCCCGTACAGTCCCCGCTCGGGGTTCTCGAACGCGGCTACCGGCGAAGCCTCGGTGGCCGCGGTGACCATTGCGCCCGGCGGCGGCTCGGCGATGGCGTCGAAGTGGCTCATCCACACCGGCTGGGGTGAAGGCAGTCCGGCCAGCAGGACGCCGCCGTCGCCAGCCACCGTCATCTCGGCCCGGCCGTACTCGCCCCGCTCGTTGGGACCGACCGAGCCTCCCAACTGCTCGGCTAGCAACTGGGCGCCGTAGCAGATGCCGAGGATCGGCACGCCGAGGTCGTAGATAGCGGGGTCGAGGGTCGGCGCGCCTTCGACGTGCACGGAGGCCGGTCCACCGCTGAGGACCACGCCGGCAGGCCGGCGCGCCCCGATCTCGGCCGCGGTGACCGCCGCGGGCACGATCTCGCTGTACACCTCGCACTCGCGCACCCGCCGCGCGATCAGCTGTGCGTACTGGGCCCCGAAGTCCACCACCAGGACGGTGTCGAAGACCGAGTCGGTCACGGCTAGCCGGTTCTGTGAGCAAGAAAGCCGCCCACAGCGGCACGAATGCTCACAGAACTGCGGGAAGTCAGCGTCACGGCGAGACTATGGCGACGGCGGCCCGCTGGAAGTCCTTCACGTCGGTGTAGCCGCACTTGGCCATGGAGGTGCGCAGCCCACCCATCAGGTTGGTGGTGCCGTCGGGCCCGAGAGCGGGGCCGTGGAGGACCTCGGCGAGCGTGCCCCGCGGCTCGACATCCATGATGCGCCCCCGGGGCAGCGTCGCATGGCCCGCCGACAGATCCCAGTGCCGGCCCGGGCACGGCGAGTCGGAGGCTGACGCCAGCGGGAGACCGACCATGGCCGCGTCGGCGCCGCACACGATCGCCTTGGCGATGTCGCCCGCGGTGCGCATCGTGCCGTCGGCGATCACGTGGCAGTACACGCCGGTCTCATCGAGGTGGCGCATGCGCGCCGCCCGAGCATCGGCGATGGCTGTGGCCTGCGGAGCGTCGAGGCCGAGCACGTGACGGGTAGTTCCCACATGCCCCGAGCCTGCCCCCACCAGCACGCCGGCCGCGCCGGTGCGCATCAGGTGCAGGGCAGCCTGGTAGCTCACGCAGCCCCCGACGATGACCGGCGTCTGCATGCGCCGGATGAACGTCTTGAGGTTGAGCGGGTCGCCCGCCGACGAGACGTGTTCGGCCGAGACGATCGTGCCTGAGATCACCAGCAGGTTGATGTCGGCGGCGATGGCGTGGGGCGCGAGCTTCTCGGCCCGCTGGGGCCGCACCCGACCGGCGGTGCGCACCCCGGCCTCCGCGATCTCGGCGATGCGGGCGGCCACCAATTCCGGCTGGACGGGCCGGGCGTACAGCTCGCGCAGGCGGGCTGTGGCCGCGTCCAACGGCACGGAGGACAGCTCGGCCAGATCGGCCGCCGGGTCCTCGCAGCGGGTCCAGATGCCTTCCAGGTCGAGCACCCCGACTCCCCCGAGCTCTCCCATCCGCACGGCGGTGGCCGGGCTGGTCACGCTGTCGGTGGAGGCCGCCAGGACCGGGATGTCGAAGCGGTAGGCGTCGATCTGCCAGGAGATGTCCACGTCCTCGAGGTCGCGGGTCCGCCGGCTGGGAATGATGGCGATCTCGTCCAGCCGGTAGGCGCGGCGACCGGACTTGCCCAGCCCGATGTCAATCTCAGCCATCGAAGCCCTCCTGGCACTGCCACCTTCGCACGGGTTCGCTCATTGGGCTGGGCACCAAGAGATCGAAGCGCCGGAAGCCGGGCACCGGACGAGCCTATCCGGCGTCGCCCCCCACGATCACCATCGTCAGGAGCCTGCGCAGCACCGCCGCGGTCGCCCCCCAGACGGTGTCGCCGTTGAGCTCGAAGAAGGTCATGGCGCGGTCACCGCCGAGGGCTTCTCCCAGCGGCCAGATCTCCTCTCGCCATGCTTCGGGGTCGGTCAGCTCGGCCAGCGAGACGTGCAGCACCTGTTCCACCTCGACCGGGTCGGGCACGAGCTCGGGGCGTTGGTCGACGGTGGCCACGAACGGGCACACCAGCGACCGGGATCCGACGGTGACGAAGCTGTCGAGCCGGCCGATCCGGGACACGCTGGCAGGGTCCAGACCGATCTCCTCGGTCGCCTCCCGCAGTGCGGTAGCCCACAGGTCGGCGTCGCCCGGCTCCCGCCTGCCGCCCGGAAACGAGACTTCACCGGCGTGGTGCCGGAGGTGCCAGGAGCGTCGGGTGAGAACCACCCACGGCTCTCCTTGGTGCTCGTAGAGCAGCACCAGCACGCCTGATGGTGCCGACCCTCGTGGCACCGTTGCCGGCGAGGGGACGAACCCGGGCGGGGTGTCCACGACCGCCTTCAGCACCTGTTCCAGGCTCGGGCGGCGTCGCTGCTCCGGAAGCCCGGCCCAAGGCGGCTGCCCGCCCATCCGGGCATCGGCCGGGCGGGGGATGTGCTGGGATCCGCCCCTTCCGGCAGGGGCCTGCGGCGGATCGAAGACCGCGGAGGTCGGTCCGGTCGAGTCGGTCAGGATTCTTCCCCACCGCCGGCTGCGGCCGCGGCCAGGTCCTGGAGAAGCTCCCGCAGCCCGCCGGTCTTGAGGTCGCTCATCACCCGGCCCGGCGGTGTCTCGCCCCGCTCCCACTCCTCCCAGTGGTCCAGCAGCTTGCGCGGGTCAGGCGCCGGGCGATCCATCTGAGTGAGGCTACCGAGGCGGCCGGGCGCCGCCGCGCCCCGAGGCGGTGGGCCGCGGCGGTCACCGCGGCGTGTGGGCGGCTGTCGGCTAGCCGCGAGCGACAGTCAGGGTGTAGGACCCGATGCCGTAGCCGCCCACCACCACATAGAGCGGACCAGAACCGTCCGCGAACCAGAACAGGAGCGGCGCCAGCCCGTCTCCCGAGTCGTCGTCATAATCCAGCTGCCAAACGTCGGCGTCATACAGTGCCAGCGTCGGATCCTCCAACGTCCCCGGCTCCACGTTCAGCTCGTAACGCTCGCCCCAGACGGCATCGAACACGAAGTAGTCGACATCATCGTCATAGTGCAACGTCCCCTGGACCGCCTCGCCCACCTCTATCGCAGTGGCGCCCTCCGAGGAGTCGGCGTGGTCGTCTTCGAGGTCGGAGACGGCGATCGTCAGGGTGTAGGACCCGGTGCCGTAGCCGCCCACCTCCACATAGCGCGGACCCGTACCGTCCGCGGACCAGTACAGCAGAGGCGCCCACGAGCCGCCGGAGTCGTCGTCATAGTTCAGCTGCCAACCCTCGACGCCGTACAGCGCGACCGTCGGATCCTCCAGCGTCCCCGGCGCCACGCTCAACTCATAGAAGTCGCCCTCCACGGCGTCGAACACGAAGAAATCGACATCGCCGTCGTATTCCAGCGACCCCCCGGTCGCCTCGCCCACCCTCGTCGCAGTGGCGTCCGCCGACGAGTTGGCGTGATCGTCATCAACGCCAGCCGGGGCCTCCACGGACGAGACCCCGTCGAAGCCGAGCTCGGGCAGGCATTCGAACATGCCGAAAGACAATTCCAGGAACGCTTCGAAACTGGCTTCGGGGTCGCCGGTGAAGCCGTCCCAGTCCACTCCAGCCTGCCGTTCTCGCAGGCAGGCCTTCTCGCCGTCGCTCAAGTCCTCGAACTCGACTCCGGAGTCCACGAGCATGAGCGAGATGAACGCGTCTCCCAGGCACCGCCCGAAGGCGCCCAGCAACGCAATCGCGCCCAAATCATCTGAAGACTCGACCATGCCAATCACGTCGATGCCAGCCATCGACTCCCGAAGGCAGGCCGTCTCCTCGGCTCCGATCATGATCCCGGTTTCGGTCTGCATGGACCAGACCAGACCGGACAGGACCACGTCGCGAGCGTGCTCCGGGCCGATGCAGGCCAGTATCGACATGTCGTCATCGGTCGGGAAGTCATCGGAAGTGACAGGCCGGGCCAGCACCGCGTCCAGGTCCGCCTCCCCCAACGACTCACGAATGCAGGCCTGAGCAGAGGCGCTCGAGCCGTCGAACACAGCCGACCAGAGGGGCTCGCCGCCCGGGCTGCCGTTGGACGGGGCCGCGCCCTCCGACGGATCGGGCGCGGTGGTCGCGCTCGTGATCGGATCGTCCGCCGCCGTGTCCTCGGGCTCGGGATCAGCCGCCGAGGCCGGGGACGTGGTCGGAGGAGCTTCCGATGTGGTAGTGGCGGTCGAAGTCGTCACCGGCGAAGTCGTGGGTGCGGTGATCGGATCGTCCTCGCCGCATGCCGCCGCAAGCAACGCCAGGACCAAGACCGCTGCCATGGCCGTCCGCAAACGGAGACGACGCGGCGTGTGTGGATTCTGTTCGAACATGCCGTCTACTTGCCCTGACTCGTGCGGTCTTTCACCCAGTCTTCCGCCCGCAGACGAAGTTGCGACAATCCAGGTGGTGCTTGCATAATGAAAGCATGCCTCATGTACTTGTTCGAGACGTCCCTGAGAACGTCCACCGCAAGCTCACCCAGCGGGCCCGCGCCAACGGAACCTCCCTTCAGCGCTACCTGTCGTCTGAGCTGGCCAGGCTGGCCGAGACTCCGACCCTCGATGAGGTCATCGCCCGGATCGAGCAGAACTCCGGCGGCCGTGTCGGATTCGCGCAGGCGGTCGCCGACCTCGACGAAATCAGGACCGAACGCGACCAGGTCCTGCATGAGAGATTCGAGGCGTTGGCTGCACGCGAAGACGGAGGACCACGGCACTGATTGTCGTGGACGCCTCTGTACTGGCCAACTTTCTCGCCGAGGACGGGCGGGCCGGTCATGTCGCCCGGGCCGCGGTGAGCCGCGCCGAGGGAGTCGCGTTGCCGGACGTGGCCGATGTCGAAACGGCGGCGGTGCTCCGGAAGCGCTGGATCGCGAGGAGTCTCACGGACGAGGGCTTCGCCACGGCCCTGGCGACCTTGGCTGAGTTGCCGTTCCGGCGGTATCCGGCTTCAGCGATGCTGCAACGGGCGTACGAACTCCGAGCCACCGTGACCGTCTACGACGCCATGTACGTCGCCTTGGCCGAGTCCCTGGGCTGCCCCCTCCTCACCTCCGACACCCGGCTGGCCCGAGCACCCGGTCCGCGCTGCAAGATCCAAGTCCTACGCTCCGGTTGAACTCCTGCTAGCCGAGGGCGACCGCCTCAGCTCCTTCCTGTGTTCGAGGAACTCGGGCTCCCAGGTGTCCGGGGATAGTGCCATGGACCCCCTTCCCCGTCACCGGCCGCGGACAGTTCTTGGGCCACCGAGTGCCGCCCCTCTCAGCGTGCGATCATCAGCGTGTAAGACCCGGTGTTGCCGAAACCGTGCACCTCGACATAGAGCGGACCCGTGCTCGCAGCCCGCCAGTGCAGGCGCGGCGAGTCGCTGGCCAGGAATGCGCCGTCGGCGTCGTACAGCACCACTGCGGGATTCGCCAAGGTTCCCGACGACACGCCCAACTCGTAGAGCTCGCCCTCCACGGCCTGGAACACAAAGTAATCGAAGTCGCCATGGTGCAGCACTCCCTCGACGGCCTCGCCCACCGCCGCCGCGGTCGCGGCCGCCCGCCAGTCGGCATGATCATCCTTGACGTCAGGAACCGTGATCATCAAGGTGTAGGACCCGTTGTCGTAGCCGCCCACTTTCACATAGAGCGGACCTGAGCCGTCCGCAGGCCAGAACAGGCGAGGCGCGAATGAGCCCCCAGAGTCGTCGTCATAGTCCAGGAGCAAACCGTCAGCGCCATACAGCCTGACCGTCGGATCCTCCAACTCCCCCGGCGCCACGCCAATCTCATAGGCCTCGCCGCCGACGGCCTCGAACACGAAGTAGTCGACATCGCCGTCCTGGTAATCCAGTGATCCTCCGACTGCCTCGCCCACCTCTATCGCAGTGGCCGCCGCCTGAGAGTTGCCATGATCGTCATCGACGCCGGCTGGGGCGTCTACGGACCCCGTGTCGAAACGGATCTGCTCGGGCAGGCATTCTTGCAAGCCCATCAAGAAGGCCCAAGACTCTGCTACGAAGTCTTCCTCAGGGCCCTCGGCCGCCTCGGACAGGCCGTCCCAGTCCACTCCGGCCTGCCACTCTCGCAAGCAGGCCGTCTCGCCGTCGCTCAAGTCTACGAACTCGACTCCACTGGGTGCGAGGTAGAAGGAGAAGAACGCGTCTCCTAAGCACCGCCCCGACATGAACACGGCCGCAAGTCTCTTCGGGGAATCGTTGGGGGACTCGGCAATGCCGATCACATCAAGGCCCGCGGTCTGCTCTCGCAGGCAGGCCATCTCCTCATCACCGACCTCGGACCCGATGACCGAGACCAAGGCGGACAGGAACACGTCGCGAGCGGGCTCGGGACCGATACAGGCCAGCACCAACGCATCGTCATCCGTCGAGAAATCACCAGAAGTGACAGGCCGCGCCAGCAAGGCCTCCAGGTATTCCTCACCCAACGACTCACGGATGCAGGACTCAGCGGAGGCGCTCAAGTCGTCGAGCACATCCGACCAGCGAAGCTCGCCGTTCGAGATGTCGTCTGACGGGGTGGTGCCCTCAGACCGGTCGGGCGCGGTGGTCGCGCTCGTGCTCGGCTCGTCCGCGGCCCCGGGCTCGGGCTCAGCCGCCGAGGCGACGGTCGTTGTCGGGAGGGCGTCCGCTGTGGTCGTGGTTGGTGGGGCGGTCGAGGTCGTCACCGGCGAAGTCGCCGGTGTGGTCCTCGGATCGTCCTCGCCGCACGCCGCCGAAAGCGACGCCAAGGCCATGACAGCAGCCAGGGCGGTCCGCGAGCGGAGGCGACGCGGCGTGCGTGGACTTGATGCGAACATGCGGTCTACCTGCGTTGACTCTGTGCGGTTGTTCTCACGCTCGAACGCGACGTGCATGTTGCACCATCGCGCACATCCGGTCAATGGTCGGCGGACACCGCGGCCCGAAGTCCGGGACCTGCGCCCGGGATGAGCACCGTCAACTGAGGGCGGCTCGTCTGAGCTCCTTCATCCACTCGACAAACTGGGGTTCAAATGTTCCAGCCGGGTAGTGCCATGGGCACATTCCCTGCTGTAGTGCGGTGGTCATGCGCCACAACGCATCTGCGCCGGCCTCGACCAACTCGGGCGAGGGCTCGCCGCCGTCCTCCACGATGAACTCCTCAGCCAGGGCCGCCGCCAGGGAGCGATCCCACACCGGATCTTCCAGTGGCGTGTTGCAGGCCCGGTTCAGGCGGGCGGCCCACTCGTCCTCATCGATGGTGGCCCTCAGCCCGGTGGCCTCCCACCAGATCTCGCGGGTGCGGGGCAGCAGTGGCGGCTCCACCCACCAGAATATGCGGTCGGCCCACTCCTCAAGTTGCGCCCATACCTCATCGGTCATGTGCGTTTCGAAGCCCGGAGGCAGGCCCCTGGCGACGGCCGGCGCCGGACTGGGACCGGCTGGGGGACCCTTCTCGAGGAATTCGCGGGGCACCTGATCCCAGCACACGCTGGGCTCATCGGGACCCGCCTTCTGCGCGATCATGATCCACAGTGCCGTCACTGCGCTCCGGACGTATCGCTCGCGCCACTCTGACGGCAAGTCAGGTCGTAGGCCGTCGGCGTCGACGAACTCCTCGGCCAAAGCCAGTCCAGCCTCCCAGTCCCACACCGGGGAATCGAGGTCCGGACCGAGCGCTGTCTTGCACACCCGGTCGAGACGATCAGCCCATGCTGCCTCACCCACGTAATACGACAGGCCAGTCTGATTCCTCCACACCTCCCAGGCACCGGGTGGCAAGGGCGGCCTGACACGAACTTCATCAACGGCGCCCAGGTCGTGAGAAGGCTCTGCCTCACCGCTGCACCCTGCCAGCAGCGCCAGCGCAACAACGGCTAGAGCCAACCTCGGGCAACGGGTCGCCATCGGCGCCTCCCCTCGGAGCCGATCGTACAGAGCCCTTCGGACTCCGGACGCGCAGGAGCCCGGGCCTGGCCCGGGCTCCTGTGAATGTTCGCGGGAGGCGAACGGCTACATCATGCCGCCCATGCCACCCATGCCTCCCATACCGTCCATGCCGCCGGGAGGACCTGGCGGAGGCTTCTCCTCGGGCTTGTCGGCCACGAGCACCTCGGTGGTGAGCATCAGACCGGCGATGGACGCCGCGTTCTGCAGAGCAGCCCGGGTCACCTTCACCGGATCGATCACACCGGCTCCGATCAGGTCGACTATCTCGCCCGCGACCGCGTCGAAGCCCTCCGAGCCGGAGGTCGCCTCGACCTCGCGCACCACGATGGCGCCTTCATGGCCGGCGTTCTCGGCGATCAGCCGGGTGGGGGCCGACAGGGCGTCGGCGATGATGCGAGCACCCGTTGCCTCGTCACCCTCCAGATCGGCCGCCACGGCTGCCACCGCGGCGCGGCAGCGCAGCAGCGCGGTGCCGCCGCCGGCGACGATGCCCTCGTCGATGGCGGCCCGGGTGGCCGAGATGGCGTCCTCGATGCGGTGCTTGGTCTCCTTGAGCTCCACCTCGGTGGCCGCGCCGACCTGGACGACGGCCACGCCGCCGGCCAGCTTGGCCAGCCGCTCCTGGAGCTTCTCACGGTCCCAGTCCGAGTCGGTGTTCTCGATCTCGGCCTTGATCTGGCTGACGCGGCCCTCGACGTCGGAGGCGTCGCCGGCGCCCTCCACGATGGTGGTGTCGTCCTTGGTGATCACGACCTTGCGGGCCGACCCCATCAGCGACAGGTCGACCGAGTCGAGCTTGAGGCCGACCTCCTCGGCCACGACCTGGCCACCGGTGAGGATGGCCATGTCCTGAAGCATCGCCTTGCGGCGCTCGCCGAAGCCGGGGGCCTTCACCGCGGCGGAGTTGAACGTGCCGCGGATCTTGTTGACCACCAGCGTGGCCAGAGCCTCGCCCTCGATGTCCTCGGCGATGATCAGCAGCGGCTTGCCGGTCTGCATGACCTTCTCGAGCACCGGCAGCAGGTCCGACACTGCGCTGATCTTGCCCTGGTTGAGCAGGACGTAGGGCTCCTCGAGCACCGCCTCCTGGCGCTCGGGGTCGGTCACGAAGTACGGCGACAGGTAGCCCTTGTCGAACTGCATGCCCTCAACGAAGTCGAGGTCCATGCCGAACGTGTTGCTCTCCTCGACGGTGATAACACCGTCCTTGCCGACCTTGTCGAACGCCTCGGCCAGCGTCTCACCCACCTCGGTGTCGGCCGCGGAGATCGACGCCACCGACTGCACCTTCTCCTTGTCGGTTGACACCGGCACGGCCTGATCGGCCAGCGAGTCCACGGCCGCGGCCACGGCCGCCTCCATGCCCCGCTTGAGACCCATCGGGTTGGCGCCGGCGGCGACGTTGCGCAGCCCCTCGCGCACCAGGGCCTGGGCCAGCACGGTGGCGGTGGTGGTGCCGTCGCCGGCGATGTCGTTGGTCTTGGTGGCAACTTCTTTCACGAGCTGGGCGCCCATGTTCTCGAACTTGTCGTCGAGCTCCACCTCTCGGGCGATGGACACGCCGTCGTTGGTGATGGTCGGCGCGCCGAACTTCTTGTCCAGGACCACGTTGCGGCCCTTGGGGCCGAGCGTGACCTTCACCGCGTCGGCCAGCCTGTTCACGCCCGTCTCGAGGCCCCGGCGGGCCTCTTCATCGAATTTGAGGATCTTGGGCATGGACGGCCTCAGACGACCTTGGCCAGCACGTCGCGGGCGTTGAGGATGAGTAGGTCCTCGCCGTCGACGGCGATCTCGGTCCCGCCGTACTTGGAGTAGACGACGGTGTCGCCCACGCCGACATCCATGGGGATGATCTCGCCGCTGTCCTCGGACCGGCGACCGGGACCGACCGCCAGGACCTCGCCCTGCTGGGGCTTCTCTTTGGCGGTGTCGGGGATGACGAGACCACTGGCGGTGGTCTCCTCGGCGTCGCCGGGCCGCACAACGATGCGGTCGTCGAGTGGCTGCAGGTTCATGTGTCCTCCCGGACTCGGGGTTTCTGGTTTCCTTGGACTGAACACGGGCGTTGGCACTCTCCCGTGACGAGTGCCAACGATACGGCCCGCCGACGGGTGCCACAACGCGCGGGAGTCGGGGTTTCAGTCCTCCGGGAGGCCCAGCGAAGGGTCTGCCCCGACAGTGAGCGGAGAGGGTCCGTCGGCCTGCAATCGCCACCAGCCCGCCGCCGCCACCATTGCGGCGTTGTCGGTGCACATGGCCCGGCTCGGCAGGTATGCGGCCAGCCCGTCGGCCGTGCAGGCGTCGAGTGTCACCTCGCGCAGCCGGCTGTTGGCCGCCACGCCTCCGGCCAGGCACAGACCCCGGGCGTTGTGGGCGGCCGCGACCCGGCGGGCCTTGGCCAGCAGCACGTCCGCCACGGCCTCCTGGAACGACGCGGCCACATCTTCGATCGGGGCGTCGGGATGGCGCCTCAGGTGGTTGATGACCGAGGTCTTCAGTCCGCTGAAGGAGAAGTTCCAGCCGTCGTGCAGCATCGCCCGGGGAAAGGCGATGGCGTCGCGGTCTCCCTGCCCGCTGAGCCTGTCGATCACTGGGCCGCCCGGATAGCCGAGGCCCATATAGCGGGCCACCTTGTCGAAGGCCTCCCCGGCGGCGTCATCAAGGGTTGCTCCGAGCACGCGGTAGCGCAGCCGGTCCTCCATCAGCACCAGCATGGTGTGGCCGCCGGACACGAGTATCACGACTACGGGCAACTCCAAGCTCGGCTCGTCGAGGAAGGCTGCGTGGAGATGGGCCTCCAGATGATTGACGGCCACGAAGGGCACATCCCACGCCAGCGCCAGCGCCTTGGCCGCCGACACGCCGACGAGCAGCGCCCCCACCAGTCCCGGACCGACCGTGGCCGCCACCGCCGCTATGTCGGAGTCCTCCAGAGCCGACTCCACCAGCGCCTGCGACATCACCGGCACCAGCCTCTCCACATGGGCCCGTCCCGCGACCTCGGGGACGACCCCGCCGTAGCGGGCATGCAGGTCCACCTGGCTTGACACCACCGACGAGAGCACCTGCTGCCCGCCGGCCACGACCGCCGCGGCTGTCTCGTCGCAGGAGGTCTCGATGCCCAGAATCGCATCGCCTCTATGCCTCGCTCCGTTGCCCGCTCCGTTCTGCATCGTCCTCCTATCGGGTCGGCCTCGGGACCTGTGCGTCGGGGCGGCGCAGGTAGAGGGGCTGAATCTCGTCGGGTCGCACGAACTCCTCCCGCATGGCCAGAGCGTGGGCCAGCAGCACCAGCGATTCGGCCGACGGGTGGGCGAAGCCCGGGTCGGCTAGCTCGACGCCGCGCAGCGGATCAAGCATGGAGGCGTAGAGCACCGCCCCGTCCCCCACCACGAGCGTCTCGTCGTCACTGGCCAGGATCTGAGACACGACGTGGTCGGGAGCGGCGACCTCGGGGTCGCTCAGTCGCTGGACCCCTCCGGGAAGGCAGCCGTACCGGGCGAGGAACACCTCGCCGCGGCGGGCGTCGATCATCACCGTGATGGTTCGGCCGGCGTGGCGCAGCGGGTAGGCGACCAGGTCAAGGCTGCTGACCGCCACCATGGGCACCCGCAGGGCGTGCGCCATGGTTATGGCCGTGGTCACCCCCACCCGGAGACCCGTGTAGAGGCCCGGGCCGACATCGACCGCGACCGCGCCAAGGTCTCGCAGCGAGACGTCGGCATTTGCGCAGGCCGCCTGAATCTGGGGAGCGAGCAGCTCGGCGTGGCGGCGCTCGCGGGTGGCCTGAACCGAGGCGCGCACGCCCTCGTGGCCTCCGATGGCGCAGCCGACACGGCCGGTGGCCGACTCGATCCCGAGTATCAGCACGGCGAGACCCAGGGCTCTAGGGCGGCGCTCAACCGATCGGCGCGACGCTGCCACGACTCGCCGTGGCTGCACAACTCGAAGCTGCGGTCGTTGTCGCCCGCGCCGAAGCGGATCGTGACCGACAGGTGCTCGGCGCCGAGTGCCGAAGAGATGGTGTCGCCCCATTCAACGAGGGTCACCCCGTCGTCGAGGAGCTCGGGGAGGGCGAGGTCGTTGACCTCCTCAGGGCAGTCGAAGCGATATACGTCCAGATGGTTGACCACCAAGCGGCCCTCGTACCGGTTCGCCAGTGTGAAAGTGGGGCTGGTGACGGGGGCGGTCACGCCGAGGGTGGCCGCGAAGCCCTGCACGAAGGCCGTCTTGCCCGCGCCCAGGTCCCCGACGAGCACCACCACGTCTCCGGTGTCCACCACCGCCGCGACGGCCCCGCCGAGGGCTCTCGTCTCGTCGACGGCGGCCGTGCTACAAGCGATCATCCAAACCTGTCGTGAGGGCAGCGGAGGGGAGCGTTCTCACCCCTCAATCGTACCGACGGCGGTGCCTACAGCCTTGGCCACTACGGCCACTGCCAGGAGCCGCACGTCGTCAGCATCGGCGGCCACTTCCCCCGTGGCTGCGACCACCACCGCATCGCCGTCGGAGCGGGAGTGGGCCGGCACCAGCGTCCGGGCCAGCCCGTCGTGGCCTCCCTGGGACACCCAGAAGCAGTCGAGCTTGGTCAGCGCGGCGTTAGTGACCACCGCGCACAGGGTTGTGTTAGCGAACGGTTGGGCCCGGCCCTCCCACCGCTCGAATGTTCCGGCCGCGACTTCTTCGAGTATCTGCTGCGATTCCGGCGGCGGGCTGCCGGCCGCGTTGAGCGCCACCACCGCGCTGACGACCAGTTCGTCGCGGCGCGCGGACGCGATCCCGAGCCCGCCGGGCTCGGCACCGTCGGCACCGAGCCATTTGGAAACGGTGGCCCCGGTGCCGGCTCCGACCGTGCCGGTCTCCGACGCGGCAGCCCGGTTCGTGGCCGCGTGCCGACCGGCGGCTGTGTCGGGACGGACGGTCGAGTCCCCCACGCCCAGGTCGTACAGGGCCATGGCCACCACGATGGGCACCGGACCGTGGGGAGTGTCGAACCCCCGGCCTTCGGCCTCCATGACCTCCATCACGCCGTCGGCCGCGGCCAGCCCGAAGGCCGAACCGCCAGTGAGCACCACCGCATCGACGTGCTCGACGAGCCGTTCGGGTGCCAGCAGCGCGAAGTCGCGGGTAGCGGGAGCGCCGCCGCGGACCTCACCGGAGGCGATCGTGCCGGGCGGGAGCACGATCACGGTGCACCCGGTGCGTGCCGCCGGATCGGTCCAATGACCGATCTCCACACCGGGGATCTGCAGGTCGACCGACACGTGTGAACCTACGCGACGACCCGGGGCACCCGGGAGGAAATCGACGTCAGAACCTCGTAGGCAATGGTGCCGAGCCGCCGGGCCACCTCGGTGGCAGTTATCTCCTGGCTGCCCTGACGGCCGATGAGCACGACCTCGTCGCCCGGGGCTGCCTCGTCGGCAATGGCCGGGGGGAGAGCGACCATGAGCTGGTCCATGGTCACCGCGCCCACGATCGGGCACCTGCGGCCCCGCACCAGCACCTCCACGCCGGCCGCGCCACTGTCGCGCCTGATGCCGTCGGCGTAGCCGATGGCGACGGTGGCGACGCGCGTCGGCTCGCCGGCTCGCCAATGCCGCCCATACGACACGGTCTCGCCGGGAGTGACAGTTCGAACCGCGGTGACACACGACACCAATTCGAGCGCCGGTTCCAGCTCGATGGCACCCTCGAGCTCCGGCGAGGGAGGGACGCCGTAGATGGCGATACCGGCCCGGACGAGATCGCGCCGGGCGTTCGGGTGGGCCAGCAGCCCGGCCGAGTTGGCGGCGTGTACGACACCGGTGGACAGGCCGCTCCGACGCAACCGGGCCAGTGCCTCATCAAAGCGGCCCAGTTGCTCCGCCGTGAAGGGATCGTCGGGCGCGTCCGCTACCGCGAAGTGAGTCCACACACCCTCGAGGCGCAGCCGGTCTCCGGCTGCTCGCAGGGCACCGGCGACCGAGTCGAGCTCGGCGGGCAGGGCGCCCATCCTGTGCATGCCGGTGTCCACCTTGAGATGGATGGTGCGGGTGGGTCCGGGCGCGGCTGCCAGTGCTTCGATCCCCGCGGCCGACGCCGCTGTGAATCGAACCTGCTCCGGGCAGGAGACCGGTGCGCTGGTCGCGAGTCCGGGCGCCACCTCCGCCAGCATGAGCACGGGCGCATTGCTACCGACGCTGCCAGCCGCCTCGGCCACCTCCAGTGCTTCGGGAATTGTGGCCACGGCCAGCCAGGACGCGCCCCCCGCCAGAGCGGCGCGGGCCGCCGTGACCGCGCCGTGGCCGTAGCCGTCGGCCTTGACAACCGCGCACAGGGCTGCATCGCCGGCTCGTTCGGTCAGGCGCCGGACGTTGGCCTCGACGGCCGAGGGCCGGACCCTGGCGACGCGTACCGACAAGCTCATGGCGTGACGGTGCGCAGGGCGCTGAGGAGGTCGCTGGCCAGGAGTCGGGCGGCCTCCTCAGCGCCCTGGGCTGCGGCCCTTCCGTGGAGGTGCGCGGCCTCGGCCACGCGGTGAAGCAGGCGCTGCGATCCGAAGGCGGCCAGACGGCCCGCAATGACGCCGGTGAGGACATCGCCAGTGCCGGCCGAGGCCAGCCGGGAGTCCCCGGTGGACACGATCCTGGCCCGTCCGTGCGGGTCGGCGACCACGGTGGGGCCGCCCTTGAGCAGCACGACGGCCTGGGTCTGTGCCGCGGCGGCTCTGGCTGCGGCGATACGGTCCGGCCCAGGCCGGCTGCCCGTCACCGCCTCAAACTCGGCGTCGTGCGGGGTGAGCACAACGGGAACTGAGCGGCTCAGGCACCGGTCCATGGCAGCCGCAACCGCGGGGTCGTCCAGCAGGCGCAGCCCGTCGGCGTCGATCACCGTGGGCAACTCGAGCGCCAGGGCGTCGGCGAGACGCTTCGCAGCCTGCTCGCCGGTGCCCAGGCCTGGCCCGGCCGCACACACTGCGAAGCGGTCCGCATCCACCGCCAGGGGCGGCTCGGATCGCACCGCTTCGATGAATGAGACCATGCCTGCCTCGGCGGTAGTGCTGAGGTGGATCATGCGGGCCCCGCTGCGCACGGCGGCCTCGCACGCCAACGCTGCGGCGCCGCCCATTCCCGGCGAGCCGGCCACGACCAGAGCGGCGGAGTGCCACTTGTGGGTGGCGCCCGTGCCCGCTGGCAGTGGCTCGATGTCAGCGTCGGTCATCAAGGAGCAGTCATCGATGTCGTCTGCGCTGAGTGCGAGGCCGATATCGGCGACGGTCGTCTCCCCGCAGGCGACCGGCCCCTCGCCGAACAGCAGGCCCGGCTTGAGCGCCGCGAACGTGACCGTCCGCCGTGCCGTCCACACCGGCCCACCCAGGACCTCGCCGGTGAGCCCATCGAGCCCGCTGGGTATGTCGACGGCCAGTACCGGAGCGTCGGTGCGTCCACGCCGCGGCGGCGCATAGGGCCGGGACAGTCCCGTGCCGAAGGCCGCGTCGACATAGAGATCCGCAGCCGGCAGCGTCTCGGGCGCATCGGTGGCGGAGAAGACGCGGACCCGCGCTCCGCGCCGGCGCAGCCGGCGGGCGGCAGCTCGGCCGTCGGCCCCGTTGTTGCCGGGACCAGCCAGCACCACCACCCGCCGTCCGAGCCGTCCGCCCATCACCTCGGCCGCGGCTCGGGCCACAGCCGCTCCGGCCCGCTCTATCAGCACATTGACGGGTTCGGGAGCGGCCGCGTCGATCTCGGCCATCCGAGCCGGCGTGACGACCGGGATCACTTTCCTAGAGCGACGACGGTCGCCTGGGCTAGATGATCGGTGTGGGACAGGGAGACGAGCCAGCGGCCGACGCCGTGGCCGTCCGCGGTGGACCGGGCGTCGCCGTGGAGCACGAGCTCGGGCCGGCCGTCGTTGTTGCGGATCACCTCGATCTCGGCCATGCGCATCCCGCCCAACCCGTAGCCGAGGGCCTTGAGGGCCGCCTCCTTGGCTGCGAAGCGCGCCGCCAGCCGGGCGGCGGGATCGGCTGCCCGCTCGGCATAGGTCCGCTCGTGGGGCGTGAACAGCCGGTCAGCCACCGAGGGGCGCCGCCGGAGAACGGTGCGGAATCGGTCGACGTCGACCAGATCGGTTCCGATCCCCACCACGCCGGCACCAGAAAGGCCAATGACGCCCTCGGTCACCCCGACAACGATACCGAGGCACCCGCCGCGGTCTCCCTAGAGGCCCCGCGGGTAGGCGAGCGAACTCGTTCCATACGGGCGGGGCCGTGGCCCGAGCGGCCCGTGAGCGCAGCGAACAAGAGCGGGAAACACCCCGTCCCGAATCGACGGGGCTGCACCTACCCGCGCACGCCCTTACGTGCGCCAGTGGTCGGCTAGGTCTCCGATGGGGGACGTGAGCAGGTCGATGGCCGGAATCTCGGCCAGACGGTCCTCGTCG
This sequence comes from Acidimicrobiaceae bacterium, assembly GCA_009842325.1. Taxonomy (GTDB): domain Bacteria; phylum Actinomycetota; class Acidimicrobiia; order Acidimicrobiales; family Aldehydirespiratoraceae; genus Aldehydirespirator. Next base: position 62,713 of record VYFQ01000036.1, on the reverse strand, counting down.
AAGGCGGGCTCAGTCTCGGTGACCGCGTCGCGCAGCTCCGAGTAGCGATTGCGGTATCCCTGTAGGACGCTTCGGGCCACCGGGGCCGGAAGGGAATCCTCGAAGCGGACGTGCAGCAGGGTGATGCCGACCGTGGCGCCCGCCGCCACCTCCGGGACGAACACGACCGTGCGCCCGTCGTGGCGGCCTCGAGCGGCCAGCACCCGGCGCTCTCCCGCCACCCGGCGCTTGCTGCCGGTGAGTGAAGGGGCAGATGCCGTACGCGAGGTGATCTGAGTCGCGATGCCGCCCTGGTCGACCACGGCGATCCCCTCCACGCCGTCCAGCTGGTAGCGGGTGTGGCCCAGCACCTCGGCCACCGCGCCGCTGAGATCGGCCAGGGCCCGGATGGTGGAGTAGGAAAGGTTGTCCCTGGGTGCGCCTGTAGCCAGCACGGCCCGGATGAGCGGCGCCTCCAGCAGGGTCTGGTCCGAGCGGGAGATGCCGACGGTGACGGTCTTGGCCTGGTGGCGGATGGCGTCGACGGGGCGGGTCAACTCATCGATCCCGACGCTGAGCGCGGCCTCGAGATCGTCGATCACCGCCTCGGGAGTGCCGATCCGGCCCAATTCCAGTTCGTATCCGTCGAGCGGTGCCAGCCCGACGGCGTAGCGCATCAGCGTGACGATGCGCACCGCGGTGGACGCCTCCAGGTGCCCGTTGTAGTCGCCGCGCTGCAAACCGGCCGAGAACGCGGCGCTGCTCCGCCGCAACGTCGGAAGGGCAAGGCTCAGAACGTCCTCGGCGGTGCTGTCCGGACGGGCCGCGGAGGCCTCGATGGCCGCCCGGGCCTCGCGCAGGGGCTGGGCTCCGGCGTCGATGGCCAGTGCGGCCTCGTAGCCGAAGAGGTGGCCCACCATCGTGGCGGGCAGGAAGGCCAATCGAGGATCTACCTTGGGCACCGGGAGCACCGCCGACGCGCCCTCGAAGCGCGTATCGCCGTCGTCGGCCACCACCACCGGGGCGGCCCGATGCGCACCGAAGATGGCCACCTCCTTGGCCACGTCGTCGGCTATCGAGCCCGACAGCCCCGCGGCGCACACCAGAACCAGGGGTTCGGCCGACAGGTCGATGTGCTTCTTGTCCTCGGTCGCGTCGGCCGAGATCGACATGTAGCACAACTCCGAGAGCTTGATGCGAACCTCGCGAGCGGCAACCTGGTTCGGCCCGTTGCCCACCACCGCCCAATGGCGCCGGCCCGGAGCGAGACGGCGCGCCGCCTCGCCTATCGCGGTCCGCCGCTCCAGGACATCGTCCAGCACCGACGGCATGGACCGAAGCGTCTCGAGGAGACTGCGCCGGGCGGCTGCACCCCGGTCACCGGCGACCTCGCCCGCGACGGCCACGGCCAGAAGGCAGCCCGCGGCCACCTGGGAATAGAACGCCTTGGTGGAGGCGACGCTCATCTCCACGTCGCGGCCGTCCGAGGTGTACAGAACGCCGTCGGCCCGGTCGGTGAGGTCGCTGTTGCGGCGGTTTACGACGGCCACCACCGATCCCCCTCTGGCCCGCACCAGGTCGACGGTGCGGTTGGTGTCGGTGGTGGTGCCCGACTGCGAGATGGCGACCACCAGCGTGTCGGACATGTCGGCCTGCAGATGGAAGGCCGACAGCTCCGTGGCGGGCAAGGCCGTCACGTCGAGGGCCCCGGCGCGACCGGCATCGGCCAGCAAGGTCCGGAGGCATCGGGCGAAGCTCTCCCCTGCCACTGCCGCGGTCCCCTGGCCGATGGCCAGGACCTTGGACACCGACCCGTCCCGCAGCCCGGACCGGACCGACTCGGGCAGCGTCTCCGGGCCGATCGACAGGCCCGGACCGTCCGCAGTGTCGACGATCCTGCCTCTCAGCGTCTTGCGGAACGACGCCGGAGCCTCACCGATCTCCTTCAGCAGGTAGTGGCGGTGATCACCGCGGTCGATGTCCCGGGTGGTGATGGACGCAGTCGAGACCTCGCCGGGCGCCACCGGAAGCCCGGCGCCGTCGTAGGAATGCCGGGACACGCCTTCGATCAGGCCGGCCCGGCTGCCGTCCAGCTCGACGATCTGGCCCCGGCCGGTGCCGGGGCTGCCAGCGACGGCCTCGCCGTCCATGCGGAGATACTCGGACGTCTCCTCCACCACTCCATAAGGCTCGCTGGCCACGATGAAGGCGTCATCGGCCAGCCCGACGTACAAGGCCTGGCCGCTGCCTCGCAGCGCGAGCTGCAGACGATCGGGTGAGCCCGCAGTGCAGACGGCCACGGCCACCGAGCCCTCGCACTCGGCCACGGTGCGCCGGAACGCCTCGCCCGACGTCAGACCGTCGGCCAGACGGCGGCCCATCAGGGCGGGCACGGTCTTGGAGTCGGTGGTGATCGAGGGCGGTACCCGGACACCGGCCGCGTCGAACAGCTCGGCGTAGTTGTCCACGTCCCCGTTGATGGCCCCGATCACGTACGGCGTGTGCTCACCGGTCAGTTCGCTATTGAGCGGATGAGCATTCGCCTCCGAGATGATGCCGATGGAGGCCCAGCGGGTGTGGGCCAGCACGAGCACGCGGGCATCGGCGGAGGCCAGCGCGGCGGCCAGCAGCCGGTCGGAGGTCACGGCGGCCCGCAGCGCCGCGGTGTTGTCGCCCAGTTCGCCGATCTCGGCCGCCGTCTTGTGGACGATGCTGAGCACACCGTCAACGAGGCGCACCGAACCCGAGCCGAACGACGGATCTTGGCCGCGGTGCTCCAAGGCCGCGGTCAGGACGGGATCGTCGCCGTCGAGTCCGTGGCCGCTGATCAGGAGGTGCAGCCCAGCCGAGTCGCGCCCGCGCACCTCGAGCCGGTCCAGCGCCGACAGCGCCTGGTGGATCGACAGGTACGCCTCGACCGCAGCCGGTGACGACCTCGCGGTCAGCTGTGCCCCCGCGAGCAGCTTCGAGACGGCGTGCGCGGCTCCCAGCCGGTCCCGCCCGAGAGCCCACAGACCGTCACGGAGGTGCACCAGCTGCTCATTGAGGTGCTCCAGTTCGGCGGGATCGAGCGATGTGTCGGCATCCAGCCGGGCCTCCAGGGCGGCCACCGAAGCGGTCGCGGAGTCGGTGAGGTCCCTGAGAGTGTCGGCCACCTCTGGCGACTCGAGCAGGAGGCGCAAGCCGGGCACACCGCTCGACAGCTGGTTGGCGGCATGCAGCTGCTCGGCCGCGGGTCCCAGCTGTTGCGCAAGGTCCCCCAGACGCACCCCGGCGGCGCTCTCCGACAGGGCGGTCACGGCCGCCTCGACCATGCCGGTCACGTCGGCGGCGCCTGGGACCGGCCGCGTCGACGGGCGGCGCACGATGGCGACTATCCCGCACATGTCAGATCAGCGCTCCGGCACGAACTTCATACGATTCTCCACCTCTGCGGTGGAAATCTGACAGAAGTTCGCCCTACGGGCATGACAACGCTTCTCCAACGTCGGCGGCGAGCTGGTCGGCCTCGGACCGGGCGGTCTCGAGATCGACGGCTTCGACCATCACGCGGACCAGCGGCTCGGTACCCGAAGGCCGCACCAGCACTCGGCCGGAGCCGCCCAAGCGGGACTCGGCCGCGGCCGCGATCGGGCCGAGGGCAGCTTCAAGGTCGGCGGGTGCCGCGGCCGGCGACATGGGCACGCCCACCAGGACTTGGGGCAGCCGGGTCATGGCCCCTGCCGCCACGTCGTGCAGGCTGTTGCCGGAGCGCATCACGGTGTCAAGCAACTGAACCGCGGTCAGCAGACCGTCGCCGGTTGTGGCTAGGTCGCGGAAGATCAGATGGCCGGACTGCTCGCCGCCCAGGACCAGGCCCCGTTCCTCCAGCGCTTCGAGCACGTGGCGGTCGCCCACAGGCGTCTCGACCACGTCGATGCCGCACGCGGCCATGGCCTGACGAAGTCCGAGGTTGGACATGACCGTGACCACGACGGCGTTCCCGGCGAGCCGCCCCCGCTGAGCCCTGTCGATGGCGCACACCGCGAGGATCTGGTCACCGTCGACGACTGTCCCCCTGCCATCGACGGCCAGCACCCGGTCGGCGTCCCCGTCGAAGGCCAGGCCGGCGTCGGCGCGGGACGACACCACCGCGGCCTGGAGGCTCTCGGGATGCAGCGACCCGCAGCCGTCGTTGATGTTGTAGCCGTCAGGCTCGGCGTGGATCGTCTCGACCTCCGCTCGCAGGGCGCGCAGGCAATCGGGGGCGGAGCCGCAGGCAGCCCCGTTGGCCGCGTCAACCACGATCCGCAGCCCCGCCAGGTCGCGCCCCTTCAGGCTCGCGGCCACGGCCTGGACGTGACGGCGGCGGGCCAGGTCCCCCGCCGAGTCGCCCGGTGGCGTCCCAACCGGACGGGACGAGCCTGTCTCGGGTACGGGCCCTGCCCCCCCGTCGGCTGCCGCGAGGCGCCGCTCGATGCTGTCCTGAGCCTGATCGCTCAGCTTGCGGCCCCCGGGGGCGAACAGCTTCACGCCGTTGTCGTGCCAAGGGTTGTGCGATGCCGAGATCACCGCACCTGCGACCTGCTCGTCGTCGCACCAGCGGGCCACCGCCGGGGTGGGGACCACACCCAGGTCGACCGCTGCCCCACCGGCCCGCTGCACGCCTCTACGTAACGCCTCGGCGAGAGGTGGGCCCGAGACTCTGGTATCGCGCCCGACGGCGAACCGCTCGGCTCCCAGCACACTGGCCGCGGCCCGCCCGAGCGCTTCGACGAACTCCGGGGTCAGCTCGCGGCGGGCGTCGCCACGCACGCCGTCGGTGCCGAAGGTCAGGGACATCTGCGCTCCCTCGCCGGGCCGCCCGGATCGGGCATCACGGCGGCGCCGGGCGCGCTCGCAGAAGGTCGGATCGGCGTACCGCGCTCAGCGCTTGCTGTACTGCGGTGCCTTGCGCGCCTTCTTGAGGCCGTACTTCTTCGCTTCCTTCTTGCGCGGGTCGCGTGTGAGGTAGCCGCCCCTCTTGAGCGTGTCCCGCAACTCGGGCTCCACCTCCACCAGCCCCCGGGAGATGCCCAGGCGAAGCGCACCTGCCTGACCGCTGGACCCTCCGCCGTGGATGGTGGCGTCCACGTCGTAGCGACCCTCGGTGGCGGTAGCCGTCAACGGTTCGACGATCAGCATCTGGTGGGTCCGCGACGGGAAGTAATCCTCGACGGTGCGGCCGTTGATCGTGATCGTCCCGGCCCCCGTCCGGAGCCGAACCCGGGCCACGGACCGCTTACGGCGTCCAGTTGCTTGCACGAGTGGTGCGGTCATTCTCAAATCACCTCATCGGGCCCGAGCGTGCTCGATGGCGAAGGGCTGGGGCTTCTGGGCGGCGTGGGGATGGGTGGGGCCGGCGTAGACCTTCAACTTGCGGATCTGAGCCCGGCCCAGTCTCGTCTTGGGCAGCATCCCCCGGATCGTGTCGCGCACGGCCTGATCGGGGCGCCGGGCCATCTTGGAGCCGTATGTCTCCGTGCGCAGGCCCCCGGGATAGCCGGAGTGGCGATAGACCAGCTTCGAGTCGCGCTTGCCCGCGGTGAGCACGACCTTGTCGGCGTTGACGATCACCACATGGTCCCCGGTGTCGATGTGTGGGGCGAAGGTGGGCTTGTGCTTGCCCCGCAGCAGCGTCGCCACCTCAGTGGCGAGCCGGCCGAGGACCATGCCCTCGGCGTCGACGAGGTGCCAGCTGCGCTCGATCTCAGAGGCTTTGGGGCTGTAGGTCGCCACGTTCGCTCCCGTCGGTTGGTCGTTCGGCTGGGCCCGCGCCGTCAGTCCGGGCCGTCGCACAGACCGGCATCTCAGGCTAGGACCGAGCCCGGCAAACGACAATCTCCGCAAGAGGCCGAGCGAGCAGGCGAGTGAATCCGCCCCATACGGGCGAGGCCGTGGCCCGAGCGGCCCGTGAGCGAAGCGAACACGAGCGGGAGACACGTCAGGAAGGCTCGGATCCCCGTATGTCGCGGTCGTAGAGGGCGGCCCAGAGCACGAGGCCACCGGGAGGGGCCGGGGAGGGCGCCGCGGCGCGGTCGCGGGCCGCGATGATCGCGCCCACGTCGGAGGGCTTGTGCCGGCCCAGGCCCACCGACACCAGCAGGGCTACCAGCGAACGCACCATCTGGTGGCAGAACGAGCTGGCCTCGATCTCGAACACCGCGACGTCGCCCTCGAGCCACCACACGGCCCGCCGCACCGTGCGCACCATCGACTGGTCGGGATGCGAGGGATTGCGGCGGCAGAAGGAGCTGAAATCGTGGTCGCCCAACAACCGGTCGGCGGCAGTGCGCATGGCCCGCAGATCCAGGGGGTGCTCAACGTGCCAGCACAGGCCGCCCACCAGCGGGTTGGGTACAGGCGAGTTGAGCACCCGGTAGCGGTAGACCCGGCCGGTGCACGAGTGCCGCGCATCGAAGCCACTAGAGACCACGCTGGCCCTCGACACAGCAATGGAGGGACCGCACATGCGGTTGATGGACCGCACCAGCCGGACCGGATCAGCCCGCTCCGCGTCGGCGTCGAAGGACACCACCTGGGCCCGGGCATGCACGCCGCGGTCGGTCCGTCCCGCGCATACGAGATCAACGGGGTGACCGAGCACGCTCCTCAGAGCGTCGCCGAGGGTTCCGGCAACGGTGGGCACGCCCTCATTGCGGGCGAATCCGTGGAAGTTGGAGCCGTCGTACGCCACGGTCATCCGCATGCGGACGACCCCGACCGGACTATCGCCCCCAGACAATCAGAGGCTCCGTGCGGCCAGGCCTCTCAGACCAGCTCGATGCGCGCCATGGGAGCGTTGTCGCCGTGGCGAGGCCCGAGCTTGACGATGCGTGTGTAACCCCCGGGACGATCGAGGTAACGAGGACCGATCTCCTCGAAGAGCTTGGACGCCATCTCCCGGTCGCCCAGGAACTTCACCACCTGCCGATGATTGTGCACACCGCCACGACGGGCCTTGGTGATCATCTTCTCGGCGATGGGGCGCATCGCCTTGGCCTTGGCCTCGGTGGTGGTGATGCCCTCCGCCGCGATCAGCGACGCCACCAGGTTCGCCATCATCAGCTTCTGATGGCGGCTGCTGCCGCCGAAGCGGCGGCCCTTGCGGGGACGGGCCGGCATTTCAGCCCATGCCTCCCCGAAGCGACAGGCCGCGCTCGTCGAGCTTGGCCACGACCTCGTCGAGGCTCTTCTCCCCGAAGTTCGTGATGGCCAGCAGGTCGTCGGCGGTCCGTTCCAGCAGTTCGTTCAGCGTGTTGATCTGGGCCCGCTTCAGGCAGTTGCGGGGACGCTCGGTCAGTTCGAGGTCGTCCACCATCAGCTCCGCCTCGGCGTCGGGCTGGGTCGGCGACACGATCTCGCCCAGCTCCAAGCCCCGCGGGTCGTCGCTCATCTCCTCGACCAGCTGGATGAGGCTTCGCAGCGTGGCGCCGGCAGAGGCCATCGCGTCGGTCGGGGAGATCGACCCGTCAGTCTCGACTTCGAGCACCAGCAGGTCGTAGTCGGTGGACTGCTCGACCCGGGTGGCGTCCACGTTGAACGAGACCCGCCGAACGGGCGAATAGATCGAGTCGACGGGAATCACCCCGATGGCTGCGGTCAGCTCCTTGTTCTCCTCGGCCGACACGTAGCCGCGGCCCCGGGCCACGGTGATGTCGACCGCCAGGCGGCCGGAGTGATTGAGCGTGGCGATCGGAGCCTCCGGGTTGAGGATCTCGACGTCGGGGTGACGCTGGATGTCGCCCGCGGTGACGTCGGCCGGACCGCGCACGTCGAGTCTCAGCGTCACCGGCTCCTCGCACAGCACCACCAGCACCAAGTCCTTCAGGTTCAGGATGATGTCGGTGACATCCTCGGCCACGCCGGAGATGGTGGCGAACTCGTGCAGGGCGCTGTCGAAGCGGACCTGGGTCACCGCTGCCCCCGGGATCGACGACAGCAGCGTGCGCCTCAGCGAGTTGCCGAGCGTATGGCCGAAGCCGGGCTCGAGGGGGCCGATCGCGAACCGCTGTCGATTGCCGTCGGCCGACTCGAGGACTTCGACGGTCGGGCGCTGCATTACAAGCATGGGAATCCTCGCCTCTCGTGCGTCAGTCCGAGTAAGGGTTACTTGGAGTACAGGACTCGGTGAACAAGTTCTCGGCTACTTGGAATAGAGCTCGACGATGAGCTGCTCGCGGATCGGTACGTCGATCTGCTCCCGGATGGGCAGCTCGCGCACCGTGGCGGTGAAGTTGTCCTCACCGCGGTCGATCCATGCGGGCGGCGTGCGATCGAGCACATCCACGTTCCACTGGACGGTGGCCGAGCCGCGGATCTTGGCTCGCAGGTCGACGACATCGCCCTTGCGCAGCCGGTAGCTGGGGATCGTCACCCGGGAACCGTTCACGTTGAGGTGGCCGTGGTTGACCAGCTGGCGGGCCTGGGGACGGGTGGCGCCCCAGCCCATGCGGTAGACGAAGTTGTCGAGGCGCAGCTCCAGGAACTGCAGCATGTTCTCGCCGGTGACGCCCTGGCGGCGGCTGGCCTCGGCGAACAGGTTGCGGAACTGGCGCTCGGTCAGGCCGTAGGTGTGGCGAGCCTTCTGCTTCTCCTGCATCTGCACCAGGAACTCCGAGGCAGTGCTGCGCCGCCGGGATCGACCCCGCTCCCCCGGCGGGTAGGGCCGCCGGTCGAGGGCGATCGCCTCGCCCTTGGTGCCCCAGATGTTCGTGTTGAGACGGCGCGACACGCGCGCCTTGGGTCCGGTATAGCGGGACACGTCAGACCCTTCTGCGCTTGGGCTGGCGGCAGCCGTTGTGGGGCACCGGGGTGACGTCGGTTATGCCGGTCACGTCGATGCCGATGTTCTGAAGCGACCGGATGGCGGTCTCGCGACCCGATCCCGGGCCCTTGACCTGAACATCGACCTTGCGCAGGCCGTGCTCCATCGCCTTGCGAGCGGCCTGCTCCGCGGCCATCTGCGCCGCGAAGGGCGTGGACTTGCGCGAGCCCTTGAAGCCGACGTTGCCCGCAGAGGCCCACGAGATCACGTTGCCCTGCAGGTCGGTGATGGTGATGATCGTGTTGTTGAACGAGCTCTTGATGTGAGCCACGCCGTGCGTCACGTTCTTGCGTTCACGCTTGCGTGTGCGCCTTCTGTCCGACGATGGTTTCGCCATTGCGCCTACTTCTTGACCTTCTTCTTGCCGGCCACGGTCCGCTTCGGGCCCTTCCGGGTGCGGGCATTGGTATGGGTCCGCTGACCCCGCACGGGAAGACCGCGACGGTGGCGAAGGCCCTGGTAGCAGCCGATCTCCATCTTCCGCTTGATGTCCTGGGAGACGGCCCGCCGCAGGTCGCCCTCCACCCGCAGGTTGGCGTCGATGAAGCCCCGGAGCTTCGCCACCTCGTCGTCGGTGAGGTTGCGCACCCTGGTGTCGGGGTTGATCTCGGCGGCCTCGCAGACCTGCTGCGCGGTGCTTCGGCCGATGCCGTAGATGTAGGTGAGGGAGATCTCCACCCGCTTCTCGCGCGGGATGTCGACGCCGGAGATGCGCGCCATCTCAGCCCTGCCTCTGCTTGTGGCGGGCGTTGTCGCAGATCACCATGACGCGCCCGCGCCGACGGATGACCTTGCACCGGTCGCAGATCTTCTTGACGCTGGGTCGAACCTTCATGGCTGGTTGATGCTCACTTGTAGCGGTAGGTGATTCGGCCCCTCTGGAGGTCGTACGGCGTCACCTCGACTTGGACGCGGTCCCCTGGCAGTATCCGGATGTAATGCATCCGCATCTTGCCCGAGATGTGGGCCAGCACGTAGTGGCCATTCTCGAGTTCGACGCGGAACATTGCGTTGGGAAGGGATTCCGTGACGGTTCCCTCCAATACGATCGCGTCCTCTTTCGGCTTCGGCAGTGTCTGTCCTCCTGCGGGATGAGCCCTGGTCGGCGCGCGTCAGCACCGGCCCAAGGCCGAAGTGCAACGCTATCTGTGACCCGCCGGCCATCCAACCCTCAACTGCGGCTTCGTTCAACGGCCGCCACCACCCGTTCGAACACTTCGTCGGGCGTGCCGACACCGTCCACGGTGGCCAGCAGCCCGCGGGCCTCGAACCAGTCGCGCAGCGGAGCGGTCTGCTCCTCGTACAGCTCCAGACGGCGCTGTATGGCCTCGAGAGTGTCGTCGGAGCGGCCCCGGTCCAGCATCCGGGCCGTGACCTCGGCGATGGGCACGTCAATGTTCAGGGCCACGTCGAGACGGTGGCCCCCCTCGTGCAGGACGGCCTCGAGGGCGTCGGCCTGATCAGCGGTCCGCGGGTAGCCGTCGAGCAGCACCCCGGCCTCCGCGACGTCGTCGCGGGCCAGCCGGTCGCGCACGATCCCGTTCATGATGTCGTCGCCTACCAGCCCGCCTTCGTCCATGATGGCCTTGGCCTGCCGACCCAGTTCCGTGCCGGCCGCAACCGCGGCCCGCAGGGCGTCGCCCGTGGACAGATGCACACATCCGAACCTGTCTGTCAGGCGCTCGGATTGCGTGCCCTTTCCCGAACCTTGCCGGCCCAGAATCACCATGCGCAAAGGAGCCATCAGGAGCTACTTCAGGAAGCCTTCGTAGTTCCTCATCATCAACTGGCTGTCGATCTGCTTCATCGTCTCGAGCGCCACGCCGACCGCGATGAGCAGCGAGATCCCTCCGAAGGCGAAGTTGAAGGCGCCGGCCCCCGCGCCCGCGCCCACGTCGGTGCCGATGGTCAGCGCCACCAGGATTGAGGGGACCAGCGCCACCGAGGCGATGAACAGAGCCCCGGGCAGGGTGATGCGCGAGAGGATCTTGGCCAGGTAGCGCTCGGTCTGGACTCCGGGCCGGATCCCCGGGATGAACCCGCCCTGCTTGCGGATGGTGTCCGCCTGCTTGACCGGGTCGAAGGTGATGGCCGTGTAGAAGTACGCGAAGCCGATGATCATCAGGCCGTAGAAGAACATGTACACCGGGCTGGTCGGGTAGGTGAGGTGGTCGTTGACGAAGTCCTTGATGCTGCCGCCGATGCCGCCGTCGGGCATGGCCGCACCGATCAGCGTCGGCAGGTACAGCACCGAGCTGGCGAAGATGATCGGGATCACGCCCGACTGGTTGACCTTCAGCGGGATGTAGGTGCTCTGTCCGCCGTACATGCGCCGGCCCACCACCCGCTTGGCGAACTGCACCGGGATGCGGCGCTGGCCCTGCTCCACGAACACGATGCAGACCATCAGGATCAGGGCCACCACCACGAAACCGGTCAGGGCGTCGTAGCCGTTGTTGGCTCTGACCTCGGTGAGCTGGGCCGGCAGGGCGGACACGACGCTGGTGAAGATGAGCAGCGACATGCCGTTGCCGATGCCCCGCTGGGTGATCAACTCCCCCATCCACATCAACAGGGCGGTGCCCGTGGTGAGGGTCAGGACGACCACGAACACGGACCACACCGTGAAGTTGGGCAGCAGGTCGATCCCGCCCACCAGGGCGCCGCTGTGGAACAGGAACGCGAAGCTGGTCGACTGGAGAAGGGCGATGCCGACGGTGAGGTAGCGCGTCCACTGGGTGATCTTGCGCTGGCCCACCGCACCCTGCTGCTGCCACTGCTCGATTCGGGGGATCACCACACCGAGGATCTGCATGATGATCGAGGCCGTGATGTAGGGCATGATCCCCAGCGCGAAGATGGCGAACTGGGTGAGCGCGCCGCCCGAGAACAGCTGCACGAACCCGAGGATCCCACCCGACGTGTTGGCCTGGTCCCGCATCAGCTGCACGGCGTCGGTATCGACGTATGGCGCGGGAATGAAGGCGCCCAGGCGGTATATGCCGAGGATGAACAGCGTGAAGAGGATCTTGTTGCGCAGATCCGGGATGCGGAACATGTTCAGCACGCGGTTCAGCACGGCCAGCCCTCTCCTCTCAGCGGTTGGTGTGCTGGTTGTAGCTGCCGTGGGGCGGCCGGCGATCGCCCCAGGGCTTGTCGATGATCTCGACGCTGCCGCCGGCTGCGGCAATGGCCTCCGCCGCGGCTGCCGACACGGCGTGGGCCTTCACCCGCACCGCCCGGCTGATCTCGCCCCGGCCCAGCACCTTCACGAGAGCCTTCTTGCCGACGAGACCCCGCTCGCGCAGTGTCTCCGGCGAGATCTCGTCCAGTCCGGTGGCCTCGATGGTGTCGAGGTTGACAGGCTGGTACTCGACCCTGAACGGGTTGGTGAATCCCCGCCACTTGGGGACGCGGCGCAGCAGCGGCATCTGCCCGCCCTCGAAGCCGACGGGCACCTTGCTGCGGGCCTTCTGGCCCTTCATGCCGCGGCCCGCGGTCTTGCCGCCGCGCCCTGCGATGCCCCGCGCCACCCGCTTGGGCCTCTTGCGGGCCCCGGGAGCGGACCGCAGATCGTGCAGCTTCGTCTGCTCTGTCATCCGTCCACCTCCTCTACGGAGACCAAGTGGGGAACCCGTTGGATCATGCCGCGGATCTCGGGACGGTCGGGCAAGGTGTTGCTCCGGCCGATCCGTCCCAAACCGAGAGCTCGAAGCGTACCGCGCTGCTTTGGCTTCGAGCCGATGGCCGAGCGGACCTGGGTCACCCGGAGAGCCATCACTCCTCCTCGGCCTCGTCGCTGCGCTGGGCCGCCGCGGCCCGGTCCATCCGGGTGGTCTGGTACGCGTCCCACAGGCCCTTGGGCAAGAAATCGGTCGGTTCCAGGCCCCGCAGGCGGGCGACCTCGTCGGGGCGGCGCAGCGACTGCAGCCCGCTGATGGTGGCCCTGGCCACATTGATGTGGTTGGGCGAGCCGAGCGACTTGCACAGCACGTCGCCGATGCCTGCCTCTTCGAGGATGGCCCGAGCCGCGCCGCCTGCGATCACACCGGTTCCGGGAGCGGCCGGCTTCAGCAGCACACGGCCGGCTCCGGTCGTGCCGATCACGGGATGCATGATCGTGCTGCCCGCCATCGGAACCTCGAACACGTTCCGCCGGGCTTCCTCGGTGCCCTTCTGGATGGCCAGGGGCACCTCCTTGGCCTTCCCGTAACCCAGGCCGACCCGGCCGGCACCGTCGCCGATCACGACCAGCGCCGTGAAGGAGAACCGGCGTCCGCCCTTGACCACCTTGGCGACCCGGTTGATGTTGATCACCCGCGACTCTCGCAGCGGCGCACCGCCTGTGCGCTCCTCGCTCATGGCCACTCCGATCCCTTCGCTCCTGGAAGGAACGGTCGCTCCTCGCTCATCAGAACTCCAATCCTGCCGCGCGAGCCGCGTCGGCGAGCTCGGCCACCCTGCCGTGGTACTTGTAACCGCCCCGATCGAACACCGCGGCCGTGATTCCTGCTTCCGATGCGCGCTGCGCTACCAGCGTCCCCACCGTGCGGGCCGCGGCCACGTTGCCACCCGGAGCGGAACGGAGGTCGGCCTCCAGAGTGGACGCCGACACCAGGGTGACGCCCTCGAGGTCGTCGATGAGCTGTGCGGAGATGTGCCGGCTCGACCGGAACACCGACAGGCGCGGCCGGCCGGCCGTGCCCTGCACCTTCTTGCGGACGCGACGGTGACGGCGGATGCGGCCCTCCCGGCGTTTCCTGGCCTGATCGACCATGACTACTTCGCCGCCTTTCCGGCCTTGCGCTTGACCCGCTCGTCGGCGTAGCGAATGCCCTTCCCCTTGTAGGGCTCGGGCGGTCGCCACTTCCTGATGTCGGCTGCCACCTGGCCGACGAGCTGCTTGTCGATGCCCTTGACGACGATCTGGGTGCGCTGCGGCACCTCGAACTCCACACCCTCGGGCGCCGCGATCTTCACGGTGTGGCTGAAGCCCAAGGACAGCTCCAGCGAGGTGGGAGTGGACTCAGCCACCCTGTAGCCCACCCCTTGGATCCGCAGCTCCTTGGTGAACCCCTCGGTCACCCCGGTGACCATGTTCTGCACCAGGCTCCGGGTGAGCCCGTGCAACGACCTGTTCTGCGCGGTGTCGTCGGGACGCTCGACGTGCAGGATGCCATCGTCGGCCCGCAGCGTGATCTCGCCGGGCAGGTCTCGGCTCAGCGTGCCCTTGGCTCCGGTCACGACCACCCTTCGGCCGTCGACACCGATCTCCACGCCGCTGGGGACCGTGATCGGGGAATTCCCTACGCGACTCATTGCAGGATCACCACACGTAGCAGAGGATCTCGCCGCCCATGCGGTTCCTCCTCGCCTCTCGATCGCTCATCAGACCCCTGTTGGTCGACACCACGGCCACTCCGAGCCCGCCCTGCACCCGCGGGATCTCGTCGCGCTTCCGGTAGATGCGCAGCCCCGGCTTGGAGATTCGCCGCAGTCCCCGGATGACGCGGTCGCGCTCGGGGGAGTACTTCATCTCGATCGTGAGCGTCCTGCCCGGCCGAGGCGTGTTCTCCTTCTCGGCATAGGACGCGATGTAGCCCTCACGCTGCAGGACATCGGCCAAGGCCAGCTTGCGCTTCGACGAGGGCATGGAGACCTCGTCGTGCATAGCCACATTGGCGTTGCGGATGCGGGTCAGCATGTCTGCGATCGGATCTGTCATCGTCATCGGCAGGTCACCTCACCAGCTCGCCTTCTTCACGCCGGGCAACTCCCCGGCATGGGCCAGGTCGCGCAGGCAGATGCGGCACAGGCTGAACTTCCTGTACACGGAACGGGGCCGGCCACACACACGGCACCGCGTGTAGGCCCGCACCTTGAACTTCGGAGTGCGTTGCTGCTTCTCCCTCAGAGCCTTCTTGGCCATCGCTCATTGCCCCTCTCGGCGGAACGGAAACCCGAACGCCTCCAGGAGCGCCCGGCCCTCAGTGTCCGACTCGGCTGTCGTGACGATCGTGATGTCCATCCCCCGGGTGGCGTCGACCGTGTCGTAGTCGACCTCCGGGAAGATGAGCTGTTCGGTGATCCCGAACGTGTAGTTGCCACTGCCGTCGAAGGACCGCAGCGGCAGCCCGCGGAAGTCGCGGATGCGAGGGATGGCCAGCGTGATGAGCCGGTCGAAGAACTCGTACATGCGGTCACCTCGCAGTGTGACCTTGCATCCGATGGCCATGCCGGCGCGCAGCTTGAAGCTGGCCAGCGACCGCTTGGCCCGGGTGATGACCGGCTTCTGGCCCGAGATCACGGCCAAGTCGGCCAGTGCGCCCTCCAGCAGCTTCGCCTGGGTAATGGCATCGCCCACGCCCATGTTGAGCACGATCTTGGAGAGCTTGGGCACCATCATCACGTTGGACAGCTCCAACTGCTCGACGAGCGCCTGCTTGATCTCGGTGTCGAACGCGGTGCGCAGCCGGGGCCGGTAGTCGGTTGCGGTACTCACAGGTCGGCCCCCGTGCGGCGGCAGATGCGGACCTTGGTGCCCTCGGGCGTGAACCGGTAGCCCACCCGGGTGGGTTTGCCGTCGGTCGGGCTCACCAGGGCGACGTTGGACGCGTCGATCGGCATCGTCTTCTGGATGATGCCGCCCTGCTGCACGTTGCGGGTGGGTGCCTGATGCCGCATGGCGACGTTGACACCCTCGACGATCACCTTGCCCTCCGCGACAATGACCCGTTCGACCGTGCCCTCCAGGCCGGCGTCCTTGCCGGTCAGCACCACGACCCGGTCGCCCTTGACGATCTTCATGGAGCGCCGGGACGGGCGAGAGCTCTTGGAGCCTCTGGCCATCTACAGCACCTCCGGCGCCAGCGACACGATGCGCATGAACTGCTTGTCTCGAAGCTCGCGGCCCACCGGCCCGAAGATGCGGGTGCCCCGGGGCTGGTCCTGTTCGTTGATCAGGACCGCGGCGTTCTCGTCGAAGCGGATGTAGCTGCCATCGCCGCGGCGCTTCTCCTTGCGGGTACGCACGACCACGCAACGCACAAGGTCGCCCTTGCGGACCTGCGCACCCGGGATGGCGTCCTTGACCGTGGCCACGAACACGTCGCCGACCGATGCGTAGCGGCGCTTGGAGCCGCCGAGCACCTTGATGCACAGCACCTCCTTGGCGCCGGAGTTGTCGGCGACGCGCAGCCGGGACTCCTGCTGGATCACTTGGCACGCTCCAAGATCTCCACTAGGCGCCAGCGCTTGGTCTTGGACAGCGGCCGGGTCTCGGCCACCCGCACGAGGTCGCCCACACCCAGGGTGTTCTCGGCGTCGTGGACGGCGAGGCGGGACCTGCGCTGAACCGTCTTGTCGTAGCGCGGATGCCGGACCCGCTCGGTGGCCTCGACGATCGCGGTCTTGTCCATACGGTTGGAGACCACGACACCCTCCCGCACCTTGCGGCCGTTGCGGCGCGTTCCTGAGTCTTCAGCCATCGTCATCTCCCCTCGGCTGCGGCCAGCTCCGCCTCCGCGGCCGCGATCTCGCGGGCCCGCAGCTCGGTGAGCGTGCGAGCGATGTCACGGCGCACCTGCTTGAGGCGAGCCGGGTTGTCCAGCTGACCGGTGGCGAACTGGAAGCGCAGATTGAACAGCTCCTCCTTCGCCTCCGACAAGCGCTCGATCAAATCGGTGTCGCCCAGATCGGTCAGGGCCTTGGCGCGGG
Source organism: Acidimicrobiaceae bacterium (assembly GCA_009842325.1). Taxonomy (GTDB): domain Bacteria; phylum Actinomycetota; class Acidimicrobiia; order Acidimicrobiales; family Aldehydirespiratoraceae; genus Aldehydirespirator. Next base: position 46,173 of record VYFQ01000036.1, on the reverse strand, counting down.
CCATCTAGAACCCCTCCTCCCGAGCGATGAAGCGGGCCTTCATGGGCAGCTTCTGAATGGCCCGGTCGATGGCGCCCCGTGCGATGCCCTCGTCGTGGTAGGACAACTCGAACAGGACGCGGCCGGGCCGCACGACTGCCACCCAGTGCTCGGGGTTGCCCTTGCCCGACCCCATCCGCGTCTCGGCCGGCTTCTTGGTCACCGGCTTGTCGGGGAACACGTTGATCCAGACCTTGCCGCCCCGCTTGATGTGCCGGGTCATGGCCACACGGGCAGCCTCGATCTGGCGGGACGTGAGCCACCCGGGTTCGAGGGCCTGGATGCCGTAGTCGCCGTGGGCAACCTCGGTGCGTCCCTTCGCGACACCCTTGGTGCGGCCCCGATGGTGCTTGCGGTGGCGGACCTTGCGCGGCATCAACATGACAGCTCTCTCAGTCGTCGCCTGGGCGGAAGTGCGGCGTCTCGTGGTGCTCGCGGGTGGAGGCCTCGATGGCGGCCTCCTCGTCGAGCAGCTTCTCGAACTCCGGGTCGGCCTCGCCGATGAGCGGCGCCGGCTCCTCGTCGACTGTCTCGTCGCTGAACTCGCGGCGCCGGGCTGCCGAGGACGAGACGATCTTGCGAGGCCTGGCCCCGGGGCCCGATGTCTCCCCTGCGGCCATGGCGGCCTCCTTGGAGGCCTTGTCCTCGGAGAGCGTCTTGTAGGGCAGGATGTCGCCCTTGTAGAGCCACACCTTCACGCCGATCCGGCCGTAGGTGGTGCGGGCCTCGCGGAATCCGTAGTCCACGTCGGCCCGCAGGGTGTGAAGCGGCACGCGCCCCTCGCGGTACCACTCGGTGCGAGCCATCTCCGAGCCGCCCAGCCGCCCCGAGCACTGCACCCGGATTCCCAGAGCACCAGCCCGCTGGGCGTTCTGCACGGCCCGCTTCATCGCTCGACGGAAGGCCACGCGGCCGGTGAGCTGGTCGGCTACTCCCTGGGCAATCAGAGCGGCGTCGAGTTCGGGCTGCTTGATCTCCTGGATGTTGAGCTGCACCCGGGGGTTGCCGCTGATCTCCGTGAGGCCGGCCCGCAGCCGATCGGCCTCGGCGCCGCGGCGGCCGATCACGATGCCGGGCCGCGCCGTGTGCACATCGACCCGCAGGCGATCGCGGGTGCGTTCCACCTCCACGCGGCTGATGGCCGCATGAGGCAGCTCGGTCATCAGGAAGTCCCGGATCTTCCAGTCCTCGATGACGTTGTCCGCATACTCCTTGCGGTCGGCGAACCAGCGGCTCTTCCACTCGGTGGTAACGCCCAGGCGGAACCCGTAGGGGTTGACCTTCTGACCCATCAGCCGCTCCCGTCAGCCTTGTCGGACTCTTCAGCGTCGGACTCCCCAGCGTCGGACTCCTCAGCGTCTGCGTCGCCGTCGCCGGCCATGGCCGCCTCGGTGGCCTCAACCACGGCCGCGGCCTGGGCCTCCACGTCGGCCTCCGCCTCCACGTCCACTTCTTCGGCTTGCTCGTCGGATGCCGCTGCCTCCGTTTGGGCGGCAGCACGGGACCGGGCCACCCGGCGGCGGCGGGCCTCCGCGGTGGCGACGCCGCGCCGTGACTGCTTGGCCCGCACCTTCTCGAGCGTCTCGGGGTCGTAGCGGCTCACGATCACCGTGATGTGGCACGTGCGCTTGCGGATGCGGGTGGCCCGGCCCCGGGCCCGGGGCCGCCAGCGCTTGAGAGTCGGGCCCTCATCGGCATAGCAGGCCGACACGTACAGCTCGTCGGCGTCGAGACCATCGTTGTGCTCGGCATTGGCCAGGGCCGAGTCCAGGACCTTGCCGATGGGCCGAGCAACGTCGCGGTCTGAGAAGGCCAGGATGTCCTGGGCGTCGGCGCAGCTCTTGCCCCGGATGAGGTCCAGTACCTCGCGGGCCTTGTACGCCGAGCTGCGCACGTAGGAGGCTCGTGCCCGCGTTCCGGGCCGCTCATTGGTCTTGACCCCGACCATCAGCGGCGAGCCCCCCGCTCCTGGCCGGCGTGGAACCGGAACGTACGGGTGGGTGCGAACTCGCCCAGCTTGTGGCCCACCATCGACTCGGTGATGTAGACCGGCACGTGCTTGCGGCCGTCGTGCACCGCCAGGGTGTGACCCACCATGTCGGGGATGATGGTGGACCGGCGCGACCACGTCTTGACGACCCTCTTCTCATTGCGCTCGTTGAGCTCGTCAATCTTGCGCAGCAGATGGTCGTCCACGAAGGGACCCTTCTTGAGGCTGCGAGGCATGGCTCTACCTCCGGGTGCCGCGCCGGCGGCGGCGTCGAACGATCAGCTTGTCTGAGTCCTTGCGGCGGGCGCGGGTCCGTCCTTCGGGCTTGCCCCAGGGAGACACCGGGTGGCGTCCGCCCGAGGACTTGCCCTCTCCGCCGCCGAGGGGGTGGTCGACCGGGTTCATGGCCACGCCCCGGGTCTGGGGCCTCACGCCCTTCCAGCGGTTGCGGCCCGCCTTGCCGATCTTGGTGAGTTCGTGCTCGGAGTTGCCGACCTCGCCGATCGTGGCCCGGCAGTCGATCGGCACCCGCCTCATCTCCGTGCTGGGCAGGCGAAGCGTGGCGAACCGGCCCTCCTTGGCCACGAGCTGCACGCTGGCTCCGGCGCTGCGGCCTATCCGCCCGCCTCCGCCGGCCTTCAACTCCACGTTGTGCACGACCGTGCCCACCGGAATGTAGCGGAGGGCCATGGCGTTGCCTGGACGGACCTCCGACCGGGAGCCCGACATGATCCGGTCGCCCACCTCCAGGCCCTTGGGCGCGAGGATGTACCGCTTCTCGCCGTCGTGATAGTGGAGCAGCGCGATGCGGCAGGTGCGGTTGGGGTCGTACTCGATGGCGGCCACCGTCGCCGGAACGTTGTCCTTGGTTCGGGTGAAGTCGATCTTGCGGTAGCGCTGCTTGTGGCCGCCGCCGCGGTGACGGGCCGTCTTGCGTCCATGGTTGTTGCGGCCGCCGGTGCCTGACTGCTTCACAAGGAGGCTGCGCTCAGGCTGCGACCGGGTGATCTCGGAGAAGTCCGGCGCGGTCTGGAACCGGCGGCCGGGACTGGTCGGTTTGCGCTTGCGGATCGCCATGTCAGGCCTCGAAGAGATCGATCGAATCGCCCGCGGCCAGTGTGACCAGGGCCCGCTTGGTGTCGGGACGCCGACCCCAGGTGTTGTTGCGGCGGTTGTGGCGCCGCTTGCCCTTGCGGCGCAGCGTGTTCACCTTCACCACCTCCACATCGAAGATCGCCTCTACCGCAGCCCGGATCTCCGGCTTCGTGGCCTGCGGGGCGACGATGAAGGTGTAGACGTTGTCGGCGAGCAGCGCGTAGCTCTTCTCCGACACGACCGGGCGCAGGATCACATCTCGGTGATCACGCATCGGAGTCACCGTTGCTCTCGGCGCCGTCGGGGTGCTGGTCGTCAGCGCCGCGGCCGCTGGGCAGGGTGTCCGACGTGAACACGACCACATCGCTGTTGAGCACGTCGTAGGTGTTCAGCTCGCGGTAGTGCAGGCAGTGCACCGGCGGAATATTGCGGAAGCTCTTCTGGGCGTCGGAGTCGTCGTCACCCAGCACCACCAGGACCTTGCCCGTCGCTCCGATGGCATCGAGGGCCGCCGCGGCGTCGCGGGTGCGGGGCCCGTCGAAACGCCAGCGGTCCACCACGATCACGCTGCCCGAGCGAGCTCGATCCGACAGCGCCGAGGCGAGGGCCAGGCGCTTCATCTTCTTGGGGGTGCGCTGGCGGTAGTCGCGGGGCTTGGGACCGTGGGCCGCGCCGCCGCCCCGCCATTGCGGGGACCGGATCGAGCCGTGGCGGGCCCGGCCGGTGCCCTTCTGGCGCCAGGGCTTGGAGCCGCCGCCGGCTACCTCGGCCCGGCCCTTGGTGCTGTGGGTGCCGGCCCTGCGGGCCGCGAGCTGGGCGGTCACCACCTGGTGCATCACGCCGATGTTGGGCTCCACGTCGAAGATCGAGTCGTCGAGGACGACCTCGCCGACCTTGCGGCCCTTGGGCGACACGACGTTCACCGGCTCCATGGCCTCAGCCGTCCTTCACCGCGTTGCGCACGACCACGGTTCCGCCCTTCGGCCCGGGTACAGCCCCTTTGACCAGCAGCACCTCGGCATCGGCATCGGCCTTCACCACTTCGAGGTTGAGCGTCGTGACCCGGGTGGCTCCGGCCCGCCCGGGCAGCTTCTTGCCCTTGAACACCCTCGAGGGGGTGGCGCACTGGCCGACCGCTCCGGGCTTGCGGTGCACCTTGTGAGCGCCATGACCGGCAGGCTGTCCCTTGAAACCGTGGCGCTTCATCACGCCGGTGAATCCCTTGCCCTTGGACACCGCGGTCACGTCGACCTTCTCACCGGAATCGAGCAGGCCGACGCCGATCTCCTGGCCGACGGCGTACTCACTCACGTCGTCGAGGCGCAGCTCCACGACGGAGCGGCCCGGATCCACACCGGCCCTCTGGAAGTGTCCGGCCTCGGGCTGGGTGAGCCGGGCCGGGTCGACCATGCCGTAGGTGACCTGTATCGCGCTGTAGCCGTCGTTCTCATTGGTCTTCACCTGCACGACACGGCAGGGCAAGACCCGCAGGACAGTGACGCCGACGACCTGGTTGTTGTCGTCCCACACCTGGGTCATGCCGACCTTGGTGCCGACGATCGCCTTTGTGGCCATGGCCTCGTCCTGACATCTGGGCGCAAGCGCCGCTCACGCGAACGCTCCGCTCGGGCTTGCCCGGCGGAGCGGCTACTCGGTTGTGCCGCACGGTTCCCCGCGGTACCCCACTGGGGATCCCACAAGGGCCTGTGCGGACGTCGATTTCGTACTCACCCCGGAAGGCCCGAGGCGAACCGCGGAGTGTAACCGCGGCCACCCCACCCCCCCACCCGCCCGAGGTTGGTGATCCCCCTGCCCGAGGGTGCCGCTGGCTATGGTCGCGGCGATGGACGACCGCAGGACCGTACCGGTCTGGGTGAAGCGGGCCATCGTCGGGTTCTGGGTCGGTGGCCTGCTCACCTTCTACGCCGTGGGCGTGATCAGGGCGCTGGGAACTCTGATCGTGGTGCTGATCGTGTCGGTGTTCGCCGCGTTCGCCCTGGAGCCGGCAGTGAACACCATGGCCCGCCGGGGCATCCGCCGGGGCATCGGCACTGCCATCGCGTTCTTGGTCGTCGCGGCAGCGGCCGCCGGCTTCTCGGCGCTGATCGGCACTGCGCTCGCCTCGGAGACCACCTACCTGATCGACAAGGCGCCCGGCTATATCGATGACATCGAGGGCTGGCTCGACGACACCTTCGGCATCGAGGTGGAGTTCGACACGCTCAAGGACGAGTTCCTGGCGGGCGGGGGGGCCCAGGACCTGGCCAGCCGATTCGCCGACGATGTGGTCAACGCCGGCGCGACGGTCGTGAGCCTGTTGTTCCACCTGTTCACGGTGGCCCTGTTCACCTTCTACCTGGTGGCCGACGGCCCCAAGCTGCGCCGGATGGTGTCAGCCCGGCTGAGTGAGCGCCGGGCCGCGATCGTGACCGAGATCTGGGATCTGGCTATGCACAAGACCGGCGGCTACATGTACTCGCGCACCATCCTGGCGGTGATCTCCGCGCTGGTGCACTGGGGTGCGTTCGCGCTGCTCGATGTGCCGTCACCGATCGCCCTGGCCATCTGGGTGGGTGTGATATCGCAGTTCATACCGGCGATCGGCGCCTACATCGCAGGGGTGCTGCCCGTGCTGGTCGCGCTGCTCCACGAGCCCCGCACCGGGCTCTTCGTGCTGATTGTGATCGTCGCCTACCAGCAGCTGGAGAACTACTTCCTGTCGCCTCGGATCACGGCCCACACGATGGAGATCCACGTCGCCCTGGCCTTCGGCTCGGTGATCGCGGGCACCGCGCTGATGGGGATCGTGGGCGCCTTCCTGGCCCTGCCCGTCGCGGCCACCGCCCAGGCCTTCATCACCAGCTGGCTCGACCAGCGGGCCGGACCAGACGAGCCCGCGGATGCCGAGCCCGCCAGCAACGAGTCCGCAGCCGGCGAACCGGCCGAGGCCTGATCAGGCCTGTTGGACCTTCAGTTCGATGTCAACGCCGGCGGGGACTTCGAGGCGCTGGAGCGTGTCCACCGTCTTCTTGGACGGCTCGAGGATGTCGAGCAGCCGCTTGTGGATGTGCATCTCGAAGTGCTCGCGGGAGTCCTTGTCCTTGAAGGGTGACCGCACCACCGTGTAGCGGTGCTTCTCGGTGGGCAGCGGCACGGGTCCGCTGAAGTTCGCCTGGGTTCGCTTGACCGTCTCGACGATCTTCTTCGTGGACTGGTCGAGGATCTCGTGGTCGTAGGCCTTGAGCCTGATCCGGACCCTGTGCTTGGCCGCCACCGCGAGACCCCCGCCGCTACTTGATGATCTTGATGACGGAGCCCGCACCCACGGTGCGGCCGCCCTCGCGGATGGCGAAGCGCAGGCCCTCGTCCATGGCTATGGGACTGATCAGATCGACGTGCATGACGGTGTTGTCGCCCGGCATGCACATCTCGATGCCCTCCGGCAGCGTGATCGTGCCGGTCACGTCGGTGGTGCGGAAGTAGAACTGGGGCCGGTAGTTCGAGAAGAACGGCTTGTGACGGCCACCCTCCTCCTTGCTCAGGACGTACACCTGGGCCTCGAACTCGGTGTGGGGAGTGATGCTCTTGGGCGCGGCCAGCACCTGACCTCGCTGCACCTCCTTCTTGTCGATGCCGCGCAGCAGGGCGCCGATGTTGTCGCCGGCCTCTCCCCGGTCGAGGATCTTGCGGAACATCTCGACACCGGTGCAGGTCGTCTCCTGGGTCTCTCGCAGACCCACGATCTCGACCTTGTTGCCCGTCTCGACCACACCCTGCTCGACGCGGCCGGTCACCACCGTGCCGCGCCCGGTGATGGAGAACACATCCTCGATCGGCATCAGGAACGGCTTGTCGACGTCGCGGTCGGGAGTGGGCACGTAGGAGTCCACTGCCTCCATGAGTTCGAGGACCTGCTGGGCAGCCTCCTCGTCGCCGTCGAGGGCCTTCAGGGCCGACACCCCGATCACCGGCGTGTCGTCGCCGGGGAACTCGTACTCGTCGAGCAGCTCGCGCACCTCGAGCTCGACCAGCTCGAGGATCTCCTCGTCGTCGACCATGTCCACCTTGTTGAGGGCGACCACGATGCGGGGCACGCCCACCTGGCGGGCCAGCAGCACGTGCTCGCGGGTCTGGGGCATCGGGCCGTCGGCGGCCGAGACCACCAGGATGGCGCCGTCCACCTGGGCGGCGCCGGTGATCATGTTCTTGATGTAGTCGGCGTGGCCGGGCATGTCGACGTGGGCGTAGTGCCGGTTGTCGGTCTCATACTCGACGTGGGCGACGTTGATGGTGATACCGCGCTCGCGCTCCTCGGGGGCGTTGTCGATCTTGTCGAATTCGGTGAACTGGGTCCCCTCGACGCGCTCGGCCAGCACCTTGGTGATGGCGGCGGTCAGCGTGGTCTTGCCGTGGTCGATATGGCCCATCGTTCCCACGTTGACATGGGGCTTGGTCCGCTCGAACTGCTCCTTGGCCATGGGTGTTTCCTCTTGTGGTCGGTTGGTTGAGGACTTCGGATCACTCGCCGCGTACGCGGGCGACGATCTCCTGTTGGACGCTCGCGGGGGTGGGCTGGTACGAGTCGAACTGCATCGTGTACGTCGCTCGCCCCTGCGTGCGTGACCGAAGATCGGTACTGTATCCGAACATCTCGGCAAGCGGCACCTGCGCGCTCACCACTTGGTTGCCTCCCCGCCGCTCGGTGCCGCGAACCTGGCCACGGCGCGCGTTGAGGTCGCCGACGACATCGCCGAGGTAGTCGTCGGGGGTGACGATCTCCACCGACATCACCGGCTCGAGCAGCACCGGCTTCGCCTTGGCCGCCACTTCGCGGAACCAGCCGCCGCCGGCGATCTTGAAGGCCATCTCAGACGAGTCCACGTCGTGGGTCCGGCCGTCGGTGAGCGTGACCTTCACATCGACCGTCGGGAACCCGGCCAGAATGCCGTTGCTCATCGCCTCTCGGATGCCGTCGTCGACCGGCTTGATGAACTCGCGGGGGATGGCACCGGCGCGGATGGTGCTCTCGAAGGCGTACTGACCGCCCGGGTTGGGCTCGATGGTGCCGGTGACCACCGCGAACTGCCCCGACCCGCCCGTCTGCTTCTTGTGCACGAAGGTGTAGTCGACTACCGGCGCGGCCAGAGTCTCACGGTACGCCACCTGTGGCTTTCCCACGTTGGCCTGCACGTTGAACTCCCGCAGCATGCGGTCCACGAGCACTTCGAGGTGGAGCTCGCCCATGCCGGCGATGATGGTCTGCGCGGTCTCGGCGTCGGTGCGCACCCGGAAGGTGGGGTCCTCCTCGGACAAGGCTGTCAGTGCCTTGGACATCTTGTCCTGATCGGCCTTCGACTTCGGCTCCACCGCCACGTCGATCACCGGGTCGGGGAAGTTGAGGTCCTCGAGGGCTATAGGGCTGCCCGGATCGCACAGCGTGTCTCCGGTGCGGCAGTCCTTGAGCCCGATGGCCGCCGCGATGTCGCCCGCGGCCACCGATTCAAGATCGACGCGGTCGTTGGCGTGCATCTCCAGGATGCGGCCTATCCGCTCGGTGCGACCGGAGCGGGTGTTGAGCACCTGGGACCCCTTGGCCAGGGTGCCGCTGTAGACGCGGAAGTAGGTCAGCTTGCCCACATGGGGGTCGGTGGCGATCTTGAAGGCCAGGGCGGCCAGCGGCTCGTCGTCACCGGCGGAGCGGGTGGCTTCCGCCCCCGAACGGGGCTCGGTGCCGGTCACCGCGGGCACGTCGCTGGGCGACGGCAAGTAGTCGATCACCGCGTCGAGCAGGGCCTGCACGCCCTTGTTCTTGAAGGCGGAGCCGTTGAGCACGGGCACCAGGCCGCCGCTGATCGTTCCGGCCCGGATGGCGGCGGAGATCTCCTCGGGGCTTATCTCGGAATCCTCCAGGAACTTCTCGAGCAGGCTCTCGTCGTAGTCCGACAGCGTCTCGAGCAGATCGTGGCGGTAGAGCTCGGCCTCCTCGGCCATCTCGTCGGGAACGTCGGTCTCGGTCCAGGTCACGCCGAGGTCCTCGCCGGACCAGATGCGGGCCCTCATCCGCACCAGGTCGACGATGCCCCTGTAGTCGGACTCGGCGCCGATGGGCAGCTGGATCACCGCGACGCGCTCGGTCAGCCGCTCCCGGATCGAGTCGAGCACGAAGTCGAAGTCGGCGCCGGTGCGGTCCATCTTGTTGACGAAGCAGAGCCGGGGGACGCCGTAGCGGTCGGCCTGGCGCCACACCGTCTCGGTCTGGGGCTCCACCCCGGCGACGCCGTCGAACACGGCCACCGCTCCGTCGAGCACCCGCAGCGACCGCTCCACCTCGACGGTGAAGTCGACGTGGCCGGGCGTGTCGATGATGTTGATGCGGTGATCCCGCCAGATGCAGTGAGTGGCGGCCGAGGTGATGGTGATGCCCCGCTCCTGCTCCTGGGCCATCCAGTCCATGGTGGCCGCGCCGTCGTGGACCTCGCCGATCTTGTAGTTGCGCCCCGTGTAGTAGAGGATCCGCTCGGTCGTCGTGGTCTTGCCCGCGTCGATGTGGGCCATGATCCCGATGTTCCGGGTCTTGGACAGGGGGTATCGCTCGTCAGCCATCGCTCGGAATGGACGGGCGCGTCTACCAGCGGTAGTGCGCGAAGGCCTTGTTCGACTCGGCCATCTTCTGCAGGTCCTCGCGCCGCTTCACCGACGCGCCCACGCCGTTGCCGGCGTCCAGCAGCTCGTTGGCCAGGCGTTCGGCCATGGTGTGCTCCCGGCGGCCGCGGGCGTACGAGACGATCCAGCGGACTGCGAGCGTGGTGGCGCGGCGGGGTCTGACCTCCACCGGCACCTGGTAGGTGGCACCGCCCACCCGGCGGCTGCGCACCTCCAGCTGCGGGCGGACGTTGTCGACGGCCCGCTTGAGGGTGGACACCGGCTCGGCGCCCGTCTTGTCCTCCACGATGGTCATGGCGTCGTAGACGATGCGCTCGGCCAGGGTGCGCTTGCCTCGCTGCAGCACCTTGTTGATCATCTGGGTCACGAGCAGCGAGCGGTAGATCGGGTCGGGCTGGAGTTCGCGGCGCGCCGCAGGTCCCTTGCGCGGCATCTCAGGATTCCTTCTTGACGCCGTAGCGGCTGCGAGCCTTGCGGCGCTCGCGCACCCCGGCGGTGTCGAGGGTTCCCCGCACGACCTTGTAGCGCACGCCGGGCAGGTCCCTCACCCGGCCGCCCCGCACCAGCACGATGGAGTGCTCCTGGAGGTTGTGGCCCTCCCCCGGGATGTAGGCGGTTATCTCCACGCCGGTGGTGAGCCGGACGCGGGCCACCTTACGGAGGGCGGAGTTCGGCTTCTTGGGCGTAGCCGTGTAGACCCTCGTGCACACGCCCCGCCGCTGCGGCGCGCCCTGCAGGGCGGGCGTCGACTCCTTGCGGCGCTTCGTTTGGCGGCCCTTGCGGACCAGCTGTTGGATCGTGGGCATGTACTCGGGTGGTTCCTTCGCTATCGGGCGTATTCGGCGGTCGCGGGACGGCGCAGTCTACGGGCGCGTTCGCCGCGTTCAGTCACCCTGCCTCGGTCACCGGGTCGGCGGACTCGCCCAGGGGATAGTCGAGCACTTCGGCTCCCGCCATGTCGTGGCTGCGCTGCGCCAGCAGATCGGCGAGGTCGTCCTCGGAGCTGTAGTAGTCCATCGGGGTGTGGTCGGGGGCATGGGTCTGGTAGGTCTCGCGATAACGGGCCATGCCCGTGCCCGCCGGGATGAGCTTGCCGATGATGATGTTCTCCTTGAGGCCGACCAGCGTGTCCCGCTTGGACTCGATGGCCGCCTCGGTGAGAACCCGCGTCGTCTCCTGGAAGGAAGCTGCCGACAGCCACGATTCGGTGGCCAGGGAGGCCTTGGTGATTCCCATGACCTCGCGCCGTCCCGACGCCGGCCTGCCGCCGTCCCGGACGATCTCCCGGTTGGTCTGCTCGAAGACGGCCTTGTCGACGCGCTCGTCGGGCAGGAAGTGCGTGTCGCCGGGCTCGCCGATGGCGACTCTCTTGGTCATCTGGCGCACGATCAACTCGATGTGCTTGTCGTGGATCGACACGCCCTGGTCGCGGTAGACCTTCTGGACCTCGGCCACCAGGTAGCGCTGGGTGGCGTCGATACCTCGGATCTCCAGCAGCTCCTTCGGGTCGCGTGGCCCCTCCACCAGAGCGTCACCGGGTTCCACCTCGTCGCCGTCGCGGACTTCGAGGCGGTACTCGGTCCCGATCCTGCAGTCGTGCTCGGTGCCGTCGTTCTCCACGATCACCACCGTGCGGTCGCCGGCCTCGCCGCGGATGCGGACCACGCCGGCCTGACGGGCCAGAGTCGCCTTGCCCTTGGGCGTGCGGGCCTCGAAGAGCTCCACCACCCTGGGCAGGCCGCCTGCGATGTCCTGGGCGCCGGCCACGCCGCCGGTATGGAAGGTACGCATCGTGAGCTGCGTGCCGGGCTCGCCGATGGACTGGGCGGCGATCACTCCCACCGCCTCGCCCTGCTCGATCAGCTTGCCCGTCGCCAGCGACATGCCGTAGGAGGCCGCCGTGATCCCGGAGGAGGAATCGTCGCTCAGCGGCGACAGCACCCGCACCCTGGTCACTTCGGGGTCGTCGCGCAGCGCGGCCAGTTCGGCGTCGCCGACCATCGTGCCGGCCAGGATGATCGAGCCGTCGCTCAGCGCGACGTCCTCGGCCAGCACCCTTCCGAAGAGCCTGGTCTCGAGATAGGTGCGCTTGTGAGGCGAGTCGGGCTGGATGTCCTCCAGCCAGATGCCCTTCACGTAGGTGCCGGCGGCGAAGGGGTCTTCGCTGTTGATGATGACCTCCTGGGCCACGTCGACTAGGCGCCGTGTCAGGTAGCCCGAGTCGGCTGTCCGCAGCGCCGTGTCGACGAGGCCCTTGCGGGCGCCGGGCGTGGCGATGAAGTACTCGAGCACCCGCAGGCCCTCGCGGAAGTTGCTCTTGATCGGCCGGGGGATCATGTCGCCGCGGGGGTTGGCCACCAGGCCCCGCATGCCTGCGATCTGGCGGATCTGCATCATGTTGCCCCGGGCCCCGGACCCGACCATCATGTTGACCGGATTGAACGCGTCGGACTCCAGTTCGTCCTTCATCCTCCCGGTGACTTCCTCGGTGGCCTCGGACCAAACCTCCACCTCGAGTTGCCGGCGCTCGCCGTCGGTGATGATCCCCCGACGGAACTGGCGCTCGATCTTGTCGGCCTGCTTCTCGTAGCGGTCGAGGATCTCGGTCTTCTGCTTCGGCGTGCGCACATCGTCGATCGAGATGGTCAGACCGGACCGCGAGGCGTACTGGAAGCAGATGTCCTTGATCTCGTCGAGACTCCGGGCCACCTCCGCCACCTGGAAGCCGCGAGCCAGCCGGTCGACGAGCTCGCCCATCCGGCGCTGGCCGATGATTTCGTTGACATAGCCGAAACCGGCGGGCAGGGCGTCGTTGAAGAACACCCGTCCCGCGGTGGTGGGCTCGTAGCGGGCCCCGTCGCCGTTGGCCGGGGCCAGGAGCAGGTCCTCAGCGCCGCGGTACTCGATGGGCGCATGCAGCGAGAGGTCCCCGTTCTCGTAGGCGAAGCGGACCTCGTCGATGGTGCGGAAGGCCCGGCCCGCCCCGGCGGCATCGGCGACCATCTCGGTGAGGTAGTGCGCGCCGATGATCATGTCCTGGGTGGGTGTCACCAGCGGCCGGCCGTGGGCCGGGCTGAGCACGTTGTTGGCCGACAGCATCAGCACCCGGGCCTCGGCCTGCGCCTCGGCCGACAGCGGCAGGTGCACGGCCATCTGGTCGCCGTCGAAGTCGGCGTTGAACGCCGCGCACACCAGCGGGTGGATCTGGATCGCCTTGCCCTCCACCAGCACGGGCTCGAAGGCCTGGATGCCCAGCCGGTGCAGCGTGGGTGCCCGGTTCAGCAGCACCGGATGCTCCCGGATCACGTCCTCTAGCACGTCCCAGACCTGGGGCCGGCGACGCTCGACCATGCGCTTGGCCGACTTGATGTTGGGGGCTAGCTCCACGTCGACCAGCTTCTTCATCACGAAGGGCTTGAACAGCTCCAGGGCCATGATCTTGGGGAGGCCGCACTGGTGGAACCGCAGCGTCGGCCCGGCCACGATCACGGAGCGGCCCGAGTAGTCCACTCGCTTGCCGAGCAGGTTCTGGCGGAACCTCCCCTGCTTGCCCTTGAGCATGTCCGACAGCGACTTCAGCGCCCGGTTCCCCGGGCCGGTCACCGGCCGGCCCCGCCGGCCGTTGTCGAACAGGGCGTCCACCGCTTCCTGCAGCATCCGCTTCTCGTTGTTGACGATGATGTCGGGAGCGGCCAGGTCCAGCAGGCGCTTGAGACGGTTGTTGCGGTTGATCACACGGCGGTAGAGATCGTTCAGGTCCGAGGTGGCGAAGCGGCCTCCGTCCAACTGCACCATGGGACGCAGCTCCGGCGGGATCACGGGCACGACGTCGAGGATCATGGCCCTCGGGTCGTTGATGCGCCGGCCGTAGTTGTCGCGCCGGTTGAACGCGGCCAGGATCCGCAGCCGCTTGATGGCCTTCTGCTTGCGCTGCGCCGACAGCGGCCGCTGGCCCTCGGGCGGGTTGATCTGGTTCCGCAGCGTCGCCTCCTCGGCGTCGAAGTCGAGCGCTGCGATGAGGCGGGCGATCGCGTCAGCGCCCTGGCCGCCCTCGAAGTAGTCGCCCCAGCGGTCGTACAGCTCGCGCCAGAGCTCCTCGTCCTCGATGATCTGGCGGCTGAACAGATCAGAGAAGACCTCCCAGGCCCTCTCGAGTCGCTCGCGCTCAGCCTCGAAGCGCTCGTTGATGTCCTCGAAATCCTTGTCGGCCTGGCGGTGCAGGGCCCGCAGTTCGGATTCCTTGGCCTCGGCCGCCTCGGCTTCGGCCAGATCAGCCTCGAGCTGCTCGGAGCGCTGCGTGAGCGCGAGGCGCCCATCGGCCTCTATGGCCTCGAGCTCGCGGCGAACCTCCAACTCGAGTTCGGGCTTGTCGGCATGGCGCCGGTCCTCGTCCACGCTGATCACGAGGTTCGCCCCGAAGTAGATCACCTTCTCGAGCTGCTTGGCCTTGAGCTCCTCCTTGGGCTGGGTGCCCATCAGCAGGTAGGCCAGCCACGACCTGGTGCCCCGCAGGTACCAGATGTGCACCGCGGGGGCGGCCAGCTCGATGTGGCCCATCCGCTCGCGGCGCACCTTGGAGCGGGTCACCTCGACGTTGCACCGCTCGCAGATGATGCCCTTGAAGCGCACCCGCTTGTACTTGCCGCAGGCGCACTCCCAGTCGCGGGTCGGCCCGAAGATCTTCTCGCAGAACAGGCCGTCCTTCTCGGGCTTGAGCGTGCGGTAGTTGATCGTCTCGGGCTTCTTGACCTCCCCGTTCGACCAGGTGCGAATCGAGTCGGCGCTGGCCAGGCCGATCTTCAGGTCGCTGAAATCGTTGACGTCGAGCATGTCGTCTCCGCCTCCTGCGTTCTCGTGGCGTTGAGTAGTTGCGTTCTGTCGGTTCTGTGCGGTGCTTGCCGGCTCAGTGGCGGGCGGCGCGGGCCAAGTCGTCTTCGTCGCTGCCGCGCTCGGGGCGCTGCAGGTCGATCCCGAGGGCCTCCACCGTTCTCAGGCTCTCCTCGTCCAGCTCGCGCATCTCAATGTGCTCACCCGCCGCGGAGAGGACCTCGACGTTGATGCACAGTGACTGCATCTCCTTGATGAGCACCTTGAAGCTCTCTGGGATGCCGGGGTCGGGAACGTTCTCGCCCTTGACGATGGCCTCGTACGCCTTGGCCCGGCCGAGCACGTCGTCCGACTTCACGGTCAGCAGCTCCTGAAGGCAGAACGCCGCGCCGTAGGCCTCCAGGGCCCACACCTCCATCTCGCCGAAGCGCTGGCCGCCGAACTGGGCCTTGCCGCCCAGAGGCTGCTGGGTGATCATCGAGTACGGGCCGGTGGAGCGGGCGTGGATCTTGTCGTCGACGAGGTGAGCCAGCTTCATCATGTAAACGTGGCCAGTGGTCACCGGGTTGTCGTAGGGCTCGCCGGTTCGCCCGTTGTAGAGCGTCTGCTTGCCGTCGATGTTGATCAGCCTGAGGCCCTCGGGCCCCTCCGGGTTCAGGTTGCTGAGAATGTCGACGATGGTCGGCTTCCCTTGAGCCAGGTCCCGCTCGTCCCAGGTTGCGCCGTCGAAGACGGGGGTGGCCACATGGACCGCGGGCGGGGTGACCGTCCGGGTCTTGCGCTCGATCCCCCTGATGGGCTCGCCGCCGACTCGCTCGCCGTCGATCTCCCAGCCGTACCGGGCGCAGTAGCCGAGATGGGCCTCGAGCACCTGGCCGACGTTCATGCGCGACGGCACGCCCAGGGGGTTCAGGATGATGTCGACCGGCGTGCCGTCCGCGGTGAAGGGCATGTCCTCGATGGGGAGGATCCTCGAGATGACGCCCTTGTTGCCGTGGCGGCCGGCCAGCTTGTCGCCCACACTGATCTTGCGGTTCTGGGCCACGTACACCCGCACCAGCTGGTTCACGCCGGGCGGGAGCTCACCTGCGTTGGGATCGTCGCGGTCGAACACCTTGACATCGATCACCTTGCCGGATTCGCCGTGGGGGACCTTGAGGGAGGTGTCGCGCACCTCTCTGGCCTTCTCACCGAAGATGGCCCTCAGCAGCCTCTCCTCCGGCGTCAGCTCAGTCTCGCCCTTGGGCGTGACCTTGCCCACCAGCACGTCGCCCGGTCCGACCTCGGCACCGACGCGGATGATGCCGCGGTGGTCGAGATCGGCGAGGATGTCATCGGAGAGGTTGGGGATGTCCCGGGTGATCTCCTCGGAGCCCAGCTTGGTGTCGCGGGCGTCGATCTCGTGCTCGTGGATGTGGATGGACGTGAGCACGTCGTCACGCACCAGGCGCTCCGACAGGATGATGGCGTCCTCGAAGTTGTATCCCTCCCAGGACATGAAGGCCACCAGCAGGTTCTTGCCCAGTGCCAGCTCCCCGTGGTCGGTGGACGGGCCGTCGGCCAGCACGGCGCCGGCGGAGACCTTGTCGCCCTGGCGCACGAGCGGCTTCTGGCTGATGCAGGTGTCCTGGTTGGACCGCTCGAACTTGCGCAGCGGGATCTCGGTCGGTCCCGAGTTCGCGTAGTCCAGGACGATGCGGTCACCGTCCACCTCGACGACGGTGCCGTCGGCGGACGCGATCACCATGTCGGCCGCGTCGCGCGCCGCCCGGCCCTCCACCCCGGTGCCGATGTAGGGAGCCTCGGTGCGGACGAGCGGCACCGCTTGGCGCTGCATGTTGGCGCCCATGAGGGCGCGGTTGGCGTCGTCGTGCTCGAGGAAGGGAATCAGGGCGGTGGCCACCGAAACGATCTGCTTGGGCGAGATGTCCATCAGATGCACTTCGTCGGGAGGCACGAAGGAGATCTCGGTGGTGGCACCGAAGAAGACCTCCCGCTCGAGCTGGACCTTCAGATCTTCGAGCGAAGCCGCCTGCGGCGATCGCCGCACCAGCACCCGCGGGTTGACGAAGCGCCCGTCGGCGTCGGTGGGGGCGTTCGCCTGAGCGATGACGTAGTCCTCTTCCTCGTCGGCGGAGAGGTAGACGATCCTGCTCCCGTCGGGCACCTCGACGATCTCCTTGCCCCTCTCGACGAGATGGTCGACAACGGATCTGACCGTCTTCTCCTCCCCCTTCTTCTCAGTGATGACGGCATCGGGCACCAGCCGGTAGGGCGACTCGATGAAGCCGAACTCGTTGACCCGAGCGAAGGAGGCCAGACCGCCGATGAGTCCGATGTTGGGACCCTCGGGCGTCTCGATGGGGCACATGCGGCCGTAGTGGGAGAAGTGGACGTCGCGCACCTCGAACCCGGCGCGCTCCCGGCTGAGGCCCCCCGGCCCGAGCGCGGAGAGCCGTCGCCGGTGGGTGAGGCCCGACAGCGAGTTGACCTGGTCCATGAACTGCGACAGCTGCGACGTTCCGAAGAACTCCTTGATGGACGCGACCACGGGACGGATGTTGATCAGCGTCTGCGGCGTGATCGCCTCCACGTCCTGGGTGGTCATGCGTTCCCGCACCTGCCGCTCCATGCGCGACAGGCCGATGCGCACCTGGTTCTGGATCAGCTCGCCGACGCTGCGGATGCGGCGGTTGGCGAAGTGGTCCTGGTCGTCGAGCCGGTAGCCGGGCACGCCCTTGGCCAGGTTGAGCAGGTAGGTGGCCGCGGCCAGCATCTCGCAGGGCGACAGCAGCGACTGGTCGGGATCGGGTCGCTCGATCTCCAGTCCTAGGGTCTGCTCGAGGAAGTCGAACTCCGGGCCGAGCTTGCGATTGAGCTTGTGCCGGCCCACCCGGGACAGGTCGTAGCGGCGACCACTGAAGAACGAGTTCTCGAAGTACGAGCGGGCCGTCTCAGCCGTGGCCGGGTCGCCGGGGCGCACCCGCTTGTAGATCTCGATGAGGGAGTCGTCGCGCGT
The DNA here is from genome assembly GCA_009842325.1 of Acidimicrobiaceae bacterium. Taxonomy (GTDB): domain Bacteria; phylum Actinomycetota; class Acidimicrobiia; order Acidimicrobiales; family Aldehydirespiratoraceae; genus Aldehydirespirator. Next base: position 28,540 of record VYFQ01000036.1, on the reverse strand, counting down.
GGGTGCCAGGTGACCCTGCTTCTCCCACTGCTCGGCCAGGAAGTCGAAGTGCTCCACGAAGCGCTCGAGGAACCCCGGGTGGTTCTCCTCGTCGTAGCCGAGAGCCCGGAGCAGCGTGAACAGCGGCAGGCGGCGCTTGCGGGCGACACGCACCCCCGCGGTGATCTCCTTGCGGGGCTTCTGCTCGACATCGAACTCGATCCACTCGCCCCGGTAGGGGTGGATCGTGCCCGTCACGAGCTGGTACTTGGCCAGGTTCCGCAGGCGGTAGCGCTCGCCGGGCTGGAAGATCACGCCGGGCGAGCGGACGAGCTGAGACACCACCACCCGCTCGGTGCCGTTGATGATGAAGGTGCCCTTCTCCGTCATCATGGGGAAGTCGCCCATGAAGACGATCTGCTCCTTGATCTCGCCCGTTCCGGCGTTGAGGAAGCGGGCCCGCACGAAGATGGGAGCGGAGTAGGTCATGTCCTTCTCCTTGCAGTCATCCACCGTGAACTTGGGCGGCGGATGAAGCTCCTCGTCGTCGGGATCGAACTCCAGCTCGAGACGCAGCGTCTCGCTGTAGTCGGAGATCGGCGAGATGTCCCTGAAGGTGCGGGCCAGGCCCTCGGTCATCAGCCAGGAGAAGCTCTTTCGCTGGATGGCGATGAGGTCGGGAAGCGGGAGGATCTCCTTGAGGTTTCCGAACGAATAGCGTTCGCGTGAAGCGGCGCGTGCGGTCACGTGATACTCCCGAGGGCCGGCTGATCTGATTTCACGCGGTCGTGCGCGCGCGCGTGACGACAGAGGGATTAGCCACGGGAGCCGCCTCCCAGCGCGCACAGACGACCACGGTGGCAGGAATGCTAGCGCGCGGCAAAGCTGGCCGCAACCACCCCGGCGGTTCGGTCAGGAACAGACCATAGTTGATGAAGTCAGCCGCGTCTATACCGGGCTATCAGGCGCGCAGGAGGGCGCGAACGGCCGCCAGTTCCGAGTCCTCCATGCCCGCGGCAGCCAGGTAGGAGGCCGCTCCACCCCAGCGGTCGTGCAGGCCCTCCAGGGTGGCCGACATCACCGCGGGACGGGCTTCCCACAACGGCGCGAACCCGGCCGGGTCGAGGCCGTAGTCCTCGAGCATGGGGACCAGGGATCTGGCCTCGGTCTGGTCATGCTGGAGGCTGGGCCGCCGCTCCGACGACAGCGCGTAGTCGGTCACGATGTGCTCGGCCGCGACCCCGGCGAGGTCCAGCAGGAGCATGGAGGCCACACCGGTGCGGTCCTTGCCTGCGGTGCAGTGGATGACGGTGGGCTCGCCCTGGCCCACCTGCCGGACGATGCGCGCCAGTGAGGGGCCGAAGTTCTGCAGCATGCGCAGGTAGCCCGCCACCATGTCAGCCTCGCCGTAGGACTTGATCTCGCCGTCGACGATGCGCTCGTAGATGGTGCGAGCCTGGAACGTCTGGTCGCTCGTCATCGACAGCCTCACGTAGGCCGCCCCCGCCGGCAGCCGGTCGGGGAAGTCAGCCGCCTCAGTCTCGGAACGCAGATCGAACACGTGGCGGATGCCGGCGTCCTCGAGGCGGCGCAGGTCGGCGTCGGTGAGCGTGCAGAGCCGGTCGGCACGGTACACGAGACCGAAGCGCGTCGACCCCCCGCCGGTGACGGGCAGGCCGCCGAGGTCGCGGAAGTTGCTGGGACCGTCGAGGTCCAAGCGGCGAGGCCTAGGTCGACCGGCAGCCTGCTCGCTCGGCATCTGGTTCCCGCTCTTGTTCGCTTTGCTCACGGGCCGCTCGGGCCACGGCCTCGCAAGCTCGGCCTCAGACCAGCTCAACCTCTGCGCCGACTGCCTCCAGCGAAGCCTTGGCCTTCTCGGCGTCGTCCTTGGCGAGGCCTTCCAGCACCGGCTTGGGGGCGTTGTCGACAAGCTCCTTGGCCTCCTTGAGACCGAGCGAGGTGAGGCTGCGCACCTCCTTGATCACCTGGATCTTCTTGTCGCCGACCGCTGACAGGACGACGTTGAAGGAGTTCTTGGCTTCCTCGTCCTCTGCGCCCGCGTCGGACGCAGGAGCTGCGACCGCGACCGCGGCCGGTGCGGCTGCAGTCACGTCGAAGCGCTCCTCGAACTCCTTGAGCAACTCGCTCAGTTCGAGCACTGTCATCTGTGAGATCGAGTCGAGGATCTCTTCCTTGGTTGCCATGGTCAGGCCTCCTGTTCTTCGGATGGTTGGTCTGTGTCGGATGTCTGGCCGGTGTCGCCCGCCGCGCCGCCCGCGTCGATAAGCGCCTGGAGTCCGTAGGCGAAGTTGCGGGGCAGGGCTTGCAACAGCCCGGCGAGCTTCACCAGCGGCGCACTGAATGCGCCGGCGAGTTGTGCGAGCAGCAGGTCGCGGGAGGGAAGGTCGGCCAGGGAGACCAGGTCTTCGGCGCTGAGCACCTTGTCACCCAGCACCCCTCCCTTGAGCACGAGGGCGCGGTTGGTGCGCGAGAAGTCCCGAAGCGCTTTGGCCACCGCAGCCGCGTCGCCCGCGGCCCCGCCGTCGCGGGCACCTACGAATGCGATCGCGGTCGGTCCGGTCAGCAGGTCGGCGAGGTCCAGGCCCAGCTCGGCGGTGGCCAGGCGGACCATCGTGTTCTTGTAGATCGTGTACTCCCCGCCGGCGGCGCGCAGCGACCGGCGCAACTCGGCCATCTCACCGACGTTCAGCCCGCGATACTCGGTCAGCAGGGCCGCGTCGCTGGCCGCCAGCCGATCACGCACTTCGGCGACGATGGCCGCCTTCTCGGGCCTAGGGACTGTCATTGGGTGCCTTCCTCGTCCGGCGGGCCTGCCGGCCCATTGGTGCTCCCCACGGAGCGCACCGGATGTCTCAGGTGAGCGGGGTGAAGTTCGCCGATGCTACCGGCCTAATCGGCCGCTCCTACGTCGGCGGGATCGATCCGTACGCCAGGACCCATCGAAGAGCTGAGCACCATCTTCTTCACGTACTTGCCCTTGGCTGCGGCCGGCTTGGCCCGCTGGAGCTCGGCCACGACGGCCCGGAGGTTCTTGAGCAGGTCCTCCTCCGCGAACGACGCCCGGCCGATGGGTACGTGCACGTTGGCGAACCGGTCCGTGCGGTACTCCACCTTGCCCCCCTTGAACTCCTCGATGGTGCGGACCACATCGGTGGTGACGGTCCCGGTCTTGGGGTTGGGCATCAGGCCGCGGGGACCGAGGATCCGGCCGAGCTTGCCGACCACCGGCATCATGTCGGGCGTGGCGATGGCCACGTCGAAGTCGGTCATGCCCCCCGACACCTGATCGGCTAGGTCGTCGGATCCCACGAAGTCCGCGCCGGCCTCGCGGGCCGTGGTCGCGGCCTCGCCCTGCGCGAACACCGCGACCCGCACCTCCTTGCCGGTGCCCGACGGCAGCGACACCGTGCCCCGCAGCATCTGGTCGGCTTTGCGGGGATCGACTCCGAGCCGCACGACGACGTCGACGCTCTCGTCGAATCGCCTGGTCGCCAAGCTCTTCACTAGGCTCACCGCGTCGGCGTCGCTGTGGAGGCGCAGCCGGTCGAAGCTCTTGGAGGCTTCTACGTGCTTCTTGCCCCTTGCCATGATCGCTCCCTGCCTCTCCGCTCGGCCTCTTAGGCGACGGTCACGCCCATCGAGCGGGCGGTGCCCTCGATCTGCGCCTTGGCCGCCTCCAAGTCGTTGGCGTTGAGGTCGGGCATCTTGATCTCGGCGATCTCCGTCAGCTGAGCGTCGGTGATGGTGCCGACGGTCTCGCGGCCCGGGGTCTCCGCCGCCTTCTCCAAGCCGGCCGCAGAGCGGATCAGGAACGATGTGGGCGGCGTCTTGGTGATGAACGTGAACGTCCGGTCCTCGTAGATCGTTATCTCCGCCGGGATGATCTGGCCCCGCTTGTCCTCGGTGCGGGCGTTGTAGTCCTTGCAGAAGTCCATGATGGCAACACCGTGGGGGCCCAGCGCAGTGCCCACCGGCGGAGCAGGCGTCGCCTGACCCGCAGGGATCTGGATCTTCACTAGGGCTGCAACTTGCTTCCTGGGGGCCATGAGCGACTCTCTGGACGTTGATCTGGACGAACGTGGCAGTGTGGCGGCATCCGCGGCGGGCGCCAACCCGTCGCGGCGGCGCAGATCTGCCTACAGGCGGGCTACCTGGGCGAACTCGAGCTCGACCGGTGTCTCCCGGCCGAAGATGTTCACGAGCACCTTGACCTTGAGCTGATCCTCGTTGATCTCGATGATCTCGCCGGAGAAGTCGGCGAAGGGGCCGTCCTTGACGCGGACGGTCTCCCCCATGCCGTACTCGAACATCGGCTTGGCCCTCTTGGACGCCTCCCGGGATCGGTCGGCCTCCACGCCGAGGAAGGCTTCGACGTCGCGGCGACGCAGGGGCGATGGGGCACCGCCCTGGTTCACGAAGCCTGTGACGTTGGGCGTGTCGCGTATGACCGGCCACACCTCCTCGTCGAGTTCGCAGCGCACGAACACGTATCCGGGGAACAGCCGCTTCGAGGAGATCACCTTCTTGCCGTTCTTGAACTCCGGCACGTCGCGCAGCGGGATGACCACCTCGTGGATGCGACCCTCCATGTTCATCGAGGCGGTGCGGGCCTCGAGGTTCTGCTTGACCTTCTTCTCGTAGCCGGACTGGGTGTGCACGACGAACCACTTGCCCGGCTTGTCGTAGGGGCTGACGGGTTCCGGGGACTCGTCGGCGGAGTCCGCTTCGTCGAACAGCTCGTCCTCGGTGATGACGGCGGCGGATGGGGAGACGGATGCGTCGGACATGGGGTACCTCAGGATTCGAAGAGCTCGAGTATGAATGTCGAGAAGACCCAGTCGAGCCCGTAGATCATGGCGGTGAGCACTATGACGGTGACAAGGACCACGATCGAGTAGTTGACGGTCTCAGCCCGGCTGGGCCAGGCCACCTTGCGGAGCTCGCCCCGGACCTCGCGCAGGAACTGACCTGGTGAGGTGCGCTCCGCGGGAGGCGTCGAGGCGCCGCGATTGCGGGTCCGGACCGGTGCGCCCTCAGCATCTATCTCGCCCTGTCGCTGAAGCATCCGCTTCTGCTGACGGTTCATCGCCATTTGTGGAAGTCACCTCGTGCGGGTTGCGGTGCCGTTGGTGTGGCCGTCGTCAATTTGCAGGGGCGGAGGGACTCGAACCCCCAACCGCCGGTTTTGGAGACCGGTGCTCTGCCAATTGAGCCACGCCCCTCAGCAGCCCCGAAAGGCTACCAGTGCAGGGCCGCGAACGGCTACGGGCGGACCCGCCGGACACCGCCGCGTTCCCGGAGTTACGAGGCCAGTCTGGCGGCGCGGCGATGCCGGGCTGTGAACGCTATGAGACCCGCCGCGGCCGCAGCTCCGGCGGCGACGGTCGCGGCGACGCGGGGCTTGTTCTCCCAGGCCCAGCGATGCCCGTACCGATCAAGATGCACCAGGATCTGCGACTCCAGCCGGGCGTCTTCCGGCGCCGAACTCTCGCGCAGCAAGTGCATGGCGTCCATCAACCGCCGGTAGCGCGACTGCTCCACCCGGCACCGCAGGCAGGACTCCAGGTGGTCGAGCTCGGCGGGTCCGATGGCGCGGTCGCCGCCCGCGGCCGCCGCCAGCGCGTCGCTGACCAACTCGCAATCGCGGCGCGGGTGGGTCATGGCATCGCCTGCCACCGCACCGGGTTTACTGGTCACGATCCGGTTCCTCTCCGGGCATGGGCAGAACCTGCTCGCGCAGGCGACGGCGAGCTCGGTGCAGGCGCACCTTGGCCGCGGTCACAGAGATGCCCAACTCTGCAGCGATCGCTTCATGGGGAAGGTCGTACATGTCCCGCAGCACCACGACCGAGCGCAATCGAGCCGGAAGCTCTCTGATGGCGGCGTCGAGGTTCTCCCGCAGGTCCGCCAGGTCTCCTTGAAGGACCGGGTCGTGGTCGGGCCGGGTGTCGATCACGTCGTCGTGAGCGCCGAGATGGTCGTGGCGGTGGCGCTGGCGACGGCTGAGGTGGGTGGTCGCGCAATTGGCCACGATGCGATAGAGCCAAGTGCTGAACATCGCCTCACCGCGGAAGCGGCCGACGCTCTTGTAAGCCCTCAGGTACGCCTCTTGAACCACGTCTCTAGCATCCTCCGTACTGCCCGTGAGACGCACGGCCAGCGCGTACGCGTCGGAGTGAGTGATGCGCACGAGCCGGTCGAACGCCTCCCGGTCGCCGGACTTGGCCAACTCGACGAGAGCAACCATGTCCGTCGTGGATTGAGACTCGCGATCGCCGCCGACGTTACGCGACGACTCCTCGACGGCTCGCAGGCGGCGCCGGGGCGATGCGGTCACAGCGGTTCCCCAGCGGCACGTTCCATGTAGCGACGGTGTGCCTCGCAGGTTCGGCACTTCATGTAGCGACGGACAGACTCGAACTGTCGACCTCTCGATTATGAGTCGAGCGCTCTTACCAACTGAGCTACGTCGCCGGGAAGGGCAGGACGGGTGCCTGCGCCGAGCTCCCTGTCAGAATCGAACTGACGACCTTCTCCTTACCATGGAGACGCTCTGCCGGCTGAGCTAAGGGAGCGGTTCCGGCGCCGGAGCGCCGGTCCGCCATGATGCCACACCGGTGTGCTGATCCCAACCGCTCCTGGGGCCACCCCACTCGCACTGCCAGCCAGATGATGCCAGTAGGTTCTGTGCGCGTGACATGCCGGGCAGAGCGATGAACGGGTTGCGCGTGGGGGTGGTGGGCGGCTCGATCGGGGGGCTGACCGCGGCCGTGCTGCTGCACGAGATGGGCTGCGATGTCCAGGTGTTCGAGCGCTCGAGCGCGGCGCTGCAGGGGCGGGGGGCCGGAATCGCGGTGCTGCCCATGACCGAGCGGTACTTCACCGAGGTGGGTACCAGCCTCGGCGCCAGCACCGGTACGGCCCGCCAGGTCGCCCTCTCGCTCACCTACTGGAGCTATGTCGACCGCAACGGAACCGTCATCGACACGGCCGCCACCCACTGCCGCTTCACCTCGTGGAACACGCTGTACCGGGCACTGCTGGAGCGCCTGCCGCCGGAGCGGTACCACCTCGACTGCCGCGCCACCGGTGTGGCCCAGTCGGACGAGTCGGCGGCCGTGCGTTTCCCAGGCGGGGACACCCACGCGTGCGACCTCGTCGTGGGCGCCGACGGGATCAGCTCGACCGTGCGAGAGGCGGTGGCGCCCCGCACCTCCACCACCTACGCCGGATACGTCGCCTGGCGAGGCACCGTCCTGGAGAGCGAACTGTCGCCGAGCACTGCCGAGCTCTTCGCCGACGCCATGGTGTACCAGGTCCTGCACCGCTCCCACATTCTCGCCTACGCAATTCCCGGACCCGACGACTCGGTCACCGTCGGCGAGAGGGCCCTCAACTTCGTGTGGTACCGCAACGCCCACGGCGCGGCCTACGACGACCTGATGACGGACCGCGACGGCGTCCACCGGCCGGGCACCGTGCCACCCGGGCTAGTGCGGCACCGCTTCGTGGAGACACTGCACGCCGATGCCGCCGCACATCTCGCACCGCAGATGGCCGAACTGGTGCTGGCCTGCGACGCGCCCTTCATCCAGGCGATATTCGACATGACCGCCCACCGTTTCCGTAGAGGCCGCGCCATCCTGATCGGCGACGCCGCCGCTGCGTTGCGGCCCCACGTCGCAGCAGGCACGGCCAAGGCCTGCGCCGACGGGTGGGCACTACGGGACTCCCTGTCCGGCACCGACGACCTCGACGGCGCCCTAGCGGACTGGGAGGCCCGGCAAATGGCACTGGCCGAGCGCGTCGCGGCCAAGTCCAGGGCGATGGGCGAAGCCTCCCAGACGGCCGGCACGATGGTGCCGGGCGACCCCGGCTGGCGATTCGGACTGTTCAGCCCGGGCAACTGAGCCCGAGCCACCACCGCGGCCGCCGGGCTATAGGGTTCGACGCTGACCCGACGGCGAGGAGTTGACAATGACGATCAGGCTGTACCAATTCCTGGACGTGTCGGCCGGCGTGCAGGCCGGCCAGTTCGGGATCGGGGGACGAAGCGAGATCGACAGTCTCGACGATCTCGACCCCATCTACAAGCGGCTGCTCGACGAGCAGGTCACTGCGGTGGTGTCGGTGATCGGCGCTGACGGCCGGCCCAGCCTGACCCCGATGTGGTTCGACTACGCCGGGGACAAGGTGCTGGTCAACGTGGCCTCGCATCGCAAGAAGACGGCCTGGATCCGCAGCAGTCCCGAGATCTCGCTGATCCTCATCAACCCGCAGAACCCGTACCACTGGGTGTCGATGAAGGCCACCGTCGAGCGGGAGGTATCCGAGGACGACCCCGCCGAGGGCGCCCGGGTCAGCGAGCAGCTCGACGGGGTCTGGACGAAGTACACCGGCGCTGAGCCGCCCTACGGCCTGCGCGATCCGTCCATCGACGAGCGTCGGGTGCTGTTCGAGTGCCGGGTGGACAAGGTCTCGACGTTCGGACAGCCCTGATCAGCCGGGGTCTATTGCTTCTTGCCGCAAGCTAGGGCCCGGGTGGAGAGGGCGACCCGGCGGCGGGCCGAGGCGAGGTCGTTGCGGTCAAGGCCGTTGGTGAGGTAGGCGAACGAGATCCCGGTGGCCGGATCGGCCCACGCGATCTGGCCGGCGGCACCGCCGTGACCGAAGGCTCCGGCGGAGGCCCCGTGGCCGTGGCCGCGCATGCCGGCCTTGCCGTCGCGGCCGGCCAGCACGAAGGCATGGGACCGGTTGGCGGGGGTTCCGGTCCAATCAGGATGGTTCTGGCGGACGACCATGGCGTCGGAGCGGGTCTCGGCATGAAGAAAGCCGTCAGGGTTGTGGAGCACGGCCTGGTACCACCGGGCCATCTCCTCGGCCCGGGCGATGCCCCCGCCCCCGGGAACCCCGGCGGCCCTCAGCCAGGGGCGGTTGAACACCGTCAGCATCTCCTCGCCCACTCCGCCGGGCAGCTCATCGAGGCCGAGTGCGGCCAGCTCGTCCGCGGACGGCAACGAGCCGACACCCACGACATCGGCCACATCGGCCTGATCGTCGATCCCGATCCCCAGCCACCGGGAGCAGCCCGCGGGCTCCATCACGCGCTCGGCGATCACATCGGCGTAGGGGCGGCCGGTCACCTCCGTGATGATGTCGGCCAGAACCCAGTGCGCCGACAGAGCGTGGTACTCGAACCGGGTGCCGGGCTCCCAGTCGGTGCGCCAGGAGGAGTAGGCCGCCAGCCGGGCAGCGCGGTCGGTGGTCTCGGTGCGTCCCAGGGGCGCGTAAGGGAAGCCGCCCGCATGGAGCATCACCTGCGACACCGTGATGGCGTCCTTCCCGTTGGCCCCGAACGACTCCAGCACGTCGCTCACGGACGATCCGATGTCGAAGAGGCCCTCGGCGGCCAGTTCCATGGCGGTCAGAGCCACGGACGGCTTCACGGCGGAGTAGGTGTGGAAGCGGGTGTCGGTGATGCAGTCGCCCAGAGCCTCCGACACCACGACCTCGCCCTCGAAGGCCAGGGCGAACTGGGCCGCGGGCAGAAGGCCGGAGTCCACGTCGCGCCGGGCCCGCTCCACCAACGCAGCTACCGCCTTGTTATCGATTCCTGCCATGGCGCGACCGTAACCGCCGAAGCCTCGGATCCGTCCGCCAGTGCCCTACCGATGGGAATTGGCAGCGTTATGCACGGTATGCGTGCACTCTGCTGCCAATTCCGGCACTAGTTGACGGCTTTGGTCATGCCCTCCCAGTAGGGGGCCCGCAGCTTGAACTTCTGGAGCTTGCCGGTGGCGGTCCGGGCCAGTTCGTCGCGCATCTCCACCGACGTGGGGCACTTGTAGTGGGCTATGCGGTCCCGGCAGTGGGCAATTAGCTCTTCGGGCGTGGCGTCGGCCCCGGGGGCGAGCACCACCAGCGCCTTCACCGTCTCGCCCCATTTCTCGTGGGGCACGCCGATCACAGCCACCTCGGCCACGGCCGGATGCGAGAACAAGGCGTCCTCCACCTCGATCGACGACACGTTCTCGCCCCCGGAGATGATCACGTCCTTCTTGCGGTCGGTGATCATGTAGTGGCCGTCGTCGTCGAGGTACCCGCCGTCGCCGGTGTGGAACCAGCCGTCGCGTATGGCCTCGGCAGTGGCGTCGGGCTGCTCCCAGTAGCCCTCCAGCACATGGTTGCAGCGGGCCAGGAACTCGCCGGAGGCGCTCACCTGCATGCGTACTCCCAGCGCGGGTACACCCTGGCGCGACAGCTTGCGGGCTCGCTCCGCCGACGAGAGACCGTCCCATTCGTGGAGGCTGCGGTTGATGGTGAGGACCGGCGCCGTCTCGGTGAGGCCGTAGAGCTGGATGAACTCCCAGCCCAGGTCGGTCTCCACCCGCTCGATGGTGCGGGTCGGTGGGGGTGCGCCGGCCACCACCATGCGGGTGCGCCCCGCTCCCGGGATGGGGCCGTCCCAGTCGGAGGCCGCGTCGAGGATGGCAGCCACCACCGCCGGCGCGCCGCACAGCAGGGTGATGCCGTGGGCGTCGACGCGGCGCAGGATCTCTGCCCCGTCCACCTTGCGCAGCACCACTTGCTTGGCACCCATGCCGACCAGCACGTAGGGCATCCCCCAGCCGTTGCAGTGGAACATGGGCAGGGTGTGCAGGTAATTGTCGCGGTCGGTGACCGAGGTGTGTAGACCGAACACGGCCGAGTTGATCCACAGGCTCCGGTGGGTCTGCTCCACGCCCTTGGGCCGGGCCGTGGTGCCCGAGGTGTAGTTGACGACCGCAGTCTCGTCCTCGTCGGGCTCCCACGGCCGCGGCGACTCGCCCAACCGGAACAGGGCCTGGTCCGACTCGTCGCCGAGCACGAACTTGTGGCGGCACTTCACCGGACCCAGGGTGTCGGCCAGCTCGGGATCTACGAGCAGCACGTCGGCACCGCAGTGGTCGACTATGTAGGTCACCTCGTCGAGGCTGAGCCGGAAGTTGATGGGCACGAAGATGCGTCCGTTGCCGCTGACGCCCCAGAAGCAGGTGAGCAGGCGCCCGGCGTTGTGCGACACCATGGCCACCCGACCTCCCATAGGCACGCCGAGAGCGTCGAGGCCGGCGCCGGTGGCGTCGACCAGCTCGCCCATGCGCGCGAAGGTGACCTCACCCATGGAGGGCGCGGGCTGGTCGGGCTCGTCGACGAAGGCGACCCGGTCGGGATACACGGCCAGGGCTCGGTCGATGTGGTCGCGGACTGTGAGCGGAACCTTCATGGCGTCATCATGGCAGGATCATCGGGCACAGCGCACCCCGGACGTGCGATAGTCGCCGACGGCACGAGGAAGCAGACTGAGTCTCGGTGATGCGGCGAGCAGTGTTCATGTTGGGGATCGCTCTGGTCGCCCTGCTGCCAGTAGCAGCGGCTTGCGGTAGCGGAACTGATGAGTCGGCTGACTCGCCATCGACGGTCCCGGGCGAGTTCGCCGGAACCATCCGGCTCGGGGCGGCGCTGAGCGAGACCGGCAAGTACTCCGTCGAGGGCAAGGACTCACGGCAGGGCTACGACACCTGGCTGAGGTGGGTGAATGAGGCCTACGGAGGCATCCGCATCTCCGGTCAGCGCTACCGGGCGGAGATCGTGTACTACGACGACGAGTCCGACGCCGACACCGCCGGCAACCTCACCCAGAGGCTCATCGACGACGATCGGGTCGACTTCCTGCTGGGCCCGTACTCCAGCGGCCTCACCACCGGCACCAGCGCCATCGCGGAGGCCAACAACGTGTTGATGGTGGAGGGCAACGGCACCTCCGACACCATGTTCGAGCGGGGGTTCCGGAACCTGTTCCTGGTGGCCACCATCGCCAGCGACTACACCCGCTCGGGGATCGAGGCCCTGGCCGCCCGCGGCGCCCGCACCGCAGTGATCGCCCACGAGGACACTTCGTTCGCCACCGCGGTGGCCGGTGGCGCGGCCCGCCACCTGGAGGCCAACGGCGTCGATGTGCTGGCCGTCGAGACCTACCCCAAGGACATCCAGGACGTCTCGGCCATCATGACGAAGTTCCGCGACCTGGACCCCGATCTGTTCGTCGGGGGAGGCCACTACAACGACGCGGTGCTGTTCGTGAACTCGGCCAAGGAACTCGGCTTCAAGCCCGGCGGGATGCTCATCACGGTCGGGCCCTCCAACCCCAAGCTCGTCGACGAGCTGGGCCGCGACGTCGACGGCGTGCTCGGGCCTACCCAGTGGGAACCCTCCATGGCCTACCGGGGCCCCTACTTCGGCAGTGCCGCCGACTACGCCGACTACTACGAGAGCCTCTGGGATGAGCCGCCCGTGTACCAGGCGGCCAGCGCCACCGCCGCCGCGCTGGCTCTGCACCTGGCCATCGAGGCCGCCGGCTCCGTCGACACCGACGCGGTGCGCGCCGCCCTGCGGGAGTTGTCGGCGGACACCTTCTACGGCCCGATCAGCTTCGACGAGCGCGGCGTCAACGTGAGCAAGCCGATGGGCATGATCCAGGTACTCGACGGCGACATCGTGGTGGTGGCGCCCGACGACGCGGCGGTGGCCCAGCTCCAGTACCCGCTGGGCGACGGCGGGGCAGAGCGAGGCGGCTCCGGATCGTCGGGCTTGGGCCAGCTCCCCCAGGCCCTCGTCAACGGCATCGCCCTCGGCGGCATGTACGCCGTGCTGGTCCTGGGCTTCTCGGTGATCTGGGGCGTGATGGGCGTTATCAACTTCGCCCACGGCGAATTCGTGATGGTGGGCGCCTACCTGGCGTGGCTGGCCAACGATCTCTGGGGCGTCGATCCCTTCTTGTCGGTGCCGGTGGTCTTCGCAGTGATGATGGTCCTCGGCTACGCCGTTCAACGGCTGCTCGTGGACCGCGTCATCGACCGCCCCCATCTGGTGTCGCTCCTGGTGATGTTCGGCCTGGCCATCATCCTTCAGAACGCCATGAAGCTGATCTTCTCGGCCGACTTCCGCCGGGCCGACACCGCGCTCGACGGTAGCTGGCGGGTCACCGACTCCCTGACCGTGCCGGTCACGAAGTTCTGGATCCTGATGATCGCGCTGGGCGTGCTCGGCGGCCTGAGCGTTCTGCTGTCCCGCACCCGACTGGGCAAGGGAATACGGGCCGCGGCCCAGAACCGGGAGGCAGCCCGCATCGTGGGCATCGACGTCTCCAAGGTGTACGTGATCGTCTTCGCGCTGTGCATCGGCATTACCGGCGCGGCGGGTGCGCTGGTCAGCCCGGTGCTGGCCGTCCAGCCCTTCCAGGGACCCCCGCTGACATTGAAGGCATTCGCCATCACGGCCATGGCCGGACTCGGGTCGATACGGGGAGCGCTGGGCGGGGCGATGGTGCTGGGCCTCGTCGAAGCGGGGCTGGCCATCTACGTCGAGGGCGTGGGCACCAATCTGGCCGTGGTGGCGTCGTTCGTCATCCTTGTGGCCGCTCTGGTGCTGCGACCCCAGGGCCTCTTCGGCGGCCTGCGACCCGTGGACGCGACGGCGGCATGAGAGCCCTCACACAGCGCAGTGACTGTATGCCAGTTCGTCGCGTTGCGTCGTTGTATTTTCCGCTCTTGTTCGCTGCGCTCACGGGCCGCTCGGGCCACGGCCTCGCTGTCGGTATCGCGAGGCCCCTATGAACTCTCGGCGGTCCGCTCGGCCTCTCAGACAATGGCTCGCCGGTGGCCGGGGACTGGCCGCGACGCGGGTTGCGGTGGCGGCCGTGCTGGCCTGGCTGATCGTGCTGCCCCTCGTGGGCGCCACCGATTCGACGATGTTCACCATGACGCTGATGTTCACCAGCGTGGCGGTGGCCATCAACTGGAACCTGACCGGGGGCTTCACCGGCTACGTCGACTTCGGCCACGCAGTGTGGTTCGGCCTAGGCGCCTACGTGACCGCGATCCTGATGTCGCTGCAGGCCAACAGCCTGGGCATCGGTTGGCCGCCGGTACCCGCCATCGTCGTTGGGGCGGTCGTGGCGGGTGCGCTCGCCGGTCTGATCGGCCGGGCCACGATGCGGCTGCGGGGCCCGTACTTCTCCATCGCCATGCTGGGCACGTTCGTGGCCGTCCGCGAGATCGTGCGCACGTGGGGTGGGCTGACCGGCGGAGGCGTCGGCCTGACCCTGCCTCCCTACCTGAACCGGCAGCTGTTCTATTACGTCGAGTTGGTGCTGGTGGTGGGGCTGGTGGCGCTCACCTGGTGGCTGCGCCGCACCCGCTTCGGCGCCGCGCTGGTGGCTATACGGGAGGACGAGCTGGGCGCCCAGATGCGGGGAATCTCGACCACCCGCCTCAAGGTCGCCGTCTTCAGCTTCGCGGGCGCCTCCACCGGGCTCTTCGGGGGGCTCTGGGCCTACCAGAACACGTTCGTGGACCCCGACATCGCCTTCACGGAGGTGCGGACCATCGACGCCATCATGGGAACGCTGCTCGGAGGGCTGGGAACGGTGGCCGGGCCCGTGGTGGGCTCGGTCGTGCTCTACTGGCTGCGCGAGGTGTTGTGGGCCAACTTGCTCGACTACCACCTGGTCGCGCAGGGCGTGCTGCTGATCATGGTCGTGCTGCTGATGCCCCGCGGCATCGTCGGCGCCTTCGACCGTCGGGGCGTGTCAGCCCGCCGCCTCTGGCGCTTCCGGCGCCGGCAGGCCGACGACCAGCCGGAGAAGGCGACCGCGCCGTGACCGCGTTGCTCGAAGCGGCCAGGGTCGTCAAGCGCTTCGGCGGGCTGACCGCGGTCGACGGGGTCGACATTGAGGTCGCACCGGGCGAGATGGTCGGTCTCATCGGTCCCAACGGCAGCGGCAAGACGACACTGTTCGACTGCCTCAGCGGGATCCAGAGCATCGACGGCGGCTCGGTCAGTTTCGACGGGGTCGACATCACCCGGCGCCGCCCTCACCAAGTCGCCCGGCTGGGCATGGCTCGCACCTTCCAGCTGATCCGCATCTACCGAGATCTCACCGTGCTCGAGAACATGGAACTCAGCACGCAGTGGGCCGGGGTCGGCCTGCGCGACCTCTTCCGGCGTGCCGACGCGGCCACCCGGCGCAAGGGGGAGGACCTGTTGGAGTTCCTGATGCTCGGCCCGATGCGCGACGAGCCGGCGGGCACCCTGTCGGGCGGCCAGCGCCGGCTGCTGGAGATCGGGATGGCCCTCATGAGCGATCCGAGGCTGGTTCTGCTCGACGAGGCCACGGCCGGCGTCAACCCGAGCCTCGTCGAAGACATCAAGGACCGGCTGCGAGCAGTGAACTCCGGGAAGGGAGTCGCCTTCCTGCTGGTCGAGCACAACGTGCAGTTCGTCGCCGACCTCTGCGAACGGGTGGTGGTGCTCGACGCCGGCAGCAAGCTGGCCGAGGGGACGCCGGGCCAGATTATGGACGATCCCGCGGTGATCGAGGCCTACTTCGGTGCGGCCGGTCGCGCCCGCCAGACCAATGTCGGCGACGCCGGCGGCAACGGGACCGGGGCCGGGCCGTGAACGGCTCGCTGGTCCCCGATCCCCTGCTGGATGTGCGCTCCATGGCCGCCGGGTACGTGCCGGGCCACGACATCATCCGCGGCATCGATCTCGAGGTGCATGCCACCGAGATCGTGTGCGTGATCGGTCCCAACGGCGCCGGCAAGTCGACGGTGTTCAAGGCGGTCTACGGGCTGGTGCCGGTACGGGCCGGTCAGGTGCTCTGCGACGGTGCCGACATCACCAACATCAACCCGTCCGAGGCTCTGGCCACGGCCGGGATCGCCATCGTGCCCCAGCTCCGCAGCTTGTTCGCCCAGATGACCGTCTACGAGAACCTCAAACTGGGCATGTACCGCTGCACCGACAAGGCGCGCGTCCGGGAACGCATCGGCTTCGTGTGCGATCTGTTCCCGAGGCTGGGCGCCCGGGCCCGCCAAGCGGCCGGGACGATGTCGGGCGGCGAGCAGCGGATGCTGGAGATCGGCCGCGCCCTCATGTGGGAGCCGCGCCTGGTGCTGATGGACGAGCCGTCCGCCGGACTGTCCCCCATCGTGACCGCGGAGGTTTTCGAGACGATCCGGCGGCTCAACCGCGAGATCTCCTTGACCGCCTTGATGATCGAGCAGAACGCCCGTCAGGGCCTTGAGGCCAGCCATCGCGGCTACGTCATTGAGCACGGGTTGATCACCCACCAGGGCAGCTCAGCCGATCTGCTGGCTGATCCGGCGGTGCGGCGAGCGTTCCTGGGGGCTCGCTGACCGCCAATTGGCAGCCAAGTGGTCTCCCCGAGGGCACCTATGGATTCGTCTCGCGGGCGGGTACGGTCGCCTCGTGCGACTCTCAGGATCGGTGCTGGGGATCGTGCTCGCTTGGCTGCTGCTGGCTGCTTGCAGCGGTGAGGCCGCCGGCCCGAGCGGCTCGGACCCCTTCGACGGGACCGTCCGGATCGGGGCCACGTTCAGCGAGACCGGCAAGTTCTCGGTGGAGGGCAAGGACACCCGGCAGGGATACGACACCTGGCTGACTTGGGTGAACGAGAACTACGGCGGCATCCGCATCGGGGATCAGCGCTACCGGGCCGAGATCGTGTACTACGACGACGAGTCCGACGCCGACACCGCCGGCAGGCTCACCCAGCGCCTCATCGACGACGATGGGGTCGACTTCCTGCTGGGCCCCTACTCGAGCGGCCTCACCACCGGCACCAGCGCCATCGCCGAGGCCAACGACGTGCTGATGGTGGAGGGCAGTGGCGGCTCCGACGCCCTGTTCGAGCGGGGATTCCGGAACCTGTTCTACGTGGCCACCATCGCCAGCGACTACACCCGCTCCGGCATCGAGGCCCTGGCGGCCCGCGGGGCCCGCACCGCGGTCGTCGCCCACGAGGACACGTTGTTCGCCACCGCGGTGGCCCAGGGCGCGGTCCGCCACCTGGAGGACAACGGCATCGAGGTGCTGGCGGTCGAGGCCTATCCCGAGGGCATCCAGGACGTGTCGGCCATCATGACGAAGTCCCGCGACGTCGACCCCGATGTATTCGTCGGCGGGGGCCACTACAACGATGCTGTGCTGTTCGTGAGCTCGGCCGCGGAGGTCGGCTTCGAGCCGGGCGGAATGCTGATCACCGTCGGGCCGTCCAACCCCAGGCTGGTGGAGGAGTTGGGCCGCGACGTGGACGGGGTGCTCGGGCCGACCCAGTGGGAGCCGTCCATGGCCTACGAGGGGCCCTACTTCGGCAGCGCCGCCGACTACGCCGACTACTACGAGAGCCTCTGGGGGGAGGCGCCCGTGTACCAGGCGGCCAGCGCTACGACCGCGGCGCTGGCTCTGCACCTCGCCATCGAGGCGGCCGGCTCGACGGACACCGGCGCGGTGCGCAGCGCTCTACAGGTGATGGCGGCGGACACGTTCTTCGGGCCCATCAGCTTCGACGAGCGCGGCGTCAACGTCAGCAAGCCGATGGGCACGATCCAGGTGCAGGACGGCGAGATCGTGGTGGTAGCCCCCGACGCGGCAGCGACGGCTGTTCTCCAGTACCCCTCCAGCGACGGCGGCTGACCCACCCCGAATTGGCAGCAAAGTGCCCCCTATAGGGCACCAAACGCTGCCAATTCCGGCGGTGCCTCCAGTCGAGATCAGAACTGGCAGCAGAATGCCCCCTATAGGGCACCAAACGCTGCCAATTCCGGCGGGTGCTCAAGCCTGCAGGACGGTTGTGACTGCGTCGGGGATGGAGCGGGGACCCGCGATCGCCGCGAACCGGGCGCCGGCAGCGGCTGCGAAGGCCTCGGCATCGGCCGCGTCGCCCGCGGGCGCGATCACGCACAACTCGTCGAGGCGGCGGGCCGCGGCCACAGGATCGCCTCCGGCGGTGGCCCGGCAGTCCGAGAGCAGCACCGTGACGCGGCGCCGGGCGGTGCACCGCTCCAGCTGGGCCCGGGCCGCGTCGAGAGCGGCCGCGAGGTCGGTGGTGCCGTAGCCCCGCAGCCGCAGCACGTCATCCACCACGGCGGTCGCCGGGCGGTCGCGGTCGGCCGACTTGATGGCCAAGACCTGGTCGCCGAACGCCAGCGCCGACCACTGCTGGGGCGCCCGAAGGGCGCAGGCCGCGGCGGCCACCGCGGCGGCGGCCAGCCGAGGGCCGCCCATCGACCCCGACCGGTCCACCACGAGAGTGATCGCGGTGGCGGGACGCTGCCAGCGCTGCACCCACAACTCGTCCAACGCCACCGCGCGGCCCGCCGCTCTAGCCTCGAGCAGACCATCGAGGCTGCGGTCGATGTCAATGTCGCCGCTGCAGAGATCGGCCCGTCCAGGCTCGAGGCGACCCACCCCGCCCGCTGACGACGCCCCTGCCCGAGCCAGATCGAGCGCCAGCCGTCCCGCTAACCGCGCCGCCAGCGCCGCCATCTGGCGGTCGGCGGCGGCCGCCATGTCGGCCAGCAGGGCGAGGGTCTGGTCGGGGTCGGCGGAGGCTTGCTCGGCCACCTCGGCGGTGTCGAGGGTTCCGGTGGTGGGACTCAGCAGCCTGAAGCCGGGCTGGCCCTCGTAGTGGCCGCGGGGGGTGGTGCGGACCCGCTCGGCGTCGAGCGCCTCGCGGGCCCTGAACCCTTCGAGGACTAAGCCCCTGGGCCGGTCGCCCCTCCGGGGGCCGGCACTTTTTCCATCGAAGGCACCAGGGACTCGGGCGGCGGTCCGTGGCTGCGCTGCTCGGCCGCGAGGACCTCCTCCCACAGCTCGCGCACGATGGCCTCGGGTGTGCGGTCCCCTCCCTCGTGGAGCCGGATCCGGCCGGTGAGAGCCACCAGCGCGGCGTCGAGGCCCACCCCGGGATCGTCCAGCGCCAGGTCACGGAGCTGGCAGAGGCGAGCGGCCACATCGCACAGGTCCATCGCCCCCCGCACCGATGCCCCCATTCGCACATCGCGGTGGGTGCGGGTGGCTCGGGTCACGGCCACGGCCCGGGCCATGGTGCGCTCGGCCGTCGCACCGCCGGTCGGGAAGCCTTGGGCCCGCAACTCCACTATGCGACGCTCGTCTTTCTCGTCCTGGTAGCCCATGGAAAGGTGGCAGATGCGGTCGTAGACCGCGCTGGACAGGCGTGAGGTGCCCACCGTGTCGTAGGGGTTCATGGCGGCCACCAACCGGAATTGCTCCTCAGCAGCGATCCTCCCCACCCTGGGCAGGTGGAGTTCGCCCTCCGACATCACCCCGATGAGCAGGTTGACGGTCTCCTCGGGGACCCGGTTGAGCTCCTCGACGTAGAGCAGCGCCCCGTCCCTCATCGCCTCGATGAGCGGGCCGGGCATGAAGGCGTCACCGGTGTAGCCCTCCGACAGCACCCGGGCCGGGTCGAACTGCCCGGCGAGCCGGGCCGGGGTCAGCTCGGCATTGCCCTCGACGGTGACCAGCGGGACATCCATCGCCGCGGCCAGGGCCCGCAACAGGGTGGTCTTGCCGGTGCCGGGCGGACCCTCGAGCAGCAGGTGGCGTCCTGCGCCGACCGCGGCGACCACCAACTCGACCTCCCGGTGGCGCCCCACCATGGCAGCCGAGACGGTCTCGGTGAGGCCGCCGAGAGCATCGTGCAGGCCGGCGGCAGGGTCAGTCAAAGGCGATGACACCCCTGATGTTGCGGCCCTCGCGCAGGTCCCGGTAACCGTCGTTCACCTCGTCCAGTGAGTAGGTGGCGCTCACGAAGCTGTCGAGGTCGAGCTGGCCCTGGGTGTAGAGCGAGAGCAGGTGCGGGATCTCCGAGCGGGGGCTGGCCGAGCCGAACATCGAGCCCCTGAGCTGCTTGTTCAGCATGGCGAAATCGAACAAGTTGAACTGAACGTCAATCTGCTCCAGCGGGGCGACGGCGGCCACCACCACCGTGCCGCCCTTGCGCACCAGGAACTGGGCCGGGGCCAGCATCTCGCCGCTCATCACACCGGGAGTGAGGACCAGGCTGTCGGCCATCACGCCGCCGGTCACGAGCCCGACCGTCTCCATGGCCGCCTCCATGGACTCGGCCGTGTGGGTGGCGCCGAACTTGCCGGCGGCCTCCCGCTTGGACTCGGCCGGGTCGACGGCCACGATGTTGGAGGCCCCGGCGATCTTGGCCGCCTGGAGCGCCGCGCTGCCCAGGCCGCCGCAGCCCACAACGACCACGGTGTCGCCGGGCCGGACATCGGCCCGGTTGGCCACCGACCCGAAACCGGTGGTCACCCCGCAGCTCACCAGTGCGGCGATGGGCGCCGGCACGTCCGGATCGACCTTCACCGCGGAGTCGACGCTGACCACCATGTGCTCGGCGAACGTTCCCAGCTTGAGCATGGGAGTCAGGTCGGTGCCGCCGGCGTCGTGATGGCGGAACCCTCCCGCGGGCGGCAACATGCCGGGAGAGAGCAGGTGTATGCCCAGGTCACAGAGGTGTTGCTGGCCGTCGGCGCACCAGCGGCAGCGGCCGCACGACGGCACGAACGAGGCCGAGATGTAGTCGCCGACGGCCAGCTCGGCCACGCCCTCGCCCACCTCGACGACCACTCCGGCTCCCTCGTGTCCGCCCACGATCGGCAGCGGCACCGGCATGGAGCCGTTGCGGGCATGCTCGTCGGAATGGCACATCCCCGCAGCGGTGGTCTTCACCAGCACCTCCCGGGGTCCGGGTCCGTCCAGTTCGATCTCCTCGACGCTCCAGTCGGCGTTGGGCTCTCGCAGCACGGCTGCTCTGGTCTTCACGCGGCACCTCCCAAGGACTCGGACGCGCGACGCTAGCGCAGCCCGTGCAGCGCCGCGATCTACGAAATGGAGGCCGGCGCGCCGTGGCCCTGTCCGAGCCACCTTCATATGTGAAGATGTAGGACTCGCATCGATGAGGTGCCAAGACAAGGGAGCGCAACCATGGCGACGGGGCCACTCTCGGGCATACGGGTGATCGACCTGACCCAGGTGCTGGCCGGGCCCACCGCCACCATGCTGCTGGCCGACCTCGGCGCCGACGTGATCAAGGTGGAGCCGCCCGGCATGGGCGACCTGTCCCGGCTGGCCCGCTACGCCAAGGGCGGTATCAACAGCACGGTCGCCAACTGCAACCGGGGTAAGCGATCGATCCAGATCGACCTCTCCACCGACGCCGGTCGGGATCTCGGACTGAAGCTGCTGGCCAGCTGCGACGTCGCCGTCCAGAACATGCGTCCGGGGATCATGGACAACCTCGGCATGGGATACGAGCACGCGGCCGCCGTCAATCCCGAGATCATCTACTGCTCGATGTCGGGCTATGGGCAGACCGGGCCCTACGCCGGCCGGGCCGCCTACGACCCGATCATCCAGGCCGTGACCGGCTACGTGGCCGTTCAGGTCAACCCGGAGGTCCCGATCCCCGACCTGGTGCGCAACGGAGTGATCGACAAGGCCTCGGGCTGGATGGCCGCGCTGGCCATCACCTCCGCCCTGTTCGCCCGCAGCCAGGGCGCCGGGGGCCAGCACATCGACCTGTCGATGCTCGACACCGCCGTGCAGTTCCTGTGGCCCGACGGCGGCATGGCCGACACACTTCTTGATCCCGAGGCCAGCGAGGGACGGCACCTGTCCACGCTGTACCGGCTCACGCCGTGCGCCGACGGCCACATCGTCTACTTCGTGGTCAGCGACAAGCAGTTCCACGGCCTCTACCGGGCCCTGGGGCGCACCGACTGGATAGACCACCCGCAGTGGGGCACCCACGAGAGCCGGCGCGGCCTCTCCGAGGAGCTCGGAGCCCTGCTCGAGGAGGAGTTCGCCCAGTGGAAGGTCGCCGATCTCGTGCCCCGGATGCACGAGAACTCCGTGCCGTGCGGGGAAGTCGCCGCGGTCGAGGACCTCCACGAAGATCCCCAGATCCGCCACAACGAGACCCTCGTCGATTGGGACCATCCGACCGCGGGCCGGATCCGTCAGTCCCGGCTGGCCCCCCGGTTCTCGGCCACCCAGCCCGAGTTCCGGCCCTCCGTCCCCAGGCTCAACGAGCACGCCGACGAGATCCTGGCCGAGCTGGGCCTCAACGCCGGCGAGATCGCCCGGCTGCGCACCGACGGCGCCGTCTTCTGAGGTTCTCATCGCGAAGCCTCGCGATATAGACAAGTCTGCGTGATGGACGCGGCCGAGACGGGAGGCTGACGGGTGAGAGTGCTGCGCAATACCCGGCTGGCCGACGGCCGCGCCGTCGATGTCGGCATCGACACCACCGACGGCACGATCTCCAGCGTCGTCGCCTCGGGCTCAGCTCCCATCGCCGAGGGAACCGAGGTAGACGATCTCGGTGGCTGGCTGCTGCTGCCGGCCATGGCCGAGCCTCACGCCCACCTCGACAAGGCCCTGACCGCCGACGAGGTGCCCAACCCCAAGGGCGACCTCATGGGAGCCATCAACGCCTGGTTCGAAGCCGCCGAGAAGGGCCGGCTGTCCTATGAACGAACGGTTGAGAGGGCCACCCAGGCCTTCGAGCTGTTGCTCGTGCACGGCGTGACGGCCGTCCGCACCCACATCAACGTGACGGCTGACATCGGCGTCTCCAGCGTCTTGGCCGTCCAGGAGGCGGCCCGGTCCATGGAGGGCCTGATCGACTTCCAGACGGTGGCCCTGACCGGCTGGCCCATGACGGGCCCCGACAGCGCCCCCAACGTCCGGGCGCTGGAAGCCGCGATCGAAGCCGGGGTGGATCTCGTCGGGGGCGTACCGAACCTCCAGGACGACCCGCCGACCTGCATCTCCGACGTGCTCTCCTTGGCGACGTCTGCCGGCATCGACATAGATCTGCACACCGACGAGACGCTCGACCCCTCGGTGCTGACGCTGCGGGAGCTGGCCCGGCAGGTGAGCGACAAGGGCTTCGACGGGACGGTGGCCGCCAGCCACTGCGTCAGCCTGGGCATGCAGCCGCCCGATGTGCAGGCCGCGGTGGCCGCAGAGGTCGCGGCCGCAGGGATCTCGGTGATCACCCTGCCCCAGACCAACCTGTTCCTGCAGGGCCGGGACGACCAGAGGGCCACTCCGAGGGGACTGACCGCGGTGCAGGCGCTGCTCGACGCGGGCGCGGCAGTGGCCGCGGGGGCCGACAACGTGCAGGATCCCTTCAACCTGGTCGGACGCAGCGACCCGCTGGAGACCGCCGCGCTGATGGTGATGGCCGGCCATCGCCTGCCGGCTGACGCCTACGACATGGTCTCCAACATCTCCCGCCGCGTGATGGGCCTTGCTCCGGTCAACTTCGAGCCCGGAGACCCGGCCGACCTGGTGGCCATCGACGCGCCGTCGCTGCGGGGCGCGGTGGCCGACGCGCCGATGTCTCGGAGGGTCTACCGCCGGGGCCGGTTGGTGGCCTCGGCCGATCAGCAGACCCGGGTGATGCGACCCGAGAGCTAGCCCTCGACGTACGAGTACTCGGTGGGAAGAGCCTCGTCGTCCGGTCCCACAACGTAGTTCCCGGCTCGCAGCGAGACCGGCGGCTCATCGGGATCGAAGCTGACGCCCACCGGGTCGCCGCCGTCGGCCACCACCCGGACCTGGTCGAGGAATTGGCGCCGCACCATCGACACCCCCCGGTCGCTGGAGGCGAGACGCTCGGTGGAGTGCAGGGTGATCGGCCCCTGGCCGACCTGGGTCTCGTAGTCGCCGGGATAGCGCTGATGGCCCTCGTCGTCGAGGTCGAACCAGGTCTTGCCGTCGCCGTAGGTGGGCAGGCCCTGGGCCGGACGGTCCTTGGGCTTACGCAGCATCGAGACCACCCAGGTGTGGGTGTCGTCGATGGGCACGGACCACGACATGTTGTTGGTCTTCCCCACCACGGTGAGCGTCGGCGTGGGGATCACCCTGATGGTGGGGACCCGGATCTCGGTCACCCGGTGCAGCATGTTCCCGTCGGGCAGGTCTCGGTCCTGGCTGGCGGTCACGCCCCAGGCGTGGCGCTGCCAATCGATGCGGGGCCAGATCTCGAGCCGCGGGTCGAACTGATGGCCGCTGATGGCGTTGTGGAGGATGAACACGTGGTACGGGTCCATGGCGTTCTCATGGGTCTGGAACCAGTTGCAGGGGGCCACGGTGGGACCGCCGAAGGCGAAGTGGTCGATGATCACGATCTCCTCGTGGTCGCGCAGGCCCTCGAAGATGTCGTAGCGGGGGAACACGGGCTGGCGATCGGCCGGGCCCAAGTAGGCGAAGACCAGTCCGTTGTACTCCCGCACCGGGTACCAGGGTTGGCGGTAGGAGTCCCGGTTGCGTCCCCGGTCGGGCTCGCAGGGCTGGTCGAGGCAGGTGCCGTCGACCGCGAAGAGCCAGCCGTGATAGGGGCAGCGGATCCCGTCGTCCTCCACCCGGCCGTAGTAGAGGTTGGTGCCCCGGTGGCAGCAGCGGGGCTCGACGAGGCCGGGACGGCCACGGCCGTCGCGGAACAGGATCAGGTCCTCGGCGAGGATGCGCACCCTCCTGGGAAGGGAGGTCGCCGCGGAGCTGCGGGCGACCGGGTGCCAGTAGCGCCGCAGCAACTCCCCGGCGGGGGTGCCGGCGGACGTCTCCACCAGCTCGGAATTCCACTCTCCTGCAGGGCGGCCGTAGGCCCGGCCGTCGGCGGAACGCTCACCGGTCTCGGCGTCGGTTGGCCCCGAGGACTCGACCCTCGTAGTTTGAGGCTCCGTCATGCACCGAGTGTTCCACAGCCCCGCGACCGACGCTAAGAGCGGGCGCAAACAGGTGAGACCCGCTCCTCTCGCGCCGCGGGTGATCGATGTCTCGGCCCTGTCGAGCGACCGCGCCGCCAATGGAGGCCGCCGATCGGCGGCGATAGCGGAGGTCGAGTCGGCCTGCACCTCCGACGGGCTCTTCCTCGCCGCCGGCCACGGCATCGACCGGCAGCTTGACGCAGTCTTCGGCGCGGCCCGGACGTTCTTCGCGCTCCCACCCGATGTCAAGGACCGGGTGCCGAGGATCGACCGCTACGGCTACGTCCCTGACCGGGTCGAGGCCCGCGATCCCGCCGACGCGGCCTACCTGGGCCGGTCCAGCCTGGCCGCGGAGTACATCGACATCGGCCTGGCCGACGAGGTTGACCTCGACGCCGTCGAGGCGCTCGGATGCGCCGGGTTCGTCTCGGCGGTGCGGGCCTACCAGTCGGCGGCGCTGGCCACAGCCCACGGCGTGCTCGAGGCACTGGCCACGACCCTGGAAGTCCCGGGTTTCTTCGTGTCCCGCATGGCCGAGCCCCAGTGCCGGCTGCGGTTCCTGCACTATCCGGAGACCGGTCGGCGCGACGACGGCTCCGCGCCCGTCTTCAGTACGCCCCACACCGACTACGGGGCGATCACCCTGCTGGCGGTCGACGGGCTGTCGGGCCTCGAAGTGCTCCGCG
Source organism: Acidimicrobiaceae bacterium (assembly GCA_009842325.1). Classification (GTDB taxonomy): domain Bacteria; phylum Actinomycetota; class Acidimicrobiia; order Acidimicrobiales; family Aldehydirespiratoraceae; genus Aldehydirespirator. The sequence goes on along the minus strand of VYFQ01000036.1, from coordinate 3,195 downwards.
ACGGTGCGTGGACACCCGTCTCGGCGGCTGCGGGCAGCGTGCTAGTGCAGCTCGGCGACATGCTGGCCCGCTGGACCAACGACCGCTACCGGTCCACGCCGCACCGGGTGGTCGGATCCTCGGGCACCGACCGGTACTCCATCCCGTTCTTCGTGAACCCGGATCCCCGGACGGTGGTGTCCACAATCCCGAGCTGCGTAACCGCCGAGCGTCCCGAGCGCTACGAGCCGGTGACGGCGGGCGAGTTCCTGGTGTCGCGCATCGACAGTCCCACCGAGCCCTATATCTGAACGGCGGGCGCAGCAACGACGCAACCGCAGATCTCGGGTGAGTTGTGGGCATATGCCACACATTTTCAACCCGAGATTCTCCGAGAGCGGGCTTGGGGCGCGCTGAGGGGGGCCGGCAGCGGGTGCCGGCCCCCCTTGCTAAGCGCTGTGTCAGCTGGACGGGTTAGAAGCCGATGTCGGCGTCGATGAACTCGTTGGTGAAGAGATCCTCGGCGCTCAAGCCGTCGGCTACGTCCGCAGCCAGGTCGGTGGCCAAGATGGAGTCGAGCACACCCTGGATGCGGTCAAGCTCCATGTTGCCCACAGTGGAGTCTGGACCGTTACCGATCAGGCCGTAGTCGCGCTGAGCCTGAACCGAGAAGTCCGCCAGCTCGGGCGGATACACCCAGAAGCTCGCATACTGCTCGACCGCGTCAACGATGATCGCGTTGGCCCGATCAGGCGAAGCGTCATAGGACACCACCGCCTGCTGGATGATCGGCACCAGGCGCTCCAGACACGGCCTCATCGACTCCATGTCACGAGGACGCACACCGATGGTCTGCGAATAGATCTGGAACCCGGCGTCGTGCAGCAGCTGGAACTCCACAGGCCGGCCCCACTCCTCATAAATGTGCTCATAGGTGAACACCTCAGAAGAAGCGAAGCCCTGCTGGGCGATGGCGCCGCCCTCGGACACGAACCGGGCCGGGCTGCCGTCATAGGACGGATCAACCTGGTCCGCGTTCCAGATCCCCTGAGCCACGAACACCAGCGGGAACACGCCGCCGCCGAACACGTTCACCGTGATGTTCTCGGTGCCCAGATCAGCGATGCTGTCCACGCCGGCAAGCTCCGGATCCCACATGATCATCTGCGGGTTCTGCTCCAGAGGAGCAACCACCGACACCAGCGGAGCGTCAGCCCACTGCAGGATCTGCGCATCAGTCGACGCATAACCCAGATGGATCGACTCGTCGGTGTACATGTAGCTCGACACCGGCGCGAACCCGATGGCCGGACCACCAGTACGGACCTGGAAGTCAATGCCCAGCTCAGCGCCGTCGAGCACCATCGAGCCCGTAACCGTCTGGTTCTCGGTGTCGACCACATAGTCGTCACCGATCAGGTGATACATCGCGCCATGCTCGGACTCCGGGAACCAGTCCGTCTGAACCACCAACGGCGACGGACACACGCCGGAGAGACCGGCGGCTACTGCCTCGGCCAGCGGGAGGCCCTCTGATGCCACGCCGGCCGTGCCGGGCGCGTAGGAGAACACCACGTTGTTGAGGCTGGTCTCGGCATTCTCCTCGCCACCGATGTTCTGGACGACGGTGATGCGGGCCGCGCCGCAGTCGCCGAAGTCGTCGCAGTTGATGGTGCCGATGAGGCCCTGGAAGCCCTGCACGCTGTTCAGGTAGTCGCGGATGCCCTGGCGGTCGATCATCAGGTTGCCGTCCTCGACCCACGAGGCCGCCTTGATGGCGTCGAGCAGCAGCACGGTGGCGTCATAGCCGTGCGCCCAGAACGGCGCCGCCGGCGCCTCGCCGTAGGCCGCCTCATAGGTCGCCAGGAAGTCGACTGCGGTCTTGCCGGTGCTCTCGTTGACGTTCTCGCCGAAGCGCTGGTCCGGACCCGAGAAGTACATTCCCCGGGTCTGGGGCAGCGACAGGTAGTTGGTGTTCAACAACCCGTCGGCGGCCAGCAGCACGGTTTCCTCCAGGCCGGAGACGCCCGGCGCCTGGTCGGCCACGAAGTCGCCCGCGGGCTGGAAGATCGGGAAGAACAGCGCACCCGGGCTGCCCGCGGCGATCTCGGTCAGCACCGGAACCATGTCGGTGTCGTCCTTGTTCACCGCCGAGAAGCCGGTGACGGTGCCGCCCTCGGCCTCGAACGCGTCGGCGAACGCCTGGGCGAGGCCCTGGGTGTAGGGGTCGCCGTCGTGGATGGCGGCCGCCTCGCTGATGCCAAGCTCACCGAACACGAACTTGGCCATGGCCGCGCCCTGGTACAGGTCGTTGTGGGCCGTGCGGTAGTAGCCCACGCTGTAGTTGGGTCCGGCGGTGCCGGCCAGGTCGGACGTCAGCGCGGGCGAGGTGTTGCCGCCGGAGATCAGCACCATTCCGGCGTCGGTGATGAGCGGAGCCGCCGCCACCGCCGCGCCGGAGCATGACGTGCCGATCACGCCGACCACGTCCTCGTCGGCCACGATGATCTGAGCAGCCGCCTGGCCCCCGTCGTTGGAGCACAGGTCGTCGAGGCTCGTACCGGTGTCCACGTCGAAGCCGTGGATCTGGCCGTAGTCGTCGACCGCGATCTGCGTGGCCCGATCGATCGGCAGGCCGAAGAAGGCAACATCGCCGGTGATGGCCTCCAGTGAGCGGATCTGGATGGCGTCGCCAGGCTCGACCGTCACAACACCCAGAGAGCCGTCGCCGAGATGCTCCATCATCTCGTCGGGGGCCGCATCGGGCTCGTCGGGCTCGTCGGTGGTCGGTGCCTCGTCAGTCGGCGTCGCGGCCGGCTCGTCTACGGCGTCATCGTCGTCGCCGCATGCGGCGGCCACGAGGCCGAAAGCGAGCAGCACCGCCAGCCAGCCGAGCAGGTGCTTCCTGTGTCTCATGTGTTCCCTCCAAGGGTTATCCGACCGCAGCCGGAGGATTGCTCTGCACGTGGGTCGCGGAACAGTCGCCGAGCGACGGCCGTGTGGGGATCACTTCCAGACCTCTCCCGCATCCCGGGCCTGAACACTACCACCCACGCCGTCTAGCCGTACTTGGGCGCGCTGTGGGGGCCGGCGCCGTGGGCGCCGACCCCCACAGGGTCAAGGTCTAGATGACGCGACTTCGGTTAGAAGCCGATGCTGTTGTCGATGAACTCGTTGGTGTGGATGTCATCGACGGTCAACCCGTCGGGCACATCG
>VYFQ01000031.1 GCA_009842325.1 Acidimicrobiaceae bacterium | reverse complement strand
GCAGCCGAGCCCTCATTGACCGCCGAACCGCCCGAAATCGTGATCGTCGGCCCCGGTGTCTGCCGCGGCACCCGGGCGTCCGACAGAGCGGCGTCGTCCGGCGGAGGGGCGTCGTCCGGCGGAGCGGCGTTGTCCGTCAGGGCGGCGTCCACCAGGTGGTCGGGGTTGTGCTCCAACCCGCTATACGACAGCACCGCCGCCGTCCCCGACGCGACCGACGTGATCGACCCCCCGTTGGCCTCCAGCCCGTTCGCCGGCACCGCCACACCCTGCGAGGAGTAGTTCGGCACCACCACCGTATGGGTGAACGCCAGCACCGACGTACCGCTGCCGGACGCATAGCCCGCCCACTTGTGGCCCCAGCCCTCGGTCGAGAAGTCGATCAACAGTCGCGGCACACCGCCGGCGGTGTCCACCATCACCTTCTCGCTGAAGGTCACCTCGACCTCTATCTCATCGCCCAGCCCGTACGTCAGGTCCGCGCCCGGATCCGACGTGATCTCCATCTTCACCACCGACGGCGCCCCGGAGTCGCCGCCGTCCGTCTGCGCGGCCGCCCGCGCCGGCGACAACGGCGAACTCGGCGGTGCCGCGGCCAGCAGTCCCGCCGCCAGCGCTACCGCGAGCCCACCCCGAACGGCCCGCCTGGATGCGCTACGCACGCGGCAGCGCCGCTCCGCAGTGCTTGGCTGCATATTGATGCGGCTGCACTCAGTATCCATATGTCAGGTCTCGCAATCTACGGAGATATGCCCTCCGTTGAGCGTGCGATTATATCAATATCCATATCTTGTATACCAATATCGATGTCTTCTCAGGGAGCGTCCCGCCGAGTGGCCGCGCTTGTTGGCACCCAGGCGGGTCTGCCGTACAGGAACCGAAGAACGTCCCTCTCAAGTCGGAGCCACTTGTCGCCGGCGTCGCCGCTGGCCCCCTACGCCGGCTACCCCGTCGTGGCCCCCCTGATCGGCCCCTGCGAGACCGCCATCAACGAATGGACCGAAGCCCAGGGTTGATCCCGCTGGGCCGCCGGCCCGCACCCGCCATCAATTGACGGACCAGACAAGAACGCTGAAGGCGCCCATGCCGGCCGGGTCGAGCAGCGCCTCGGCCTCTCTTGTCCGGCTGCGGGACCGTAGGGCGTCAAGATCGCCAACGCCGGCCCGCTCAGTCCACGCTGCCCTGCCCTCGGCCACCAGATCCTCGATGCCGTAGCCCCTCAGGAACTCGGCCTGGGTGCACACGTCGGCCCGGTGATCGGCCTGCACCTGGTCGAGTGCCACGTCCGCGGTGATGTCGCACGACCCCGGATCGGACAGCCACCAGGAACCGTCGTCGTGATCCCGATGAGTGCGCAGCCAGCCCAATCCGGCCGCAGGATCATCCGACCGACCGGCCCGCTCGGCCAGCACGTCGATGAGTGCTCCGTAGTCGAAAGCGACAATCCGGCCCCTCCCGAGCACCCGGTGGGCTTCTGCCACCCAGCTGCGAGCGGCCCGCTGGACCGGCACCCGCGTCCCTGTCGCGACGTCGGGCAGCCCGGCGACAAGCTCAAGGGGCGCGGGCATAGCGACCAGCGAGAAGCGGCCGCTTGCGCCATCCTCGACGCTCACCCGTAGTTCCTCCCAGCCGCCAGCAGTACGGCGAACCACATCAAAGGGCAGGTTGTCAAGCAGCTCGTTGGCCACGATCACACCCGCAGACGCGCCCTGGGGCAGCGCGTCCGACACCCGGGCTGCGCTCGCCACCAACGGGTGCTCCGGATGCAGGGCCCGCTGCGCAGGCGACACCTCCACCAGCACCAGCCGTAACGCGCCCGCAGCCATGCAGCCCGGCTCAGCGGCCAGCAACGAGCGGGCCAGCGTGCCCGGCCCCGCCCCCCAGTCGATCACCGTGAACGGATCAGGCCCACCCAGCTCGGCCCACCATGCATCCAGCGCCCGCGCCAGCACCGCACCGAACAGCGGCCCCACCTCCGGCGCAGTCAGGAAATGCCCGGAGCGGCCGCCGGCGCGGCCGCCCCGCATGTAGAACCCGCCGTCTGTGTCATAGAGGCACGCCTCCACATACTCCGACACCGGCATCGGCCCCCGCTCCCCGATCCGCCGGGCGATCCACTCTCCGAGGGTCATCTTCCCGCGCTCGACAGCCACCAGCGCGACACATTACTCATGATTGGTATTTATTTATCATGACAATGATTGTAATATCATACTGAGGCGCTAGGATCTCTCGTGTGCGAGCCACAGTAACTCTGACCAAGGCTGCAGCGCAGTGGCGGACGAGAGTTCATATGGTTTACCATAGGGTGATGGCTCGCCGAGAAGTGCTCGTACAGCTCGATGACGATTTAGTCAGCCAGCTCGACAAGATCGCCCGCGCTCGGGGCACCAGCCGCTCCGCGCTGTTGCGTGAGGGCGCGCACGCTGTGATCGATGCCGATGAACGGATGGCGGCCGACCGGCGCCTAGTTGACGCGTACCGCCGCCAGCCCGAGGATCCCGCACTGATCGAGTCCGCGGCGCGCCTTGCGGCCAGCACTGTGCCGGAGTGGTAGCGCGAGGCGAGATCTACTGGGCTGATCTTGGCCCACCCGCCGGACGGCGACCGGTGTGCGTGCTCACCAGAGACGCCGCCCTAGGCGTGCGGAAATCGGTCACTTGCGCGCCTATCACTCGCACGATTCGAGGCATTGGTTCAGAAGTCGAGGTCGGTGCCGGTCAGGGTCTCAGTGAGCTCAGCGTCATCAACTGCGACAACATCGTGACCATCCCGCAGTGGGATCTGGACGCCAGCCCCGCCGGCCAGCTCGACGATCTGAAGCAGGTCCAGCTCGACCGAGCACTGCGCTACGCCCTGGACATCCGCTACTGATCACCGCATCCGCTGCCCGTGCGATTTTCGGCGCAAGTCCTCCAGAGATAGAGCCCCGCCATTCCCGACAGACGCCGGGAAGGCGGGGAAGAATGCTCAGACCATACTGGATGTCACCAAATCGCACAACACCCTGCTGAGGAGCGAGTACGCCAAGGATCGGTCGCCTGTGCGAGTTGTGCCAATGCGTTTCAGACTGGATGAACGGCGATCCAGCCCTCGCCTCTTGCCACTGCTGCGTCGCCAACTGTCGCGAGTTCCTCGAAGGCAGCCTTGGCACCGAACAGGCACATCACCGCGTCCAGGGCATCGGGGCTGCAACGACAGTGCTCACGCAGGCCGTCCGGTATCTCGATCCGCGCCGACACTCGGTCAATGATGTCTTCGCGTTCGGGAGACGGATACGAACTCGCATATCCGCGGTGTTCCAACCCCCACTCGAATAGCTGACAAGCCGGAAACGCCTCGACCAGCAGGCGGTCGCCCCTCTCCCATGGCCAGGTGGCTGCCCTTACTCGCTCAAGCAGCGTGAGACAGGCGATCGTGAACGCGGCACCTCCTCGCGGCCCGTCCCACAGAGTCGATCTAACGTTGAGGCCGCGGCCACGCCAAAGTTTCTCTGTGCGGCGCAGCGGCTTGGGCTCCGCGAGGCGAACGCTCCTTTCGGCGTAGGCGACGAGTTCCTCCCCCGTGGGGAACGGCCGGCCGTCTTTCGGCAACGCCGCAATGTCTCGCAGCAACCCTGGCCAACCGTCTGCCGGCATATGACGTTCGGGAAGCGAGAAGGGGGCGTCGATTCCGGCCGCGCAATGGTCGTCGTTAGCTAGCAGCGCCACTAGCCGATCGAAGGGGTGCTCGTGGCCTCGCAACTGCTGCACGGACCGCAAGTCCACGAGGCTCAGGGCGCCCGCTCGTTCCTCTGCGGTCGCGATCCAGACGTTGGAACGCCGACATCCTGGCGTCCACATTCGGTGGTTGCCGGAGAAGTCGATGCCATAGAAGACCCGCACTGGATCGGTGCCAACCTCACTCATGGCACGCTCGCGTCCGCCTTCAGCGCAGCTGTCCTCAGATGCCCGTCAGCCCCAACACAGTGCTGAGCCCTTGCGGACATGCGTCAGCCCAGGCCGGTGGCTACCAGGCTTACATCGGTGAAGTGGCCCACCCATTGGGGGAGGATGCCGAAGGCCAGGGTGGCCGCGCCGGTTAGGACCAGGGCGGCTGAGACTGAGGTGGGGGTCTTGATGGGGGTGGTGGTGTCGAAGTCGGCGGACTCCGGCGGGGCTTCTGCCCACATGTGGCTCGCGATGCGGGCGTAGTAGTAGAGGGCGATCACCGAGTTGATGGCCACGATCACGCCGAGGGCGACGCCCCAGGCCGTCCCCGGGGAGATCAGGGCTAGGACGATCTCGAACTTGGCGAACCAGCCGCCGAGCGGCGGGATGCCGGCCAGGGCCATCAGGAAGATCGTCATGGCGACGGCCAGGCCAGGCGAGTAGCGGAAGAGGCCCTTGTAGGTGTCGATCTCAGCCGAGGCGGTGCGGCGGGCCACCGCGATGATCACCGCGAAGGCCCCAAGGTTCATGGCCGCATAGATGGCTAGGTAGGTCACCACCGACGACAGGGCATCGTCGGCCACCGCCAGCGACTCACCCGCCACCGCCAGCGGGGCCAGCATGTAGCCGGCCTGGGCCACCCCCGAGTACGCCAGTAGCCGCACCACGTTGGTCTGGCGCAGCGCCATCAGGTTGCCGCCGAACATCGATGCCGCGGCCAGGGCCCACATCAGCGGCTGGTACACGTCGGCCCGGCCCCAGAAGCCCACGAACACAAGGCTCAGCAAGGCCACGAACCCAGCGGCCTTCGACGCCACCGACAGGAACGCGGTCACCGGGGTGGGGGCGCCCTCGTAGGTGTCGGGCGCCCAAGTGTGGAACGGGAAGGCCGACACCTTGAAGCCGAAGCCGACCACCACGAAGATCACGCCCAGCGTCACCACCGCCAGCGGCGCGCCGTCTCCCGAGATGGCCGAGTCGATGTCGACCAGCATGGTGGAGCCGGCCGCCCCATAGAGCAGTGACATGCCGTAGAGCAGCACCGCGGAGGCGAACACCCCCATCAGGTAGTACTTGAGGCCGGCCTCGTTGCTGCGCAGGTCCCGCTTGCGCCAGGTGGCCATCAGGTAGGCCGGGATAGAAAGCAGCTCGAGGGCCACGAAGATGGTCACCAGGTCGCGGGCCGACGCCATCACCACCATGCCCAGCACCGCCGACAGCAGCATCTGGTAGTACTCGTTCTCCCAGTAGTCGCCCTCTGCGATGTAGTTGGTGGACAGCAGCACCACCACATAACCGGCCAGCAGGAACACGGCCTTCATCACCAGCGAGTAGTCGTCGACGACGTACGCCCCCCAGAAGGTGGACCGGTCGGCGCCGTCCCAGGCCAGGGTCAGCACCGGCACCATCGAGGCCAGCAGACCGAACGACGCCAGCGCCGACACCACGGCCCGCCCCCGCTCCAGCCACACGATGTCGACCAGCGTCAGCAGCGCCCCGAAGCCCAGCAGGGTCAGCTCGGGCGCGATCGCGTGCCAGTCGATAGCAGGCCGCTCGAAGGCGACGACCAGCGTCGAGACCGAACCCAGCATCAGGGCATCAGCCTCCGGTCGCCAGCAGGCCGACCACGGCCGGGTCGGTCACGTCGAAGATCAGTCCCGGCACGAGGCCGAACAGCAGGATCCCGACCAGCAGGGGCGCCCAGGCGATCCACTCGGTGCGGGTCACGTCGACGATGTCGTCGCTGTTGGCGAACTCCTCTCTGGGCGAGCCCATGGCGGTGCGCTGCAGCAGCCACAGCAGGTAGCCCGCGGCCAGCACGGTGCCCACCGCGGCCACCACCATGTAGGTCCGGAACGTCTCGACCGGCAGGCCCTCGGCGGGCGAGTAGGCCGACAGGATGGCGGGGAACTCGCCCCAGAAGCCGGCCAGGCCGGGCAGGCCCAGCGATGCCATCGAGCAGAACCCCAGGATCCAGCCCATGCGGGGGGCCTGGACCAGCATCCCGCCGAGCCGGCGGATCTCGAGGGTGTGGTAGCGCTCCTTCACCGAGCCGGCCAGGAAGAACAGCATCCCGGTGATGATCCCGTGGGCGACCATCCCGAAGATGGCGGCGTTGATCCCGAAGTCGGTGAGGGTGGCGATCCCGAGCATCACGAAGCCCATGTGGGCCACCGACGAGAAGGCGATCAGGCGCTTCATGTCGGTCTGGGCCAGGCATCCCAGCGCGCCGTAGATGATGCCGATCACGGCCAGCAGGCCGATCCATGGGGCCCACGCCTCCGCACCCTCGGGGAGCATGGGCACCGCGATGCGCACGAACCCGTAGGTGCCGAGCTTCAACAGGATGGCGGCCAGGATCACCGAGCCCACCGTGGGCGCCTCGGTATGGGCGTCGGGAAGCCAGGTGTGGAACGGGAACATCGGCACCTTCACCCCGAAGCCGATGAACATGCCGGCGAAAATCCAGATCTGGGTCGCGCTCAGGATGCCCGCGCCGGCCACGTCGGACAGGACCCGCATGTCGAAGGTGCGCAGCGACTCGCCGGTGGCCGGATCGGTCGACAGGAAGAACAGCGCCAGGAACGACAGCAACATCAGCGCCGAGCCGAACAGCGTGAACAGGAAGAACTTGATCGAGGCGTAGCGCCGGTTCTCGCCGCCCCACACCGCGATCATGAAGAACATGGGCAGCAGCACGACCTCGAAGAACACGAAGAACAGGATCAGGTCCTGGGCCACGAACGTGCCCACCATGCCCGTCTCGAGGATGAGCATGAGAACGAAGAACGCCTTGGGGTTGCCGGGCTCGGGTATGTGGTCCCACGAGTAGATGACGCACAGCGGCACCACCACCAGCGTCAGGGCCATCAGCGGCAGAGAGATCCCGTCGAGGCCGAGGATGTAGCGGCTGTTGATCACCTCGATCCAGCGGGCGTCGACCACATACTGCAGGGCGCCGGCGTTGCTGTAGTCGAAGTCGATCAGCAGCAGGCCGCCGATCACCATCGCCAGCAGCGACGACAGCAGGGCCAACTGCTTGAGAGCCTTCTCCTCGGCGGCGGGGACGGCCATCAGCACCAGCGCCCCGGCCAGCGGGACGAAGGTGACCAGGGTGAGGCCCCAATCGTTGAGAAAGTCGGTCATAACTAGGTCCTCGAAGCTCCTGGGTACTGGGGGATTGCGTTCTGGGGGATTGCGTTCTGGGGGATCACGGCCTTGGGTTTCACAGCGAAAGGATGAGCATGAACACGCCGGCGAGGATGGTCGCGGCTGCGAAGAGGATGGCGGCGTACTGCTGGACCTTGCCGGTCTGCATGCCTCTGAGGTTCTCGCCGGCGCTGTCGGAGGCCCGGCCCGAGCCGTCCACGATGACCCTGTCGATGAGGGTCTGGTCGATGTGGTCGTACACGGCGCGACCCGCGGCCACCGACTGGCGGCCGGCCTCGTTGACGACGCCGTCGATGACCCGCTGGTTGGACCAGTAGGTGGCCTTGGCCAGCGGACCCTTGACCGCCTTGACGATCACGTCGGTGTAGAGGTGATCGAAGTAGTACTTGTTGACCAGCGCGGTGTGGACCGCCCGGGGCAGCCCGCCCCGCGAGACCGGCCCGTCGTCGATCTCGGTCAGCTGCTTCCCCGCGGCCTCCGAGCGCTGCTGCACGCCCTTGAAGTAGTAGCGCCAGGCCAGGCCCGCACCGATGAGGGCCACCAGCACCGAGACGACGGCCAGCGACCAGCTCGGCTTGGCGTGGCCGATGGCCGGGAAGTAGGCCGCCACCGGCTCTACGTAGTGGCCGAAGCGCTCCTGCCACGCCTCGGGCCACAGCTGGAAGCCCTTGGGCATGTTGAACAGCCCGGCCACCACCGCGAAGAAGGCCAGAACGTACAGCGGCACCAGGATGCGGGGCCCCGACTCGTGGGGATGGCCGTGGCCCCGGTACGTGCCGAAGAAGGTGAGGTACACGACCCTGGTCATGTAGGCCGCGGTCACCGCCGCGCCCACCATGCCCATCACCAGCATGAGGGTGTAGTTGCCGTTGCCGTGGGTGCCGCCGAACAGGCCCCAGCCGCCGGTGCCGGCAAGGATCTCGTCCTTGGACCAGAAGCCGGCCAGCGGGGGCAGTCCCATCAGGGCCACTGTGGCCACCAGGAACGTGCGGTAGGTGTGGGGCATGACCTTGCGGAGCCCGCCCATGTCGGTCTTCATGTCGAAGCTGTGCACCGCGTGGCTCACCGAGCCCGACCCCAGGAACAGGCACGCCTTGAAGAAGGCGTGGGTGAACAGGTGGAACATGGCCGCGGTCCAGGCGCCCACCCCGAGGGCCATCACCATGTAGCCGAGCTGGCTGACGGTGGAGTAGGCCAGCACCTTCTTGATGTCGTTCTGGGTGAAGGCCAGCAGCCCGCCGAACAGCAGCGTGACCGCGCCGACCAGGGCCAGCACGTTGATGCTGGAGCCGGCGATCGACATCCCCTCCCAGAACACCGGGTAGAGGCGGGCCACCATGAAGATCCCGGCCACGACCATGGTGGCGGCGTGGATCAGCGCCGACACCGGCGTGGGCCCGGCCATGGCATCGGGCAGCCAGGTGTGCAGGATGAACTGGCCCGACTTGGACATCACCGCGGCCAGCAGGCACAGCGACGCCACCACCAGGGCGGTGTGGCTCACCTCCCCCGCGTTGATGCGCTCGGACAGGGTGAGGGTGTCGAAGGTGCGGCCCGCGGCGAAGAACAGGATCGACACGCCCACCAGCAGGCCGATGTCGCCGACCCGGTTGGTGAAGAACGCCTTGAGGGCGGCGTCGGAGTTGGCCTTGTCCTCCCACCAGTGCCCGATCAGCACGAAGGAGCACACGCCGACCAGCTCCCAGCCGACGATCATCTGCAGCAGGTTGTCGCTGAGGACGAAGAACAGCATCGCTGCGGTGAACAGGCTCAGGAAGGCGAAGAAGTGGGTGTAGCGGGCGTCGCCGGCCACGTAGTCGGTGCTGTAGATGTGCACCAGCAGCGACACCGCGGTCACCACGAACAGCATCATCACCGACAGGCCGTCGAGCAGGATGCCCGCGTCGTAGGTGATGCCGCCCCAGTCGAGCCAGCCCACCGTGCGGTGCACGGCCTGGACGCCCTCGTGGGCCTCGTCGCGATGGCCGATCCAGGTGATCGCCGCCCCCACCGACAGCACGAACGAGCCGGCCACCGCGGCGACCCCGAGCTCGGATCCCTTGCGGGGCAGCCGCTTGCCGAACAGCAGGATCCCCGCGAACGACAGGGCGGGCAGCAGCGGCACCAGCCAGGCGAAGTCGAGGAAGAAGCCGGCGCTGTCGACTGAGCTGGGCCCGTAGGCGACAGTCTCCTCGGCGGCGGCGAGCGCGGCGGCGAGCACGTTCACGGCTGGCAGTCCTTCAGCCCTTGAGCAGATCGGCCTCGGTGAGGTCGATGCTTCGTCGGTTGCGGTAGATCAGCAGGACGATGGCCAGGCCGATGCCCACCTCGGCCGCGGCCACTGCGATCACGAACAGGGCGAACACCTCGCCGGCCACATGGTCGCGGAAGGCCCCGAATGCCACCAGGTTGATGTTCACCGAGTTGAGGATGATCTCGACCGACATCAGGACCATGATCCCGTTGCGGCGGGCCAGCACGCCGTACACGCCGATGCAGAACAGGATCGCGGCGAGCAGGAGGAACTGGTTGAGGATCACGGCCGGCCCCTACTCCTTGCGGGCCACGACGATGGCGCCGATCAGGGCGGCCAGCAGCAGCACCGACACCGCCTCGAAGGCAACTATGTACTGGCTGAAGATGGCGTCGGACACCGCGGCGAAGCGCTGCGGCTCGTCGATCACAACCCGGGTGTCGGAGTAGCTGTCGACGAGTGCGATGCCCATCACCACGGCCAGCAGCACGGCCACCAGGCCGGCCATGAGCCGCTTCTCGCCCGCCACCGAGTCGTCGTCGCCCATCGAGGCCTTGGTGAGCATGATCCCGAACAGGAACAGCACGATGATGGCGCCGATGTAGACGAGCACCTGGGTGACAGCCACGAACTCCGAGCCCAGCAGGATGAACTGGGCCGCCGCGCCGGCCAGCACCAGCACCAGCCAAAGGGCGGCGTGCACAACGTTGCGGGTGGTCACGCACCGGATCGCAGACACGATCATCACCAGCGCGATCACGCCGAAGAATACGTTCTGCGCGACGAATAGGTCGCCGCTCGCGGCGCTCGCAGCGAGCACGCCCGCCGGCGTCATGTCGGCGGCACCTTCAGCTTCTTGGCCACCGACCCCGACTCGTAGTCCTCGAACTCGGGCACGGTCTCCATCCACTCCGACAGGCGCGACATGTCATGGAGCAGATCAGCGATGCGGGGTTCGGAGAACTCGTATTCGGGGCTCCAGAACAGCGCTTCGAAGGGGCACACGTCGACGCAGATGCCGCAGAACATGCACAGCGCGTAGTCGATGTCGAAGCGGTCGAGGATGTTGACCTGGCGGGGCTTGCCGCCGGCACGGCGGGGGGGCGCCTTCTCCTTATGGCCCTCGATGTAGATGCACCAGTCCGGGCACTCGCGGGCGCACAGCATGCAGGCCGTGCAGTTGCCCTCGTGCAGGGCGATCACGCCCCGGGCCCGGGTGGGCGGCGCCTCCTTGACGTGGGGGTACTGCACGGTGGCCGCGCCCTTGGTCGGAGCGGGCACCAGCGTGCGCACGCCACGCTTCGGGAACACTGTCCGCACCACCGTCGAGCCGGTGACCTTCAGCCCCTTGACCAGTCCGGGTACTAGGCCCATCACACCACCACCTTGAGCACGCCGGTGACCACGATGTTGGCCAGCGCCAGCGGTACCAGGAACTTCCAGGCCAGACGCTGGAGTTGGTCCTCGCGTAAGCGTGGGAAGGTGAACCGGACCCAGAAGACCAGGAACGTCAGTAGCACCACCTTGCCGAACAGCACCAGCGGTCCGATCACGTTGAAGAGGTTGTCGGCCGGATCGAGGCCGGGCACGTACCAGCCACCCAGGAAAAGCACCGCGGCGATGGCCGAGAACACGCCCGCGGTGGCGAACTCGCCGATGAAGAACAGCAGGAACCGCAGGCCCGAGTACTCGGTCATGTATCCGGTCACGAGCTCCGACTCGGCCACCGGCATGTCGAAGGGGGTCTGGGTCAGCTCGGCCTGCATGGCGATCATGAAGATGGCGAAACCGGCGAACTGGGTGATGATGAACGGGTTGCCGATCACCCCCCAGCCGAAGATCTCGCCGTTGGCTTGAGCCAGCACGATCTCCTGCAGGTTCATGGTCTCGGCCTGGATGACCACGCCGACCACCGCCAGCAGCAGCGGCAGTTCATAGGCGATGAGCTGGCCGGTGGCTCTGAGCCCGCCGAGCAGCGAGTACTTGGAGGCCGAGCCCCAGCCGGCCATGAGGATGCCGATCACCGACACGGAGCTGACGGCCATGGCCAGGTAGATCCCCAGGTCGTTGGAGATGAACCAGGCGTCGGGGCCGCCCGGCAGCACAACGAGCAGCAGGAATGTGGAGGTCAGGACTACGAACGGGGCCGCCTTGAACACGAAGCGGTCGGCCCGGCGGGGGACGATGTCCTCCTTCTGGAGGAACTTGCCGATCTCCGCCATGAGCTGGAGGGAGCCGTAGGGGCCGGCCTCCATGGGGCCCAGCCGGCTCTGCATGAAGCTCACCATCTTGAACAGGTGGGCGTAGACCAGCGTGCCCGCCACCAGCAGCACGGCCACCAGTCCGGCCACCACCCGGATCGAGGTGACCTGCCAGTACGACAGCTCCGAAAGCACGCCAATCATCGGTCGATGTCTCCGAGGATGAAGTAGAGGCTCCCCAGGATGGTGATGATGTCGGGTACGTAGACGCCCCTGAGCAGCCACGGTGTGATTGAGACGTTGGAGAACGACGCCGAGCGGATCTTCACCCGGAACGGGTTCAGGTCCCCCTTGGACACGACGTAGTAGCCCATCACGCCCAGAGGGTTCTCGGTCTCGACGTAGGCCTCGCCGGCCGGCACCTTGATGATGACGGGCACTTTGGCCATGATCGGCCCTGACGGGATCCCGTCAAGCAGCTGGTCGACGATCTTGGTGGCCTCCCGGGTCTCCTGCAGGCGCACCCAGAACCGGGCGAACGAGTCGCCGTCGGGGTGGGTCCACACCTTCCAGTCGACCTGATCGTGGACCAGCCCGCACGGGCTGTCCCGGCGCACGTCCCAATCCACCCCGGAAGCCCGGATGTTGGCCCCGGTAAGCCCGTAGGACAGGCCGACGTCGGGCGGGATCACGCCGATGCCGCGAGTACGGGCCTGGAAGATCTCATTGCCCTCGACCAGCTCCTCGATCTCGTCGCAGAAGGCGCGGATCTTGCGCATGGCCTGGCGGGTCTCGGCCACCCAGCCGGCCGGGAGGTCGTCCTTGAGGCCGCCGATGCGGTCGAAGTTGGGATGGAAGCGCCCGCCGGTGGCGGCCTCGATCTGGTTGAGGACATGCTCGCGGTCCCGGAAGGCGAAGAACACCGGGGTGATGGCCCCCACCTGCACCGCCATGTCGCCCAGGAACAGCGTGATGTTGGCGATGCGACTCAGCTCGAAGAGGACGGTGCGGATCCATTGGGCCCGGGGCGGGGCCTCCACCTCCATGAGCCGCTCGGCGGCCAGGATGAACGGCACCTCGTTGGCGAAGCTGCCCAGCCAGTCGATGCGGTTGATCAACGTGGTGACCTGCGGGTAGGTGCGGACCTCGGCCAGCTTCTCGTAGCCCCGGTGCATGTAACCCATGACCGGCTCGGCCGCCACCACCTGCTCGCCGTCGAGCTTGGCCACGATGCGCAGCGTGCCGTGGGTGGCCGGATGCTGGGGACCGATGTTGAGGGTCATGCCCTCGGTCTCGATCTCCAGGTTGACGCGGGCGTCGGCGGCCTGCGCGGCGATGTAGCTGAGTTGCTGGCGCTCGGTGACGGTCACGGCGCCGCACCCTCGGTGGCGTCGCCGCCGTCGTCCGTCTCGGGCATCAACTCGACGTCGACTAGGCCGGGCCAGGGCTTCACCCGGCGGGCCAGCAGCGGGTAGTCCTTGCGCAGAGGGTGACCCTCGAACTCGCCGGGAAGGTAGATGTGGCGCAGCCCGGGGTGACCGTCGAAGTCGATGCCGAACATCTCCCAGGCCTCGCGCTCGTGCCAGTCGGCGCCGGGATAGACGGGCACCCAGCTGGGAGCGCGCAGATCGTCGGCGGGCAGGTCTGCCTTGGCGATGATGGAGCGGCCCGAGGTCACGTCGTTGACCCGGGCCAGCAGCTGGAAGCGGGTGTCGCCGCCGGCCACTCCAGTCTCGGTGGGAGCAGGCTCCTTGGGCTCGGGAGGATCGAGCGCGTTGTCCACGAAGCTGTCCATGTCGCGGCCGAACGGTGACGGCATCCAGTCGATGGCCGACAGGAAGCTGAAGAAGCCGAAGCCCTCCTCGTCGCTCAGGAAGCGGGCGAGATCAGCCCAGGCGTCGCGCTCCACCCGCACCCAGACCGCGCCCTGGTCTGTGTGCGACTCGACAAGGCCGTCGCCCAGTGCGTCGCTCAGGCGGGCCAGCAGCGCTTCGGCCTCAACGGCACCGCTCTTGGCGGCGTCGGCATCAGCGCCGGCTTCGACGGTGTCAGTCGATGACAATCGGCTCACCCCTCCAGCGCTCCCCCATGTCCTCGTTCTGGATGCGCTCCTGGAGCATGACGATCCCCTCGAGCAGGGCCTCGGGTCGGGGCGGGCAGCCGGGCACGTACACGTCGACCGGAATGATCTGATCGACACCCTTGGTGACCGAATAGCTGTCCCAGTAGGGACCACCGCAGTTGGCGCACGACCCCATGGAGATCACGTACTTGGGGTCGGGCATCTGCTCGTACAGGCGGCGCACCGACGGCGCCATCTTGTCGGTGACGGTGCCCGAGATCACCACCAGGTCGGCCTGTCGCGGGCTGGCCGGCAGGGGGATCACGCCAAGGCGCATCACGTCGTAGCGGGGCGAGCCGAAAGCCGCCCCCATCTCGATGGCACAGCAGGCCAGGCCCCACTGGTACACCCACAGCGAGTACTTGCGGCTCATGTTGAGCAGCGTCGACAGGGGCTTGGGGACCTTGCCCGACTCGACTAGACCCATCTGGGTCCCCCCGCGAAGCTCCGCGCGCTCATACCCATCTGAGCATTCTCTTGCGCCAGGCATAGAGCAGGCCGAGGAGCAGGATGAAGATGAAGATGGCCATCTCGACCAGGCCGAACAGCGCGTAGGCCTCCAGGCGGGCGGCCCACGGGAAGATGAAGACGGCCTCCACGTCGAACAGCACGAACAGTAGGGCGAAGACGTAGTAGCGGATATTGGCCTGCGACCACATGTCCCCGATGGGATCGACACCGGACTCGTAGTTCTCGACCTTTGCCGGGGTGGGACGGGACGGTCGCAGGATGCGTCCAGCACCCAGAAGCGCGGCCACGATGACGGCGCCGAGAGCCCCGAATATGCCGACGGTCAGATAGGTGCGCAGGAACTCCGACACGGGCCGGAAGCTTACCGTCGAGCCAGCCCGCTCGGCCTCTAGCCGAGGAGCACTACTCGCCGAGCCATCCAGGCCGCGCAACCCGACAGCAGCACGGCCGGTCCTGGGCGCCAGGCCACGACCGCCAGCCGCATCGCGGTCGCGTCGCCGGCAGACGGCACCGACAGGACATTGATGATCGCGAGCACACCGAGTAGGGCGACTGCAACCGACGCCCAGTAGACCGATTGCCGCAGCCGGGGGACCATGTCGGAGGCTGGAGTGGTGCATACCGCGACGGCCGCGCCCACCAGCAGGAGGCCGGTCAGGGCGTTGACGTTGGTGAGAGCGCTGTGAAGGTCATCCCACCACGGGTAGCGACGATCGATTCCGGCATACCGGATCATGGGCGCGGCCACGTGCAGCAGCGCGGTGGCCAGCAACACCACGACCAGCACTTCCCGCGCCTCGTCCCAGGCCACCGTCAGGGGCCGCCGGTCGCGCTCGCCAGCCATAGCGAGAACGTACCCGCTCAGAGGCCGAGCGGGCGCGCGTGAAGAGAAACTCGACGGAGCTGGGGAACCCTGTCGCCTAGCGAGAGGTCAGGAAGTGATCAGCCTCCGACCCCGGCGAGCGCATCGGCGCGCGAGCCGTGGACCGGGATGATCTTGTCGAACCCGCTGATCTCGAAGATCTCCCGGATCGAATCGGACAGCGAGCAGACGGCCATCTTGGCGTTCTGCTTCTGGAGTGTCTTGGCAACAAGCAGAACTACGCGCAGGCCGGCGCTGCTGATATAGGAGATGCCTTCGAAATCCAGCACCATCCCGGTGTCATCCGGGCTGATGGCGGCTTCCAGTGCTTCATGGAACTCAAGGGCGTTGGCACCGTCGACGCGACCCTCAGCCATCGCAATCAACGCTCCCCCCTGCCTGTCAGTGCTGATATTCAATGAACCGCATCTCCTCGGTATCGCGATCTAACCGTCGGCTAGCTATGGCCGTTGACTGGGCGACATAGTAACCCCCGCGCGCGCCGCGCGCCTACCGTGCCGCCACAAAGCCATGTGAGGCACTTCCGACGATCTGCTCGCCAGGTCCCCGACCCGGCCCGACCAGACTCAGCGAAGTACTCTCGTCTTACTCTCTCGACACCATTACCCGGGAGGGGTCGCGTGTTACTGGACGTACTGCTGCCGATCGGGCTCCTTATCGTCGTAGCCAAACTCCTAGAGGGCGCTCTTGGCCGCTTCGGCCTGAGCTCGATCATCGCCTTCACGCTGACCGGGGTGTTGCTCGGTCCCGCCACCGGGCTGGTCGAGCCCACTCACGACCTCCAGCTCTTCCTGGAGATTGGGATATTCGTGCTGTTCTTCATCGTCGGGCTGGACGAGATCGACGTCCCGGGCTTCGTGGTGACCATCCGGGGCCGGTACTTCGCGGCAGCCATCATCTCCGTCGTCATATCGCTGCTGGCGGCCCTGGCGGTCACTTCCGACCTCTTCGGGCTCGACCTGGGTCTGGGCCTCGAATTCAACCAGGCGCTGGCGCTGGCCGGGGTGCTCTCGCTCTCGAGCCTCGGCCTGGCGGCCAAGGTCCTGTCGGACTCCGGGACCCTCAAGCAGCCCATAGGGCTGAAGATCTTCACCATCGTGATCATCGCCGAGATCGCCTCGCTGCTCGTGGTGGGCTTCACCATCGGCGAGACCCTCCCCAGCGTCACCGCGCTCTCGGTTCTGGCCCTCCTCGGCAAGATCGTTGGCTTCGTGATACTGGCCTGGCTGCTGTCGGCGAAGGTGCTGCCGGTGGCCATCGTCGGCCTGCAGCGTCTCGTCAACGTTCCCCAGCTCTCATTCGGCCTCCTCATCGGAGGGCTCTTCCTGATGGTCGTGGGAGCCGAGAGGATGGGCCTGCACGGCACCATCGGGGCACTGCTGTTCGGTGCGGCGCTGTCAGGACTGTCCCAAGGGGTGCGCAACGACATCATGCCCGGCATGCGCAGCGCCTCCGAGGGCCTCTTCGTCCCGCTGTTCTTCGCCTCGGCCGGGTTGTACTTCGACCTGTCCTTCATTGATCTACCCGCCTCCACGGTGGCCGGGCTCGTTCTGGTGCCTCTGGTCGGGAAGTTCGCCGGGGCCTTCATCGGCACTTACGTCACCCGGATCGACGCACCCTTCGCGCTGGCCACCGGTCTGATGTCCAAGGGCGTTGCAGAAATCGCCTTCCTGCTCGTCCTTCTTGAGGGCGGCGTGATCGACGAGGACGTGTTCTCGTTGCTGGTGCTGATCATGTTCGGCTACATCCTGTTCATGCCGTCGGTGATCAATTTCGCGGTAAGGCGGACGGTTCTGTCGGAGCGCTCCCCGCTGCCCGCCTCAGTGACGCCGGCGTTCGCCCGGTACGCCCTTCAGGACGTCCAGGTCTCAAGCGTCCTGGACAGCACACGCGAGTACCCGGGGTCGGACACCTCCGTGGCTGAGTTCATGGAGTCCTGGACCGCGCCCCACCAACACGACTACCTGGTCGTCGACGGCGGCGAGATCGCCGGAATCGTCACGACGACCGGACACCGCTCGTTACGCCGGCGCTCGCGGGCTGCCGCCTCGCTGCGGGACGTTCTGCGGCCGAACACCCTGGTCGCATGGCCCGATGAACCGATCCAGGACGCACTGGAGAGGATGACCAACGCCTCGCAGTCCGTGATCCCGGTGCTGGACCATGAGTCCGGCCGGTTCCTGGGTTCGGTCACGAGCCACGACGTGATCGACCTGGTCGTGCTGATGAACGAGATCGAGGCCGAACTCGAGCAAATGGAGACCGAGGAGCCCTAGGAACGTCCAGCGGTTCCATACACCAGCGGGAACCTCGCATCGTCGGCGGGGTATGCGCCCGGCACTGCGCTGGTGTCGTCCTGGGTGACGGTGGGATCGCAGCCCGGATGCGGGTACCAGGTGGCGTCGTCGCCAAGCCACCGGGTGGACAGCGCAACCCGGCGCTCGCGGCCCGCGTTGGCGGGCGAGCCGTGGATGATCCAGGCCGAGAAGAAGACGGCGTCCCCGGGCTCGACGTCGAACCCGATGATCTCGTAGGGGCAGTCGGAGCGGCCGCGGGCCGCCTCGATGTCCGGCATGGGATCGCCCTTGAAGTCCTCGGTCCAGCCACCCTGGCCATCGAAGGACTCCGGGGCGTAGTACGCGTCCCAGCGGTGCGAGCCTCTCACGAACTCGAGCGAGCTGTGGCTCACCCGGCTATTGGTGGCCGCGACCCAAGCCGACACGATCTGCTTGCCGAGGAAGGGCCAGTAGGGAATGTCCTGGTGCCACGGCGTGGGCGCCGACGTGAACGGCTCCTTCACCAGCAGGTGATCGAAGTAGAAGCGCATCTTCTCGGAGTCGGTCAGCGACGCGGCCATCGCCGCGATGGGCGATGAGAACACGAAGTCCCGGATCACCGGCGCATGCTCCCAGCGGTACCGGGTGGTGAACAGGCGGTCCTGGGCTGCGCCCGGGCTTGTGTCGGTGACCCATGGACCTGGATCATCGAGCTGCGTCTGGGCGTCCTCCAGGATCCGCGCCACCCACTCGCCGTCGACCGCGCCCGGGATCTTGACCACGCCGTCGCTCTCGAAAGCAGCCTTCACTTCAGCGGAGATCACCGCCGACAATCTAGACCGGCGGTCTACGCTGCGGTCATGGCCCTCGTGTTCGCTGGAGTCTGCAGCCATGCTCCGGGCATCGTCGGACGGGCCGACCAGGCCGATCCGGATGTGAGGGACAAGGTCTACTCCGCCTACGGCGAGATGGCCGCGGCCCTGGCCGAGACCCGGCCCGACGCCTTGATGGTGGTGGCCGCCGAGCACTTCGGCAACTTCTTCATGAACAACATGCCGAGCTTCGCCATCGGGATGGCCGACTACTACGAAGGGCCTATCGAGGATCCGGGGTGGCTGGGGATCGAGAGGTTCGTGGTGCCGGGAGATCGAGACCTGTCCCAGCGTCTGATCACCGAGATCATGGGCACGTCGGATGTCTCCTACGCCGAGGAGTGGAGGCTCGATCACGGGATCGCGGTTCCGCTCCACTTCCTGACCCCCGACTACGACCTGCCCGTGGTTCCGGTCAACATCAACTGCCAGGGCCCTCCGCTCGCTCCCTACGAGCGGGTCTGGACTTTCGGTGAGTCCATCCGCAGGGCTGCCGATCTCGTGCCCGAGCGTGTGGCGGTCATCGGAACCGGCGGTATCTCCCACTGGCCGGCGACTCCCGACTCGGGGAAGATCAACGAGGCCTGGGACCGGGACTTTCTCGATCGCTGGTGCCGCAACGACCGCGATGCGCTTCTCGACTACGACGACCGGTCCGTCTATACCGAGGCGGGCCAGGGCGCCTTCGAGATCCGCACCTTCATCGCTATCAGCGCGGCGGCTTCAGGGGCACCCGGCACAGTGCACTGCTACCAGCCGGTCCCGATCTTCGCAGTGGGCTGCACCATCGCCACCTACGACCTCACCGCCGCCTGAACTTCAAGCCGTTAGCCACACCAGAAGTGGTCAACCGCTTGAAGTTCGCTGGCCGAGCGCGGCCGTGTGTGAGTCGACACCCTCGTAGCCGCTCATGGCATAAACGCCGGCCCGCACCGGTCCGTGCACGGCGACCCCGTCGCGCATTCGCTGGAGGTAGTCGGCCCACTCGATCTGGTGCAGGGCGGCGAAGTGCATCAGGATCTGCCCGTTGACGCCTAGGACATAGAGCAGCCCGATATCGGGCTCGATGAGCGCCTCGACTTCCTCCTCGTCGAGGTCGTAAGGCTCGAGCACCTCTCGCCGGTCGGCGAGGTAGGCCTCCTGCAGCTTGGGGTCGCGGTTCAGTTCGTAGAGGAACTTCTGGACGTAGTACAGGCTCATCGGATCGCGTCACAGACCGGCAGCCGTGCTGGACAGGGATTCCAGCACACCGGGGACCACGCCCATGGCCACGGTCAACAGCACTGCGACCACAATCACCGCTCCTGCGCCGAGGCCGAGAGCGGGCTTGGACTGCTCCGGAGTACCGGCTTCGTCGCCGGAGTCGCGGAAGTACATGGCCACCACCACCCGCAGGTAGGCGAAGGCTGCGACCACCGCGCTCACCATGGCCACTACCGCCAGCCAGTATGAGCGGGCCTCGACGGCCGCGGCGATGACCGAGAACTTGGCCACGAAGCCCGACGTGAACGGCACGCCCGCCTGAGCCAGAAGCAGGATGGTCAGCCCCAGCGCCAGGGCGGGTCGGCCGGCACCTAGGCCGGCCAGGGTGTCCAGGCCGGTGCGGTCGTCGCGTTGGCCCGACAGCGCGGCCACCACGGTGAAGCTGCCCACCGCGATCACTGCGTAGGCCGCCAGGTAGAACAGCACCGCGGCCACGCCCTCGTCGGAGGCGGCCTGCACGCCGACGAGGATGAAGCCCGCGTGCGAGATCGACGAGTAGGCGAGGATCCGCTTGGCATCGCTCTGGACGGCAGCCAGGACCGATCCGACCGCCAGGGTGGCGCACGCCAGCGCGAACACGGCTGGCCGCCAGTCGTTGGCCCGGGTGCCCAGCGCCTCCACGAAGACCCGGATCAGAGCGGCGAAGCCGGCCGCCTTCACCGCCGACGCCATGAGAGCTGTCACCGGCGTTGGCGCACCGACGTAGGTATCGGGTGCCCAGGCATGGAACGGGGCGGCGGCCACCTTGAAGCCCAGGCCCACCAGCAGCATGGCTAGACCGGCCAGGAGCATCCCGTCGCGCAGCACGATGTAGGTGTCGAGATAGCTGGCGATCCCGTCCAGGTTGGTGGTGCCGGTCGCGCCGTACACCAGGGCTATGCCGAACAGCAGGAACGCGGTGGAGAAGGCGCCGAGGACGAAGTACTTGAGACCGGCCTCCAGCGACTCGAGCCGTCGCAGGTTGAGCGCGGCCATCACATAGGCCGCAATGGACATGGTCTCCAGCCCCAGGAACAAAACGATGAGATCGGCTGCCCCGGCCATTACCACGGCTCCGGCCGCAGCCAGCAGAGCAAGCACGCAGAGCTCCGCGCTGGCCAGCTCGACGCGCCGGCAGTACCGGGGAAGGGTCGGGGCGGTCAGCGCCACCGAACCCAGC
The DNA here is from genome assembly GCA_009842325.1 of Acidimicrobiaceae bacterium. Lineage (GTDB taxonomy): Bacteria > Actinomycetota > Acidimicrobiia > Acidimicrobiales > Aldehydirespiratoraceae > Aldehydirespirator. The sequence continues at coordinate 108,734 of VYFQ01000031.1, read as the reverse complement.
ACCACCGCGGCCACGAACAGGGCGATCCGGTCCATCACCAGTTGACCGCCGAAGGCTTCGATGTCTGCGTCCCGCTGCCACAGGACTACCACCGAGACGAGCCCGGCCACCGCCACCGCGAACGTCCAGACCGCGTCCACCATCTCCGGCATCAGCCGGCTCGGCACCAGCGAGCGGACCATCAGCAGTACTAGCGCGCCCGCGGCAGGTAGGAGCACCGGCAGCAGGCCCGTCCAGTCGACGGAAGGCGTCCGCACCGGGAGCTGAGCCAGCACCGCGCCCATCAGCCGCCGTCCTCGCTGTGTTCGGCGCCGCTGCCGTTGTGGTCGGCCATGTCCATCGACCTAGCCAGATCGTCGATGCTCACGGAGGGATGTACGTCGGCTACGGGCTCGGTGAAGCCCGACACGTTGTCCTCCACATGGGCGATGATGGCGTCCACCGCCGGCTCGATCCGCTCGATCACCGGCTTGGGATAGACGCCCATGAAGACGATGGCCGCGATGAACGGCACCATCACCAGGCCCTCGCGCCAGCGCAGGTCGGGCGTCTCGGCGTTGGCGCCGGAGGCCGGTCCGTGGAACACCCGCTGGTAGGCCCACAGCAGGTACACCGCGGCCAGGATCACGCCCGCAGCCGCGACCACCGCCCACCAGCGGTGGGCATTGAAGGCGCCCAGCAGCACCAGCAGCTCGCCCACGAACCCGTTGAGACCGGGCAGCCCGACCGACGACAGCATCACCACCATGAACACCGCGGCCAGCAGTGGCGCCGGCTTCTGCAACCCGCCAAGCTCGGAGATCTCGCGGGTGTGGCGACGCTCGTAGATCATGCCAACCAGCAGGAACAGCGCCCCGGTGGACACCCCGTGGTTGACCATCTGCAGCACACCGCCGGTGAGGCCCTCGGTGTTGAGCGCGAAGGTGCCGATCACGATGAAGCCGAGATGGGCAACCGAGGAGTAGGCCACCAGCCGCTTGAGGTCTCGCTGCATGGCCGCGGCGATGGCGCCGTAGATGATGCCGATCACGCCCAGCGTGATCATCAGCGGTGCGAAGTACACCGACGCCTCCGGGAACAGGTACAGGCCGAAGCGCACCAGTCCGTAGGTGCCGAGCTTCAACATGACGGCGGCCAGGATCACCGAGCCCGCAGTGGGCGCGTTGGTATGGGCGTCGGGGAGCCAGGTGTGCACGGGGAACAGCGGCACCTTGACCGCGAAGGCCAGAGCGAAGGCCAGGAACAGCCAGCGGGCCGTGTTGGTGGCCAGCACCTGCGACTCGGCGATGGCGGTCAGGTCGAAGGTCACCGGGCCGCCCGAGGCCGAGGAGTGCAGGAACGCCAGCGCCACGATGGCCACCAGCATGAGAGCCGAGCCGAACATGGTGAACAGGAAGAACTTGGTGGCTGCGTAGGCCCTCCGGCCGTGGCCCCAGCCGCCGATCAGGAAGTACATGGGCACCAGCACGATCTCGAAGAAGACGAAGAACATGACCAGATCGAGAGCCACGAAGGTGCCCAGGCAGCCCGCCTCCAGCATCAGCATCCAGGCGTAGTAGGGCTTGGGCGAGTGCTCGGCGTCCACGCCGACGATGGCCAGCGGGAAGATCAGCGCGGTCATCACCACCAGGAACAGCGACAGCCCGTCCACCCCGACCTGCCACGAGACGCCCCAGCCCGTGATCCACTCGTACTGCTGCCAGAACTGGAAGGCCGCCGCGGAGCCGGCGTCGAACTCGGCGAGCATCCACACCGCCAGGGCCGCGGACACCGTCGAGGCCACGAGCGCGACCGGCTTGAACAGGTCGGGTCGGGTTCGGGGCATCGCCAGCAGCACCAGGGCCCCTGCCGCCGGGACCAGCACCAGGACGGTCAGAGCGGCCGGGAAGGACGTTGAAGCGAGCGCGCTCATCTAGAAGCTCGTCCTGACGAGGAACCAGACCAGCAGCGCGACCGCGCCGGCCGCGGTCAGCAGCGCGTACGACCGAACGAAGCCCGATTGCACGCGCCGTAGCACGGCGCCGCCGGCCCGCACCGAGCGGCCCACGCCGTCCACCGCGCCGTCCACCACGTTGGCGTCGAAGGCGGCGACCCCCTCGAAGGCCCGGCGCCCCGGCCCGCCCACGAAGCGGGTCCACGCCTCGTCGACGTAGAAGGCCCGGGCCGCGGCCGGCAACTCCACCCGGCTGGCCGGCAGACGGTGCTGCAGGTACACCGCCACCGCGCCCGCGATCCCGATCGCCGCGCCGGCCATCGACACCAGCGCCAGCAGCCACTGGGCCCCGCCGCCCAGGCTCAGGTGGGCCTCGTTGCCGAACAGCGAGGGCTCCAGCCACGCCCCCATGAAATGAAGGTCCTTGGTGAACGGCAGGTTGAGCCCGCCGGCAACCACCGCCGCGCCGGCCAGCATCACCAGCGGCGCGGTCATCAGCCGCGACGGCTCATGGGGGTGGACGTCGCTTGAGTGGCGAGCCTCGCCGTAGAACGTCATGAACACGAGCCGGCTCATGTAGAACGCGGTCAGGACCGCAGTGACGATCCCCACCAGCCACAGCGCCGGGCTGGCGTCCCATGCGTAGGCCAGGATCTCGTCCTTGGACCAGAACCCCGCGAACGGCGGCACGCCGGCGATGGCCAACCAGCCCACGATGAAGGTGACGGCAGTCACCGGCATGGCGGCCCGCAACGCTCCGTAGCGGCGCATGTCCTGGTCGCCGTCGAGGGCGTGGATCACCGAACCGGAACCCAGGAACAGCAGCGCCTTGAAGAAGGCGTGGGTCACCATGTGGAAGATGGCGGCCACGTAGGCGCCTGTGCCGACGGCCAGCATCATGTAGCCGAGCTGGCTGATCGTCGAGTAGGCCAGCACCTTCTTGATGTCGTTCTGGGCCATGGCCGCACCCGCCGCGAACAGGGCGGTGGCCACGCCGACCCAGGCGATCGCGTCGGGTGCCCAGGCGTCGGCCGCGGCGATCAGCGGGTTGACCCGCACCATCAGGTAGACGCCGGCCGTGACCATGGTGGCCGCGTGGATGAGAGCCGATACCGGGGTGGGGCCGGCCATGGCGTCGGGGAGCCAGATGTAGAGGGGAAGCTGGGCCGACTTTCCGGCCGCGCCCAGGAAGAGCAGGATCACGATGGCGGTCGCAGTGGTCGACGAAAGCGAATCGGCTTGGCCGAACAGGTCCAGGTAGCGCACCGACCCCAGCGCGCCGAAGGCCCAGAACATGGCCAGCATGAAGCCCCAGTCGCCCACCCGGTTGGTGATGAAGGCCTTCTTGCCCGCGGTGGCGTTGGCCTCGTCGGTGAACCAGAACGAGATGAGCAGGTAGGAGCACACCCCCACCCCCTCCCAGCCCAGGAAGGTGAGGGCCAGGCTGTCGCCCAGCACCAGCACCAGCATCGAGAAGGCGAACAGGTTGAGATAGACGAAGAACTTCGAGAAGTCGCCGTCGCCGTGCATGTAGCCGATGGCGTAGAGGTGGATGAGGGCCCCCACTCCGGTGACGAACAGCGCCATCGTCACCGACAGCGGATCGATGAGCAGGCCGGCGTCTACCGAGAAGTCGCCGGCCGGGACCCACTCGAACAGGGTGACGACGAAGCGGCGCTCGGCCGGGTCGCGGCCCATCAGGCTGAAGAAGACAGCCACGGAGGTCACGAAGGAGCCGGCCATGGCCACCGTCGCCAACCAGCCGGCTCGGGGCTCGCCGAGGCGGCGGCCCGCCGCCAGCAGCACCACGAAGCCTGCCAGCGGGAACGCGCAGATGAGCCAGGCGGCCTCGAGCATCCTCAGCCCTTCAGAAGCGAGACGTCGTCGGCGGTTGCGCCGGAGCGCCGCCGGTTGATGGCCACTACCAGTGCGAGACCGATCACCACCTCGGTGGCCGCCACCACCAGCACGAAGAACACCGCGACCTGACCGCCCACGTCGTTGAGCCCGGCACCGAGCGCAACGAAGGCCACGTTCACCGCGTTGAGCATCAGCTCCACACACATGAACATCACCAGCGGGTTGCGCCGCACCAGCAGGCCCACCCCGCCGATGGCGAAGAGCGCGACCGACAGCGCCAGGTACCAGCCCGTCGACAGCCCGGCCAGATCCATCACGCGTCTCCAGCTCTGGCCGCGCCAGCCGTCTCGGACCCATCGGAGCGGGACGACCTGCGAGTCAGGACCACTGCGCCCACCACAGCCACGGTCAGCAGGGCCGCGGTGATCTCCACCGCGAAGGCGAACTCACCGAACAGCACCCGACCCATGCGCTCGATGTCGGTGGCGTCGCCGTCGAGCGCCCGGTCACCGCCGGCGCGGCGCAGCCCGGTGAGCACGTCAGCGCCTGTGATGACGACCGTTCCCAGCACCGCAGCGAGGGCCGCACCGACAACGGCGGCCAGCGGTCGCTGCCCGAAGATCGGCTCGATTCGCAGTTCCTCGGCCTTGTCGACGCCCAGCAGCATGATGACGAACAGGAAGAGGATCACGATGGCACCGGCGTACACCACCACCTGGACCGCAGCCAGGAAGTGAGCGTCGTTCAGCACGAACAGCACAGCCACACCCACAAGCGTCTGCACCAGGAACAGGGCGGCGTGCACCGGGTTGCGGCTGGCCACCACGCCGATCGCGCCAGCCAAAATGATCACCGCCGAGACGGCGAACACCGCCTCAGCCATCAGAAGACTCCTCCCCGGCATCCGCTGGCTCAGCGTCGCGCACGCCGTAGCCGAGTTCGCCGGACCAGGCCACCTCGCCCACATAGCGGTGATCGCCGGAGGATGATGTGGCCCGCATCCAGCCGGAGGTCAGCGCGTCGTCGCCCTCCCGCCAGTCCTCCCAAGGCATCTGGCGAGGCCGGCCGTCGTCGTCCACCAGCAGCTCGTCCTTGGTGTAGATGGCGTCGTCGCGGTTGGTGAACGAGAACTCGAACAGCTTCGACTCAGTGATGGCCTGGGTGGGGCAGGCCTCCACGCACAGATCGCAATGGATGCAGCGCAGGTAGTTGATCTCGTACACGTAGCCGTAGCGCTCGCCCGGCGCGACGGGATCGTCGGGATCGTTGTCGGCGCCGCGCACGTAGATGCAGTCGGCCGGGCACACGCCGGCGCACAACTCACAGCCGATGCACTTCTCCATGCCGTCGTCGTAGCGGTTGAGCACGTGGCGACCGTGCAGTCGCTCCGGCTTGGGCCGCTTCACGTCCTTGGGCGAGTCGTCGAAGCCGCCCCGGTAGTCGGTGGTGACCCGCGGCAGGAACAACTGGCGCAGGGTGACGGCGAAGCCGTGCAGGTAGCCCATGTCAGGCCCTCTCCTCGACAGGGTCGGAAGGCTCGTCGGCGCGGGCGGCCTCGCGGTCGCGGGCACGGCGTCCGCTTCGCACCGCCCGGACCAGCAGAAGGGCCGCTCCGGCGAACACCAGCAGCGAAACGATGGTGACCGCGGCCTCGTTCCAGCCCCGCTCGCGGCCAACCTCCAAGGCGGTGAGGAACAGGAACCAACCCAGCGCCACCGGTATGAGCGCCTTCCATCCAAGGTCCATGAGCTGGTCGTAGCGGAACCGGGGCAGCGTGGCCCGCATCCACACGAAGCAGAACAGCAGCACGAACAGCTTCAGGAAGAACCACACCACGCCCCACGCCCAAGCGATGCCGACACCGCCCACCTCGCTCACCAGCACCGGGCCTGCCGGTCCGCCGAAGAACAGGGTGACGATGACGGCCGACATCGTGATGGTGTTCATGAACTCGGCCAGGAAGAACAGCGCGAAGCGGATGGACGAGTACTCGGTGTGGAAGCCGCCCACGAGCTCCTGCTCGGCCTCGACCAGGTCGAAGGGCGGGCGGTTGAGCTCAGCCGTGCCGGCGATCATGAACACGATGAAGGGGACCAGTCCGGTGACGATCACGTTCCAGCGCGGGACGATGCCGAAGTACCCCTCGGCCGCCTGCGCAACCACCATGTCATGGGTGGACAGGCCTCCGGTCACCAGCACGATGGACGCCACCGCCAGACCCAGCGCGGCTTCGTAGCTCACCATCTGCGCCGACGCCCGCACCGACCCCAGCAGCGGATACTTGGACCCCGACGACCACCCGGCCAGCATCACGCCGTAGACGGCCACCGAACTCATCGCCAGGAAGAGCAGGATCCCGATCGGCGGATCGGCCACCTGGAGGTAGGTGGTGCGACCCCACCACTCGACCTGACCGCCATTGTTGAAGTCCCCGCCCAGGGGAACGATGGCGAAGGCCAGGAAGGCCGGAATGAGCGACAGGTACGGCGCCAGCTTGAACACGAACCGGTCCGACCGGTCGGGCACCAGGTCCTCCTTGAAGAAGAGCTTCGTGCCGTCGGCGAGAGTCTGCAGGATGCCGAAAGGTCCCGCGATCGTGGGCCCGAACCGCTGGTGCATCCCTCCCAGCAGCTTGCGCTCGAACCAGATCATCAGCATCACGGCCACCAGCAAGAACGCGAAGGCCACCACCACCTTGGCCAGCGTCAGCACCACCTCGACCAGGCCGATGTCGCCGGCCAGCATGGGATCGGCAGCCAGCACGAGGGTGCCGCTCACCGGGCTTCCACCTCCACCACGGTGATGTCGGTGCCCGCGGCAATGAGAGCGTTGGCCGGCGAGCCCGGCGCCAGCCAGTGGACCTTCAATGAGCCGGACGGCACGCCAGCGTCGGCGGTCAGGGTCGCCTCGATGTGACCGAAGTCGGAGACGATCCGCACCGCGGCGCCTTCGTCCAGACCGCTTGAGTCGAGGTCGGCCGGGTTGATGCAGGCGGACGCGGCCGGGGCCAGGCCGTGACTCGACGGGCAGTGGCGCAGCATGGTGCCGTCGTCGTACATGGTGCGGGTGGCCACCAGCAGGAATGCTCCTTCGGGCGGGGCCTCAGGTAGGTCCTCCCGGCCGGCGGGTCCTGTCGCAGGCTCCGTCCGGCCGACGGGGCTTCGCCCCATTGTCGGCCGCCCGGACCTGCGCCACCCCCCGGCCTCGCCGGTCGCGCCGGGGTGCGCTAGGAGCACTCCTTCGACCGGATTCTGGTTCAGGGCCTCCTCAGTGAGCGAGGCGTGGACTTCGGAGACTCTGGCCAGTTCCTCTCGGATGGACTCGGGGGAGTCGAGACCCTCGGCCGAGCCGGGCTCGAGTCTCTCGGCCAGGTCGGCTGCGATCATCCAGTCGGGGCGGGATGTTCCGGGCGGGGTGACCTTGCGGCTCATGGGGCTGACCCGGCCCTCCAGGTTGGTGAACGTGCCGTCGCATTCGGTAGGGCCGGCGGCCGGCAGCACGATGTCGGCGGCCAGCGAGGACGAGTCGTTCATGAAGAGGTCCACCGCCACCACGAGGGACGCCCCGCGCAGGCCCCTGTAGGCGAGGTCGCGGTCGATGAAGTCGTTGAGGGGATCGGCGCCGACGAGCACGAGCACGTCAATGTCGCCGCGAGCGGCGGCCCTGAGAACGCCGGCCGCGTCCAGTCCCGCGGCTGCTGGCAGCCGCGGCCATGCTCCGGCCAGCGGTCCTTCGCCGTCGATGCCGTCCAGCCCCACGCGGCCGGGTAGCAGTTCCGGCGCCAGTCCTGCCTGCAGCGCGCCTATCACGTTGCCCCTCCGCAACGCAGGCAGGAAGCGCGCCGACGGCAGCGCCGACAGTTCCATCGCAGCTGCCTCGACCACCTCTGCTCCCTCGGCCAGCGAGGCCCGGCCCAGCACCACTGTCACACCGTCATCGGCATCCGAGAGGCACTGCGCCGCCGCTTCGAGCTCGGACCGGTCCACGCCGGTGCTTCCGGTCTCGAACCCGTCACCGGCAGCCGCAGCCACCAATGCGTTGACCAGCGCCGCCGTGGTGCCGGGGCGGGGGTGCAGCGAATGCTGGGCCAGGTGCGACAGGCCGGTCGCACCTGGCGTGACTTCCACCAGCTTCACGCCGTCGTTGACGATCCCGTGGCGCAGCCTCAGGTACAGGGTGCCCAACTCCTCCTTGGGGTCGGGGCCGATCAGAACCACGGTGCCGCCGGGCCGGCAAGCATCGTCGATGGTGGCTCTGGGCAGGCCGAGGACCACCGCTGGGTCGAGGCCGTCGCCCAGTTGGGCGTCGACGTTGTCGGTGCCGATCACTCCCTTGGCCAGCTTGGCCCACATGTACTGGGCCTCGTTGTTGAGCCGGGCACCGCCCAGCACGGCCACACGCTCGGGCGGCACCGCGCCCACCGCGCCGGCGATCCGGTCGAGAGCCTCTCCCCAGCCTGCCTCCCGCCACTCCGAGACCCCACCGCCTGATGCGTCCCGCAGCATCGGCGCGGAGAGGCGCTCAGCACTGTTAAGAGCTTCGAAGGCGAAGCGCTCCTTGTCCGTCAGCCAGCCCCAGTTGACGGCGTCGGCGTCGGCACCCAGCACCCGCAGCACCCGATTGCGCGACGCCTGCACCGCCACCCTGGCTCCCACGCTGTCGACCCAGGCGGTGGACAGCGTCTCGGTGAGATCCCAGGGTCGGGCCTTGAAGCGGTACGGCGCGGCGGTCAGTGCGCCCACCGGGCAGATCTGAACGGTGTTGCCCGAGAAGTACGAGGCGAAGGGCTCATCGGGGAAGGTGTTGACCTCGGTGTGATTGCCGCGGCCCATGAAGTGGATGAGGGCGTCGCCGGCCACCTCATCGGCGAAGCGGGTGCAGCGGTCGCAGAGGATGCAGCGCTCCCTGTCGAGGTAGACGGTCTCGCTGATGGCGATGGGCTTGGCGAAGTGACGCTTCTCCTCCACGAAGCGGGTCTCCCCCGGCCCGTAAGCCATGGTCTGATCCTGCAGGGGGCACTCGCCGCCCTTGTCGCATACCGGGCAGTCGAGCGGGTGGTTGATGAGCAGGAACTCGAGCACGCCGTCCTGGGCCTTCTTGGTGACCTCGGACTCGGTTGACACCTTCATGCCCTCCGACACCGGCACCATGCACGAGGGCTGTAGGGCGAAGCCCCGCCCGGTGTCCACCTCCACCAGGCACATGCGGCACATGCCCACCGGGCTCATGCGGGGGTGGTAGCAGAACCTCGGAATGTAGGTGCCGCTGCGCTCGCAGGCCGCGATCAGCATCTCGCCGGGGCGCGCCTCCACCGCGACGCCGTCCACCGTGATCTCCACGGTCGTCTCGGGCTCGGTCGCGGTCACGACGCGGCCCCCGAGGTCCTGTGCAACCGGTGAGGTCGGGGGGTGGCGGCGAGTCGGGACGACCGACGAATAGGGCGAAGCCCGTGTCGGTCGGGCCGAGCTCGACGACAGGACCCCCCGACCGGCGGGCGCGCGCCGGTCACTGGCTCGCTCCTACGGGGACTACTTCGATCGGGATGGCGTCGCGGCGAGTGATCTTGGACTCGTACTCGTGGCGGAAGCGGCGGATGGTCGACACCACAGGGGCCACCGCGGAGGGGCCGAGCGGGCAGATCGTGGTCTGGCGGGGCGGGAACGGCACCGCCTCCTGGCCGTTGTGGGCGGCTACCGGGTAGGGCCCGGGGCTGATGTTGTCGCCTATGTCGAGCAGCAGATCGATGTCGGACGGCCGGCCCTCCCCGTCGAGGATGCGGCGCAGGATCTGTTCCAGCCAGGTCGTGCCCTCTCTGCACGGGGTGCACTTGCCGCACGACTCACGGGCGAAGAACTTCACTACCCGCCAGGCGGCCCTCACTGCGTCGGTGGTGTCGTCCATGATCACGATGGCGCCCGACCCGAGCATCGACCCGGCCGCGCCCACTGGGCGGGCCTCCAGCGGCAGGTCCAGGTGCTCGGGGAAGAACCAGGGAGCCGAGCCCCCGCCGGGGATGAACATCTTCAGTTCGTGGCCGTCGCGGATCCCTTGGCAGAAGTTGTCGCCGTAGATCAGCTCCCGGAAGGTGGTCACCCCGTGCTCGACCTCGTACACCCCGGGGCGGCGCAGATGGCCCGACACCGCGAACATCCGCGTGCCCGGCGACGACTCGGACCCGTAGCGGCAGTAGGCCTCGGCTCCGTTGACCATCATCCAGGGCAGGTTGGCGAGCGTCTCCACGTTGTTGACGATGGTGGGCTGGCCGTAGAGACCGACGGCAGCCGGGAAGTACGGCGGCTTGAGACGGGGCATGCCCCGGCGGCCCTCCAGGCTCTCGATGAGCGCGGTCTCCTCGCCCACGATGTAGGCCCCCGCACCCCAGGCCATCACGATGTCCACCGAGAAGTCCGTCCCACAGATATCGCGGCCCACGTAGCCGGCCTCGTAGGCCTCGTTCAGGGCGGCCGCGATGCGCTCCTGGGCTACAGCCATCTCGCCCCGCACATACAGGAAGCACTGCTGCAGTCCCAGCGCGTAGCAGGCGATCAGGCACCCCTCGATGAGCTGGTGGGGATCGCGCTCCATGAGCAGGCGGTCCTTGTAGGTGCCCGGCTCGCTCTCGTCGCCGTTGACGACGAGGTAGTAGGGATGCTTGCCCGGTGGCAGGAAACCCCATTTGACACCGGCGGGGAACCCGGCGCCACCCCGTCCCAGCAGCGTGGCCGCCCGTACCTCGTCATGCACCGCGGCCGGCGTCGTCTCCAGCGCGGCCCGGAGCCCCTCATAGCCGCCGGTGGCCTCGTACCGCGCCAGTGTGAACGAATCGTCGTGCACGAAGCGGCTCGTAATGAGCTTGGGGCCGTCGTTGTGCACATAGCCGGGCGCGTGCGCGATGTAGCCGTTCACAGCCACCTGCGGATCCATCAGCCAGCCACCTCGACGTTGTTGCGAGCCAGCCAGACCGGCGCCTCGCGGGCCTGCTCCGGCGGGACGACCCCCGCGAGGCGCTCGGCGGGGATCGACTGCCTCACCCTCGACAGTGCGCCGTGGCGGGGGATGTCCAGGCGGTCGGCGCGCAGGTCCTCGACCAGCCGGTCGAAATCGTCGGGGGTTATCCGGCCCCGATAGCGGTAGTTGACCTGCAAGCAAGGGGCCTCGGTGCAGGCCGCGATGCACTCCGCCTCCTCGACGGTGAACTTGCCGTCGTCGGTGGTTCCGCCGACCTCCACCCCCAGCGACTCCGCCGCGTGGTGCAGCAGCTCCTCTCCGCCCCACAGAAGGCAGGAGATGTTGGTGCAAACGTTGATCATGTACGTGCCCACCGGCTCAAAGCGGAACATCTCATAGAAGCCGGCCGTGCCCTTCACCTCGGCCGGCGTGGCCCCCACCAGCTCGCCGACACGGCGCATGGCCTCGTCGGTCAGATACCCGTCCTGCTCCTGAGCCAAGTGCAGCAGCGGGATCAGCGCCGAGCGAGGCCGCGGGAACCACGAGATGATCTCAGCAGCCAGCGCCTCGTTAGCAGGACTGAGCGTCACCGGCCCACCTCCGGCACGGACAGGCGGCGGACGCCGGTGCTCGACTTGCGAGCGAGTAGGGCGAAGCCCGTGCGAGCAAGCGAGCACCGGTGGCCGTCGCCGGGGTGGCCGTCGCCGGGACGAACGGGCCTCACCGGTCCACATCCCCCATGATCGGGTCGACCGAGCCGATGATGGCAATGCCGTCAGCGATCAGGCCGTTCTGCATCAGATGGGGCAGGGTCTGGAGGTTCACAAAGCTGGGCGCTCTCACATGGAGCCTGTACGGCACCGAGCTGCCGTCGCTCACCATGTACACGCCGAGCTCTCCCCGGGGGGATTCCACCGCGGCGTACACCTCGCCGGCCGGCACCTTGAAGCCCTCGGTGAAGATCTTGAAGTGGTGGATCAGCGCCTCCATCGATTCGTCGATGCGGGCCCGGGGCGGCGGCGTCACCTTCTTGTCCTGGGTCCGGTAGTCGCCCGAAGGCATCGCGTCGATGATCTGGGCGACGATGCGTAGCGACTCGCGGATCTCGTTCAGGCGGATCGCATACCGGTCATAGCAGTCGCCGTGGATGCCCACGATGACGTCGAAGTCCACCTGGTCATAAAACAGGTAGGGCTCGTCACGCCGCAGGTCCCAGGCCATGCCCGCGCCCCGCAGCAGCGGCCCGGTGGCCCCGAGGGCAACCGCCTCAGCGGCACTGATGATGCCGACCCCCTGGAGCCGCTCGCGCCAGATGGGCTGGCCGGTGAGCAGCGTGTCGTACTCGTCGAGGCGGGGCTCGATCAGCTCGATCAGCTCGGCCACATCGGAGCGCCAGTCGGCGGGCAGGTCGGCGGCCACCCCTCCGGGCCGGATGTAGTTGTGGTTCATGCGCAGGCCACTGACCTTCTCGAAGAACCGCAGCACCTCCTCGCGCTCGCGCCACCCGTAGATCATCATCGACACCGCCCCGAGCTCCATACCGCCAGTGGCCAGGAACAGCAGATGCGAGGCGGCCCGGTTGAGCTCGCACATCAGCATGCGGATCCAGGTGGCCCGCTCAGGCACCTCGATGCCCAGCAGTTGCTCCGTGGCCAGCGAGAACGCCAGCTCGTTGAACAGCGGCGAGGCGTAGTCCATGCGGGTCACGTTGGTGCCGCCCTGGAGGTACGTGAGATTCTCGCCGGTCTTCTCCATGCCGGTGTGGAGGTAGCCGATGACCGGCTTGGAGCGCAGCACGGTCTCGCCCGACAGCTCCAGCATGAGCCGCAGCACGCCGTGGGTCGACGGGTGAGACGGACCCATGTTCAGGAGCACCAGCTCGTCGTCGCCGGGGTCGTCGGGGTCGCCGCCGATCTCTGCGGCCTCGGCCTCCGACATGCGCAGCACCGCGGAGGGCTCTCTCCGGCTGACCCGCTCAGCGCCTGTGGGGGCGATGTCGGTCGTGCTCATCGCGGTCTCCGCATCACCTGACGTTGGAGGCGGCCTTGAACTGGACGGGTATCCCGCCGCTGTCGTAGTCCTTGCGCAGTGGATGGCCCGACCAGTCCTCCGGCATCAGGATCCGCGAGGGATCGGGATGGCCTTCGAAGACGATGCCGAACATGTCGTAGGCCTCGCGCTCGAGGTTCTCCGCGCCCGGCCACAGATCGAACAAGGTGGGTATGGACGGGTCGTCGGCCGGAACCTGCACCCGCATGCGCAGGCGCTCGCGGCGCTCGTGCGACATCAGGCTGGCCACCACCTCGAAGCGCTCCGGCTGGACTCCTTCCGGCAGGCCGCGGTCGGCGCCGTAGGTCAGGTAGTCGACCGCGGTGAGGTCGATGAGCTGGTCGAAACCGTCGGCTCGGGCGGCTGCAGCCACCTCGAACCACTGGCTCGGTGACGGGTGGATCACGGCCTGGCCCCGCGACGGGCGGTCACCCCCGACCGGGGCCCCGTAGCGCTCAGCCATGCCCGCCGCGGATGGTTGCGGTTGCGGTCTGGCCGTCGAGTTGCTGCACGGCGATACCGGCTCCGCCGGTGGAGCTGGCGGACCGCCGGGCCAGCAGCTCCCCCGACAAGATCTCGTGGTGGAGCGTGAAGATGGCGTGCATCAGCGTCTCGGGGCCGGGAGGGCACCCGGGCGCGTACACGTCCACGGGCACAACCTGGTCTACGCCCTGGACGAGGGCGTAGTTGTTGAACATGCCCCCGCTGGAAGCGCACACGCCCATCGAGATGACCCACTTGGGCTCCATCATCTGGTCGTAGATCTGGCGCAGTACGGGGGCCATCTTCTGCGACACCCGGCCGGCGACGATCATCACGTCGGCCTGGCGGGGCGAGGCCCGGAAGACCTCCATGCCGTAGCGGGCCAGGTCGTAGTGGGCCGCTCCCGTGGCCATCATCTCGATGGCGCAGCAGGCCAGCCCGAACTGTGCCGGCCAAAGGCTTCGGGCCCGGGACCAGTTGACCAGACTCTCCAGCTTGGCCGTAATGAAGTTGTGCTGGATGGCCTTCAAGCCGTGATCTCGCAGATCGGCAATCTGGTCAGCGACCCCCATCAGGCCACCTCCGAGCCGCTAGGGACGCGGCCCTCGAGGCCGACCCGGCGAACCGTGGTTCGCGCCGTGCGGTCGGCCGACACGATCTCGGAGTCCGGCGCGTCCGCTTCAGCGGAGGCGGCCGAGCGTCGGGACTTCGACGCCGGTCCCCACTCGAGGGCTCCGGCTCCGATCAGATACACGAACGACTCGAACACCGCGAAGCTGAACACCAGCAGGACGACGAGCCCGAACAGTCCCAGCCCGCCCCTGGCTACTGCGTACGGGTAGAACAGCACGATCTCCACGTCGAAGACGATGAAGATCATGGCCACTAGGAAGAACCGGACCGGAAACCGCTCAGGAGTGTCTCGCGAGGGCACGATCCCGCACTCGTAGGGATCCAGCTTGGGCACGGTCGCCCTCCGCGGGGCCAGCAGACCCGAGGCGACAAAGCTCCCCGCCGCGAACAACGCCGCCAGCGCGAACAGCGCAAACAGGGGGAGGTACTGCCCTAGCACCGCTCAGGCGTCCACTCGTGCCCCCGCCTCGCGCTGTCGCCAGGCCAGCTTGTCGCGCTCATGCAGGAACAGGCACAAGGCCGCGAAGATGCACAGCGAGCCGAGGGTCACCAGCGCCGGCTTGAGGCGGAGGTTGCCGAGGTCGCGGACCATGATCACCGAGATCACCGGCTTCGACTCGTCGACGACGGGCCGCGGCGGGGGCTGACCGGGGAGCAGCTTCTGATGGACCACTTCCTGGACCTGCACGATCCCGTAGCGGGTGGGATGGGTGATAGTGAGCGCGGTGCGTACCTGGGTCCAGATCCGGTCGAGGCGGTTCGGGTCGTCGGGCAGGCCCCGCTTGCCGCCGACGGTGTAGGCGTCCAGCAGCTTGAAGTCCTCCTGGGCCGTGAACGTCAGGTCGGGACTCTCCAGCAGCATCGCCACCGCGGAGGCCTGGGCCTCGCCCGCTTCTGCGGTGGACAGCAGCGTCCAGCCTCCGAAGTTCAGCCGTCCGGACGACTCGGCATCGGCGATCACACCGGGCGAGACGGCCGCCAGCTCCGACAGAGTGGTGGCCCGATTGCGGGCCAGTTCGTCGGCGACCAACGCCTCGATCTCCTCGGCGTTCAGCCCTTCGATCTGATCGGGCGTGAGCGTGTCCCGGGTGACCAGTCCGAACTCGGCCTGGGCCACGGGATCGTCGGAGTCCAGGGCGAGATTGAAGGCCGACGGCAGCTCACTGGCGTCGGGCAACGTCGTGGCCTGCTCCAGTGCAGCCGCGTCGAGATCTCCGACATTGATCTCCCGCAACTGCCAGGTGGGTGCGTTGCCGGCCCAGCCGATCCCGTAGATCCACCAGACGAGGGCCATTATCACCATCCAGCCGAAGAACCCGGTCACGGCGACGAGCGTTCCCAGCCGGGTGCCGGTATTGAGCGCAAGCAGCAGCCAGACCGAGCCCATCAGCACGACCACACCCGCGAAGACCGCCATGAAGCCGCGGATCTCCGGATCCCAGGCAAGCCCGGCGATCAGGTCAAGGGCTTCCATCACAGGTTCCTCTCGAAGGCGACGATGGCGTCGATCTGGTCCTGGGTGAGCGTGGCCGGGTAGGTCACCTCAAGGTCGTCGTCTGTGCGGGGACCGAAGCCGGGCATCTGCCCGTTGCCGCCCGAGCCGCCCCGGCCGTAGGTCTGACCGATGCTCTGGCCGACCGAGATGAAGTCGGCGTGCAACCCGGCCGTCTCGAACTGGTCCAGGGTGCTGCCGCCGGTGAGGTTAGGACCGAAGAAGCCACCGCCGACGGTGTACGAGTCGAGGATCGGCCCGGCATGGCCGTCGATGCTGTCGTCGCCGTCGGTGGTGGCATCGAACGACCAGCCGTAGGTGTGGCATCGGGCGCAGCTGTAGGTGCCGCCTGCGGCCGGGTTGTTGAACAGGATCTCACCGTAGGTCTGGTAGAGCTCGCTGCCGGGTGCCTCGCCCGAGGCGAGCAACTCCAGGCCGGCGCGGCGGATGCCCTCGGGGTTGCCTTCCAGTGACGCGTCGGCGGCCAGCGCCATGGACCGGGCCTCCTCTACCGCGGCGTCAACCGCTCCCAGCCACTCGTCCACGGCCGCGTCGTCGCTGGTGCCGAGATACTCGGCGATGCCCTCGCGCACGCCTGTGTCGACGATGTCACGCAGCTCCGACTCGGGGATCTGTATGCGCCGCATGTAGTGGATCAGGTATTCGATCTGCTGTTCGGTGAGGGGACCGCCGCCGGGTGCGCCCCAAGCGGGCATCACGTTGTTGCGGCCGTAGTTGAGCACGTGGCGCACCTCGTCCTCGCTGTGGCGGGACAGCACGGTGTTGAGCGCCGGAGCCGCCCAGGCCACCGTGGCCACGAAGTTGCCCTGGGCGTCGGTGATGGTGACCGGCGCAGAGCCGCCCGTGCCTTCGGCGCCGTGACACTGCTGGCAATCGGAGCCCTCGGTGTAGAGCTCACCGCCGCGGTCGGCGAAGATGCGGTCGGTGTCCTTGATCAGACCCTCGTGGCGCCCGGGCTCGCCCAGCCAGTAGAGGGGCAGCCCCACCCCGATGATGGCCAGCATGGCCAGTCCAGCCAGAAGCGACTTGTCGAGCTTGGTGCCCTCCAGCTCCTCGTCCTCCAGGTAGGGCCTGCGGTTGGGAGCCAGCTCGATCTCGCTGCCGACCTCGTCGCGGGAGGCGCGCGCATTGAGTATCAGGTACACGATGTACCCGACGAAAACGATGGCCAGGATGACGAACCCGATGGTTCTCTGCGTTGAGGCGGCTAGGAGCATGCGCGGCGACGATTCCTACGGGTCGGATCGGGCGGTCACTAGTGGCCGGTGGCCTGGCCGATGCAAGCCGGCCCCTCGGCCTCCTGGCCGGTGGTGTTGGTGCCGATGGGCGGTCCCTGGATGATGGTGCCGGTGTCGACGGTGAGCGAGCCGTCCGCACCGATCTCCACTGCGAAGCGGTCCATGCCCCGGGGTGCCGGCCCGCCCCGCTTCTCGCCCACCTGGTTGTACTTCGAGCCGTGGCACGGGCACTCGAACCACTGCGAGGTCACGCATTCGGGCACCCGGCAGCCGAGATGGGGGCATTTCTGGTACAGCGCCACGATGCCGCCGTCGAGCCCCAAGTCGTGACCCGCGGTCATCCCCGCCAGTTCGGGCGCCGAATAGGTGGCAGCCGCCTTCTCCACCGCGCCGTTGGGGTACTCGGTGAGCCACATCCGGCCCTCGGGCTTGTACAGGAACCCCGAGTTGTCGCGGATCTCGGCCAGAAGATCGCTCACCAGGCCCACCTTGATCTTCGAACCGAACCCGCTGGCACCCTGAGGCCACAGGAAGGCGATGCACGCCACGCCGAACCCCGACAGGCTCAGGCTCATCAGCATCACGATCGTCCGGTTGAAGAACTGGCGGCGGCTCACGCCGATCGTCTCGGGATCGGGCGGGACATAGGGCGCGGGCGGTCCGCCGCCCTCCGTCGGCGCCAGCGCGCTGCCGGCGCGAGCCGCGGCCGCGGCCTTCTCCACCTCCCGGCCGGTGGGCGGCGCCTCGGCCTTCAGAACCACCGATGACCGGTCCCGGCTGCGGGTTTCGCGCGACAGCATGCCGATAGCGGCGTCCGACTGGCGCCGGCGGACCGCGGCGAGCACCGCCACGATGGCCAGCACGGCCAGCACAGCCACAGCCACATAGATCATCGGTTGCCTCCTTTGGCGGGGCAGGTGAAGGGCCCGAAAGCGAGTGTGGGTGCCACGGTCACAGCTCGAAGAACAGGCCCGCTTCCCAGGGGAAGACGAAGTTGAAGCCCGGACCCCTGAAGAAGGAGCCGATGATCACCAGCACCGCCCAGAACATGAGGTGGATGGTCATGAGGCTGATGGCGAACTTGCGGTCCTCAGGCTTCTTGGACGGGTTCCTGTCGATGTAGGGAGCCAGCATCAGCGCCAGGAGCCCGATACCGGGGATGGTGACGCCCGCCACCATCGGATGGAACATCGTCAGCAGCTCCTGCAGGCCGAGGAAGTACCAGGGGGCCTTGGAAGGGTTGGGCGTCTGGTTGTAGTTGGCCAACTCCAGCAGCGGGGCGTTCACGAAGATCGAGAAGATCAGCGTGAACGCGGTGATGAACAGCGAAGCCACGAACTCCACCACCAGCAGGTGCGGCCACACGTGCACCTTGTCCTGCGGCTTGGACTTCACGTCCTGGATCGAGCCCGACTTGACCACCGTCAGCAGGCGCTGGGTGTGCCCGCCGGGGCCGGTGGCCGGCATCTCCGGCGCGGTCGGCGGGGCGGCTACAGCCACTCCCCCGCCGCCGGCTGCCGCGGCCGGAGCCTCCGCCTCGGGGGCACCGCCGGCCGCCTGAGCCCTCGCCGCCTTGGATCGCTCCAGCAGATGGGGCGGGATCTTGCTCGCCGCCTGCTGCTGGGCCTCAGAGGCGCCGTCGCCTGAGCCTGCCGCTGCGGGCCCGCCGGCCGCGGCCGCCTTGGCCGCCTCAGCCTTGGCCCGGGCCTCCTCGGCCCGCTTGCGCAGATGCTCGGGGATCTCCACCATCGCCTCTACCCCTTGCTCCTACAGCGGACCCGAGATGCCGCCGTCTTTGCGGACCCGCCAGAAGTGGACGGCCAGGAAGATCACGAGCACGAACGGCAGCATCAGCACGTGCAGCACGTACCAGCGCAGCAGTGTGTCGGTTCCGATCTCCACTCCGCCGAGCAGCACGAACCGCACCTGGTCGCCGAACACGGGCGTGTAGCCCATCATGTTGGTGCCCACGGTCACCGCCCACAGGGCCAGCTGGTCCCACGGCAGCAGGTACCCGGTGAACGACAGCAGCAGCGTCAGCTTCAGCAGGATCACGCCGATGACCCAGTTGAACTCCCGGGGCGGCTTGTAGGCCCCGTGGTAGAACACCCGGGCCATGTGCAGGAACACGGTGATCACCATGAGGTGGGCGCCCCACCGGTGCATGTTCCGGACCAGCAGGCCGAACGTCACCGAGGTCTGCAGGATGTAGATGTCGTCCCAGGCCTGGGCCGCGGTGGGACGGTAGAAGAACATCAGGAAGATGCCGGTGACGGTCTCGAGAATGAACAGGAAGAAGCTCAGACCGCCCAGGCACAGGGTGTAGCTCACCTTCACGGCGTGACGCTTCACCTTCACGGGGTGAAGGTGGTACAGCACGCTGTTCATGATCACGTAAGACCGGTTGCGGGGGCTGTCGGTATAGCCCTTGCGGAAGATCGACCCGGGCCGGAAGATCGAGGTCCAGGCCTGGGAACCCTGGACCTGGTCGCCGATCTTCGTCATCTGGGCGGCCAGGCGCTCCGGCAGAGGCGTCTTGCGCTCGTCTGTGTCGATGGCCATGGGTCTCCTGCGGATCGAGTCTGGGGGGGTCGAGATTTCTTAGGCGAGCCGCATCCCGTAGCCGTAGCCGTGGGAGTTGGTTCTCTGGTGAGGGTCGCCCCCGGGGGGAGGATCGCCCATCTTGCCGAGAATGATGACGCCGGTCGGGCAGCGATCCACGCACAGCGCGCAGCGCGTGCATACGTCATCGTCGATTGTGAAGATCACCTTGTCAGCGGGGTCTATGCCCGGCAGCTCGGTGCCGACGGCCTCGTCGACGGCGTCGGGCGTGACCATAAAGATGCACTTCCACGGGCAGATGTCCACGCAGCCCTCGCACATGATGCACTCTGACTGGTCGATGTGGATGAACTGCTTGGGCTTGACGGCCTGTGCGAGCCAGGCCGCGTCCACCTCCTGAAGCACGTAGTCGTCCCGGAACTCCGGCATAGGCGGGTTGGCGTCGGTAGTGGTCACGCCTCGGATCCCTCCCGGACCAGGGGGCGCCCGAAGCTGGAGATCTCGACGGCCTCGGCGGCCTCGGCCTTCTTGCCCCGGTTCTGCCACACCATCCACAGCCACACCTGCGCGCCGACGCCGACGACGTAGATCCCGCTGGCGAGGATGTCGCGGATCACCACATAGGTGATCGTGAACGGGAAGCTGCCGCCCTGAGCCTGGGCCCGCAGGATCCCTCCCGGGCCGACGAAGAGCTTGTCCGTTCGCCAGTTGAGCTCGTTGTCAGCCCAGGTGAGGAACTGATGGGGCACGACCCCGTACACCCAGAACATCGCGAAGAAGACGATCATCGACCCGAACATGGCCTCGCCCCACGTGACCGGGGTCCCCACGGGCCGGCGCTTCGCGTAGGCGAGGATGGCGCCGACAAGTGCGACCGTGACCACGATTGACAGGGCGAAGGCGACCACCGGTACTCCTCGGCGACGACTACTGACGGCTGGCAGTGTAGTCCGAGCAGGGCGGACCCTCTCCGAACCGGCGTAGGTCTATCAGCGCAAGACGCTCGATCCGAACACCGGGACCTGTGATGTGGGCGCGGACGCCTGCTCGGGCGCGGCACCGGCGGAGAGAGGGCCATGCCGAACTTCCCCGATCGGCGGCCATCTCTCCGCCGGAACAGCCTTTACAGTAGCTGAAAATTAACAACATCGCAATGGTGTGCACCGGCGGGCCGCCGACCGCCGGCTGCGTACAGATCGGTGAGTCCGGTCTCAGCCTCGGAACTTCGAGGCGTAGCCGATGCGCATGGCGGGGCGGAAGATCAACTCGGTGGCCGCGTACATCGATCCGAGAATCCCGTCGAGCACTCCGGCGGTCAGCTGCGAGACCGGCGTCGAGCCCGACAGGAACACCGCGTCCTCGGGTCCGATCTCGAGCTTTAGGCCGGTCAGGCGCCGGTTGCGGCGCAGCAGGTGCTCGTAGAAGCTGGCCTGGTTCTCCTCCGGCGCCGGGACCAGGTAGGTCTCGTAGTGCAGCGTGCGCTGGCCGAGGGTGAACCAGATCGTCCACACCTCCTTCTCCTCGCCGTGGACCCGCACGTACCACCGTCGCTCGTCCTGCAGGCCGCGTTCGACGGCGTCGATGGCGGGGTTCGCGGCCGACGCGGCTGCCAGCCACGAGTCCATTCGCCGCTCCAGAGCGTCGAGATCCGCATCCGACGCAGGCGGCGCCTGGGTCATGGGATCGGCATCGTCTCCCATCGGCTCGGCGTCTCAGACTGTGCAGTCCAACGGAACCCGCGCCGAGAGATCCCCGAAGATCCTGCGCAGACGGGCCGCCGTGGCAGTCCAGGAGTAGCGACCCGCCATCTCGGCGCCCCGACGGGCCATCGACGACGCCAGTGAGGGATCGTCGAGGATGGCGAGCACGGCCTCGGTGTAGCGGGCCGGGTCGCGTTCCGAGATGCGGAATCCATTGCGACCGTGGTCCACCAGCGTTCGCAGCCCACCCACGTCGGCCGCGACGACCGGTACCCCACAGGCAGCAGCCTCCAGGGCTACGAGGCCGAACGATTCCGACCGGCTGGGCACGAGGCACACATCGGCGGCCCGGTAATAGGTCGACAGCAGGTGGTGCGGCTGCGGGGGAACCAACGCGACGCGTCCTTGCAGGTGGTGGCGGCGGACAGCGCGGTCGAGGCGCAGAAGTTCACGCTCTCCGTCTGGACCCGAGGCGCCCCCCACTACGAGGAGCTGGGCGCCGCCGTAGCGACGGCGAAGGCCGGCGAGGGTCTCAACGGCCACATCAAGGCCCTTCAAGGGCTGTATGCGACCGACGAACAGCAGCACCGGACCTTCATCGATGCCCAGCGCGGCGCGAGCTCCCTGGCGCGACCCCACCGAGAACACGGCCCCGTCGACCCCGGGCGCCACCACGTCGATGCGTTTGGGATCGGCGCCGTACAGCTCCGCGAGCTGCTGTAACTCCGTCACGGAGTTGGCCGTGATGACGTCGGAGCACGCGATCACCTCCGCCTCAGCATCGATCCGGCGTTGCGGTTCGGGATCACCGGTCTCGGCCTTGACCCGGGCCAGCGTGTGGAAGGTGGACACCAGCGGCAGGTCGAGCTCGTGCTTCAGGCGATGGCCGGCCACGCCCGACAGCCAGTAGTTGGCATGCAGCACGTCGACCGGGTGCTCCTGGAGCCATGCTCCGACACCGGCGGCGAAGTCGTCCACCACGCCCGGGAGTGACTCCTTGGACAGCTCGGCGGCTCCGGCAGCCACATGGACGACCCTGAATCCCGGCTCCACATCGACGACGGCGGGCGCGTCGCTGTTACGCCTCACAAACACGGTGGCGTCGATGCCTGTCTGGGCCAGCGCAGAGACGAGTTCCCGCACGTAGACGTTCATTCCGCCCGCGTCACCCCGTCCCGGCAGCACGAGCGGAGATGTGTGAAGCGACAGGACGGCGGCGCGACTCACGAACGATGGAGGATACTCCCCCGCTGGTGGCTAGCCCCCCGAGACCGGAGGCAGCACTGCGATCTCGTCGTCGTCTCCTACCGGTGCGTTGGGCGCGGTCGGCTCGCCGTTGCACCACACCTGACACGTCTCCAGCAGTCCGGCAAAGTCATGGCCATAGCGGTCACAGGCCTCTTCCAAGACCTCCCGCACCGTGGCACCGGGCACCCTGTCACGACCGGTCCCGGCCGCCTCCCGAGCCGATGCGAACAGCCGCAGACGCGCCACGGGCGCCATGGTAGCCAGAGCTTGTGAGCATCCGCGGCCTGCTGATGCCGTCGGGTTACGGTCGCTCGCGATCATGGTCAATCTCCTCGTCGTCCGTCACGCCGAGTCCGTCTGGAACCTGGACGGCCGCTGGCAGGGCCACGCCAACCCTCCGCTGTCGGTCGCGGGCGCGACTCAGGCGCGGGCCGCAGCCGCCGACCTGGACGATGTCGAGTGCGTCGTCTCCAGCGATCTTGACCGAGCTCGCGAGACTGCCGAAATCATCGCCGAGTCGCTCGGCACCGGGCCGGTGACCTCTGATCCGGGATGGCGCGAGCGCAGCGTCGGCCTTTGGCAGGGGCTCACCACCGAACAGATCGAGCGCGACTTCCCCGGCGATCTGGCCGCAGGGAACTATCCACCCGGCTGGGAGAGTGACGCATCGTTGATCAAGCGTGTATTCGATGCCGCCCACCGCATCGCCGCCCGAGTCCCGTCGGGCGACGTGCTTGTAGTGTCACATGCCGGTGTAATCTATACACTTGAACGACATTTCGGTGTCGCCTTCAAGCGCATCGGCAACCTCGGCGGTCGCCGGATCCTGGTGCAGTCGGGCGAGGTGCGCTTGCAGGAGCGAATCGCGCTCACCGGCAGCGGTGCGTGCCTCAGGCCCACTGCCACCCCGGAGCGACGATGAGCACCAACGGCACACCTCTCGACGGCGCCGAGAAGGCGCCCGCACCCCGGAATCTCCCGCCCGTGCGCGTGATCCGCAGTCCCAAACGCAACAAGACAGTGTCGGCTCGCATGTCCGACGGCGTGCTGGTCGTCCGGGTCCCAGGCTGGACCACGAAGGAGGAGGAGCAGGCTCTGGTGAGCAAGGTCTTGGCTCGCTTCGAGGAGAAGTGGCGGTGCGGCCATCTGCCGCTGGAGCCCAGAGCTCGCGAGCTCGCAGCCCGCTTCGGCCTTCCCGAGCCGCGCTCGATCAAATGGTCGTCCCGGCAGCGCCTGCGCTGGGGCTCCTGCTCGATCAGCAGCGGTGACATCCGCATCTCAAGTCGACTGGCCGACGCACCGCCCTGGGTGCTCGACCATGTGATCATCCACGAGTTGGCCCATCTGGTGGTCGCCGAGCACTCACCCGAGTTCCAGGCGATCGTGAACCGCAACCCCTACGCGGAGAGGGCCGAAGGGTACCTGTTGGCTCTGAGCGACATCGGCGGCACCGCGTCGATGTCGGAGGAGGCGCTAGCCAGCTGACTCCTCGAGTTCGGCTGCCAGTGCTTCCGCCCTCTCGAGATCATCGGAGTCGAGCGCGGCGAGAGCGGCATCCACAGTGTCCAGATCTCGCTCGATGCCCTCGAGTTGGGCCGTCTGGCGATCGGTTTCAGAGTCCGGAGGCAGGTTGTCGCTCGCCTCGTCCATGCCTTGACCCTCCGGGGGGAGGGCCCCGCCTGTCTCGCTCATGCGTTGAGAGTAACGGGTTCGCGCCAACGGGCGAGATCTGAGAGACTGGAGACCATGGCCCGCAACGTGCTCGGTGAGGAGCTTCAGCCGTGCTCCTTCGACCCGCTGACCGGCTGGTTCCGCGACGGCTGCTGCAATACCGACTCCGGCGACTACGGGGTGCACACTGTCTGCGCCGTGATGACCGCCGAGTTCCTTGAGTTCTCTAGGGCCGCAGGCAACGACCTCTCCACCCCGCAGCCGGCCATCGGCTTCGACGGGCTGGCGCCGGGCGACCACTGGTGCCTATGTGCGCCCCGCTGGGCAGAGGCGCACGCGGCCGGGGCCGCGCCCCAGGTCGTTCTGGAAGCGACCCACGCCCGCACGCTTGAGTGGGCCAACCTCGCCGACCTCGAAGCTCACCGCTACACCGGCGATCCAATCTAAGCCGATCCAAAGCGTCGTGGCCGCTGCCAGAATAGGGGTGGGCCGCTAGCTCATCGGGTAGAGCAGGAGACTTTTAATCTCAAGGTGCCGGGTTCGAGCCCCGGGCGGCCCACCGGCCGGAACCTGTATGGCTAGCGGTACCCTCCACTGGCGTGGAGTGGAACCCGGAACCTCAGGACCAAGGTCCGTTCTGGCCCGGTGCCGCCGAGAGGCGCAGCCCGAGGTGGGTGCCGATACTCGTAGCCGTCGCGTTGGTGATCGTCGTCGTGGGCGGCGTGATCTGGTGGCTCGGCCGAGACACTGGAGACGACGGTGATGCTCCGGCCGCGGACGAGACCGAGGAGCTGAGCCAAGACAACGAAACGGACGAGGCGCCCGCCGCCGATGATGACGACGACGGGAGTGCCGAGAACGCCGTGGAGAGCGGAAGCGCCGACGACGGGAGCACTGAGGACGGGTCGACCACGACCTCAACCTCCGCGACTACATCCACTACGACCACGGTCCAGGCCACCACGACGACGATCACGACCGTGCCACCGGACAACCCGGAGCAATTCGGCCCGCCGACGCTCAGCAACCGGTCCACTGTCTCGACCGTCGGCCTCGACGAGGTCCACTTCGGGATGACGGTCGCCGCGGCCCAGCAAGCCGCGGGGACGGTGCTGGTACCCGCGGGACCGACGGGCGCCTGCTATCACGTCGTCCCCCACGACGCTCCCGATGGGATCGTCTTCCTGGTGCACTCGGGCACCATCGAGCGAGTGGACATCAACAGCGGGCCGATCACAACCCGCTCCGGCGTGGGCGTCGGGTCTCCCGAGAGCATGGTCACCGATCTCTTCGGCGACAGGATCGAGCGGGAGGTCCGGGTCGACGGCACCGTCGATCTGGTCTTCGTGCCGCGGGACGCGGGAGACCAGGACTACCGGGTGGTCTTCAACATCTCCGAGGGAGCCGTGCGGGCTTTCAAGTCCGGGCGCCTGCCCATGGTGATGCTGGACACCGGCTGCGAGACGTCCTAACCAGAAGGCGGCTCGCGCTCGTAGCTGTAGCAGTGGATCTCGAACTCCCCGAAGCCGACCTCGGTGGCCTCGCCCGTCTCCAGGTTCAGATCCCGCACGAAGCGAATCGCAGAGGCGCGGATCACATCGTCCTGCAGGTACAGGTCCAGCGGGCTCTCCAGCGACGGCTCGATGAGCGTCCCGTCCGCTAGGCGAAGGCCGATGTACGGATCGACGAACGAGGCCTCCAGGTACAGCTCCACCGGATTCCCGGAAACGGGATCGTCGCCCGCCCCTAGTACCACCACGTCACCGGCGCCGCGGTCATGGCAGGTGACGGCGAACTCGTACTGGATGTCGCCGACCTTGGCCGTTCCCTCGGAGCGAGGAGGCTCCGGCGGGGCGGTGGTGGTGGTCACGACCTCCTCGGAGACGGCCTCCTCGCTCACCAGCGGACCGTCGGCGGTGTCGGCGCAGGCTGAGGCGACTGCGGCCGCACCGGCGACTGCGAGCAAGGCGCCCAACAGCCTTCCGGGCGCGCGGCGGCGACGGGACGGCATCGCGCAACGCTACGCGCCCGACGCTCGGCACGCCGCATCAAGAGCCCCGACCCGGGTGGAGATGTAGGGTTGGGCGGTGCCGTCCCAGAGCGATCTACGAAAGCGTCGGGTCCGGGCCGCCAGGCAGTCGACCGGTAGCGGGCAGCGCACCAGCTCCCGCCGGGACCGGCAGCGCCGCTTAGTCGCGGTGGTGGCGGTGCTGGTGGTGACGATGATGGTGGCTTCACTGGCCGTGGGCCTCCTGGCCTAGGGGCGCCGCGGCTCATGAGCACGGCGAAGCGGGAGCGCCAGCGCGAGAACCGGCGCCTGCGCCTGGCCGCCGACGAGGCCGCCGCCAAGCAGTACGCCACACGCCGGCGCGTCAAGCTCATCGGTATGGCGGCGGTAGCGGTCGCGGCCGCGCTCGCCGTGCTCGGATTCCTACAGCAGCGCAACAACTCCGAGTCCGAGCCCGAGCCCGAGCCCGAACCAGCCGCCGAACCAGCCGCCGAGCCGGCGGCGGCAGTGTGTCCGGCCGTCGACGGATCGAGTCGGCGCGTGATCGACTTCGACGGCCCCCAGCCCATGTGCATCGACCCCCAGGCTCGCTATGTCGCCATCTTCGATACCAGCGAGGGCGAGATGCGCTTCGAGCTGACCGCGTCGGATACTCCGCTGACCGTCAACAACTTCGTGACCCTGGCCCGCTGGGGCTACTACGACGGCACCCTGCTGTTCCGCACCGACCCGTCCATCGACATCATCCAAGGCGGCTCGCCCCACACCAACGACAACCGGGATCCCGGTCCCGGGTACACGATCCCCGACGAGCCCGCCTTCGACCTCGACCCCGACACCGGCAATCTCACCGGGCCATACCGCTACCAGCCGGGCCAGCTCGTCATGGCCCGATCAGCCGGGCCCAACTCGGCCAGCGCGCAGTTCTTCCTGACCACCGGCCCCAACGCGTCCAGGCTGGACGGCCAGGGCACCTACGTGGTATTCGGCCAGACCGATGACGCCGGACTGGCCGTGGCCCAGTCGATAATCGGCCTCCACGAGCCGGGCGGGGCGCTGGGCGGGGCACCGTCGCGCGACGTCACGGTCCACTCGGTGACCATCGAGGAGACCTGAGCAAGTCTCAGCGCGGCGCCGCAGGCCGCATCAGGAATCTCGGTGTGGTTATGGGTGGTATATCCACGAAACCAACCCGAGATCCCCGGCAGCAGAATCTCGGTGTGGTTATGGGTGGTATTTCCGCAGAACCAAACCGAGATTTCTGGCACCGGGTGCCGTTCAGGGCGTTGGGCGCCGCCAATGCTCCAGCGTGACGGCGGTGCCGCCCCGGCGGGCCTCGACGGCCCCGCCGAGCACGGTCCAGTCGTCGGGGCTGGACGATGACGCCAGCACCTCTGGCTCGGCCGTCGAACACACCGCCGCGCCGGACTCCAGCGCCATGAACAGCAGCCGGTCCGGGACCATCCGCCACAGGCGCCGGCGCCGGTCACGGGGCCAGCCCTCCCAGCCCGCAGCAACCACGATGCCGTCATGGAGTCCCAGGCCCACCGTGAGCGCGCCACCGCGGTCGTCCACCATGGAGGCGCATACCGCGGCCGCGGCCGCGCCCGACCAGACCACATCGGCGCCCCGCTGCCGAGCGGCGACGATGGCGTCCAGCAGCGGGGTCGCCATGACTGCGCTCACGAAATGGGCGGGAGACCCGTCGAGCACGAGCACGCCGTCACATTCTGCGATCGGTCCGTAGACCTCCGGGTCCAGTGCGTCGGAGCGTCGCACCGCGCTCACAACCGAGTAGTCGACGGCCACCGAGTCAGAGCGCCGCTCACGGCTCACGGCATGCTCAAGCGACAGATTCTGGGCCCATGCCTTGATCTGGGAGTGCAGCGCGTCGGGGCGCCGGAAAGCAGCTGCCACCGTCACCACCGCGACCGAACCGCACCTGGCTAGAGCCCGGCCCGCGGGTGTGGTCGCATCCAGCTCGCGGCCCCCGGCAAGGATGACCCGGCTCATGACCCCTCGGGCCGAGGCGTGGCATGGCGGGCCCTCAACTCCACGTACTGACGCCACGCCGGTGGGACCGACCGCGCCTCGCGGCGGTGGATGTCGGTGACAAACAGACCGCGGGCGCGAACCGCCGACACCACGTCGCCGCCCCTGGCGCGAGGCGGGGGCGGCTGGCGGCGGAGTCGAGTGATCAGCCACCTGTGCAGCACCCCGCGGTCGATCCCCGCCGGCTCCACCATAAGGATCCATCCCCGGTCGGCCAGGACCTGCTCGAGCGCGGCGACGTAGTCCTCGAGCGAGGCCACATGAGGGGTGCACATGAACGACAGGACCGTGTCGTAGCGGGCACCACTGCGGCTCTCGGACCGCAGCGCGGCCTCGGCGTCTCCGGCCGGCACAGTGAACACCCGGCCCACCGCGGTGGCGGCCAGCGCCCGGCAGCACTCGTCCACCTCGTCAAGCAGGGGTGCTGGGGGTGCCGTCAAGTCCCGCGCCGCGGCCCGGGCACCGGTGGTCATCGTTCCAACCTACTCTGTCTCCTGTGCCCGCCGATGCGAGGCTGGATGCTTGCCGCTGGGTCTTCCCCGATCCCTCATCCAGCGACGAGGGGGGCCTGGTGGCGGTCGGCGCCGACCTCGAGCCGGCCACCCTGCTGGCCGCCTACAGCCGCGGCCTGTTTCCCATGCCAATAAAGCCGGGAGGGCGCATCGGGTGGTGGTCCCCGCCTGAACGCGGCGTCCTGGAACCCGACGGGCTAATCGTCCACCGCTCGCTGCGCCGGGCCTGCCGCCGCTTCGAGGTCAGGGTGGACACCGCCTTCGCCGAACTGGTTGACGGCTGCGCCGACCCGGCCAGGCCCCATGGTTGGATCGACGCTCAGATGCGAGCCGCGTACCTGCGATTCCACCACGCAGGCTTCGCTCACAGCGTCGAGACGTGGCGCGACGGCGAGTTGGTCGGCGGGCTCTACGGCGTGGCAGTCGGCGGTCTGTTCGCGGGCGAGTCGATGTTCTACCGGGTCCGGGACGCCTCAAAGGTGGCGCTGGTGGCCCTGGCCGACGGCCTGCGCGACGGCCGTCCGAGGCTGATCGACGTCCAGTGGGCGACGCCGCACCTGCGCTCCCTCGGCGTGCAAGCCGTCCCGCGCCATCAATACCTGCACCGCCTGCCGGAGTTGCTCACCTCGCCGCTCCCGGCGATGTTCCGGTCAGGTGGCTAGCCCAGTCGGCTCAGGTCCAGCCGCCGTAGCTCTGGCGGCTGCGCCAAGGCCGGCCTGCGTAGCGCCAGCGGGGAGAGGGCTCCGGCGTGGTCGCTCCGTTCAGCTGCGGCCAGACCTCGGCCTTGAGCGCCTCCACCGCGGCGACGATGGCGGCCCGCTCGGCATCGGTCGGCTCGGGGGTGATCGACAGGATCTCCAGGCTGCCCGCAGCCTGACCGGTCACAGCGGGACGTTCCCATGCTTGCGCTCGGGGATCTCCTCGCGCTTGGACTCCAGCACCCGTAGACCGGCCACGATCTTGCGACGAGTCTGTGAAGGCTCGATCACCTCGTCCACAAAGCCGCGCTCTGCTGCGACATAGGGGTTGGCCAGCCTCTGCGTGTAGTCGTCCACCAACTCGTCCCGGCGGGTCCCCGGATCGGCTGCGTCGGCCAACTCGCGGCGGTAGATGATCTCGACCGCGCCCTGGGGGCCCATCACGGCAATCTCGGCGGAGGGCCACGCGAAGGAGAGGTCCGAGCCGACACCCTTGGAGTCCATAACCACGTAGGCGCCCCCGTAGGCCTTGCGGGTTATGACCGAGATGCGTGGCACCGCGGCCTCGCAGTAGGCGTACAGCAGCTTGGCCCCGTGACGGATGATGCCGCCGTGTTCCTGGTCGACGCCGGGCAGGAAGCCGGGGACATCGACGAAGGTCAACAGCGGGATGTTGAAGGCGTCGCAGGTGCGCACGAAGCGGGCCGCCTTCTCAGCCGATTCGATGTCGAGGACGCCGGCCAGAACCATCGGCTGGTTGCCCACGACGCCGACCGAGCGCCCGTCGATGCGAGCGAACCCGCAGACAATGCTGCGGGCCCAGGAGGCGTGATACTCGAGGAAGTCGCCGTCGTCGGCCACTTCGGTGATCACGTCCTTCATGTCGTACGGGACGTTGGGGCTGTCGGGCAGCAGGGTGTCCAGTACCGGGCACTCGCGATCGGGATCGTCGGCCGACTTGTACGCCGGCGGCTGCTCGAGGTTGTTGGAGGGCAGGAAGGACAGCAGCGCCTTCACGTCGTCGAGGACGTCGTGCTCGCTTGAGGCGACGAAGGTGGCCACGCCCGACTTGGTGCTGTGGCTGGTGGCCCCTCCCAAGTCCTCGAGGGTCACCTCCTCGCCGGTGACCGTCCTCACCACGTCGGGTCCGGTGATGAACATGTGCGACTTCTCGCGCACCATGAAGATGAAGTCGGTCATGGCCGGGCTGTACACCGCTCCCCCGGCGCACGGTCCGAGGATCACGCTGATCTGGGGGATCACTCCCGAGGCCTGGACGTTGCGGAAGAAGATCCCGCCGTAGCCGTCCAGCGAGACGACGCCCTCCTGGATGCGGGCGCCGGCGCCGTCGTTGAGGCCGATGATGGGCGCTCCGACAGACACGGCGAGGTCCATCACCTTGTGGAGCTTCTCGGCGAACACTTCGCCCAGCGCGCCGCCCATGACTGTGAAGTCCTGGGCGAACACGAAGACCTTGCGGCCGTCGATGGTCCCCCAGCCGGTGATCACGCCGTCCGTGTAGGGCCGGTCGTCCAGTCCGGCCTCGTGGGCGCGGTGGCGGGCCAGCATGTCGAGCTCATGGAACGAGCCTTCGTCGAGCAGGTAGTCGAGCCGCTCCCGGGCCAGCATCTTGCCCTTGTCGTGCTGGCGCTTCACGGCCCGCTCGGGTCCAGCCGCCAGTGCCTCGGACTTGCGAGCTCTCAGATCCTCGAGCTTGTCGTTCATGGACGCCCCGGCCACGGGCCTGAAGGCTACCGGTAGCCCGCCGTTAGCCTTGCAGCGTGCCTGATTCGAACGACTTCGGCGGGGCGCCATCGGCCCGCACGCGGGTTCGACGGGGGGTGCCGCGGGCCCGTTACGGGCGCGACGACATCCTCGGGATCCTCGACGCCGGCATGATCGCTCATGTGGGTGTGACCACGTCCGAGGGGCCGCTGGTGCTGCCCATGGCCTACGGCCACGACGGCGAGCGTCTCTACCTGCACGGCGCGGCCGCCAACCATCTGCTCGGCACCGGTGACGGCCATGAGGTGTGCGTGACCGTCACCCATCTCGACGGGCTGGTGATGGCCCGCACACCGTTCCACAACTCGATGAACTACCGGTCGGTGGTGGTGCGGGGCCGAGCGACGCGGATCGACGACGAGCCGGGCAAGCGCCGAGCTCTCAAGCTGGTCACCGACCATGTGGTGGCCCACTGGGACGCCGTCCGCCCGCCGTCACAGACGGACCTGCGCAAGACGCTGGTGCTGGAGTTGCCGCTGGCCGAGGCGTCGGCCAAGGTCCGCGCCGGCGACCCGGTAGACGAGCCCGACGACATCGCCGGTCCGTGGTGGGCCGGCGTCGTGCCGATCACCACCCGCTTCGAGCCGCCGGAGGCATCCGCCGACATGACCGCCAGCGCGGAGCCTCCGACGTCGATAGCAGACCTGGCCGGCCTCACTCCCGACGAGCGCCCCTAGCTGTAGTCGTCGTCGTAGGGCTCAGACTCCTCCGAGGTGGCGTAGTCGTCGCCGGCGAGCAGGGCCTCGTCGACGATCATCTCCGGCGGCGGCGCGTCCACGCTGATGTCGACGTCGAAGTCGTAGAACTCCAGGGTCACCAAGCTCGAGGGCATCTGAGCGCCGGCGTCCTCTCCGGCGAGACCGGCGAACATCGATGCTAGATCGAACGCCAAGCGCCGTATCAGGCTCTCGTCATCGATCCATGCGTCGACTTCGAAGCCTGCGTCGAGGAATCCGAAGATCTGATCCAGCCCTTCTGCGAACGGGTCCGAGGCAGTGTCGTCGAACGCGCCGGCTTCGGGGGTCTCGCCGTCGTCGGGCTCCATGCCTAGGGCCTCGCCCACCAGATCGAGCAGCGACACCTGGAAGCGCACTCTGGTGGCCTCCACACCCCGGACGTCCTCCCGGCCGACGATCTCGGGTTCGCTGGCAGCCTCCAGGAAGGCGCCCGTCTCGCCGAGCAGGTCGCAGTCGCCGGGCGGGGCGTCGAGCATCTGGGGGAAGGCGCACATCACCCCTCCCCCTGATCCCATGACATCGCTCATCGGATCAGCGCCTGGGACGGGTTCGGCCACGTACCAGGCCTCGTCGACGCCCAATTCCGTCAGGCTCTCGGCCGTGGCCGGAGGCCGCACATACACGACACCCCCCACGTACCGCATCTCGGCTTCGGCGCCGCCGGGGAACTCCGGATCCATCCCGGGCGGCAGTTCGAGCGACACCGCAAGATCGCCGTCGGCATCCGATTCGAAGCTCGTCGAGAACTCGAACCCGGGCGCGAGCTCGACATTCGCCTCGCCGCGAACTGAGCGCCCGTCAAGCGTCGTTATGGCCGAGGCCAGCAAAGCCTCGGCGTCAACAGGTGGCGCGTCCGGGCGGTCGACCGACGAGCCGGCGTCATCCGGGGCATCGGGCGCCACAGCTTCAACGTCGTCCTCAACTGCTACGGCATCGCTCACATCTGCTGATGTGTCGTCCGCTCCCGCTTGGGTGGTGACAGTCGCCTCAGCCTCGGGCTGCTGATCGCCGGCGGTGTCGGCATCGTCGCCGCCACAGGCTGCACCTACTAGCGCCAATGCCGCCAGCAGCGCAATGGCCAATCGGATCCGGAGCATCTTCGCCTCCCAACGGCGAGGCACTTGTGTGCCTCTGACACTACTGACGCCCACATGGCCGCCCGCGGTTCCAAGATTTCGCCCTGTCCTGAGTCGTGCCTCCTCCGACTGCGGCCGGTGCCTTACCCGTTGTCCGGCTCGCCGGTCCGGCTTGGCTGGGACGGCGGATTGACGTGGACGGTGACGATCTCAAGTTCGTGGTACTGCTGGTGGAGCACTGAAGTCGCGTAGTGCTGGAGCAGCCGCAGCGAGATGTCGCGCTCGACCGGTCTGTCTGCCGTCGGCTCGTCGAGCACGGCCATCCGGTCCTCGATGTTCTCTCCTCGGGCCGCGGCCACGAACTCCAGCACGGCCCGTCCGTCCTGCTTGCTGGCCGTCACCCGCAGGGCTCGCCCGGCGAGTTTGTCGTCGGCCCCTTCGATGTCCAACAACGTCAGCAGGGTCTCCTCGGCGACCGCGTCGAGCCTCTCGGACATCGCCGCCCCCCAGCGGTGGCGCTTGGTGAAGTCATCGAGGAACTGCCGGATGCGCGGCAGTTCCGACAGCGCCAGGTCGGTGCGCAGCCGATGCCGGCGGGCTTGGGTCGCCTCCGTGAACAGGGTCAGCACCATTGCCAGCAGTCCGCCCGCGGTCATGCCGTTCTCCAGGAACCCGCCTGCGAACCCTTCCAGGTAATCACCGAAGATCAGGTTGTTCTGGAAGCCGACGCCGACCCAGAACGAGACGCCCGCGATGAGACCCTTGCGGTAGTCCGAGGCCTCCTCGGCGACGATCCTCATGCCGACCACGAACAGCAGCGAGATCAGCACCGTTACGTACGCCGCGACGACCGCGTCCGGTATGGCCAGCACCAGCGCGAGGAACTTGGGCAGCAGGGCCATGACGACGAAGAAGACACCGATGGCGACGCCGACCCGTCGGGCGGCGACGCCGGTCAGCTCGGTGATCGAGACGCTGGTGGAGTAGGTCGTGTTGGGGACCGTGCCGGCCAGACCCGACAGCAGGTTGCCGGTCCCGTCCGCGGCCACTGCTCCCTGTACGACGCGGTAGTCCACCGCTCGCGGCTGGCGCCACGACACGCGCTGGATGGCCACCGAGTCGCCGATGGTCTCGACCGCCCCGATGATCGTGACCAGCACGAAGGCGGGCAGGAAGCTCCAAAAGGCCGAGCCGAACGAGGTGTCGAAGCCGGGCCAGCCGCCGTCGGGCAGGCCTACCCACCGTGCTTCGACCACCTGGTCGACGTCGTAGAGTCCGAAGACGGCGGCCACGACCGAGCCGGCCACAACGCCGATCACCGGCGCCCACAGTCGCAGGCCGCCTGAGGATTTCAGTGCGATGACGATGATCACTGCCACGGTGACCAGCGAGCTGGTCGGCGCGCTCCAGGCGGAGCTGCCCTCCGGTGAGGCCGTCACCATGTCGAAGACCAGAGGCATCACGGTGACCGCGATCAGCATCAACACCGTGCCGGCCACGACAGGCGTGACCAGCCGCCTGAACAGCGACAGCCTCGCCGCCAGCAGGAACTGGAACAGCGACGACGCAACCACCAGGGTGGCCAGCAAGCCGGGGCCGCCCTCTACCAGCGCGGCCACGCACACCGCGATGAACGCGCCGGAAGTCCCCATCAGGAGCACGTACCCGGCGCCGATGCGTCCGAGCTTGACCGCCTGCAGGATTGTGCTGACCCCGCTGACGACCGCCGCCGCAAACACCGCCCACGTCAGGTACGAGTCGCTGGCGCCGGCGGCCCGGACGACGATGGCCGGCGTGAGCACGATGCCCGCGATGGCGAGGATCGCGAACTGGAGGCCCATCCCGGCCGTCAACGCGAGGGGCGGCTTGTCGTCAGGCTCGAACCGGATGTGGCGCCGTTGTGTGGATGAGTCTTGTGCCATGGCGACGATGATTGCGAAGACATGCCGCACTTCCAACATTGCGACTGGCTGGCATGAGGCCGTTCCGGACGCGGGCGAGGTAGCGGCCGACCGGATGCGTTGATTGCATGGGGAGATGTCCAGAGACGAGATGTACGACAAAGTGGTGTCCGGGCGGGCCTGGGCCGAGTTCTGCGACGCCCTGAAGGCTGCCGGTGACCTGGTCCAGGAACGGTCCACTTGCGACCTTGACCGCGTCGAGGGCTACCGGTTCTTGAGCCGGCTGGCCCGGGGCGGTCTCTACAGCTCGATCGAGACCGGCGACGTGCGCTTCCCGGTGCTCACAACCATGCCCGACCAGGTCAAGATCGGCTCGGACAACCCCGATTCGCTCTACATGTCGGGCAACATCGACGGCCGGCTCAACTACCGCATCTCCGGCCAGCGAGGAACTGTCCACTACCTGTCGTTCACCGCCTTCACCGGCAACTACGGCGTGGGCCAGGAGCGCCTCGGCCAGGCTGGCTTCCTCCACGGAGGGGACCTCCTCGTCGACGACGACGGCCGCTTCGAGATATTCGTCGGGCCCGAGCGCCGGGGCGACAACTGGCTGCGGACCAGCCCCGAGCCGACCCTCATCGCCATCCGGCAGTTCTTCCTGGACCGCGACAACGAGCTGCCGATCTCCGTGCGGATCGAATGCCTCGACCACGACGACCTTCCCCCGCCGCTGCCGGCCGAGCGGTTCGGGAAGGCCTTGGAATCGGCCGGCGCCTTCGTAGCGGGAGTCTCGGCCGTGTTCAGCGGATGGGTTGACGATCTCGGCGCCAACGCCCGCAACGCCCTGACTCTCGAGGCCGGGCCGATGCAGGGGGCCTGGGGCGATCCCAACCAGATCTTCCGCCACGGCACCTACGACCTCGACGACGGCGAGGCCCTGCTGATCGAGTTCACCCCGCCGGAATGCTTCTACTGGAACTTCCAGGTGGACAACCGCTGGATGGAGAGCCTCGACTACCGGCGCCTGCCGGTGACCGTCAACAAGCGCACCGCTCGCTACGAGCCCGACGGGTCGGTGCGCATCGTGGTGGCGGCTGACGATCCCGGCTTCGGGAACTGGATGTCGACCGACGGGCACCGCTTCGGCGCCATCGGCCTGCGCTGGAACCAGGCCGTCACCGACGTCGAGCCCGAAGTCCGGGTGATCAGCGTCTAGTCCAGGAACTCGAAGGCGGCCCGCATCTCGGCCACGAACAGCTCGGGCTGCTCGAACGCCGCGAAGTGACCGCCCACCTCGGGCTCGTTCCAGTAGCGGATGTCGGTGTAGCGCTTCTCCGCCCATCGGCGGCTGGCCCGGAAGACCTCGTTGGGGAAGATGCTGCATGCCGTGGGGATCTCCACCTCGCCGGCGGCGAAGCTGGCGAAGCTCTCCCAGTAGAGCCGGCCGGACGAGGCCCCGGTGGCGGTGAACCAGTACAGCGACACGTTGTCCAGCAGCTGATCCCGGCTGTAGTAGTCCTCGGGGTGGGCGCTGCGGTCCGTCCACGACCAGAACTTCTCGAGGATCCAGCCGGCGAGGCCGGCGGGCGAGTCCACCAGGCTGTAGCCGATGGTCTGGGGCCGGCTCGACTGCTGCTTGGAGTAGCCCGAGTCCCACTTGTCGTAGTAGCCCATCGACTCCAGCGCGGCCTGCTCCTTGGCCGTCAGGTCGGCCATCGACTCCTTCGACGGTCCGGCCACCGGCATGTTGGTGTGGATGGCCCGGCATCGCCCAAGGTTCTGCATGCCGATGTGGGTGGTCACCGCCGAGCCCCAGTCGCCGCCCTGGGCCACGTAGCTGTCGTAGCCGAGGCGACCCATCAGCTCGTCCCACATGGCGGCGATGCGCTCGACTCCGGTGCCGGGGGTCGAGGGTTTGGCGCTGAAGCCGTAGCCGGGCAGCGACGGCAGTACCAGATGGAAGGCATCGCCCTTTGTCCCGCCGTGTGACGTTGGGTCGACCAGCGGATCGATGACCTGGGTGAACTCCAGCACCGAGCCGGGCCAGCCGTGGGTGACGATCATGGGCAGGGCGTCGTCGTGGGCCGAGCGGATGTGCTGGAAGTGGACGTCGAGCCCGTCGATTCCGGTGATGAAGTTGGGCCGGGAGTTGATGGCGGCCTCGCAGCGGCGCCAGTCGTAGTCGCTGGCCCAGTACTCGCACACCTCTCGCAGGTACGCCAGGGGGATGCCCTGGGACCAGTCGTCGACGACCTCGGGCTCGGGCCAGCGGGTGCGGGCCAGCCGGGTCTTGAGGTCATCGATCTCGGCGTCGTCGACCGCGACGGTGAAGGGGCGGATCTCTGTGCTCATGACGGGCATGGTAGGCAGACGTCCGGCGGCGACGGTCGGTGCGAGCAGGTTTGCCGCCTCCGCCTCTTAGGATCGGCCCGTGGACCTGCCCGTGATGCCGCCGGTGAAGCCGATGCTGGCCAAGGCTGTCAGCGGGATCCCCGAGGGCGACCTGGCCTTCGAGCCGAAGTGGGACGGCTTCCGCTGCATCGTGTTCCGCGACGGCGACGAGGTGGAACTCGGCAGCCGCAACGAGCGGCCTCTCACCCGCTACTTCCCCGAGTTGATCGAGCCGCTCAAGGCTGGGCTGCCGCCCCGGGCCGTGGTCGACGGCGAGATCATCGTGCCGGTGGACGACCATCTCGGATTCGACGCCCTGCAGCAGCGGATCCATCCCGCTGAGAGCCGGATCAACCGGCTGGCGGTCGAGACCCCGGCCGAGTTCATCGCCTTCGACGTGCTGGCCGTGGCCGACGCCGATCTCATGGGCGAGCCGTTCCGGGATCGGCGGGCAGTGCTGGAGGCGATGGCGGGCGCTTTCGAGGTTCCGGTCCGCCTGGCCCCGTCCACTGTCAACCGGGATCTGGCTAGGGATTGGTACGAGCGCTTCGAGGGTGCCGGGCTCGACGGCCTCATCGCCAAGCCCCGGGGCGGGACTTACGAGCCCAACAAGCGGACCCAGTTCAAGGTCAAGCACACCCGCACGGTCGATGTGGCCGTGGCCGGCTTCCGGATGCACGTCGACGGCGAGGGGGTGGGATCGCTGGTGGTGGGCCTGCACGACGACTCGGGCAACCTGCACCACTGCGGGGTGGCGGCCAGCTTCACCGCCCAGCGCCGCCGCGAGCTGCTCGACGAGCTGCGGCCCCACGTGATGGACGACCCCCGCGAGCACCCGTGGGCGGAATGGATGGATCCCGCGGCCCACCATGAGGGCGCGGTGATGCCCGGTACGCCCAACCGGTGGTCCGGCCAGCGTCGGCAGCAGCCCTGGGTGCCCCTGCGACTCGCGTTGGTGGCCGAGGTGAAGTACGAGGCCATGCTGAACGGCCGCTTCCGGGGCACCACCCGTTTCGTGCGCTGGCGCCCGGACCGCACCCCCGAGTCGTGCCGCTTCGACCAGGTCGAAGTGCCCGTGGCCATCGGCTTGAGCGAGGTGCTGTCCGCCTAGCCCCTGCCAGCCGCGAACTGGCAGCCCAGGAGGCCCAAACGGGCGTCTACCGCTGCCAATTCCTACGAGGGGGCGAGGTCGCGGGCTCTGGCCGGGAGGCGCTCGGCTCCCAGTTCGGTACAGCGCTCTTCGAGGCCGGGCCGCGGTCCGCGCCACTCCATCTCGTCGACGGTGGCCGACACCGGGGCGCCCAACTCGACGGTGGCGATCCGGCGGTACAGCAGGGCGTCCTCGAAGCCGTGTCGCAGCGCGGCCGCCAGCTTGGCCGCGCCCCTGACCTGCACGTCCCACTGATCGGGGTCGAACGGGATGGCGGTAATGTGGCCGTACCGGGCCAGCAAGGCGGACGCTGACTTGGCGCCCCATCCGGGCAGGCCCGGGAACCCGTCGGCGGAGTCGCCCACTAGGCCCAGGTAGTCGGGTATCGAGGCCGGAGGCACACCGAACTTCTCCACCACGCCGGCGTGGTCGTAGAGCACTCTCTGGCGCCGGTCGTACTGCACCACCCGCCCGTCGGCGGTCACGCACTGGGCCAGGTCCTTGTCCGGTGTGCAGATCACCACTTGCTCGACACGCGGGTCGCCGGCGGCCACCGCCGCGGCGGACGCCAGCCCGTCGTCGGCTTCGTGCTCGATCTGCGGCCACACCGCGAAGCCGGCCAGCTCCAGCAGCTCTTCGAGTTCACCGAACTGTGCTTTGAGGTCGGGGTCCACACCGCTGCCGTCCTTGTAGCCGTCCAGCATCTCGTTGCGGAACGACTCGATTACGTGATCGGTGGCGATGCCGATATGGGTGGCGCCGTCGGACACGAGGTCGAGCATCGAGTTGAGCACGCCCCGCTGGGCGCCCCGGCGCGGGTCGCGGTTCGACTTGGCGTAATGGAAGCGGAAGAGCTCGTAGGTGCCGTCGATCAGATGCACCAGCACCGCGCCGACCCCGCTACTCCTCGACCAGCTCGATCAGTGTGCCGAACGACCCCTTGGGGTGGATGAAGGCGATGGTGGTATTGCGGCTGCCGGGCCTCGGCGCCTCGTCTATGGGCGTGGCCCCGGCCCTCACCATCGCTTCCAGTGCGGCCGCGCAGTCCGGCACCCGGTAGCCCACGTGGTGCAGACCCTCGCCCCGCTTGTCGAGGAACTTGGCCACCGGCGAGTCGTCACGGGTGGCCGATATCAACTGCACGTAGCTCTCGGCCACCGCCAGCAGGGCCTCCTCCACGCCGTCTCGCTCCACCACCTCGCGGTGCGCGACCTCCGCTCCCAGAGCGTCCCGGTACCAGTCGATCGCGGCGTCGAGGTCACGGACCGCGATGGCGACGTGGTCGATCTCGGTGAGCATCGCGGCAATCTATCCGCTTGGCCCCTCAGGCTCCGTCGAGCGAGCGGCGGCCCTCGAAGGCCCGCCCCAGGGTGATCTCGTCGGCGTACTCGAGATCGCCGCCCACCGGCAGGCCGCTGGCAATGCGGGTCACCCGCACCCCGGCGGGCTTGAGGTACTTGTGGACCAGCATCGCGGTGGCCTCCCCCTCCAGGTTGGGGTTGGTGGCCACGATCACCTCCTCGATGCCCTCGTCGGCCACCCGGGCCAGAAGCTCCTTGAGGCGGAGCTGGTCGACGCCGACGCCGTCGATCGGGCTGAACGCTCCCTGAAGCACGTGGTAGCGGCCACCGAACTCACCGGTGCGCTCGACCGCCACCACGTCCTGAGCGTCCTCCACAACACAGACGAGGCTCGGGTTGCGTCTGGGATCGCGGCACACCGCGCATTCGCCGCCCTGCTCGGCCAGGTTGAAGCAGCGGGGGCAGTACGACACCCTCTCCTTGGCCTCGGAGATCGCCCGGGCCAGCCGGTTGGCGTCCTCGGTCGGCGCCCTCAACAGGTAGAAGGCCACACGCTGGGCCGACTTGGGTCCGATGCCGGGCAGCCGTCCGAGCTGATCGATCAACTCCTGAACCGCGCTCGAGTAGCTCATCTCGGCACCCTGGCTACGTCTCGCCGCCGGCGTTGTCGCCGTCGGGTTCGGGCAGCAGCGTGAGCTCCGTTCCGGGGAATGTCGCCTTGATCTTCTCTTCGATGTCGTGAGCGTGGCTGGGCGCCTCAGCCAGGTCGTCCAGATCGGCCAGGTTGAAGCCGTCGACGGCTTCCTCCTCCGGTGGCGCGTCAAGCTCCGGCGGCGCCTCAGCCACGGGGGGCCCGTCAAGCTCCGGCGGCGCCTCAGCCTCCGACAGCCTGTCCACCGCTTCGGCAGGGACAGCATTAGGGCCATGGGCCACGAGGTCCTTCCACAGGGCTTGAAGCTGGGCGGGTTCGCGCCGGCGTTCCTGGTCGGGTTCGAGATCCCTTGCTCGGGCCACTACGAACGACCGGTCCAGATCCAGGTAGCGGCCGGCCAACTCCACCACTTCCGTCGGACTCGCGGGACGCATCGAGGCCAGATCAGGCACCGGAACGGGCGGTGGTGAGACGACCGGGCCGGATGCTGTGGCCGACGATGCCGAGGCGGCAGTCTCTCGTTTCCCGGCAGCCGCTGATCGAAATTCGGACAGGGTTCTCCTAGCTGCGGCCGCCGGGCGGTCAGCAGTGGTCGGTACGGCCGCAGGCGGCGGCGACTCGGCTCCTTCATGAGATGGTGGCGCGGGATCCTCCGGTGCCGAAGCCACAGAAGCCGAGACCGGAGGCGCCGGGGACCGTGGGGCCGAGCCGGGGGCCGAGCCGGGGGCCGAAGGAGCCTGCGTACCGTCCAGGAGCGCCTCCAGTTGCCGGACTCGCTGGGCCAACGCTTCGAGGGACCGGTCCTCGTCGGGGTGGCAGAGCCGCATCAGCGCCACCTCGATGTCGATCCTCGGATCGGGCGCCTGACGCATGTCGATGAGGGCCCGGCCGAGGGTCTCCAGCGCACGGGTGATGGCGGCCGGCGCCATGCGCTCGGCGAGATCGGCGGCCCTGTTCCGCTCATGCTCGGACATCCGGGTCGGGGGATCGCCCATGGCGGTGAGAAAAGCGTCGCGCAACCCGGCCAGCGCCATCTCGCCGATGGTGCGGGGGTCCCGCCCCCGGCCCACGGCGTCGCCCACGGCTGAGAGCGCCGCGGCCCGGTCACCTTCGGCCAGCGCGGCGAGGATGGCGTCCGTCGAAGAGTCGAGCTCGGCGGTGCCGCCACCGGCGACGATCCGCTCCAGCGCGGTCAGGCTGTCGCGCACCGATCCGCCGCCGGCGGCCACCGCATGGTCGATGGCCTCGCCGTCGATGTCCAGCTCTGCGTCGGCGACGACGTGCTGGAGATGTTCGGACATGATCTCGGCACCGATCAGGCCGAGCTCGAATACCTGGCAGCGGCTCCGGATGGTGTGCACCACCTTGTGGGGCTCGGTGGTGGCCAGCACCCATGTCACATGGTCGGGGGGCTCCTCCAAGGTCTTGAGCAGCGCGTTCTCGGCTCCGGCGGTGAGCATGTGGACCTCGTCGAGCAGGTACACCTTGGTCCGTCCCGGCGAAGTCAGGTTGACCCGTTCGAGGAGGCCCCGCATGTCGTCGACCTTGTTGTTGGAGGCCGCGTCGAGCTCTTGAAGGTCGAACGAGCGGCCCTCCTGGATCGACAGGCAGGACTCGCAGACGCCGCAGGGTTCGCCGTCGTCGCCCAGGGCAGTGCAGTTGAGCGCCTTGGCCAGCACCCGGGCGGTGGAGGTCTTGCCGCTGCCCCTGGGTCCGTGCAGCAGGTAGGCGTGGCCGACCTTGTCGGTGCGCACGGCCGTCTGGAGGGCCCGGACCACGTGGTCCTGACCCTTGATCTCGGAGAACTTCTGGGGCCGGTAGCGGCGGTAGAGAGACTGATAGGCCACCACCGACGACTCTAGACGTGGGCTATGCCAGCCCGCGGTCCAAGATCGCCCGATTGCAGCCGCAATTTCGTCGGCGCGCCGGCGCCCGCTCCCGGGAGTGACGGCCAGGCTGTCTGCGGCACCCGGGAGGATCTGCTGAGAGCTGCTGCCTTCCGGCCCTGACCCGGTTCACAGGCACCCGTTGCACAGGACCCGGCCGTCACACCCCGAAGCGGGCGCTGACACCGCTCACGATACCCTCACGGGTCCGGACCCGCTGCTCCGGGCTGGGGCTCGCTGGTCCCGGCCCGATGGCACCGGGATCGGGGAGGGTTGCCAGAGCGGCCGAATGGGCACGCTTGGAAAGCGTGTGAGGCGAGAGCCTCCATGGGTTCAAATCCCATACCCTCCGCGCAAGCGCACAGTCATCACCTGTCAGAGGGGATCGTGGTGTGAGGAATGCACATCGGTGCGCCGGTCTGGGGATCCTCCATCACCGAGGCCTCCACCCCGAAACACTCCCGCAGCAGTCCCGGCGTCAGCACCTCGGTCGGTGGTCCGTCGGCCACAACGTCGCCCTCCAAGACTGCGATCATCCGATCAGCGAACCGAGCGGCGTGATTGAGGTCGTGGAGCACCATCACGACGGTGACTCGGTGGTCCCTGTTCAGGCGGGACACCAGTCCCAGCAGATCGAGTTGATGCCCGACGTCGAGGAACGTCGTCGGCTCGTCGAGGAGCAAGAGGTCGGTCTGCTGGGCGAGCGCCAGCGCCATCCATGCTCGCTGATGCTCCCCGCCCGAGAGTGTGTCCACAGGACGGTCCATCAGGTGTTCGAGACGGGTCAGCCGGATGGCCTCCTGAACGGCTTCGTCGTCAGTGTGGCGGAGCATCCTGAGCGCACCGACATGAGGAAACCGACCTTGTGACACCAACTCCAGCACGGTGAGCTCGGGAGGCACCTCGTGAACTTGGGGGAGA
The DNA here is from genome assembly GCA_009842325.1 of Acidimicrobiaceae bacterium. Lineage (GTDB taxonomy): Bacteria > Actinomycetota > Acidimicrobiia > Acidimicrobiales > Aldehydirespiratoraceae > Aldehydirespirator. Next base: position 65,826 of record VYFQ01000031.1, on the reverse strand, counting down.
ATCGCCATCCGGCGGGCAACCTCCCGAGTGGGAAGCCGGCCGATGTCCTTGCCGTTCAGGTAGACCGAGCCGGACAGCGGCTTGATGAGCCGAGCCAGGGTCTTGAGGATGGTGCTCTTGCCCGACCCGTTGGGACCCACCAATGCCGTCCGGCTGCCTCGCTCGATGCTGAGGCTGAGGCGCCGCGACACTTCGTGGCCTCGATAGCCGGCCGCGACGCGGTCGACCCAGATCGACGGATGGCCGACGGTCGGCTCGGTGCCAGTCACGTACGCGCCCTCAACAGGTAGACGAAGAACGGTGCACCCACCAAGGCAGTGAACGCGCCTACCGGGATACGGCTCCCGCTCTCGGTCTCAATGCTGAGGAGTGGGATCCAGTCGAGCGAGAACGTCCGGGCCATCAGATCAGCAGCGACCAGGATGATGGCACCGACCAACGCTGAACAGACCACCAGTCGACGCAGATCGGAGCCGACCAGGGTCCGGGCCAGGTGCGGTCCCATCATGCCCAAGAAGGCGATCCCCCCGACAACGGACACGGCGCCGGCTGCCAGCACCACCGCAGTAGTGAGCACGCCTGCCCGGGCGAGTTCGGCCCGGAGGCCCAGATTGACTGCCGTTGCGTCTCCCAGCTGGAGAACATTGCCCACCGGAATGGTGGCCACCGCCAACGGAACAGCCAGGACCGCCACGGGAACCAGGAACCTCAGGTGGTCCCAGGTTCTGGTGCTGAGCGAGCCCACCAGCCACCTGATGATCGAGTCGGTATGGCTACCTGACAGGAGCACGAGAAACGAGGTGGCTGCCGATAGGGCGGCCGCCACAACGACGCCGGTCAGGATGAGCCGCAGCGGGTCGGAGCCCGCTCGGCGGTAGCTGAGCCCGTACACCAGGCCCCCGGCAGCGAGGCCCCCGGCCATTGCGGCCAGAGGAACCAAGGTGTTGAGATCGTTGAGCGCACCTTCCGAGCCGAAGGTGAGCACCAGCGCAAGGACGGCCCCCAGGACCGCGCCCTGGGTGATGCCGACTGTGGCCGGAGCCGCCAGCGGGTTCCTGAGCACCGACTGGAGGAACGCTCCAGATGACGACAGCATCGCGCCGGCCAGGGCTGCCATCAAGGCTCGCGGCAGGCGCACTTCCCGGACGGCTATGCGGTGCAGGGGCTCCTCGGGTTGACCGGCGAGGGCCTTGATGACCAAGTCGGGAGCGAACAGCACTGGCCCCACCATCACATAGAGGAGCATGAGAGCTACGAGCAAGACGGCCAGCACGGCAACCGACCAGCGATAGCGGAGGTTTGGGCTGGCCGCCGGCTTCCGTCGGACGAGCCCGGCAGCTACGGCGGTCATGCCGACGGCCTCCTCCGGAGGATGCCCCGTTGCATCAACACCAGAAGCGTCGGAGCGCCGAGGAGAGCAGTCCATAGCCCTACGGCCACCTCGTGGGGATGCAGGGCGAGTCGAGCGGCGGTGTCGGCCGCCAGTACCAGTACTGCCCCTGTGACGGCAGCCACCGGCAACACCACTCGGGCGTCGGACGTTCGCAACAGGCGGCGGACAATGTGGGGCGAGACAAGGGCTATGAAGCCGATCGGGCCGGCGATGGCGACCACCGGCGCCACCAGGAGGACCGACGCCGCGAAGAGCACCGCCCGGGTACGGCGGACTCCGACACCCAGGCCCTCGGCTACCTCATCGCCGAGTTTCAGGATGTTCAAGGGGCGCCCCGCCAGCAGGATCACCAGCGGAAGGCCGATTGCCCACGGTGCCGCCAGACGGATCTCGTCCCACTGGACATCCGACAGGCTTCCCACCAGGAAGCGGTAGATGATGGAGACGCCGCCGAAATTGGGCGCCAGCGTTATCGCCGCGATCACCAGCGCATTGATCAGCGCGGTGAGCGCCGCTCCCACCAGCAGCATGTGCATCGGGTTCGTCTTGAGGCTCACCAGCGAGAGGATGAGCGTCCCCGTGATGAGCCCCGCCGCCAGCGCGGCTATGGGCAAGGCGACCCCGGGAAACGGGAGCCGGAACGCGACGATGGTGGCCACGGCCAGGGAGGCTCCGGCCGACACCCCGATCAGCTCCGGCCCGGCCAGGGGATTGCGGAGCGTGTCCTGCATCACTGCGCCCGAAGCGCCCAGCATTCCCCCGGCCAGCGCTCCCCCGATGACACGGGGAAGCCGGAGATCACGCACGATGAAGCGGTGGCTGTCCTCCACACCCGCTGAACCAAACAGGGCGCCTACAACCTTCCCCACCGAGAGAGTGGGTGTGCCCCACGCCAGGGAGCAGAGCACCACTCCCACGGACAGGCAGGAGAGGACGATCACAACGGTGACCGCCTGCTTCCAACGACGGCTCCGGTACAGCGAGGTTCCCTCTCAAGTCATGGAGAGGCCGCCGTGATTGGCGGCCTCTCCATCGTTGCGCCGCTCTCAGGTCTGCTCAGTGGTCCTCGGGCAGCCACACGGCAAGGTCGCCCGGATGGTCGTAGATGCTCGGCCATCCTGCGTTCAGGTAGCACTGGTAGGCCCACTGGAGCATCAGCAGCCCATGGCCGAAGGAACCCGCCGAGTCCTCATTGCAGATCCGGCCCTCGCGGTGGGCGGTGGTCTCGAGCCATGCCGGCTCGGTGACCGAGTCGGCGCGGGCGCTGCCCTCCCAAGTGATCATCACCCAGACCTCGGGGTCGGCCTCGACGATGAACTCCCATGCGAACTCGCTGTCCGGAGAGCCGTACTCGGACTCGGGCTGTGCGGGGAAGACGCATGTGCCGGCACCCTCGTCGTGGAGGAACTTGCAGAACGAGGAGGAATCCCAGATCATCCAGTTGGTGTCGCCGAATCCAACCGCCACTCGCGTGTCGACGGCATCCGCGGGTAGGTCCTCAGCGAGGTGCTCGACGTTGTGCTCGAACCGGTGGATGGCCTCCTCCGCTTCAGCCTGCCGGCCGGTCAGGAGGCCAATGTCCATCCACCCCTCCTTGAGGGTCTGGACGCCGCCGATGTCGACCAGGTAGACCGGGGCGACCATCTCGACGGCGTCACGCACCTCTTCCTGGCCGACGCGGGCGATGATGAGATCGGGCTCGAATGCGGCCAACTCCTCGACGGAGGTGCGATCTCCGATGATGGGAATGTCGGCGGCAGCGTCGCCGTAGTAGGCGGCGGCGGTGCCCCAGGCGCCGCCTCGATGCTGGGCGACGGGCACGATCCCGAGGTCGGAAGTCAGGTCGGTGCAGTTGTCCTCCAGGCACACGATCCGCTCAGCAGGGCGGTCGAGCGTGATCTCTCGCCCGCTGCCGTCCGTAACGGTCAGCGAGGGTGCCGCGGTGGTGGCGGGAGCAGCCGTGGTAGTCGGCGCCACGGTGGTCGCAGGGGCGGCCGTCGTAGTCGGCGCCACGGTCGTGGCGGGAGCGGCCGTCGTGGTCGGCGCCGCAGTGGTCGCAGTTTCCGACTCCCCTCCGCAGGCAGCCAGCGCCACGAGGACGACCACGAGGCCGACGGACTGGGCCAACTTCATGCGGTGGGAAAGGGTTGATGTTCGATGCGCCATGCGGCGAGCCTCCTTTGATTCGGTCCGCCGCACGGTATCGATAATGAGAACCAGTCTCAACTTGGAGAAGAACGTTCTCAGCCCTGGTGGAAGACTTGTGCCCCATGACCCTTGTGGCCGGCGTCGACTCCTCCACCCAGGCGACGAAGGTCGTTCTGCGCGACCTCGACTCGGGAAGGCTTGTGGCCGCCGCGACCTCACCCCACCCGGCGACGAGTCCCCCGGTGAGCGAGCAGGACCCTGCCGCCTGGTGGAGCGCCCTCGCCGGCTGCTTCGAGCAACTGGCCGAGCACACTGCCCAGATCCGGGCCATCAGCGTGGGCGCCCAGCAGCACGGTCTCGTCGTCATGTCCGGCAGCGAGGTGGTCCGCCCGGCCAAGCTCTGGAACGACCTGACGTCATCGGAGCAGTCCGAGCGGCTGGTCGCCGCGGCCGGAGCGGACTGGTGGGCCGCGGCCTGCGGATCGGTGCCGGTCGCCTCGTTCACCATCACCAAGCTGGCCTGGTTCCTCGAGCACGAGCGCGAGCTGGCCGCGGCCGTCGACAAGATCATGCTGCCCCACGACTACCTCACCTGGCGCCTCACCGGCGAGCACGTCACCGACCGCGGTGACGCGTCCGGGACCGGCTGGTTCGACCCATCGGGCAACGAGTACCGGTCGGAGCTGCTCGGGCAGGCAGTCGACGAGCCCGGCGCCTGGCTGGCGAGGCTGCCCCGCATCCTGAGGCACGACGAAGCGGCCGCGACCGTCACGCCCGCGGTGGCCGCCGAGTTGGGGCTCGGACCCGGCGCGGTCGTCGGGCCGGGCAGCGGCGACAACATGGCAGCCGCGCTCGGGCTCGGGCTCCGTCCCAGCGACATCGCCATCTCGATCGGCACGTCTGGAACCGTCTACGCCACCAGCGACACGCCGACGAGCGACAGCACCGGCGCGATCGCGGGATTCGCCGACGCCACCGGCAACTTCCTGCCGCTGGTCTGCACCGTCAACGCCGCCAAGGTGACCGATGCCGTGGCCGGCTGGCTCGACGTCGCTCCCGAGCGGCTCTCGGAGTTGGCCCTGGCCGGGATAGGTGAGGACCTCGGTCCGGTGCTGGTGCCCTACTTCGACGGGGAGCGCACGCCGAACCTGCCCGACGCGACCGGATGCTGGGGCGGGCTCCAGAGCGGCACGACCCGCGAGCAGCTGGCTCTGTCGGCTTTCGACGGGGTGGTCTGCGGCCTGCTCGAGGGCATCGACGTCCTCGGCGCCCACGAGGTGGACACCGGCGGCAGGACGTTCCTGATCGGCGGCGGGTCCCAGTCGCCCGCCTACCGGCGGCGGGTCGCCGACTTGACCGGCCGCGTGATCACCGTGCCCCACGACAAGCAACTGGTCGCCAGCGGCGCGGCCGCCCAGGCCGCGGCCATCCTCGCAGCCGAGCCCGTCGACGAGACCGCCCAGCGCTGGGCCCTCGGCACTGGCGACGCAATCGAGCCGGACCTTCCAACCGGCCATGGAGCTCTGCGGGCCCGGTACCGCGATGCCCGGGACAGGCTCTTCCCAGCGAAGCCACCCCTGCCTGCAGCGCCGAACCCGTAGCCTCGTGGCATGGACGCGGCACCGGTGGACAGCCGCGACGGCGATGACGACGCCGACCATGGCGAGGGCCACGAGCGTTCATGGCGGGCCGCATCCGGCCTCGTCGGGGTGCTGGCCGTCCTAGTCGTCGTTCTGTGGCTGCTGAGCCTCACCAGCGACGACAGCGACAACATCGATGGCCGCAACGCCGACCCGGTGGACGAGGAACTCCTCGAAGCGCCGACCACGACCGCCACCCTGCGAGAGACCGAGGCCGGCACCGAAGTCACCTCCGACCGCGAAGAGCTTCAGGACCCTGCTGCGGCTGAACCGTTCAGCGATCTGGAGGGCCGGCTGACGTACCTGAGCGACCGTCATGTGGCGTGGGTGGACCTGGCGACCGGAGCTGTGCAACGAGTACCGATCGAGCCGTCCGGGTCACGTCACGAACTCGCCGCCATGGAACTGCTCACCGACGGCAAGCGCACGGTAGGCCTGTCGTGGACAGGCGGTGAGCCGTCTGCGGTGCTCGTCACCTCCGGCGCGGAGCTGGTGCCCTCGGATCATCCGCTCGTCGACTTCTGGGTGATCAGCCGCCCCGACGGACCCGGGGGCGCCATCTGGATGAATGCCTGGCAGGACTACGGCGTCCTCACCGGCGGGCTGCAGGCGCCTCCCGGCTCCGAGGTGGTGGTGGTCCGCAACGTTGGTGTCGTGGTGACTCCCCCGGTGGGAAAGACGTACCGCCCGACCTTCGGGGGTTTCGAGGTCGTGAGCGAGCACCGGCTCCTTGCCGGCAACGACCAGCTGCGAGTGGAGCAGCGCTGCGACGAGCAGCTCTCGTGCACGGTGGTGGTCGTGGACGCCGCCACCGACGGCGCTGAGGAGCTGCCCGAGGACTTCGCGGCTGAGCTGGCCGGCATCTCCGTGTCACCCGACAGTCGCTGGTTGCTCAACGACACCAGCCCGGCGTGGCTCTTCGACCGGCAGACCGGGCAGCTGCGCCTTCTGGACGGGGGCGGCTACGGCCGGCCGCGGTGGTCCGGCGACTCGACATCGGTGGCCTGGCTGACCTCCGACCGCACGCCGACGCTGGTTGTCGCCCGGCTCGAGTCGGCCGACGAGGGTCAGGACTGGTTCGCGGTCGAGCTGGCCGGGCTGGGCGCAGACCCCTCGCCGGGGTCGTCGTTCCTGCTCGAGGCGACCGTCAGCCCGCCGTGAGTTCGGCTACGCCGAACACCACGCCGAAGCGCACGCACCAGATAGCCACCGTGGAGTAGTGGTCGAGGTCGAGTCCGGCGGGGATCTCGTAGTTCTGCGAGCCGACGTTGCCCTTGAGGTCGCCGAGGTCGACGAAGTCGTCGTCGAACTGGCCGGCCGGGGCGTCGGTCGGGGCGGCCGACAGGTACACGTTCAAGTCGGGGCCGTTGTCGGTGCGGAAGTCCTCGAACCGCAGGAACCGCTGGCCGCTGCCGTCGCCGAGCACCACTGCACTGCCCTCGGTGGGATGCGAGCGGTCGATGAACGATCCTGACGCCTCCACGATTATCTGCGGCTGCGTGGTCACCGGTTCGGTCTCGGTGGGTTGGGTCTCATCGGCAGGCTGAGTCTCCTCAGTGGCGGGCTGGGTCTCCTCGGCGGGCTGAGTCTCGGTGGCAGGCTCAGCCGGCTCGACTCCGGGCTTGGGAACCTGGGACGTCGCCGGTCCGGGCATGTCGGGCATGGGCTCGTCGACCTCGTCGACCATGGGCATGTCGTCCTCCGCCATGGCCTCGTTCATGGCCTTGGCCATGTCCTCGGTCGTCTCATCGCCTTCGATGCCCGACGGGGCCGGGCCGGCGGTGAAGAACGGGAGCGCCTCGTCCACCTCGTCGTCTTGGAAGTACGTCTGGAAGGCGAAGAAGCCGAACACCAGCCAGGCTCCCACCCCCGCCAGTACTACCCCTGCCGGGAGCGCCCAGCGCCAGTGCCGTCCGATCCAGGATCTCATCACTCCCAGTATCGCCGCCCGGCGCCGCAGATTTCACAGATTCTCTGGAACAGCGGAGCCGGGGACTCCGATCTCGCTCCCTCCGGTAGGTTCGGGTCCGTGAGCGCGCTAGCCGTGTGGGTGAACGGACACATGGTCGAGCCCGACCACCCGCATCTGCGGGCCGACGACCACGGCGTGATCGTGGGCGACGGCGTCTTCGAGACGCTGCTGGTCGTACCCGACGGCGCCGGCGTGACGGCCTTCGCGGTGCGCCGGCATCTTGAGCGTCTGCGCCGCTCGGCCCGAGTGCTGCGCTTCGAGTGCCCCTATAGCGACGACGAGTTGCGGGCCGCGATCGCCCTGTGCCTGGACGCCGCGCCCGCGGCCGGCATCGTGAGGGTCACGGCGACCAGCGGCGGCGGCCCGCTGGGTTCCGGGCGCAGCGGGGCGCGGGGCTCGGCCATCGTGATCGCCGGCAACCGGCCGCCCGACTACCCGCCCGGCACCGCGGTCTCGATCGTGCCGTTCCCCCGCAACGAGCGGGGCGCCATGGCCGGCGTCAAGACGACCTCCTATGCCGAGAATGTGCTGGCGCTCGACGTGGTCCGGGAGCGGGGCGCGTCGGAGGCGATCTTCGCCGACACCCGGGCCCGTGTCAGCGAGGGCACCGGCTCGAACATCTTCTGGTCCGACGGGGCGCGCCTGCACACTCCGCCGCTGGACACCGGCTGCCTGGCCGGGGTAACCCGGGCACTGCTGCTGGAGCGGCTCGATGTGGCCGAGACGCACCTGCCTGTCGAGGATCTTCCCCGCGTTCCCGAGGCCTTCCTGGCCTCCTCCACTCGAGCGGTCCAGTCGATCGCCCGCATCGACGACACCGAGTTGCCGGTTGTGGACGGCCCGTTGACGGTGGCCGCGGCCGCGCTGATGGCCGATCTGATGGCCAACGACATCGACCCGTGATTCTGATCCGGCGCGTCTTGGGAGCATCGTGACGGACGAGCAGCTCATGGAGCTCGCCCTGGCCGAGGCCCGGTCCGCCCCTGCGCACGGCGACGTGCCCGTGGGTGCGGTGGTGTGGCACGACGGCGAGGTGATCGCCCGGGGCCACAACCAGCGCGAGCGCGCCGGCGATCCGACCGCCCACGCTGAGATGCTCGCCCTGCGGGACGCCGCTAGCCGCCTCGGAGGCTGGCGCCTGGACGGGGCCACGGTGGCCGTGACCCTGGAGCCGTGCCCCATGTGTGCCGGCGCGCTGCAGCAGGCCCGGGTGGGCCGGGTCGTCTACGGCGCCGACGACCCCAAGGCCGGCGCCCTCGGCTCGCTCTACAACCTGGGAGCCGACCCCCGGCTAAACCACGAGTTCGAGGTGGTGCCGGGTGTGCGGGCCGGTGAGTGCGCCTCCGTGCTGCAGGACTTCTTCTCGGACCTGAGGGGCTCCGAAGCCGACCGGTAGGCCCGCCGGTAGCCTCTGCGGCGGAGAGTTGCCAGAGCGGACGAATGGGGCGGCCTCGAAAGCCGTTGTGGCCTCCGGGTCACCATGGGTTCGAATCCCATACTCTCCGCCACTTCTTTCAGGTGTGGCGTTGTGTCCAGCGTTGCAGCGCGGTTAGCACGACGTGGCGCTTGCCTTCGTTGGACATGAAGGGGGCTCGGGACAGCTCGATCTGGATCCACGGCATCTCGGCCGCGTGGAAGCGGGTGATGTAGCCGCCGTCGTAGGGGTCGTTGATCCTCACCGGCCCCTCTAGTTGCTCTTGGAAGCAATCCCTCAGCGATTCGATCCACTCCTGCGGGCAGGTGCCGTCGCCGTGGCTGAGGCACACCCAGGGCCGCTCGACACCCGGATCGGGCCCCAGCGGCGGCCCCACCCCCGCCATCGTGTGGCAGTCGACGCCGAAGACCCACTGGCGGCCCGTCCCCAACTCGGTCAGTCGCCGGTGGTAAGGGGCGTGGTAGGCGTCGAGGAGGCCCTCGATCTCTGCGTGCGACAGCGGGCGGTGCCACACCTCGACGTCCCAGCAGGTGTGGGTCTTCACCACACCGTCGGCCTTGAGGTTGTCCCGCGCCCGGTTCATGTCGACGATGGCCCGGGCCACGTCGGTGGTGACGAAGGCCCCGACCTCCTCCTCGAAGGAATAGATCTCGTCCGCGCCGCCGTCGCCGTCATCGGCGACCTCTGCCGGCGTGAGCGCGCACAGCGGCGCGACCTCGGCCGGTACCCGCAGGCCGGCGTGAGGCACCGAGACCAGCAGCGGCAGCGTCATGCCGGCATGGCCGCCGGCGCCGAGTCCGGGCCCGCAGCCGCGCCGTCCCTGCGCGGGTCGGCCACCCCCACCAGCCGGTCACCGTCGGCCATGACCAGCTGCACGCAGCCCATGTAGAAGGAGTAGGGCTCGCGCCGGGTCAGCTCGAAGCCCGAGCGGCCGAGCGCGTCCAGCACATCGGTCGAGATGCGCGACGCCTCGGCCGAGACCACGCCGTCGAGCGAGCAGTGGATCCGCGGCGCGTCCACCGCAGCCAGTGGCGACGACCGGCGGAGTCGCAGCAGCACCTGCAGGATCGCCGGGGGGATGCGCTCGCTTCCCGGAGAGCCGATCGCCAGCCAGGGCCGTTCGTCCTTGAAGACGATGGTGGGGGCCACACTGGCCCACGGCACCGCGTTGGGCCTCAAGTAGTAGGGGTGCGAGGGATCCTCGAGGTTGAAGGCGCTCATGTAGTTGTTGTAGAGGAAGCCCAGTTGCGGCGAGGCCGCGCACGAGCCGTAGACGTTCTCGATCGACTGGGTGAGCGCCACCGTGTTGCCGTCCGCGTCCATCACCGACAGGTGGGTGGTCTCGCCGCTGGTCTGGATCGCCGCGATCCGGCGGGCCACGCCCCGGGCGTACTGGCGGTTGAGCATCTGCTTGTCGGGGACCTGGTCGTAGAGGTCGGGATCGAAGGGGCGGTCGTTGCGGTCGATCAGTGCCTGCCGCATGGTCCTGGCCAGGCACACCGCACCGTCGGGGGTATCGAGGTCCTGCAGCTCGCGGGGCAGGCTCTGGTGGATGTTGAGCATCTCCAACAGGGTGCGGCCCGCCCCCGGCAGCGGCATCGTCAGCACCCGGTCGCGGCCGAGGCGTCCCGACAGCGGCTCGCGCTCGACGGGTACGGGAATCTGCGCCAAGTCGTCCTCGCGGAGGAAGCCGTCGTTGGCCACCATGTCCTCATGGATGAGGCGGGCGGTCTCACCCGAATAGAAGTCCTCATAGCCCTGCTCGGCCAGACGGCGAAGGGTGGCAGCCAGCGCAGGCTGCACGAACCTCGTCCCGGCCCGTCGCGCCCGGCGCCCGTCCTGGAGGAAGAGCGGCCCGGCCGAGTGGGCCTTCATGTGCCGGCGTTCCCGCCGGGTGAGGCGGTACTGCAGCACGCTGATCTCGTACCCGTCGGCGGCCAGCTCGATCGCCGGCTCGAGGACCGTCGCCCAGCCGAGGCGCCCGAAGCGCTCCAGCACGTGGGCGTAGGTTGCGGGCGAGCTGGGAACGGTGGTGGCCCGATGGCCACGCCTGCGGTCGGCTCGCAGGTTGGCGAAACTGTCGATGAGAGCCCCGTTGGGGGCTCGCGACGAGCCGTCCACCGCCACCGTGGTTCCGGAGGCCCGGTGATGGACGAGCATCATGGTCTGGCCGCCCAGTCCGGACGCGGCCGGCTCGCATACGCCCAGGGCCAGCGCGGCCGCCACCGCGGCGTCCACTGCGTTGCCGCCCTGTTCCAGCATCCTCACTCCGGCGGCCGTGGCCGAGTAGTGGGCCGTGCTCACCATCCCGTGCGCCGACGCGGCGACGCGCTGGGGCTCGTGGATGCGGGTGTCGGTCAACTCCAGCAGGTCGGTGTCAACCTCGGTCACCCGCCGCGGCTGCCGCGGCCTCGAATGGCGGCGACCCTCGGCCTGGATCGGCGCGCGAGACGGCTGCGGCTCGGGCCCTGTCATCGGATCAGCGCCCGATCCAGCCGGTGAGGTACTCGGTCAGCAGCAGGGTCCGCTCCACCAGGCTGATGCGCTGGACGGCCTCCTCAGGCGTTCCGCCGTCCTTCATGGCGGGGCTCACCCCGCAGACGACAGCCGTGCCGTCTCCGACGAGGCCGGCCACCGACGGCCATGCCGACGACTCCCGCTCTACGGAGATGTCCCACTTGGCTGCGGCGGCCTCCAGCGCCTCGGCCACGGGGTGATTGGCCGGGCGGTCCGGCATCGGCGGCCGGTCGGTCAGCCGGTTGAGGCTCCACTTAGGCCCGCCCCTGCCGAGAACCTTCCGCATGGAGGCCTCCGTCTCGTCGGCGTGGGCGACCGAGAGATACGACATCATCAGCGAGACCTCGACCCGGTGGGGCATGAACATGGCGTGGCGCTCGGTGTTCATGTCGATGACACCGATGGACAGGCGCCTCCTGGGCGAACTCAGCTGGCCGATGGCCTCGACCTTCTCGCAGGCCCAGCGCACGACGGGCCGGCGGCGGCCCACCTGGCCGGGGCTGAGCCTCTCGCCCTCTATGGTCAGGTCGTAGCGGCGGCTGCCCCGCCGCTGGGTGACGATGCCGTGGCCGACCGTGCCGGGCCGGCACACGAGCACCTGTTCCGCCCGGGCCGCAGCCTGCTCGATCACGCGCCGGCTGCGGGCCGCGTCGCGGCCCTCGTCGCTGTAAAGCAGCACGCCCAGCGGCACGCGTCGGAGGCTCCTGGTGCTGCGAAGCGCCCGCAGCGCGTACTCCAGCATCACCAGCGAGGCCCGCGATCGTCCCACTCCCTCGCCGTAGAGCCACTCCGGGTCCCGGCGGTACCCCTGCTTGAGTCCGCCGGCTATCACCGGGACGTCCAGATGGGCCACCAGTAGGACTCCTCCGTCGAATCCCCTGGCCGTCTGGAACATGTGAGCCTCGGCCTGGTGGGTGAGCTCCGGCACGGGCAGCATCCCGACGTCGGTGAGGATGCGGCCGGCCCGCTCCGCGGCCCGCTCTAGGCCCACCGGGTCGTCGGTGCGGCTGGAGACCTGCACCCACCGCTGCAGCGAGCGCTCCATGGCGTCGCGGCGCTGGGTGATGAACTGGAAGGCCCGCTTGGACGGGTCCGCGGCCCGGGCGTCTACCGGGGGCGGCTGCGGCGTGCCGAAGTAGCGGGCGCTGGCCACCTCGACCAGACGGTTGACGAAGCCCTCGAACTCCAGGCCCACATGGGCGGCCCCCACCAGATAGGACCCGTGCTCGCCCAGGCTGGGGAGGCTGTTCGCCTCCAGCACGTAGAGGTTGTCGTTGGCGTCCATGCGCATGTCGACGCGGGCGCAGTCGTAAAGGCCGAGAGCCGAGAACGTGCGCACTGCAATCTGCTGGGCCTCCGCGGTGAGCTCCTCCGAGATGGGCGCGGGGCACACCGGCTGGATCTGGCGGCCGCTGCGGCCGGTCTTGTCCTCGTAGGTGTAGATCTGCGGGCCGTCGCCGAAGCTCAGCAGCACCGGCGGGAACGCCTCCGGAGGGGCGTTGCCGAGAAGTCCGACGTTGATCTCGCGACCCTCGATGTACTGCTCGGCCAGCACCGGCTGGGAGAACCGGTCGAAGATCACCTTGGCCGACGCCCGCAGCTCGCTCTCGTCGTCCACCACCGCGAGACCGAACGAGACGGCCTCGTTCTTCGGCTTCACGACCATCGGATAGGGCAGATTGTCCGGGATCGGGACCTCCGGCGTCTCCAGCACCGCGAACTCCGGCGTGGGGATACTGTTCTGGCGCAGGATCATCTTGGTGACGACCTTGTCGAGTGCCAGCGAATGACCCAGAGGACCGGACGCCACATAGGGGATCCCGACCATCTCCAGGATGCTGGGCACATGGGTGTAGCGGGCCTGGCCCTGCAGCCCGTAGGAGACGTTGAACACCATCCCCGGCCGCTCACCCGCGACCACCCGGGGCATGAACGACTCCAGCTTGGAGATCAGCTCCTTGTCGGCCTCTATGGCCGCAACCTGGTGGCCGCCGGCGCGGAGCGCGTCGGTGAGCCGCTTGATGGTCTTGAGGCCGATCTTCTCCTGGTTCGGCATGCCGAACAGGTTGATGACGTTCTGGCTGTCCCGGTTGTAGACGACCGCGATCCTCACGGCCCGGGAATCTATTGGACTCCAGCCGTTCAGTCTCCGGGCCGATACCTGACTAATCCGGTCGGATTTATCATCATGGCGCGCTAGCCTGTGGACAATTCGTCATCACCTGGAGGTAACCCATGGGACTGCGCATCAACGACACGGCTCCTGACTTCACCGCCGACACCACTGAGGGAGAGATCAACTTCCACGAGTGGATCGGAGACGGATGGGCGCTGCTGTTCTCCCACCCGAAGGACTTCACCCCGGTCTGCACCACCGAGCTAGGTGCGGTGGCCGGGCTGAAGCCGGAGTTCGCGGCCCGCAACTGCAAGATCATCGGCATCAGCGTCGACGGGGTGAGCGACCACGTCGGCTGGTCCGCCGACATCGAGACGGCGACCGGCAACGCGGTCAACTACCCGTTGATCGGCGACCCCGGGCTCAACGTGGTGAAGCTCTACGACATGCTCCCGGCCGACGCCGGCGACACGTCCGAGGGCCGCACCGCGGCCGACAACGCCACCGCCCGCTCGGTGTTCATCATCGGCCCCGACAAGAAGATCAAGGCCTCCCTCACCTACCCGATGACCACCGGCCGAAACTTCGCCGAGATCCTGCGCCTGCTCGACTCGGTCCAGCTCACCGCCCACGAGCAGGTGGCCACCCCGGCCAACTGGAACCAGGGCGAGGACGTGATCATCGTGCCCGCCGTATCGAACGAGGCCGCCGCCGAGAAGTACCCCGACGGCTGGGAGGCCCCCCTGCCCTACCTGCGGGTTATCCCACAGCCCGGCACCTAGCCCGCCGCCGAACTGGCAGCCCACAACGCCCAGAACGGCACCCACCGCTGCCAATTCCCCAACCCGGCCCCACTTCTGGTCGCGGTGATTTCTCGGGTTGGTCTTGGGTGGTAGATCCCCGCAATCGTCCCGAGATCTTGCGGCCGGCCGATCCCCTGAAATCTCGGTGTGGTTTTGGGTGGTAGATCCCCGCAATCGTCCCGAGATTTTGCGGCAGCGCCGCGAGCGTCGGTCGAGGCGCTTCAGGCGACGGCGGCGTCCAGTTGGTCGCGGGTCAGTTCTATGCCGAAGCCGGGTGCGTCACTCGGCACCAGCCAACCGTCGTCAGGCAGAGACATGCCCGGTGTGGAGCGCCAGGCGCCCATGAGCGACTCCCCGGGACCGCAGCCCACGAACATCTCCGCCCAGCGATTGCCGGGGAGTCCATGGCAGAGGTGCTGGCCGTAGGAGTCGTTGCACCCACCGTGCAGGGCCAACTCGATGCCGGCGGCGGCCGCAATGGCCGCGATCCTGAGAACCGCGGTGGCGCCTCCCACCCACTGGATGTCGGGCTGGACCACGTCGACGAGGCGCTGCTCGGCGGCGTGGGCGAAGGTGCGGTCGGTGTACCAGCGCTCGCCGGCGGCCAGCATCTGCGACGGCAGGCGCCGGCGGACGTCGGCGTAGCCGGACCAGTCGTCGGGCTGGGCGTAGTCCTCGATCCATGTCAGGCGGTAGGGCTGCAGCGCCTCGCCCAGCCGGACGGCGTAGGCCGCGTCGAGAACCGGCCAGCAGTCGAACATGATGTCGGCGTCGGGTCCCAGCTCCGAGCGGGCACCAGCCACCAGGCGCTCGGCCTCGGTGATCCCGGCGGTGGCCGCGCCCGAGCCGACCGGGCAGGCCAGCTTGAAGGCCTCGAAGCCCCGGTCGCGCAGGTCGTCGAGGTCGTTGCCGGTGGCGTAGCAGCGGGTGCGGTCCCGGGCCGGGCCTCCTACGAGCTCGTACACGGGTACGCCCAGGATCTTGCCCTTCAGGTCCCACAGGGCCAGATCCACCGCGCTCACCGCGAACGAGGCGAGCCCGGACGCGCCGAAGGCGCTGTTGGCGCTGCGAGACATCATGTTCCACAGCTTCTCGGTGGACAGGGCCGGCTCGCCAGCCAGCATGGGTCCGAGGAAGTCGTTGATGACGGGCACGACCGGGCCGGCCTGGCTCGTCATGCCCACGCCGAAGGTGCCGTCGGAGGCGGTAGCCACACAGACGGCCTCGCCCCACGGCGGCGCGAAGCGCTCGGCCTGCCCGGCGAAGGCCGGATCGTTCGACAGCGGGTGCATCAGCCCCCACGGATCCCACGAGGCCTGGCTCGTCTGCGGGCGTCCCAACACCTCAGGGTGGCGCAGCGGCGCGGCCCTGATCTCGGCGATGGTCGGCGTCATCGCCGGCAGCGTAGGTCAGCGACCCTGCCGGTGCCTTGGGCTCCGCGTACAGGGACCGGCCAGCCGCAAAATCTCGGGAGGATTGTGGGGATATACCACCCAAAACCAACCCGAGATTTCCGGGACCGGCCAGCCGCAAGATCTCGGGAGGATTGTGGGGATATACCACCCAAAACCAACCCGAGATTTCCGGGACCGGCCGGTCAGGCGACGATGGTGACTCCGGCGGAGGCCAACTCCTCCAAGGCGGCCTCGGAAGTGTCGGAGGTGACTCCGGCGCAGTGCCCGACCAGCACCGACGTTTCGAAGCCGGCTGCAGTCGCGTCCAGCGCGGTGGCGCGCACGCAGTGGTCGGTGGCGATGCCCACCACGTCGACAGCCTTCACGCCCCGCTCGGTGAGCCAGTCCCGCAAGCCCACGCCCTCGCTGGATCCCGACACCCCCTCGAAGCTGCTGTAGCCGTTGCTGTACTGGCCCTTGAGGAACACCTCGTCCAGCGCCACCTGCAGGTTCGGCGAGAAGGCGGCACCCTGCGTGCCGGCCGCGCAGTGCACCGGCCACGATGTCACGAAGTCGGGGTTGGTTCCCGGCGCGGCGTAGTGCTCCCCCGGGTCGATGTGCCAGTCCTTGGACGCCACTACATAGTCGTAGCGTCCCCCGGCCCGGTCCAGACCGACCAGGCCGGTGATGGAGGAGGCCACCGCATGCCCGCCCTCCACCGCCAGCGACCCGCCCTCACAGAAGTCGTTCTGCACGTCCACGATGATCAGAGCCTTCTGCATCTCATCTTCTCCCCCGGCATGCCGAGCGCCCTGTGCCGACGTCGACTGCCCTCCCTCTCCGTTCGATGATTCTGTCGCGGCCGGCGCCTCCAGTCCCACCCATTCGGTCGGCACGGCCGGCGAGCGTCGGGGGTGCGGGACCCGATCCTCGGGCCGCAGCCCCTGGCGTCGCTCAGCACAGCGGAGACGGGCTGCCGCGGGATCATCCTGCCAGGCCCGCTCGCCGCCTGCCATCAGAAGGACCTGCGGGTCGTGGCTGCCGGCAGGACCGGCCATGCCTGCCGGCGACAGCACCTCTGCCCTCCAGTAGCCGTCTGCGTCGACGGTGCGGTGAACCTGCTTGCGGCCACCAACGGTGGTCTTGCCCGGCGACAGCTTGCCCACGGCCCGCAAGGGCGCGCCGTCGCCGTCGGCGATGGCCACCAGCTTGTACACCACCGACGCGGTGGGATGGCCCGAGCCGGTGACAAGGCTGGTGCCCACTAGGTAGGCGTCGATGGGAGCGGCCGCATCCTCCAGTTCCGCCACACGGAACTCGTCCAGATCCCCGGAGGCAACGATGCGGCAGCCCTCCGCGCCGAGCGAGTCGAGCAGGGTCCGAGCCCGGATGCTGGCCGCCAGGAGGTTGCCGCTGTCGATTCGCACCGCGCCGATGTCACGACCCACCGCCTGCACAGCCCGCCGGATGCCCTCCAGCACGTCGAACGTGTCGACCAGGTAGGTGGAGCCGGTGCCGAGGGCATCTCGTTGAGCCCTGAACGCCGTGTGCTCGTCGGCGTGGGCCAGCACGAATGCGTGGGCGGTGGTGCCCCCGGTGGGTATGGCGTAGCGACGGCCCGCCTCCAGGTTCGACGTGGTGTCGAAGCCGCCGATGTGGGCGGCCCGGGCTGCGGCTACTGCGGCGTCGGGGTCGGCGCGGCGGCTGCCGCCCTCGATGAGGAGGCGGTCGTGGGCAACGTCGCGCACCCGGGCCGCGGCCGAGGCCACCGCGCAGTCGTAGTTCAGGATCGACAGCACCACCGTCTCGAGCACGACACATTCGGCGAAGCCGCCCTCCACGGTCAGCACCGGTGAGTAGGGGAAGAACAGCTCGCCGTCGGGGTAGCCGGTGACGTCGCCGCTGAAGCGGTAGGAGCGCAGCCATTCGACCACGTCGGGGTCGGTCACCACACCCGCGGCAGTGAGATGGTCCACCGTCGCCTCGTCGAAGCGGAAGCGCTCGATGGCGTCGATGATCCGGTCCACGCCGGCCACCACGCCGTAAGCCCGACCCGCGGGCAGCCGGCGGGCGAACGCCTCGAACACGGCCCGGCGCTCGGCGATGCCGGACTGAAGGGCCGAGGCCACCATCGTGAGCTCGTAGTGGTCGGTCTTCAGGGCCATGGAGGCACCGCGATCCACGACTCAAACGCTACCGGCCGAGGCCGAGAGCGCCCAAGAGCGCTACGAAACACCACGCTCCGTAGGCTCGGTTCGATGATGACCGCGTGGGGAGTCATGCACTCCATGGCGGCCGACCGCTCCGGGCTCAAGGGCAAGACGATCACGGCCGACACCCGGCGCCGGGTGTGGGGCTTCGCCCGCCCCTACCGAGCCTGGATCGTCGCCTTCATCGCGACCACCGTCGCCTCCACGTTCCTGGGGCTGCTCCCCCCGCTGGTCATCCGGGAGATCTTCGACTCCGCCATCGCCGAGGGCGACGGCAGCTATCTGAACGTCCTGTTCGCGGTGCTGATCGCGGCGGCCGCGGGCGAGGCGCTGCTGTCGCTGGTAGGCCGCAGGCTCAGCTCCGGCATCGGCGAGGGCCTGATCCTCGACCTGCGGCTGCGGCTGTTCGACCACGTGCAACGCATGCCGCTGGCGTTCTTCACCCGCACCCAGACCGGCACGCTGGTGAGCCGGCTCAACAACGACGTGATCGGGGCGCAACGGGCCTTCACCGGCACGCTCGGCACGGTGGTGGCCAACATCATCACCCTGATCGCGACGCTCATCGCCATGTTCGTGTTGGAGTGGCGGCTCACCCTGCTGGCGGTGGCGATCCTGCCCGTCTTCGTGCTGCCGGCGAGGCGCGTGGGCCGGGGCCTGCAGGCCATCACCCGGGAGGGCATGAACCTCAACGCCTCCATGAACAACACTATGACCGAGCGGTTCAACGTGGCCGGAGCGCTGCTGGTGAAGCTGTTCGGCCGCCACGACGACGAGGCCGCCGACTTCTCCGACCGGGCCGGGCGGGTGCGCGACATCGGGGTCCGCAGCGCCCTGTACTCGCAGGTGTTCCTGATCGCGCTGACGCTGGTTGGGGCGGTGGGAACGGCCATCGTCTACTGGCTGGGCGGCCATCTCGCCATCGACGGCGCGCTCAGCGCGGGCACGCTGGTGGCGCTGGGCCTGTACACCGTGCGGATTTACGTGCCCCTGACGAGCCTGTCCAACGCTCGGGTGGACGTGATGTCGGCTTTCGTGAGCTTCGAGCGGGTATTCGAGGTGGTCGACACCCCCAACCCGATCACCGACTCCGGTGACGCCCGCGATCTGACGCAACCGGAGGGGCGGGTCGAGTTCCGGGGCGTGAGCTTCGCCTACCCGTCGGCCGACGACACCCCCGAGTCGCTGGGCGTGGCCGCAGCCGGCGTCAAGGACGGCTCAGCGGCGGCCGGCAGCACTCCCGAATCGCGGGACGCGGCCGCGGTCGACTCCCGGGACGACTATGCGGGGGGCGTTGAGGTGCTGGTCGACATCTATCTCGACATCGCTCCGGGACGGATGGTGGCGGTGGTGGGCCCGTCGGGCTCGGGCAAGACCACACTGGTGTCGCTCGTGCCCCGTCTGTATGACGTGACGGCGGGCGCAGTGCTGGTCGACGGCGTCGACGTGCGCGACCTCACGCAGGCGTCGCTGAGGGCCTCCATCGGAACCGTCACCCAGGACCCGCACCTGTTCCACGACACGGTGGCCTCCAACCTTCGCTACGCCCGGCCCGACGCCGCGGACACGCTGTTGGTGGAGGCATGCCGGGCGGCCCGCATCCACGACGTGATCGCAGCCCTGCCCGACGGCTACGACACGGTGGTCGGAGAGCGGGGCTACCGGCTGTCGGGCGGCGAGAAGCAGCGTCTGGCCATCGCCCGGATGCTGCTCAAGGACCCGGCCATCGTCATCCTCGACGAGGCCACGTCGCATCTCGACACCGAGAACGAGGCCCTGGTGCAGGAGGCTCTGACCGAGGCTCTGCGGGGCCGCACGTCGCTGGTTGTGGCGCACCGCCTGTCCACCATCGTCGACGCGGATCTGATCGTGGTGCTCGACGAGGGCGTGATCACCGAGTCGGGCACCCACGAGGAGCTCCGCCTCGCCGGCGGCCTGTACGCCGAGCTCTACGAAGGCCTGCTGCGAGCCGAGATCGTGGAACGGCCAGAGGCCGAGCGGGTCGCGCCGTGAGCAGCTTGATAAGCGCCGACCAGACCCTGACGGTGGGCGAGCTTGCCCAAGTGCTTCGCTGGACGCTGGACGAGGCCTTCGGTAGCGGGGTATGGGTGGCCGGAGAGATCGACAGCATCACCCGGGCCCGCAGCGGCCACGTCTACTTCGAACTGGTTGAGCGCGCCGAGCGGGCCGCGCCCGGCGCACCGCCTGTGGCCTCGCTGAACGTAGTGCTGTTCCGCGACGACAAGGAGCGGGTCAACGCCACGATCAAGCGCCACGGCAACGCCATCCGCATGGAGGACGGAGTGAGCGTGCGCATCCAGGGGATGCTCGACTTCTACCCGCAGCGGGGACAGCTCCAGCTGCGCATGATCGCAATCGATCCGGCCCACACCCTCGGAGCGCTCGCGGCGGACCGCGACGCGCTGCTGCGGGCGCTGGCCGCGGAGGGAACGCTACGCCGCAACGCCGATGTGGCCCTAGAGCCGGTGCCACTGCGGGTGGGGATCGTCACCTCCCTGGACAGCGCCGCCCACGCCGACATGCTGCGGGTGCTCGCAGGCAGCGGCTTCGCCTTCCAGGTAGTCGAGATCCACACGCCGGTGCAGGGCGTTGACGCACCTGCGGCCATCGCGGCCGCGGTCAGGGCAGCGGTCGACGCCGCCAGCGATGTGGTGGTGCTGGCCCGAGGGGGTGGCAGCCGCACCGACCTCGTCGCCTTCGACCACGAGCTGGTGGCCAGGGCCATCGCGATGTGCGAGCGCCCCGTGTTCACCGGCATCGGCCACGAGACCGACCGCAGCGTGGCCGACGAGACCGCTCACACCGCCTGCTCGACGCCGACGGCCGCGGCCCGGGCCGTGGTTCAGCGGGTGGAGGGCTGGCTGGAGCAACTCGACACCACCGGTCGCAGGATCGAGGTGTGCGGCCGCCGTGCCCTGG
Organism: Acidimicrobiaceae bacterium; assembly: GCA_009842325.1. Classification (GTDB taxonomy): domain Bacteria; phylum Actinomycetota; class Acidimicrobiia; order Acidimicrobiales; family Aldehydirespiratoraceae; genus Aldehydirespirator. The sequence goes on along the minus strand of VYFQ01000031.1, from coordinate 45,258 downwards.
CCGCGGCCGAGAGCCGGACCGGCAGCACCGCCGACGACGTGGCCCAGCAGGCGCGGGCCGCGTCACGGCGGGCCGACCGCAGCCTCGACGCCGCCGCCCGGCGACTCGCCCGCACGGGACGGGCGGCCACAGCCCTCGCCGGACGCCGGGTGGCTGCGGTCACCCACCGGCTGTCGGTGGCCGGACCCGCAGCCGAGCGCAGGGCCAGCAGCCGTCTCGATCGGGCCTCGGCCCGGCTGTCAGTGTCGGGCCGTCACGAGATCCGCCACGCCCAACGTCAGCTGGATGCCATCGCCACCAGGGTCCGGGCCCTCGACCCGGCCCTGATCCTGCGCCGGGGGTGGTCGATGACCCGGCGCGATGACGGAGCGCTGGTGCGGTCGGTGCGTGACGTATCGCCCGGCGACGGCATCGTCACCCACCTAAGCGACGGCACGCTGGACAGTACGATTCGCGTCCGACAGAGGCCGAGCGACGACCTGAGCCCATGAGGATCGACGAACTTCCGTCAGTTTTTCAGCTATACGGTGGTTTCTTGACAGAAGTTCGACCGAGCGCCTCGTAAACGAACTCATGAAGGGCGAAACTGGCGCGATGAGCACCGAACAGGCCGACGGCAGCGGCACCGGCGACGGGGAGCCCGGTTACGCGGCGGCGATGGCCGAACTCGAGCAGATCCTGGAGGAACTGGAGGGCGAGGACCCAGACGTTGACGTGCTGGCCGACCGGGTCGAGCGGGCCGCCACGCTCATCGAGGTCTGCCGGCGCCGGATCACCAACGCCGGCATCCAGGTCGAGAGAGTGGTGGCCGCGCTCGAGTCGGACGAGTCCACGTGACTGCCCCCGACGACCAGAGCATTAGGCCCCCCGCCGAGCTGGCAGCCATCGCGGCCAGGGTCCAGAGCCGCCTCGGCGAGATCCTGGCCGCCGAGCGCCAGGAGTGGGCCGCACTCGACCCGAGCCTCGACGAGCCGCTCGGCGACCTCGCCGACATGGTCCTGGGCGGGGGGAAGCGCATCCGGCCCGCCTACTGCCACTGGGGCTGGCTGGTAGCCGGCGGGGACCCGAGCGGCGACGGTGCCCTCGACGGCGGCTGCGCCCTGGAGATCCTCCACGCCTTCGCGCTGGCCCACGACGACGTGATGGACGGCTCCGACACCCGGCGGGGCGCGCCGACGGTGTGGCGAAAGTTCGTGCGGCGCCATCGCTCCAGGGAGTGGCGCGGCGAGGACCGGCGCTTCGGTGAGGCGGCTGCCGTGCTGGTGGGAGACATGGCCATGGTGCTCGCCGACCGCACGCTGGGCTGGGTGTCCCCCGAGACCCGGGTAGTGTGGGACGGGCTGCGCACCGAGCTCAACATGGGCCAGTACCTGGACGTGGTCGGAGGTGCCCGGGGGAGCGCCACCGCGGACGAGGCTCGCAAGATCATCGAGCACAAGACGGCCCGCTACACGGTGGTGCGGCCGCTGCAGCTCGGCGCCGCGCTGGCCGGACGCCCCGACCTGGCCGAGCCGCTGGAGCGCCACGGTCGCCCCGTCGGCATGGCCTTCCAGTTGCGAGACGACATCCTGGGTGCGTTCGGAGACCCGGCCGCCACCGGCAAGCCCGTAGGCGACGACCTGCAGGAGGGCAAGCCCACCCTGCTCATGGCCATGGCGAGAGCCGCCGCAGCCCCGGCGCAGTTGGCACTCCTGGACCTAGTGGGCTCCGAGATGAGCGACGAGACGGTGGCCGACGTCCAGCAGGTGATCGTCGACACCGGCGCCCTCGCCCGTCTCGAGGACGAGATCTCGGACCTATTGGAAGAAGCGCTCAACGCGCTGAAGACCCTGCCCGACGTGCCCGCGGCCAAAGAGGCCCTTGCCGCCACCGCCCGCTTCGTAGCTACGCGCCAGGCATGACTTCGCGGCCGTCGAGCCGGACTTCGTGACCTCAAGCGCAGGTCGTTAGGTTGCGCGGTGACAGGGGGAGAGCTGTGAGCACGGTGCGAACTGCGACGCTGCTGGGGCCTGAGCGCCTGGAGATCCGGGAGTACCCCGTGCCGGACGTGGCCGACGATGGAGCCCTGCTGCGTATCGGCCTGGGCGGCGTGTGCGGGACGGACGTCAAGTACTTCCGGGGCCGTATCGACATGCCCTATCCGGTGATCCTGGGCCACGAGATCTTCGGCCGGGTTGAGCGGCTGGGGCGAGCGGCGGCCGCCATCCACGGCGTGACCGAGGGCGACCGGGTGATCCTCAAGGGCTCCCGAGGCTGCGGCCACTGCCGCGACTGTCGAGACGGCGCTCCCCGGTTCTGTCCCCAGCGCACCTCTTACGGCAGCAACACCAGCGCCGCGGATCCGCCCCATCTCTTCGGAGGTCTGGCCGAGTATCTGTACGTGAACCCCGACGCCGAGCTGTTCAAGGTGGGCGACGCCATGAGCGACGAGGCCGCAGTGCTGTGCGGGTCGGTGATGGCCAACGGCTACCAGTGGGCCATCCTGCACGGCGGCGTGACGTTCGGTGACACGGTACTGATCCAGGGGCCGGGCCAGCAGGGCCTGGCCTGCACGTGGGCGGCCCGGGCCGCGGGCGCAGCCCGCATCATCGTGACCGGCACGGCGGCCGACGCCGATCGGCTGGCGTTGGCCCGCCGCTGGGGCGCCGATCTCACCATCGAGGTCGACCACACAGACGTGGTCGAGGCGGTGGCCGAGGAGACGGGCGGCGCCATGGCCGATGTGGTGGTGGACGTGAGCGGCAGCCCCGCCGCACTGGCGTCCTCGGTGGCGGCCGGGCGCAAGCGGGGCACGTTGGTACTGGCGGGGCTGAGCGGCGGCCGGCAGGTTCCTGTCGATATCGACTCCCTCGTCTGGAACGAGATCAAGGTGCAGGGGGCGTTCACGGCCGGCAGCCCGGCGCTGCGGGCGACGATGGACCTCATCGAGTCCACCGGCTTCAAGCCCGAGGAGATGATCAGCCACACGTTCGACCTCGACGACACCGAGTTGTGCATCCGGGCGATCGCCAACGAGATCGAGGGCACGTACCCCACCAAGGCGGTGATCCGACCGTGACCCAGTCGCGGTTGCTGCGCCGCATCGTCGACCCCGTCCGCCGGCTCTACGCGGGGGACATGCCCGAACCCGAGCTCTGGAGCCGCATCAGCGACGTGCTGGAGGCGGCCTTGGCCGATCCCGAACTCAAGGCTGCGGCTTGGGACTGGCCCAAGAGCCACGACCGCACCAACAACCGCTACACCAACCTGCTGTTCTACGAGGACCCCGACTTCGGCTTCGTGATCAACGGCCTGGTCAAGGACGAGACCGGCCGCACCCCGGTCCACGACCACGGCCACGCCTGGGTGGCCTACGGCCTGCTCGAGGGCGCTGAGACCGTCTTGCGCTACCGGGATCCAGCGGGATCAACGTCAGTCTTGGAGCCCGATGAGGAGATCAGCCTGGCCGTCGGCGAGGTGGACCTGGTCCCGCCGTGGACGTTCCACGCCGAGCAGGCCGAGACCGAGCGCACGGTGGCGGTGATGGTCCGCAGCGCCCGCGTCGGCAAGTTCGCCCACCGCCGCCTCAACCCCGACACCGGCGAGACCCACGACCACCCCGGCCCCCACCAGATCCCTTACGACCTCTAGATCCCTTTTGACCCTCCCGCGAGGTCCAGGACAGTTGGGCCGTCGGTGTGGCGGAGTTGGGGTTTGTTGACTTTGTGGGTGGCCGTCTTGGGGAGTTCTTCGAGGATCTCCAGGTAGCGGGGTTGGCAGAAGTCGGGGAGGGTGGCTTGGCAGTGGCTCTGTAACGCCGCCGGGTCGATGGTTCGGCCGGGCTCGGGTACCACGACCAGCTTGACGTCCTCCTCGCCCAGTTCTGAGGGCACGCCCACCGCGGCGCACTCCGCGATCCCGTCGAAGGCGCAGACCGCCCGCTCGACCTCGGTCGAGGAGATCATCTCGCCCCGGCGGCGGATGGCGTCGGCCATCCGGTCGACCCAGCGGATATAGCCGTCGGCTTCGATGGTGGCCAGATCGCCGGTGTGGAACCATGCGTTGCGAAATGCAGCCTGGGTGGCCTCGGGCTGGCGGTGGTATCCGGTCATCATCACACCCGGCACCAGGGGCCTGACCACCAGCTCGCCCACGTCCCCGGGGGGCAGTTCGTTGTCGTCGGCGTCCACCACCGCGACCTCGTACTGGGGCACGGGACGGCCCGAGGCCCGGTACCGCATCGGATCGTCGGGGCTGGTCGTCGAGAAGTGGCCGGTCTCGGTCATCGCGAACCCGGTGACCAAGCGCAGCCCGAACCGCTCCTCGAAATCGGCCCGGCGATCCATCGGAATTCCGGCCGCGCCGTGCATCATCCGCACGTTGTGGTCCCGGTCGGCCGGGCCGGGGTCTTGGCGCAACAGGATCGAGGACACCGCCCCCACCACGCCCACCTCGGTGGCCCCCGCGCCGCGCACCTGGTCCCAGAACGTGCCCGCCGAGAAGCGCGACACCAGCGCGGCCCGACCGTCCACCACCAAGGCGGTGCCTAGCGTCGAGAACCGGGCGTTGACGTGGTACAGGGGCAGGGCCGAGAACAGCACGTCGTCGGCGGTGAGTCCCCACTGCTCGATCTTGATGCGGGCCTGCTCTATGGGGAACGCCTGAGGCAGCACCGCACCCTTAGCCGGCCCGGTGGTACCCGACGTGTAGATGATGTTCATCGGGTCGTCCGGCGCCGGGATCCTGAATGGCGGCGGCTGGTCGCCCGACGCTCGCAGTTCGCCGAAGTCGAAGATCTTCACGCCCTCAGGGGCCTGACCCTCGCCGCGCACCACGACAGCTCGGACGCCGGGCGCGGCCGGCAGTTGTTCGGCTACCCGGTCGACCAACGAGCCGTCGACGATCAGCACCCTCGCGCCGGAGTGGTTCAGCACATGGGCTAGCTGATCTCCGCGCAACCCAGCGTTGACCGGGCACTCCACTGCACCCAGTCGCAGCAGGGCCAGCATGGTGACCACTGCTTCGGGATGGTTGGGCGACATGTGCCCGACCACCTCACCCGCTCCCACTCCGGCGGCGACCAGCCCACCGGCCAAGCCCTCAGCTGCCGCGATCAGCTCAGTCCAGGTCCACAGCCGCCCGTCGAAGTCCAGCACTACCCGGTCGGGGTGCTCCCCGGTCCGCCCCTCGCACAACGACCACAGATCCTGGTATTCGACGCCGGTCACGACCTGCCGCCCACGGTCACACAGGTCACCGGCCTAGAACTGGCAGCAGAAACACCCGTATAGGGGGCAAAATGCTGCCAATTCGGCCGGTGGACATCTGGGCCGGGGAACTGGCAGCAGAAATGCCCGTATAGGGGGCAAGACGCTGCCAATTCGACGAGGCCGGGTCGGTCACTCGACGACTCGGAACACGGGCAGCGTCACCCCTTCGGGACGGTCCTCAAAGGTGACTTCGACCCGGTCGCCGATGGCCAAGCTGGCCATATCGGGCTCGACGATGCCGGCCAGCAGCCGCGGGCCCTCGTCCAGTTCGACGACCGCCACGACGTAGGGCACGTCTTCGGCCCAGGTGTCGTCGTAGAAGGGCACATGGACCTCGGTGAAAGTCCACAGCGTTCCGCTGCCGCTCATCGGCTGCCAGGACAGCTCACCGCCCCAGCAGCCCGGGCAACGCTCTCGGGGCGGGAAGAAGACCAGGCCGCAGCTGTTGCAGCGCGGCAGCACTAGCTCGTGGCGGGCGGCTGCCTCCCAGTACGGGGCGGTGGCCGCGTCGTTCAGGTCGGGGCGCGGCTTGCCGGTCATGGGCCGCGCCCCAGGACCATGGTGGAGAAGGTCGAGAAAACCCCGCCGTTGCCGTGGGCCACCACTACTTCGGCCCCCTCGACCTGGCGAGACCCGGCCGTGCCCTGCAGCTGGCGCACGGCGTCGAGCAGGTGGAACACTCCGCCGGCGTGGCCGTGCGACAGCATCCCGCCGTGCAGGTTCACCGGGCACTCTGAGCCCAGCGCCAACGCCCCCGACTCGGCGTACGGCCCGCCCTCACCGTCGACGCACAGGCCGAGAGCCTCCACCCCGGCCACCACGCTGAACGTGCAGGCGTCATGGATGTAGACCGCGTCGGCGTCGGCCACGGTCAGGCCGGCCCGCTCGAAGGCTCGGGCTGCGGCCACCGGTCCGCCCAACTCGTGCAGATCGGGAGCCTGCGACGGGATGTGGTGGGTGGCGGCCGCGCCGTAGCCGAGCACCCGTGCGTAGGGCACGCCCAGGCTGCGGGCCCGCTCGATCGATGTCACCACGAAGGCCCCGCCCGCGTCGGATATCAGCGAGCAGTCGAGCCTGCGCAGCGGCGACGAAATCATGGGCGAGGCTTGGTGGTCGGCCAGTGTGATGGGCTCGCGCTTGTGGGCGTTGTCGTTGAGCGAGGCGTGGTAACGAGAGGCCACGGCTACCGCACCGAGCTGCTCGCTGGTGGTGCCGTGGAGATGCATGTGGCGTTGGGCGAACAGGGCGTAGCCGCTGATCATGGCGATCTGGCCGTAGGGAGCCTCGAAGTCCTCCCCACCGGTAAGGGTGCCCGGCGCCCGGCCTCGGCCCGACCGGCGGATGGAGATGCCGTTCTCGCCGTAGGTGCACAGGGCCGTCGTGCACATGCCCGCGTCGATGGCCGCGGCCACGTTCAGCAGGGCGGCGTGGTGGGTGCCGGGACCGCCCACGTCGGTGACCACGGCCAACTCGGGTCGCAGCCCCAGATGCTCGGCCACCCGGGCCGCGTGCAGCATCATCGCCTGGGAGTAGCCCGAGAACGAGAACACCCCGTCGATGTCGCCCTTGGCCAGGCCGGCTGCGGCGACCGCCGCTACGCCTGCCTCAGCCTGCAGGCTGATGGCGCTGCGGCCCGGCAGTTTCCCGATGGGTGTCTCGGCCACGCCGACAATGGCGATCCCGTCGAGCACGCTCACCCCGCACGCTCCCACAGCAGGCTGTCAGCTCCGTCACGCCGGGCCGTCCAGCCGGTAGGCACAGCATGCACGGCTCCCGAAACGTTGACGAGCGCGGGACCGGCCATGACGCCCTCGGGCAGGTAACTGTCGGCGTCGTGCCAACGACCGAGAGCGGACCCGTCAAGTGCGGCCTCGGCTACACCCCGGGCACTGAAGACACCGCCCGCTGCGAACGACCGGACCCGGCTGATGCCCACCACGTCCGCGACCGGGCCGGCGTGGAGCCCTCCGGCCCCGCCGAACGCGTACAGAGTGGCTTCGGCGGGATCGACCCCCGAGCGGGACAGCAGATTCTCAATGGCCGCGGCCGCTTTGTTGTGGGCGGCCTCATGCACGAGCCGGGCTGCGGCCGTAGCGTCGCCGTCGGCCAGCGGGGCCAGGGCAGCCGAGGCCCGGCCCGCGTCGAGCACTATGTCGCCGGGCAGGACCTCCCCGTCAGCCAGAAGTCCCAGCTCCATGTCTGCGTCGGTGAGGGTCGGCTCGGCCCCGCCCCGGCCAAATGCGGCCGGGCCTGGAACAGCGCCGGCGCTGGCCGGCCCCACCGTCACCGTCCCCGAACTGTCGGCGGAGGCGATCGACGAGCCCCCGAGGCCGACCGAGACGATCCCCGGCACTGGGAGCGACACCGGAACACCCCGGATCTCAGGCTCCGGGTTCACCTCGTGGGCTCCGTCCCGCACTAGTCCGAGGTCGAGGGTGGTGCCGCCCATGTCGAAGGCGACCACGGTCGAGTCGCCGTGCTGGCCGGCCAGGACGGCTGCCAGCCCCAGTCCGGCGGCCGGTCCTGAGCTGTAGGTGCTGATGGCGGTGGTCCGGGGCATCCGGCTGAAGGTGCCGTCGGAGCGTGCCGCCATCAGAGGCACTGCCAACCCGGCCTGCTGGAGGATCCCCTCGGTGCGGTACAGCAGCTTGGCCATCGGCCGGCTCAGGTAGGCATTGAGGACGGCCGTGTTGGTGCGCAGCCCGTCGTCGTCGACGTCGGCCGTCTCCCACCCCATGGTGAGAGGGATAGACCGCAGGTAGTGGACCGGGTACCGGTCGCGCACCAGTTCCCGCAACCCGGCCTCTGCGTCCCGGCGCGGCCCTCTCAGGCTCACGACCGTGTGGCGCACCCCCTGCTGCACCAGGTCGCGGCACAGGGCCAGCACCTCCTCGGCGGCTGCCTCCGGGTCGACGCCGACCACATGGTCGGGCGTCACAAAGACGCCCAGGGCGGGCGCGGGCTCGTTCGGTCCGTACAGGGACTTCTCGGCGCCGGCCTCGACCATCAGCCCGACCGGGTCGCCGGTGCCGGTGACCACCGCGTTGGTGCCGATGGTGGTGGCCAGCCGGAACAGGCCGATGTCGCCCAGGAAGTGCTCCAGGGGAACGTCGAAGGCCTCGGCGCCGCCGGCCAGGCACGCCAGCACCGAGCGGGTCAGGTCGAAGTGGGTGGTGGGAACCTTGGCGATCATGGCCTGCTCGCCGTCGGAGAAGTACCCGTCGGTGAAGGTGCCCCCCATGTCGATGCCCACCGAGTAGGTCACGGCCGTGCGTCCTCCCCTGACAGAACACGGGCCGCGTGCCGCACCAGATCGGTGGATACGGCGTGGTCCAGTGGGGCGCTGATCACCTCTGCCGTGCCGGAGCCGTCCGCCAGCCGATCCAGGCACCGCTCCAGCTGCGACCGCGACTCGAAGGCCTCCTTGGGCAGGAAACCCAGGCCCGGCGAGCATCCCCGGCCGGACGCCCAGTCGCCGTAGCCGAGCGACGCCACGTCATCGAGGCCGCTCGCGACTAGCACCAAGTCGATGCGCAAGTGAGCGGCCGCGTTGAGCAGGGGACGGTGGGACTCGGCCGCGGCGGCGTCGCCGACCGGCGGAGCGATGGTGTCCTCCACCACGGCGATCCTGCGCACCCCGCTGGCGCCCAGCGCCCGGAGCCTGTCCACCGCGGCATCCGAGGCGTCGTCGAGAAGCTCTTGGACGTCCTGGATCGCTGAACTACCTGCAAGTTCTCCTCTGCGGTGGATTCTTGACAGAAGTTCGTCGGACAGCGGTCCCGGCACCACTCCGAGCACGGGGAGCGCTCCCGGGGTGGCCACCAGTCCAGCGGTCACCGAGCCGGGATCCGCGGCCTCACCGGACGCCGGCACACAGCAGAACGCGAGCCCCAGCGTCCTTGACCCCTCGTCGATGCAGCGGACCTGGCCGTCGACATCGGCGGGCCAGGCCCGGCCCAGGGCGTCGGCGCACACAGATCCCGGAACCAAGGCCGACAATCGGCTCACCGGCCCGGCCCAACCCGCTCCGGGCGCGCCTTCCCGGCGCACACCCGCAATAGCGCGAACCGAGCCGTCAACCGGGTCATCGGTGCCATAACCCGCGGTCGGAGTCGGGCTCGGTCGGGTAGTCGCGGTCGTCGACCACCTGGACGGGCACTGGGAACTCGCCGTAGTGGCGCAGGGCCTCGGGTGGGGGCTGCCGCTGCGACCAGTCGGCCACGAAATCGGCGTAGGGGCGGCCCAGGCGCTTGCGCTCGGCCCTGATCTCGGCCCGGCGGGCCGCGGTGGCCTCGGCGTCGACCCGGTCACGGCCTTGCGCCAGCACCACACCGTAAAGCCGTGCCGCCAACTCCGGCGAGGTCACCCCGTCGGCGATGTCGCCCAGCACCGCGTCGGGATCGCGTTCCAGCAGGTCGCCGTAGCCGCCTCCGCAGCCCCGGGCCAGCACGACCACATCGCCGTCGCGAACCGTCTCGCCCTCGGAGTTGGTATGCCCGAAGGTGTACTCGCCTGAGATGCGGCGCCGGTCGGCCAGCTCCCGCACGCTCATGGGCAGATCCACGGCGCCAGCCGCCATGAGCTCCTTGGCGTCGGAGCCGCGGATCAGGATGCGGGGCTGGGCCGCGCCCGAGTAGCCGCCGAACAGCCCGTAGTTCTTGGTGAACCGGCTGCCGGTGCCCACCGAGTTGCTGCTCAACTGCGGGGTCCCGTGGATCACGAAGCAGTCCGTGAGGCCCACCCCGCCCCGGTACTGGCCCAGCCCGCACACGTCCTGGTCGAAACGGTTGCGGAACAGGTACACCCACGGGAACTTGCGCTCCTGCTCCTCGGGGCCGGGGCAGTCCACCACCATGGCCCAGAAGAACCCGGCGCTGTGCTCGCCGTCGAGGTCGAAGCGGGCGCCCTGGCCGGTGGCGTTGCCGTTGGCCGGCCCGCCGGCGATCGGGTTGCCGTACTGACCGGTGCCCCCGAACTGGATCAGCAGCAGGTTCTCGGCGAAGGGGGCGGCAACCCCGGTGCGGTGGGGGCTGTCGTGCAGCATGCGCATGGCGGCCAGCAGCAGGCCCTGCACCACCACCCGGCCGGTGTGGCTGCCCGAGCCGGTGCCCGAGTCGCGGCTGGGGGCGTTGACGATGCTGGGCGGGGCGGTGAGCTTGATCGGGTCGAACAGTCCGATCGACCAGCGCAGCCCCCGGAACACGGTCGGGAACAGCGCGGCGGCCGAGGCGGCCCGGGCCAGGTGCCAGCGCAGGTGGAACGGCCCGATGCAGGGCTCGGGCGAGGCCCCGGCCATGTCGACGATCAGCTCGTCGCCCCGTTTGTGGAGTTCGACCGGCAAGCGGATGAGGCCGTCCTCGATGCCGATGGTGTCGAGGAACACGACCGATCGGTACACGCCGTCGTTGAAGCCGGCGATGCGACGGCGGGCCAGCTCGGCCGAGGTCTTGATCGACTGGCGGAGCCCGGCCGCCACGAAGACGGCGCCCCGACGCTCCACCTCCCGCAGGAGCTGCTGGCGCAGCCGCACGCACACGGCCAGGCGGGCCTTCATGTCGAGGGAGTTCTGGCGGGGGGTTCGCACCGAGTTCAACAGGAACTCAAGGTGGTCGGTGTGGAACCGGAAGTTGGTGCCCACCCGCAGCGGGGTGATGTGCAGGCCCTCCTCGTAGCGGGTGCCGATCTCGGGCGACCAGCCGCCGGGTGAGCGCGACCCGGTCTCGCCCTGATGGCCGCCGCAGGCCACCCAGGCCAGCAGCTCGCCGCCGGCGAACACCGGCATCATCAGGAAGTGGTCGTAGGTGTGGACACCGCCGGCGTCGGGGTCGTTGAAGAAGAAGATGTCGCCGTCGGCCAGCCCCACCGTGGGGTCGTCGACGTAGTGCTTGAGCACGTACTTGACCGGTCCGTAGTGCAGCAGTGCGTGCAGGATCACCCCGGTGGACATACCGGCCAGGTCGCCTTTGGCGGTGAATATGCCCACGCCGAGGTCGCCGGCCTGCAGCATCTCGGCCATGCTCAGGTACTTGCAGACGTCGCGGCCGTCGTCAATGATCGAGTCGAGCTTGTGGAGGAAGATCTCCAGGTCGACGGGATCGAGGCGGCCTTCGCCGGCCAGTTCCAGTTCGGTGGGCTCCTCCAGCACCTCCCGGTGCAGAACCTCGGGGTCCAGGCCGGGGCCGGGCTTCATCAGCGGGCGCCCGAAGCGGGCGACGCGCTCGTCGAGGCCCATGGCGGCCACATCGAGCAGTGCCCGCGGCGCGGCAGGCATCGCAGTCACGAGGCCTCCTCCGGTGCAGTGAGCCAGCCGGTGCGCTGCTCGTCGAGGGCGTAGTTCCAGCCGGGCGGCACCGCGACGGTGGTGTCGACGTCCTCCATCAGCGCCGGTCCCTGGGTGGCGAAGCCGTCGGGCAGGAGGGCCCGGTCGTGAACCGGTGTGATCAGCGCGCCCGCGCCGGGCCAGCACACCTCCCGGGTCTCGTCCCGAGGCCGCGACCCGTTCCCAGCCACTGCGTTCACGGGCCGGGGGCGGGCCTCCAACCGCAGTCCCGAAGCGCCGGCCACCAGCCGGAACAGCTGAACCAGGATCCCGCCATAAGGGTGGATCGACCCCGCGCCATAGGCCGCGGCGAACACCTCGTTGAAGGCCTCGCACACCGCCACGGTGTCGTCGGGGCTCTCCAGCAGCAGCCGGGGCGACTCGAGGCGAACCGTGTGGTGCTGGCCCCCGTAGTTCATGTCCAGCTCCAGCCGCAGGGTCACCGAGTCGAGGCCGAAGCCCTCCTCGGCCATGTCCCGCTCGGCCAGGGACACCAAGCCCCGCACCACCTCGTTGAAGGCGTCGGCCGCGTCGGTGTAGGAGTCCCCGTCGAACAGCTGGACCATGTGGGTGCGCTCGTAGGTCTGCATCACCGGCATGGTGGCCACTCCGTAGGCGTTGAACTCGCTGCCATGGGGGAACGTGGCCACGGCGCGAACGTCGGCGTAGTCGGCCACTGCCGCGGCGTGCACCGGCCCGGCTCCGCCGAAGGCGAACATGGCGAAGTCGCGGGGATCGTGGCCCTCCAGGGCGGTCTGGCGGTAGATCTCCTGGCCCATCACGCCGTCGATCAGCCGCCGCACCCGCACCGCTGCCTCGGTCGCATCGATGCCGAGCGGGTCCGCGATGCGGCGCTGCAGAGCCCGCTCGGCTCTGCGCCGGCTGAGCGGCATGGTCCCGCCCAGGAAGCGGTCGGGGTCGATGAAGCCCAGCACCACGTCGGCGTCGGTCACCGTCGGCTCGGTGCCGCCCTGCAAGTAGCACGCCGGGCCGGGCATCGAGCCGGCGCTGCGAGGCCCCACCCGCAGTTCGCCGGTGTCGGTGAGGTGCGCGATCGAGCCGCCTCCCGCCCCGATCGAGTAGTTGGCGATCACCGGCAGGTGCACCCGCCAGCGGTTGATAACCGGATCGAACTCGTAGTTGCGGTCCTGGCCGTCGATCACGAGGCCGACGTCGAAGCTGGTGCCGCCCATGTCGGCGGTCACCACCCGGTCGAGGCCGTAGTCGCGGGCCATGACGGCCGCGCCGGCCAGGCCGGCCACGGGACCGCTGCCCAGCAAGTGCAGGGCGGTGGTGCGGCTGGGCGAGGCCACCCCACCGATGTTGCGGGCCACCAGCAGCGGCTTGCGGCATCCCAGCGCTCGCAGCCGGTCGCCGAGGTCGATGACGTGCTCCTCGGTGTCGGGGGCCAGGAACGCGCTGAGGATGGTGGTGATGCTTCGCCGGTACTCGTCGAGGCGGGGCGCCACCTCCGACGACAGCAGCACGGGGCAGCGGCCCAGCACCGAGTCCGGGTATTCCCGCCGCACGATCTCAGCCACCTGCTGCTCGTGGGCCGGGTTCATGAACGACCACGCCAGGCACACCGCGATGGCCCGCACGCCCTGGCGGACCAGGTGGTCGAGCGCGTCCAGCACGTCGTCGGTGCTCAGCGGCATGAGCACCTGGCCGAAGCAGTCGATGCGCTCGCGCACCCCCACCCGCAGCGAACGGGGCACCAGGTCGTCGGGACGCTGGGCCCGGGTGCGGTCGATCTGCACCTCCAGCGGCATCCCGTCGGCCCAGGAGCGGGAGCGGGCCACGTGGACGGTGTCCTCCTGGCCGGCGGTGGTGATGAGCCCGACCTTGGGGCCGGTGCGCTCGATCAGGGCGTTGGTGCCCACCGTGGTGGAGTACTTGACCGCGTCGGCCGCGGCGAAGGCGTCGGCCGGGTCGCAGCCGAGCCGTCGGGCTGCCTGGCCGATCGCCTCGATCATGCCGTCGGACAGGTCGGCGTGGGTGGTCAGCGACTTGCCGGTGGCCTGGCGCCCGCCCAGCACCACGAAGGCGTCGGTGAACGTCCCCCCGATGTCGACGTCGAGCAGACTCGGCCCGGCGGGGTCAGCCGATGGCATCGAGGTCGAGCTCTATGTCGTGGGTGATGGGGTGGCCCGGGGGCAGGTACTCCACGTCGAACATGACCGCGCAGGCGGGGCAGTAGAACTCCACGATCCGGCACCAGTCCGGATGGGGGTTGAACCCGAACTCGGTGGGGGGATCGAACGGAACGTGGATCTCCCGCGGGTCACGGTCGTAGACGAGGCAGCCCTCCTTGTAGTTGCGCTCGGCCGGACCGAGGTCGTGCCCGCACCGGTTGCACACCCATCGCCGGGATGTCGGGTCGAGGTCCAACGCCTCGGTGATGCGTCTTCGTCCGGCGCCGGAGTCCGTGGCCACGCAGCGATCCTCCCCGCCGCCTCTAGTGGCCGGATTGTATACCGTCGTTTGGCGGGCCTCCCGGTCGGCAGCCGCGACGCAGCCTGCCGGTGTCGGGCCACACTGGAGGGGTGAGCACCGACGCCGCACCCGTAGCTGCTGATGTCCGCCGCGAAGCGGCGCGACGGCGCACGTTCGCGATCATCTCGCATCCCGACGCGGGCAAGACCACGCTCACCGAGAAGTTCCTGCTCTACGGCGGGGCGCTGACGGCCGGGGCGGGATCGGTGAGGGGCAAGGGCGGGCGTCAGGCGACCGCCTCGGACTGGATGGAGATGGAACGCCGCCGGGGCATCTCCGTAACGTCGGCCGTCGTGCAGTTCAGCTACGGCGACCGGGTCCTGAACCTGCTCGACACGCCGGGCCACGGCGACTTCTCCGAGGACACCTACCGGGTGCTGTCGGCGGTGGACGCCGCGGTGATGGTCCTGGACGGGGCCAAGGGCATCGAGGCCCAGACCCGCAAGCTGTTCGAGGTGTGCCGCAACCGGGAGATCCCCATCGTCACGTTCATCAACAAGTGGGACCGCCCGGCCCGCGACCCGCTCGAGCTGCTCGACGAGATCGAGGACCAGCTAGTGCTCGATCCGGTGCCCGTCACCTGGCCGGTGGGCGAGGGCGAGCGGTTCAGCGGCGTCATCGACCGGCGCGGCGGCGACTTCGTGCGCTTCGCCCGCACCGCGGGTGGGGCGACCGTCGCCGGCGAGGAGATCGTCGAACCGGGTAGGGCCGAAGCCGAAGAGGGCGCCGCCTGGCACGAGGCACGCGAGGCGCTGGAACTGATAGACGCGGCCTCCGCCGAACTCGACATCAAGCGGTTCGAGGCGGGTGAGCTGTCGCCGGTGTTCTACGGCTCGGCCCTGACCAACTTCGGGGTACGGCTGCTGCTCGACGCCATCGTCGACATGGCCCCCGCGCCCGGCGCTCGCCTCGATGCCGGCGGTGACCCGCGGGCCGTGGACGCGCCGTTCAGCGCGGTGGTGTTCAAGGTGCAGTCCAACATGGATCCCGCCCACCGCGACCGGATCGCCTTCCTGCGGGTGTGCTCGGGCCGCTTCGAGCGGGGCATGACGGTGGCTGGCGGGGACACCGGCAAGGCGGTGGCTACCAAGTACGCCCACACGGTGGTGGGCCGGGACCGCAGCACCGCTGAGGAGGCCTGGCCCGGCGACGTGATCGGCCTGGTCAACGCGGCCGACCTGCGGGTCGGCGACGCCGTGCACGCTGCGGGCGAGCCGGTTCGATGGCCGCCGGTGCCCTCGTTCGCGCCGAGCAGCTTCCGGGTGGCCCGCTGCTCCGACACGTCCAAGGCGAAGCAGTTCCGCTCCGGCGTGCGCCAGCTCGACTCTGAGGGCGTTGTGCAGGTGCTGCGCCGCCCCGAGGGCGGGGAGAGCGCCCCGATCCTGGCCGCGGTCGGGCCGCTGCAGTTCGATGTGGCCGAGCACAGGCTTCGCCATGAGTTCGGGGCCCCGGTGGAACTGGCGCCGGCGCCATGGACCACAGCCAGGCGCACCGATAGGGCCTCGGCCGCGGTGCTGGGCACGATGTCGGGGGTGGCCGTCGCTGAGCGGGCCGAGGGCGGCGAACTGCTGGCCCTGTTCGAGAGCCCCTACTGGCTGGCCCGCCTCCAAGCCGACCACCCGGAGTTGGTGTTGGAGCGCCTGATCGGCGAGGGCTGACGGCAGCGCGTAGAGCGCCGGTAGCGTCCGGTTGTGGCTGATCGGCCCAACATCCTGCTGATCGTCTCGGACGAGGAGCGGCGCAACGACTGGCTCGACGGGGTGGTGGACCTGCCCGCCCACAAGCGGCTGCGAGCGGACGGGCTCAGCTTCGACCGCTACTTCACTCACGCCTCGCCGTGCTCGCCGTCGCGAGCCAGCCTCTACACCGGCCGCTACCTGGCCGAGCACGGGGTGGTAGACAACGTCGCCTTCCCCACTCACGCCGCGCTCGACCCAGCCATCCCCACCATCGGCAGCCTGCTGGCGGAGCGGGGCTACCGGTCGAGCTATCTGGGCAAGTGGCACCTCGGTCACGACGCCACCCCCGACATGGCCGCCCACGGCTACCTCGACTGGGAGGGCAACGACGTCCACTTCATGGGCAGCGCCTACACGGGCCGCTACTTCGACCCGATCATCGTCGACCAGGCCATCGACTGGCTCGACCATCGGGCCGGCGAGAACGGCAGCGGTCGGCCGTGGTTCCTGACTGTCGCGCTGGTCAACCCCCACGACATCATGTGGTTCCCGGCCGACCACTTGAGTTACCAGGCCGACCATCCCAGGTTCGCCGAGTTCTTCAACGCGGTGGTGGAGATGCGTCTGGGCGACCTGCCGGTGACCCCGCCTCCTGAGGACTACCCCCGGTTGTTCGACCGGCTGCCGGAGAACTTCGCCGACGACCTGCACACCAAGCCGGAGGTGCAGCGGGCCTGGCGCCATGTGCGCAACCGGGAGCACGTGGTGGGCCGCATCGACGCAGACGACCACGACACCTGGCTGCGCGGCCTCGACTACTACGCCTGGCTTCACGTCGAGCTCGACGCCAGCCTGGCCCGCCTGCTGGACGCCCTCGACGCCCGCGGCCTGTACGACGACACCGTGATCGCCTACACCTCCGACCACGGCGACGCCTGCGGGTCCCACGGGCTGCGGGCCAAGCTGCCCTGCGTGTACGACGAGGTGATGGGTGTGCCGCTGATCGTCAAGGCCCCCGGCGCGCCCGCCGGGGCCCGCACCCGGGCGCTGGCCACCCATGTGGACTTGGCGGCCACCATCGCGGCGCTGGGAGGAGTCGACGTCGGCGACACGCCCACTCTGTCGGGCCGGGACCTGTCGCCGGTGCTGGCCGACCCGGAGACTTCGGTGCGCGACTACGTGCTGTTCTCCCAGGACTCGGCCCAGTCCGACCTGATCCGAAACACCCGCTACGCGGTGCGGGGCTTCTACGACGGGAAGACAAAGTACGCCCGCTACTACGGGATCGGCGGGGGGATCCGCCGCGACGGAACCGCCGACGACCAGGGCAAGATCTTCGATGTGGACGCCGGCTTCGACGACCATGACCACGAGTGGTACGAGACCGGCGACGATCCCCACGAGCTGGTGAACCTGGCCAACGACCGGGGCCGGCGCAACGAGTTGCGCGCGCTGTTCCGCCGTCTGCTGGACTATGAGGCTGAGGAGTTGACCCTGACGCCATGACCTACACGATCCCCTCGACCGATCCTTCGACCGACCGGAACGCCGACGCCAGCGACGACGCTCACGACGGTCCCAAGCCCCGGGCACCAGTGGCCGACTGGGCCACCGACTTCGACCATGTCGACCCCGGCTACGCGGCCCGCGCCCCGGAGATATGGGACGAGTTGCGCCAGGAGTGCCCGGTGGCCCACAGCGGCCGCTACGGCGGGACCTGGCTGCCGGTGCGCCACACCGATGTCTGCGCCATCGCCAAGGACACCGACACGTTCAGCTCCAACGGCGTAGTGGTGCACGACGGCCGTCCCGATATCCCTCCCCCGGTGGGGTTTGCCCCGCCGATCACCAGCGACCCGCCGTTCCATCGCATCGCCCGCGAGTTCCTGCTACCCGCCTTCGCCCCCAAGCCGATAGAGGCCAAGCGGGAGTCCACCCGTGAGACCTGCCGCGAATTGCTCGACGACCTCCTGGCCGATGTGGAGGCCGGCCGCACCGACATAGTGGACGCCGCCCTCGGCTACACCCAGCACATCCCGGTGCGGGTGATCGCCGACATGCTGGGCGTGCCCCGCTCCGACGGCGACCAGTTCCGGGTGTTCATCCACCGGATCATGGAGCAGCCCGGCACCGAACTGCACGTCGAGTACGAGGACTCGATCGACTTCTACCTCGACAAGCTCATCGCGCAGCGGGCCACCGATCCCCAGGACGACCTGATCAGCCACATGACCCACGCCAAGATCGCGGGCCAGCCCCTGGAGCACGAGCACGTGCGCGGCACCTGCGCCCTGCTGATAGTCGCCGGGGTGGACACCACCTGGTCGTCCATCGGCGCTTCGCTGTGGCACATGGCCCAGCATCCCGAGGACCGCAGACGCTGGGTGGAGGACCCCGCGGTGCGACCGTTCGCGGTGGAGGAGTTCCTGCGCTTCTACGCGCCGGTGACCATGGCCCGGCTGGTGGCCAAGGACGCCGAGTTCGCGGGCCAGTCGATGCAGGCCAACGACTGGGTGCTGCTGCCGTTCCCGGCCGCCAACCGCGACCCCGAGGCCTTCGAGGATGCCGGCGAGTTCGTGATCGACCGCCAGCGCAACCGCCATGTCGCCTTCGGACTCGGGATCCACCGCTGCCTGGGATCGAACCTGGCCCGCATGGAGCTGACCGTGGCCCTGGAGGAGTGGATGGCACGGGTGCCGGACTTCGAGTTGGCCGACCCTGAGGGTGTGACCTGGTCGACCGGACAGATCCGCGGGCCTCGCAAGCTGCCGGTGCGGATCCTCAACGGCGCGGCCCGCTGATGTGTCACCCAATCGGCCGACGATGAGGGTGTCAGAGATCGAATTGGCAGCAGAACGACCCCTAGAGGGGGCAAAACGCTGCCAATTCGGCGACGGGCGCCTTCCGAGCCGCCGGGACAGCACGTGAGGCTGCACAAGTTCAGCGAGGTTGACGCGTTCGTGGCGCTGGACCTCGACGGCGCCGACGCCGCCTCGGGCCCGGTGCGCTGGGCCCGCAAGATCCTCCAGGGCGGGGCCAAGGACCTGGCCCGCTCCCAGACCTACACCTACGCCGCACTGCAGATGCGTCGCAGCGGCGCCTCCGCAGGCATCAACGCCGAGGCGCCGGCGCGGGCCGAGGCCGTGGCCGCCTTCGTGGCCGAGGCTGCCGCCCTGGTCGCCGACGGCACCTACCTGCCGGACGCGGCCAAGGGCGTGGGAGAGGGCGACCTGGCGCCGTTGCGGGACGGCGACTCGCGGAATGTTGGGCGGCTTGGTGCCTTCGCGGCCGCATCCGACGCGGTGTCAGCGGCCACCGCGGCCGAGGCAGTGGTGAGACTCGACGGTGCCACCGCGGTGATCGAGGGCCTGTCGGCCACCGGAGCTGCGCTGGCCACGGAGGTGGCCGCCCGGGGCGGCCGGGTGGTGGCGGTGTCCTCGGCCGAGGGGGCCCTGTCCGCATCCGGAGGCCTTGACGCGGCTGCGCTCGCGGAAGCATGGACCGACAACGGAGACAAGGCGCTGAGCGCGCTGGCCGGCAGCGACGACGGCTTGGCCGAGCCGGGCGCGCTGTGGGGCATCGCCGCCGACATGGTGTTCGCCGGGTCGAAGATGGGGGTGGTGCACCACGGGGTCGCCGAGGGTCTCCAGTGCCGCGCCCTGGTACCGATCGGGCGCCTGGCGTACACGTCCAAGGCGCTGGCGGTGTGCCGCCGTGAAGGCATCGCCGCGGTGCCCGACTTCGTGGCGTTGGCCGGGTCCACGGTCGCGGCCTGGAGCAGTCCTGACGCCGGCGACGACGAGGTACGCGCCGAGATCGCCAGCATCGTCGCCGCGCTGATGGAGGAAGCTCTCACCTCCGACGACGGTCCGTTCCTGGGTGCCTGCTACGCCGCCGAGGCGTTCATGTCGACCTGGCAGGACGAGCTGCCCTTCGGCCGCCCGCTGGCCTCCTGACGGCCGATGTCCCCGCTACGCTCACCCGTCACGGGGCTGTAGCTCAGGCTGGTTAGAGCACCTGCTTTGCAAGCAGGGGGTCGTCGGTTCGAATCCGATCAGCTCCACCCTCGGCGGGCGTTCACCGCGCCCGGTCACGACCATGGGGCTGAACGCGAATGACCCGCATCGGACTGGCACAGATGCTCAGCCGCCCTGAGGCGGCCGAGGCCAACCGGAAGGCCAGCGTCGACGCGGTCGCCTCACTGTTCGAGCAGGGTGCCGACATCGTGGTGGTGCCCGAGATGGCGGTGCCTTGGTACACCACCAATCGCGAGGCGCTGGAGCCACTGGCCGAGGCTCTGGACGGCCCGACGGTCAGCGACTGGCAGGCCGAGGCGGCCCGTCACGGCGGACTCGTGGTCGGCGGGCTGTGCGAGAGCAGCGGCGACGCCATCTACAACTCCGCCGTCGCGGTAGATGCGAGTGGCGTGGTCGCCCACTATCGCAAGCTGCACCTGTTCGACGTCGAGAAGCACTGCTTCACCCCCGGCGACGCGGGCCTGAGTGTCGTGGAAACGGACTACGGGACCATCGGGCTGTGCATCTGCTACGACCTGCGCTTCGTGGAGGTGGTGCGGGTGCTGGCCCTGCGGGGCGCGGACCTGATCTGCGTGCCCACCGCCTGGGTCCGCGGCTTCGACCGGCGCCAGTACCGCGAGGGCGAGCTGATCGCCCACGCCGAGGGAGCGCTGGTGCAGGCCAACCTCAGCCAGGTGTTCATCGCCTGCACGTCACAGGTCGGGGCGGGCGACGGTGTCGAGCTCCTCGGATCGTCGGTGGTGTCCGACCCGTACGGCCGGATGGCCGGCGGGCCTCTGTCCACGGTGCGCGAGCAGCTCGAGGTTGTCGACGTCGACTTGTCCGAGGCCCGCAGAGCTCAGACCCGAAGCGAGCTCATTCAGCCCCGGGCCGACCGCCGCACCGACGTGTACGGCGTGCTTCACGAGGGCGAGCCACTCTGAGGACTCCCGGTATTGGGGCCGTCAACCGATGCTCATACCCGACAGCATCCGGTTGAGTTCCGGCACCAGCAGGTTCCGCATCGAGTACGACCCGATCACCGTGTAGAGGCAGAACGCCCGCGACCCCATGTGGAAGAACTGCTGGAGGCCGGCTTGACCCGGCAGTGACAGGTGCAGTTGGTCGGGGGCGAAATCGGCCGGTTCGAGGCGGGTCGGGAAGCCCTCGTGAGCGAACAGTTTCGACTTGGCCGAGGCGCCGTCGAACTCGATCAGGGCGGCGAAGATGCCGCCGCGGTCCATGATCTCAACCGCGCCCGACCCGTAGTCACCCCGCTCGGCAGGCAGCGAGAAGTTGGCCGCGTGCACCACCACCAGCGAAGCATCCGAGGACTCCAGGCTGGAGTCGAGCATGGCCGGGTCCGGCTGGGTCGACAGCTCGGCTTCCCAGCCCGCAGGCACATCCACGCTCACCCCATGAGCTGCCAGCCTGCTCACGTCATCCGGCCCTGCTCGCAGCTAGAGCGCCAGCAGGCTGGCGGCGGCCGCTCCAGCGAGGGCCACGGCCACGCCCGCGCCCATGCGCCGGACCCGGTCGGCGTGCCGGTCGAGACGGCGGTGCAGGTGCCGCAGATCGTCGGGAGTCCGAACCCGGCGGCCCAGCACCAGGCTCGCGCCCCGGACTGCGCCGAAGGCCGTGCCCATCAGCAGTCCCGCGGTCATCTCGCCGGCCAGCAAGGCAGCCAGCATGAACAATGGCACCAGCGCGGTGTTGACCACCGTCGCCACCGCCGCGCCGAGTTGAACGCCGAAGCCTGCTCCATAGACCCACGACCGGTACGCGACCAGCCAGTCCTCGTTCACTTGGCGACGACCCGGGAGCCGTCGACCCGACAAGTCCCAGGCCGCGGCGCCGGCGCAAGCAACGGCCAGCAACACGAGCCGGACACTGCTGTCCACACCGGCGACCGAAATCCGGCCCAGCGCGCCTAGGGCCGCCCCGACGGCGGTTCCCCCAACGACCGCGCCCAGGCCCAGCCACAGGACTGTCACCGACCATCGATTTCCCCGGGCCCGCTCGCCGAGCGGGCTGATGCTGGTGAGCATCGATACGCCTCAAGGCGACCAGGCCGACCGGACTCCAGCGGCTAGAGCCGCCGCCATCCCGATGGCCAGCACCGCGATCATCGTTCGGCGCGGGAGTCGGCGCCGTTGCTGCCGTTCGAGTCCGACTGCCCGCCGTAGAGACTCGGATGACCGGGACCGATGCCCGCGGACCGCAGCGCCTCATCGGCCCGCTGCGCCCGGCTGCGGCCCGAGCGTCCAGCCGAGGCGCCCGGCGGTTGCGGCCCGGTGGAGTCGGCCAGGCCGGCGTCGTCCAGGGCCTGCTGGAGCAGGTTCTGCAACTGCTCCCAGCGCAGCGCGCTGCCAGCACCCACTATCCGGCCCTCGGAGCCGTCCACCAGCACGAAGTACGGCGAGCCCGGCACGTCGTAGTCCTCCCATGCCGCCGACGACAGCACGGCCTTGACCCCCGGCGGGACCAGTTCCGCCATGGCCGACTCCGAGTCGTGGGCCGGATCCTGGCCCACTACCACGAGGCGGGTGTCGCCGCCGGGCAACTCGAGATCCGGGTCCGAGAAAGCCTCCCAGAACCGCTTGCAGGTACGGCACCCCGGCGACAAGAACGCGAGCAGGGTGAGGTGCGTCACACCGCTGACGGCGACCTTGGTCGGACCTCCGGCCGGAACCGTCCCGACGAGGTCTCGAGCACCTGCTGGATCAGTGGAGGCAACGTCGTCCGGTCGCTCCGCCCCAACTCCAGCGGAGGAGCTCGCGGTGGCTTCGTCGTCGAGGCTGATGCCGGAGCGGTCAAGGGCCCGCAGGATTTCGGCATGGGTTCTGAGCAGCCCGAACACCAGCAGGGCAAGCACCCCGACCGCGATGGCCAGCAGCACGACGACGACCGTCACGGCGCCACCGCACTCGGGCTGGTCGATGGGCGGAGGTGGTAGCCGTGCAGCAGGGCTGCGATCTCGGCCCGGGTTGCGGGCTCTTCCGCGTCGAACGTCGAATGCTCCGCCCACCAGGCGATGTTGTGCTCGAGGGCCCAGGCCAGCGCGTCGCGGTACCAGGCGTCGGAGCCCACATCGGAGAAATCGATCCTTGCGCTGCCCTGCGGCTCCCCCGCCAGACGATGCACGAACACGATGGACTCCGCCCGAGACACATTGCTGTTCGGATCGAAGCGATCCAGGGTCCGACCCGTGGTGATCCGCTGCTCGACCATCCACGCCACCGCCTGCGAGTAGAAGGCGCTCGCCTGCACGTCGTTGAACTGGTTGCTGGGTTCGACTTGGGGCTGGCCCTCATAGCGCCACACGAAAGTGGCGAACTGGGCCCGGTTGACCGGCTCGTCGGGACCGAACAGGTCGCTCTTCATGCCGGTGGTGATGCCCTCATCGGCCATCCACTTGACCGCTTCGGCGTAGTAGGCCTTGGGTGGCACGTCGTTGAATCCTTCGTGCAGACAGGGCCGGTCGTGCCAGCGGGTCCCCGGGTCGTAGAGCACCGGGGACGTCGCGCAGGCCGGGTCCCACGTCCACGGCGGTACGCAGGTGACGATCCGGCACATGAGCGGGCCGACGCACACGTCCTGGTTGCACTGCCCGTAGCGGAACCGCGTGCACTCGGACTTGCGGGTGTCGCAGCCGCCGCGGCAGTCGCAGAAGGCCGGTGTGCATCCCCTTGCGCAGGTGCCGTCCGACCATCGGCAGCTGCAACTGTCGTGGCAGGTGAAGTTGCAGTCGAGGTAGTAGCGCGGGCTCGGGCCGTTCAGATCGCAGAATCCCGAGCCGTCCACCTTCCACCAGCCCGCCACGATGGTTCCCGGCGGGCAGAGGTTCTCGCCGGTGAGCTTGCAGCAGAACTCGGTGTAGGGATCGCAGCACAGGGCGCTGGAGCGGCACCGGTTGCGTTGGCAATGCACGATGGCGGCCTCGGCAGTGGTCGGGCGGATGGCGTAGGCGACGGGAGCAACCGCGACGGCCGTGGCCGCCATGGCCGACTTGCGCAGGAAGCCCCGGCGCCCGGCGCGGCGGTCCACCACCCGGGAGACCCGTTCGACCAGCTTGCGGCTCACCGGCGCCCTCCCGGGACGGGCACCGGCTCGCGAGGCTCGGCCGCCGGTGGTGGCACGGACCGGAACAGGGTGCTGGAGTCGTGCCGGGCCGCTCGGGCGGTTCGGGCGCCGAGGGCCTCGGGCAGCGCGGTGAAGGCCACCAAACCCAGCCCGGCCATCAAGACGATCTCCAGCGCCAGCGCCGCGCCGTACGCGGGTCGGTCGCTGATCGACTGCACGATGGCCTGTACCGGAGCGACATCGGCTCCGGCGGCAACGAACGACACCCCGGCCAGGGCCAGGTTCCCGAGAACGTGAACCCGCGACGGCGGCGCATCAAGGCGCCCGAAGCACCCGCACGACTCGGCGCCGGTCAGCAACGCCCGCAGGACGGCCAGGGCGAACGCGGCGTACAACAGCCCCACTGCCGACGCGGCAACCGGGCCGCCCAACCAGAGCGCGCCGACACCGGCCACAACCTCCCCGCCTCCGAGAATCCTAACAAGGAAGGGCCGCGCCCGGAAGCCGACCAAACCGGCGAACCCGTCAGCGGGGCGGGCCAGCTTGGCCACCCCCGCCACTAACAGCAGAACCGCAGCCGAGGCGTGTATCGCCGACACAACCGACACGGGCGGCGATGCTAACGGCCTTGATGAGGCTCAGGCCAGCCTGGGCCCTGTAGCCGGATGGATGTCTAGATGCCGGGGGTCCGGTAGCCGTCGGATCGCCACAGGATCGGGAAGTGGTTCTCGTCCATCTCGTCGTCGGTGAGCCGCGCGTAGCGGGAATAGATGGGCCCGTTGCCCTCACCGAAGCCGGCCCGGTCGAAACGGGCCTCGCTGCTGGCGCAGTGCAGCACCAGGGACCGGCGATGGCGGCCTGAGCGGTTGGGGCCGGAGCCGTGCCAGGCCCAGCCGTGGTGGAATGACCCGCCGCCGGCGGCGACCTCCACCGCGGCCAGGTCGAGTTCGACACCTGCTGCTGCGGCGGCGGCCCTGACGGGGGCCCGGTAGTCCTCGGGGTCGTGGAACTCGCCCATCACGTCGGAGCCGGTGGGCCAGCGGTGCGATCCCCGGGCCAGTTCCATGGTGCCGCCGCTGGCGGTGGTGTCATCGAGGGCGATCCAGCAGGAGAACATCTCCGTCGGCTTGTACCAGGACAGGTAGGCGTTGTCGCGATGGAAGCCGAAGGAGCGCGCCGCCGGCGGCTTCCAGATCACGTTGTCCTGGACGATCCGGGCGCCGGGCCAGCCGGCGAGGCCGGCCACCGCCTCGCCGAAGCGGGCGTCGAGCACGACCGACGAGATCAGTCGGTCGGCCTTCCAGCCGTTGCAGATCTGCCGGGCGAGGGCCGGATCGCTGCGGCCTTCTTGCCAGTTGACCTCGTCGGGAGCGGTGCCGGTCTCGAAGTCGCCGCGGAACAGCCGCTCGAAGCGCTCCTTCAGGGGGTCGATCAGGCCGGCGTCGATAAGGGAGTCGACGGTCACGAACCCGTCGGCACGGAAGGCGGCCGTCTCGGAGGCCGACAGGAGCCCGACCCCGCTGAGGCGATCGGCCACCGTCATGACCGCTCCCGGGCCCGCCTCATCAGGCCCTTGGCGATGATCGTGCGCTGGATCTCGTTGGTGCCCTCGCCAATGGCCATCAGGGGGGCGTCGCGATAGAGGCGCTCGATCTCCATCTCGGTCGAATACCCATAGCTGCCGTGGATGCGCATGGACTCGAGCGATGCCTTGATGGCGGCCTCCGAACCGAAGAGCTTGGCCATGCCCGCCTCCACATCGGCCCTCAGGCCCTGGTCGATGCGGTTGGCGGCCCAGCGGGTCAGCAGCCTGGCCGCCTCGATCTCGGTGGCCATGTCGGCCAGCTTCAGCTGGATGGCCTGGAACTCCCCGATGGGCTGGCCGAAGGCCTCCCGCTGCTGGGAATAGTCGAGCGCGGCATCGAAGGCGGCCTGGGCCACGCCCACGCCTCGTGCCGCGATGTTGATCCGGCCGACCTCCAGGCCCGACATCACCTGCTTGAACCCCAAACCCTCCTGACCGCCCAGCAGGTTGCCGGCCGGGACTCGTACATCGTCGAGCACCACCTCGCACGACTCGGGGCCCTTGTACCCGAGCTTGCCCAGATCCCTGAGCACTTCGAGGCCGGGCGTGCCCGCCTCGATCATGAGCACGCTCATGCCCCGGTGGCGGGGCACGGAGTCCGGGTCGGTCTTGACCAGCACGGGAAGCGGGTTGGCGAAGCGGGCGTTGGTGATCCAGGTCTTGGTTCCCCGGATCACGTACTCATCCCCGTCGCGCCAGGCCCGGGTGGAGATGCCCTGCAGATCGCTGCCCGCGCCCGGCTCGGTGAGGGCGATAGCGGTGCGCCGCTCGCCGGTGGCCAACCCGGGCAGCCAGCGCTCCTTCTGCTCATCGGTGCCGTGGAGCATGATCATCCGGCAGCTCAGGGAGTGGCTGCCGAGGATCCCGGCGATGCCCATCCAGCCCATGGATATCTCCTCGAAGACCAGGCTCATCGACACCGTGTCGAGGTCGAGCCCGCCGTACTCGGCACCGACGGTGATGCCGAACAGGCCCATCTCGGCCATCTTGGCCACGATCTCATGGGGGTATTGGCCCGACTGCTCCATCTCGCGGGCCACCGGCTTGATCTCGCTGTCGACGAACTGCCGGAGCACGTCGCGGAACATCTGCTGCTCTTCGCTCAGCTCGAAGTCCATGCGTTGGACACCCTTCGGACCTGCGGTCGTTGCCTCGCTCATTATGTCGCCGCCAAACCCCCACGCCGCCACCGGACGAGTCCGCTCTCTAGAGTTTGTCGAGGTCTGGCCGCCGGGCAGCCCGAACCTCGACCAGCAAGCCGAAGGAACTACAGGACATGGCGCCTGATACGACTCCCAGCAGCCGACAGCACCCGATCTCGCGGTTCAGCCTTCGACGCAAGTCGGTCCAGGTGATCATCGCCATGACGGCGATCCTCGTGGTGAACGTCATACTGCTCGTAGAGGCGGTATCCGCCGGCCAAAGCACCCTGGTGGTGCTCGCCGCGGTCTGTCTCGGCCTCGTCCTCTTCACCTTCTACCGCCTGGTGCGCACGGGCCTGCGCACGGTCGCGATCGAGCTCTGGATCCGGCACATGGGCGAGGGGAACCTGGACTACACGGTGGATCTGGCCGGCAACGACGAGGTGAACGAGGCGGCCGAAGCGCTGGAGCAACTTCGTCAGCGATCCATCGAGGCCCTGCAGCTGGATCTCGTGCGGAAGCTGTCCGAAGACCTTCAGGAGAAGAACAGTGAACTGGAGCGAGTGCTGTCGGAGCTGCGCCGGACGCAGGACCGGATGGTTGTGCGCCAGAAGCTGGTCGAGCTGGGCGAGTTGACCGCGGGCGTAGCCCACGAGATCAGGAACCCCCTGAACTTCATGAGGAACTTCTCGGAGTCGTCGGAAGAGCTCGTCGGAGAACTCCGCGAGGCCATGCAGCAGCACTCGGGCGACCTCGACGAGCGCACGAGAGCCGTGATCGCCGGGATCATCGACGACTTGACCGAGAACCTGCTGCGGATCCGATCGCATGGTGACCGGGCGGAGCGGATAGTTCAGGACATGGCGACCATCGGGCGCGGGGGCGGCAAGCCCCAGCCCGTCGCCATCAACGACCTGCTCATTGACAGGACACTGATCGCGTTCCACAGCGTCCAGGCCCAGGCCGATGGGCTCGAGATCGAAGTCCACCGCGACTGCGACCCCGATGTCGGCGAGATGGAGGTCGTGCCCGAGGAGATGGGGAGGGTGTTCTTGAACCTGGTCGGCAACGCCTGCTTCGCGATGGACGAGAAGAGGCGGATGATCGAGCAGGACAGCGGCGTCTACAAGCCGGCGCTGTGGCTGAGGACCGAGCGAACGGGCGAGGAGATAGTCATCCGCGTCCGCGACAACGGGACCGGCATCCCGCCCGACTCCATGGACAAGATCTTCAACCCGTTCTACACGACCAAGCCGTCGGGGACCGGCGTGGGACTGGGACTCAGCCTGTGCAGCGATGTCGTCCGGCAGCACGGCGGATCGATAACCGCCGAGTCCGAGCCCGGTGAGTTCACCGAGATGACCATCCGGCTCCCGCTGCCCGACCGCGGGTCGGGCTCCGGCTAGCTATATCGACTGGCTCGGGAAGCCCAGACCCTCGTGGTCCCGGCCGGACATGTCGGCGTTCAGACGCGCCGCGGCCATCAGCTTGGACATCACCGGACCCAACTCTGCGGGATTGTCCGGCTGCACCTCGACCGGACCCAGGTGCCATCCCTCGGATATGCCCAGATTCTTGCCCCGGACATCGAACACGCGGCCGGTGACGTTGCCCGCCTCGGGGCTGGCCAGCCAGGCGGTGACCACCGCGATCCAGCGGGGGTCGATGCTGTCCTTGAACTCCTCCGAGGCCTCGTCGCCGCCCATCAGCGGCGCGGTGAGGCGCGACCAGGCCGTGGGGGCCAGGCAGTTGACGGTCACGCCGTAGCGGACCAGCTCCTGGGCCGCGATCACGGTGAAGGCGGCGATACCGGCCTTGGCTGCGCCGTAGTTGGTCTGGCCGACGTTGCCGTAGATCCCCGACGGCGACGACGTGTTGATGATCCGCCCGTAGGTCTCCTCGCCCGACTTGGCCTTGTTGCGCCAGTACACCGCGGCGTGATGGGACGGTCCGAACGTGCCCTTGAGGTGTACGGCCACCACGGCGTCCCAGTCGTCCTCGGTCATCGAGAACACCATCCGGTCCCGCAGGATCCCGGCGTTGTTGACGACGATGTTGATGTCGCCGAACGTGTCGATGGCCTGTTGCACCATGGCTCCGGCGTCGTCGAAGCTGGCCACGCTGCCGCCGTTGACGACCGCCTCTCCCCCGGCCGAGGTGATGGCGCCGACCACTTCGGCGGCGGGGGTCACGTCCGCGCCTCCGCCGAACTCGTCGCCGCCCAAGTCGTTGACCACGACCTTGGCGCCGTGCTCGGCGAGCATCAGGGCGTGCTCGCGCCCGATGCCGCGTCCTGCGCCGGTGACGAGCGCCACCTTGCCTTCGAGAAGCCTGGTCATTGGACCTCCTGGTCTAGGGCCTGCCGGCCTCGAGCGGCCACGCTACCGGGGCCCGGCGTTCACCAGCCCCGGGCGACCCATTCGTCGAGGTGCGGGGACTCATCCCCGATGGTGGTGTCGAGGCCGTGGCCGGGCAGCACGACCGTGGAGCCGTCGAATTTGCTGAAGATGCGGTCCTCGATCGAGCGGATGATGGTCGGGAAGTCGCCCCCCTCGTACTGGGTGGCGCCCGGGCCGCCGGGGAACAGCGTGTCGCCGGTGAACAGCAGCGGCGTCCCCTCCACATGGAACGAGATCGAGCCGGGGGTGTGGCCCGGGGTGTGCAGGGTGCGCAGCCGGAGGCGGCCGACCTCTATGACGGTGTCGTCCTCCAGCAGGTAGTCGTAGCTGGGAAGCATGGCCGCGTCCTCGGCGGTCACTCCCACTTCGTAGCCGGCGTCGCGTACCGCCGGGATGGCCTGGATGTGGTCCCAGTGCCCGTGGGTCTCGAGCACGGTCCGCACGCCGAGCCCGCGGCACAGCTCCAGCAGGCGTTCATGCTCGTTGGCCGCATCGATCAGGACCGCCTCGCCGGTGGACGTGCAGCGGATCACGAAGACGTTGTTGTCGACCGGTCCGACGACCACCTTGTGGACCTCGATCCCGGTGTCGGACCAGTGCAGTGTCATGGCGCCGACCCTATCGGCGGGTCAGTCGGCGAAGATGCGCACCTCGCCGCGGATGTCGCCGGGGGCGCCGCAGCACCAGCAGGGCACCGACGACGACCCGCGCCAGGTGACGTCGCAGCGCTCGCACCGCAGCGAGTGGAGCGCCCCTGCGAGCGTGGCCATGGCCACGCCGGTACCGCTGGGCGGGTTCGATCGCCGGATCCAGAACCGCACGGGCGTCACCATAGGGCGCGGTCACGCGCCGGTGGATGATGCCCCCGTATCCAGCCTGGGCCCGAGCGGCCCGCGAGCGCAGCGAACAAGAGCGGGCACCACGCCGGTAGGGTCGCCCGGTCCTTCGGGACCACGACTCACGACAGCGAGGAATCCACCGTGGCTGCCACACCCTGCCCCGCCGAGGACGGATCGAGTCCGGTCCGTCAACAGTTCAGCCAGCCGCCGCCGATGTGCATCGACGCCTCCAAGCGCTACACGGCGACGATGGACACTTCCATGGGGTCGCTCACCATCGCCCTCGATGCGGCGGCGGCGCCGCTGACGGTCAACAACTTCGTGGTGCTGGCCCGGTACCACTACTACGACGGCGTGATCTTCCACCGCATCATCAGTGGCTTCGTGTGCCAGGGCGGCGACCCCACCGGCACCGGCCGGGGCGGGCCCGGCTACCGCTTCGCCGACGAGTTGCCCAGGCCGGGTCGCTACGAGATCGGCTCGCTGGCCATGGCCAACGCCGGGCCGAACACCAACGGCAGCCAGTTCTTCATCATCAGCGGCCCGAACGGTGCCGGGCTGCCGCCCCAGTACTCGCTGTTCGGCAAGGTCGTTCGGGGTCTGGACGTGGTGGAGGCCATGCAGAACGTGGAGACCGACCGCAACGACCGGCCCCTCACCGATGTGACCATCAACTCGGTGACGATTAGCGAGTCGGACTGAGTACCGTCGAAGTCCCCCGGAGCGAGCGCGAACAGGAGCAGCCAGACATGGAGATCAGCACGGTCGGCGTGATCGGCGTCGGGACCATGGGCAGTGGGGTCGTGGAGGTCGCGGCCCGCAACGGCCTTCAGGTGGTGGCTCGTGAGGCGACGCCGGATCTGGTCGAGGCGGGGCGGGCCCGGGTCGAGGGCTCGATGGACCGGGGCGTCGCCCGGGGCAAGCTCGACGAGGCCACCCGAGAGGCCGCGGCCTCGGCCATTGCCTGGACTACCGACCTGGACGACCTGGCCGGCTGCGAACTGGTGCTGGAGGCCGTGCCCGAGAGGCTGCCGCTCAAGCTGGAGATCTTCGGTGTGCTCGACCGGGTGCTGGATCCCAGCGCGATCATGGCCACCAACACGTCGTCGATACCGATCATCGATGTGGCCATGGGCACATCCCGTCCCCAGCAGGTGCTGGGCATGCACTTCTTCAACCCGGCCACGGTGATGAAGCTCGTCGAGGTGATCAGCACCCAGCTCACCGACCCGGCCGTGACCGACGCGGCCACTGCGTTCGCCACCGACAGGCTCGGCAAGCGGGTCGTACCGGCACCGGACCGGGCCGGCTTCGTGGTCAACAAGCTGCTGGTGCCCTACATCTGCCAGGCCATCGAGATGTACGAGTCGGGGCATGCTTCCGCCACCGACATCGACGACGCCATGAAGCTGGGCGCGGGCCATCCCATGGGTCCGCTGACGCTGGCCGACTTGATCGGGCTCGATGTGTGCCTGTTCACGGCCGAGTCGCTGTACGCGGAGTACGCCGAGCGCTTCTACGCGCCGCCCCCGCTGCTTCGCCGCATGGTGGCCGCCGGCCGGCTGGGCCGCAAGACCGGCCGCGGCTTCTACGAGTACTGAGCTAGATCCCGCCGCCAGCGCTCGGAGGCGGCCCTCGCCTCGGCCTCCAAGGAGATCGCCAGATAGGCCTGCCGGTGGTTGCGCAGGCGCCACAGGTTGGCGAAGTACTCGCCGAAGTAGCGCTGCAGGAACCGGACCGATCCCAGTTCGGCGTACTGCTCGACATGTACCAGCTCGTGGGCCAGCAGCGTCCGCCGCCCCGAGCGGTCGTCGTCACGCAGCAGCAGGATGAGCCGGCCAACCGTCATGCCGTGGGAACCGGGCGCGAGGAACGGGACCTTCTGCACTCGGGCCCGGCGGGAGATCTCGGGCGGCACCAGGTCGTAGCGGGCGATCTCCTGGGCGTTGAGCCGTCTCACGCGGGGTGCGCCCCGAAGCGACCGCCCATTCCGGCCGGGCCGGCCAGGCCGGGACCCAGCTCGCCGTCACCGTCCCAGCCGCGCAACAACTGCGGTAGATCCCGCAGGGCCTCCAGGGTGGGCACTGCGATCCCGTGGCCGTCGTGCTCGTTCTCGTGGCGCCATGTGATCGGGTACGGGACGTGCACCGCGGACCCGCCCAGCTCCAGCACCGGCAGCACGTCGGAGCGCAGCGAGTTGCCGACCATCACGAACCTGGCCGGGTCGATCCCGTGGCGCTCGAGCAGCTCGCCGTAGACGTTCGCGTCCTTGTCGGCCACCACCTCCACCCGCCAGAAGCGCTCGGCCAGGCCGCTGGCGGCCACCTTGGCCAGCTGGTCGTGCACGTCGCCCTTGGTGATGACCATCAACCGGTGGTGCCCGAGAGCGTCGAGCGCCTCCTCGACACCGTCGATCAGCTCGACCGGCCGGTCGAGCAGGCGCTTGCCATAGCCGATGATCGTGATGATGCGGTCGGCGTCGACCTCGCCCCCGCTGATGCGCACAGCCGCCTCGATCATCGACAGGGTGAACGACTTCACGCCGTAGCCGAAGCGGGGCAGGTTCGACATCTGAACCTCGTGCAGCCCGTCGTCCACAGTGGCGGCGTCGGCCCACGGCGACAGCAACTGCTCGTACTCGTTGTGCACGTCCAAGAACAGGTCCTCGTTGTGCCACAGCGTGTCGTCGGCGTCGAAGGCGACGGTCAGAGGATGCTCGTCCGCGGTCACGCCTTCGATCCTACGACCACCGGTTGACAGCAGAACAGCCCCCGGCAGCGGCGATCCTCGCCTGTGTGGGCATGATGTAGCCGTGACCGGGCGGTCGAGGAAAGTGCGCCTGGTGGCGCTGTCCGCGGCCACCCTGGTGCTGGCCGCAGTGTTGGCGGTGAGGTGGGCGTCGCAGCTGGACCGGGCTGAGTCCGACGGCACCGACGCCGCCGAGGGCTCGGGCGCTGCGCCCGGCGCCGCCCCGGGGGCAGCCCTCGGCGCGGCTTCGGCCGAGGCGGCCACCACGACTTCCACGACGACCACCACAACCACGACAACGACCACTACGACCACGACAACCACGGTGCCGCCGTTCGAGGGCTGGGTGGATCCGGAGACTTCGGGCCAGCCCTGGGGCGACACCGTGGACGGCCTGCTCACGTTCCGGGGCAACCCGACCCGGACCTACTACGGCAAGGGTCCGGTGCCGCGGGTGCCGGAGAAGGCTTGGCACTTCCCCCGGGGTGATCCCATGTGCTCGCTGTCGTCGACCGGCGGCGAGCTCCGAGAGTGGTGCGGCACCGGCTGGACGGGCCAGCCCGCCGTGTTCGAGCGGGACGGCCGCACCTGGGTGGTGGTCGGGGCGTTCAGCGGCAGCGTGCACTTCCTCGACGCCGACACCGGCGAGCGCCTGCTGCCCGACTTCCCGACCGGCGACATCATCAAGGGGTCGGTGACGATCGACCCCGACGGCTATCCGCTGGTGTACGTGGGCAGCCGCGACAACAAGTACCGGGTGGTCGCCTTCGACGCGGGGACGCCCCGGGAGTTGTGGTCGCTGGGCGCCTACGACCTGGGTCCGATCATGTGGAACGACGACTGGGACAGTTCGGGCATGGTGATCGACGACCACCTGTTCATCGGCGGCGAGAACTCCCGCTTCCACATCGTGAAGCTGAACCGGGGCTACGGCGCCGACGGGCTGGTGACCGCCGACCCGCAGGTGGTGTTCCATGCGCCCGGTTGGGACGACGAGCTGTTGGCTGCGGTGGACCGGGAGCTGTCGATCGAGAACTCGGTGGCCATCAGCGGCGACACGGTGTACTTCGCCAACTCGGGTGGGCTGGTCCAGGGCTGGGACATCAGCGGGCTGCGGGACGACCCGGCCGTCGTGCCCGAGCGGGTGTTCCGCTTCTGGACGGGCGACGACACCGACGCTTCACTGGTGATCGACGCCGAGGGGATGATCTACGTCGGGGTCGAGTACCAGCGGGGCACGGACCGGTCCCACGAGGTGGGCCAGATCATCAAGCTCGACCCGAGCCGGCCTGACGATCCGCTGGTGTGGAGCGTGCATGTGCGGGGCGCGCTGAACGCCTCGGGGGTGTGGGCCACGCCGGGGTTGCACCGCGACCTGCTGATCGTGCCCACTCACACCGGCCACGTCTACGGCGTGGACACCGCCACCGGCGAGGTGCGCTGGACCAAGAAGCTGCCCGGCCCCACCTGGCCAAGCCCCGCCATCGTGGACGACGTATGGATCCAGGGCGACTGCGGCGGCAAGCTCTACGCCTTCGACGTGAGCGACACGACGGTGGAGCCGCCCCAGCTGTGGAACATCGAGTTGGGAGCCTGCATCGAGTCCACCCCGGCGGTGTGGGACGGCCTCATCGTGGTCGGCACCAAGGGCGGCTACATCCACGCCATCCGCTAGCGGCCCGACAACTCCCTCAGTGCTCGGACCCCTGTGTGCCGTGCTCGGCCGTACGCAGGGCGCGCCAGATTCTTTGAGGTGTGGCGGGCATGTCTATGTGGTCTATGCCCAGGTGGGCGACCGCGTCGTGGACGGCGTTGAGGACGGCGGTCGCGGCGCCGGTGGTGCCCGACTCGCCGATGCCCTTGGCACCGAGCGGGTTGAGCGGGGTGGGCGTCTGCATTCCGACGAGGGTGAAGCGGGGCAGGTCCGGGGCCGAGATGGCTGGGTAGTCGACGAGGTTGGTGGCCAGCGGGTTGCCGTCGGCGTCGTAGACCATGTCCTCCAGCAACACCTGGGCCGCACCCTGGGCGATGCCGCCTTGCACCTGGCCCTCGGCGATGAGAGGGTTGATGAGGGTGCCCGCGTCGTCGCAGGCGACCAGGCTGCGCAGCACTGTCTCCCCCGTCTGCGAGTCGACCTCAACCGTGGCCACGTGGCAGCCGAAGGAGAACGTGCCATCGGCCTGGACCAAGTCCGAGGCTGCTTCCAGCGGCGCTTCACCCGATCGGGCCGCCTCCCCCGCGATCTCGGCCCAACCGACTCGGGGTCTGGGCGAGCCCACCACATGGAACAAGCCCGATCCGGTGTCGAGCACGATGTCGGCCTCGGCCGCCTCAAGCAGGGACGCGGCCCGGCCGCGGGCCAGGTCCACCAGCTTCCGGGCGGCCACGAGCACGGCTGAGCCCGCGAGTTGCGCCGATCGGGACGCCGCCGTCAGCCCGCTGGTGGAGATAACAGCGGTGTCGCCCGAGACCACCGCGATGCGGTCCATCGGCACCCCGGTGGCATCCGACGCGATCATCGCCCAGCAGGTGTCGTGACCCTGCCCGAACGGGATGGCCCCGGTGCGCACCACCAGCGAGCCGTCGGCGGCCAGCTCGACCTCGCCCAGCTCGCTTGGACCCATCGACGTGCTCTCCACGTAGGAGGCGACACCCACGCCGAGCAGCTTCGGATCGCCGGCCGCTCGCCGTTGGGACTGCTCGGCTCGCAGGTCGCGGTATCGGGCCGTGTCCAGGGCGGTGTCGAGTGCGGTCTCGTAGTCGCCGCTGTCGTAGGTCCTGCCGGAGGGAGCCTCGAAGGGGAACTGGTCGGGTCTCACGAAGTTCAGCCGGCGCACGTCGGTGGGGTCCATGCCGATCTGCGCTGCAAACAGCTCGACGGCCCGCTCCAGCGAGAACGACGCGTCGGGCCGGCCCGCGCCCCGGTAGGCGGCGACCGGCGCCGTGTTGGTGACGTAGCTGCGCCCGCGCATCGCCGCCGTCGCGATGTCGTAGCTGCCGGTGAACACTGCTTGGGTCAGGCTGGGAAGGAAGGCGCCGATGATCGGGTAGGCGCCGGCATCCTGCGCGACGTCCAACTCGTAGTGGGTGATCCGACCGGCCCGGGTGCCGCCCAGCCGCACACGATGCTGCTGGGCCCGGCCGTGGACCGACGACGTCAGGTTCTCGGCCCGGGTCTCGGTCCACACCACCGGCCGTCGCAGCTCGCGGCTCAGCACGGCCAGCAGGAGCTCCTCAGGCGTGGGCGAGCCCTTGGCGCCGAAGCCTCCTCCCATGTCGGGCACGATCACCCTGACCGCTTCGGGGTCGCTCCCGCAGAGCTCGGCCAGCGCTTCTTGCACCCGGTGGGGAGCCTGGGTGGATGCGTAAAACGTGAGCCGGCTGCCGTCGGCCGACCATCGGGCCGCGGCCGAGCGGGGCTCCAGCGGTACAGCCGCCAGCCGCTGGCTGACCATGGACGACTCGATAGTGACCTCGCATGCGGAGAGGTCGAGTCCGAATCGGACCGCGCCGGCTATTGGCACCTCGAATGCAAGGTTCGTGCCGGCCGTTTCGTGGACCAGCGCGGCATCGGCGGCCGCATCGTCCAGCGCTACCACTGCGGTCAGCGGCTCGATGTCGACGAGGACGTGCTCGGCCGCGTCGAGGGCCGCTGTGCGCGTCTCGGCCACCACTGCCGCCACCGGCTCGCCGACGAAGCGGACGGCGTCGCGGGCCAGCACTGGACGGGTCATCCGCTGGTCGACCACCGGGATCGGCTCCAGGTCGGGCAGGTCGAGGTCGGCCGCGGTGAACACGCCGAGCACTCCGGGCCAGCCGCGGGCCTCGGCTGTGTCCACGCCGACCAGGCGCCCGCGGGCCACGGTGGAGCGAACGAAACAGGCGTGGGCCGCGCCCTCGAGCCGCAAATCGGCCACGTAGCGGGCCCCTTCGGTGAGCATCCGGGGGTCCTCGGTGCGCAGCACCCGGTTGCCGAGCACGCTCATCCAGTCACACCTTCGACCCTGACAGCCGGGGTCCCGACCACTCGGTACGGGTGAGTCGGCGAACTACCTGCAGGAATCCACCGTATAGGTGCATAATCGCAGGTAGTTCGCGCCTCAGTAGGAATCACGCTCGGTGCCAGATCGGGCCGGCCGGGGTGTCCTCTACCACAACGCCCAGCGCCGAGAGCTCGTCCCGCAGCGCGTCGGCCGTGGCCCAATCCCTGGCCTCCCGCGCCGCCTGCCGCCGGGCCACCAAGTCGTCGATGGCATCATCGGCTTCACCGGCGTCAGCGCCGTGCCCGGCCGCGTCAGCCGCCACTCCCAGCGCACCGGCTAGGTTGATCACCGTGGCCGCCAGGGCGCCAGCATCGTCGGCGCCAGCGTCCAAGGCGGTGTTGGCTCGGCGCAGCGTGTCGAAGATCACCGCCACGGCTTGGGGTGTGCCCAGGTCGTCGTCCATGGCTGCCCGAAAGGCATCGACGGCGGATACGTCCAGTTCACCGTCGCTCCCCGATTCCGACAGGGTGTCGAGGACCGCAGCCCGGCGGGCCAGGGCGTCGAGGCGCTGGCAGGCGGCCCGGGCCGAGGCCATCAGGTCGGCGTTGACCTCCATGGTCTTGCGGTAGTGGGTTTGCAGGACCAGCAGCCGGAAGGCCCGGCCGTTGTCGGGGTGCTCGTCGAGCATCTCGACCACGGTGCGGTAGTTGCCCAGCGACTTCGACATCTTGGTGCCCTCGATGTTGAGCATGGCGTTGTGCACCCAGTGGCGGGCGAACGACCGGCCGACGGCCAGCGCCTCGGCCCGCTCGTTGGTGTGGTGGGGGAACACGAGGTCGTTGCCGCCGCCGTGGATGTCGAAGTCGTCACCGAGGATGCCGAGGCTCATGGCCACGCACTCGATGTGCCAGCCCGGTCGGCCCGGCCCCCACGGCGACGGCCACGACGGCTCGTCGGGTTTGGCCGCCTTCCACAGCGCGAAGTCGAGGGGATCCTCCTTGGCCTCGTCCACCTCGACCCTGGCGCCGGCCGAGGCTCGCAGGTCGTCGAGGTCGCGGCGCACGAGGTCGCCGTACCCGGACACGTCCCCCACCCGCAGGTACACGCCCGTGGGCGTCGTGTAGGCGGCCCCGGCGTCCATGATCTGAGCGACGAAGTCGACCATCTCGGCAACCCATTCGGTGGCTCGGGGCCGATCGTGGGGGTCGAGCACTCCGAGCGCGGCCATGGCGTCGATGTAGACCGTCTCCCATTCGACGGCCACCTCGTTCTCGGTGCTGTCCTCTTCGCGGGCCCGGTTGATGATGTTGTCGTCGATGTCGGTGATGTTGGCCACGTGGCGGACGTCGAGGCCCCGCCACTCCAGGTAGCGGCGCAGCACGTCGTAGGTGAGGGCCGAGCGGGCGTGGCCGAGGTGGGGATGGTCGTAGACGGTCGGGCCGCAGGCGTACAGCGCCACCCGGCCCGGCTCACGAAGCTTCAGGGGGCGAACCTCGCCCGTGAGGGTGTCGTACAGCGAGATCACTGCGGGTCGGGCGACGGCGGATCTGGCTCCAGGGCGATCCCGCACAGTGCGCACAGCTCGGCCAGCAGGCCCGGTGCGGAGTCGTCGAGGCGGCCCGCGAGCACGGCGTCGGCCATCTCGGCCAGCACAGCACGGGCCCGGGGCGCATCGAGGTCGTCGTCGAGCGCGTCTCGCAGCCGCTGGGCGAACGGGGCGGGATCGGCGCCTCCGGCGGTGCCCTTGCGCCGCGCGGCTTCGTTGAGGGAGTCGAGAAGGACCGCGGCCTCGTCGACGTCGCCGTCGTGCCATTCCCAGTCGTGGCGGTAGTGGTGCGCCATCAGGGCAAGGCGCACCGCAGCCGGGTCGCTCTCCTTGCAGAGGTCGCTGACGAACACGAGGTTGCCCAGCGACTTCGACATCTTGGTGCCCTCGTAGGCGACCATTCCGCAGTGCATCCAGTGCTTGACGAACTGCCGGTTGGCGGCGGCCTCGCTCTGGGCCATTTCGCACTCGTGGTGAGGGAAGATCAGGTCGCTGCCCCCGCCGTGCAGGTCGATGCCGGCGCCGAGCAGGCCCATCGACATGGCGCTGCATTCGATGTGCCAGCCGGGGCGGCCCGGCCCGAACGGCGAGTCCCATGTCGGCTCGTCGGGTGCCGACGGCTGCCACAGCACGAAGTCCAGCGGGTTGCGCTGGCGGGGATCGTCGGGGGTGCCTCCCCGCTCGGCGGCCAGGGTCCGCATGGCGGCGGTGTCGTAGCCGCCGAGGCGGCCGTAGGCGGGCCAGGTGGAGACGTCGAACCAGGTTGTGCCCTCGACGGTGTAGGCGTGGCCCCCGGACACGAGGACCTCGATGAGGGCGATCATCTCCGCCACCCACTCGGTGGCCTTGGGCTCGGCGGCGGGTGACCGGGTGTTGAGGGCTTCCATGTCGCTGTGGAACC
This sequence comes from Acidimicrobiaceae bacterium, assembly GCA_009842325.1. Taxonomy (GTDB): domain Bacteria; phylum Actinomycetota; class Acidimicrobiia; order Acidimicrobiales; family Aldehydirespiratoraceae; genus Aldehydirespirator. Next base: position 6,273 of record VYFQ01000031.1, on the reverse strand, counting down.
GGGCTGTCTCGGCTGCGGCCAGCTCCAGGAAGTCGACGCCGAGTTCGCGGGCCTTGGGCAGGATCGAGTCGTCGACGTCGGTGATGTTGCGCACCAGCCGCACCTGGTGGCCGAGGTCCTCGAGGCGGCGGATCAGCAGGTCGTAGGCGAGGTAGGTGTTGGCGTGCCCGAGATGGGTGCTGTCATACGGCGTGATGCCGCACACGTAGATCCGCACCTCCGCGGAGGGCGCGGGGGGCTCGAAGGGCACCACAGAACGGCGTGCGGTGTCGTACAGGCGCACGAGCCGAGGCTACCGCTGCCCCTCCAACAGCCCTAGCAGCGGGCGTCGGAAGCGGGCGCCGGTCAGATGATGGGGCGGCCGACGGTCAGGGGCTCGGGGTGGTCGACGATGCAGCGGGTGCCGCTGTAGATGGTGGGCATGCAGCGGTTGCAGTGGATGCAGTTGCTCTCGGTGGCGGTGCCGGCCTGCCAGCGGTTGGGCAGGTCGGGCTGGCGCAGCAGGGCCCGGGCCATGGCCACGAAGGCGAACCCCTCGCCGAGGGCGGCCTGAACCGTGTCGAGCCGGTTGATGCCGCCGAGCAGGATCAGCGGCATGTCGAGGGCTTCGAGGAACTTCCTGGCCTTGGGCAGGAAGTAGGCCTCCTCGAAGGGGTAGTCCGGCATGAGCTTCTCGCCGGCCAGCTTGAAGCCGAGCCGGACATGGGGCGGCAGCGTGGCCGCGAACTCCTCGCGGGGGGCGTCGCCCCGGAACAGGTACATGGGGTTGGCGAAGGAGCTGCCCCCGGTGAGCTCGAGGGCGTCGAGGGCGCCGTCAGCCTCCAGCATCCGGGCGAACTCGAGGCTCTCGTCGTCCTTGAGGCCGCCGGGGACCCCGTCGTTCATGTTGACTTTGGCCGTCACGGCCAGCTTGGCGCTGACCGCGGCCCGCACCGCCTGCACGGCCTGGCGGGGGAACCGGGCCCGGTTCTCGAGGGAGCCGCCCCAGGTGTCGGTGCGCTTGTTGAGGTTGGGGCTGAGGAACGCGCTGAGCAGGTAGTTGTGGCCTAGGTGGATCTCGATGGCGTCGAAGCCACTGTCGGCGGCGAGGCGGGCGGCCCGGGCGTAGTCGTTGGTGACACGGGCGATGTCGGCGTCGGTGGCCGAGCGGATGACCCGCATGGCCAGCGGGTTGAACCGCTTGCTCGGGGCGATCGATGCCGCCTTGTTGGAGCGGGAGTTGGCCACCGGCCCGGCGTGTCCGATCTGGGCGGCGGCGGCCGAGCCCTCGGCGTGGATGGCGTCGGTGAGGCGGCGAAGGCCGGGCACGGCCTCGGGTCGCAGCCAGATGCATTCGGCGTGGGTGCGCCCCTCGGGAGCCACGGCCAGGTAGGCGACGGTGGACATGCCGGCGCCGCCCGCGGCCACCGCCCGGTGGTACTCGATTAGCTCGGACGTGACCAGCGCCTCGGGCATGACACCCTCGAAGGTGGCCGCCTTGATGATCCGGTTGCGCAACGTGACGGGCCCGAGCCGGGCTTCACCGAAGGGTTCTACGGCAGACATCGAACCGGCCTCAGCCTGGCACCGGTGGGTGAACGATCATCTCCGCAAGATACGCCGAACCGGGCCCGGTTCGTTCCTACCGAGCAGCCGACTCGATGGCAGTACGATCGGCGCCCGTGGATGCAGCACTGCCGGGGCTGTCCGACCGAGCGGGGGCCGCCGTACCGGCTCGCCGAGCGTGGGACGGGTCACGCTCGGTTCCGCCGCCTGGTCCGCACGGTGGCGACGGGGCTCGGGTGGCCGAGGCGCTGGGTGTCGATCCGGGGTCGATCCTCGACCTGTCGCAGAACCTCAACCCGTTCGCGCCCGAGGTGGCCGCGGTCGCCCGCCGGCACCTGGATGCCCTGCGCAGATACCCTGATCCTTCGGCCGCTACCCGTCTTCTGGCCGATGCCATAGGGGTTCGACCGGAGCGGCTGGTGCTGACCAACGGCGGCGCGGCGGCGGTGGCGACCGTGGCCACCGAGATCGGAGGCCGGGTGCGTTCCGAGCCGGAGTTCGGCCTGCATCCGAGGGGTGCCGGCGGCCCTGTGTGGCGCAGCGATCCCCACAACCCGAGCGGTGTGCTGGCCGCTGCCGGTGAGACGGCCGACGTCTGGGACGAGGCCTTCTATCCGCTGGCCACGGGACGCTGGTCGGCGGGGCGCGGCGGCGTGGTCGTCGGTTCGTTGACGAAGGTGTTCGCCTGCCCCGGGCTGCGCCTCGGATATGTGATCGCCGACGACGTGGAGCGCTTCGCCCGCCATGTGCCGGAGTGGGCGGTGGGTTCGCTGGGCCTGGCCGTGCTGGCGGAGTTGCTGGAGTCGGCCGACTTGCCCCGATGGGCGCGGGAGGTCGCTTCGGCTCGCGCCGCGCTGGCGGACGTGTTCGCCTGCCGGGGCTGGGATGTCGTCTCGGCCGACGCCCCGTGGGTGCTGGTGCGGGCTCCGGGCCTCCGTGAGCGCCTGGCCCCTGAGGGGATCGTCGTGCGCGACTGCGCCGGCTTCGGTATGCCCGGCCACGTCCGGGTGGCTGTGCCCGACAGCCTGGGTCTGGACCGGCTGGCGCGCTCGTTGGATCGCTTGAGCAACGGCGACTCCGGCTCTTGAGCATCCCGGTCGATCCGCATCTGGTTCCCGCGGCCTCCGGGCATCGCGGTGTGCTGGTGTGGAGGTGGGACACCCCGACGGCGGTGCTGTCGTCGGCGCCTGTGGGCGGTGGCTTGGGCGAGATCGAATGGGTGCTCAACGTCGGCGTGCCGTCCGACTACGACCGCACAGACCTGTCGGAGCACGCCCGGGAGGTCGCAGCTGCGCTCGGCATGGGTGGCGCGGGCGTTGCGATGTTCACCGCGGTCGACTTGGGCCGGCGGCAGCGATGCGAGTTCGAGGGGGTGGCCGTGGACGCCACGGTCGGGATCAGCCATCCGACCTGGGCCGCCGACCCGTCCGCAGCGGGTGTGCCAGCGGTACCGGGCACGATCAACCTCGTGGTGCAGGTGCCGGTGGCGCTCGATCCGGGCGCGGCGGTGAACGCGGCGATCACGGCCACCGAGGCCAAGGTCCAGGCGTTGGCGGCCCGCGGCGTGCCGGGTACCGGCACCGCCACCGACGCGATCGCCGTTGCGTGGCCCTGTGAGGGGGCGCCGGAGCGGTTCGCCGGTCCGAGGTCGCGATGGGGTGCGAGGATCGCGCAGGCCGTGTACCGGGCCGTGTGGGCCGGGGCCGAACCGGGGGCCTGAGCGTGTTGTCGGGCGTGCCCTCGGTTGTGTGTTGGGTGGTCCGTTGATCCGGCTGGGGCAGCGTTGCCTGGCTGCGGCCGGCGGGCTGTTGCTGGACCGGATCGTCGGCGAGCCCCCGGCCGACGTCCACCCGGTGGCCGGCTTCGGGCGCACCATGGAGCGAGCCGAGCATGTTCTGTGGGCCGATCGCCGGTTGAACGGCGCGGCCTATGCGCTGACGGGCGCTGCGATGGGGGCGGCTGCCGGCCTCACGACCGGCTCTACCGCCGTGGTCACCTGGGCTGTGTCGGCAGGTCGGGAGCTGCGCCGGGTGGCGAGCCGCATCGGCGAGCTGGCCGGGTCGGGGGATCTGGCGGCGGCCCGGGCTGAGCTGCCATCGCTGGTGGGGCGTGATCCGTCGGAGCTGGACGCTTCGGGGATCGCCGCGGCGGTCATCGAGTCGCTGGCCGAGAACAGCGTGGACGCGGTGATCGCCCCGGCGTTCTGGGCCGCGGTGGCCGGCGCGCCCGGCGCGGCCGCCTACCGGGCGGTCAACACCATGGACGCCATGGTCGGCCGGCGCGACGACCGGTACGGCAATTTCGGCTGGGCCGCGGCCCGCCTCGACGATGCTGCCAACTACGTTCCTGCCCGGATCTTCGCGGGACTGGTCGTGGTGCTGTGCCCCCACCGGGCCCGGGAGATCATCGCCGCGGTCCGCCGTGACGCGCCGGCCCATCCGTCCCCCAATGCGGGGGTGGCCGAGGCGGCGTTGGCGGCTGCGCTGGGTCGCCGGCTCGGAGGGCCTCTGCGCTATGGGGACACCGAGGAGAATCGCCCCTTGCTGGGAGACGGACCGCGGCCCGACCCCGACGATGTCGGAGAGGCGGTCCGCATCGCAGACCGGGCCGAGTGGGCGGCAGTGGGGGTGTTGTGCCTCATCTGGCTGGCGTCCCGGCTGAAGGGGCGCGCCGCGAAGCTGCCGTAGACCCAAGGCCCGGTTTCGGAGGCCACGCCCACCGGTACGGTTGCAGTTCCTGTGGTGTCGGTGACGCGAGGATCCCTGTCTGAGCGCCTGAAACGGTGGCCGCGGCTGATGATCGCGCTTGTGGCAATCGCCATAGCGGGCTGCGCACCCAGCGACGCTCCCAGCATTCCGGATGTGCCCGAGCCGGCAGCACTCGAGCCAACCGTCACCGAGCCCGAGACGCCAGAGCCCGGAGCACCCGAACCAACCGTGACCGAACCGGAGGCACCCGAGCCGACCGTGACCGAACCGGAAGTACCCGAACCAACAACCACCGAGCCCGAGACCACCGAGCCCGAGACCACCGAGCCCGAGACCACCGAGCCCGAGGCCACCGAGCCCGAGGCCACCGAGCCGGAGGCACCCGACGGCGAGGCGCCCGACGGCAGCGACGAGAGTCCCGGGCCCGGCTCGGCCCCGGTCGAGTTCGACTTCTCGTTCGAGACCAACGCCGATGGCTGGGTGGTCGACTTCGCCGACCTGCCGGAGGACTACGACCAGTCGATCTACGAGCTTGACGGCGGACACCGGGCCCTGCCCGACGGCCTCGACGGTGCAGGAATTTACGTGCAGGGCCACAACCGCAGCGACGACCTGTTCATGTACCTCAAGCGACGGGTGGACGGCCTGACCCCGGCGGCTTCCTACACCGTGTCGGCAACCGTCGATCTGGCCACCAACGCCGCCCTGGCGTCGGTCGGGATCGGCGGCTCCCCCGGTTCGAGCGTGTTCGTGAAGGCGGGCGCCTCAACCACCGAGCCCGAGGCGGCGCCCGACCGCATCGGCCATCTCCGGCTGAACATCGACAAGGGCAACCAGTCCCGTGGTGGCTCGCAGATGGCGGTGCTCGGCACCGTGGGCCATCCCGACATCGTGGGCGACGAGTTCCGCCTCAAGACCCTCGACAGCATGGACAGCCCCGTCGTCGTGGAGGCAGACGATTCCGGCAGCGCGTGGCTGATCGTGGGCACCGACTCGGGCTTCGAGGGCCTCACTCGCCTGTACTACGACCGGATCTCCTTCACGCTCACACCAATCCAGCCGTCCTGACGGCCGCCGGAGGCCGCTCAACAGAGTCCGGCATGCAAGTAACGAGTGCCCCCGGCAGGAATCGAACCTGCGCACACGGTTTAGGAGACCGATGCTCTATCCACTGAGCTACGAGGGCGAGGGCGGAGCGGGCGCGTAACGCGGTGCGTAAGTACCCGGACTACCAATTCTAGGTGGTCCTCCCCTGTTTCTAGGGTGGCTGAGAGGTCTCCGGCACCGTCTAAGCCCGTCGGGGCACCCACGCAGAAGAAGCGCCACGGCCTGCGCGGACCCGTAATAGGCAAGTCAGTACTTGCATGTTACAATCCGCGCTGGTGGCCGACGTCTACAAAGCCCTCGCGGATCGGACGCGTCGAATCATCCTCGACGAGTTGGCCGAGCGCGATGGCCAAACACTGTTCGAGATTGGAGCACGGCTGGCCTCCAAGCATCAGCTGAGCTCGACCCGCCAGGCGATCTCTCAGCACCTCGGTGTCCTGGAGGAGGCCGGCCTCGTCACGTCCAGACGTGAAGGCCGCTACAAGTACCACTTCTTTTGACCCGGCACCCCTGTCCGAGATCAGCCAACGGTGGCCACAAGAAAGGACCGAACAATGAAGATCGCGTTTGCCAGTGTGTACGTCGATGACCAGGTCAAGGCCATGGACTTCTACACCAACATCCTGGGGTTCCAGGAACACTCCAACATTCCCGTCGCTGACGACTTCTGGATGACAGTCGTTTCGCCTAGCGCCCCCGGCGGGCCCCAGCTCCAGCTCGACCCGGGCGGTCACGCCGCCGTCCAGCCCTACCGCAAGGCCATGGTCGACGATGGCATCCCGCTGGCCCAGTTCGCCGTCGACGACGTCGAGGCCGAACACAAGCGTCTGACTGAGGCTGGCGTCACCTTCACAACACCCCCGATCGACGTCGGCGAGGTCTGGATCGCCGTGTTTGACGACACCTGCGGCAA
>VYFQ01000004.1 GCA_009842325.1 Acidimicrobiaceae bacterium | reverse complement strand
GGCGACGACCACAGCTGCGCAATCGCCGACGACGACACTGTCACGTGCTGGGGACTCAACTACCACCGCCGGGCCCAGGCTCCGGCCGGTACCTACCAGACCGTGTCCGCCGGCGCCGCCCACAGCTGCGCAATCGCCCTTGACGGCACCATCACGTGCTGGGGCAACAACACCAACGGCCAGACCTACGCCCCGGCGGGAACCTTCAAGGCCTTGGCCCTGGGCGACGAACACTCGTGTGCAGTCGCCACCGACGACACCGTCACCTGCTGGCCGCAACCACCCGAAGGGGTGCGCTGGGCGCACGCCGGCAGCTAGCCCAGGCGCGATCAGCCCGCTATGGCCGCGGCGGCGGGGAGCCGACGGCGTTGATCACGCTCTGAAGCAGCGTGTTCCAGTCACCGTCGGATGGGATGTAGCTCTCGTCCAGACCCCCTGCAAGCAGCAGGTGGGCGCCGATACCGAGTGCCTGAGACAGGAAGGTGATGGCGGCGGTGCTGTAGGCGGGGTCACAGAAGCCGGCCTCCTTGCCCTCTTCGATGACGTGGCCGAGTTGTCGGGCCTCCTCATCGAGGAATTCCTGAAGACGCTCGCGGATGGCGTCGTTGTTGCGGGCGCTTCCGAACACCTGCACCAGCACGTCTCGCCGCTCGTCCATGCTCAGCAGGCTGTCCCCCAGACGCTCCATCATGTCGGGAGGCTTCATCGTGTCGGCGCCTTCGCCCTTGAGCCTGCGTTCAGGCAGGATCTGCTCGAAGATGTGATCGAGGGCCGCGACCATCACGTCAGTCTTGTGGGGCCACCTCCCATACACGGCACCGGTGGTGAGCCCGGCACGGCGCGCGATGTCGCTGACCCGGGCCAACTCATGGCCGCGCTCGATGAACTCCTCGGCAGCTAGTTCCAGCAGCCTGCGAGTGGTTTCGTCGGTCTCGTTCCTGGTCGCCCGACCCACCGTACGGCGCTCCGCGCCCATTGCCAAGCAAGGTTGTAGCAACTACAGAAGCACGGTCGCGGCAGCCCGGCGGCGTGCCGCTAGGCGTCCGGCTGCGGGTCGGGCTCGACGGCGCCAATCAACGCTGCGAGCAGCGTGGTCCATTCGTCCTCGGAGGGGATCCGACGCTTGGGGAGCTTCGCGGTGATCAGCAGGTGTGCACCGATTCCGAGTGCCTGGCACAGGAAGGCAATGGCGGTGGTGCTGTAGTCGTCGTCGACGAACCCATCCTCCTTCATCTTGTCGACGATGCGGCTCAACTGGTCGGCATCCTCGTCAAGGTGCTCGAGCAGGCACTCCCGGATGGCTTCGTTGTTGCGGGCGCTGCCGAACACCTGGGTGACCACGTCCTTGTACGGGTTGAAGGCCAGCAGGTTCGCCCCGAGCAGCGCCAGTTGGTCGAAGGACCCCGCGTCGGTGCCGCCCATGTTCCCCAGTTCTTGTTCGGGGAGGGTCTTCTCGAGGGTGTACTCCAATGCGGCCACGAGCACGTCGGTCTTGTGGGGCCAACGCCCGTAGACGGCGCCCGCGGTCACCCCCACGCTGCGGGCGATCTCGTTGACGCGGGCGGCCTCGTAACCGCGTTCGATGAACTCCCGGGAGGCCGCTTCCAGCAGCTGCTGTGTTGTCGTCTCGGGATCCTGTCTACGGCGCGCCGCGTCGTCGCCGCGGGGGTGCGTGTACCTGCTAGAGCGTGCCATGACTGGTTCCACTGAGTGAAAACTCTGGTGCCACTAACCAAGTGTAGGCAACCGGCAGACGTAGGGCGCGCAAAACGGCTCGCGTAGTGGTCTGCGGTTGTGTGTCAATATATTAGTTGTTGTTACAACAAATTACCGCGGAGAGGCTGCAACCGGCTCTAGCGCGGTGAAGCCCAAGCCAGGGCTGGTGTTCTGACTTGGGCCTCTAGTTGGTGGCGGGGGTAGGAATTGAACCTACGACCTTCGGGTTATGAGCCCGACGAGCTACCAGACTGCTCCACCCCGCAGAGCGATTCTACCGGGGGCGGCGACCCGGGCGCAACGCCTCGGAGCGGATCTGGGGCGCCTACTTCGGTGGCAGACGGATGCCGGCGTCGACCCTGATTACCTCGCCGTTCATGTAGTCGTTGGTGATCAGTTCCATCACCATCGAGGCCAGCTCGTCGGCGGTGCCCAGGCGCTTGGGGAACAGCACGCCCTCGGCCAGGTGGGCCTTGAACGCCTCGGCTTCGGGGCCGGTGCCGTAGATGGGCGTGTTGATCAGCCCGGGTGCGATGGTGTTGATCCGCACGCCGATGGGCACCAGGTCCCTCGCAATCGGCAGGGTCATGCCCACCACCCCGCCCTTGGAGGCCGAGTAGGCGTTCTGGCCGGTCTGGCCGTCGAAGGCGGCCACCGAGGCCATGTTGACGATGGCGCCCCGCTGGCCGTCGGCGTCAACCGGCTCCGTCTGGGCCATCGCCGCGGCCGCCAGGCGGATGCAGTTGAACGTGCCGATCAAGTTCGTCGCCACCACCCGCTCGAAGCGCTCCAGCGGCATGGGCTGGCCGTGGCGGTCCACCGTCCGCACCGCCGAGGCGATCCCGGCCGAATTGACCAGCACCCGCAGCGGGCCGAGCTCCCCGGCCGCGTCCACCGCGGCCTGCACCGGCACCTCCTCGGCGACGTCGCCCTCCACGAACACTCCACCGACCTCCCGGGCCGCCTGCGTGCCCTTGGCTTCCTGGATGTCGAGGATCACGCAGTGAGCGCCCAGGCCGGCCAGGCGGTTGGCGCACGCACGCCCGATCCCCGAGGCGCCTCCGGTGACGATGGCCGCAGCCCCTGCCAATTCCATGTTGCGTCTCCTGTCTCTCCAGCGGGTGTCGGTCTCAGTAGGTATCAGTCGGCCAGGACGCCTACCACGTCGTCCAGGACGGGCAGGCTATTGGGCGGTCCGAGCACGGTGATCTGATCGTCGGCCTCCAGCACGAGGTCGGCCTCGGCCCGCAGCACCCGGCCCTCGCGGCTGACCGCCTCCAGGAAGAAGCCCGCATCAATGGTAAGCGCCCCCACCCGCCGGCCGATCAGCGCCGAAGTGGACAGCTCCGGCATCAGCGGGTACTGGCCGATCGAGAGGTCGGGCAGCAGGGCCTCCTTCACCTCGGCCTCGAAGGCGGCCTCGGCCACCGCCTCGGCCCGGTCCGAGTGCAGGTAGGCGGCCAGCTCGCCGGCCAGGCGCAGCACCCGGCCCGGCTCGGCGCTGCACCCGGCCAGGAAGAACAGGGCCTTCACCTGCTCGTCGCGGCCGCCCCAGGCCGCGGGTATGCGGATGCCGCCCGCGGCCCGCACGATCACCAGGTAGTCGTCGTCGGTGTCGAAGAAGGCCACCGGAGTGGCCGTGGGATGCTGCTCTGAGGGCTGGATCCACAGCGAGCCCGACTCCAGGAACCGGTCGGTCACGGTGGCCACGTCCACCCTCGTCTGGGTCGACAGCACCTCCGAGGCCCGCACCGCGGCCTCGTTGATGTCGGTGCCCTCGGGAATGCTCACCACCGCGGCCCTGGCGATCAGCCCCGGGTACTCGTCACCGGCCCGCACGCCATGGCTCTGCACCGCGCCGCTCAGCTCACGGTCCAGACCCCGGTCGACCAGCCGCCCCCAGCGCTCGAACACGTGGTAGATGGCTCCTCCGTGCATCGAGCGGGTGCGGCCGTAGAACACGTACCACAGCACCGCCACCACCACCGACGCCCCGGTGAGCAGCAGCGCCACCGGACCGAGCTGGACGATCAGGTACAGGTCGACAATGATCCCGGCCAGCTGCAGGTAGGGGAACAGCGGCGCAGTGAAGCCCGGCGCGTACGAGGCGATGCCGGAGGCCCTCAGCACCAGCACCGCCGAGTTCACCAACGCCAGCGTCAACAGCACGAAGGCGCTGGCCACCTTGGCGATGGCGGCCACGTCCAGGGCCAGCACCACTGCGGCCATCCCGGCACCCGTGACGACCACGCCCCAGGCCGGGATGTTGAACCGGTTCAACCGGCCCAGCCTCTCGCCCAGCAGCCGGTCGCGGCTCATGGCCAGCGGGTAGCGGGACGCGGCCAGTATCCCCGCGTTGGTGGCCGACGAGAAGGCGGCCAGGGCGGCTGCCGCCACCAGCACCGCACCCGCGGTGGGCAGCACGTCCTCGGCCGCGGTGTAGATCGGCGCCAGGTCGTCGTGCAGCCGCGCCGGCGGCACTACCGCCACCGCCACCAGCACGCCGAGGGTGTACAGCGCGGTGCTGACCAGCAGCGCCAACCCCATCCCCAAAGGGATGTTGCGGGACGGGTCGTTGATCTCCTCCGCCGCGCTGGCCACCTTGGTCAGCCCGCCGTACGACACGAACACCAGCCCGATCACGCTCACCAGCCCGCCCGCCCCTTCGGCGAAGAACGTGTCGAGGTTGCCGTCGCCGCTGCCGACCTGCGGGAGGCCGGCCGCGAGGAACCAGCCCATCACGGCCAGCACGAAGCCCACCAGCAGCATCTGCACCAGTGCGCTGGCCCGGGTCCCGACGATGTTGACGACGGTGAAGCCGGCGATGAGCACGATGGCCAGCGGCTTGGCCGGCACGTCGAGGACCAGGTTGAGGTAGGCGCTCATGCCGACCAGGGCGAAGGCGTCCTTGAGCACCAGCGACAGCCACGTGGCCATGCCCGACACCGTGCCGACGGCCGGTCCGTAGGCCCGCACCAGGAAGTAGTAGGCGCCCCCGGCCCGGGGCATGGCGGTGGAGAGCTCGGCCACGCTCAGCATGGCGGGCACGGCCACCACGCCGGCCAGGGCGTAGGCCAGCACGGCGCTGGGTCCGGCGTCGGCCGCGGCCAGGCCCGGCAGCAGGAACAGGCCCGAGGAGAGCATGGCGCCGGTGCTCAGGACGAAGACGTGTCGGAGCCCCAGCGAGCGGGAGAGTCCGGCACCGAGGGGCCCGCCTGCGCCGCGCTCGTTCATGTACCTCTCGCGGGCCGGGCCATCCCCAAACCTAACCCGGTCTACTCCCCACGCTCAACATACCGAGGGCCGCACCGCCGCCCCGGAAATCTCGGGTTGGTTTTGCGCGTACAGTCCCCAAAACCAACCCGAGAAACCGCAGAGGCGCGGGGACGGCCGACGGTGGGATCGGCCACGGCTAGCGTTCAAGCGTGAACTGGTGGCTGTGGACGCTGGCCGCTATCGGTGCGGCGCTGGTGATCACCACGATCTACGACGTGGTGCAGAAGCGCCATGCCATCCTGCGCAACTTCCCGATCATCGGCCACCTGCGCTACCTGCTGGAGTCGTTCGGCCCGGAGCTGCGCCAGTACATCGTCAGCGACAACGACGAGGAGCGGCCCTTCAACCGCAACCAGCGCCGCTGGGTGTACGCCACCTCCAAGCGGGAGAACCCGTACTTCGGGTTCGGCTCCGACAACCGGCTCGACGACGACGGCCACGTGTTCTTCCGGCACTCGGCGTTCCCGTGCGACTCCGACGCCGCCCACGGCGAGCTGCGGGCGGCCAAGGTGCTCGGCGCCTGGCGCGGCCGGCCCGGCGCCTTCCGGCCCGAGTCGGTGGTGAACATCTCGGGCATGTCCTACGGCTCGCTGTCGGGCCCGGCGGTGGAGGCCCTCAACGGCGGTTCGGCCATAGCCGGATGCCTGCACAACACCGGGGAGGGCGGCATCAGCGTCCACCACCGCCTCGGCGGCGACCTGGTGTTCCAGCTGGGCACCGGGTACTTCGGGGCCCGCAACGCCGACGGGCGCTTCTGCATAGACACTTTCCTGGCCAGTTTCGGCTCGGCCCCCGTCAAGGCGGTGGAGCTGAAGCTGAGCCAGGGGGCCAAGCCGGGACTGGGCGGGGTGCTGCCCGCGGCGAAGGTCACCGAGGAGATCGCCGAGGCCCGGGGCGTGCCGGTGGGGGTGACCGTTCGCAGCCCCAACCACCACCCCGAGTTCGACGACGTGGCCGGGCTGGTCGACTTCACCGAGCGGATAGCCGACGCTTGCGGGGTGCCGGTGGGGATCAAGTCCGCCGTCGGCGACCGGCGCTTCTGGACCGAGCTCGCGTCCGAGATGTCCCGCACCGGCCGGGGCCCCGACTTCATCACCGTCGACGGGGGCGAGGGCGGCACCGGCGCGGGGCCGCTGACGTTCACCGACCACGTGTCGCTGCCCTTCCGGGTGGGCTTCGCCGAGGTCTACGAGGCTTTCGCGGAGGCCGACCTGCATGAGGCCGTGGTGTTCGTGGGCTCCGGCAAGCTCGGATTCGCGCCCGACGCGATGGTGGCCATGGCCATGGGGGTCGACCTGATCAATGTCGGGCGGGAGGCCATGATGGCGGTCGGCTGCATCCAGGCCCAGCGCTGCCACAGCGGCCGCTGCCCCACCGGGGTGGCCACCCAGAGCAAGTGGCTCACCCGGGGGCTCGACCCCACCATCAAGGCCGTGCGGGTGGCCAACTACGTGGCCGGGCTTCGGCAGGAGCTGCGGATGCTGGCCGAGGCCATGGGCGAGGAGCATCCGTCGCTGGTGGACCCGGCCGCGGTCGAGATGCGCATCCGCCGCGGCGAGCTGCTCCCCATCCTCGACGCCGTCGGCTACTCCGAGGACGCCAAGGAGGCCCGCATCTCCCTGGGAGACGTGGCCCGCGAGGCCCGAGTCTTCGCCGACTCGGTGGCCGAGAAGGCCTAGCCCCGGAGCCGTCGCCAGAAATCTCGGGTCGGTTTTGGGGATATACCACCCAAAACAAACCCGAGATTTTCTTGTTTTCGGGCCAGGGGCGGCCAGGGGCTAGTTCTCTAGCTCCTCCAGGAGGCGGGCCAGGATCTCGTCCTGGCGGCGGCGCAGCTCGGCCAGCTCGTCGATCAGCTGCTGGGTCTCCCCCGGCGTCAGCTCGCCGACGGTGACGTCCGGCGTGTCGGTCACGGACGGCTCGCCGGTGTCGTCGGTCACGGACGGCTCGTCCGGTTCCTCCGCCGCGGGAGCGTCGCCGTCGGTCACGATCGGCGGCAGCACCACCCCGCTGAAGTCCGAGCCCGGGTACAGGTCGTCGAGAGCCTCGCCCAGCGTCTTGCCCAGGGCGGTGCGGTTGCCGACCGAGGCGATCACCCCGGCCAGCAACGGGATCTGGGTCCCCTGGGCCCGTACGTACATCGGTCGCACATACAGCACCGAATCCTCGACGGGCAGCAGCAGCATGTCGCCGAAGTCGACCTGCGAGCCCTGGTCGTTGAGCAGGGTCAGCTCCCGGCTGATGGCTGGGTTGGTGGAGATGTTGGACGCCACGATGGCCGGGCCCGGCGCCAGCAGGTTCGCCATCTCATAGGACACCAGCCGCGACGTCCCGTCGGCGCGGGTCTCGCCCACCATGAAGGCGGTGAGCTCCTTGCGGCTGTCGTCGTCGGAGACCGGCACGAACGAGCGCATCGCCACGAACGAGGCCTCCTCCTCGCCGGGCAGCTGGATCAGCGAGTAGTAGGCCGGAACCCGCCGCTCCCGCCGGGTCAGCAGGCCACGGTCCCCCACCACGGCCTCGGCGATGCCCCCGGCCTGGACGCTGCGGCCCGGGTCCTGGGCCACCGCCCAGCGCTCGGTGCCGATGATCAGCGCCTCGGGGTCCGACACCTGGTACGAGGCCCACATGTTGGTCTGCACCGTGAACAGGTCGGTCGGGAAGCGCAGATGGGTGCGCAGGCCGTCGGGCATCTCGGAGAAGTCGGTGAACAGGTCGGGGAAGGCCCCCTGCCACGCGGCCACGATCGGATCGGCGACCGGCATGACGTACAGCGTCACGTCGCCGTCGTAGGAGTCGACGACGGCCTTGACCGAGTTGCGTATGTAGTTGACGCTGCCGTCGGCCAGCTCGGCGCCGATTTCCAGCCCGCTGGCGTCGGCGGTCTGGGAGTAGGGGTAGCGGTCGGTGGTGGTGTACGCGTCGAGCACGTAGTGGATGCGGCCGTCGAAGATCACCGGGTAGGCGTCGGAGTCGAACTCCAGGAACGGGGCGATGCTCTTCACCCGGTCCTGAGCGTCGCGGATGTAGATGATGCTGGTCTCGCTGCTCACGAAGTTGGAGATCAGCGGATCGAGCTGCCCGAAGCGCAGCGCGAAGGCGGTCTGGCGTAGGAACGACCCCATGTTGACGCCGCCGTCGCCCGTGTAGCGGAAGCTCTCCTCCCGTCCCTGGCCGTCCACGTAGTCGACCTCGTCGCGGGTGGCGCCCACCAGCGCGTAGCCCTCGAGGTTCTCGCCCACGTAGATCTGGGGCTCGTCGAGCTGCACGCCGATGGCCGGGTCCACCTCGACAGGCAGGCCGCCGGCGATGAACACCGGGCTGCCCCGCACGTCGGTGACGTTGGCCCGGGCGATGGCCACCCCGTAGCCGTGGGTGATGGCCACATGCTGGCGCTCCCACGATCCCAGTTCGCTCAGGTTGAGTTCCCGGGCGGCCAGCACCACCTGGGTCAGCTCGCCGTCCACCTCGTAGCGGTCGACGTCGAGCACCGACGAGAAGCGGTAGAAGTCCCGCTCGCCCTGGTCCTTCTCGAAGGTGTCGGTGAGGGTCAGCGGGTCGAGGATCCGGGTGTTGCGGACGGTCTGGGCCGCGGCCCTCAGCTGGGCGACCGTGGGGTTCTCCCGGTAGTCGAACACTTCGAGGGCGACGTCGCTGTCGGGCACAAGCGAGTAGGCCGCCCGGGTGGCCGCGATGTTGCGGTCGGTGTAGACGGACTCGCGGGCGGTGGTGTTGGGATCGACCTGGAACCGCTGCACGAACGCGGGGTACATGTTGCCCATCACCAGGGCGGTGAAGGCCCAAAGGCCCACGGCCAGCACCGGCAGCACCCAGCCCCGCCGGCGCAGGTTGACCACCAGCAGCACCACCGCGAACAGCGAGATCAGCAGGAGCAGGTTGAGAGCGGGCAGCTTGGCCTTGACATCGGTGTACAGCGCGCCGTCCACCACGCCCCGGTCCGACACGGTGAGCTCGTAGCGCGACAGCCAGTAGTCGGCTGCCTTCACCAGGGCCAGCCCGGCCAGGATCGCCGACAGGTGCACCTTCACCGACGGCAGCACCCGGGGTGCGCCCCGTGGCACCTGGCCCCTGATACCGCCGTTGATGTAGTGGGCGATGCCGATCACTACGAGGATGATCATGAAGGCGGCGAACAGCCAGTTCACGAGGAACGTCAGGAACGGAAGGCGGAAGACGTAGAAGCCGATGTCGGTGTCGAACAGCGGATCGACGACGCCGAAGTCCGTGCGGTTGACGAAGAGCAGCCACTCCTCCCACTGGTTGGACACACCGGAGGCGGCCAGCAGCGAGAACACCACCGACAGGACCAGGCGCACCAGCCGGGTGCGGCCCGCGGTCAGGTCGTGGAAGCGGCTGAGCATCTCCTCCTCGGGACCAGGCGGGCGGATCTCGGGCTTCAGGCGGTCGACGATGAGGAGGTTGATCCACATCAGGATGAAGAAGGCAACCGCGAAGATCGCGAACAGGGCGATCTTGGCCAGCAGCACACGCCCCCACACGTCGGTCCGACCCAGCGAGTCGAACCACAGGTAGTCGGTGTAGAAACGGGCGATGCCTCGCAGCGACAGGAGCAGGACCAGCAGGCCGCCTGCTACCAGGATCGCGATGAAGCGGGTTTTTCTAGAGCCGAAGCGGGATCGGCCGCCGGAGGGAGAGGGAGTTACGGTGCGCACCGACGGTCACGTTATCGGCTCCGGCCAGCCAGCAGAGAAGGCAGCTTCGGCCGCGGTGTCGGCCCGGCGCGATCGGGACTCCCGGTAGATCGATCGCACTGCGGTGGTGAGCTCGTCGGCGTCGTCGGTGCTCTCGATCAATTCGCCGAGACGTTCCCGGACCGGCTCGACCAGCGCCGACAGGATGGCGCGGCCGGCCGCCTCGAGGTCGACGTCGTCGATGCTCACGTCTATGTCGGACGCGAAGTCCTGCATCGGCACCCGGACGGCACGGGTGTAGGCCCCGGTGTCGCTGGTGATCGTGGAGCGCACGGCTCTCACCCCGTTGCGGCGCACGGCGTCGAGCAGGTCGCCCTGCTCGTCCACGACCAGCCGCTTGAGCCTGCGGGCGATCCCCCCGACGGCCACGGCCCGGGCCGCGCCGACGAGATCGTCGGGATCGGCCGGTCCGGCGGCAGCCCCGGATCCGTCGTCGAGCTCGCCGGCGTACTCGTCGGCGAGCTCGTCGGGTTCATCGGCGTACTCGTCCACGGCTTCGGGGGCCGCCGATGGGGCCGGGCCGCCACCGGTGACGCCGGACGCAGCGGACCGCGGTTCCGGCTGCCCGACGGGCTCGGAAGTGATTGAGCGCAGCCGGGCGAAGATGGCCTCGGCGTCCGCCGACTGTGGCTCGGCCGCGGGCTCGGCCTCATCGGTGACGGCGGCCACAGCATCGTCGGGAGCCCCGGACGCCTGCCCCTCCTGCGGGTCTGCTCCGGCGTCAAAACCAGCCTCGGCCTCCGCCTCGACGTCGTAGAGCCGAACCGCCGCGGTGGGTGCGGGGGCCGGCGAGGCCCCGATGGCCAAGCCCTCGAGGTCGACGTACTCGCCCACGGCTTCGGGCTCGTCGAGTTCATCCGGTGCCTCCGGCTCGGCGGTGCCGGCGTCGGCGGCGGCCGCGGCGGTGCCGGCCGCGGCGGCGTCGCCTTCCTGGCCGGGCGTCGTGTCGCCGCCGGCGTCGGTGCCGGCCGCGCCCTCGGTGGCGGCATCGCCGGTGGCCGGGGCCTCCTCGCCGGACCCGCCGTCGGCGGCCATCCCGGTCCGGCGCGCCGTGGAGATCTCCGCCTCGAGCTCGGCCACGGTGGACTCCGGCTGGGCCGCGACGCGCTGTCCGGCCTGCTGGGCTGCGGCCGCAGCCCGCGGCTCGGCCTGGACCAGCTCCTCGATCCAGCCGTCGAGTCCCTGGCGGAAGATGCCGAGCGCCTCCAGCAGGCGATCGCGGGTCACCCGGAGCTGCTCCACCGCGACCCGGTGCTCATGGCGCTTGCGAGCCAGGTCGGACAGGATCCGCTCCCGGACGGACTGGGCCTCCACCACCATGTTCTTGCCCCGCTCGCGGCCCTCCTCGGCGATGGCGGCCGCGGCCGCCTCGGCCTCGCCGACTATCCGGGCGTGCTCGGCCTCGGCCCGCTCGATCTGTACCTGAGCCGCGTCGCTGGCCGACTGGAGGACGCGGGTGGCCTCATCGCCCAGGGCTTCCGCCACCCGGCGCGACTCCAGCGTCTCCGGGGGGGTGGACTCAAGCTCACTGATCCGCTCCGACAGCGACCCGACCTGAGCGTTCAGCCGGCGGATCTCCTCGGCGGCCTCGCGCAGCCGGGTGCCGACGGCCTCGGGGTCGTAGCCGCGGCGTACTTTGGCGAAGTCGATCTCCTCCACCGCTTCCGGGTCCAACCCGTGTCCGGGGTCGGATCCGCCGCCGTCGTCCATGGCTCCTCCGAGGCCGCTACCGGTGCGCCTATTCCTGCTGGCTCGCTGGTTGCGGCCAGCTACCACGATAGTTCAGCCCAGTAGGCGTCCGACGGGGTCGCCCCCGACATCGGCCAGCGCCTGCAGCGCGTCGTCCAGGTTGGCCACGCCGACCACCGGGACATCGCCCGAGTTCGACCGGGCCTCGTCCGCCGACGCCTCGGGCACGATGATCAGCCTGGCACCCGCATCGCGGGCCGCGACCGCCTTCTGGGCGACGCCCCCCACATCGCCGACGGACCCGTCGAGGCGGATGGAGCCGGTGACGGCGACCCGCTGGCCGCCGGTGAGCTCGCCTCGCGACAGCACGTCGAGCACGACCAGCGTGAAGGCCAGACCGGCTGAGGGTCCCCCCACGGCGCCCGAGGAGATGTCGACGTCGAACGGGAGCGGCGATCGGCTGACCCGCTCGGTCACCCCGCTCAACCCGAGGAACGGACCGCCGCTGTCGGGGTGGGTGCCGAGCGTCATCTCGACGTCGCGCAGCTCCTGGGTCTCGGAGTTCTCCACGGTGACCACGGCCGCCGCGCCGGGCTCCAACTCCGACAGCACCGCTCGGAGCGAGTCGACCGTGGTGACCGGCTGGCCGTCGATGGACAGGATCACGTCGGTGGGCTCCAGCAGGCCGTCGGCCGGGCCGCCCGGGACCGTCTCGAAGAACAGCACTCCGGTGAAGTCGGCGGCATGCACACCGAGGCGTTCAAGGGCGACGATCGTGGCGATGTCCTTGGAGCTGTCCATCAGGTGACGGTTGTGCTCTCGCTGCTCGGTGTCCGTGCGGTCGCCGTAGACCGATGCCCGGCTGCGCAGGTCGACCGCCTCATCCACCGAGGACCTGATCCAGTCGAGCACGGTCAAGTCGCTGTCGATCGCCACGGTCAGGAGCAGGATCTCGCCTTCGGGATCGAACACGTCGATGCCGTCGGCCTCCACCCGGCCGGACGTGGCGATGGCCGTGCCGGGCAGGAAGGCCACCGCGCCCTCGTCGACCACCGAGTCGCCGGGCAGCAGTCGGCCGGCCCATTGGGCCGGCGCGAAGTACACCCCGGCGGCAAGCCCCGCCAGCACGACGGCGACGCCGATGAGGGTCAGCCCCGGGCCCGATGAGAACCAGCGGCGGCGAGTCGAGGTCGGCGGGGGCGGCAGCCCACCCGGCGGGGGCGAGTCCGGCGCCGGGGAAGTAGGCAGTGGGGAAGCTAGCGTGGCGAACCGTCCAGTCGTCTTCGCTCAGCGCCGTTCACTCATGCGGCGCCCAGCCCCAAGGTACCGCCATGGCGACAGCCCCGACCACCGGCGAAGCTGCCCAACCAACACCGGCGGGCGACAAGATGTGGTCGCGGATCGGCCGTTCGGCCCGCCGGTCGGCCGGGACGATCCTCCAGTCGGCGCGCACAGCCCTCCGATCGGCGGGGCCGACCCGTCCCAGGCGCCGTATCCGGTTGATCGACGTTCTGCGGGTGCTGGGGCTGGCCCGGCGGGCAGTGCCCCGGCCGGTGGTGGGGCCGAAGGCCTACCCGCAGTGGTGGCAGCGGCTGCTGGCGCTGGTGGTGCTGGTCGCGCTGGTGGTGGGCATTGGCTTCGCGCTCGCCGCGCTGGTGGGACTGCTGGTGGTGGTGGCCGGTTTCCTGCTCGAGCAGGCCATCTCCTAGAGGCCGAGCAGGTGGACGCCGCGGCTCAGGAGGCCGAGCGAGCAGGCGGGGCCGTCGGGCGGCGCCGGGAAGCGGCCGCGGCCGGCCACACCGGCGACGCCGCCAAGGCGCGGTCGTTCCTCCACGACGACGACCCGATGGTGCGCTCCAGTGCGCTGCGGGCGTTGGAGAGGGCCGGCGACCTCGCCGCCCAGCAGCTAGAGGACGCGCTGGACGATCCGGCGGCAGCCGTGCGGATGACCGCTCTGGAGCTGGCCGCATACCGAGCCGATATCGCGGCGGCCGCGGCGGCGAGCCGGCTGGTCGACGACGACCACCGGGTGGTGGAGGCCGCCGCCTGGGCCTGCGGCGAGAAGGTCTCGGCGAGCGGCGACGACTCGGCAGGCTCCACCGGTGCGTGGGGGTCTGAGACAGACGCGGTGGTGGAGGCGCTGGTCCGGGTGGCCCGATCGCACACCGATGCGCTCTGCCGGGAGTCGGCCATCGCGGCTCTGGGCGCGATATCGGATCCTGCCGGTCTGCCGGCGATCCTGGCCGGGCTGGACGACAAGCCCGAGATCCGCCGCCGGGCGGTGATAGCCCTCGCCCCCTTCGACGGGCCCGAGGTCGACGCCGCGCTGTTGAGGGCGTCCACCGACCGCGACAAGCAAGTCCGGACCGCAGCCGCGGAGCTGCGGGGCTAGCCGGGGGCCCGAGCGGCCCCGTGAGCGAAGCGAACAAGAGCGGCGCCAGGCCAGCTACTCGAAGTCGTCGCTGAAGATCGAGAAGTCCATGCCGAGTTGCTCCAGGCATCGGCCCGCGCCCCGCACCACCGTCTCCAGCGGGGCGTCGACCCGCCGGACCCGCAGCGACATCTCCCGGGACAGCCGGATGTCCATCCCCCGGAGCAGCCCTCCGCCGCCGACGAGGAAGACGCCGCGGGCGATCAGGTCCTGAGCCAGCTCGGGGGGTGACTGCGACAGGCAGCTCAGCACCGAGTCGACCATGGCGGTCACCGGCTCCTCGATCGCCCGGCGGATCTCCTCGGGGGTCACCACCGTGGTCTTGGGCATTCCCGACATCAGTTCCCGGCCGCGGATCTCGGCCGCGGTCTCGCTGCGGGTCGGCGCCGCCGAGCCGACCACGATCTTGGTGTGCTCCGCGGTGGGCTCGCCGATGGCCATGCCGTACTCGCGCCGCATGTGGGCCTGGACGGCGTCGTCGATGTCGAACGAGCCCACCCTCACCGCCTCCAGGGCCACGATCCCGCCCAGGCTGAGCAGGGCGGTCTGGGTGGTGCCGCCCCCGATGTCGATCACCATCGACCCGACCGGCTCGTCGATGGGCAGGCCGGCGCCGATGGCCGCGGCCATGGGCTGGTCGATCAGCCGCACTTCGATGGCACCAGCCCGGCGGGCGGCCTCCTGCACGGCCCGACGCTCGACCGCAGTGATCGCCGACGGCACGCACACCACCACGCGGGCCCGGTTGATCCTGCTCACCCCCACCTGCCTGAGCAGGATCCGGATCATGTCCTGGGTGATCTCGAAGTCGGTGATGGCGCCCTTGCGCAGCGGCCGGCGGGCCACGATGTGGCCGGGTGTGCGTCCCAGCATCCGGCGAGCCTTGTGGCCCACCGCCAGCAGTTCGTTGGTGTTGGTGTTGAGCGCCACCACCGACGGCTCGTTCAGCACTACGCCCTGGCCGCGGGCGTACACCAGGGTGTTGGCCGTGCCCAGGTCGATCGCCAGGTCGCGGGGCAGGGCTCAGCGCTCCGAGACGGCGGGCGCTTCTCCGGTCGCGTCCGCGGCGGCTTCCACCGGGTGATCAGGCTTCAGCGGATCGAGCCTGGAGATCCCGCTGGCGGGGCCGACGGAGCGTCCCGGAACGCCCGACAGGGCCTTGAGCTGCCTGAGGAAGGGGACAGGGCGGCGCCAGGTGATCTTGCGGGCCACCCACAGCAGCATCGAGACGATCGTGGCCAGGCCCAGCGAGGCCACTACCAGCAGCACAGAGCCTCTCATCGGGCGCTCTCCGCGGTGGCCGGTAGCCCGTCGACGTCGACGATGTGCTGGGCCTCGAGCCCCCAGCTCTCGCCTCCCTGCCATCGTTCCCGCTTCCAGATGGGAACCGTGGTCTTGAGGGTGTCGATGGCGAAGCGGGCCGCCTCGAAGGCGGCGTCCCGGTGGGGGGACGACACGGCCACCACCACCGCGGGCTCGCCCACGGCTACCGGTCCCACCCGGTGCAGCATCGCCACCCGTCCCAAGTCGTCCCAGCGGGCTCGCATCTCGGCCGCGATCGACCGGAGGCGAGGCTCGACCTGATCCTCGTAGGCCTCGTACTGCAGGAGGTCCACGCCGGGCCGGTCGGTCGAGTGGTCGCGCGCCGTGCCGCTGAACTGCACCACCGCGCCGCAGTTGGGCAGCACCACCCATGCGGCCATCTCCGCTGACGGCAGCGGATCGGAGGACAGCCCGAGCCAGGTGTCGCCGGTGTCAGGGGGTGCGAGCACTGTGAAACATCGTAATGGTGGCCAGAGGCCGAGCGAAAAGGCGCAGTCGCCCCCTCAGAAATCTCGGGTCGGAAATGTGGACTATGTCCACAGAATCACACCGAGATTTCTTGGCGGCGCCTAAGCACGGGTGGCGCGGCGGTGGCGGCGCAGGGATCTCACGATCAGGACGGCGGCAACCACGCCGGAGGCCAGCAGCGCCGCCGCAATAGCCAGGGCCAGCTCCTGGCGGCGGCGGGCCGGCAGCGACTCCAACGGGTGAGGCTCGTGCGAGACCACCCACGCCTCCTCGTTACTGTGAGCGGCCCTCCATCCCAGCGCGCGCAGCCGGTCGTTGGCCACCACCCACGGGTCGGTCGTGTAGGGCACCACCCCCGGCGGCGTCGGGGCCAGACCCCAGCGCCAGCGCAACGCGCTCAGGACCCGCGCCAGGTGCGACGGGACCCGCAGCCGGGGGCGGGGGCCCTCGAGGTCGGCCAGAGTGTCGGGCGGGATCCAGCCGTCCGGTGCGACGTTGAGGATCCCGTCGTAGCGGACGTCGACCGCGGTGACCACCGCCTCGGCCAGGTCGTCGGTGTGCAGGTACTGCACCGGCGGATCGCCGTCGGCCGCCACGCCCGATCGGGCCGCTCGCAGCGTGTTGGCCAGCTGACCCAGACGGTCCTCGGAGACGGTGACCGCGGGCCGCAGCACGGTGACGGAGCGGCCGGGGGCCAGTGCCCACTGCTGGGCCAGTCTCTCCAGCCGGTGCCGCTGCACAGCCCAGTCGAAGTCGGGGTTGGGCCGGACCGGGGCGTCCTCGGTGATCGGCACCGGGTTGTCCTTCCAGGCGCCGTAGACCATCGCCGAAGACATCACCACCAAGTGGGGGACATCGACGGCGGAGAGAGCGTCGAGCACGCGGTGCAGCAGGGCGGCCTCCAACTCGGCCTCGGCGGGATTGAGCGTGCCTGCGGTCACCGTGGAGGCCAGGTGCACTACTGCGTCGGCCCCCGAGAACAGGGCGGCCAGGTCGGCGTCGGCCAGATCCACCTGCTTGGTGGTGACCGATGTGTAGGGGGCGGCCGGAGCGTCCTTGTCGATGGCGACGACGGCCACCTCCGGACGCTGGGCCAGCCGGGTTATGACACGACGGCCCACGGCGCCGTGGGCTCCGGTCACCACTACCCGGATCATCGCCGGTGGAGACGGGTCATTGCGGATTCGGGCCGGCCGCGGGCAGCACAACTGAGCCTCACCCCCCTACGATGCCCTCATGAGCGGCGATCCGCCAACAGAGGGCGGGCCCGATGATCCCTTCGAGGGCCTGGAGGGCATAGAGGGTCTTGAAGACCTGGAGGGCCTGGAGGGACTCGAGGGTCTGGAGGGACTCGAGGGCCTGGAGGGGCTCGGCGACTTGGGCGAGACCGGCGAGACGGATGAGCCCAGCGGCTTCGGCGGGCTGGGCGGCTTCGGCGGGCTCGGGGACATCCCCCTGATCGGCGACCTGATGCGGACGCTTCAGTCGGCCGCGCCCGGGGCCAACCAGGCCCGCGAGGTGGGCCGGGCCATCGCCTGCGGCGGGGTCTCGGAGCCCAACATCGACCCGTCGCAGCGCATCACCATCGAACAGCTCGTGCGGGTGGCCGAGCTGCGGGTGGCCGATGCGACCGGCCTGCAGCCAGCCCCGGGGGCGGCGCTGCGGGTGGAGGTGGTGAACCGGGCCGGCTGGTCGGACCGCACCGTCAGCGACTACGAGCACCTGTTCGGCGCACTCAACAAGTCGATCTCGGCGAGCCTGGAGCCGGATCTCGACGACACGCCCGGCGACCCGATGGCGGCCATGCTGGCCGGCATCTCCAAGATGATCGGCCCCACCATGCTGGCCCTCACCACCGGGGCCATGGTGGGCCGCCTCGCGCAGCACGCTCTCGGCGGCTACGTGCTGCCGGTGCCCCGCCCCGCCGGCAAGCCGATGCTGATCGCCCTGCCCAACGTCGACGAGTTCAGCCAGGAGTGGTCGCTCGACGCCGACGACGTCCGTCTGTGGGTGTGCGTTCATGAGGCCGTCTACTGCGCGGTGTTCGGGGTGGATCACGTGCGCGACGCGGTCAGTGACCTGCTGGTGCGTCATGCGTCCGCCTTCGAGACCAATCCCCGGCGCATCGAGGAGTTGCTGGGCGACTTCGACCCCGGCACGGCCGGTCCCGAGGCCATGGCCCGGCTCCAGTCGGAGCTGGGCAGCCCCGACGCTCTCCTGGGAGCGGTGCGGTCACCGGCCCAGGAAGCGCTCCTGCCGCAGATGACCGCTCTGGTGGCGGCCATCACCGGCTACGTCGACTTCACCATGGACCGCATCGGCGCCGACCTGATCGGCTCGTACGACCGCCTGTCCGAGGCGCTGCGGCGCCATCGTGTGGAGGCCAGCGCGTCCGACCGGTTCGTGGAGAGGCTCCTCGGCCTGGAGCTGGACCAGACCCAGTACGAGCGGGGAGCGGCCTTCGCCGCGGGGGTGGTGGAGCGGGCCGGCACCGACGGGCTGCGGCGGCTCTTCACCCACCCTGACAACCTGCCCACCCCGGCCGAGGTCGACGCGGCCGGCCTGTGGCTGGCCCGGATCGACCTGCCCCGCTAGCTGCCCGAGTTCTCGGGGCCCGGCCGCGACGATCCTGAACTACCCGGCCGGGCGGCGGCGGCTCAGGACGAAGAAGATCAGCGCGGCGGCGGCCACCAGTGCCACCAAGCCGGACCCCAGGCGGGCCGGGATGGGCAGGACGACGGGGGCGAAGGCGCCGACCACCCAGGCGATCTGGAAGCGGGCCTCGAACCGGGAGAACGACCGTCCGTGGTTGGCGTCGGGCGCGTCGCGCTGCACCAGCGAGTCGAAGGCGAGTTTGCCGACGGCGGCTGAGATGGCCACCCCGCCCGACAGCAGCGCCATCCCCATCAGCCCGCCGGTCATGGCGGCCAGCAACGCGGTGGACAGGGCCACGGCCAGCGATCCGAGCAGGATCAGCTCCTCCACCAGGCGGCGCCTCAGGGTGGGAGCGATCTGCACTCCCGTGAAGGCGGCCAGTCCGGCCACGACCACCACCACCGCGTAGTGCCAGAACGGAGCGCCCGGATCGCCGACGATGTCGACGCCGCGCTCGGAAGCCACCGCCCCGCCCACCGCCGCGCCCGGCGCGCTCACGTCCAGTCCCTCCTCGCCGCCGCGCAGCGCGAAGGCCAGCAGGAACGTGACGAATCCCACCGCGCCCCGCATGACCGCCATGGCCGACGCCGACAGCAGGATGGCGGACGCCCTCAGGGCGGAGCGCTCGGTCGAGGTGGGTCTGGTCCGGGCCACCGGGATGCGGGGCAGCTGGAAGGTGATGGCGGTCGCCACCAGGTAGCCGATGGTCGCCGCGCCGGCGGCCACGGCCGGGCTTCCCAGGAAGGCCAGCGCCGCGCCGATGCCCGCCCCCACCAGGCTCATCACCGCGCTGATGAGGGCTAGGCGGCTGTTGGCCTGCACCAGGTTGGATTCGGTGGGCACGTAGCGCGGCACCACCGCGCTCTTGGCCACCGCATAGGACTTCTGCAGTACCAGCAGCGCGAAGGCCTCGGGGAACAGCCACAGGGTGTCGAGGTGGCGGATCATGAGCAGGGCCACCACCAGCCGGCCCAGATTGGTGACGAGGATCATGGCCCGGCGCCCGCCCGGCATCCGGTCGATGACCGGTCCGATCAGCGGTGTGACCACCGCGAACGGCGCCATGGTGAGGGCCAGGTACAGGGCGATCCGGTTACGGGCCGCGTCGGGGCTGATCGAGAAGAAGATCGACCCGGCCAGCGCCACCGCGATCACCGCGTCGGTGGCGGTGGCCGCGGCGTGGACGCGGGCCAGGCGCTGGAACGGGCTGTACGCGGGAACGGGCCGGCCCGGCTCGCCCTGATCGCTCACCCGGTCCTGGCCCACCTGCTCAGGGTAGGACGCGAATAGGACGCCAGTCTCGGTGCAGCGGTGTCATTTCCCGCTCCTGTTCGCTGCGCTCACGGGCCGCTCGGGCCACGGCCTCGCAAGCTCGGCCTCTGGTCAGGGTAGGACCCGCTCGGCGGGACGGGCTCGGTTCAGGGCCAGCTGCTGGAGCCTGACGTGGGTGTCGGTGTCGGCACTGCGGTCGTGTCGGGTCCAGACGCCTTCGGAGTCCAGCGTCCAGGCCAGGTGCTCGTCGGACAGGCTCACCTCGGCCACCTCGACCACCCGGGCCGCCAGCCTCGGGTCGTCCACCCGCACGAGAGCCTCAACCCTCCGGTCGAGGTTGCGGCTCAGCAGGTCGGCGGAGCCGATGTAGGTGGCGGGACGGCCCGGACCGTCGCCGTTGGCGAAGTGGTAGATGCGGGAGTGCTCCAGGAACCGGCCCACTATCGAGCGCACCCGTATCGTCTCCGACAGGCCGGCCACGCCGGGCCGCAGACCGCACAGGCCCCGCACGATCAGGTCGATCGCCACGCCGGCCTGCGACGCCTTGTAGAGCTGGTCGATCATCGGCCCGTCGGCCAGCGAGTTGAGCTTCATGATGATGCGGCCGCCGGGCACGTGCATCTCCTGCTCGATCAGTTCGGTCAGGCGGGGGCGGAGCTGCTCGGGTGCGGTGATCAGGTGCTTGTGATCGACATTGCGGCCGTAGCCGGTGAGCTGGTTGAACAGGCTGGCGACGTCCGCTCCGACCCCCGGATTGGCCGTCAGCAGGCCGAAGTCCTCGTAGATGCGGGCGGTGCGGTGGTTGTAGTTGCCGGTGCCGATGTGGCAGTAGCGGCGGATGCCGTCGGGCTCCTCGCGCACGATCATGGCGATCTTGGCGTGGATCTTGAGGCCGACCAGGCCGTAGGCCACGTG
The DNA here is from genome assembly GCA_009842325.1 of Acidimicrobiaceae bacterium. Classification (GTDB taxonomy): domain Bacteria; phylum Actinomycetota; class Acidimicrobiia; order Acidimicrobiales; family Aldehydirespiratoraceae; genus Aldehydirespirator. Next base: position 10,437 of record VYFQ01000004.1, on the reverse strand, counting down.
GGCGCCGGCCTGCTCCAGCCGCTTGGCCCAGCCGATGTTCTGGGCCTCGTCGAAGCGGGCCTTCAACTCCACCAGCACCGCCACCTGCTTGCCCCGCTCGGCCGCGGCCACCAGGGCGTCGATGATGGGGCTGTCGCCTGAGGTGCGGTACAGCGTGAGCTTGATGGCCAGCACCGCCGGATCTCTGGCGGCCTGGCGGATGAGCGCGCCCACCGAGCGGCTGAACGACGAGTACGGATGGTGCACGAGCAGGTCGCCGGAGCGCAGCACCTTGAAGAAGTCGGCCGGGCCGTCCTCGGTCAGCAGCTCCGGCTCGGTGATGCCGCGCCAGTGGGGCCATGTCAGCTCGGGCCGGGGCAGGCCGGCGATCTCGTTGAGGCCGCTCAGGTCGATGGGGCCCCGTACCCGGACCAGGGCCTCGGCGCGCAGGTTGAGCTCCCGCAGCAGCAGGTCGAGCACCTCGTCCGACATCGTGTCGGCCACCTCGAGACGGATGGCCCACTGGAAGCGGCGCCGGCGGAGCTCCATCTGCACCGCGATCAGCAGGTCGTCGGCGTCCTCGTCGTTGAGGGTGAGGTCGGCGTTGCGGGTGACCCGGAAGCTGTGGTGTTCCAGCACCTCCATGCCCGGGAAGAGCATGTCGAGGTGGGCCGCGATCACATCCTCGAGCGCCACGAACCGGCAGGAGCCTTCGCCGGTCTCCACCCAGCGGTCGAGGGTGTCGGGGACCTTGACCCGGGCGAAGCGCTGCTCCGAGTCGACCGGGTCGCGCATCAGGACGGCCAGGCTCAGCGAGAGGTCCGAGATGAACGGGAACGGATGTCCGGGATCGACGGCCAGCGGGGTGAGCACCGGGAAGACCCGCTGCTCGAAGTGGTCGCGGAGGTAGGCGCATTCCTGTTGGCTGATCTCGTCGGGGGTGAGGAGATGGATGCCCTCGGCCTTCAGGGCCGGCCTGACCTTCTCGATGAAGAGGCGCTGCTGCTCGGCGCACAGTTCGGCGGCGATCCGGCGGACCTCGCGGAGTTGCTCGGCGGGGGTGTGCCCGTCGAGGGTGCGCTCGGTGAGTTCGGCCGCCACCCGGTCGGCGAGACCGGACACCCGGACCTGGAAGAACTCGTCGAGGTTGGTGGCGAAGATGCTGAGGTATCTGGCCTGCTCCAGCAGGGGGACGTCAGCGTCGTCGGCGAGGGCGAGGACGCGGGCGTTGAAGGCCAGCCACGAGATCTCCCGGCTGAAGTAGTCCGTGAGCGGCGCAGCCCATCCCCCGACGCGGATCATGGTGGGGGCATTCTCCGGGCCGCTGTCAGACCCGCTCCCGGCCGGAATACTCGTCTTCTTCCTCCGGATAGCCGAGGTCCCAGTTGACGATGATCCGCTCACGCTCAGCGTCGCGATTGACCCGCTCACGGTTGCGGCGGAACTGCGGGTCGTGGGGTGGCAGCAGCAACAGACGGGCGTGGACCCGGTCCCGGAAGGAGGTCATGAAGTCGGCGTCGCCGTAGACGGCGCGTACCTCCCAGTGGGGCGCGACCGGCCCGAGGTAGATGATGGTGGCTTGGCCGACCGGCGGTTCGTCCACCGCCTCGACTTCGGCGCCCGCGAGCGTCATTGGTGTCCGCCTCGCCGCGGGGCTCTCAGGCCGAGCCGTTCTTGCCCGTAGCGCCGCCGCCCGAGTTGTCGCCGCCGGTCGCCTGGCTGCCGCCGGAGGCGTCACCCTCCTTGGCGCTCTCGGTCAGGCCGTCCTTGAACTCGCGCTGCGCCTGGCCCAGCGAGCGGGCGAGCTTCGGGAGCTTCGCCCCGCCGAACACCAGCAGGACGAGCACCAGGATGATGAGGAGTTCAGGTGCACCGATGTTTGGCATCGCTACGAAGCATACCGTGCTCTGTCCACAGCCGCATCCGGTCTGTGGAAGGAGATATTGGTGTTGTTGTCAGGCGCTGGCGTCAGGCGCTGGCGACAGCGCGGCGCTGGAGGGCGCGGGCTCTGCGGATACGACGGCGCTCACGCTCGCTCATGCCGCCCCAGATGCCGAACTTCTCGCCGTTGTTCAGCGCGAACTCCAGGCACGCCTCGCGCACTACGCAGCCCCGGCAGACTTCCTTGGCCTCGCGCGTGGATGCGCCCCGCTCGGGAAAGAAGAGGTCGGGATGCACTCCGAGGCAGTTGGCCTCGCGCTGCCAGGACATGTCCTCAGCCGGAAAGATGCCGTGTAGCTCCATTCGGTTTTCCTCCTGATGACCATCCGGGCCCCAGCGGCGGGACTAGAGCCCGGCCCGCCCGGGTGCCATGAATGTAATTACACCATTGTGATATGACATTTGCAAGCCCGGGAGCAAGAAATTTCCGGGAATTGCATCGAAGGGTCAGGCCCCGCGGGCTAGCGGCGGGCGTGGACCAGGCTGCGCTTGTGCTCCACGAAGTCGACCAGCACGTAGTCGCCGAGGTTCTCGTTGGTGGTGAAGAACGCCCGGCCGCCATTCAGCTCGGTGATGCGCTCGACGAAGTTCGTCAGGTACGACGTGGCGTCCAGCATGAACGTGTTGATCCGGATGCCGTCGCGGGTGCAGTTGGCCACCTCGGCCAGGGTCAGCTCGACGGTCTCGCGGGTGGGCGGGTAGCTGAAGAAGGGCCGCCCCGACGCCGTGATGTGAGCAGTCGGCTCCCCGTCGGTGATCATGATGATCTGCTTGGTGCCGGTCTGGCGGTTGAGCATGCGGCGGGCGAGCATGAACCCGTGTTGCATGTTGGTGCCGTAGACGTAGTCCCACGACACCTCGGGCAGCTTCTCGGGACGGAACTCCCGGGCGACCTCGCTGAACGACACCAGCCCCAGGTAGTCGCGGGGGTACTGGCTGGAGATCAGCGAGTGCAGCGCCATGGCCACCTTCTTGGCCGGCAGGAAGTTGTTGCGCATGGGCATCGACAGCGACAGGTCGAGCATGAGGACGGTGGCCGACCGCACCTGCTGCTCGGTTCGCTCCACCTCGAAGTCGTCGGGATGGAGCTGCACGGGCACGCCGCCGCCGGTGCGGGTGACCGCGTTGCGGATGGTGCGGCCGATGTGCAGGTTGAACGGGTCGCCGTACTCGTAGGGCTTGGTGTCGGGCTCCCGCTCGTGGCCGAGACCGCTGCGGCTGATGGCGTGGCGGCCGAACTTGTCGGCGTCGAGCCGGGCGAACAGGTCCCGCAGCGCACCCTGGCCGATCTTGCGGATGGCCCGGGGAGTCAGGTCGAAGCGCCCCTCGCGGTTCTCGATCAGGCCGGCCTCCTCCAGCATGCGGGCCACTTCGGCCATGCGCTCGAGGCTCTCGGCCGCGTCGTCGCCCAGCAGCCGGCGGACGGCCTCGGTGTCGGCCTCGGCGAGGGCCCCGGGGCTGGCCGAGCCCCGTAGCAGGTTCTCGAGCTGGTCGATGTCGCCCAGCTCGGCCAGCATGTCGGCCGCCTCGCTGAAATCGAGGGGATCGACGCCGCCGAAGTCGTAGCGCCGGTCCCAGCCGAGGTCGGGGAACTCGTTGCGCAGGTGCTGGGCCAGCTCGTTGACCTGCCAGTTGAGGTCCATGTCGGCCAGCAGCTGGTCGGACAGCTGCTGGAGCTGGTCACGCTGGCCCGGCGTCATCGAGTTGAGCAGGGCCTGGGCGGCGGCCATGCGGCGGGCCATCACCTCCAGCAACTCGTCGAGGGTCTTGGGGTTCTCCGGGAAGAAGTCGCCGTAGCGCTCCATGAACCCCTCGAAATCGGGCTCCTCGCCCCGGGCCCGCTGGGCCAGCATGGCGTTGAGCTCGGCCAGCATGTCCTTCAGGCGCTGCATCTCCTCCGACACCTGTCCGCTGCCGGTGGCGTCGTCGACCGCGCCCGCCATCCGGTCGAGGAACTGCTGCATGAGCTGCTCCCTCAGGCGCTCGGCCAGCTCGGCGAACTGCCGGCGGGCCTCGTCGCTCTCGAAGTCGTAGTTGTCGAGGGCCTTGAACTGGCCGGCGAGGTCGGGGGGCATCATGTCGAGCTGGGTGTTCTTGGTGGCCGCGGTCTGCGCGGTGAGGTCGGCGCGGCGCTCGTCGCCCTCTGCCCGGGCCTGGGCGGCGGCCGAGTCCAGGTCGTCGAGGGCCCGGCGCTCGGTGCGGACCACGTCCCGCAGGTCCTCGGCGATGTCGTCGTAGACGCCGCCGAGGTCGTGCTGCTCCAGCAGCTCACGGCGTCGCTCCCTGAGCCGCTCGAGCATGTCGCGCAGGCCCTCGAGCTGGCGTCCCGAGCGGTCGCGGAAGCCCTCGGCCATCAGGCGGCGCAGGGCGCTGGCGAGGTCGCCGTGGTAGAGCAGGTCGTCGGCCAGCTCGTCGAAGATGTGGTCGGCGTCGAAGTCGAAGCCGGCCTGGCTGCCGTCCCAGCGCGAGTACGCGAAGTGGGCCGGCTCGGGCTGCGCCCGCAGACGGAGGCGCCAGCGCTTGCGCAGAGCCATACCCCGACCCTATCCCGGGCCCGAGCGGCCCGGTGAGCGCAGCGAACAGGAGCGGGGGACCGGCGCGGTCGCCTGAACCGCCGCGGGCCCTCTACGCGAACTGGCAGCCCACAACGCCTAGAGCGGCCTCTACCGCTGCCAATTCGCCAGACCCGGCCGACCCCGCCACGAATTGGCAGCCCACAACGCCCAAAACGGCCCCCGCCGCTGCCAATTCCTGAACGTGGTCTGGGGCTAGGCCGGGGGTGAGGGCTGGACCAGAGGCAGGCCGGCGGCGCCCCAGCCCTCGACGCCGCCCTCCAGGTCGGCGACGTGCTCGAAGCCCAGACGCTTCAGCGAGGCGGCCGCGAAGCTCGACGTGTAACCCTCGTTGCACACCGTCACCACCCGTTGGTCCAGCGACTTCACCGCAGGGTTCGTGGCGCCTGAGGCCGGGTCGCAGCGCCACTCCAGGACCAGCAGCGGGATGCTGATCGAGCCGGGGATCATACCGGTGCGCTCGCGGTCGTCGCGGTCCCGGATGTCGATCACCAGCGGCTGATCGTCAGGGGCGGACCCGGCTCCGGTCTCCAGGGCGGCGGCCAGCTCTGCCGGGCCGAACCGTCGGATGCCATCACGGGCCTCGGCCAGCATTTCGTCCACGGTGATCCCTCGACGACCGGGTTGGCCGATTCCACCGCCGACCGGCACAGTGCCCGCGTCTAGGAGTTCGGCGCCGGCCCGGCGGGTGCCCGCGGCTCGTACCGCGTCGGCGAGGCGGTACCAGTCGTCCTCCCCTACTGCGCTGCGGTGGCGCTCGCCGTGCTGGTCCAGCTCCTGGCGCAGCTGCTCCGGAGGCCAGTCCTCGTCGAGCGCTCGGTTCATGAGGTCGGCTTGCGACGGCGGGGCCAGGCCGTCCACCGGCTGGTCGCGGTCGAGGTTGGTGGGGAAGGCGTAGCCCTCGGCGCAGGACGCCACCACGTTGGCCGCCGCGGCCCGGTCCAGGCCGGAGGCGACCCGGGACCGCAGCGTCGGGTACACGGCGTTGACCATGCGGGCCCGGTCCACGGCCTCGGTGGCCCGGCCGAAGGCGGACGAGATCTGCAGCAGGTTGGCGATGCGGTGCACGTCGGCGGTGCGGTTGTGGCCAGCGGCGTGGAACATGGCCGGGCTGAAGAACACCGCGTCGCCGGTGCGCAGCGGCAGCTGCACCCGGTGCTGGGCGAAGTACTCGATGAACTCGGGGCGTCGCCACGCCAGGTAGCCCAGCTCGTACTTGTGGGAGTGGGGCAGGTACATGGTGGGACCGGTCTCGGTGCCCATGTCGCAGTGGGCGATGGCGCCCTGGAGGGTGAGCAGCGGCGACAGCAGGTGGGCGTGGCGGGGGAACTGCTCGGCCTCGTCGTCGGTGAGGAAGCCCATGTGGTAGTCGCGGTGGGGGTGCTGGGCCTCGCCGCCGGGGTTGACCACGTTCACCTGCTCGGTCAGCTGGTAGCGGGGTCCCAGCCAGGCCTCGCAGGCCACCGCCACCGCGTCGGAGCGGTGGTAGTCGATGAAGGTGTCGGGGTCGGCTACCGCCAGCTTCTCGAGCGCGTTCCACACCCGGTCGTTGGCGCCGGGCTTGGCGAAGTGGTCGCCGGCGAGCCCGCCCTGGGCGCGCTGGGCCGCGATCAGGTCCCAGAACACTTGTGACGCCCGGTCGACCGCGGCCGGGGGCACGGCCCCTTCGAGCAGGACGATGCCAGGGCCGTCGACGAGGGCTGCGGCCAGCTCGGCCCGCAGCGCAGTCCTGTGCTCGGTGTCGCCGGTGGGGCCGTGGGCCAGTGGGGCCGCGTCGTAGGTGGGGACGCCCTGCGTGATCCGTGTGGCTAGCGGGTAGTCGGCCGGATCGGTGGGCTGCTCGACCAGCGCCGCGAACGCGTCGAGATCGCAGTCGTGCCGCGAACCGAAGGCGGCGTCTCGGCGGCTGGTCACCCTCATGATGGTACGCCGCGGCATCCCGTTAGCGTGAGCCGAAAGACGCCGGACGACGTGTGGAGGTGTGATGCCCATCAATCCTGATGCCGTGGGCGCGGTGGGAGAAGAGACCGAGATCAGCTGGACCTCCAAGGACAGCCTGCTGTACGCCCTCGGCGTGGGGGCCGGCGCGTCGGATCCGACCGGCTTCGAGCTGGAGTTCACCACCGAGAACACCCGGGATGTCCCGCAGCGGGCGCTGCCCACCCAGGCGGTCGTGCTGGGCGCGGGCAACATGCCCGACTACGGGGACTTCAACCTGGCCGCGCTGCTGCACGGCGACCAGCACATCGAGCTCCACCAGGAGCTGCCGGCCGCGGGGTCGGCGGTGGCCCAGGCCCGGGTGGCCGCCATCTACGACAAGATCAAGGCCGCGCTGGTGGTGCTGGAGACGAACGTCCGCGGCCACGACGGCGAGCCGATGTGGACAAGCCGGGCCGGGCTGTTCATCTCCGGGGAGGGAGGCTGGGGCGGCGACCGCGGCCCGTCCAGCACCTGGCGGCAGCCCGACCGCGAGCCCGACCATGTGACCGGCTACGACACCCGAAGCGACCAGGCCCTGCTCTACCGCCTGAACGGCGACCGCAACCCGCTCCACTCCGATCCGTCGTTCTCGGCCATGGCCGGCTTCGAGACCCCGATCCTGCACGGGCTGTGCACGTTCGGGGTGACCGGCCGGGCCCTGCTGCACACGCTGTGCGGCAGCGATCCGTCCCGGTTCGGATCGATGGGCGGGCGCTTCAAGGCGCCGGTCCTGCCCGGGCAGCGGCTCGATGTCTGCATGTGGGTGGACGGCGACGCCACACTCTTCCAGACCCGCGTGGACGACCGGGTGGTGTTCGACGCAGGCGTGTTCACCACCCGCTGAACGCCTCTTCGCCGAGGGTCGCGGTGACAGCCACGGACGCGGGGTTCTTGTGGGGGGCCGGAGCGTCGTCCGTGTCGGCCGAGGGGGTCGCGCCGGCCGCCGACTGGTCGGTGTGGGAGCGGCACGGGCGGGCGCCGCGCTCGGGTGACGGCGCCGGGTTCGCCCGGGACTTCCGTGACGACCTGGCCCAGCTGGCCCGGCTGGGGCTCAACAGCCTGCGACTGACGGTGGAATGGGCCCGGCTGGAGCCCGCCGCCGGACGGCCCGACAGCGACGCCCTCGACCGCTACCTCGACATCGTCGACGCCGCGGCGGCCGAGGGCCTGGGGGTGTGGATCACGCTGCAGCACACGTCGCTGCCCGGCTGGTACACCGACGACGAGGGCGGCCACGCCGACGAGGTCGCCCGGCGGCGCTGGTGGGCCCGTCACGTCGACCGCATGGCCGAGGCGTTCGACGGGCGGGCCGCGGGCTGGTGCCCGATCGACGACCCGATCGGGTGGGCGGTCCGGGGTTACGGGCTGGGTTCCCGGCCCCCGGGCCTACGCAGCCCGGAGGCCACGGCCGAGGCGGCCGAGGGGGCGATGCTGGCGCTGCACGAGGCGTGCCGGCTGCTGGAGTCGGGGGCCCAGCCGGTGATGGCGGTGTTCGGTGCGCCGACGTTGCACGCCGCGCCGGTCGAGCGTGAGCACGCGCACGCGGCCGGCATCGAGACCCGCCGCTGGGATGAACTGCTGTGGGGCACGTGGACCCGGGCATTGCGAGAGGGCGCGGTGGAGGTGCCGGGGCGGGCACCGGTGGCCGCGCCGAGCTTCGAGAAGGGCCCCGAGCTGGTGGGGTTGAGCCACGACCACCCGGTGGGGGTGACCGAGGCGGGCCGCCTGGTGAGCTGGCCGGTGTCGGCCCGCCGCTCGGTCGCGGGGTTCGCTCCGGAGCCGGCCGAGCTAGGGGAGGCGGTGGCGCGGGCGCTGGACGCGGTGCCGGACCGGGGCGTGGTGGTGGCCGCCCACGGGGTGGCCACCGATGACGACGACTGGCGGGACACGCTGCTGGACGCGTCCCTGGCGGTGGTGGCCGACGCGGCGGCCGCGGGCCTGCGGGGCTACTTCCACGACAGCGCGGTCGACGGCTACGAGTGGGCCCTGGGGTTCGGCGCCCCCCGCGGCCTGATAGGCCGCGACCGGGTCGTCAAGCCGTCAGCCCAGCGTGTGGCCGCCGCCGCGGCCGCCGTCTAACCGTCCAGCAACGGATTCTCGGGTTGGTTTTGGGTGGTAGGTACCCGTAATCGTCCCGAGATTTCTGCGCCCGGCGGGTGGCCGCCGGCGGTCGCTTGCTCGCACGGGCTTCGCCCTACTCGCTCGCAAGTCGACCACCGCCGTCTCCCGCCTCGCCGTTACTGCGGCCATGACGGTGCCGGCCAGAGGCCGAGCGAGTTGAGCGAGGCCGTGGCCCGAGCGGCCCGTGAGCGAAGCGAACAAGAGCGGGAGATGCAACACCGCACCGCGACCCGCTCGCAACCAGTACACGCCCACCGTAGGGTGGCTGACGATGTCTGGGTCCAGACCGAACACGCTTGGCGAGCTGCGGGCCTCCGGCTGGACGTCGGTGCCGGTGCGCCAGGAGCTGCGCCGCAACGCCACCGAGCGCATCCGCTCCGGCCGGCCCCTGTTCGACGACGTGCTCGGCTACCACAACACCGTCATCCCCCAGGTGGAGAACGCCCTGCTAGCCGGCCACGACATGATCATGCTGGGAGAGCGGGGCCAGGCCAAGACCCGCATGATCCGCGGCCTCGTCGGCCTGCTCGACGAGTGGATGCCGATCATCGCCACCTCCGAGATCAACGACGACCCCTACGCCCCCGTCTCGGCCCACGCCCGGGCCCTGGTGGCCGAGCACGGCGACGACACCCCCATCGCCTGGGTCCACCGCGACGACCGCTACGGCGAGAAGCTGGCCACCCCCGACACCTCCATCGCCGACCTCATCGGCGAGGTCGATCCCATCAAGGTGGCCGAGGGCCGGTACCTGTCCGACGAGCTCACGCTGCACTACGGGCTGGTGCCCCGCACCAACCGGGGGATCTTCGCCATCAACGAGCTGCCCGACCTCGCCGAGCGCATCCAGGTGGGTCTGCTCAACGTGCTCGAGGAGCGCGACGTCCAGATCCGCGGCTACAAGGTCCGCCTGCCCCTCGACGTGGTGCTGGTGGCGTCGGCCAACCCCGAGGACTACACCAACCGGGGCCGCATCATCACGCCCCTCAAGGACCGTTTCGGGGCCCAGGTCCGCACCCACTACCCGCTGGACGCCGAGAACGAGATCGCCATAGTCGAGCAGGAGGCCTACGTCGGCTCGGGCGGCGCCGGGCCCGGTCCGGGCGACGGCGATGGCGATGGCCGTGACCCGACCGGGGTGGCGGTGACCGTGCCGTCGTTCATGACACGCATCGTGGTGGCGCTCACCCGGGCGGCCAGGTCCAGCTCCCATGTGTCGCAGCGCTCGGGGGTCTCGGTGCGCCTCAGCATCTCCAACACCGAGACGATGGTGGCCAACGCGGTGCGCCGCACCCTGCGCACCGGCTCCGACCACGCCGTTCCCCGGGTGACCGACCTCGAAGCGCTCACCTCGTCGACGGCGGGCAAGGTCGAGATCGAGACCCTGGAGGAGGGCCGGGAGGCCGAGATTCTGGAGCGGCTGGTCCACTCGGCGGTGCTGTCGGTGTTCAAGGACAGCGTGCCGCCCGACCTCCATCGGGCCGTGGTGGACGCCTTCGACGAAGACCTGGTGGTGGACGTGGGCGACGACGTGGCCGACACCGACTACGCCAGCCTGCTGGCCACCGTCCCGGCGCTGACCGCCCCCGTGCAGGCTCTGCTGGCCGACGACGAGGCGGCCGAGTCGCCCGCCATGGTCGCCTCCGCGGTGGAGCTCGTGCTTGAGGGCCTGCACCTCTCGAAGCGCCTCAACAAGGACGCCCAAGGCCCCCGCGCCCAATACCGCTCCCGCTAGCCCGTCCGCTAACCGGGCGACCCCCTGCCCTCTCCGGGACGCGGCGGGCACAGAAATCTCGGGACGATTCCGGGTGCCTACCACCCAAAACCAACCCGAGATTTCCAG